>NZ_JAIFZS010000131.1 GCF_019710635.1 Mycolicibacterium xanthum
CTAGGTGGCTGGTGTCGAACGGGTCTCGTGGGGTAGGTGGTAACCGCTCTTGCGGTTGAGCTTGCTGTGACGGCTGGTGTGGGCCTGGGACGGTTCAATGGGTTGATGGGCCTGCTCGCCGGACCGAATTATCAGGATCGTTGCAGAATGCACTGTGCAGCAGGTGTTTCGGTGGTTATGCGGGCGCAACCTGCCAACCTTGGCTGGTGGCTCGGTGCAGTCCGAGCGCACCGAGACGGGCCAGGTTGACCGCAGCGGCCAGCAGGGAGAAGTCGGCGGCGACCTTGGTGGTGCCACGCACACGGGCGCGGCGCCCGCCGTGGCGGCGGCGCATCAGGTGAGCGATCTTGCGTTCCACTTTCGGGCGGGTCGCCCGGTAGTCGGCGACCCAGGCGGGGTCGGCCTGAGCGGCGCGGGCGCGGGCCAGTTCGGCCTCGTAACGGCTGATCTTGATGGTGCGGCCGGCGGCGGAGTCGGTGCACTGGGTGGCCAGCGGGCAGGCCGCGCACGCAGCACCGAACACGGCGCTGCCGCCGCCGGCGGTGGCCGGGCGGATCGTTACGGTCACCGCGTTCGGACAGGTGATGGTGCCGCCGTCCAGATCGATGCTGAAGCGGTCCTTGGTGAACCGCCCACCCGGGGCGGTCGGCGGCTGCACCTTGGTGAAGATCTGCGCGCCCGCGGTTTCCAACCCGGCCAGCAGCTTGCCCGCGCCGTAGGCCGCATCGCCATACACCGCCGGTGCGTGCTGGCCGCGTTGGGCGCCTTCGGATGCCGGCGCACCGCTGGCGCCGGGGTTGGGGTTGGGGCCATCGTCGCCGGTCTGGCCCGCGCCGGTGTCGGCGGGCTCAGGCAGGTCCTCGGCGAGCAGATCGGTGGCCGGGTCGACGTCGCCGGCGTTGGCCGCGGTGACCTCGGTGGCGGTCACGATCTCGGCATCCGGGTCGATGGCGATGTGACCCTTGAAGCCGTCGAATCCCCGCGCCGAGGTCTTGTGCCCGTGCCGCGCGTCGGGGTCCACGGTGGAGATCACCCGATCCCGGGCGATGCGGCGGGCGATGCGGAACACCCCGTCGCTATCGCGGTCGAGGTCTTGGCCGACCACGGTGGCCACCAGCTGGGCCGCGGTGTCGACCTCGACGGCCAACTCCCGCCCGTGCAGCGCGGCCGCCAGCGCCATCGCGTCGCAGGCCAGCGCATCCACCAACGCCTCCCGCGCAGCCGCATCGTCGTAGTCGCACACCGGCTTGCCGGCCGCGGTGTAATCGTCGTCGCGGCTCAGCAGGCCCCGCAACTCACATTCAAGCGCGCTATCGGCTGCCTTCAACAGCCCGCGGATCGCCGAGCGGATCAAGGTAACCGTGTCCATCGTGGCCACCGCGTCATACAGCGGGGTTGAGTCCAGCACCCGCTTACGTCCTACCAGCCCCGCCGCTTTGGCCGCCGCCAGCGTCACCTCGAAGATCCGGTTCGGCCGAGCCGAGCGGGCCAGCCGGGCACGCATGTCCACCAGCACCGTGTGCACGAATCCCGGATAGTCGAAGTCCAGCCCACCAGCGGCGTACTTCCAGCGCGCGTCGAACGCGAACCGATCCACCGCCTCTCGATCCGAGAGTCCCTCGATGCGCTGCAGCACCATCACCACCGCCACGATCATCGGCGGCACCGACCGCCGACCGACATCGGTGAACAGATCAGCGAACATCTCGTCGGGAAAGAGGTTGAAACACTCCCGGTGCAGCACACCATAAATCGAATCCGGACCCACCCGGCCCTCACAGAAATTCGCCGTCGACCGCAGCAGATCCGCCTGAGCAGGCGTCCGTCCCAACGTCACCCACTCATTCAACTCAACCAGCGGCGATCAGCCGGTCACCGCC
>NZ_JAIFZS010000132.1 GCF_019710635.1 Mycolicibacterium xanthum
AGCCTCGATCCACCGATGAGCTGTTATAGCTGAGGCTGGGGTAGCTTTGGTGAGCACTTGCCGGTGGTGAGCAGGGGGTATCTGCTGGTCTGTCCAGCTTTTCCTTGTGTGCTGCGGTCGGGCCTTTCGGCGGGTGGTCAGGTGGTGGCGATCGCCGGTGGGCTGTGGCCGATGATGTTGCGCCACAGGGTGAGCCACTGTTGGGCCCATGGCCAGTGCGCCGGTAGGTGCAGAACGGGTCGGCGTTGCGGGCAGGTCAGTCGGGCTGGGATGGTGATGATACGTCGGCGCAGGGTGGCGCCGCGGGCTACCTTGTGGGCATCGCCGGCCAGGACGCCGGCGGCGCGCAGCAGGTTGTGGGCGATCGCCGCGCACAAGATCCAGGCCGAGTTCGCCCCGAACAACCCCGAAGGCATGTGGGCCAGGGGTCCGTCGATGAGGTCGGCGAACACGGTTTCGATGATGGCGTGGCGGCGATGGGTGATGTCGGCGGCGTCGACGGGTTCCTCGGTGTCGGTGAAGAACGGGTGATACCGCCAGACCGGGAACAGGGTGTCGGGGTAGCGGGCGTCTTTGACGCGGCGCACGATGAGGCGGGCGGTGACCGGGTGCTCGGTGGAACCGAAGGCGGTAAAGCTGGTTTCGGCGACCTCGGCATCGGAGATCCAGGCGCCGGTGTCGGGGTCGCGCACCGCGCCGGGATAGTTGACCGGGGTCCAGGCGTCGTCGTCGATCCCGGCGATGGCCGCGGCCACTGGGCGCGTTTTGGTCAGCACCACCGAGAATCGGGCGCCGGCCCGTTGGCAGGCCGCCACCACGGTGCTGTTGCCGTAGGCCGAGTCGCCGCGGACCAGGATCTGGCCGGTGACCCCGGCGGCGCGTGCGGTGGCCACGGCTTGGGCGATCATCCGGGCGGCGCCCTTGCCGGAGTTGGTCTTGCCCGCCCGCAGCCGGGCGCCGG
>NZ_JAIFZS010000133.1 GCF_019710635.1 Mycolicibacterium xanthum
TCGGGCGCCGGCCCGTTGGCAGGCCGCCACCACGGTGCTGTTGCCGTAGGCCGAGTCGCCGCGGACCAGGATCTGGCCGGTGACCCCGGCGGCGCGTGCGGTGGCCACGGCTTGGGCGATCATCCGGGCGGCGCCCTTGCCGGAGTTGGTCTTGCCCGCCCGCAGCCGGGCGCCGGTGATCACCGGCGCGGCGCGTTCGGTGCTGATCGTCGTGACCAGCGGTGACAGGCCCTTGCGCAGGATCTGCTTGCCGGCGATCTTGGTGTGTCCGTAGCTCGCGCCCTGCTTGGCGTGCCCGTAGACCGGGCGCAGCAGCGAGTCGATGTCGATGAACGCCCGGCCATCAGCACCCGGCAGCAGGTCGACGCGCTGACACAGTGCGGCCAGGTGTTCGCGCAGGACGGATTCGAGTTGTCGGGCGTGTCCGAAGGTGAACTCGCGCAACAGGGTTCCGATGGTCGATGGTGCGTAGACACCACCGAACAGCGTCTTCATGCCGCCGCTGCGCACCAGGTCGAGGTCATCGATGCTGTCCGCTCCGGCGCACATCCCGGCGATCAGCGTGGTCAGCTTCGGTGACGGATTGGCCGCGCCCGAGCGGATCCGCTCGCGCGTGAACCGGACCTTGTCGGCCAGCAGCTGTGAGAGCGCGGTCTGGGCGGCCAGTGCCATCACTGGCACCAGTCCGGCGCACGACACGAGATGCTCATCATCGAAGACCGCCGACGCGGCGGCGAACCTGTGGGACACTTTCACTGGAAGTGCCTTTCCGAGTTGTGCCGATAAGTGCGTAAGGAACACTCATCATCACAGCTCAGAGGGCACTTTCCTCGTCACGACACCCGATGACCAGCCGATTCGTCGGTGGATCGAGG
>NZ_JAIFZS010000134.1 GCF_019710635.1 Mycolicibacterium xanthum
GTTCTGCCAGGCGATGAGGGTTTGGATGAGGGGGTGGTGGGTGAGGCTGCGGGTGGGGTTGAGGCGTTCGACGAGGGCTTCGAAGGGGACGTCTTGGTGTTCGTAGGCGGCCAGGCTGCGGTGGCGTACCTGGGCCAGGAGTTGTTCGGCGGTCGGGTTGCCGGACAGGTCCACCCGCAGGATCAAGGTGTTGACGAAGAAGCCGACCATGGCCTCCAGGGCGGGGTCGGTGCGTCCGGCGATGGGGAATCCGACCGCGATGTCGGTGCTGGCGCTCAGTTGGGCCAGCACCACGGCCAGCGCGGTTTGGACCACCATGAAGCTGGTGGCGTTGTGCTTGCGGGCGAGCTCGCGGATCTGTTGCTGTAACTGTGCCGGAAAGTCCACGGCCACCGCCGCACCCCGGTGATCGGCCACCGCCGGATACGGCCGATCCGTCGGAAGCTCCAACCG
>NZ_JAIFZS010000135.1 GCF_019710635.1 Mycolicibacterium xanthum
AGCTCGCGGATCTGTTGCTGTAACTGTGCCGGAAAGTCCACGGCCACCGCCGCACCCCGGTGATCGGCCACCGCCGGATACGGCCGATCCGTCGGAAGCTCCAACCGATCGGGCAAGCCGGCCAGCAGGTCGTCCCAGAACGCCACCTGCGAGGCGACCGCGCTCTCGCGGTCGCTCAGGTCGCCGAGCCGCGCGCGCTGCCACAGTGTGTAATCGGCGTACTGGACCGGCAACGCGGCCCAGCCCGGCTCTTCCCCTTCGCAGCGGCAGGCATACGCCGTACTCAGGTCCGCCACCAGCGGGGTCAGCGACCAGCCGTCGGCGGCGATGTGATGGGCGGCCGCCACGAACAGATGCTCGTCGTCGGCGAGCCGGAACAGCTTCGCGTACAACGGGATTTCGGTGGTCAGGTCGAAGCTGTGGTGGGTGGTCTGCTCGATCGCCTCGGCGAGCCGGTCCTCGGTCCAGCCGGTGGCATCGACCATCTCCCAACCGAAGTCGGCTTCCTCGGCGGCCACCACCTGTTGTCGAGGGATGCCGTCGCAGGCCGGGAACACCGTCCGCAGACTCTCGTGGCGGCCCACCACATCGGCCAGCGCCTCCCCCAGCGCCTCCACATCCAACGGCCCACGCAACCACAACGCCACCGGGATGTTGTACAGCGGCGAAGGTCCCTGCAATTGATCGATGAACCACAACCGGTTCTGCGCGAACGACAACGGAACCACCGCAGGCCGCACACCGGCCGCCAACGGCTCGAGATCGTCGCGTTGCGTACCGATACG
>NZ_JAIFZS010000136.1 GCF_019710635.1 Mycolicibacterium xanthum
GCCAACGGCTCGAGATCGTCGCGTTGCGTACCGATACGCGACGTCAACTCTGCGATCGTCGGGGCGTCGAACAACGTTCGGACCCCGAGACGCACGTCGAGAACTCTCCCGATCGCGGCGACCACCCGCATCGCCGACAGCGAGTCACCCCCCAGCTCGAAGAAGGAGTCGTGGATTCCCGCGTGGTCGAGGCCCAGTACCTGGGCGTAGATGTCGGCCAGGATTTCTTCGGTGGGTGTGGTGGGTGGGTGGTAGGTGTCGGTGTGGGTGTGGTGTTGGGGTGGGGGTAGGGCTGTGGTGTCGAGTTTGCCGTTGATGGTCAGGGGCAGGGTG
>NZ_JAIFZS010000137.1 GCF_019710635.1 Mycolicibacterium xanthum
GCAGCTTCTTGGGACTCGAAGCGGGCGAGCGCGATGAAGGTGCCGTCGTCGCACGTGCCCGCGGTGGTGCCGAGGTAGCCGGTGGCGCCCGGCTTGAGTTCTTCGTTCCAACGGTCCATACACCGCTGGAGTCCGTCCGGATCGGACACCATCCCCTGAATGAGTTGGATGAACATGATTTATTGCCTCCCCTGCGGATCGGCCGCAGTGAGATCATCAGCGGTGGCCGACCCGTCGCAGGTCCCGTCGTCAACCGACAGCCTGTGGCCGCAGCCACTCCGATGACAATCGTGCTCCGCAGGTCCGGGTGGCGCAAGACCTCGAACGACGCCTCT
>NZ_JAIFZS010000138.1 GCF_019710635.1 Mycolicibacterium xanthum
CCCCTGCGGATCGGCCGCAGTGAGATCATCAGCGGTGGCCGACCCGTCGCAGGTCCCGTCGTCAACCGACAGCCTGTGGCCGCAGCCACTCCGATGACAATCGTGCTCCGCAGGTCCGGGTGGCGCAAGACCTCGAACGACGCCTCTCGACGCGCGGGGCGATCACGTATAGCAACGAGAACTGGGCGCCGCTGCACCAACCGAATGGATTCCATCACCCGACCCCGACACCGGACAACACCGGGTCAAGGGCTACCACCACCCCGAACGCTACCTACTCCCCGACGACGAGGACGACCATCCGTAGGCTGAGCCGATGGCCGATCCTGTGCTGGTCCACATCGAAGACCGTGTCGCCGTGCTGACCGTCAACGATCCCGAGCGACGCAACGCCGTCACCGCGGAGATCTCTGCCGCTCTGCGTGCTGCGGTTTCGGATGCCGAAGCCAATACCGACGTCCACGCGGTCATCGTCACCGGCGCGGGCAAGGCGTTCTGCGCGGGCGCAGACCTGAGTGCGCTGGGCGCCGCCACCAAGGACGGCTTGCTCGCGATCTACGACGGCTTCCTGGCCGTCGCGAGCTGCACACTGCCCACCATCGCCGCGGTCAACGGAGCGGCCGTCGGAGCCGGACTGAACCTGGCACTCGCCGCCGACGTCCGGATCGCCGGACCGGCGGCGTTGTTCGACCCCCGCTTCCAGAAGCTCGGGATTCATCCCGGCGGCGGTGCCACCTGGATGCTGCAGCGGGCGGTCGGCCCGCAGGTCGCCCGCGCGGCACTGCTGTTCGGCATGCGCTTCGACGCCGAGGCCGCGGTTCGCTACGGCCTGGCACTCGACGTCGCCGACGACCCGGTCGCCGCCGCGCGCGAACTCGCGGCGGGACCTGCGGGGGCGCCGCGCGACGTCGTGGTCGCCACCAAGGCATCGATGCGGGCAACCGCGAGTCCGGGCGCTGTCGACACCGACCACCACCGCATCGCCGTCGACACCGAACTCGGGCCGCAGGCCACCTCGATCCTGTCCCCCGCGTTCGCCGAGCGGTTGGCTGCGGCCAAGCGCCGGTGACTTAGACCCGACTCGGGCCAAGTTAGTGCGCACCGAGGCTGCCGATCCTGGCCAGGATTTCGGCGATGTCGGTGGGTAGGGGGTCGGCGGCGGTCAGGGTCTGT
>NZ_JAIFZS010000139.1 GCF_019710635.1 Mycolicibacterium xanthum
GGGTTGACCAAGCAGGACAAGACCGCACCGAAGTTTCCTGACCTGCTCACACGGGTCTTCACCGCGGACGCGCCGAACCAAAAATGGGTCGGTGATCTGTTATGCCGAACTCGGCATAACAGGTCCTATGCCGACCCTTGGAATATGCCGATGTCTTGTGGGATGGCATGCTGCTGTGCGGGTTTCGGTGCTTGGTGTCGGCATAGTCATAGCGATGTGAGCCAGGCCAGGATGTCGGGCGCGGGTCGGTAGGTCCCCGGTTGGACGTGTGGTGGCCGGGTTCGGTCGATGGCGGCTTGTTTGATGGCCATGTGGGCGTGCAGGTAGGCGTCGGTGCTGTGGGTGTCGGCGTGCCCGAGCCATAGGGCGATGATGGAGACGTCGACTCCGGCGGCGAGAAGGTTCATGGCCGCGGTGTGTCGCAGGGTGTGCATCGTGATGTGCTTGGGGGTGAGGCTGGGGCAGGTGGTCCGCGCGGTGGCGACGTGGGTGGCGAGGCGATGTTCGAGGGCGTCGCGGGATAACGGTTGGCCGTGCGGGCCGCAGAACAGCGCGGAACCGGGCCGGGTTGTCCGTTCAGCGAGGTAGGCCGTCATGGTGTTGACCGTGACTCGCGTCAGTGGAGTGATGCGTTGACGACGCCCTTTGCCGGTGCAGGCGATGTGCGGGCCGGCGCCGAGGTGGATGTCGTCGTGGGTCAGTGAGCAGATCTCGCTGATCCCCAGACCGGTCTGCGCGGTCATGGTCAGCAGGGTGTGATCGCGTCGCCCGGTCCACGTCGCGGGATCGGGTGCGGCCAGAAGCGCATCGACCTCGGCGGGGGTGAGGAACTCGATGATGGGCTTGATCGCGCGTTTGGGTGGTATCGCGAGTACCTGGGTGATGGTGGCGGCGTGCTCGGGATGGTCGGGCAACGCCCGGCTGAGCACGGCGCGGATCGCGGTGAGTCGGGCGTTGCGGGTTCTGGTGCTGTTGTGACGCTCTTGTTCGAGGTAGTCGAGGAATCCGTTGATGTTCATGGCGGTGAGTGCGTCGAAATCGACTGCATCGGTGCTCATTCCGAGTGTGGAGGTGAGGTATTTCAGAAGCATCCGCCAGGTGTCGCGGTAGGAGGCGATGGTGTTGGCCGACAGGTCGCGCTGGGTGTGGGCGAAGGTCGTGAAGTAGGTCTGCAGGCTGATCGCCAGGGCGTTCATGACGGTTCCTCTTCGGCGTTGGGTTCGAGCTTGCCGGCGGCCAGGGCCATGAGTTCTGCGGTCCCGGTCAGGTACCAGTAGGTGTGGGCGGCATCGGAGTGGCCCAGCCAGGTGGCCAGCAGCGACAGCACCCGGTCGGTGAATCGCCCTGGTTCTGCCGGAGGCTCGATCTATTGGATTGCGACCAAGGGTTGGTCGCTCCGTTGAGCATCGTAGAACGCGGCCTCGAACTCGGTGGGGGGAACGTCCTTGAGGTAGCTGTG
>NZ_JAIFZS010000014.1 GCF_019710635.1 Mycolicibacterium xanthum
CGAAAGGAGCCGCGATGACGACCCCGTCGCACCCGATGGGTGCCGCGCTCACCACCGACTTCGACCTGATGCTGTCGGTGGCGGGCCGGACCGATGCCCGCAACGACGAGATCCGCGGGATGCTGCAGTCCTTCATCGGCGCCATGACCAGCGTCCCGCCGTCGGTGTGGGGAGGTGTCGCCGCCGCGCGGTTCCGTGAGGTGGTGGAGCGCTGGAACGGTGAGTCGCTGCGACTGCACACCGCGCTGCAGCGCATCTCCGACACCATCCGGGACAACGAGCGGGTGCTGCGGACCGCCGCCGACACCCATTCGCAGCGCATCGACGCCCTGTCCGCCGAGCTGTGAGGAGCTGATCCGATGGACCCCGTGCTGTCCTATGACTTCGGAGCGATCGAGTACACCGTGCGCCAGGAAATCCACACCACCTCGGCGCGGCTGAACGCGGCGCTGGACGACCTGCGTGCCCAGATAGCGCCGCTGCAGGCCACCTGGACCAGGGAGGCCGCCGAGGCCTACCGGCTCGAGCAGGCCCGCTGGGAGCAGGCCGCGGCGGCGCTCAACGAGATCCTGGTCAGCCTCGGCAACGCCGTCCGCGACGGCGCCGACGACGTGGCCGCCACCGATCGCGCCGCCGCCCGGACCTGGGGCGGTTGAGCCGGTCCACCATCGTCTGTGCGGCCCCCGACGGAGGGGAGCCGAACGGGGGCCGCACAGTACTCTGCCAGCCCGGATTGAGCTACCCTGGCGCCAGGTGTGATGACCGGCACATCAGGAAGCCCGGCCGCCGCGAGGAGCGTGACGCTGGTGACAACCCCGAAGACGTCGCACGGACGGGCTTCAGCCCGCCCGTCGTCCTCGGCGTTGCGCGCGGTGCACGAGTTGTTCGTCGCCGGCGAGGTCGACGCCAACTTCCTCGACTCCCGATCGGTGCGTCCGGTCGTCGCCCAGAGCTGGCAGCGCAGCCTGGCCGGTGGGGTCGATCCCGACCTGGACGGGGCGCGTGCCGCGGCCGCCGTCACCGCGATCGAGCGGCTGCGCGAGACGCACCCGCTGGCACCGGCGCTACCCGTGATCCGCCGGCTGCTGGTCGCCGACGCGGCCGACACCGGCGTCGTCGTCGCCGTCAGCGCGGCCGACGGAACGCTGCTGTGGGTCGAGGGTGACCCGAAGGCGTGTCGCAAGGCCGAGGCGATGAACTTCGTGCCGGGTGCCGACTGGAGCGAGCGCAGCGCGGGCACCAACGCCCCCGGCACGGCGCTGGCACTGGACCGGGAACTGCAGATCCGCGGGTCCGAGCACTTCTCCCGGGTGGTCCAGCCGTGGAGCTGCACCGCCGCGCCCGTGCACGACCCGACGACCGGCGCGCTGCTCGGGGCGATCGACCTCACCGGCGGCAACGCGGTCGCCTCGGCGCAGACGCTGGCGCTCGTGCGTGCGACCGCGGTGGCCGTCGAGAACCACCTCGCGCTGCTGCGGATCTCCGGCGTCGGGGCCGAACCGGCGGCGCGCAAGCCGCACCTGGTCGTGCTCGGCGGCGACCGGCCGCGCTGGGTCACCACCGACAGCTACGGGCACCTGCAGGCCACCCACCTGACCGGCCGCCACGCCGACATCCTGGTGCTGCTGAGCCGGCATCCCGAGGGCCTGTCGGCCGACCACCTCGCCGTGCTGCTCGACGACAAAGACCTCGACGTCGTGACGGTGCGCGCCGAGATGTCGCGGCTGCGCAAGGTCATCGGCGCCGAGAACCTCGGATCGCGGCCGTACCGGCTGCTGGCCCCGATCACCAGCGACATCGGCGAGGTCTTCGACGCGCTCGACGCCGGCGACGTCGAATCCGCACTGGCCCGCTACGCCGGCCCGCTGCTCAGCCAGTCGGTGTCCCCGGCGATCGCGCGGTTGCGCACCCAGCTCTCGGCGACGCTGCGCGAGGCGGTGCTGGCCGAGAACGCCCAGGGTCGTGCCGATCTGCTGCGCCGCTGGCTCGAGCTGCCGGAGGGGCGCGACGACCGGGACGGCTGGCAGGCCCTGCGCGACAGCGCCGGGCTGACCGCGGTCGCGCGGGCGCAGGCCGGCGGTCATCTCGCCGGCCTGGACTTCGAACTCGGCTGAAACCCGGGCACCCCGAACCCGGGCGACGCTGTCCCCGGAATTTCCCAGTCGATGCAACTGTGGTGCAACGGTTGCGCGCGTACCTTCAGTGACGCACAACACACGTGTGCCGGCCGGAGACGCCGGCACAGACCAGGAGACCTGACATGACTGTGTACGCCCGCCCCGGGGCCGAAGGCTCGTTGATGTCGTTCAAGCCCCGCTACGACAACTACATCGGCGGTCAGTGGGTGCCGCCGAACGCCGGACGGTACTTCGAGAACCCGACGCCGATCACCGGCCAGTCGTTCTGCGAGATCCCCCGCTCCGACGAGAGCGACATCGAGAAGGCCCTCGACGCCGCCCATGCCGCGGCGCCCGCGTGGGGCAAGACCTCGGCCGCCGAGCGCGCCGTGATCCTCAACAAGATCGCCGACCGCATCGAGGAGAACCTCGAGTCGATCGCGCTGGCCGAGTCCTGGGACAACGGCAAGCCGATCCGCGAGACGCTGAACGCCGACATCCCGCTGGCGGTGGACCACTTCCGCTACTTCGCCGGGGCGATCCGCTCGCAGGAGGGCTCGCTGAGCGAGATCGACGACGACACCGTGGCGTATCACTTCCACGAGCCGCTCGGTGTGGTCGGCCAGATCATCCCGTGGAACTTCCCGATCCTGATGGCGGTCTGGAAGCTGGCGCCCGCACTGGCGGCCGGCAACGCGATCGTGCTGAAGCCCGCCGAGCAGACGCCGGCCTCGATCCTGTACCTGATGGAGACCATCGAGGATCTGCTGCCCGCCGGTGTGATCAACGTGGTCAACGGGTTCGGCGTCGAGGCGGGCAAGCCGCTGGCGTCGAGCAACCGGATCGCCAAGATCGCGTTCACCGGTGAGACCACCACCGGCCGGCTGATCATGCAGTACGCGTCGCAGAACCTGATCCCGGTCACGCTGGAGCTGGGCGGCAAGAGCCCCAACATCTTCTTCAACGATGTGATGGCCTCGGCCGACAACTACCAGGACAAGGCGCTCGAGGGCTTCACGATGTTCGCCCTCAACCAGGGCGAGGTGTGCACCTGCCCGTCCCGGTCGCTGATCCAGGCCGACATCTACGACGAGTTCCTCGCGCTGGCCGCGATCCGCACCAAGGCGGTCCGCCAGGGCGATCCGCTGGACACCGAGACGATGATCGGCGCCCAGGCGTCCAACGACCAGCTCGAGAAGATCCTGTCCTACATCGAGATCGGCAAGAGCGAGGGCGCCAAGGTGGTCACCGGCGGCGAGCGCGCCGAGCTCGGCGGCGACCTCAACGGCGGCTACTACGTCGCGCCGACGATCTTCACCGGCAACAACAAGATGCGGATCTTCCAGGAGGAGATCTTCGGGCCGGTGGTGGCGGTGACGTCGTTCACCGACTACGACGACGCGATCAGCATCGCCAACGACACCCTCTACGGCCTCGGTGCCGGCGTGTGGAGCCGCGACGGCAACACCGCCTACCGTGCCGGTCGCGACATCAAGGCCGGCCGGGTGTGGACCAACTGCTACCACCAGTACCCGGCGCACGCCGCCTTCGGTGGCTACAAGCAGTCCGGCATCGGCCGGGAGAACCACAAGATGATGCTGGACCACTACCAGCAGACCAAGAACCTCCTGGTGAGCTACAGCGACAAGGCGCTCGGGTTCTTCTGACGAACGCTTGCGTGAGCAAGCGGGGACGCAGATCCCCGGCGTTTCGCTGATAGCCGCAAACTCGCACGGTGCTCCCCCCAGCCGTGCGAGTTTGTGGCTGTTCAGCGCCTAACCCTCGGCGGCCACCAACGACCGCAGCGTGATGCCCGGGTTGTCCCGCTGGAATCCCTGCAGCCGCCAGGGCGTGGAGAACAGCACCAGCATGACCCCGTCGGTGCGGGTCAGCACCTCGGCCGACACCTGCCGGCTCATGAACTCGGCATCCTCGGGGTCGACGATCCGCGCGACCTGATAGGGCAGCGACTCCAACGTGATCGGCGCGCTGAGCTCGGTGGCCATCCGGTGGGCGGCCACCTCGAACTGCATGGGTCCCACGGCGGCGAACACCGGGGCCTGGTCGCCGCGCTTGTCCGAGCGCAGCACCTGTACGACACCCTCCTGCTCGAGCTGCTCGATCCCACGGCGGAACTGTTTGTGCTTGCTGGGGTCGGTGCCGCGGGCCACCGCGAAATGCTCCGGGGAGAAGCTCGGAATCGGCGGATACTCGACGGGCACATCGCGATACAGCGTGTCGCTGGGCCGCAGGGCGCCGGCGTTGGCCAGCCCGATCACATCCCCGGGCCAGGCGTCGTCGAGCGTCGAGCGCTGCTGGCCGAAGACCGACTGCGCATACTTGGTGGCGAACGGCTTACCGGTGGCGGCGTGGGTCAGGACGTCGCCCCGCTCGAAGGTGCCCGAGCACACCCGCGCGTAGGCGATTCGGTCGCGGTGCGCCGAATCCATGCCGGCCTGCACCTTGAACACGAATGCGCTGAACGGCGCATCGGTGGCCCGTCGCACCCCGTTGACGTCGAGCGCCCCGCTCGGCGCAGGCGCGAGCTCGACCAGCACGTCGAGCAGCTGATTGACGCCGAAGTTCAGCGCCGCCGAGGTGAACAGCACCGGCGAGACCTCGCCGCGCAGGAACGCGTCGCGGTCGAAGTCGGAGCCGTCGGCCGAGAGCAGTTCAGATTCCTCGACGGCGGTGTCCCAATCGGCACCAGCCGCCGCCTGCGCCAGCTCCGCGGTGATGTGTTCCTCCGGGGCTGCCGTCGCGCCACCCGCGGTGCGGGTGAACCGGATGCAGTGGCCCGTTCGGCGGTCCATCACTCCCTGGAAATCACCGGCGATGCCGACCGGCCAGGTCAGGGGGGCGGTGCGCAGCCCGATCCGTTCGTGGATCTCGTCCATCAGCTCCAGGGCGTGCCGCCCGGGCCGGTCCCACTTGTTGATCACCGTGATGATCGGAATCCCGCGGTGCTTGCACACCTGGAACAACTTCAGGGTCTGCGGCTCGAGACCCTTGGCCGCGTCGATGAGCATCACCGCGCAGTCCACCGCCGTCAGCACCCGGTAGGTGTCCTCGGAGAAGTCGGCGTGCCCGGGGGTGTCGAGCAGGTTGATGACGCAGTCTCGATACGGGAACTGCAGCGCCGTCGACGTGATCGAGATGCCCCTGGCCTTCTCCATCTCCATCCAGTCCGACACGGTGGAGCGCCGTCCGGCCTTTCCGTGGATCGCGCCGGCCTCGGTGATCGCCCTGGCGTGCAGCGCCAGGGCCTCGGTCAGCGTGGACTTACCCGCGTCGGGATGGCTGATGACGGCGAAGGTTCTACGCCGCTGCGCCTCGCCGGCGATCCGGCCGGCGGCCTTGGCGTCGGTGGCGGGTACGACGTCGGCGACCTTGTCTGTCATATCGCCTGGAATGGTATGGGCGGGTGAGCGCAGATCAGTAATCGGGACGGGCCGGCCGGGCCCGCCGGTGCCGGCCCGGCCGGCCGCAGCCGCCGGTTTTGACCTGCGCCGACGCCCGCAGGTAAGCTGCCACGTTGGCGTGCGCCGGCTCGTTGAGAGCCGTGGGTCGCCTCGGGTCACCGTCGGTCGCCGAGGCGCACCGAGTGCGCACGCCGGACCGGCACCCGGTTCCACCGGGATCCAACCCGAGAAGAGAGAGGTACGCGCTGTGCCCACCTACACGCCGAAGGCGGGTGACACCACGCGCTCGTGGTATGTCATCGACGCCACCGACGTGAGGCTCGGCCGGCTCGCCGTCGCAGCAGCCAACCTGCTGCGTGGCAAGCACAAGCCGACGTTCACGCCCAATGTCGACGGCGGTGACTTCGTCATCGTCATCAACGCAGACAAGATCGCGATCAGCGGCAACAAGCCCGAGCGCACGTTCCATTACCGCCACTCGGGTTACCCCGGTGGTCTGCGCAAGCGTTCGGTCGCCGAACTGCTGGACAAGCATCCCGACCGGGTCGTCGAGAAGGCGATCGTCGGCATGCTGCCGAAGAACAAGCTGGGTCGGCAGATCCAGAAGAAGCTGAAGGTCTACGCCGGTGCGGAGCACCCGCACAGCGCGCAGCAGCCGACCCCGTACGAGATCAAGCAGGTGGCCCAGTGACCGAACCCGAAATCACCGAGGCCGCCGAGCCGATCGTGACCACCGAGACCGAGGTCGTCGAGGTCGAGGCGGAGGCCGCCCCGCGCGAGCCCGTCATCATCGACCGCCCGATCCAGACCGTCGGCCGCCGCAAGGAGGCCGTGGTGCGGGTGCGCCTGGTGCCCGGCACCGGGCAGTTCCACCTGGACGGCCGCACGCTGGAGAACTACTTCCCCAACAAGGTGCACCAGCAGCTCATCAAGGCGCCGCTGGTGACCGTCGACCGCCTCGAGCAGTTCGACGTCTACGCCCACCTCGACGGTGGCGGCCCGTCCGGGCAGGCCGGCGCGCTTCGCCTGGCGATCGCGCGTGCCCTGATCCTGGTTCAGCCCGAGGACCGCCCCGCGCTCAAGCGCGCCGGGTTCCTCACCCGTGACCCGCGTGCCATCGAGCGCAAGAAGTACGGCCTGAAGAAGGCCCGCAAGGCGCCTCAGTACAGCAAGCGCTGATCGAACCACGACCTGGCGCCCGGCCTGCTCGCACCCGCGAGTGGCCGGGCGTCAGTCGTTTCCGAGCCGTCTCCGGGCGCCGTCCGTGGGACAATCACGCTCGGGTATCGATCCGGCGACGGCACGAACCGGCCGTCCGCCGGTTGGCTTCCTCGCGGGCAGGTGTGAGAGGTTGTCACGATGGCTCGACTGTTCGGCACCGACGGAGTGCGCGGCGTCGCCAACCAGGACCTCACCGCCGAGTTGGCGATGGCGCTGGGTGCGGCGGCCGCACGGCGTCTGATCAGGACCGGGGCGACCCGCCGACGGGTCGCCGTGGTGGGACGCGACCCGCGGGCCAGCGGCGAGATGCTGGAGGCGGCGGTCATCGCCGGGCTCACCAGCGAGGGCGTGGACGCGTTGCGGGTCGGTGTGTTGCCGACCCCGGCCGTGGCGTATCTCACCAGCGCCTACGACGCCGACTTCGGCGTGATGATCTCCGCATCGCACAACCCGATGCCCGACAACGGCATCAAGATCTTCGGGCCCGGCGGCCTCAAGCTCGACGACGCCACCGAGGACCGCATCGAGGAACTCGTCCAGCAGGGCCCGGGCGCCCGGCCGACCGGTGCGGGCATCGGTCGCATCGTCGACGCCGAGGACGCGCTGGATCGCTACCTGCGCCACGTCGGCAAGGCGGCCACCACCCGGCTCGACGGGCTGACCGTCGTCGTCGACTGTGCGCACGGTGCGGCCTCGGCCGCCGCACCCCAGGCCTACCGGGCGGCGGGGGCCGAGGTCGTCACGATCCACGCCGAGCCGGACGGGCTGAACATCAACGACGGCTGCGGGTCCACGCACATGGACGCGCTGCGTGCCGCGGTCGTCGCGCACCACGCCGACCTGGGCCTGGCCCACGACGGCGACGCCGACCGCTGCCTGGCGGTGGATGCCCAGGGCCGGGTCGTCGACGGCGACGCGATCATGGTCGTCCTGGCCCTGGCCATGCGGGAGGCCGGTGAGCTGGCGTCGGACACGCTGGTCGCCACCGTGATGAGCAACCTGGGGCTGCACCTGGCGATGCGCTCGGCCGGAGTAGAGGTCCGCACCACCGGGGTGGGCGACCGCTACGTGCTCGAGGAGCTGCGGGCCGGCGAGTACTCGCTGGGTGGCGAGCAGTCCGGGCACATCGTGCTGCCGGCGTTCGGCACCACCGGCGACGGTATCGTCACCGGTCTGCGGTTGATGGCGCGGATGGCCCAGACCCGCTGCGGCCTGGCCGACCTCGCCGAGCCGATGCAGACGCTGCCGCAGGTGCTGATCAACGTCGAGGTGGCCGACAAGGCGACGGTCGCCGATGCGCCTCCGGTGCGTGACGCGGTCGCCGAGGTCGAAGCCGAACTCGGGGACACCGGACGAATCCTGTTGCGGCCGTCTGGAACCGAGCAAGTCGTCCGGGTGATGGTGGAGGCCGCCGACGAGGACACCGCCCGGCAGATGGCCGTGCGGGTCGCGGAGTCGGTCAGCGCCCAGCGCTGAACCGTCGCCGTTCCGGTGGAACCGTCGGCGGGCCGCCGGCGTCCAACCTCACATGGCAACGACAGGCTCGGCCCGCGTCGACACCACGGCGGTCCGCGCGATCGCGAGGGAGTACGAGACGGCGTCGTCGATCGTCGATGGTGCCGTGCGCGGCCGGGTCGCCGAGCTCGGGTTCGGGAGTGCGGCTGCGGGCCGGGCCTATCTCGTGCAGGGCGACGCCGTGCGGCGCGCACTGGGTGATGTGGAATCGGCTTTGCTGCAGTGGGCGCGGGCGTCCGCCGAGATCGGCGTCGCACTGCGCGCGGCGGCCGACCGCTACCAGGATGCCGAGGCACGTGCCGCGGGCAGGGTGGGTTAGGTGTCCTGCGCGTTCGATGTTTCGTCCCGGCTGGCGGATGGGCGCACCGCCACGGAGACGCTGCAGGTCTACGTGTCGGCGTCGGCCCGGCTGGGCTATCTGCAACCGGAACTGACGTCGGGGGACACCGCGCTGCGCGATGCGTACGACACCGAGGCGGGTATGGATCTGCAGGTTCTGCAGCGGGACTGCATCACCCTGCAGGACGTCGGCCGCGCGTTGACTGAGGCGCTGCAGATTCAGTCGCGGGGAATGTCGGTGCTGGCGGACGCCTGGCGGGGCGCGGGGGCCGAGGCCTGCGTGGGTTTTCTGCGCCGCCACGACGATGCGTCCGCGGCGGTCGCCGCGGCGGTGCGGACCGCCGCCGAGGCGTTGCGGGGGTTGCGCGAGGATCTGTGGCGCGCCGTCGACGAGAAGGTCGATGCGGTGCTCGCCATCGAAGCGCTCGCCGGCGCCGATCGCCCGCGGTGGCTGGCGGCCGCCGCGACGGTCACGACCGGGGTGGGGGACCGGCCGGCGGCCAGCGAGATCGTCGACCGGTCGGTGAAACCGTTCGTGGCCAACACGGTCGGCACCGACTGGGTGGCCGCGATGGTCGCCGCGTCGGCCGAGGTTCACGACGCCTACGACCGTGCGGTCGCCGAGATCCGGGCGGAGCCCGTCCCGGTGTTCGGGATTCCCGGCGATCTGGGGCCGCCGAGCCCTGAGCCCACGCCGGTCGATCGCGAGCCGGGTCGCGGTGCCGGAGTCTTTCGCGGTGACAGCGTCTTCCCGGGTCCCGTCACGACCGCGCCCGCCGGGTGGAGCCCGGCATCGCCGATGCCTCCCGCCGCCTGGGCGCCCGCTCCGCCGGCGGAGTCGGCAGTCCCGGCGCCTTCGGCAGGCACGGCCCCGTTGGCGGGCCCGGCCCCGCCGGCCGGCCCGGCACTGCCGGAACCGATGGCCGCGCCCCCGGTGCCCGCCATGGCGCCCACGGCATCGCCCGGAGCGGCCGTGCCCGACATCGGCGGCGGCCTGTCCGGGCTCGGCAGGCAGTTCGCGGACAGCCTGGGCGGGCTTCTCGGCGGAGGATCGGCGGGCGGACTCGAGGCGCCGGATCTGGATGTGCCCGAGCTCGGTGAGCCCGACGACGCCGGACCCGCCGACGAGCCCGACGAGGACAACCCCACCGATGACGAGGACAACCCCACCGACGACGAGGACAACCCCACCGACGACGAGTCCGAGCCCGCCGACGACGAGCCCGGGGAGGCCACCGACGACGCGGCCGAGCTCACCGATGACGAGTCCGAGCCCACCGACGACGAGGCCGAACCGGAACCCGGCGGGGAACTCGTCGAACCCGCACCGACAGCCCCGCCGCCACCGCCGCCGGCCGAACCGTTGCCTCCGGTAGCGCCCGAGTTCGCGGCCGGCCCGGCGGCGGACGAACCGACGCCGTGCGAGATCGCCGCCGGCGAACTACCCCAGGTCGGGGACCCGGCCGGGTAGCGTGCGCGAGGTGAAGCTGCGAGTCGCTGACGCCGCCGTGCTGTTCGTGTTGGGCGCGGCGGCGGCCCTGATCGGCGACCACAGCCACGTCGTCACCGGCACCACCGTCTACTACACCGACGCGGTGCCGTTCGTGTGGAGCAGCCCGGTCTGGTTCCCGGTCCTGGTCGGGTTGGCGACGGTGTCACTGGCCGAGCTGAGGCTGCATCTACCCGCCGTGCGGGACGGCGTCACCGTCCGCCGTGGCGTGGCCGGGGTGGCCGCGGTGGTGGGCATGTACGTGACCACCGCGCTGCTGCACGGCACGCCCTCCGTCCCGGCGACGGCGCTGATCTGCGTTGCGGCGGTCATCGTCTGGTGTGTGCTCGGCGATGGTCCCGGCGCGGTGTGCGGTGCGGTCGCCGCCGTCGCCGGGCCGGTCGTGGAGATCGGCCTGGTCAGGGTCGGGGCGTTCGCCTACAACGACGGATCGGACGGGTTGTTCGGGGTGGGCCCGTTCCTGGTACCGCTGTATTTCGCGTTCGGGGTGGTGGTGGCGGTGCTGGCCGAACTATCGGTGCGGAGTCAGGGCCGGGCCAGGTCGCGGCCGATCACCAGCCGCTGAATCTGGTTGGTGCCCTCGAAGATCTGCATGATCTTGGCCTCCCGCATGTAGCGCTCGACGCGGTAGTCCCGGGTGTACCCGGCGCCGCCGAGCACCTGCACCGCGTCGGTCGTCACCTTCATTGCGGCGTCGGTCGCCACCAGCTTGGCCACCGACGCCTGACGCGAGTACGGCATTCCCGCGTCGCGCCGACGCGCCGCGTCGAGGTAGGTGGCCCGCGCGGAGTCGACCGCGGCGGCCATGTCGGCCAACAGGAACGACAGCCCCTGATGATCGATGATCTTGCGGCCGAAGGTCGTTCGCTCCTTGGCGTAGGCCACCGCTTCGTCCAGTGCGGCCTGCGCGAGCCCGACGGCCACGGCGGCGATCCCGAGACGTCCGGAATCCAGTGCGCTGAAAGCGATCTGCAGGCCCTGACCTTCGGCGCCGATGCGTCGATCGGCGTCGACGAACGCGTCGTCATAGTGGGCGGTGGTGGTGGGCACCGCGTGCAGGCCCATCTTCTCCTCGGGCCTGCCGAAGGTCAGCCCGGGCGTGTCCGCCGGCACCAGGAAGCAGGAAATGCCCTGGGAGCCTTCCCCGGTGCGGGCGAACAGGTTGTAGAAGTCGGCGATTCCGCCGTGGGTGATCCACGCCTTGGACCCGGTGATCCGGTACCCGCCGTCGACCGCTGCGGCCTTGCACACCAGGGCGGCCGCGTCCGAGCCGGCCTGCGGTTCGGACAGGCTGTAGGCGCCCACCGTCGACCCGCCCAGCATCTCCGGCAGCCAGCGGCTGCGCTGCTGTTCGGTGCCGAACGCCATCAGCGGATGACACGACAGGCTGTGCACGCTGACCGCCACCGCCACCGCGGCCCAGCGGGCGGCGAGTTCCTCGAGTACCTGCAGATAGACCTCGTAGGGCTGTCCTCCGCCGCCCCACTCCTCGGGGTAGGGCAGGCTGAGCAACCCGGCCTCCCCGAGTGTGCCGAACACGCCCTCGGGGTACGTCTCGTCCTTCTCGTGTCGGTCGACGATCGGGTCGAGCACCTTGTCGGCGATCTGGCGGGCGAGATCCACCAGTTCACGGGCTTCGTCGGCGGGGAGGAGGCGATCCACGGCCATACGCGAGACAGTACTACAGGACTATCTCCAGTACTATCGGGGTCGTGAACAGGCCCGTGTTCGGCACCCGGCGGCGCACCGAACTGTTCGACACGCTGGTGGCGCTGTTGCTGGCCGAGGGGTTCGCGCACCTGACGCTCGACGAGATCGCCGCGCGGTTGCGGTGCTCGAAGTCCACCCTGTACACGCTGGCGGCGAGCAAGGAACAGCTGGTGCAGATGGCCACCGTGCACTTCTTCCGGTCGGCCACCGAGTTCGTCGAGGCGCGGGTGGCTCCGGAAACCACGGCACGGGCGCGGATCGCCGCGTACCTCTTGGCGGTGGGGGCGGCACTGGACCCCGCGTCGGATCAGTTCATGGCCGATCTCGATGCGTTCGCACCGGCCCGCGCGGTGTACGAGCAGAACACCCGGTTCGCGGCCCGCCGGGTGCAGGAGATGATCGTCGACGGTGTCGCCGCCGGTGAATTCCGGGACGTGCACGCCGCGTTCGCCGCCGATCTGGTCGCGACGATGATGGTGCGCATCCAGCGACGGCTGGTCCGGGAGAGCACCGGTCTGGACGACGCCGACGCCTACCGCGAGCTCGCCGCGATCCTCACCGGGGGGATCAGGGCATAGTTTCCGGGCCGGGCAGCTCGGGCGGTCAGGGCAGCAGCTTCTGCAGTTCCTCAACATAGCCGATCGACTCGTGCCGATCGGCCGACAGCGGATGCACCAACAGCGTCGTCACACCGGCCTCGGCGTATGCGGCGACGCGCTCCTTGACGAAGCCGGCCGGGCCGACCAGCGACACCTGGCGGACCAGCTCGTCGGGCACCGCCTCGATGGCCTCGACCTTCTTGCCCGCCAGGTACAGATCCTGGATGTGGTCGGCGACCTCGCCGAACCCGTAGCGGGTCGCCAGGCTGTGATAGAAGTTGCGCCCCCGCGCGCCCATCCCGCCGATGTAGAGCGCCAGTTGTGGCTTCGCCCAGGCCAGCCGGTCGTCGACGTGCTCGCCGACGGCCAGGCTCGCGCTCACCATGACGTCGAGCGGGCCCAGCGTCGCGTCGCGTCTGGCGGCGCCGGACCACAGCGCGTCGCCCCAGACCTCGTCGGCCTTCTCCGGATAGAAGAACACCGGCTGCCAGCCTTCGGCGATCTCGGCGGTCAACTCGACGTTCTTGGGTCCCAGTGCCGCGATGGTGATCGGAATCCTTTCCCGTACCGGGTGATTGATCAGTTTCAACGGCTTGCCCAGCCCGGTGCCGCGCTCGGCGGGCAGCGGTAGCTGGTAGTACTTGCCGTCGTATTCGACGCGCTCGCGCCGCCACACCTTTCGGCAGATCTCGACCATCTCACGGGTGCGGCCCAGCGGTGCGTCGAACGGCACTCCGTGGAAACCCTCGATCACCTGCGGTCCGGATGTGCCGAGGCCGAGCCGGAACCGGCCGTCGGAGACGTAGTCCAGCCCGGCCGCCGTCATCGCCATCAGCGCCGGCGTGCGGGTGTAGATCGGCACGACGCCGGTGCCCAGTTCGATGCGCGACGTGCGGGCCGCCAGGAACCCGAGTTGGCTGACCGCGTCGTAGGAGTAGGCCTCGGCCACCAGTGCGATGTCCACACCGATCTTCTCGAGCTCGACGACCTCGTCGACGGCCTCGAGGAAGCCGCCGGCGTAGTTGAGGAAGATTCCGGTCCGCATGGACCAGGTATACACCCAACCAGTTGGTTGGGGAACTTGGGGTTACGGCTTGAGCAGCGCGACGACCTTCTTCTCCAGGTCGACCGGATCGTCGGCGAACGGGTCGAGCACCGCGGCCTTCGGCAGGTCGGCCTCGGCATCGGCGAAGTCGCGGTACTCCTTGTCCCCGGTGAGCAGGTGCAGTAGGTAGCCGGTCATCAGCGCGCGCACCGTCTTCTGCGACCCGCGGTCGGCGCCCGGCAGGCCGACGACGGTGGCCAGCCGGCGACCCTCGACCAGGCCACCCGATTTGGCCTTGGCGGTGGCACGCAGTGTCGCGGTCTTCCACACCCGGGCCAGTTCCACCGCGTTCGAGCGAAGCGTCATCGGGTCACCGGGCGTCGTCAGGATCAGGCCGGGAACCGACAGCGTGGCCGCGGGTTGCTCGGCGGGCGGCCGGGTGAGCGTCGGATACGCCGCCACCACGGCCTTGGGGCCGTGCGCCCCGCCGGACATGCCCGCCGCCGCGAACACCGCGACCGACGCCCCGAATCCGTGCCCGGCGATGCCAAGCTTGTCCGGATGCACGCTGATGTCGCCGCTGCCCAGCCGCACGCCGGCGATGATGTCCAGCGCGGTGCCCAGGTCATAGGCCAGGTTCAGCGCCGAGGGCACCAGGCCGGTCTCGGTGTCGGGTGCGGCGGCCACGATCCCCCACGACGCCAGATGCTCCAGCGTTCCGTGGTAGCGGGCCGCCGATGTGACCCAGTCGTGGGCGAACGCCACGCCGGGCAGATTCCGGCCCGCCGCCGGCGTGTAGACCGCCCCGGGAAGGCCGGCAAAGGCCAGGTCACCCCGCATGACACGGTGCGGGCCGCGACGGGTCAACGCGGCGAAGAGCTTCCTGGTGCGGGCCACCCGATGACCGTAGCCCACCAGGGTTTCCGGTGGCCCTGCCGTACCCTGGATGGCTATGTGTGGAATCGTCGGCTACGTGGGACAGCGTCCCGCCTGCGACATCGTCGTCGACGCGCTGCGCCGCATGGAATACCGGGGCTACGACTCGGCGGGGGTGGCGCTGCTCGACGGACACGGCGGGCTGACCGTGAGCCGCAAGGCCGGTCGGCTGGCCAATCTGGAGGCGGCGCTGGCCGAAGCCGGCGGCGACGGCCTCACCGGTTCGACCGGGCTCGGCCACACCCGGTGGGCCACCCACGGCAGGCCCACCGACCGCAACGCCCACCCGCACCGCGACGCGTCCGGCAAGGTCGCGGTCGTGCACAACGGCATCATCGAGAACTTCGCGGCGCTGCGTACCGATCTGGAGGCGGCCGGCGTCGAGTTCGCCAGCGACACCGACACCGAGGTCGCGGTGCACCTGGTCGCCCGTGAGTACGCGCACGGTGTGCACGCCGGCGACTTCGGCGCCTCGGTCATCGCGGTGCTGCGCCGGCTGGAGGGCCATTTCACGCTGGTGTTCGCGCACGCCGACGAACCCGGCACGATCGTCGCGGCCCGGCGGTCCACCCCGCTGGTGCTCGGCGTCGGCGACGGGGAGATGTTCGTCGGCTCCGACGTCGCGGCGTTCATCGAGCACACCCGCGAGGCCGTCGAGCTCGGGCAGGACCAGGCCGTCGTGGTCACCGCGGACGGCTACCGGATCACCGATTTCGACGGCAATCCGGCCGATCCATCGAAGGACTTCCGCACCTTCCACATCGACTGGGACACCTCGGCCGCCGAAAAGGGCGGCTACGAGTACTTCATGCTCAAGGAGATCGCCGAGCAGCCCGCGGCGGTGTCGGACACGCTGCTCGGGCACTTCGTCGACAACCGCATCACGCTGGACGAACAGCGGCTGTCCGACCAGGAGCTGCGCGAGGTCGACAAGGTGTTCGTGGTCGCATGCGGCACCGCCTACCACTCCGGGTTGCTGGCCAAGTACGCGATCGAGCACTGGACCCGGCTGCCCGTCGAGGTGGAGCTGGCCAGTGAGTTCCGCTACCGCGACCCGGTGCTGGACAGTCACACGCTGGTCGTGGCGATCTCGCAGTCCGGTGAGACCGCCGACACCCTGGAGGCCGTCCGCCACGCCAAGGAGCAGAAGGCCAAGGTGCTGGCGATCTGCAACACCAACGGCAGCCAGATTCCCCGGGAGTGCGACGCGGTGCTCTACACCCGCGCCGGGCCGGAGATCGGGGTGGCGTCGACCAAGACGTTCCTGGCCCAGATCGCCGCGAATTACCTTGTCGGGCTTGCCCTCGCGCAGGCCCGCGGCACCAAGTACCCCGACGAGGTGGCCCGCGAGTACCACGACCTCGAGGCGATGCCGGACCTGATCGCGCGGGTACTGAACTCGGTCGAACCGGTGGCCCAGCTCGCCCACCGGTTCGCGCAGTCGCAGACGGTGCTGTTCCTGGGTCGCCACGTCGGGTTCCCGGTGGCGCTCGAGGGCGCGCTCAAACTCAAGGAGCTCGCCTACATGCACGCCGAGGGCTTCGCCGCCGGTGAGCTCAAGCACGGCCCGATCGCACTGATCGAGGACGACCTTCCGGTCATCGTCGTGATGCCGTCGCCGAAGAACGCCGCGATGCTGCACGCCAAGCTGCTCTCGAACATCCGGGAGATCCAGGCCCGCGGCGCCGTCACCATCGTCATCGCCGAGGAGGGCGACGACACGGTGCGGCCCTACGCCGACCACCTGATCGAGATCCCAGCGGTGTCAACGCTTTTCCAGCCGCTGCTGTCGACCATTCCGATGCAGGTGTTCGCCGCCGGGGTCGCGCAGGCCCGCGGCTACGACGTGGACAAGCCGCGCAACCTGGCGAAGTCCGTCACCGTCGAGTAGCCGCGCCCGGCCTCAGGCCCGGGCCGACTGCTGGTACAGCACCAGTCGCCAGCCGTCGGCGGTGCGGTGATACACCGACGACATCGCCGCGACGAACGGTTCGTCCCCGTCCTCCCGGTACGCCGTCCCGGTGTAGACCAGCGCCGCGGTGTCGGGGCCGATGGCGATCGTGCGGACGTCGTCGATCCGGTAGCGCGCCCACGGCGGTGATTGGCCCAGCGCCGACGTGACGGTGGCGCGATCCATCACCATGCCGTCGGCCAGTACCATCACCGCGTCGTCGGACATGATGTCGCCGTAGAAGGCGTCGCCGGTGCCGTCGCACAGCGATTCCCAGCCGGCATGTTCGAGTTCGAGCAGTTCGTCGGTCGTCATGGCCTTTGTCATACCCGCTGTGTCGCCGCGTAGCGTGTGATCCATGCGGTCCTATTTCACCGCCCAGCAGATTCGCGATGCGGAGGCGCCGCTGCTGGCGTCGCTGCCCGACGGAGTCCTGATGCGCCGCGCCGCCTTCGGCCTGGCCACCGCGATCGCCCGGGAGCTCGGGGCGGTCGCCGGCCGCACGGTCTGCGCGGTGGTCGGCTCCGGCGACAACGGCGGCGACGCGCTGTGGGCCGCCACCTTCCTGCGCCGCCGCGGCGCGGGCGCCGCCGCGATCCTGCTCAACCCGGCCAAGGCTCACGCCAAGGCCCTCGCCGCGTTCCTGCGGGCCGGCGGGCGGATCGTCGAGACACTGCCGGCGGCAACCGATCTGGTGATCGACGGGGTGGTCGGCATCTCCGGATCGGGCCCGCTGCGCCCGAACGCCGCCGCCGTGTTCGCCGCCGTCGAGCAGGCCGGCGTCCCAGTGGTGGCCGTCGACCTGCCCAGCGGGGTCGACGTGCACACCGGGGCCGCGGACGGCCCGCACGTCCGGCCCGCGCTGACCGTCACGTTCGGCGGGCTCAAGCCGGTGCACGCCTTCGGCGACTGCGGCCGGGTCGAGCTGGTGGACATCGGGCTGGACCTGCCGCCCGCCGACATCCTGGGTTTCGACGCCGCCGACGTGGCCGCGCGCTGGCCGCTGCCGGGCCGGCGCGACGACAAGTACACCCAGGGCGTCACCGGGGTGATGGCCGGGTCGTCCACCTATCCCGGCGCTGCCATCCTGTGCACCGGCGCGGCGGTGGCCGCGCACTCCGGGATGGTGCGCTACGCGGGAACCGCTGCGGCCGAGGTGGTCTCGCACTGGCCCGAGGTCATCGCCACGCCCGGTTACGCGACGGTGGGGCGGGTGCAGTCCTGGGTGGTGGGGCCTGGCCTGGGCACCGACGAGACCGCCGCGGCGGCGTTGTGCTTCGCGTTGGAGTCCGACGTCCCGGTGATCGTCGACGCCGACGCGCTGACCATGCTGGCGGCCCACCCCGACCTCGTCGAGGGGCGCCGCGCGCCGACCGTGCTTACCCCGCACGCCGGAGAGTTCGCGCGGCTCTCCGGGGCGGCTCCGGGCGAGGACCGGGTCGCCGACACCCGCAGGCTCGCCGACCGGCTCGGCGTCACGGTGCTGTTGAAGGGTTACTTGACGGTCATCGCCGAACCCGGCGGTCCGGTCCACCTCAACGTGGCCGGGCAGTCCTGGGCGGCCACCGCCGGTTCGGGCGACGTGCTGTCCGGCATCATCGGCGCGCTGCTGGCCTCCGGCCTGGCGGCGGGCGAGGCGGCGGCCGCCGCGGCGTTCGTGCACGCCCGCGCCGCGCGGGCCGCCGCGCTGGACCCGGGACCGGCGCCGGCTCCGACGTCCGCCTCCCGCATCCTGGCCCATATCCGGACGGCGCTGGGTTCCATCCTCTAGAAAGGACAACATGCCCAACGTTTCCCGCCAGTCGTCGCTGACCCCTGCCTACACCGGACGGATCTCCACCTCGCCGCTGCCCGCGCTGCGGTTGCCCGACGAGTCGCTGGACCCGGAAACGGCCTACCGGTTCATCCATGACGAGCTGATGCTCGACGGCAGCTCCCGGCTCAACCTGGCGACGTTCGTCACGACCTGGATGGATCCCGAAGCGGGCCAACTGATGTCGGAGACGTTCGACAAGAACATGATCGACAAGGACGAATACCCGGCGACCGCGGCGATCGAGCAGCGCTGTGTGTGCATGGTCGCCGACCTGTTCCACGCCGAGGATCTGCGCGACGACGATCCGGCCACCGCGATCGGGGTGTCGACGATCGGGTCCAGCGAGGCCGTGATGCTCGCCGGGCTGGCGATGAAGTGGCGGTGGCGGCAGAAGACCGGTGACGACTGGAAGAACCGGACGCCCAATCTGGTGATGGGTTCCAACGTGCAGGTGGTGTGGGAGAAGTTCTGCCGGTACTTCGACGTCGAGGCCCGCTATCTGCCGATGGAGGAGGGCCGCTACGTCATCACGCCCGAACAGGTCGTCGACGCCGTCGACGAGAACACCATCGGTGTGGTCGCGATCCTGGGCACCACGTTCACCGGTGAGCTCGAACCGGTCGCCGAGATCTGCGCCGCACTGGACGGGCTGGCCGCCGGCGGCGGGCACGACGTTCCCGTGCACGTCGATGCGGCCAGCGGTGGCTTCGTCGTGCCGTTCCTCTATCCCGACCTGGTGTGGGATTTCCGGCTGCCCAGGGTGGTGTCGATCAACGTCAGCGGCCACAAGTACGGGCTGACGTATCCGGGCATCGGTTTCGTGGTGTGGCGAAACGCCGAGCACCTGCCCGAGGAACTGGTGTTCCGGGTCAATTACCTGGGTGGGGACATGCCCACGTTCACGCTGAACTTCTCCCGGCCCGGCAATCAGGTGGTCGGCCAGTACTACAACTTCCTGCGCCTCGGTCGCGAAGGCTACCTGCAGGTCATGCACACCCTGTCCGATACCGCGCAGTGGCTGGCCCGCGAGCTGGCCGCGATGCCCGGACCCGACGGCAAACCGGTGTTCGAGGTGATCTCGGACGGCTCGGCGATCCCGGTGGTGGCGTTCAAGCTGGTCGAGGGCCTGAAATTCACGGTATTCGACGTGTCGGCGGTGCTGCGCGGCTTCGGCTGGCAGGTGCCGGCCTACACGATGCCCGAGAACGCCACCGACGTCGCGGTGCTGCGTATCGTGGTGCGCGAGGGCTTCTCGGCGAACATGGCCCGGGCGCTGCGCGACGACCTGGTGAAGGTGCTGGACAAGCTGGACCAGGTCGGTATCGGCGGCTTCTCCGACGAGGCGCATTTCGCTCACTGAGCGTGCGCCTGGGACAATCGGGCGCAGTGACCACCACGCCGAATATGACCCAGCACCCGCCGCGCGCGCTCGTCGACCTGGACGCCATCGCGCACAACGTCGCTAAGCTGCGCGAACACGCCGGATCTGCGGCGGTGATGGCCGTGGTGAAGGCCGACGGCTACGGCCACGGCGCCACCGAGGTGGCCCGGGCCGCGCTGGCCGCGGGCGCCGCCGAACTCGGGGTCGCGACCATCGAGGAGGCCCTGGCGCTGCGCCGTGACGGCATCGCCGCCCCGGTGCTGGCCTGGCTGCACACCCCCGGTACCGACTTCGGGCCCGCGGTCGCCGCGGACATCGAGCTCGCGGTGTCCTCGACCCGGCAGATCGACGAGGTCCTCGACGCCGTGGCCAGGACCGGGCACCCGGCGACGGTGACGGTGAAGGCGGACACCGGGCTGAGCCGCAACGGGGTCGGGGCGGCCGAGTACCCGGTCATGCTCGACGCGCTGGCACGGGCCGCCGCCGGGGACGCGATCCGGGTGCGCGGACTGATGTCGCATCTGGTGCACGGCGATGTGCCGGACCACCCGTTCAACGACGTGCAGGCCGCCCGGCTCACCGAGCTCGCGGCGGCCGCCCGCACGGCCGGGGTGGGCTATGACGTTGTGCACCTGAGCAACTCGCCCGCGGTACTGACCCGGCCCGACCTGGCGTTCGACATGGTGCGTCCGGGCATCGCGGTGTACGGGCAGACCCCGATCCCGGAGCGCGGCAACATGGGGCTGCGGCCCGCGATGACGGTGAGCTGCCCGGTGTCGATGGTGCGTTCGGTGCCCGCGGGCGCCGGGGTGTCGTACGGGCACACCTGGATCGCCCCGCGGGACACCACGCTGGCGCTGATCCCGGCGGGCTACGCCGACGGTGTCTCCCGCGGCCTGAGCAACCGGCTCGAGGTGCTGATCAACGGCCGGCGCTACCCGAACGTCGGGCGGGTGTGCATGGACCAGTTCGTCGTCGACCTCGGGCCGGGCCCGACCGATGTCGCCATCGGCGACGAGGCGATCCTGTTCGGGCCGGGCACCGACGGTGAACAGACCGCCCAGGACTGGGCAGAGCTGCTCGGCACCATCAACTACGAGGTGGTGACGAGCCCGCGCGGACGCATCGTGCGCGCTTTCGTCCGCGCAGGGCAGGAGCGCAGCGACGCCGGCGGGGGTCCCCGTTGAGCGGCCGGGCGGGATGGCTGGCCGGGGCGGCCGGGGTGACCGCCGTCGGGACCGCGGCGGGGGTGTCGGTGGCGCGGTCGCTGCGCCGGCGGGTGACCAGCGACGACCCGCACCGCGGCGAGGACTTCGAACTGCTCGACGCCGACCGCAGCTCGGTGGTGACCACACCCGACGGGATACCGCTGGCGGTGCGCGAAGCGGGGCCACAGAACGCGCCGCTGACGGTGGTGTTCGCCCACGGTTTCTGCCTGCGGATGGGTTCCTTCCATTTCCAGCGCGCGCGGCTCACCGAGCAGTGGGGCGACCAGGTCCGGATGGTCTTCTACGATCAGCGCGGCCACGGGCTGTCCGGTGAGGCGCCGCCCGAGACCTACACCGTCGAGCAGCTCGGACAGGATCTGGAGAGCGTGCTGTCCGTCGTCGCGCCGCGCGGCCCGATCGTGCTGGTGGGCCACTCGATGGGCGGCATGACGGTGCTCTCCCATGCGCGGCAGTATCCGCAGCGCTACCCCACCCGGGTGGTCGGCGCGGCTCTGATCGCCTCTGCCGCCGAAGGTGTTTCGCGCTCGCCGCTGGGTGAGATCCTGAAGAATCCGGCGCTGGAGGGGGCCCGTTTCGCCGCCCGCTACGCGCCGAAGACCGTGCACCGCGGCAGGGGTGCGGCCCGGTCGGTGATCGGCCCGGTGCTGCGGGCGGCGTCCTACGGTGACGAGCGGATCAGCCCGAGCGTGGTCGCGTTCTCGGAGCGGATGATGCACGACACCTCGATCACCACGTTGGTGGAATTCCTCCATGCACTCGAGGTGCACGACGAAACCGGGGGACTGCAGGTTTTGAACAAGGTGCCCACGCTGGTGGCGTGTGGCGACCGGGATCTACTGACGCCGATGGACTACTCCGAGGAGATGGCCGCCTCGCTGGCCAAGTCGGAACTCGTGATCGTCGGTGGCGCAGGGCATCTGGTCCAGCTCGAGCGCCCGGAGGTGATCGACGACGCGCTGGTGCGGTTGGTGGAGCGCGCCACACCGTCGAAGCTGGTGGCGCTGGCCCGGCGGGTGCGCGAGCGGGTGCGTTCGAATGGATGACCGGTCGGGAACCGCGGAACTGCGCACCGCCGAGGACACCATTGCGCTCGGGGCACGGTTGGGCCGGGAGTTGCGGGCCGGTGACGTGGTGGTGCTGTCCGGCCCGCTGGGCGCGGGAAAGACGGTGCTGGCCAGGGGGATCGCGCAGGCGATGGATGTCGAGGGGCCGGTGATCTCACCGACGTTCGTGCTGGCTCGGGTGCACCGGGCCCGGCAGGCGGGGGCGCCGGCGATGGTTCATGTCGACCTGTACCGGCTGCTGGATGAGACGTCGGTCGACCTGCTCGCCGAGTTGGACTCGCTGGATCTGGACACCGACCTCGAGGACGCGGTGGTCGTGGTGGAGTGGGGTGAGGGGGTAGCCGAACGGCTCTCCGACAGTCACCTGGACATCCGGCTGGAGCGGGCCTCCGACACCGATGTCCGTACCGCGCTGTGGCAGTGGAGCAGGCCGTGAGCGGGCTGGTGCTGGCGATCGACACCGCCACCCCCGCCGTCACGGCCGGCGTGGTCCGGCGCGACGGCCTCGAGGTGCTGGCCGAGCAGGTGACCATCGATGCCCGGGCCCATGCCGAGCGGTTGACGCCTAACATCGTCGAAGCACTGCGGCTCGCCGACGTCCCCGCGAGCGCGCTCGACGCCGTCGTGGTCGGTTGCGGCCCGGGGCCGTTCACCGGACTGCGGGTCGGGATGGCTACCGCGGCCGCCTTCGCGCACGCGCTCGGCGTCCCGGTGCGCGGCATCTGCAGCCTGGATGCGATCGCCGCGGGCACCACCGGGGACGTGCTGGTGGTGACCGACGCCCGGCGCCGCGAGGTGTACTGGGCGCGCTACCGCGACGGCGTGCGGTTCGACGGTCCGGCGGTCAACGCCGCGGTCGATGTGCCGCCCGGCGCGGAAGCGGTTGCGGGGTCCCCGGAACACACCGCGCTGTTCGACCTGCCCCGGCTGGCTCCGGCGTATCCGAGTGCGGCGGGGTTGGTTGGGGCCGTTGCGGATTGGTTTTCCGAGCCGGATCCGCTGGTTCCCTTGTATCTGCGCCGACCCGATGCAAAGCCACCGGCGGCGCCGCGATGACTGCGCAATACGGGCCGCTGGTCGCCCGGGATGCCGCGAGGTGCGCCGAACTGGAGATGCAGCTTTTCGACGGCGATGACCCGTGGCCGGAGCGCGCGTTTCTCGCCGAGTTGGCGGCCAAGCACAACCGCTACGTGGGCGCCCGCGTCGACGACAAGCTGGTGGGGTATGCCGGAATCGCCCGGCTGGGGCGGGCCAAGCCCTACGAGTACGAGGTGCACACCATCGGCGTCGACCCGGCTTACCAGGGTCAGGGCATCGGCAGGCAGCTCCTGCAGCAACTGTTCGACTTCGCCGACGGTGGGCCGATTTTCCTGGAAGTGCGTATCGACAATGCGGCGGCCATTGCGTTGTATGAGAGTGAGGGCTTCCAGACCGTCGGTCTGCGGAAGCGCTACTACCGGGTCAGCGGCGCGGACGCCTACACGATGAAACGGGACGGGCGATGATCATCCTGGCGATCGAGAGTTCCTGCGACGAAACCGGTGTCGGCATCGCCGAGCTCGGCGACGACGGCACCGTGACGCTGCTGGCCGACGAGGTCGCCTCCAGCGTCGACGAGCACGCACGGTTCGGCGGTGTGGTGCCCGAGATCGCGTCGCGCGCGCACCTGGAGGCGCTCGGCCCCACCATGCGGCGGGCGCTTGACGCCGCCGGGATCGAGCGGCCCGATGTCGTCGCGGCGACGATCGGCCCGGGCCTGGCCGGCGCGCTGCTCGTGGGAGTGGCTGCCGCCAAGGCGTATTCGGCGGCATGGGGCGTGCCGTTCTATGCGGTCAACCACCTGGGCGGTCACCTGGCCGCCGATGTGTTCGATCACGGTGCGCTGCCGGAGAGCATCGGGCTGCTGGTGTCGGGCGGTCACACCAACCTGCTGCACGTGCGATCGCTGGGCGAGCCGATCGTCGAGCTCGGCTCGACCGTCGACGACGCCGCCGGTGAGGCGTACGACAAGGTGGCGCGGCTGCTCGGGCTGGGCTACCCGGGTGGCCGGGTGCTCGACGAGCTTGCCCGGGAAGGGGATCCCGACGCGATCGTCTTCCCGCGTGGCATGACGGGTCCGCGTGACGACCCGTACTCGTTCAGCTTTTCGGGGCTGAAGACAGCGGTGGCCCGGTATGTCGAGCGGAGTCCGGACGCGACTCAGGCCGACGTGGCGGCGGGCTTCCAGGAGGCGGTCGCCGACGTGCTGACCGCAAAGGCGGTGCGGGCCGCCGAACAACTCGGGGTGTCGACGTTGCTGATCGCCGGGGGAGTGGCGGCGAACTCTCGGTTACGTGAGCTGGCCGCCCAGCGGTGTGAGGCGGCCGGGATGACGCTGCGGATCCCGCGGCCGCGGCTGTGCACCGACAATGGAGCGATGATCGCGTCGTTCGCCGCCCACCTGATCGCTGCCGGGGCGAAACCGTCGCCGCTCGATGCGGCGAGCGACCCGGGTCTGCCGGTGGTGCAGGGTCAGGTCGCGTGAGCGGGCCGCGGGGAGGCGAAGGCGAATCGTCCCTCACCGCCGACAAACTGGCCGTCACGGAGTTGCTCTACCGCTATGCCGAGCTGATCGATGCCGGCGATTTCGATGGTGTCGGCGCGCTGCTCGGCCGGGGCAGCTTCATGGGGGTGGCCGGTGCCGAGCGGATCGCCTCGCTGTTCGCCGGCACCACACGACGGTTTCCCGACCATGGGAACACTCCGCGTACAAGGCATCTGGTGCTCAACCCGGTCGTCGATGTCCACGCGGACACCGCCGCGGCGCGTTCCACGTTCTGCGTCGTCCAGCAGACCGAGACGGTGCCGCTGCAGCCGATCGTGGTCGGCCGCTACCGCGACACGTTTACCCGCGGTGGGGACGGCTGGTATTTCGCCGAGCGCCTCGTGGACATCGAGATGATCGGCGACGTGTCGGCGCACCTCCTGGTGGATCCGCGCCGGTTCACCTAGAAACACCGTGGCACCTCAGGAACTCACCTGGTTGACCTAGGAGTGGGCGGCAATTCAGTGCCGCCCCTCGGTCCCTTCCTCTCAGAAGGGTGGGGGGTCGTCGCCGTAGTCGGGTTGGTATCCGGGTGGGCGGGACAGGGATTGGGTTACGTTGTCGGCGGCTTGTTGGCGGGCTTCGCGTTGGGCTTCTTTGCAC
>NZ_JAIFZS010000140.1 GCF_019710635.1 Mycolicibacterium xanthum
GGCTCACCCTGTGGCGCAACATCATCGGCCACAGCCCACCGGCGATCGCCACCACCTGACCACCCGCCGAAAGGCCCGACCGCAGCACACAAGGAAAAGCTGGACAGACCAGCAGATACCCCCTGCTCACCACCGGCAAGTGCTCACCAAAGCTACCCCAGCCTCAGCTATAACAGCTCATCGGTGGATCGAGGCTAAGTCGATAGAACCACCTCCGGGGCGCGCGGCGCACTTACGCGCGTGCGCTGCCTCTGGTGAGGTCACCGATCAACTGCGCACCGCCAGGCAGCGTCGGGCAGTAGGCCAGGCCAGGCGCTTGCAGCCGGTTCTCGGAGATCTGTCACGCCTACGACGCCGCCTTGCACGCCCAACACGCCACCTGGGGGCCTGATGGTCAGGGCGTGATTGTGGTCTCGTCGTCGATAGCGGCCACCGCGAAGATTAGCTCAAAGGATTGATCCTCGAGGGCGTCGGCCTTGAGCCGCAGGACGTAGAGACCGTCCTGGCCAGGGATCACCACCGTCTTCTGGGCGATGGCGCGCTTGGCGCCGTCGCGAACGTACGTGCCGCCAGCCTCACGGGCTTCGAACCCGCCCAGCGTGCTTGCGCCGCTTCCCTCGCCTTCGAACCCGGGCAGGTTCTGGAGCTCGCCGGGGGCGTATTCAAGAATCTTGGCCGGGTCGACGTCTCCGGTGAGGCGCGACATCAACGCGACAATCGTTGGTGGGTCGTCGGCCATCGCTGGATCGGTGGAGATGATGGCGCTCCAAGCCCCCTCCGGGGTGCGCGGGCCGGCGTCCTCCCAGTCCGGCGGGACTGGCAGGTCGACGGTGGGCGCTCCGGGATCGCCACGCTGGACCGGGGTTTCGACGATGTCGTTGTCCCTGATGTAGTCGGCGATGGTGTAGTTGGGCCCCGAAGCCTGCGCCGAGGTAGTGGGTGTCTCGGCCTCGGTTTCGGTCGTGGTTTCCGTCGTCGTGGTGGTGGCCGTTTCGGACGCCGTGTCCGATCCGCAGCCGGCCAGCGCGAGGCCGAGCGCGACGACTGGGGCGACACCGATCGCCGCGAACGGGTTCGTCATCGACACCACCTCCTGTGATTTTGGATCGACGGCCAGCTTACGGGCCTACCTTCTTCTCTGGATCGATCCGAGCCAAACGATCTACGGCAGTCCGTCACGGTACGGAGGAAAGTCGGCTAGCGACTTCTCGCGCGGTAACCGCCACGCTCCATTTCCATTACCTTCGGAGAGGGTTTAGCCTCGATCCACCGATGAGCTGTTATAGCTGAGGCTGGGGTAGCTTTGGTGAGCACTTGCCGGTGGTGAGCAGGGGGTATCTGCTGGTCTGTCCAGCTTTTCCTTGTGTGCTGCGGTCGGGCCTTTCGGCGGGTGGTCAGGTGGTGGCGATCGCCGGTGGGCTGTGGCCGATGATGTTGCGCCACAGGGTGAGCC
>NZ_JAIFZS010000141.1 GCF_019710635.1 Mycolicibacterium xanthum
GCGGAACCGTGCAGTTCCGCACCGACGTCTTCGACCCCACGACCATCGAAACCCTCGTCGAGCGCCTGCACCGGGCACTGACCGCGATCACCACCGACCCCACCGCGGCGCTGTCGAGCATCCACCTGCTGGACCCCGCCGAACACACCCGACTGGCCCGCTGGGGCAACCACACCGTGTTGACCCGACCCAGCCCGCCGGCCACCACCATCCCCGCCGCGCTGGCCGCCCAGGTCGCACGCACCCCCCACGCCACCGCACTGACCTGCACCACCGACACCCTGACCTACCGCGAATTCGACCAGGCCGCAAACCGACTCGCACACCTCCTCACCACCTGCGGCGTCGGCCCGGGAACCATCGTCGCCCTGCTGTTCACCCGCAGCACCGAAGCCATCGTGGCCATGACCGCCGTCCTGAAAACCGGCGCCGCCTACCTACCCATCGACCCCGCACTGCCAGCCCACCGCGTCGAATTCATGCTCGCCGACGCCGCCCCCACCGCCACCCTGACCACCACAGCACTGGCCCACCGCCTGCACCACCACACCGTCCTCACCACCGACGACCCCCGCATCACCACCGCACCCCACACCCCACCACCGGGCCCGGGACCCACCCCCGACGACACCGCCTACCTCATCTACACCTCAGGAACCACCGGCACCCCCAAAGGCGTCGCCATCACCCACCACAACCTCACCCA
>NZ_JAIFZS010000142.1 GCF_019710635.1 Mycolicibacterium xanthum
CCGCACCCCACACCCCACCACCGGGCCCGGGACCCACCCCCGACGACACCGCCTACCTCATCTACACCTCAGGAACCACCGGCACCCCCAAAGGCGTCGCCATCACCCACCACAACCTCACCCAGCTGTTCAGGGTCACCGACTTCTTCTACGCACGTCCCGACATCGACAGCACCGCCGCGCAATTCGCCGTCACGCAGTGGCATTCGCATTCGTTCGACGTCTCGCTGTGGGAGATCTGGGGCGCGCTGCTCGCCGGGGGGCGGTTGGTCGTGGTGCCGGAGGCGGTGGCCCACTCGCCCGCGGATCTCCATGCCCTGCTGAGCACCGGCCAGGTCACCGTCTTGAGCCAGACCCCTTCGGCCGTCGCGATGTTGCCCGCAGATGGCTTGGAGTCGGTGGCCCTGGTCGTGGCCGGTGAAGCGTGTTCGGTGGCGGTGGTCGATCGATGGGCACCGGGCCGGGTGATGATCAACGCCTACGGCCCCACCGAAACCACCATCTACACCACCATGACCGGGCCCCTGACACCGGCAACCACCCCGGTACCCATCGGCACACCGGTACCCGGAGCCGCCCTGTTCGTCCTCGACCACCACCT
>NZ_JAIFZS010000143.1 GCF_019710635.1 Mycolicibacterium xanthum
GTGTTGACCATCGGCTTTCTGAGCGGGGGTTTCAGTGTTGTGCTGGGCCAGTTCGGCGAACTGATCCTGGGACTGTCGGCAAGGACGATCGGCTTGGTGTATCTGCCGGGCACCCTGCTCCTGGCGGCGGTGAGCATCCTGGCCGGGCATCTGGTCGCCAAGTACAGCGCTCGCCCGGTGTTGATTGCCGGTCTGCTGGTGCTGGCCGCCAGTGGAGTGGTGATGGCGATCGGCGCCTCGCCGACGATGGCGTTGTGGGTGCTGGTGCTGGTGACGTTCTTGCTCAACCTCGGCGCAGACCTGACGTCCACCCCGGCCGCCGACACGACCCTGTCCTACGCGGCGCCGGACAACGCCGGGTCGGTGTCGGCCGCGCGTTCGACCTTCGGGACAGCCGGCTACGCCCTGGGCCCAACGGTTTACATCCTGTTGTTCAACGTCTTCTTCCGCCGGGAGTGGCTGGCCGACGCCGAGTCACGCGGACTGTCGGCCCAACAGGCCGAGCACGCCGTGGATGTGGTCAGGAACTCGCTGGTACACAACCCGGGTGTGCCGATACTCGAGTCCGACCTCGTCCAGCAGGCTTCCGGACTCACACTGGACTGGGACTTCAGCAACGCCGTCCGGCTCACGATGCTGACCGTCACTGTCGTCCC
>NZ_JAIFZS010000144.1 GCF_019710635.1 Mycolicibacterium xanthum
CTAGTGGTCTGTCTGTAAATTAATATGGTAGTCTGTACTATGCCGGTTATGACAGCTGCCGCGTTGCCGGTCAGCGATGCTCAGCGTGCGGAGTTGGAGCGGATGGCGGCCTCGACGTCGTTGCCGCATCGTCAGGTGGTGCAGGCGCGGGGGCTGCTGTGGGCTGCCGATGGGGTGGCCAACGAGGAGATCGCGCGGCGCTGCGGGGTGGACTCGGATACCGTGCGGCGCTGGCGGTCTCGGTTCGTCGAGCAGGGCATCGCGGGAGTCGGGCGGATCGCCAAGGGTCGTGGGCGCAAGCCGAGTCTGCCGGCGGGTACGGTCGAGGAAGTGCTGCGGTTGACCCATCAGGAGCGTCCGGCCGACGGATCCACGCACTGGAGCACCCGCACGCTGGGCGCTCGGGTCGGGATCGGCAAGGACGCGGTGGCCAAGATCTGGGCTGATCACAACCTCAAGCCGTGGAAAGTCGAGACGTTCAAGGTCAGCAACGATCCGCGGTTCGAGGAGAAGCTGGTCGATGTTGTTGGGCTGTACGTGAATCCGCCGGCGCGTGCGGTGGTGTTCAGCTTCGACGAGAAGACCCAGTGCCAGGCGTTGGATCGCACCCAGCCGTCGCTGCCGATGAAGCCGGGCCGGGCGGGAACCATGACCCATGACTACAAACGCAACGGCACCATCGACCTGTTCGCCGCGATGAACATCGCCACCGGCGAGGTCCTGACCGACCTGCGCAAAGGCCACACCGGTGCTGACGTGCTGCGGTTCTTCAAACAGATCGACGCCACCGTCCCGCGCGGACTGGGCGTACACGTGGTGCTGGACAACCTGTCGGCGCATTCCACCCCCGAGATCGGGAAATGGCTCGCCCACAAGGACCGCCGCCGCTGGCACCTGCACTACACCCCGACCTCGAGTTCCTGGCTCAATCTGGTCGAACGCTGGTTCAAAGAACTCACCGACAAACGTCTGCGCCGAGGCGCTTTCACCAGCGTCGCCGAACTCACCGAAGCCATCACCACCTGGGCCGCCCACTGGAACACCGACCCCAAACCCTTTATCTGGAAGGCCACCGCCGAAGACATCATCACCAAAGTCCAACGCGGCCGCGCCACCCTCCACCAGATCAAAACGCAGACAGACCACTAGC
>NZ_JAIFZS010000145.1 GCF_019710635.1 Mycolicibacterium xanthum
GGGGATTCGGCAGTCGATGGGCCGGGTGGGATCGTGTTTCGACAATGCGGCCGCCGAGGCGTTCTTCTCCTCGCTGGAGTGGGAAGTACTGTCCCGCAATCGTTTCCGTGATACCATCCACGCGCAGGCTGTGGTCATCGACTGGTGTTACACCTTCTACAATCACCAACGCCGGCACAGCGCCGCCGACGGTCTCTCGCCCGTCAACTACGAGATCAGGGAAGCCAAGACCAAGCCGGAAGCGGCATAGGAAACCCTCCACGATTTCGGGGGAACCACAGGCCCCGTCGAGCAGTTCGTTGAAGTGGGGGTCTGGTATGCGAACGGACGCGGTCTCGATGGCGATGTCGTCGTAGGGGATGTCCTTGGCGAGTGAGATGTACTCGCGGGCCATAGTCTCGGCCTCTGCGAGACGGCGCGCCTGGGTGATGCCGTCGGCTTCAGGAATGTGCACCATCCACCAGCGGCCGTCGCGGATGACCTCGATCTTGAAGGTGTGCATCACTTCTCCTGGCTGTCTTCGATTGCTTGGTTGACCTGGCGGACGACTCCGGGGCTGATGGTGCGGTGACCGGTGGGGACGACGGTGGCGCCGCTCGGGTGGGTCCACTTGGTGTGGCTACCCTTGCCCTGCGTTTCGGTGAAGCCTGCCGCTTTGAGCTGCTTGACGATCTTGCGGGTGGGCTGCTCACGGGCCTGGGCCTGCCGGAATAGGTGTGCTGTCGGCGACAGCACCGTTTGGTATACCCGCTGCTTCGTCAGCAAGCGCCGCCAGCGAGATTCGGGCTGGACCAGGGTCATGGCATGCGTAGAAAGCGCACCCGCAAAGACGGATCGACGAACCATCCCGCGGACGGCCCCTAGGTGGCTGGTGTCGAACGGGTCTCGTGGGGTAGGTGGTAACCGCTCTTGCGGTTGAGCTTGCTGTGACGGCTGGTGTGGGCCTGGGACGGTTCAATGGGTTGATGGGCCTGCTCGCCGGACCGAATTATCAGGATCGTTGCAGAATGCACTGTGCAGCAGGTGT
>NZ_JAIFZS010000146.1 GCF_019710635.1 Mycolicibacterium xanthum
CGCCCCTCGACCTCGACCGCACGCAACGACTCGACCGCCTGCTCTTCCGTCATGGATTCACATATGCCCAACGTCTCAGCCCGAGTCAAATACCCCAGGATGATCGGCGTGTCGGACCAGATACCCGGGGCATTATTAGCCGGTTAAGAGGGGGTGAAGGAGGCGACGAAGTGAGCGTGGCACGCTTCGTCGCCGACCAGAGGACCAAATTCCGGGTGCCTCATACGATGACCTGCGCGTTGCTGGGTGTGAGCGTGTCGTGGTTCTACAAGTGGATCGGCCGGGCCGGTGAACCCGACGGGGTGTATACCGACACCGATCGGCGTCGTGGGCAGCTCGACGCGGCGGTGGCCGCGGCGTTCGGCAAAGCCAAGGGGCTGCACGGGTCACCGCGGCTGGTGGCCGACCTGCGCGATCTGGGCTGGGAAGTCTCGGAGAAGACGGTCGCCGACTCGATGCGCCGCCAGGGCCTGGTGGCACGCAAGATCAAACGCCGAGGCGGGTTGACCAAGCAGGACAAGACCGCACCGAAGTTTCCTGACCTGCTCAAACGGGTCTTCACCGCGGACGCGCCGAACCGTAAATGGGTCGGTGACATCACCGAGATCCCGACCGAGTGCGGGCAGAAGCTGTATTTGGCGACGGTGATCGACCTGTTCAGCCGCCGGCTGCTGGGGGCGGCCATGGGCCCGCATCCCGATGCTGAGCTGGCCTGTGCGGCGATCACGATGGCGGTGGCTGCCCGTGGCGGCCGCCAGGCGATCTGGCGGGACGAGGAATCGCAGCGGGTCATTTTCCACACCGACCGCGGGAGCACCTACACCGCGAACGCGTTCACCAGACTGTGCCGGCGGTTGGGGATTCGGCAGTCGATGGGCCGGGTGGGATCGTGTTTCGACAATGCGGCCGCCGAGGCGTTCTTCTCCTCGCTGGAGTGGGAAGTACTGTCCCGCAATCGTTTCCGTGATACCATCCACGCGCAGGCTGTGGTCATCGACTGGTGTTACACCTTCTACAA
>NZ_JAIFZS010000147.1 GCF_019710635.1 Mycolicibacterium xanthum
TACTGCAGCCGTAGATCGGGGCTGACGAGTTTCGGCGTGTCTGCGCTGGTCAGGGCGGTGACCGCGGCATCGTTCGATGTTTGTGAAGACAATTGAATTGGCCGCGGTCACCGCGGTTCATAGCGTAGACCCTGACCGGTGGCAGACCGAGTACTCGGCGATGATCGATCGGATCGCGCCGCGCTTCGCCCGCTACGAACCGTTGCGCCATGCCGGCGAACTCATCCTGGGCATGGTCTCGGGCCTGGACCGAAAGAATTGCTGGACGATCGCCGAACACCGCGGCGCGGCCACCCCCGATGGTCTGCAGCATCTGCTGGCCCGCGCCAGCTGGGACGCCGATGAGGTCCGTGACGATCTGCGTGACTACGTCATCGACGCCTTCGGGGACCCGGGCGCGGTCCTGGTCGTCGATGAGACCGGCGACGTCAAGAAAGGCACCCAGTCGGTCGGGGTGCAGCGGCAATACTCGGGCACCGCGGGCCGCATCGAGAACTCCCAAATCGCGGTGTATCTGACCTACGCGGCACCGCGCGGGCACGCCCTGATCGACCGCGCCCTGTATCTACCCAGGTCCTGGACCGACGACCCGCAGCGCTGCGCTGATGCGGCAATCCCGCAGGACAAGCGGGGTTTCGCCACCAAACCCACCCTGGCCATGTCACTGATCGACCGCGCCGTACGCGCCGGTGTCCCGGCCTCCTGGGTGGCCGGTGATGAGGTCTACGGTGCTCATCCGCAACTGCGCGCCGCGGTGCGCGGCCACGGGCTGGGATATGTGCTGGCCATCGCGGCCAACCGCCGCGTGCCCACCCACGCCGGCCCG
>NZ_JAIFZS010000015.1 GCF_019710635.1 Mycolicibacterium xanthum
AGCAGATCCGGTGGGTAGCCGGTGAGTTCGGAGACGATGCCGACGATGGTGTCGGTCATCTCATCACCACCGGCCGCCGGCGCGGCCGCCGCCGGGGCTTCGGTGGGCGCGGGAGCTGGGGCCGCAGCTGCCGGGGCTTGGGAGGCGGCGGGCACCTGCGGCACCGGTGCGGGTTGCGCCGCCGGCGCCTTCACCGGCGCAACCGGCGGCGCCGCCTTCGCCGGTGCAACCGGCGGTGCCGCCTTCGCCGGCGCGCCGGCATCGACCACCCGCAGCCGGTGCTGGACCACCTCGAGTTGGGCGTCGGCGGTGCCGGCCGCCTCCGCCAGCCAGCGCCGCCAGGCGCCCTGGTCGACGATCCGGTATTCGTACCCCAGTTCGTCGGGCGGGCGGTGCCGGCCATCAGGGACAGGAGTCCAGCGCATCAGCGTCATCGCGATCTGTGAGCCGAACCCCGCGCCCAGCCGCAGCGCGTACTGCACGGGGTAGCCGCCGCCCGTCGACAGGTTCAGCCGGCCCAGCCCCGGATCGGGCTCCTTGTAGTTGGGCACCGGCGGAACCACGCCGGTCTCCAGCGCCTTGATGGCGACGACGTCCTCCACCCCGGCGCCCATCGCATGCCCGGTGAAGCCCTTGGTGTTGGTGATCACGACGGCGTCGGCGTCGGAACCGAAAACCTCTCGCAGCGCGTGGATCTCGGCGGCAGCGCTGCCGCCGCGGGCCGGTGTGTAGGTCTCGTGGGACACGAACATCGTGTTCGCCGCGATGGCGTGCCGGTCCACCCCGCGGGCCTCGGCCTGTGCAACCAGCTTCTCCATGATCGCGCCGATGTGCCCGATGTCCAGGCGGGTGCCGTGGAAGGCGCTGTTGGCCGTGACCGTGCCGAGGACTTCGCAGATCGGTTGCAGCCCGCGTTCGGCGGCGGCATCGGCGGACTCCACGACAAAGGCCGCGGCCCCCATGCCCAGGATCATCCCGTGCCGGCGCCGGTCGAACGGCGTGGCGGCCTCCTCGGGGACGTCGTCGGTGGCGGCGGCCCCGGAGGCCAGGAACCCCGACGCCAGCCAGGGCAGCAGCGCATCGGAGCTGGCGTCGTCGGCCGACACCACGATCACCCGGCGGCAGCGGCCGCTGCGGATCCAGTCCTCGGCGACCGACACCGCCTGGGTGGTGCTCGCACAGGCGGCATTGACCTGCGTGTTGGGACCGCGAGCTCCGATGATCTCGGCGAACTGCGAGTGTCCCATCGACAGGCACCGGAAGATGAAACGGCGGTCGAACACGAACGGGTCGGTCTCGATGGCGTGCCGCAGCTCATGGATTCGCCGGTCGACCTCGGCGGCGGCCGGGTCGGCGTCGGCCATCCGGGTCCGCACCGCCTCCAGCGCGGCCAGCTGCTCGCGGTTGCCCCGGTCGGTGTAGTAGCGGTCCAGGTCATCGGCGAAGTTGCCGAGCCCGGGGAAGGCGGACGCGAAGATGACGCCGGTGTCGTCCCGCATCGACTCCGGCAACCCCCAGCGATCCGGCAGCTGGGTGCCCAGCGTCGTGGTCTTGTAGTGCATGACGAGCGGAATCCCGGCGTCGCGAAGCGCGTCGAAACCCGCTCCGATGGCGAGCCGGGTTGTCGAGTCGAGCGCGGCGTCGCGGGCGGCGTCGACCCCGAACTCGCTCACCACATCCAGCGGCGCGCCGCGGCCGGCCAGCTTGACGACCTGGGCCTCGTTGTCGATCGTCTCGAAGGTCGGGTCGCCGGAGTCGCGCTTGACCAGCCGGGTGATGTGCCGGTCGACCATCTCGCGGCGCAGCTTGTGCGGGATCGCTTCGATGAACTGCTGGCCGTCCAGGATGCGAGCGACGTTCTCGTCGTCGAAAACCCGCTCGACCCCGGGCAGGCCGAGCGCCGCGCCGGTGATCACCACCGGCGCCGCGGCGGCCGGCGGTACGGCTCCGGCCGGCATGCCGTGCTCCACAACGTCGAAAACGAGGCGCCCCAGCCGGGCGAACTGATCGTCGGTCATCGCAGTGGTCATGGGGGTCCTGTCGACGGCGGTGGTAGCCGGGGTGGCGTGGTCGGCCGTCCCGTCCGGCGCGGCGTACCCCAGCCCGGCGGCGTAGAGCCCGCACAGCGCCTGATTGAAGGAGGCGACGTCGCCGGTCTTGGGGTGGTTGGTGAACAGCGCCAGCACCCCATCCCCGTCGCTGTCGCCCAACACGTCCTCCACGAAGCCGTGCAGCGCCTTCTTGGGGCCGACCTCGACGAAAACCCTTGCCCCCGCGGCGTACAGCGTGCGCAGCCCCTCGACGAACTGGACCGGGGAGGCCACCTGGCGGGAGAGCAGATCCAGCATCGTGTCGACGTCGGCGCCGTCGGGATAGAACTCGCCGGTCACGTTCGCCACGATCGGCAGGACCGGCGGCCGAACCTCGAGCCGGCGCAGGACGGCCTTCAGCGGTTCGCTCACCGGGGCCACGATCGCGGTGTGGAACGCGTGGCTGACCGGGATCCTGTTGGCGGTGACCCCGGCGGCCCGGAACGATTCGACCGCCCGATCCACCGCGTCGGTGTCACCGCCGATGACCGCCTGGCTGGTGCTGTTCACGTTCGCGACGACGACGTAGCCGTCGGTTTCGTCGACGATCCGTTCGATGTCGGCGAGCGGGGCGGACACCGCGGCCATCGCGCCGTTGTCGCCCACCGACAGGTGCGCCATCTCCCGGCCCCGGGCGCTGACCGCTTCCAGCGCGGCGTCGAACGACAGCGCGCCCGCAGCCACCAGGGCGCCGTACTCGCCGAGGCTGTGGCCCATGACCATGTCCGGGCGCACGCCGTAGGCGGCCAGCATTCGGGTCATACTCAGATCGGTCGTCAGCACCGCCGGCTGGGTGATCTCGGTCTGCATGAGCTGCTGCTCGAGCCGCTGGGCGGTGGACTCGTCGGCGGTGTCGGCGAAAATGTACTCGGTCAACGGCTTCCCGAGCAGCGGCTCCATCACCCGGTCGGCCTCGTCGAACGTCGCCGCCACGACCGGCTCGCGTCGGCGCAGCTCGGCCAGCATGTTGACGTACTGCGAACCCTGACCGGTGTAGAGGAACGCCACCTTGCCCGGGGCGCCGCGGCCGACGAACACCCCTTGGGCGCGCAGGATCCGCCAGAGTGCCTGGTTGCCTGCCGGATTGGCGCCGCGCAGCGCCTGGACCGCCTTGGCCGCCTTGGTGGCCAGCTCGGCGGCATCGGCGTAGTCGATGGCCACCCGCACCGCCGCGGCGGCCAGCGCCGGGTCCGGGGGTGCGGGTTCGGGTGCGCGTCCGGCCGACGCCGCGGCGGCCAGTCGCTCCAATTGGGTGGCGACCTCGGCATCGTCCGCGCCGCCCACCACGGCCGCCCCGCGCAGCGGCGCCTTGCGGTCGGCCGGTGCCGGGGTCGTCGCGCCGGCGGGGGACGCGGATCGGCGCTCGACCGTCGCACCGGGGAACGACCGGCCCGCGTCGGGCGGTCGGTACCGGCCGGGCACGTACTCCTCGAGGACGGCGTGGAAGTTGGTGCCGCCGAACCCGAAGGCGCTCACGCCGGCGCAGCGCGCCCCGGACTCCGATGACGGCCACTCCCGAAGCTCGGTGTTGACCCGGAACGGGATCTCGTCCCAGTCGACGTTGTCGTTGGGGTGCTCGAAGTGCAGGCTGGGTGCCAGCACCTTCTCGTGCAGGCTCAACACCGTCTTGAACAGGCCGGCGGCGCCGGCGGCCCCCTTGAGGTGACCGATGTTCGACTTCACCGAACCCAGTGCGATCGACCCGCTCGCCGCGCCGGCCTTGCCGAACACGTCGGTCAGACTGGCCAGTTCGGTGGCGTCGCCGACCCGCGTCGACGTGCCGTGCGCCTCGACGTAACCCGCCCGCACGGGGTCGACACCGGCGGCGTGCCACGCACGCTCCACCGCCAGCCGCTGCCCGACCGGGTTCGGCGCGGTGATGCCCTTTCCGCGGCCGTCGCTGGACCCGGCGATGCCGAGCAGCACCGCATAGATCCGGTCACCGTCGCGCTCGGCGTCGGACAACCTCTTGAGGACGTAGAGGGCAGCCCCCTCGCCCATCACGAAGCCGTCGGCACCCGCGTCGAACGGGCGGGTGCCGGTCGCCGAGAGCGCGCCGATCTTGCAGAACTTCACAAATCCGGGTGCGTCCATGTTGCGGTCGACACCACCGGCGACGGCGGTGTCGAAGTCGCTGGCCTGCAACCCGCGCACCGCGGCCGACATCGCGGCCAGCGCAGAGGCACACGCCGCATCCGTGGTGAAGTTCGGGCCGCGGAAGTTGAACAGGTTGGCCACCCGGCCGGCGACCACGTTGGCGAGCTCGCCGGGCATGGTGTCCTCGGTGATCTCCTCGAAGTTCGCGGAAAAGGAGGAGTGGGTCTCGGCGAGCACGGCCTCGCGCACCTCGGGTGCCAGTGCGGCGAACGACGGGGCGGCGCCGAGTTCACGGGCGAATTCGGGAAACTCGATCCGCAGGTTGCTGCGGTGCTGCTTGTCGCCCCCGATCGCGTTGCCGATGATGACGGCGACTCGTTCCGGGTCCACCGTCCAATCCGGCCAGCCGGCATCGAGCAGCGCAGCACGGGTGCCCGCGACCGCCCACTGCTGCCCCGTGTCCATCTGGGCGCTGACCGCCGGTGGGATCGGCAGCTTCCAGGCCAGTGGCTCCCAGGTGAAGTCGCGGACCCATCCACCGATCCGCGAGTACGTCTTGTCCGGCGCCTGCGGGTCGGGGTCGTAGTACAACTCGGGATCCCAACGCTCGGGCGGGACGTCGCTGATGCTGTACTGGCCTGCCTTGATGTTGGCCCAGAACGAGGTTGCGTCGGGCGCCCCGGGCATGATTGCGGCGACGCCGACCACGGCGATCGGTTCCGGCATGGGTGTCGTCACGGTGTTCGGCCTACCTTCCGTACAGCGCGTCCGCCACGAGGTTCATGTCGTCGAGCAGACCGGACTGTGCGGCCCGCGTCCGGTCGAGCGGCAGGGTTGCGGCCAGATCCACTCCGGCGCCCGCGGCCACATCCATTCCGGCGCCCGCGGCCACATCCACTCCGGCGCCCGCGCCGGACACCCAGCGCAACCCCTCTTCGGCAACCTTCAACACGGCGTCGCGGGCGAACACCCGACTGACGGTGGCCAATGCGGCCGGCGAGAAGCGGGTGTCGGCCTTCTCGGGCAGCGTGCCGGCCGCGGCCGCGGCGGCGCGGCGGGCCAGCGCGGCGGCGCTTTCGGCATAGGCCACCAGTTCGCCCAGTCGCAGCAACACGTGCTGGTTGCGGGTCAGCCGACCCACCCGACACGCCTCCATCACCGCGGCCAGACATTCCTGCGCCAGCGCGGCCGCCGGGCCGCCACAGTCCCCGGGAACGTCCGCGAGCGCGCGCGCCGCGTCGCGGTAGTAAGCGCCGGAGGTCTTGAGGTGCTGCTGCCAGCGGTCCCGGGCGATCGTCATCTCCAGGATCTCCGAGGTCCCCTCGTAGATCATCGTGATGCGGACATCCCGCTTGATCTTCTCGACCAGGTACTCGCGGGTGTAGCCGTAGCCGCCGTGGGCCTGGATGGCCGCCTCGGCGGCGGCGTTGCCGGCCTCGGTCGCCAGGTACTTCGCGATCGCCCCTTCGGTGTTGAGGGCGCCATCTGCGCCCTCGCCGGCGTCGATGCGCGTCGCGGTCTCCTCGATCAACGCGCGCGCGGCTTCCAGTCGCACGGCGTGCGGCACGATCAGCTTGTGCGTGAAACCCTGCTTGGTCGACAGCGGCGCGCCGCCCTGCACCCGGTCGACCGAGTAGGCGATCGCTCGGTCGAGCGCCTCCCAGCCGCCGCCGAGGCCGAAGGCGGCGACCATCACCCGGGTGTAGCCGAAGACCTGCTGGGCCTGGATGAGGCCGCGGCCCTCCTCGCGTCCCACCAGGTTCTCCGCCGGCACCTCGACGTCGTCGAGGAACAGCGCGGCCGTGTTCGACAGCCGGATGCCGTGCTTGTCTTCGGGATGCGCCGCCGAGAAACCGGCCGTGCCCCTTTCCACGATGAACCAGGACGGGCCGCCGGGAGCCAGTGCCAGAACCGAGCAGACGTCGGCGATCGAGCCGTTGCTGATCCACTGCTTGCGCCCGTTGAGCCGATATCCGGTCACCTGCCCGTCGGTCTCGACCGGGGTGGCCGTCGTTTTCATCGCGCCCAGGTCACTGCCCGCCTCGGGTTCGGTCGCGCCGTAGGCGAACAGAATGCCTTCCTCGGCGATGCGGCCCAGCCACTGCTTGCGCTGCTCGGCCGTCGCGCCGATCAGGATCGGGTCGGTCCCCAGGAACGTGGCGAACACCGACGTCGCGACGCCGATGTCGATGCGGGCCAGCCGTTCGCACACCCGATACGAGTCGAACGCGCCGCCACCCAACCCGCCGTACTCCTCGGGGATGAAGACCAGGTGCACGCCCAGTTCCTCGCCGCACATCGCCCGGATGGTGTCCTCCGGACAGACGTCCTCGTGGTCGAGATCGAGCCGGCGCTCGTCCGGGAGGGCCTCGGTGACGAATTCGTCCAACGAAGCCAGCATCATGTCGAGGGCTTCGCGGTCCAGCCCTTCGGTCGCGGTCATGGCAGCCCCTACGGTTCGTGCCGATCGACGGGTTCGGGCGCCGGGTGCGGCGGTTTCGGCCACATCAGCTGCCCCGACACACCCGGGGTTGGGCGTTGATGCGCCCGGGACTGACGATGAGCGAGGGTTGCTGCGACCGATGTCGTCGGCCCCATGGGATAACGAAACCGCTCGATCGTCGACGGCAAGATCGCACTCGACCACCACCAGGAATGCACGAGTGGCTGTCCCACCCCGTTTGGTCCCCTATGTCCTGCGTATGCGAACGTAGTTCGGGTTCGACGTCGTCGCGGGATTTTCGAGAACTTGCCCCCGGGAACAATCAAGCGGGGAATCGGACGGTGCTGCCGGGGGTCAGCCGCTGAACCTGGCCGTGGCACTCCACGTCGATTCCGCCGATGCCCCGTGGTTCCACGCTGACGATCACGCCCTTGCCGCTGACCCGCAGGTGCAGGTGCAGGCCGCGGTAGTGGATGGGCACCGACAACTCGCCGAGCGTCTGCGGCCAGTGCGGGGAGAGGATGATCCGGTCGGCGCGGGTCTCCATGCCGGTGAAACACCGCTGCATGAGGTCGACACTGCCGGCCATCGCCGCAAGGTGGATGCCCTCGGATGTGGTGCCGCCCTGGATGTCGTCGATGTCAGAGATCAGCGCCTCCCGGAAGAACTCCATTCCGCGTTCGCGGTTGGCCCTGGTCAACACCCAGCTGTGCACCACGCCCGACAGCGTCGAACCGTGCGAGGTCCGCGCCATGTAGTAGTCCACCATCGCCGGAATCTGCGCGGGGGCGAACCGGTAGCCGAGCCGTTCGAGCACCTCGCTCAACTCGGTTCCCGACATCAGATAGAGCAGCATCAGCGCATCGGCTTGCTTGGATGCCTGGTAGCGGTTGACGTCGTCACCCTCCGCCTCCAGGATGCGATCCAGGCGCTGGATGTTGCCGTACTTGTCGCGATAGTGGTCCCAGTCCAGTTCCGCGAGGTCGCCGTAGCCCTCGAACTGGCTGATCACGCCGGCGTGGAAGGGGACGAACATCCGTCGACTCACCTCGTCCCAATGCGCCAGTTCATCGTCGCCCAGACGCAGGTTGTCCCGGAGGTCGAGCCGGTTCGGGAGTGGCATCAGTTCCAGGGTTTCGAACACCTTCATGATCACCCACACCGCCATGACGTTGGTGTAGGCGTTGTTGTCGATGCCGTCGTAGGGTGCGTCCGGGTATCCGGAATGGAACTCGTCGGGCCCGATGACGCCGCGGATGCTGTAGCGGTCGCGCTCCTTGTCGTAGGTCACCCTGCTGACCCAGAAGCGGGCGATCTCGACCAGCATCTCGGCGCCGTAGTCGATCAGATACGCGAGGTCCCCGGTGACCTGGTAGAACGTCCACGCGTTGTACGCGACAGCGATGCCGATGTGGTGCGCGCGAGCGCTCGCGTCAGGGTTCCACCGCCCGCTGCGCGGGTTGAGGTGCAGTCGTTGACTTTCTTCGCGCCCATCGCTGCCGGACTGCCAGGGAAACATCGCACCGGAGTAGCCGGCCGCACGGGCGGCATGGCGGGCTTCGGGCAGCCGACGATGCCGATACCGCAGCAGGGAGCGGGTGATCATCGGCAGTCGAAGGTTGAGGACCGGAAAGATGAACAGCTCGTCCCAGAAGATGTGCCCGCGATAGGCCTCGCCGTGCAGACCGCGCGCCGGCACCCCGACATCGAGGTCGGCGCAGTTGGGTGACACCGTCTGGAGCAGTTGCAGCATGTGCAAGCGCAGGATGCGCAATTCGTCTGTGAATTGGTCGAACTCGATCGAGGAGCGCTCCCAGAGATGGTTCCAGGTGCTCAGGTGTCCCGCCAGCACATCACTGAAGCTGCCGAGTCGGCCCAGCCAACGCTGGGCTGCCTCGGCGGGCTCCGAAATCCCGACATCGCGGCCGGTGAACAGGGTCACCACCTTCTCCGCCGTCAACGACTCACCCATCGACAGCTCCGTGGCCATGTCATGGCCGATTTGCCCGTCCTGATCCACCGGTCGGCGGGTGACAGAAGCGTCCCGCCCCGGCTGTTCACCTCCAGCAGTCGGGGTCTCACCGCGCCGCAGCGTGGTTCGCGCAGCGAGCGCGATGGGGATTCGTGATTGCGTCGTCTCGACCGCCAGAAGCACCGAATCCTCGGAGATTTCACGCTTGTCCAGCACGCGCAGATGCTCGTCGGCCAACTCCCGGTAACGCTCGACCAACGAGTTGCGGACATTGCCGTCCAGCGTCGATCGGATCTCGACCCGGCCGGACCAATCCTCGGCGACGATCGTGGTCGTCAGCGCAGCGACGTGCGGCATGTGCATGGCGACGAATCGTTGCTGGTTCAGCGAAGTGGTCCGGCCGGCGTCGTCGCGGAAGCGTACTTCCCTGGTCAGCACGGCGCCGCGGAGGTCGAGCGATTGCCGATAGGACAACACGGTGACATGGTCGATGCAAAACCACTCGCCGCCGTCGATCCGGAACGTCAGGGGGAGCCAGTTCGGTAGGTTCACCAGGCTCTCGTTGTCGATGGTCACACCCGATACGTCGTCGAACAGACGGTTGTAGACCCCGGCGGCATAGGTGCCCGGATAGTGCACCTGCCCGGCCTTCGACTCCGGTGCGGCGCCTCTGGTGGCGAAGTAACCGTTTCCCACGGTGCACAACGCCTCGCGCAGCTTCTCGCTGGCCGGGTCGTACCCCTCGTAGGTGAAATGCCAAGCATCGACGTCGATCTCATGCTTGTAGGCCATCCATCGAGACCCCAGATCGAGTATCTCCCGGACCTGTTCGGGGCCGTCCAGGGTGTAGCGGGCGGCCGTTCTTCGGTCGCCGTCCTCGTCGTGGCGCACAACGATCCCGACGCCGTTGAATTGGACCGCGTCGAATGCATCCTCGTCGGCCGGATCGCCGCCGATGTAGATGGGGAGAAGGGGTTTCGATGCGTTGATATGGGATCGGATCCATGCCAGCGTGGTGGCCGTGTCCCAGTCGACGTTCGGCCGCAACTCGACCAGCCTGCGCCCGTTGACCACTCGCAGGGTCCTTCGCTGTCCGAGCCGGTGCGCGGTCGCGACGACCTCGCCGACGTGCTCCGATGCCACGTCACCGATGTGCACCGCGACGGCGAGCCGCTTGTGCTCGACTCGCACTCCCGGGATCTGTCCGATGGCATCGCGCAGTTCGGCGGCCACCTCCCCCAGCACGGGCGTCATGGCCGCCGCCTCGGCGTTCTCGTAGTGACTGCCGTCGGGCCCGGCCAGATCCAACCCGTGGCCGCCCGCATACCAGACACCCGGTATGCCCACCCGCTCGCGAACATCGGCGAGATCGCGACCGCTGATGACGACAACGGGGGACACCCGAGCAAGTCGCTGCAGCCCCTCGGCCACTCCTTCTACCAGCGTGGCCGCGGCCGGATCCGAAACGTACCGGGACAGCACTCCGTCGAAGTTGAGGATCACCACCGACTCCCGGGCGCCGGCAAGGGTGGCCAGCTGGCCGTACGCATGCAGCACATTCGGAACTGTCGATATCCGCTTGCCGCCGGTGCGCACGGCGATATCGGCGAGATCGGCGACCAGGACGTCGGCGCCCCGTTCGAACAGCCGGTCGGCGTCCCCGGTCCAGTTGGCACCGACGACGAGGGCGAACCCGGCATCACGGCCCGCGGTCACGCCCTCCTCGGTATCTGCGATGAGGATCGAGCGTTGCGCAGGCACGCCGAGCGTGTCGGTGGCCTCCAACAGGTGTTTGGTCCTAGCCAGGACGGCCAGGCCCGGGTTCCCGGCGATCTGGAGCCCCTCTGCCGCTGAACCGTCGATACAGACATCGAACAGGTCCGCAAGGCCGGCGGACTTCAACACCTGCTCGCAGACGAGGCCGGACGCGTGGACCGCCGTGGCGACACCGATGCCGCGCAGCCTTCGCGCCAGGGTGACGATGGCCGCGAACCGCGGCACACGCTCGCTGAGCGCATCCAGATACAGGCTCCGGTGACGATTGGCCAGCCCGTATATCGTGTCTTGTCCGGTCTCCGACGGCCCGCCGGGGGGAAGCGAGATCCCCCGCGAAGCAAGGAATTCGGCGATCCGGTCGGAGCACGGCTTCGTTTCGTCCAGTCGCTGGTAGTCGTCATCGGTGAAGAGGGAGCGGTCCTCGCCCTCGTGCGGGGGACGTCGCGTCAGAAAATCGTTGAACAGCGACGCACACGCCGCGCGCTGAACGGAGGCGGCTTCGGACAGCAGTTCGTCGAGGTCGAAGATCACCGCGTCGTGGTAGCGCGGGTCGACGGCGGTTGGCAGCTGCATGGTCAGGCGCCTCGCGCGTAACGGTCTGCCGACGGAAACATCTCGCCCAACGAGGTGTTCTCACTGCCGACCGGCGGCACATCCTCGATACCGACCCCGTCGGAGAGACGCACGTACTTGTTCACTACCAACCCTCGCCAGCCTTTCAAGCGGCCCATACCATGCACGCCGACCTCGATGTCCCAAATAGCCCGGACCGCAGGACTTCCCCATCCTGCGCCCGTTGTGTTTCTGCGCCGTACGCACCGCAGCGTAGTGATCAGCCGACCCGCCTACACTCAAAATCCGACGATGGGTTCCGCGCAAAGGCCTTCTGTCCGCGCATGGGAGTTGTCGATCGCCGAGTCCGTCACCAGCCGCCGTGGGTGCCCAGATCGGCGTCGCGGACCGCGCTCACGTAGTCTGCGCGCCCGCGCGCTGTCCGGTCCTCGGTGGCGGGTATCGCGAGCAGTCCGCGGACCTCGTCGAGGGAGGTGTAACCCTTCCGCTGCATCCAGCTTCGTAGCCCGTCGAGCAGCACGGCCGCGTGTCGGGTGCCGTGGCGCAGCAGCGCCGATGCGGACTGGACGACGTCCGCTCCGGCGAGCAGGTACTTGATCACGTCGGTCGCGGTGTCGACTCCGGTGGTGGCGGCCAGCGACGCGCGTACCCGACCGTGCAGCAGTGCGATCCACGTGAGTGGCAGGCGGGATTCGGCCGGCGTCGAGAGCGTCACCTCGGGGACCGTGGTCAGAGTCTCGCAGTCGATGTCCGGCTGCAGGAACCGGTTGAACAGCACCAACCCGTCGGCGCCGGCCTCATCGAGGCGCTGCACCATCTCGGCGGTCGCGCTGAAGTACGGGCTGAGCTTGATCGCGACCGGCACCGTCACCGCGTCCTTGACCAGTCGCAGCACGTCGACGTGGCGTTGCTCGACCTCGCGGCCGTCGACGGCCGGGCTGCCCGGTAGGTAGTAGATGTTCACCTCGATCGCGGCGGCGCCGGCGTCCTGCATGGAGCGTGCATAACGGGCCCAGCCACCGGTTGTGGTGCAGTTCAGGCTGCCGATGACGGGGACCTGCACGGCGCTCGCGGCACGCTCGAGGAGGTTCAGGTACCGGTTCGCGCCGTGGTCCTCCTCGACGGCGGCGGGGAAGTAGGTCAGCGATTCGGCGAAGCTCTCGTTGCCCTGGGCGACCAGCCGGGCATTGCGTTCGGCTTCGTGGCGAAGTTGCTCCTCGAACAGCGAATAGAGCACGACGCCGCCGACGCCGGCGTCGGTTAGGCGGCGGACGCCGTCGAGCGTGCGGCTCAACGGGGAGGCCGAGGCGAGCAGCGGATTGGTCAGGGTGAGCCCGAGGTACCGGGTGGACAGGTCCATCAGCGCTCCTTGCGGGTGTCGGCCAGGAACTCGTGCGGCTCGGCTGAGGCCATACCCTCGTAGGTGTTCCAGCGCTGGATCACCGACTCCTGCGCGAGCGCCGTGAGCCGCTCGGCCTCGTCCGGATCGGCGTTCGCCAGGCTTCGGAAGCGCAGCTCCTGCTCGCGGTAGTCGGCGAGCGGGATGCGCGGGCGGTGCGAGTCCAGCAGGAACGGGGTCTTCCCGCTGCCCCGCAGCATCGGGTCGTAGCGCAGCAACGGCCAGTGCCCGCTGGCCACGGCGCGGTACTGCTGGTCGAGCCCGTGGCGCATCTCGACGCCGTGCGCGATGCAGTGGCTGTACGCGATCACCAGCGAGGGCCCGTCATAGGACTCGGCCTCCCGGAACGCCTGCAGGGTCTGCTGCGGGTCGGCCCCCATCGCCACCCGGGCGACATAGACGCTTCCGTACGCGATCGCCTGCAGCGCGAGGTCTTTGCGCGGCACCGACTTCCCGCCCGCCGCGAACTTGGCCACCGCGCCCAGCGGGGTCGACTTCGACATCTGCCCGCCGGTGTTGGAGTAGACCTCGGTGTCGAGCACCAGGACGTTGACATTGCGGCCGCTGGCCAGGATGTGGTCGAGTCCGCCGGACCCGATGTCGAAGGCCCAGCCGTCGCCACCGACGATCCACACGCTGTGCCGGATCAGGTTGTCGATGACGCTGCGCAATTCGTCGGCGGCTCCGGGCTCGAGCCGGTCCAGGCGCGCCGCGAGTTCGGCCACCCGTGCGCGTTGCGCCGCAAGCTCGGATTCCCGCAGTTGGGGGGCGGCGAGGACCTCGTCGACCAGATCGGCGCCGAGCACGTCGCGGTGTCTGTCGATCAGGGTGCGGGCCTGTTGGGTATGCGTGTCGGCGGCCAGTCGCATGCCGAGACCGAACTCGGCGTTGTCCTCGAACAGCGAATTGGACCACGCCGGCCCCCGTCCGTCGGCGTTGGCGGTCCACGGGGTGGTGGGCATGTTGCCGCCGTAGATCGACGAGCAGCCCGTGGCGTTGGCGACCATCAGCCGATCGCCGAACAGCTGGGTCAACAGTTTGAGGTACGGCGTCTCCCCGCAGCCCGCGCACGAGCCGGGGAACTCGAACAGCGGCTGCAGGAACTGGGTGCCCCGCACGGTGCCGAAATCCACCCGGGACCGGTCGTTGGTCGGCAGCGCCTCGAAGAACGCGACGTTCTCCCGGCCCGCGTCACCCGAGGGTTCCCGGGGCGCCAGGTTGATCGCCTTGACGGTCGGACTACCCGGGGTGACGGCCGGACACGCCTCCACGCACAGCCCGCACCCGGTGCAGTCTTCGGCGTAGACCTGCAGGGTGTAGCGGGTGCCGGGCAGGCCGACGGCGTCCAGCGGCGCCGACGGGAACATCTCCGGAGCGGCCGCCAGCCGGTCCTGCTGGTAGAACTTGGCGCGGATCACGCTGTGCGGGCAGACGAAGCTGCAGTTACCGCACTGGATGCAGCTGTCGGGGTCCCACGCCGCGACGAGATCGGAGATGTTGCGTTTCTCGTAGGCGGAGGTACCGCTGGGGTAGGTGCCGTCGACGGGCAGCGCGCTGACCGGCAGCGCGTCGCCGCGACCGGCGATCATCTCCGCGGTCACCTCCCGGACGAACGCCGGGGCGCTGTCCGGGATGACCGGCGCCGGGTCACGCGTCGCGCTGACCCGGTCGGGGATCTCCACCCGGTGCAGCCCGTCGATGGCCTGGTCGACCGCCGCGAGCTCGCGGCTGACCACGTCGGCCCCGTGGTCGGCGTAGGTCTTGGCGACGGCGTCTTTGATCTTGGCCAGCGCCCTGTCGCGGGGCAGCACATCGGAGATCGCGAAGAAGCAGGTCTGCAGCACGACGTTGATCCGGCCGGCCAGGCCCACGTCGCGGGCGATCTTGTTGGCGTCGACCGTGTACAGCCTGATCCGCTTGTCGATCAGTTGCTGCTGCACGGTGCGGGGCAGTGCGTCCCAGACGGCGTCGGGAGAATGCCTGCAGTTGAGCAGCAGCACCGCGCCGGGCGCCGCCCGGCCGAGCACGTCGACGTGCTCCATGAACCGGAACTGATGGCAGCCGACGAAGTCGGCCTGACCCACCAGGTACGGGGCCCGAATCGGTTCGGGCCCGAACCGGAGGTGCGAAACGGTCTGCGAGCCGGACTTCTTCGAGTCGTAGACGAAGTAGGCCTGCGCGTAGATGTTCTCCTCCCCGCCGAGGATCTTGATCGTGTTCTTGTTGGCGCCGACGGTTCCGTCGGAGCCCAGGCCGAAGAAGACCGCGCGGGTGGTGTCGGTGGACTCGATGTCGAACGCCGGGTCATAGGCGAGGCTGGAATCGGACACGTCGTCGTCGATGCCGACCGTGAAGTGCCGCCTGGGCCGTTCCCGGGACAGTTCGTCGAACACCCCGGCGACCATGGCGGGGGTGAACTCCTTCGACGACAGGCCATACCGCCCGCCGCACACCCGCGGCAGATGGGACCGTTCGCCGTCGGTGTAGGCCGTGCTGAGCGCGGCGACGACGTCCAGATAGAGCGGTTCACCCTCGGACCCGGGTTCCTTGGTGCGGTCGAGCACCCCGATCGTGCGGACGGTCGGCGGCAGCGCGCCCAGCAGCGCCTCGGCGGGAAACGGTCGATACAGCCGCACCTGCACGACGCCGACACGTTCGCCGCGTTCGCACAGCGCCGTCACGGTCTGCGCGACGGTCTGTCCGCCGGAGCCCATCAGGATCAGCACCCGTTCGGCCTGGGGGTGGCCGGTGTAGTCCACGATGTGCATGTGGCGGCCGGTCCGCTCGCCGAGCCGGGCCATCATCTCCTCGACCACGGCCGGCACCCGGGCGTAGAACGGGTTGACGGACTCGCGCGCCTGGAAGTAGGTGTCCGGGTTCTGCGCGGTGCCGCGGACGAACGGCCGCTCCGGCGACATGCCGCGGGCGCGGTGTTCCCGGATCAGGTTCTCCGGCACCAACGCCCGCAGGTCCTCGTCGTCGAGCAGGTCGATCGTGTTGAGCTCGTGGGAGGTGCGGAACCCGTCGAAGAAGTGCACGAACGGAACCCGGGTCCGCAGCGTCGCCGCCTGCGCCACCAGCGCCAGGTCGTGTGCCTCCTGGACCGACGCGGACGACAGCAGCGCGAACCCGGTCTGGCGCAGGGCCATCACGTCGGAATGGTCACCGAATATCGACAACGCCTGGGCCGCCAGCGAGCGCGCCGCGACGTGCATCACCGCCGAGGTGAGCTCGCCGGCGATCTTGTACATGTTCGGGATCATCAGCAGCAGGCCCTGCGACGAGGTGAACGTCGTCGCCAACGCCCCGCCCTGCAGCGCGCCGTGCAGCGCGCCGGCGGCGCCGCCCTCGCTCTGCATCTCCATCACGGACGGGACGGTTCCCCACACGTTGGGGCGCTTCCGGCTGGACCATTCGTCGGCCAGCTCGGCCATCGGCGAGGACGGCGTGATCGGGTAGATGCAGCACACCTCGTTGAGCCGGTAGGCGACCGATACGGCCGCCTCGTTGCCGTCCACCGTGACCCGGGTCATGTCGGCTCCTCGATCATGTCGATGGCATGGACCGGGCACTGCTCGAAGCACGCCGCACAGCCGGTGCATTTGTCGTAGTCGTACCGGTAGCGGTGTCCTGTCCCCAGCTTGATCACCGCGTCCTCGGGGCAGGCGCCCAGGCAGCCGTCGCACTCGAAACAGTTGCCGCAGGACAGGCATCGGCCCGCCTCGAACACCGCGGCATCGGCCGACAAGCCGCCGACCACCTCGTCGAACCCGGTCACACTCTGGTCGGCGGGGAGTTCGGGCTGGGTGCGCCGGGTTGCGTCACCGAAGTACCACAGGTGCAGTTGGTCGAAGCCGACGACCGGGTGTTTGGCAACCGGCTCGACGTGGTCACCGCGCAGCCAGGCGTCGATGTGGCGCGCGGCCTTCTTGCCGTGCCCGACGCCGACCGTCACGGTGCGCTCGCTGGGCACCATGTCGCCGCCGGCGAACACCCCGGGGCAGCCGGTCATCAGCGACGACGACACCCGGACGCTGCCGTCGCGTTCGAACTCCACGCCCGGCAACGTCCGCATGAACGCCGACTCGGTCTCCTGGCCCAACGCCATGATCACCGTGTCGGCGGCGAGGGTCTCGAAATGCCCGGTGGGCCGGGGACGCCCCGACTCGTCCAGTTCCATCACCTCGACCTGAAGCTCCGGGCCGTCGAAGGCGGTGATCGTGCGCAACCAGTTGATCCGCACGCCCTCCCGCTCGGCCTCCTGGGCCTCCTCCTGGTGGGCGGGCATCTGCGCACGGGTGCGGCGGTAGATGATGACCGCATCGTCGGCGCCGAGCCGGCGCGCCACCCGCGCGGCGTCCATCGCGGTGTTGCCGCCGCCGTAGACGGCCACGTGGTGGCCGATCTCCGGCCGCTCACCGGTGGCGACGGCGCGCAGGAAGCTCAACGCATCCAACATCGGCCCGGCGTCGCGGGCCGGGATGTCGACACGTTTGGCCAGGTGCGCCCCGACAGCGACGAAGACGGCGTCGAAGTCGCCCTCCGCCCGTTCCGCGGCGAGGTCTTCCACCCGGTGATCGCAGGTGAACCGAACCCCCAGCGCGGCGATGCGCTGCACCTCGGCGTCGAGGACATCACGGGGGAGCCGGTAGTTGGGGATGCCATAGCGCATCATGCCGCCGGGTTCGGCGCCGGAATCGCGAACCTCGACCTGGTGCCCCAGTCGGGCCAGATGGTAGGCGGCCGACAGTCCGCTCGGTCCGGCGCCGACCACGAGCACCCGCTTGCCGGTCGGCTGCGCCGGCGGCTCGAACTGCCAACCCTGTTCGCGCGCGGAATCACCGAGGAACCGCTCCACCGAATGGATGGACACCGCGGCGTCGAGATCGGCACGATTGCAGACCGATTCGCACGGGTGGTAGCAGACCCGACCGTGGATCGCGGCGAACGGATTGTCGGAGACGAGCTGGCGCCACGCCTGCTCGAGCCGGCCGGCTCGAGCGTGGCTGAGCCAGGCTTGGATGTTCTCACCCGCCGGGCAGCCGGCATTGCACGGCGGCAGGAGATCGACGTAGACCGGTCTGCGGTCGCGGACGGGCCCGGCGCGGGACCGATCGCGCAGCAGATCCGGCAGGGGAGTGATGTCCAGCGGCGGCCCGGCTGCACCGGCACCGAAGTCGTCGCCGCTCGCGTTGGCGGTCATTGGCTTCACAATATGGCCACACCGACTGCGTGGCCACCGTTATGGCGCGGTAGCCGGCGAAGTGGCCGACTCGATCGATTCCTCGGGCAGAGCCGAGGGGTATCCGTTGCGTTCAACGAGTCCTGGAGGAATCGCGGCAATTGCAGCCGCGGTCGGCGACCGTCAACTCAGTGGTGAGGTATCCGTGATGCCTTCGGAGACCTCGTTGGCGATCCACTTGCACATCCGCCGGACCGGCTCCATCCCGTCGTGGGCCAGGCCGATGAGTGGGCCGTTGTAGAGGGCGTTCCCGAGTGTCACCAGCCGCTGCGCGCCATAGAAGGGAACGACATCCTGCAATTGCGCTTTCAGGCTCTCCGGCCAGACACCGATCGTCTGCGTGTAGGCATCGATGCCGAGGAGAACATCGTCGATGGTCTCGCACGGGACGAAATTCGCGGTGCGGTCGGCGAGATAGGCAGCGAAATCGACTTTCCGTGGCAGCTTGGAGACGATCATCGCGCCCTCGCCGCGCTCACCGCCGATGACCTCGTACCAGTCGTCGTCGAGCCGCAGCGCGTCCACATGTGACTTCAGCTCTTTGTCGTATGACTTCGGCATGACGCTGAATGTGCTCGGCAGTTCCATGATCGCGTCATAGGTGTGTTTCGCGAGTTCGGTCATCCGCTCGACGCCGTCCTGATGGGATCCCGTCAGCACGTAGGTCACGCGCGAACTCGCACAGCCGGCCTGATTGGCTCCACCGATATCGATCGCGAGACGCGATGCCGCCTCCTTCATCTGCTGCTCGTCGTCGAGAGCTTCCGGCCCGACCACGCTGATGCTCGTCTTGGGATCGAGCGAGATGAGTTCGAGGCCCGGCTGGATGTACTTCGTAACGTGCTTGATGCCGGCGAATCCACCCCAGGCGATGATCTTCTCGACGTTATGGGGCTGGAAGAGCTTCTCCTCCACGGCAGCGTCGCCACCTTGCCAGTATGCGACGGCAAAATGTTTGGTGAGCGGGTGATCGGGTGCCATCTCACACATCGTTTTGCCGAGCGCAGCGGATGTGAACGGGTCGTTCGACGGCGCCTTGATGATGCAGTCACTGCGCGATATAGCGCTTCGCAGCAACGTCAGGAGGCCCAATCCGGGTCCATTGCCGGCGACGATGTGCACTCCTCGGGAGCCGAATGCCCGCACCTTGATGATGACACCGTCGATCAGTCGGTGCTCGACCCAGCCCTCGAGATAGTCCAGCCCGACGCTCTTCTCGGCGACCTGGCGGACCTTGTCGCGTTCAAAGAAAGTGGTGAAACCGCTGTATCCCAGATCGACGAGCTCACGCGGTACCGGTGCGACGTCGTAGGTGAGTTCGCGCGCCTGCTGCATGTGCTCGTTGCTGTTGATGTCGAGCCGCTTCCCCAACTCCTCCAGGTAGTCGAGGATGTCGTCGAAGCTCAGGTCGTAGAGATCGGCCATGTCGCCGGGGGAGGCCAGCGGCAACCGGTCGACGAACTTCCGCGGGTCGGGCGCCATGAAGGTCAGGCCTCCGGCGCGGCCCGGGTATTCGATCAGATCCGAGTCGACGACCTCGCCACGGATGACAGCGTGTGCGACGGGGTTGATCATATTTCCCACCTCAGTCTTCAGAAGCTGGTCAGAAAATCCATGGCATCCGCATGAGCCTCGGGCGTCGCGGTGCAGGAGATCTTGTCGGTCCCGCCCTGCTCCACGCTGAAACGGTTGATTTCATCGGAAATATGAGTGGTGGTCCGGCCGCACGGACAGGGGTTCCAGTCGATCTCCACCTTGTCCCCGGTGATGAGGCCACCCCACACGCCGTTGATCGCCAGATCGAAGAACGCCGCGCGACCGACGTGTGCGCCCTCCCGTGGCAACAGTTCGCTCGTTTCCGGATCGAGGATGAGGGGAATCAACCAGGGCGGCAGATGGCAGCGCCCATGCTCGCACCTGACGCTGACTCCGGTTTGCTCCGAGAAACCGTAGAAATATCCGAACTCACCGTCGAAGTTCAGGAACTCCTCGACAACATCCAGCCAGTTGTCCGGCATCGCAAAACCTTTGCCGCCGAGGCCGGCCGAGACGAAGGAATCCGGCGCGAAATCGCACTTCTTGCCGGCGTCCAGGCCCATCTTCGCAACGTCGTAGATGAGCTGTGCCGGGGACATCAGGAAGACCCGCTTACCACTCATCTTCGAGGCCAGGATGTCCGTCCAGGCCTCGGCCCTCGCCGGCCGTTCGGCCTCCATGGTGGCGAGTTCGTCGCGCCGGTCGAGCAGCCGCTGTGGCACGTCGACCCGGCTGTCCCCGCGTGCCTGCGCGGCGCGAAGCCGGGCGGCCAGGAACATGACGTCGGTGTCTCCCGGGGTGTCGAACATCGGATGGAAGTAATCGTCACTGCCCAGTGCGAAGTACTCATGGAAATAGTGCGGCGCCCGGAAAAAAGGAGTATGGCCGTCGGGAAAACTCGGCCAGCACACGTGAATTGGTTCGTTCAGATCGGCGTCACTGGGCGGTTCACCGAACCTCTGGAGCAGCTGGACGCGAAAACCGCCCAAGATGAAGGTGCGCCAATCGCTCTTGTCGCGAGGGGTGAAGGACATGGTGCCGGTGGTGCCCGACGACGTGATGGGATCGAGATCGGTTTCGGCGCAGAGCAGGTCGAGCCAAGAGTCGATGGAATCGCAATGAGTCGCATCCACCCCGCTGAGGTCATGCGGGGTCAACCGGTTCAGCCAGATGGTCAATTTGTCGAACTGGCCCTTTTCGAGCAGGTAGGTGGGGTAGGACTTGTAGATCGTGTGTTCGAACAGCAACGGATGAACTTCGTCGATTTCTCCGACACGCGTGATGCCTTGTCGGTCTGCCAGCTTCGACAGCGTCGGAATGCGGTCTTTCTGCTGCTCGAAGCGCATCGACAGGGCTTCGGCCTGAAGCTCCTGCAGGACATCGCGCGGTACCGATTGCATCTTTGTGAGAGACATATCGAAGAACGCCAACGGGTCCTCGATGAACGCGGTCGCCGACTCTTTTGTGGTTGCACTGCCGTCAAGAAAGTTCTCTACGGTAGCCATATCTTTCCTTCCTCCATGCGATCGGTGGCGGCGGGAATCGGCGTGACGGAAGTGGCATGAGTGTCAACCGGTCTTCCCGTGGACAGGCGGGTGGACAACAGGGCGAATTGGCATCACGGCATACGTGGAGCCGGCGGACGGCCAACTCCACGGCACAACAGGACTGAATCCCCGATTTCGATGAGTCAGAAGCAGAAGTATAGGTGCGTTGCTTTGGCCGTTGGATCGGATGCGCGGATCTTCCGGGATCGTTCCGCCAGGAGCGGCGTTCGAGGGTCGTGCATGGGCGGGGTGGGCGGACCCGGTCAACTTCGCACCAGGGTTTCTGCGCGGGGCCTTGGCGCTCACGCGATATGACGCACGATCACCCGGTGCGCCACTAGGAATTCGAGCTCCCCGCGACGGACCGTCTACACCCCACGAAACGCAGATTCTCCGCGCGTGAACCGGATCCAGGCAACGCAATAGTGAAGGTGGAGATGCCGCCGGGCGATGGCGTGAGCCCAGCCGCCGGGGCGCCAGGGGTCCGCTGAAGGCGTTGGCCTACAACCTGATTCCCAATCTGCAGGGCACCAGCGAGCTTGCCCGGGGGAAGGTCGAGAGCTTGGTGGTGGCCGGCAACGGCAACCTCGACACGTCGTCTCCGACGACGGCGGATTGACGACGCCAACGGCGAAACCCAGTTCTGCGCTCTCGCTCCGGTCGGCGAGGAACTCGAAGGACAGCGCGTCAGCTCAGCCGGACGGCCAGGGCCGACAGCGCGCGGTCCAGTTCCGCGGCGGGAACCGGGGTGTTGTGGGAGGTGGTCATCAGCACCCCGGTGATCGCCCCGGCCACCACGCGGCGCTCCAGTTCATCGGTCGGCCCGTCCGGACGTCGTGACAGTGCGTTCGCGATCAGGTCGGCCAGCGTGATGTAGGCCGAGTACAACAGCCCGCGGGTCTCCGGTGTCGCATACATCAGTTGCTCACCGGTGATCGCGTCGGCACGTTCCTCCGGCGACAGCGCGTCGTAGACGGTGGCGATGGCGTGACGGTAGGCCTCGACGTAGGGCAGTTCGGCGGGGGCCTCGACGAAAGCGTCGATGATCGGGGAGATCTTGTCCGCGGAGGCCAGCAACCCCTCCTTGACGCCGAAGTAGCGGTAGATGGTGCGCGGCGAGACCTCGGCGGCGTCCGCGATCTGTTCGACCGTCGTGTTGGCGTAGCCCTGCTCGTCGAACAGTCGGAACGCCTCGCGCCGTATCGCCATCCGGGTCAGCTTCTTCTTGCGTTCCCGCAGTCCCTGCCCGCCGTTGGCTGCTGACGGCCGGAGTTGCTCCTCCATCAGCTCGCCCCCTGGATACCAGTGTTGTTCTGCAGCGAAATCCGTCGGGCAGGTTATCGGAAATGGCGGCGATCTGCCCCGCTTTCGGCCCGTGGCGACGTGATCCGCAGCTCACGACCACCGGCCGCGGGAGCTCCCGCGAACCGGTCGGCCTTGCTGCGCGCCTTGAACACCGTGGCGACCACGTCGACAACACCCTGCTGGAGTTCGAGGCGGCGGCGGACCGCGTCGGGTCCCGCCGCGTACACCTCGAGGAGGTAGAGCCGCGAGGTCCGCGCCGTCGATCATGTACTGCTGCATGCGCTCATAGCCGGACATGAAGCAGTCCTGCTCGGAGTCGAAATGTTGATAGGTCGAAATGTTGGCAGAAGGTCGCCCGAGAGACCTCGGCGTGCTTGATCGGGTCGGCGACGGTGGTGGCGTCGTAGCCCTTGTCGGCCACCGCGGCAAGCGCCTTGGACTGGCGCTGCCTCGGTGCGCCGCGACCTGCTCGGGGGTGAGGTCATGCGGGCTGGGGGGCAGCTGCTTGGACATGCGGTGCCTTCCCCGTGTGGCTCACGGTCTCGCGGTGCGACGTAAACCGTCACAGTCCAAGCCGCCAGTGGAGTCCTGCCGGTTCTCGATCGGCCGGATGCGCCGGTCGGATGTCGTTGCCGGAACCGTCACATAGGTGAACCTATCCTTGGTGCGATGTCCGCGCCCAGGGAATCCCCCCGGGTCGTGTCCCGGTCCGGGCATCCGACGGATTACGACGTATGTCGAATTGCCGTCCATACCTGCCGCGGCAGACTGCGGAGTTCACAGCTTCTGCACCCCGGGCCGGGTATTTGCTGAAAGCCGGAGGTTTCCCCGGCGCACCCGCTGCTCGGAAGGGGAGGACCTCGGGAAACCGTCTGATTGTCCACGAACGCCGATGTTTATGTAGGATGGCCGTGGCTTCGCTCGTCGGCACCGCTGGGCCGGCACCGAGGGGTCGAGCGAAGGCAGAGGACGCGTCGGTTTCTGGCGGTGTCGGGATGGGGAGTCGGCATCGCCGGGCCGACGACGTCGCCGGGTCGCCTCGCCGGGGCCTGCGCGTCTCGGCTCTAGGCCTGTCCGCGTTCGTCGAGCACGGGGCTCAGCAGCGCCACGATCTGCTGTTGTCCGGCCGCCGCGGCGTCCAGCCGGCCGTGCATCTCGGTGAAGGAATCGTCGATGCGGGTGAAGCCGTCATCGACGTGGGCGCGGAGGTCGACGAAATCGCGACGCAACGCGTTGAAGCTCGCCGTCGCGCCCTGCCGGAAGTCACGGAGTTCACCGCGGATCTCGCCGACGTCGCGGTCTGCCGCGCCGGCGAGCACCCTCGCGGCCGCTGCGTCGTGCTGGGAGGCGCGAACCCGGCCATTCAGATCGCGTACCTGGCCTTCCAGCGCGGCGACCCGCGACTCGAGATCCCCCGATGCCATGTAACGACCCTACCGTTGCCGGCGGTGCCGCCACCGCACGATTTTGGTCCCTCACGACGAGATCGACCCGACGGCGGTGGTGACCTCCGCTCGGGCCGGAACCGCAGCCGTCCAGTCGATCTCGGCCCAAGCGAGCCAGTTGCAGCCACGCTGGGCCGTCACGCTTTTCGCAGCAGCCAGGCCGGAATCCAGTGGGTGACCAGTTCCTGCTTCGGGCCGTGGCTGACCGGGTAGCTGACCAGCCCCCACCAGTGGCCCTGCTCGCAGACGCCCCAGCGGGTCAGCTCGCCGCGCACCACCTTGTGCATCTGCAGGCCGAACGGGTGGTAGCGGCCCCGGCTGTGCGGCTCGTGGGGGAACAGCGCGACCAGATCGACCAGCACGGCCTGCGGCGGGTCGACGTCGCGGAAGACGACCGGGGTCGGCTGACCGCCGTAGCCGATGCCCTGCAGATCGCCCATCGTTCGATCATATGTTCGATAACGGCTCCGTGTACCCCAGTCGCTCCCGGATCGTTCGGTGGGCCCGCTCGATGGCGGTGTCGTCGGAGTGCAGCACCGCGATGATGTTGGTGCCGGTCAGCATCGCGCCGAGTTCGAACGCGAGTTGGTCGGGATCGGTGCCGGCGGGAAGCTCCCCCTGGCGGTGGGCTTCGTCGGCGGTTTGTCGCAGCAGGTCGCGCCATTGCTGCTGATAGTCGGCCACGCGATCGCGGACCCGGCCGTCGCGGCCGCCGAGCTCGGCCGATACCGCCACGAAGAAGCAGCCGCCGGGGAACACGCGCCGCTGCACGTACGAGAGAAAGCCCTCGCACAGCGCGTTGAGCCGGTCGCGCCCGGGCGGCAGCGTGAGGGCGGGCTGCACCACTTCGGCGATGAAGCTCGTCCGGGCCGCGTCGACGGTGGCGAGTTGCAGTTCCTCCTTGGAGCCGAACAGCACGTAGACGCTGCTCTTGGGCATGTCCGCGGCGTCGGCGAGGCGACCGATCGACAGCCCGTCGAGCCCTTCCACCGAGGCGAGTCGAGCCGCCACGTCGAGCACCTTGCGGCGTGAGCGTTCCCCCGGCGCCCGGGGGCGCCGAACTCGCTCGCTGCCGGAGGCGGGGTCGCTTGACGTCATGCATTGACATCTTACACGCACGATCGTACAGTCGACTGCATGAACGATCGTACGTATAAGAGTGGAAGTATCGCCGCGCCCGCCAGGGCGTCGGCACTCGCCGAGCGTCAGGTCGCGCTGCGGGCCCGCTACGCGGACAACCCCGCCGCGGCGACAGTCACCAAACGGGCCCGCACCGGCCCGTCCGCCGCCGACGATCCGATACACGGAACCGTCGTCCCCGAGAACGCGGTCGACCCGTCGCGCCCGTACGGCGCGGTGTGGCATTACGGGATCGACGAGGCGGTCGGCGGGCTGCACGATGCCCCCAACCCGGCGGAGATGCTGTGTGCGGCGCTTGCCGCGTGCGCGGACAGCTCCATCCGGATGGTCGCCGACCTGCTCCGGGTGCGCCTCATCGGGTTGGAGGTCGAGGTGTCGGGTCAGGTCGACGTGCGCGGCACGCTCGCCATCGATCGGTCGGTGCCGGTCGGCTTCGAGCACCTGGAGATGACGGTCCGCATCCAGGCCGCGCCGGGCACCGCGCCCGACCGTGTCGACCGTCTCACCCGAGCCGCCGAACATGCGTGCGTCGTCCTGGACACCCTGCGGCGCGGCGTGCCGGTGGACGTCACCGTCGAACACCCCTCCGCCTCCGGCGGAGCGCACGGATAGGAGGGAAAGGCAATGCCACTCATCAACGTCAAGCTGATCGCCGACGTCTTCAGTCGGCGGTAAACCGTTGACCACCGAGGACGTGAAGGCGCTCGCGGCGGGTTAGCCTCCGGCCCAACACTTCTGGCCGGTTGCGCGAGGTCGGCCCGCCCGGGTGGGCCCGGTGGGGCCGGCCGTCGCGCGACAGTGACGCCGCACACGATATTGGAATTCAACTCTCCGGTCAGGGTAGAGTTGCCCAACGTCCCGGCAATTGTGCCGATTCAGCGATCACGCAACACTTTTCGCGCACCGACGCGCGCCCGTACGCGTGTCGGACCGGAAGGAACCGGGTGGAACACCCACGCGACGAGACGACGCCACAACAGCAGCAGTCGGTGCTGGCCGCGCTGCGCTCACCGCGCCGGCTGCGCACCGAGGTGCTGGCCGGCCTGGTGGTCGCACTGGCCCTGATCCCCGAGGCGATCTCGTTCTCGGTGATCGCGGGGGTCGACCCGCGCGTCGGGCTGTTCGCCTCCTTCACCATGGCCGTCACCATCGCGGTCGTCGGCGGCCGGCCCGCGATGATCTCCGCCGCCACCGGGGCCGTTGCGCTGGTGATCGCGCCGCTGGTGGCCAGCCACGGGCTGGACTACCTGATCGCCGCGGTGATCCTGGCCGGGATCCTGCAGCTGGTGCTCGGCGCGCTCGGCGTCGCCAGGATCATGCGGTTCGTGCCGCGCAGCGTCATGGTCGGCTTCGTCAACGCGCTGGCGATCCTGATCTTCCTGTCCCAGCTGCCGCACCTGCTGGGGGTGCCGTGGCTGGTGTACCCGATGGTCGCCGCCGGCATCCTCGTCATCGTGGCGCTGCCGAAGCTGACCACCGCGATCCCGGCGCCGCTGGTGGCGATCGTGGCGCTGACCGCGCTGACCCTGACAGCGGGCTGGTCGGTGCCCGACGTCGGCGACGAGGGGCAGCTGCCGTCGAGCCTGCCGTCGCTGCTCACCCCCGAAGTGCCGTTCACCCTGGACACGCTACGCATCATCGCGCCGTTCGCGCTGGCGATGGCGCTGGTCGGGCTGCTCGAGTCGCTGATGACCGCCAAGCTCGTCGACGACATCACCGACACCCACTCGAACAAATCCCGCGAGGCCGTCGGGCAGGGCGTCGCCAACGTCGTCACCGGCTTCTTCGGCGGCATGGGTGGCTGCGCGATGATCGGCCAGACCATGATCAACGTCAAGGTCAGCGGGGCGCGCACCCGGATCTCGACCTTCCTGGCCGGGATCTTCCTGCTCGGCCTGGTGGTCGGGCTCGGCGACATCGTCGCGCGGATCCCGATGGCCGCGCTGGTCGCGGTCATGATCATGGTGTCGGTGGCCACCGTGGACTGGCACAGCATCAACCCGAAAACGTTGCGCCGCATGCCCAAGAGCGAGACCGCGGTGATGGTCGCGACCGTCGCCGTCACCGTCGCGACCCACAACCTGGCCTACGGTGTCGCCGTCGGCACGCTGGCCGCGATGGTGCTGTTCGCCCGCCGGGTCGCGCACTTCACCGATGTGGTCGCCGTCGACGACACCGATCCGGACACCCGGGTCTATGCGGTGAAGGGCGAGTTGTTCTTCGCCTCCAGCAATGACCTGGTCTACCAGTTCGACTATGTCGGCGACCCGGCCAACGTCGTCATCGACATGAGCGAGGCCCATATCTGGGACGCCTCGACCGTGGCCACCCTCGACGCGATAACCACCAGGTACGCGGCAAAAGGCAAAACCGTCACCATCATCGGGATGAACGACAGCAGTGCCGAGCGGCACGCCCGGCTGTCCGGTCAGCTCACCGGCGCGCACTAGCGGGCCGACATGCAGATCGGCGAGGTGTCCGCGCGGACCGGGCTGTCGGTCAAGACCATCCGGCACTACGACGAGGTCGGACTGGTGATCCCGTCGGCGCGCTCGGCCGGCGGCTTCCGGCTCTACACGCCCGCAGACGTCGCGCGGCTGATCGCGATCCGCCGGATGAAACCCCTCGGCTTCACCCTCGACGAGATGCGCGGCCTGCTGGCCGCGCTCGACGCACTGGAGTCCGCTTCGGCCACCGATGCCGAACGCAGCACGGCCACCGGGTTTCTGGCGTCGTGCCACCGCCGCGCCCAGCAGGCGTGCGCCACGCTGGAAACCCAGCTCGGGTATGCGCGCGAACTCACCGAGCAGCTCGCGCAGTATGAGTGCTGAACCTCGTTGGCGCTGCGCTGACGGCGCGATTTGCCCGGGATCATCCACCGTGGACGCAGTATCAACGCATAGTGGTTCACACTGAGTTCGATGACCGACATCGACTACGGGCTGTGGGCCCATGGCTACAACGGATACACCCGGCTGGCCGGGGGACCCGAACAACTCGGTGCGGTGATCGCCCCGCTGCGCGAGGCCTATCGGGCCACCGGCGAGATCCCGGAGTGGGCGGGCGTGGATCTGCTCCGCGGCTGGGCGTTCCTGCTGGTGCGGGCCCACCGGCATGGCGGCGGTTGGCGGCCGCTACCCGAGGAGTTCCCGGAGATCGTGGCGATCGCCGAGGCCGTCGACCGGCATCGCGCCGCCACGGACGACGATCGCCCGTTGAGACTGCGCTGACGGCGAAGCGCTCTCGCACATCTGCGCCGTGGACGCAGTCTCAACGGGGGTTTGCGAGCGGCACGCCCCGCGGTGCTCAACGGGCCGCCCGCCGAGATCGTCGGCGTGACATACCAGAAGAAGCCGTTCGCGATCGTCAGCTCCGCCGCTGCGCCGACCTGTTCGACCTGTCGATCATCGACGAGATCTACGCCGAGCAGCCCGAGCTGAAAGGTTAGCCGTCGTACACCTTTGCGCGGAACGCGTCGAGCAGCTCGGTTCCGTCCGGGCCCGCCCACATCACCTGTGTCAGAAGCAGATCGCTGACACCGGTGTGCGGGTCGGCACGCCACCCGGTACCCAGGCCACCGTCCCAGCCGTAGCGGCCGTCCGGCTCGATGCACTGTCCATAACCCCAACCCGCGCCGTTGAGGAACAGCGCGCCGTTGTCGCGTTGATCGGCGGTGAGGTGGTCGGTCGTCATCGCCGCGAAGGATACGGCCGACAGCAGCTTTCCGTCGCGCAGCGCATCGGTGTAGCAGATCAGGTCGTCGACGGTGGACACCAAACCCGATGACCCCATGGGGAACCGGGGTGCCCGCGCCCACATGCCGTGCACCGGGTCGAACACCCCGAATCCGTCCTCGGTGTTCATCAGCTGCGGCACGAATCGGTCCAATCGATCCGGGCTGACGTGAAACGCGGTGTCCACCATGCCGGCCGGGCCGAACACCCGCTCGTGAAGCAGCCGCCCCAGTGGGGTGCCGGAGACCCGGGTGAGCAGTACGCCGAGCAGATCGGCCGAGGTCTGGTAGAGCCAGCGCGTGCCGGGCTGGGCGCACAACGGCAGCGCGGCCAGCCGCCGCAGCCACTCCCGGGCGGCGGGCGGGTGGTAGCGACCGGGCGGACCGTCGCTGCCGAGCCGGGCGGCCGCGTAGGCCAGCTGGATCGGTGCGTCCATCGGGAACCGCGGCAGCATGCCGTCGCCGCAGCGGAAGCTCAGCACATCGGTGACGGTGACGTCCCGGCCGGCCGGCACGGTGTCGTCGACGTCGGCGTCATCGGCGCGCAGCACCCGTCGACCGGCCAGTTCGGGCAGCCAGCGGACGATCGGGTCGGACAACGCCATTTCGCCCGCGTCGACCATGGTCAGCGCCGCGGTCGCGAGGATCGGTTTGGTCATCGACGCGATTCGCATGATGGTGTCGCGGCGCAGCGGTACGCCGAATCCGTCGTCGCCGACGACCTGGACGTCGGGCTCGCGGCCCGGGGCCGTCACCGCCGCGATCGCGCCGGGAACCTGCCCGCCGTCGACCGCCGCCTGCAGAACGTCGCCGATGGTCATGCCGGTACCGACCCGCGGCGCGTCGGGAACTCATCGCCGGTGTTCCTGCCCGGCGGCTCAGAGTGATTCGCGCACCGCGTCCAGTGCCCCGGCCACGTCGTCGTCGGTGGTCGCCCACGAGCACACGAACCGCACGACCTGTTCGCCAGGATCGGGCTGGTGCACCAGGTAGCGGCCGGCGAGCCGGCGATGCGCACCGGTGTCGAGCTCGACGAACACCTCGTTGGCCTCGGTCGGGCCGGCCAGCCGCAGCCCCAGGCCGGTCAGGCCCGCGCTGAGCCGGTCCGCCATCGCGTTGGCCTGCGCGGCCGTCTGCAGCCAAAGCCCCTCGGAGAACAACGCGACGAACTGGGCGGCGATGAACCGGTGCTTGCTGGCGAGGTGGCCGATCTGCTTCTGCACGAAGTGGATTCCGTCGAAATGTTCGGGGCGGCGCACCAGAATCGCGTCGCCGAACAGCATGCCGTTCTTGGTGCCGCCGACGCTGACGATGTCGGCGTCGCCGATCGCCTCGGCGGGTGACACCCCCAGCGACACGATCGCGTTGGCGACCCGCGCGCCGTCGACGTGCACCAGAAGCCCCAGCGTGTGGGCGCGGTCGACGAACTCGGCGACCGCCGGCGCCGTCCACACCCGCCCGTTCTCGGTGGGCTGGGTCAGGCTGACGATGCGCGGCTGGGAATGATGGACCTCGGTGCGGCCCAGCACCCTGCGGGCCAGCACCTCGGGGTCGATCAGGCCGTCATCGCTGGGCAGCCGGGTCAGCTGGGCTCCGGCCAGCCGCACCGGACCGCCGGCCTCGTCGACCAGGACATGCGCGATGTCGCTGCAGAGGATCTCGTGCCACGGCCGGGCCGCCGCGGCGAGGGCGATGACGTTGGCGGCGGTGCCGGTGAAGGCGAACAGCACGTCGGCGTCGGGGGAGTCGAAGGCGCGCTTCACGGCGTCGGCGGCCGCGGCGGTGACCGGGTCGTCGCCGTAGGACGCGACCGGCCCGTCGTTGGCCCGCCGCAGCGCCTCGAGCACCTCCGGATGCGCCGGGGCGGCGTTGTCCGACGCGAACGCCGTGGAGGCAGACAGCATGGCAGCCATGATCGCACCCGGCCCGCGCCCCGAACGTGCGACGCCGGTAGCGGCGATGAGCGCTCGCGCGAAGAGCAGAGGGCGGCGATGAGCGCTCGCGCGAAGAGCAGAGGGCGGCGATGAGCGCTCGCGCGAAGAGCAGAGGGCTAGGGTAGGCAAGGGTCCCGGATCGCTACCGCAGGCACGCGTTCGCGCCGAGGCGGTCAGTCATTCCGACGACCCGCCCGAGCGCCAGGCCCGCCACCCGCGGTGTGCGGCGAACGCGCCGGCGACGGCGGTGACGCACCACACGACAACGGCCGCGACCGCCAGCGGCGCGGAGAACTCGCCGATCGCCGACCCCGCCGCGGTGTAGGCGAACGCCTTGGGTGCGGACCCGATCACCGCGCCGACGGCCATCTGCCACAACGGAACTCCGAACGCCCCGAAGGCGTACGAGGCCAGCGCGTCGTTGACGCCGGGCACGAACCGCTGCCCGACCACGGCCCACAGCCCGCCCCGGTCGATCAGCGAGTCGATGCGGTCGGCACGCTTGGGGCCCAGCAGCGCGCGGGCGCTGTCCCGGCCGGCCCGCCGGCCCGCCAGGCTGGCCACCGTCGCGGTCCCGGCGGTCGCGCCCAGTGTGACGAACGTCCCCACCAGGGGCCCGAACAGGAACCCGCTGCCGGCCGCGAGCAGCGGGCCCGGCACCAGGGCCGCCCCGAGCAGCGCCGAGATCACCACGTAGGCCAGCGGCGCCAGCGGGCCCGTCGACGCCACCAGGCCGCGCACGTACTCGACGTCGATGACGCGCCGCACCGCGACCAGGTAGAACAGCACCGCCAGCGCACCCGCGAACAGCGCCAACCGCGCGATGTGCCGCCGCCGCGACGTCTCCGGGGTGCCCCCGTCGTCATCCCTGCCGTCATCCATGCCGAACGCAATCCTGCCGTACCCCGATAGGTTGGCGTGGTGACTGTGACGCCTGCGGAGTTGACGGGAACCGGCCGGGGACCGTCCACTGAGCGGCCTGTTGGTGATGGACGAGACGCAGAACTTCGCGCCCGCAAGACGATTCACCGCCTGAAAGCGGAGCACGCTGGCGTTGTCCTCACAGGCCGCAAGTACGGCCTGGGCCTGGTGTTCGCGACCCAGCACCCGAAGGGACTGGACAACAACATCCCGGGCAACGCGGCCACAGATCGAGGCCGCCCGGGCGATGGCCGGCCAGCCCGCCGTCGGCCGAGGAGGTGCTCGCCCTGGCGGCTTCGGCGCCCGAACCGGACCGGGCCGACGGTGCGGGGACGAATGGGGCCAACTCGACAACGCCTGGTCGACGGTGCTGAACCCGTACCTGCGTCAGACGCTATCCCGCAGGTAGGGGTGCGGGCGCGGGCGGCGGTCCGGGCACCGGGGCGGCAGGGGGAGGCGGCGGCGGGATCGGCGTGGTCAGGATGCGCACGATGTCGGGCTTCATCTGCTGCAGCTGCGCTCCCCAATACCCCCAGCTGTGGGTGCCGTTGGGCGGGAAGTTGAACACCGCGTTGCGGCCACCGGCCGCGAGGTAGCGCTCGCGGAACTCCTTGTTGGTGCTCAGCGTGATGTTCTCCAGGTACTGCGCGCCGAACTGTGCCCCGGCGTCGGTTCCGGGATCCAGGTCGGAGGTCACGCCGTTGCCGCAGTAGACCCACAGTGCTGTGCGGTTGGCGACCAGCCGGTTGACGTTGACGGTCGGGTCGCTACGCAGCCAGGCCCGCGAACCGGGGCTGCCCCACATGTCGACGGCGTCGTAGCCGCCGGCGTCCTGCATGGCGATGTCGATCAGCGTCGGCCACAGACCTCGTGACGGCGCCAGGTAACCCGACAGCGACGCGGCGAAGATGTACTGGCGTGGATACCAGGCCGCCATCGTCAGAGCGGTTCCACCCGACATCGACAGCCCGACAACGGCATTGCCGAACGGGTCCTGGCCGTGGTGGGCGGCCAGGAAGGTCGGCAGCTCGCGGGTCAGGAACGTCTCCCACTTGTAGGTCAGCGTGCCGGCGCTGCCCCGGGCCGGGCGATACCAGTCGGCGTAGAAGCTGGACTGCCCGCCGACCGGCATGATCACCGAGACCCCGGACCGGTCGAACCACTCGAACGCCGCGGTGTTGATGTCCCAGCCGTTGAAGTCGTCCCGGGCGCGCAGGCCGTCGAGCAGCAGCACCGAGTGCGGACCGCCGAGCTGGAATTCGACCCGGATGGTCCGCCCCATCGACGGTGACGGCACATCGAGTTGCTCGATGGGCAGACCCTCCCGGGAGAACGCCTGCGCCGCCGGACCGGCGCCGGGCGTCAGCATCGAGACGGCGAGCGCCACGGCGACGACACCCGCGCCGAGCCGAAGGACCCGCTGCCTGAGGGAGGTCACGGCGGCGAAGCTAGCAGCGGACCCGTGCCGGTTCCGTGGGCCGCGCGGGCCGGTGACCGCCTCGTGACAGTCGCGTGTCCGGCGCGCGATTGCCCGTCGCAGCGGCCGAGACCCGGTGCCGAGATTGCACCTATGCAGGCGTCTGCTCGAACTTCCGCTGCCGGAATGCCAGTTCGGCGCTAGCGGTGGCGGGCGAGGGTGAAGCCGGTGCACGCGACGACGGCCGACGCGACCATCACGACGCCCAGCGGCACCGCGGTGTGCTCACCACCCAGGCCCACCAACGGCGAGACGAGCGCGGCCAGCAGGAACTGGGCGGCGCCGAGAACGGCCGAGGCGGTGCCCGCCGCACGCGGCACCGCGGCCAGCGCCAGCGCGGTGGTGTTGCCGTAGATCAGGCCCATGCCCGCGACCCCGGTGAACAGCGGCACCGCCAGCCAGCCCGCGCCGGCGGGCGCCGACGCGAGAGTCAGCGCCGCGACACTGGAGGCCAGGATGACCGTCAGCCCGACGCCGGCGATCGAGCGCGGTTCGAAGCGGGTGGTCAGCCGGGCGCTCAGCGCGCTCATCAGCAGCAGCCCCAGGGCATTGGTGCCGAACATCGCGCCGTACTCGGCCGAGGTCAGCCCCATCATCGTCTGGTAGACGAACGGCGAGGCCGAGATGTAGGCCATCATCATCGCGAACGAGAAGCCGAACGCGACGAGGTGCCCGACGAACTCGCGGCGGGTGAGATCCCGCAGCGGCGAACCGGCGGCGACCCGCTCGTCGCGCAGCGTCGCCCGGCGTTGCGCGGTGTGGGTCTCGCGGATCACCGCCAGCACCGCGCCGAACATCGCGACCGACAGCACCAGGATGACGGCCAGCGCGCCGCGCCAGCCCAGCGGCCCGACGATGAAGCCGCCGGCCAGCGGGGCCACGATCGGGGCGAGCCCGCCGACCAGCATCATCAGGCTGAAGGCGCGGGCCGCGGCCCGGCCGGTGGCCAGGTCGGAGATGATGGCGCGCCCGATCACCATGCCGGCGGCGCCGGTCAGCCCCTGCAGGAAGCGTGCGGCGACGAGCACCTCGACGGTCGGCGCCAGTACCGCGGCCAGGCTGGCGAGCACACAGATCGCGGACCCGGCGATCAGTGGCCTCACCCGGCCGATCCGGTCCGACAGCGGACCGAAGACCAGTTGGCCGACGGCCAGGCCGAGCAGGCACGCGGTCAGCGTCAACTGCACCGCGGTCGGTGAGGTATGCAGGTCGGTCACCATCTGCGGGAACCCCGGCAGGTACAGGTCGGTGGTGAACGGTGCGACCGCGGACAGCAGCGCCAGCGTCGCGAGCAGTCCGAGGGAGATCCGCGGCGCGGACGCGGTCCGCGGCGGGGTGTCGACGGTTGTGGTCATGGGCGCTCCGATATGAGTTATCAATACATAATTATCAGTCAATAATTATCAGCTATGCTGGGATCATGCAAGCCGTGGATGCCAGCGCCGATCAGCTCGCCGACCTCGCCGACCTGGTGCTCGCGGTCGGCCGCGCGGTCAAAGCCGAGGTCGCCGCCGATCCGTCGGTGCTTGACCTGTCCGTCACCGAGGTGACGGTGATGCGCTACATCGACCACCATCCCGGCGTCGGCCCCAGCGCCGTCGCCGCGGCGACCGGGCTGCAACGCAGCAACCTGAGCCGGGCGCTACGGGATCTGGAGGCCAAAGGCATGGTCGAGCGCACGCCCGATCCGGCCGACAGCCGCCAGGCTGTGCTGCGCGGTACGGCCAAATCCGCCGAGAACCTGGTACGGCTGCGGGCCATCTGGGCGCGGCTGCTCGGCGACGCGCTCGAGGTGGCGGGTGAGCAGCACGACGCCGCCCCGGCGCTCGCGCTGCTGCGCGCCCTCGAACGCGGCCTCTACGGGTGATTTGGGTGTAGTTCGTCACGCTGCGCGTGACGAACTACACCCAAATCGCGAATCGCGAGGCTAGTCGAGGTCGACCGACATCGGGCCGACGCCCCAGATCTCGTCGCAGTACTCCGCGATCGCGCGATCGGAGGAGAACTTGCCGCTGCGGGCGGTGTTTCGGATCGACATCCGCGTCCAGGCCTCGCCGTCCAGCCACACCTTGCTGACCTCGTCCTGGCAGTTGATGTAGGACCGGTAGTCGGCCAGCGCCAGGAACGAGTCGTGATGGACGAAGTTGTCGACGATCGGCCGCAGCACCTCGGTGTCGCCATGGGTGAAGTCGCCGCGAGCGATGAGCTCGAGCACCGCCGCCAGCTCCGGGTCCGCATCGATGTAGTCCACCGGCCGGTAGCCCTCGGCCTTGACCTTCTCCACCTGGCCCTCGGTCAGCCCGAACAGGAAGAAGTTCTCCGCGCCGGCCTCCTGCCGGATCTCGACGTTGGCGCCGTCGAGCGTCCCGATCGTCAGCGCGCCGTTGATCATGAACTTCATGTTCCCGGTGCCCGAGGCCTCCTTGCCCGCCGTGGAGATCTGCTCGCTCAGGTTGGCCGCCGGGTACACCAGGTGGGCGTTCTTGACGTTGAAGTTCGGTAGGAACACGACCCTCATGAAGCGGTTGACCTGCGGGTCGGCGTTGACGGTCTCCCCGACGGCGTTGATCAGCTTGATGATCCGCTTGGCCATGAAGTAACCGGGCGCGGCCTTGCCGCCGAAGATGAACACCCGCGGCGGGATGGTCAGGGTCGGGTCGTTCTTGAGCCGGTGATACAGCGTGATGATGTGCAGCACCATCAGGTGCTGGCGCTTGTACTCGTGGATGCGCTTGACCTGGACGTCGAACATCCACGTCGGGTCCAGCTCGATGCCCGTCGCGGTGTGTACGTATTCCGCCAGCCGGGACTTGTTCGCGCGCTTCACGTCGCGCCAGCGCTGCCGGAACGCCGGGTCGTCGACGAACGCCTCCAGCCCGTGCAGCCGCTCCAGATCGGTCATCCAGCCGGTCCCGATGGTGTCGTCGAGCAGTTCGCGCAACCCCGGGTTGGACAGCGCCAGGAACCGGCGCGGCGTGACCCCGTTGGTGACGTTGCCGAACCGCTCCGGCCACATCCCGTAGAAGTCCTTGAGCACGCTGGCCTTCAGCAGCTCGGAGTGCAGCGCGGCGACACCGTTGACGGCGTGGCTGCCGACGGTGGCCAGGTGCGCCATCCGCACGGTCTTGCCGCCGTCCTCGCCGATCAGCGACATCCGGCGGATCCGGTCCTCGTCGTCGGGGAACTTCGCCCGCACCTCCGCGAGGAACCGGTCGTTGATCTCGTAGATCAGCTCGAGGTGACGCGGCAGCGCCTCGCCGAAGATGCGCAGCGGCCAGGTCTCCAGCGCCTCCGGCAGCAGCGTGTGGTTGGTGTAGCCGAACGTGCGCACGGTCAGGTCCCACGCCTCGTCCCAGCCCAGCTGGTGCTCGTCGATCAGCAGCCGCATCAGCTCGGCCACCGCGATCGACGGGTGGGTGTCGTTGAGCTGGATGGCCCACTTGTCGGGCAGCGCACTCAGCGGCAGGTGCGCCCGCAGCAGGTGGATGTTGAGGATGTCCTGCAGCGAGCAGGTGACGAAGAAGTACTGCTGCAGCAGCCGCAGCCGCTTACCCGCCTCCGGCTCGTCGTTCGGGTAGAGCACCTTGGACACCGTCTCGGAGACGACCTCCTCGTCGACGGCCTTGTAGAAGTCGCCGGTGTTGAACGCATCGAGCGCGAACGACTCCACCGCCCGCGCGCTCCACAGCGTCAGCGTGTTGCAGGTGTTCACGCCGTAGCCCTGCACCGGGGTGTCATAGGAGACGCCCTTGAGCACCCGCTGGGGCAGCCAGCGCACCCGGAACTTGCCGGTCACATCCTCGTAGGTCTCGGTGTGCCCGCCCCAGTTGACGGTGTAGGCGGCATCCGGCTTGTCGATCTCCCACGGGTTGCCGCGCACCAGCCAGTTGTCGGTCTTCTCGACCTGCCAGCCGTCCTGGATCTCCTGCTTGAAGATGCCGAACTCGTAGCGGATGCCGTACCCGATCGCCGGGCGCTCCAGCGTCGCCAGCGAGTCCAGGTAGCAGGCCGCCAGTCGGCCCAGGCCGCCATTGCCCAGGCCCGGCTCGCCCTCGCAGTCCAGGATCACGTCGAGGTCCTGGCCGAGGTCGGCCATCGCCTGGCGGGCCTCCGCCTCGATGCCGAGGTTGAGCAGGTTGTTGCCCAGCTGCGGGCCCATCAGGAACTCCGCCGACAGGTAGCAGGTGACCTTCGACGACAGGTCCAGAAAGTCCTGGGTGGTGGCCATCCAGCGCTTCTGCATACGGTCGCGCACGGCCAGCGACAGCGCCCGGTAGTAGTGCTCGGGCGTGAGCACCGCAGGTGGCCGGGCGATCGAGTACAGCAGGTGATCCGACACCGCCGCCCGCAGCGCGTCGGCGGTCATCCCGGACCGGGTCTGGCCCGTCGGGCCGACCGGCTTCCCGTTGTGCTCGGTGGATTCACCGGAAATGGTGTTGACGACATCGGTCACTGATTCTCCCTGGAGTGTGGCCCGAATTTGCGCGGACGCGTCATTGTGTCGCCCACGTGTTTCTCAACGGCGTCCGCAATGTGAACTCCGCGCTAGCCCGTCGTGTGAGCTGCGGGGATTGCCGGAACGAATATCGAGGATGTTGACTATGGCAATGTCCGCGGGCGGATGGCCGACCCGGACCGGTGTCGTCGGTCTGGGTCGACGTTTGCGGCATGCCGACCTGCTGCCGCCGTTCTGGCAACTGGCCGGGTGGACGACCGGCGTCGCGGCGACGTCGTACCTGGTGCGCTGGCTCGCCTCGGTCGACGGCCGGACCTTCACCGTCGTCTGGCTCGCCGCCGCCCCGCAGCTGGTCGCCCTGCTGACCTCTCCGCGCCGGCACTGGCCGGCCTACCTGGTGTCGTTCGCGGTCTTCCAGTACGTACCCGCATGGCTGTTGCTGGGACAGCGTCCGGAGCTGGCCGCGCTGTCCACCGTGACCGCCGTGGTGTTCGCGGCCGCGGTGCTGCGCAGCGACCAGGACTGGGTGTTCGGCCGCACCGACTCGCTGCGCAGCTGGCGGCGGTTCGTGCTGTACGGCGTGGTGATCGCGCCGGCGTTCGCCGGGCTGATCGGGGCCGCCGGCGTGCTGGTCCACCAGACGGCCGTCGACGCCCACTCGCTGGCCATGACCGCGCTGATCTGGTATCTCGCCGAGGCGGTCGGCATCGCGTTCCTGACGCCGGTACTGCTGCGCTGGCAGCGGTACTGGCGGCGCTACTCCCCGCGCCAGTTCGCGATCTCGATCGGGTTGGCCGTGCTGATGGTCGCGTTGGGAATAGCCGCCGCCGTCGAGTCCAACTTCGTGCTGCTGTTCCTGACCGGGGTGCCCGCGCTGCTGGTGCTCATCGAGTTCGGGATCGCCGCCGCGTTCTGGCAGCTGGCGATCGGCGCGGCGGTCATCCTGGGCACCACGTTCGCCGGACTCGGGCCGTTCAACGCCAACGCGGCCACCGCGACGCAGGCCATGATGCACGCCCAGGTGTTCCTGCTGGCCGGCTACGCCATGGTGGTGATGGTCGCCGCCGCGCTGGAGGAACGCAACCGGCTCAGCGCACTGGACCGCGCCAGCCACGAGGTCTACGACCTCGTCGCCGAGCTGACCGGCGACCTGGTGCTGGTGCTCGATGCCCGTGGCAATGTGCTGCACAACGCGTTCGCCGGGCACAGCAATCTGGACCTGCCCAGCGACCGGATCACCCGCGCGGAGTGGGAGCGCCACATCCACCCCGACGACCTGCACCTGATCTCCAACCGGATGATCTCCGGGCCGGCCGGTCCGTCGCTACCGTTCCGGGTCCGCACCCTGGACGGGTCGTGGAACTGGTTCGTCGTGTACCTGCGTGCCGCCGGTGACGGACTGACCGCAGCGATCATGCGCGACGTCACGCTGGAGCGCGAGGTGCGGGACTCGCTGACCGATCTGGCCAACTCCGACGCGCTGACCGGCCTGGCGAACCGCCGGGGCCTGACCCAGCGGGCCCGCGAGATCTGGCTGCGCGCCCACGAGCTGGAGCAGCCGCTGACGGCGCTGTTCGTCGACATCGACCACTTCAAGGGGTTCAACGACCACTTCGGGCACCAGGCCGGTGACTCCTGCCTGCGCGACGTCGCCGACGTGCTCCAACACCTGGCGGCCCCCGAGGAATGTGTGCCCGCCCGTTACGGCGGCGAGGAGTTCGCGGTGCTGCTCGCCGGCTGCCGGGACCCCTACACCTTCGCCACCGGCCTCGCCTCGGCGATCCGCGCGCTGGAGATCCCGCATCCGGACTCGCCGTCCGGCGTCGTCACGATCAGCATCGGCGTCGCCAGGACAGACCTGCGCCGCGCGCCCCGCGGCACCGACCCGGACGTCGTGGTCGGCTCCCTGCTCGAACGCGCCGACCGGGCGCTCTACGTGGCCAAGTCGAAGGGCCGCAACAGGATCTCGATGTCGCCCGACGAGCGGCTACTCGGCCAGCATGTTGACCAGGCCCGCGAACGCGCGCGGCAGGCGGCTCGCGGCGGGCACGATCAGTGAGCGCAGCGGCGACGTGCCGACGCCCAGCACGCCCGTCGTGGTGACCCGGTAGCGCCGGGTGGCACGCCGCCACGCGTGCTCGTAGACGTCGGGCCGGTCGGCGAGCACGGCGTCGACCAGCAGCCGGGATGCGGCGAAGGCCAGCCCGAGGCCCTCCCCGGTGAGGGCGTCGACGTAGCCGGCGGCATCCCCGACCAGCAGCACGCGCCCCGCGACCCGGCGGCGCACCCGCTGCCGCAGCGGGCCGGCGGCCCGGTCCGGCTCGTGTGGGTGTCCGGTCAGCCGTTCGCGCAGCGCGGGGAACGCGGCCAGGTGCTCGTCGAAGCGGCCCCGCCGGTCGGTCAGGATCGCGACGCCCACGCAGTCGTCGGCCACCGGGGTGACGTACGCTTCGGCGGCCTCCGGTCCCGCCGACCAGTGCACCTCGACGTACTCGCTCCACGGCGCGACGGCGACGTGGCGCCTGATGCCCCAGCGGCGGGTCTTCCCGGCCGGCCGATCCAACCCGAGCCGGGCCCGGATCGGGGAGTGCAGCCCGTCGGCCGCCGCCAGGTAGCGGGCGCGGATCCCGTTGACCGCCACGCCGTCGACGTCCTGAACCGGCGCGCCGACCCGGTCCTGCACGACGTCCACCCCGGCGGTCGCGGCCTGCCCCAGCAGCGCGGCGTGCAGCGCGGTGCGCCGCACCCCGAGCCCGGTTGCCGAGCCGAACCGCGCGGTGACCGTCCGGCGGTGGTCGAGGTAGGTGATGCCGCGCAAGTCCCGGCCCGCGGGGTGCACGCCGAGCAGCTGCAGCTCGCGCACCGCATGCGGCATCAGGCCTTCGCCGCAGGCCTTGTCGATCGGCCCGGCCCGCATCTCGACGACGGTGACGGTCAGGCCGGCCCGGGCCGCGTGGATGGCGGTGGCCAGGCCCGCGGGCCCGCCACCGGCGACGACCAGGTCGATCACGTCAGCGCCTCGAGCGCGGTGTCCTCGACCCTGATCCGGATACGCAGCAGCGCGGCGTTGAGCACCGTGAAGACGGCGGCGGTGACCCAGGCGGTGTGCACCAGCGGCAGCGCGACGCCCTCGACGACGACCGCGACGTAGTTGGGGTGGGTCAGGAACCGATACGGCCCGCCGGTCACCCGGGCGGCGTCGGGGACGACGACGACCCTGGTGTTCCACTGCCGGCCCAGCGTGGCGATGCACCACCAGCGCAGCGCCTGGGCGGCCAGCACGACGGCCAGCATCGGCCAGCCCAGCAGCGGCACGAACGGGCGGTGGGCCGCCTCGACCAGGCAGCCGGCCAGCAGCAACGTATGCAGTGCGACCATCACCGGGTAGTGGCCGGCGCCGAACTCGATGCCGCCGGCCGACCGGCTCCACGCCAGGTTGCGCTGCGAGACCACCAGTTCGGCGACCCGTTCGGCGGCGACCGCGGCGATCAGCAGGGTGTAGGCGAGCATCTCAGCGCCAGCGCAGCAACACCAGCTCGGAGCAGAACCCCGGCCCCATCGCCATCAGCAGGCCGGGCAGGCCCGCGGGCGGTTTCTTGGCGCGGGTGTCGCGCAGCACGTGCAGCACCGACGACGAGGACAGGTTGCCCACCTCGGCCAGCGAGCGCCAGGTCAGCTCGAGCGCGTCGTCGGCCAGGCCGAGGGTGCCGGTGATCGCCTCGATCACCTTGGGGCCCCCGGGGTGCGACACCCACGCGGCGATGTCGTCGACGGTCAGGTCGTGCTCGCCGAGGAAGCCGGCCATGTCATCGGCCAGATAGCGCTCGATCAGCTCGGGCAGATCGGGCGACAGGACCAGCTGGAAGCCGTCGCGGCCGACCTTCCAGCCCATGGTGTCCAGTGAGTCCGGATACATCCGGCTGCGGGAATCGAGCACCTCGGGGCCGGCGGCGCCGATCTTCTCGGCGCGGTCTTCCCCGGCGGCGACGACCGCGGCGGCGCCGTCGCCGAACAGCGCGCTGCCCACCAGGCTGGCCATGTTCGGCTCCACCGCCGGATAGGTCAGCGAGCACAGTTCCACCGACACCAGCGCGGCGATGTGGCCGGGGGCGCCGCGCAGGTAGTCGTGCATCCGGGCGATGCCGGCCGCGCCCGCGACACAGCCCAGCCCGAACAACGGCAGGCGGCGCACGTCGGGCCGCAGCCCGAGCCGCCCGGCGATGCGGGCGTCCAGCGACGGCACGGCCACGCCGGTGACGGTGGTGGTCGTGATCATGTCCAGATCGGCCGGTCGCAGCCCGGCCTCGTCCAGCGCCGCGGCCAGCGCCTCACAGGCCAGGTCCAGCGCGTGCTCGAGGTAGAGGTCGTTGGCGTCGCCGAAATCCTGCAGCGCCGGGTAGCGCTCCAGCGGCAGCACCAGATGGCGGGCTTTGACCTTGGCGTTGTCGTGCAGCGCGCGCACCACGTCGTCGAGGCCGGCGAACGCCGGAACCCGCAGGAACGCCTCGGTGATCTCGTGCTGGCTGTAGCGGTGGGTGGGCAGCGCGCCCTGCACTCCGCAGACCACGCTGATGCGGTTGTTGTCGTTGTTCGTTCGGTTCATGACGGAATCCGCTCGGTCGATGTGTGGTTGTCGGTTTCGGTGCTCGGTGCGTCGCTGAAGCCCAGACGTCGGTGCAGGCCGGCCAGCCATCGCGGCGCCCACCAGTTCCACTGGCCCATCAGGTGCATGAACGCCGGGACCAGCACCATCCGGACCAGGGTGGCGTCGACCGCGACGGCCAGCGTCAGGCCCAGGCCGAACATCCGCATCACCGACGTGCTGGCGGCGATCAGCGCCGCGAACGAGATCGTCATGATCAGCGCGGCGGCGGTGATGATGCGACCGGTGTGCGCGATGCCCAGCGCGACGGCCTCGTCATTGGTGTACCCACCGTCGAGCCAGAATTCGCGGACGCGGGAGACCAAGAACACCTCGTAGTCCATCGACAGGCCGAACGCGATGCAGAACAGCAGCACCGGCATGTTGGCCACCAGCGTTCCGGTGGGCGTGGTCCCCAGCCCGGCCAGGTGGCCGTCCTGGAAGATCCACACCAGCGCGCCGAACGCGGCGGTCAGCGAGAGCACGTTGAGCACCAGGGCCTTCAGCGGCACCACCACGCTGCCGGTGAGCAGGAACAGCAGCGCGAACATGATCACCGCGATGAGGCCGAGCACCAGCGGAAGGGTGGAGGTGATGGCGTCGACGCTGTCGCGGTTGGTCTGGGCGGTCCCGGTCATCTCGACGGTCCGGCCGCCGGGCCCGGGGACGGCGTGCAACCGGTCGAGTTGGGTCTCGGAGGCGTCGGAGAACAGCGGCGCGGTGCTGGCCACGGTCAGGTATGCGCTGCCGTCGTGCTGGCCGCTCGGCGCGGACGGATCGCCCGCCCGGGTTCCCTCGACGAAGGTCCCGGTCGGCGCGGACACCGCCGCGACGTCGGGCACCCGGGACAGCTCGGAAGCGTAGCCGGACAGTTCGGCGGGGGTCAGGCCCACGCTGTCCGGGATGACGACGGTCACCGCGGTGTCGGTGTTGTCGGCGAAGTCGTCGCGCAGCCGGTCGCCGATCTGGTGCGCCGACGCCGAGGCCGGCAGCACCCGGTCATCGGGGAAGCCCCACCGCACCCCGAGGAACGGTGCGCCCAGCACCAGCAGCAGCACCACGACGGCCAGGCCCAGTGGAAGCGCGCGGCGCATCACGGCGGTGGCCAGCCGATACCAGAACCGCTGCTCGACCGGCGCGACCGGCGCAGCGGGCCGGCGCAGCAGGCGACGGGCGAGCCGGCCGACGTCCAGCGCGTCCAGGCGCGCGCCGAGCACGGCCAGCGCCGCCGGCGTGACGACCAGGGCCGCCGCGGCGGCGAACGCCACCGTGGCCACGCCGGCGTAGGCGAACGACTTGAGGAAGTGCATCGGGAACAGCACCATCGCCGACATCGACAGCGCGACGGTCGTCGCGGAGAAGATGACGGTGCGTCCGGCGGTGATCATCGTCGTGGTGATCGCGGTGGCGATGTCCGCGCCGGTGGCGAGCTCGTCGCGGTAGCGGCTCAGGATCAACAGGGTGTAGTCGATCGCCAGGGCCAGGCCCATCGCGGTGGCGAGGTTGAGCGCGAAGATCGACACGTCGCCGGTGTAGGTGATCACCCGCAGCACGGCCAGCGCGCCGACGATCGCCATCGCCCCGATCGCCACCGGCACGGCGGCGGCCAGCAGACCGCCGAACACCCACACCAGCACCAGAAAGCTCAGCGGAATCGCCAGGGATTCCATCAGCAGCAGGTCGCGCCGGGAGTGCTCGGTGATCTGCACGTTGACCATCGCGGTGCCACCGGTGGTGACGACGATCCCGTCGTGTTCACCGGTGACCTCGTCGGCGATCTGAGCGGCGGTGCGCTGCTGCTCGGCCTCGCTGCCGGCGATCCCGACCACGATCAGCCCGGCGGCGCGGTCCTCGCTGATCAGGTCGCCCGCGGTTGCGGGGGGCGCGGTCCACGCCGAGGACACCTCGGCCACGCCTGGCCGGCCGGAGACCTGTTCGACGATGCCGGTGGCCACCTCGCGTGCACGGGGGCTCTCGACGCCTCCGGGAGAGGAGACCATGATCAGCATCTGCACGTCCCCGCGGCCGAACGTGTCGGTGAGAACCTCGGCCGCGCGGGCCGATTCCGAGCCCGGATCGGCGAATCCGCTCGGTGACAGGCTCGCCGCGACCGGCACCCCGAAGGCCGCCAGCCCGACGGTCAACAGCGCTGCGGCGGCGAGGACACGACGCGGTGCGGACAGGGCCAGCAGCGCGATTCTGGTCAGCAAACTCGGTCTCCGCTCCCGGTGCAGGGCTCTCCACCGTATGAGACGAATCAGCGGCGGCGGGGGTTCATGCCACCGGTTCACAGCGCATCGGCAGGCCGGTCAGGGCAGCTCGAAGTGCTGGTAGTCCAGCGGCGAGCGCCAGTGTCCGCCCCACGTCCAGCCGGCATCGGTGAATGCCCGTACCGCGGCGTCGCCGTCGTGCAGGATGCCGGGGTCGGTCCTGGTGCGGTCGACGAACGCTGCGGCGTTGGCGGGCTGGTAGGCGCCGTCGCCGTCGATGTAGGGGTTCAGCAGGGGGTTGACGTCGATGGCGCGGCCGTACGCGTGATACGACCAGCTGCCGGTCCCGGGGATGTCGCGGCAGTTGAATGCCGACGTGTTGTTGTCGCGCATCGACAGCTCGTCGTCGGCGCCGGGGTAGTGCTCGACGGTGCGCATCCGCGCGATCGGGTAGCCGAGCCGGTAGAGCTGGTCGAAGACGGCGATGACCCGATCGGTGAGGTCGCGGTGCACCACCAGTTGTCCACGGTGGTTCTGCCCGTCGAAACCCAGGTAGGGCAGGTCGACCAGGCGCAGGTCTTCGGGGTCCAGCGGGCAACCCGGCCGCCAGGTCGACCCCAGATCGGCGGCGGTCACCGGGGTGACCATGGCCGGCGACGGCGGGCCGGGGGTGCTCGGCGTTGGCGGGGTGGAGGTGTCCGGCGGTGGCGATACCGTGCGGACCGTCTGCGGTGTGCGCTGCTGCGGTGGCGGGCCTGCGGGCGGCGGGGGCGCAGCGCAGGACGCCAGCACCGCCGCCGCCGTCAGCACGGCCATTCTCGTCGTGGTCACCGTTGCCCAACCTAACCCCGATGCGCGATTAGTCGCGCTAATCAGTTCTGTTAGTTGGGCTTTCGAATCTCCGACTTGGTCACATCTCGGCAGTCCAGCGTGTGATCTGGGCCATCGGCGGGCTATATTGTGTCTGTAGTCACAGAGAGGACGGACATGGTTGGAACCGGCGAAGGCGCGATCATCCCACCGGAGGCCAAGCCCCCGAGGGCGGTGCGTGCCGCGCACAACTGGTTCGTCGCGATCCTGATGGTGACGCTGCTGATCGCCGCGATCGCGGGCGTGGTCGTCGCACTGTCCAGTGGCATGCCCACCGTGGCGATCGTGATCGCACTGGTGTCCGGCGCGGTGTTCGCCGGCGTGGCCTGCTGACCTTTCCCACCCGTCGCCCCCGGTTGGCCGTGATGGCGCCGGGGGCCTTTTCGTGGGTCGCTACCGCTGCAGAAAGTCGCTACCGCTGCAGAAACCGGGCCAGGCTGTCGTCGAGCTCGTCCCACCACGTCGTGCTCGGTGCGGGGCCCAGGCTGCCGGTGCACGGCGAGGAGAAGCACTTGTCCCGGTAGCCGGTGATGCTCTCGTCCTTGTCGTGTTCCCACGTCACGAAGTGCTGCTTGACCAGATCGATGTCGAACGCCGGGTAGTCGCACAGCGACATCAGGTCGCAGACGTAGTCGGTCTGGAAATCGATCTGTTCGATGATGGTCTGCACTTCGGCGTATTTGGCCCGCCAGGCCGCGACGTCGGCGGCCATCTCCTCGGCCGCGGGCAACGCGGTGGTTCCGAGCACGATGTCGCGCGCCAGGAACGCCTGGGCGTCGAACATGTTGAACGTGTAGTACTGATCCTGCATGCCGAGGTAGAGCAGCCTGGGATTTGCGGTCCACACCACGCCCTTGTAGAGCCCGTCGGGGTAGAGGTTGTTGGTCGTCGTCAGCCGCAGGTCAGGAGCGATGAACGGGAAGTGGTGCTGGTAGCCGGTGCACATGATGATGGCGTCGACGTCGCGGGCGCTGGCGTCGGCGAAGTGTGCGGTGCGCCCCTCGAGTCGTTGCAGCGCAGGAACTTCGGTGATCCCGGTCGGCCAGCCGAACCCCATCGGCGAGTTGCGGTAGGCGATGGTCACAGACCCGGCTCCGTACTTCAGCGACTGCAGCGCGATGTCCTCGGCGGAATAGCTGCTGCCCAGGATCAGCAGGTCCTTGCCGGCGAACTCGACGGCGTCGCGGAAGTCGTGGGAGTGCAGGATCCGTCCGGGGAACGATTCGAAGCCGGGATATTCGGGCACGTTGGGCGTCGAGAAGTGGCCGGTCGCCACGATCACGTGGTCGAAAGGCTCGGTGCGCAAGACGCTTTCGCCGGAGGGTTCCCACGTTTCCACGGTCACCGAGAACATCTGGCCGTCGAATGTCACATCGCGCACCGGCGATTCGAACTGGATGTACTGGCGCACATCGCTTTTCTTCGCCCGCCCGACGATGTAGTCGAACAGCACCTCGCGCGGCGGGAAGGACGGGATCGGCCTGCCGAAGTGCTCGTCGAAGGTGTAGTCGGAGAACTCCAGGCACTCCTTGGGGCCGTTGGACCACAGGTAGCGGTACATGCTGCCGTGCAACGGATCTCCGTGCTCGTCCAGGCCGGTGCGCCAGGTGTAGTTCCACAGGCCGCCCCAGTCGCCCTGCTTCTCGAAGCACACCACCTCGCCGACGTCGACGCCGGCCAGTCGGGCCTGCTCGAAGGCGTGAAGCTGGGCCAGGCCGCACGGGCCTGCGCCGATAACCGCGGTACGGGACATGGGGTTTCTCCTCGTCGACGTCATGAACGGGGGCGGGTCTTGTCGGGGTCGTAGAACGGAAACGTGGTGACGGTGGCGGCGATCCGCTTGCGGTGGCCGTCGAGCTTGCCGACCTCGACCAGGGTGCCCGGTTCGGCGTACTGAACGGCGATGCGGCACAGGGCGATGTTGGCGCTCAGGATCGGCGAGCGAACCCCGCTGGTGATGACCCCGACCTGGGAGCGCCCGACGTGCACGCAGTCACCGTGCCCGGCGACCTCGTTGCCGTCGAGCCGCAGCCCGACCAGTTTGCGCTGCGGATGTGTCTTGCGCTCCACCAGGGCGTCGCGTCCGACGAAGTCGTCGGCCTTGGACTTCAGTGCGACGGTGAACCCGATGCCCGCCTCGAACGGGTCGGTCTGATCGTCGAATTCGTGGCCCGCGGCGATCAGGCCCGATTCGACCCGCAGCAACTCCAGGGCCTCCAGCCCCAGCGGGGCCAGGCCGTGCGGCGCGCCGGCCTCCCAGACCGCGTCCCACGTCGGCTCGGCGCCATCGGGGTGCACCCACACCTCGTAGCCGAGCTCGCCGGAGTAGCCGGTCCGCGACACCAGCAGCGGCGGCCCTTAGGGGCCACCGAGGCGACCGATCAGGAAGCGGAACCAGCCGAGCTCGCGCAGCGCCGGCTGGGCGGGCGGGGTCCAGATCAGGCCGGCGAGCAGATCACGGCTGGCCGGGCCCTGCACCGCGATGTTGTGCAGCTGGTCGGTCGAGTCCTTGATCCAGACCTGGTTCAGCCCGAGCCGCTCGGCTTGGGTGCGCAGCCAGACCCCGTCATACGGATCGCCGCCGATGAAGCGGAAGTTGTTGTCGCCCAGCCGTAGCACAGTGCAGTCGTCGACGATCCCGCCGGCCTCGTTGCACATCGCCGAGTACACCACCTGGCCCCGGGACAGTCGGCGGATGTCGCGGGTCAGGGCGGCCTGCAGCAATGCCTCGGCGTCGGGGCCGAGAACCTCGAATTTCCGCAGCGCCGAGAGGTCCATCACCGCGACGTGTTCCCGGCACGCCCAGTACTCCTGGTGGGGCCCGTGGTTGTCGTAGGCGGTGGGCAGCCAGTAGCCCTGGTCCTCGGTGAACTGCTTTGTCAGCGCCCCGGTCCGGGAGGCGAACGCGGTGGGCTTGGTCAGCACGGGTTCGGAGTCCGGGGTGAGCCGGTGTCCCACCGCCACAGAGAACCTCCTGGTGGAGTCGTAGACGCGAACGTGGATGTCGGTGGGCAGCCAGCCGTTGGCGGCATCGATGTCGTCGGGGCAGGCCGATGACGCGCAGACCAGGTCCGAACATGCCCGCAGCAGCACGTAGTCGCCGGAGCGCGACCACGGCTCGTCGGAGATCAGCTAGTGCTGGGCGTCGAATGCGGTGTTGTAGAACAGATTCAGCGCAGGCCAGCCCTGCCTGGGCGCGACGCCGAACCGCGACAGCGTGGCGTTGAAGTTGTCGGTGCAGTTGACGTGGCCGGGATAGCCCATGTCGGCGTAGTACTTCGCGGTGCACGCCAGGGCGAACGTGTCGTGGCGGCCCACGGTGTCGCGGACCACCTCGACCAGCGGCCGCGCCCGGCCGTCGAAGAACCTGCCGGACAGTCCCGGCTGCGGGTAGGCGCCGCCACCGATCGTGCGGGTGGTGGTGGCGTCGAGTCCGTATTCGTGCCCGTCACCGAGTGCGTGCGCGTCGAAGGCCAGGAAGTCCGAGCACTGCCGGCCCTGGACGTCGATGATCTGGACGAACTGGCCTTCGCGCAACTCGTAGGACGACGCGGTGGCGGCGTCGATACGCATGTCCCACAACGGTTCTGCCAGGGGCTCGGGTAGATCGCGAAGTTCTGGACGGTGCGGGTCGGCGCGGCGCACCTCGACGAAGACCTCCGAGGGCGGGTTGGGGTCCGGCCCGGACAACGACATCGCCCATGCCGGCGCGGCGACGAGCACCACGGCGTCGCCGTCGACCGCGAAACCGGCCCGCGACCCCGCGGCGGAGTGTTCGTCGAACAGTCGGGTGGCGCGCGCGTTGTGCTGCTCGATGCGGTGCCGCGACAGCAGCGACAGGATTCGTCCCGCGGCGTAGCCGTTTTCGTCAGCGCCGGGGAGCAGGCCGCACAGCACGGTTGTGTCGGCGTCGGGTCTGACCTCGGCGAGGGCACGCGGGTCGGCCGCGAGCACCGTCAACTCGACGGGCTGGCGGCCGTGCGCGTCGATGACGTCGATGCGGTCGCCGCCGAACACCCGCAGCGCGGTGACCGAGCCGGGTCCGACGCGGAAGCGCTCGATGTCCCCGGCCGTCGAGAGTCCGAACATCAGTGTCTTGCAAACATCAGCGTCTTACAAATATCGTTGTCTTACAACGATTTCACGGCGCAAAGGAGCGGTGGCCGACGTAGAACGCCAGCGCGCGGTCGGGGGTGGAGAACAGGATGCGCGAGCCCTTCGGGAAGAAGATGGCATCCTTGGCCTTGGCGATCTCGACCTGGCCGGTGTCGACGTTCTCCAGCCGGAACTCGCCCTCCAGCACGATCTTCATCTCGTCGTAGTCGTAGTAGTAGTCCAGCGGCGCGTCGGTGTTGCGCAGCTCGAAATACCCCGAGCACATCGGCACGCCATTGGGGTTGGCGTACACGTCGTCGATGAAGCCCTCGGTGCCGGGGTACTGCTCCAGCGACATCTGCGGCAGCGACTTCCAGAAGCCGGACCTCACCAGGAACGTCGGCGCAGCGGTACTCGTCATCAGGCCTCCAGCGTGATTTCTGGGATGAAACTCAGTCTTATAGGAGGAAACCACGCCTGGGTTTCGGGCAGATTAAGCTCGGTAGCCGCCAGGTATCGTTCGCCCGCCACGAAATTGCATACCGGGCCGTGGTCGACGCCGCCGGCGCGACCAGGAGTGCAATTTCGCGGAACGCCCCAACGGGTTCAGATCATCTGGTTGCGGGTCAGCCAGCGCATGATCGGCCAGCCGACGAACACCGGCAGCCAGCAGGTCAGGATCCGGTAGAGCAGGACCGCCGGCACCGCCACCGCGGCGGGCACGCCGAACGCGGCCAGGCCACCGATCAGTGCGGCTTCGACCGCCCCGACGCCGCCCGGGGTGGGCGCGGCCGAGGCCAGCGTGCCGCCGACCATCGTCACGATGGTCACGGTGACGATGCTGACGTCACCGCCGAACGCCGCGATGCTCGCCCACAGGGCCAGCGCCGCCCCGAGTGTCGTTGCCGCGCAACCGAGCACGATCAGCGCCAGACGCCGGGGTTCGCGAGCCAACTCGACCAGGTCGGCGACGACCTCCTTGAGCCGTGGCCGCACCGAGCTGCCCAGCCAGCGCCGCAGCTTGGGCACGATCAGGAACACCCCGACCACACCCAGCGCCGCCCCGGCGATCAGGTAGACCACGGTGGCACTCGGCACGAACCTCGACAGGTCCGCCGAGGCGCCGGCGGCGGCGCTGAAGATGATCAGCAACGTGATGTGGGTGATCACCTGGACGGACTGCTGAAGAGCCACCGCGGTGGTCGCGCGTAGCGCGCCCAGCCCACCCTTCTGCAGGAACCGGGTGCTCAGCGCCAGCCCGCCGACCCCGGCCGGGGTGGTCGTCGCGGCGAACGTGTTGGCCACCTGCATGATGGTCAGCGCCCGGAAGCTCACCAGACCGTCGGCGCACGCCCACAACGCCGCCGCCGCACCGACGTACTTCAGCGCCGACACCGTCAGCCCGGCCAGCGCCCACCACCAGTTCGCCGAGCGCAGCTCCGAGAAGAAGACCGGCACCGAGCTGATGAACGGGTAGGCGACGTAGACCAGCGCGACCAGCAGCACCATCTGGATCAGCTGATTGCGGGTGAACCGGGTGATCGTCGCGGTCTCGATCTGATCGGCCCCGGTCTGGCGCTTGACCTCGTCGCGGGCCGTCGACATCGCCGTCGGTGCGTCGCGGACCGCGTCCCGTACCCGTTTCGGCACAGCCGTTTTGGTGAGCCGGCGCGACGCCGCCAACACCGCCTGGTTGCCGAACACCGTGATCGCCGCCTGCACGGCGTTTTCGCCGCCGTAGATGTCGGTCGTCGTCACCAGCAACTGCGCGATGTCGGTGTGCAGGTGCGCCTCGGAGGCGCCGTACTCGGCGTAGGAGAAGCCGCCGAACAGTGGCGTGCCGTCCTCGACGGTGATCTCCTTGCCGCGCAGATCGCCGTGTGAGATCTGCTGGCTGTGCAGCACCCCGAGCGCGTCCCACAGCCGGGTGACCGGGGTGTCGTCGGCGCGCCCGTCGATCGGGGTGCCGCGCGCGGGTTTGTGCGCGTACAGCGTCCAGCCCCGCTCCAGGGTGGCCACCGCGATCGGCGAGGTGTTCGCCAGCCCGAGATCGCCGATCGCGATCGCCATCAGCGCGCGATGTTCCACCGCCCGTCGCATCGAGGTCTGGATCGGTGCGGTCTCGCTGTCACGCAGCCGCACCTTGCTCCAGAACTGGCGCAGGAACCCGCCGCCGCGCTGGTGCGGCCCGTAGAGTTCGACGACGGCCGAACCCTCGTCGAGCCCATCGGGGTGGTCCCGGGTCGCGGTGAGCACCATCGGTCCCCGGCCGGCGGGCCGGATCACCCGCAGTGCCGCCACGTCGAATCCGCGCCGCGCCATCGCCCGCACCGCGCCGTCCAGCGGAACCTCGAGCGCCGGGGTGCCCACGACCAGGACGACGAGCGCCCCGACGAACCACCCGACCGCCAGCCCGAGCAGCGAGCGGGCGGGCACGACCGCGCTGACGACCAGGTGGATCGGCACGAAGGCCAGCAGCAGCGCCCACCACCAGTGCCGCCAGCGGCTGGGCAGCCACGGCCCCGACACCGTCAGGACCGCGGCGAGCATGGCGATCCAGCGCGGGTCGTCGAGGAACTGCGACAGCACGGTGTCCAGGCGCTCGGACAGGTCGAAGTGCCATCGCGGCGCGGCGATGCCGTTGCCGGTGATCGACAGCAGCAGGATCGCGCTGACCCCGGCCGCCGCATAGGCGCCCAGCAGCTTCCACTGGCGGGAGACGATCAGCCCAATCAGGATCACGAACGGCAACGCCAGGATCGCCACGCCGTAGATCAGGTACACGGTGTTGGACTGCGTCGGGGTGAGCACGCCGATGATCTCGGAGATGGACTTCTCCAGCGCCTCCCACTCGTAGCGGGTGATCAGCGAGCTGGTGACCACGACCACCAGGAACACCGCGGCCAGCGTCAATCGCAGGATGTCATTGGTACGGCGGACCAACGGTTGGAGCAGGCTGCCGGAGACAGCGATCTCCCGCCCGTCAATTCGCATATGGCAACGATCTCTCGGATTGGCTGTGAACCGTCATCGGCTCACCGACAACTTAGCGATTCTTCGGTGCGGCCCGGTACACACGATGAGGGCGCCCCTGCCGGGACGCCCTCTGGCGCGCTCAGCGCACCGTGTCTGGTCTGGTGCGCTCAGCGCACCGTGTCTGGTCTGGTGCGCTCAGCTGCCCTGGTCATCGGACGTCGACGTAGTACGTCTTGCCGACGATGACGTTGCGGTAATAGTCGTTGTTGATCCAGTCCCACACCCGGCCCCGGATGTCCGGGCCCGGCTGGATGCCGACGACATCGGCCTCCGACAGCGGCCGGTCGGACAACCGGTGGACGATGACGCGGTTCATCCCGCCGGCCTCCAGCATCGAGATGGTCTCTTCGGCGTCGCCACCGGCCGGCGCGGCGGCGACGGGGGCAGCCAGACCGACGACGGCGGCGGCGAATCCGGCAGCGGCAGCGCCGGCAAAGGTGGTCTTCTTCATGGGTATCCCTGCACTTCCTTGTGTTTCGGGCCTGCGATGGGTGGTGTGCCGCAGCCCGGTGGCCGTTACAGACCCGTCGAAGATCGGCCCGAACGGCAAGAACGGGCAACCCGGTCCCTGGGGTGCCCCTTCCGTGGTGCGCTCAGCGCACGGCCACATAGACGACCTGACCCACCGCCGCCAGGTGGCTGTCGTCGGCGTCCGCGTCCCACACCCATTCGCGCAGTTCGGCGCCGGGCTTCATGGACACCACCGACGCCTCGGTCAGCGGTGCGTCCGACAGCCGGTCGACGATCACCCGGTTGCCCTGGGCTTCCAGTCGAGTGATCGTCTCGTCTGCGGTTCCCGTACCCGACGGGGCGGCCGATGCCGGCCCGGGCGATGCGAGGACGCCGGCCGACAAGCCGGCGGCGACACCCGTCGCGACGGCGAGGTTTCTGATGGTCTTCATTTCGGTTCTGCTCTTCTCGGGGCGGTGGAGTTGGTCGCGCGGTTCTGACTGTGTAGACCGGCCGACCGGGCCGATCCAATCGGTCAAACCCCGGCGTCGGAGCATTCGTTTGCGGGTGGCAGAAATTGACCCATCGAATGGCAGGAACCGCTATGTCGCGGGCCGGAAGTGGTGTCAACCGCGCCCCGCCGGGACCGCGCTGAGCCGGCGGCCCAACCCGGAGGCGCGCATCGCTCGACGATCGATCGCCGCGCGCACCGCCGACTCCGTCCCGACCACCCGGACACGGTGCTGGGCCCGGGTCACCGCGGTGTAGAACAGCTCGCGGGTCAGCAGCCGCGACTCCGGCGGCGGCAGCAACACCGTGACCTCGTCGGCCTGGCTGCCCTGGCTCTTGTGGATCGTCATCGCGAACATGGTCTCCACCTCGCCCAACCTGCCCGGCACGAAATGCTTCGACCCGATGTGGGCGCGCAGCCCCTCCGGGGCGGCCACCACCACACCGGTGTCGCCGTTGTACACGCCGAGGCCGTAGTCGTTGGCCGTCACCAGCAGCGGGCGGCCCGGATACCACGGCGACCACATCGATTGGCCCGTGGCATCACCGAGCCAGCGCTCGATGCGACGGTTCCACAACGCCACCCCGAACGGTCCGCGGCGGTGCGCGCAGAGCAGGCGGTGACCGTCCAGGATCGTCAGGGCGCCCGCGGAGTCGCCGAGCAGCGCTGCCTGCTGCAACTGCGTTGCCCGGGTGACCAGTATCGGGCGCAGCGCCTCGGCGGCGTCATCGGAGTCGATCCACTCCACCGCCTCACCCCCGGCGCTCAACAGGTCGACCGCACCGTCGGCGTCGCCTGCCCGGATCGCGGCGGCCAGCCTGCCGATCGACTGTCCGAACCGATGCGATGTCCTCAGTTCCACCACGCCGGCTGCGCCCAGACCGTCGACCAGGTCGGCGAGCACCGCCCCGGCGTCGACCGACGCCAGCTGGTCGGGGTCCCCGACGAGCACCAGCCGGGCGTCCGGCCGCACCGCCTCGAGCAGCCGGGCCATCATCGTCAGCGACACCATCGACGTCTCGTCCACCACCACCACGTCGTGCGGCAGCCGGTTGTTGCGATGGTGGCGAAACCTCGACGACGTGTCCGGTCGGCTGCCCAGCAGCCGGTGCAGTGTGGTCGCCTGCAGGCCGGCGAGGCGATCCCGGTCGGGTCGGGGCAGCTTGCCGATCTCGAGCTGGACCGCCTCGGCCAGCCGGGCGGCGGCCTTGCCCGTCGGCGCGGCCAGCGCCGTCCGCGGGGGCGAGCCGCCGGCGAGCTCGGCCTGCTCGGCGACCGCCGCCAGCAGGCGGGCCACCGTCGTCGTCTTGCCGGTCCCCGGCCCGCCCGTCAGGATCGTCAGCCGTTGCGCCACAGCGACCTGCGCGGCCGCGCGCTGCTCGCCGAACTCGGCGGGGAACAACCGGGTGAGATCGGGTGCCGGCCCCTGCACGGCCGGCTCCGTCAGCCGGGCCGACACGTCGGCGCACACCTGCTGTTCCTCCAGCCAGTAGCGGTCGAAGTAGAGCAGGTCGTCGAGAAACCTCAGCGCCGGCGGCGTGCCCGCCAGCGGGCTGGCCCGTACTGCGGCCAGCCAGGCCTCGGGATCGGGCCAGGCCAGCGGCGCCCCGTCGGGCTGCTCGTGGTGGGCGCGGACCTGCCGAAGATCCAGGCACACCGATCCGCCACGCAGCGCGGACACCAGCAGCGCGACCGCCAGTGCGACGGTGGGATCGGTGTCGCCGGTGATCGCGCACAGCCGCCGGGCCACCGCGGTGTCGGCGGCATCGATCAGTCCGGCGTCGGTGAACTCGTGCAACAGGTCGGTCATGACGGCCGCCCGGTGTGCAGCAGATCGGACAACGCCGACACCAGCGCCGCGGGGGGATGCCAGCCGAACACACCGGCAGGCCGGCCGTCGACCGTGGGGGTGCCGGGCCCGCACATCCCGCGCAGGAACAGGTACAGCACCCCGCCCAAGTGGGTGTCCGGGTCGTAGCCCGGTTGACGCCACCGTAGGAAGCGGTGCAACGCCACGGTATACAGCAGCGCCTGCAACGGATAGTCCGAATGCATCATCGCCGCGACGAGACGGGGTCGGCGGTAGTCGTCGGCGGTCAGCGGCGCATCGGCGACCCCCAGCCAGTTCGTCTTGTAGTCGACGACGAGGTAACGACCACCCACGCGCAACACGACGTCCACCGAACCGGTCAGGTAGCCGCGCAGCGGCCGGCGCCCCAGCGGATCGGAGGTCAACCGGTCGGCGTAGCCGGCCAGCACATCGGTGTCCTCCAGATGATCCCGGAGCAGCCTGCCCACGTCGGCGAGGCGGAGGTCGGGATGACGGTCGCGCACGTCGCCCCCGCCGAGCGGCATCTCGAAGTCCATCTCGCACAACCGGTCCCGCAACCCGATCTGGCGCAGTGTCGCACCGTCGGCCAACGGGCCCAGCGGGGTGTCGTACAGCGGGACCAGAGCCGATGCGAGTCGGTCACCGGGCACATCGACCGGCCACCACACCGCGTGGCGTTCGATCTGGTTCTGCAGTTCGCCGGCCAGGTCGGTGGCGAACGGATCGGTGGTCTGCAGCACCGCGTGGACCAGGGTGCCGAACTTCGCCCCGGTGGGCAGGTCGGCCATCGGGGAGGGGACAGCGACATCCGTTGCCGCGGAAGTGGGTTCACCGGCCGCCTCCGGCGGTTCGTCGTCGAGTTCGGCCAGTTCCGGCTCGCTGCCGACACCCGCCGGTGCGACGTCGCGGATCAGCCCCGAGTAGGACGTGCGCCGCCACGCGGTGTCGATCGTGCGATGGAAATGCCGTACGTCCAGCGCACCCGGCGCCGCACTGCCGGCCCGCCGGGGCGGCGCCGCGACCACCGATTCCTCGATCGTCGGACCGCCCAGCGACTCCCAGGCGCGCAGCTGCGCAAGCGCCGCCTCGTCGGCCGGTACGTCCGTGCAGCGGTCGGGCACCACGGACTCGCCGGGAGCGCGGCCGCGCAGCAGCCGGGACAATCCGCCCGTCGGCTCGTCCCACGACGGTGCCCACCACGCCACCACCTGCGATTGCGCCCGCGTCATCGCCACATAGGTCAGCCGGATGTGATCACCGGCCTGTTCGTGCTTTCCCTGTACGGCAACGGGATTGAAGTCGGGGCTGCCCTCCCCGCCGACGTGCAGGCACCGGGTGGCCCCGTCGTGGAAGGTGATGAAGCGCTGGTCGTGCATGTGGCGGTTGAACGCGAAGGGCAGGTAGACGATCGGGAACTGCAGACCCTTGCTGGCGAACACCGTCATGATCTGCACGGCGGCGGCGTCGCTGTCGAGTCGGCGGCTGCGCTCACCGGTCCGGCCCTCGCGTTGGGCGCGCAGCCAATCCCGCAGCATCGGCAGGTTGAAGTGCTCGCGGTGGGCGGTTTGGTGCAGCAACTGGGTGAGGTGGGCCAGGTCGGTCATGTGGCGCTCCCCGCCCTCGCGCGAGAGCACCCGTCGGCCCATCCCGCGCAGTTGCGCGATCTCCAGGATCGCCGGCACGCCACGCTGCCGGGCGTGATCGGCCCACTCGCGCAGGGTTTCGGCGATCCGGTCGGTCAGTGCGTCCCCGCCGCGGGCCAGACTCTCGGCCTTCTCCCCGAAGAACCGGGTGGTGGCCGCGGCGCGAACCAGCCCGCTGCGATGCGGCTGGTCGAAAGCCTCCAGCAGACACAGCCAGTCGTCGGCGGCCGGGGAGTGGTACACGTCGGAGTCGCCGGTGTAGACCGCCGGAATCCCGGCCTCGGTCAGCGCGTCGTGGCAGCGGCGGGCGTCGTCGTGCAGTTCGACGATCACCGCGATGTCGCGCGCCTGCAGCGGCGATCCCTCGAAGGTCGCGCCGCTGCCCAGCAGCGCGCCGATGTCGGCGGCCAGGTCGGCGCAGATGTGCGGGCGCAGTCGGGCGATCGGGATCGTCCTGGTCGGCCTGGTGCCGAACAATGTGCGGGGCACCACCCGCAGCCGGAACGCGGCTTCCTGCGGGGCGCCGGCCAGCCGGCGCTGCTGGTGGTGGGCCTGCACCGGGCGGACCTTGATGTCGGTGTCGCCGAGCTCGGCGCCGCCCAGCACCGCGTGCAGGCCGTCCACCAGCGCGCGATCGCTGCGCCAGTTCACGCTCAGCGTGCGCCGGTTCTGTGCGGTGCGTGCGGCGTCCAGATAGGTGACGATGTCGCCGCCCCGGAAGCCGTAGATCGCCTGCTTGGGATCGCCGATGAGGATGACGGTGGACCGTCCGGAGAACGCACGGTCGATCACCTGCCACTGCACCGGGTCGGTGTCCTGGAACTCGTCGACCATGACGATCGACCAGCGCTGATGCATTCTGGTCCGGGCCGGCGATCCCGGGTCCCGCAGTGCCTCCGCCAGCCTGCTCAGCAGGTCGTCGTAGCTGAGGATGCCGAGCCGGCGCTTGCGTCGATTGAGTTCGCGCAGAACGTCTTCGGCGAACCTCACCCGGATGGCCGGCTCGGACTCGGGCTGCGGCCGGTGCGGCCGCAGCTGCGCGTGCGGGTTCTTCACCACCTCGCTCGCCAGGGTCAGCGCCTCGCCACGGGTCAGCACGGGGTCGGTGGTGCCGCCTCCGAAGTGGGCCAGGTACAGGTCGTCGACGATCTCGGCCACCAGGTCGTCCAGGGTCTCCACGAGGGTCACCCCCGCGTCGGTGTCCCCGGCCACGCCCAGCGACTTGAGCACCAGGTGGCAGAACTGGTGGGTGGTGGCGATCGTCGCGGCGTCGAAGCCGGCCAGCGCGTCGCGCAGCCGCTCGCGGCGGGCGTCACGTTCGGTGGGTGTGACGTCGACGAGGTGGGCCACCAACTCGTTGCCGTCGCCGAGCGTGGGGTCGTCGAAAGCGCGCAACGCCTCGAGGATCTGACCGCGCACCCGTTCGCGCAGTTCCTGGCTGGCCGCACGGGAGAACGTGATGAGCAGCATCTCGTCGAGGGTGGCCAGTCCCTCGGCCACGTAGCGGGTGACCAGCCCGGCCAACGCGAACGTCTTGCCCGTCCCGGCGCTGGCCTCGAGCACGGTCGTGGACAATGCGGCGGGCAGTGGCCCCAGCAGATCGAAGGGCTCCATCAGTCCGCGCTCCGTTCGGCCCGCAGCAGCGGTAGCCACAGCCGGGTCGCGAAGGCTCCCAGCCGGGTCCGTTCCCCGGCTGTCTCCTCCCCGGGGCGCACCGTGTCGAGGAGTACGTCGAGCGGCGCGTCGCGTCCCCAGACCCGTTGCACGGCAGGCTCGTCCTTTTCGTACTTCCACCGGTACCCGGCATCGCGGTCGGGCAGGTCCCCGGTGTAGCGGGCGTGCGCCCAGGCGTAGGACGTCTTGATCGGCAGCGGGAGCGGTTCGCGCCGGCCGCAGTCGTAGACGGCGACCAGGTCGCGCAGCACCGCCCCGGCGCCCTCGTCGGGTGCGCCCAGGAGCCGCTCGGCCGGTGCCCGCCCGTTCTTCTGCCGGCCGATCACCCGCGCGGTCCAATCCCGATCCGGGTGCTGGGCCGCCAACGCCAGCAGGCGGATCCACGGCTCCACCAGGTGCCGGCCGTCGAGCTTCGAGTACGTCACCGCCACGATCTGCCGCCCCCAGACATCGGGCACCGTGCCGGTCAGCCGTCGCCCGGAGCCCAGGTCGAGGTCGACGTCGTGGGCCCGCACCGGTGGGATCCGTTGCCGCTGAGCGGCTGTCGCCAGATCCGCGGACCGGTCCCGCAGCTCCTGGGCCTTGCGCCAGCCCAGCCGGCCCGGGGGCAGCGAGCCGCGTCGCCACTCCATCTGCCGGGCCTGCTCGGGTGGCTGCCCGCGCAGCATGTCGTGCAGCATCCGGTCGCCGATCACCCACTCCTGCAGGGCGTCGATCTCGACGGGCATCGCGTCCCCGACACCGTCGACCTCCCAGGGCAGCGTGAGGTCCAGCGCGCGGAAGAACCCCTTCACCGGGTCCTTGAAGAACCCCACCAGGTCGGCGAGCGCGACGTCGGCCGGTTCGGGGGCGGCCAGCGGCCGGTCCAGGAAGCCCGGCTCGGGCTCCCGTGCCGCACAGGCAGCCTCCGCGGCGGTCAGCGCGACCGGATCGAAGGTGAACGACTGCCCCGCCGGCATGCCCAGTTCTCCCGGGGTGACGTTGCGAACATCGAACGGCTGCAACGGGTGTGCGACCACGACGGTGTCGCGTACCCGCTGCGGCGTGGTCGCGTCCAAGGTGTCGATGAGTTCGACCAGCGGCACCGCAGGCGGCAGGTGCTGGCCGGTGTACTCGTTGGCTCCGGTGTAGATGATCACCAGACGTTCGGTGGCCGAGCAGATCGCGTCCAGCAGCAGTTGGCGGTCCTCGGAGCGGACGTCGCGCTCCCCGGTCATCGGGTCGCGGGCCAGCACGTCGTCGCCGTCGACGACGCCGGAGCGGGGGAACACCCCGTCGTCGAGGCCGACCAGGCACACCACCCGGTGTGGCACCGCGCGCATCGGCACCATGGTGCACACGGTGAGCGTACCGGTGCGGAAGTTGGCCCGGGTCGGTCGCCCGGCGAGGTGGCGGTCGAGCAGGGCGCGCAGGTCCGGCAGCCGCAACACCGTGTCGGCGCGGGGGCCGGCGTCGGTGAGGATCGTCGCGAACTCGCGCTCCAATTGGGCTGACTGCCAGGCATCCTCGCCCTCGACGGTGGCCAGCCGGGAGATCCCGCCGGACAGGTTCGCCAGCCAGTCGCGCAGCGGCCGGGCACCCGTCAGTGACGCGATGGTCTCCCGTAGCGAGTCGACGTAGTCGGCAAGCCGGCCGGCGAGTTCCACCCGGTTGCTGCCGACGTCGTCGAGCGGCAGCGTGGTGTCCAGCCAGGCCTGCGAGTCCTCGGACATCGCCACCCCGGCGAGGATCCGGTCGACGCCGAACCGCCATGTGTTGTGGATGAATTCGCCGAGACCGTACGGTTCGCGGTGCGATTTGTCGAAGCCCCACCGGATGTTGGCCTCGCGGACCCAGGCCGTCACCGCATCGAGGTCGTCGTCGGTGAACCGGAAGCGTGCCCGTACGGGCGGAGCCTCGGCCAGGTTGAGCACTTCGCCGGCGGTGGCACGCCCGGCCGCCAGCGTCAGCAGCTGCGCGGCCAGGCCCAACAGCGGGTTGGTCTGCACCGGGGCCCGGTCGGCCAGCCGCACCCGCAGCTGGTGGGCGGGGTGCGGATCGGGTGCGACGTCACCGAGGCCGAAGCCGGCGACGATCAGTGGTGCGTAGGTCTCGATGTCGGGGCACATGACCAGGACGTCGCGCGGCTGCAGCGTGGGGTCGTCGGTGAGCAGGCCGAGCAGGACCTCGCGCAGCACGTCGACCTGGCGGGCCGGGCCGTGGCAGGCGTGCACCTGAACCGAACGGTCCCCGGGATGATGTGAACGCCCCTGCGGGCGAACGGAGTTGGCGGCGATGTCGGACTGCAGCCAGCCCAGCAGGGTGTCCGGCCGGCCGGGCCCCGGCAGGGCGACGTCGGAGGCACGCGCCACGGGCAGGCTGCGCTGCAGCTCGCGGGTGTCCCGCCCCAACGTGGCCAGCAGGGGATGACCGACCACGCGGTGGCTGGTGTCCGCGCGGCGCCGGACCGCACCCGAGTCGCCCGCCAGCCGGTCCCACAGCTCGGCGCTCGGGTGGGGCAGCCACAGATGCAGGTCCTGGTGGATCGACAGCGCCTCGAGCAACTCGAGTTCGGTGCCGGGCAGCCGGGTGTGGCCGAACATGGACAACCGGGCGGGCACGGCGGTCGGCGCCGCCCGCAGCCGGGCGATCGTCTCGGCGTGCCGGACGTGCGGGGGGTCCGCGTCGACCCGGGCGACGAGGGCCCGCCACAGCTCGGGCTGCCAGTGCAGGTCGGTGTCGAGGTCTGCGGCCGTGCCCTCGAGCCAGTCGACGAGAAGGTGCGGGCGCTGCCGGGCATAGGAGGCGAACAGCCCGGCCAGCCGCCGGGCCACCGCGTAGCGGCGGCCCTGCCGCAGCTCGCCCTCCTCGCCCTGCCGGTGGTGGCCCAGGTGTGCGGCCAGCGTGGCGCACCACGGCTCGCCGAGGCTGGCGTCGATGGCGTCCAGCAGCGGCCACACCATGGCGTCGGGCGACCACGGATCCTCGTCGTCGGTGTCGGTCAGCTCGGCGATCAGTGAGCGTGGATGCCGAAACGTCACCCCGGCACAGATACCGTCGTCGCCACCGCGTCCGCGGCCGAGCACATGCGACAGCCGCTGGCTCAGCCAGCGTTCCAGGCCGCGCGCCGACACCAGCACGAGTTCCTCGGCGAACGGGTCGGGCAACGGGGTGGCCATCAGCTCGCCCAGACCGTCGGCGAGCAGGTCGGCGCGGTCGGCCCGATGGAGGTGAAGCGCCATCGGGCTCAGACCACGACCGTTCGCTCCGTGCGTCTGACCAGAGCGGTGAGCTCGTCGATGACGCTGGCGAGTTCGTCGACCAGCCAACTGTCGCAGCCCCTGGCGCGGAACGCCGCCAGCAGCTCGCCGTAGTACCAGAGATGCTGGTGGGGGTCGGCGACGGTGAACCGCTGCCACAGCGCCGGCCCGTGCGCTCGGTAGTCCCGCAGCAGCGCGCGGGCGTTGTCGAGCTTGTCGGCGAGCGAGACCAGCAGGGTGGCCTCGTCGACGTCGGCGAGGTGTGCGATGTAGGCCTGCTTACGTTGCCGCCACGGTGGTTTCGGCGTCTCGTCGGTGTCGCTGCACTGGTCGACGATGCGCGCCACCTCGTCCCCGAAGTTGGCCCTGATCTCGGCGAGCGTCGCGGGTCCGCCGGCGTCCTCCACGCAGTCGTGCAGCAGCGCGGCGATGGCCTGGGTTTCGGTGCCGTCGCCCTCCAGCACCAGCCCCGCCACCGACAACAGGTGCCCCAGGTACGGGATCTCCCCGGCCTTGCGCACCTGGTTGTGGTGTTTGAGTTCGGCATAGACCAATGCTTTGGAGAACTGTCCGCCCAGGCGCGGTGTGGGTGTGTGTTCGCTCATCGTCGTCTCCTCCCCGGACAACCCGACCATATCCCCGCCCGCCGACAGGGTGCGATCCCCGCCCGCCGACAGGGTGCGCCGACGTCGCGGTTCAGCCCTGTTCGACGACGTTTCCGCTGCCGGAGTTGGAGATGTCCGGCTCGCCCGTGCGATAGGTGACATGGTTGTCGAAGCCCGACGCGTTGATGGTCGCGGCGGATTCCACGGTGACGATGTTCTCGAACCCCGACACCGTCACCGCTGCGCAGTCGCCCTGGATCTCGATGGTGTTGCTCATGCCGCTGATGCTGACCGAGCCCTGGTCGCAGACGACGGTCTGCTTCTGGTCGATGCCGCCGATACCGAGGTGGCCCCCCGGTTCGACGGTGGTGACCTCTTTTTCCGGGGTCGGCGGGCGGGGCTCGCCGCGTGGCGCGTCGACAGGGCCGCGCGGCGCGTCGACCGGACCACCGCCACCGGCGACCCCCGGTGGCTGCGGGGTGTAGGAGCGTGAGCTCGGGTCCCCGGTGCCACCGACGGTGAAGAACACGATCGCGGCGATGACACCGAACACGACCACCGCGAAGACGGCGATCGGGATCAGGAGCAGCGCTCCCGACCGTTTCTGCACGACCTGCTGCGGCGGCGCGTAATACGGCGAGCCGGATTGGGGCGATCTGTACTGCGGCGACCCGTACTGCGGGGATCCGTACTGCGGGTAGGCCGGGCCGGGAGCGGGCGGCGCACCATCGTAGGTGGGCGGCGCGCCATCGTAGGTGGGCGGCGGTACGGGTACACCCGCCGATGCCGAGCCATCGTAGGGCCGGGTGCCCAACTCGCTGGCGGACGCCCGGTCGGCGAGTGAGCGCTCCAGGTCGCGGATCCGCGCTTCGGGGTCGCCGTCTGGCTCCATGCGCAGAATGGTTGCACACCGATCGTCCCCGCTCAACGATTCTCCGACGGGGTGGCGGTGGGCGTATCGCGGCGGTATCCGGCCAAAGCGCGACGATCCCGCGCGGGGTGGATTGGGTGCCGGCGCGCGGTGGTACTCAGGAGCCATGGTGGCAACGGGTTTCACCGCCATCGGCAGCGGCCCCGCAGGCGTCAGCGCGGCCGAGACGTTCCGCAGCAGACACCGACACATCCCGGTGCGCATCCTGTCCGACGATCCGGCGCTGCCGTACGCCAAACCGCCACTGAGCAAGGAGTTCCTGCGGGGCTGTCCGACCGGGCTCGAGCTGCACACCGCCGGGTGGTTCGAGCGTAACGAGATCGAGCTGATCCGCGGTGTGACCGTCGAACGGATCGACCTCGACGCACGCGAGGTCGTCACCGCCGGCGGGACGCACTACCCGTACTGGCACCTGGTGCTCGCCGCCGGTTCGACCGCCGTTCCGCCGGCGGCGCCGGGCGCACGGTCCGCGCTGCCGCTGCGGTCCTTCGCCGACGCCGTCGCCCTGAGGATGGCGGCGCTGGATGCGCGCTCCGCCATCGTGGTCGGCGCCGGGCTGATCGGCTGTGAGGCCGCCGGCAGCCTGGCCGGTCTCGGGGTGGCCACCACGCTGGTCGCACCCGAACCGGTACCGCTGCTGCGCCGCTTCGGCCTCGACGTCGGTGAGCGCATCGTCAAGATGCTCTCCGATGTCGGGGTCCGGTTCGCCGGTTCGGCCGGGGTGGCCGCGATCGACGATGACGGCGCCGTGCTGATCTCCGGCGAGCGCGTGGACGGTGACGTCGTGGTGGCCGCCACGGGTGTGCGCCCGGACATCCGGTTGGCCGTCGGCGCCGGGCTGGACGTCCGCGACGGTCGTGTCGTCGCCGACGAACACATGCGCACCTCGGCCGGCAACGTCTATGCCGCAGGCGATATCGCGCTCGCCCACAACGTCGCCGCGGGCCGGCCGGTGGTGTCCGAGCACTGGCGCGACGCGGCGCTGCAGGGCCGGGTGGCGGGCCTGACCGCCGCGGGGCAGTCCGCGGTGTGGGACAGCGTCAGCGGATTCTCCTGCACCATAGGCAGGTTCACCTTGAGGTACCGGGGATGGGGCGGGCCCTACCGGGAATGCCGGCTGGTGGACCGGCCCAACGGTTTCTCGGCGACCTACCGGGTCGACGGCCGCGTCGCCGGGACGCTGGTGGCTACAGCCAGTCCTTCTTCTTGAACATCAAGTACAGCGCGATGACCAGCGTGATGATGATCGCCGAGCTGGCCACGAAGCCGGCCACCGTGTCGATGCCTGGGTACAGCACGTTCTGGCCGTAATAACCGGTAATCGCGGTGGGCACGGCGATGATGGCCGCCCAGCCGGTGAGCTTCTTCATCACCGTGTTCAGGTGGGCGTCCTGCAACGACAGGTTGGTCTCGAAGACCGTCGTCACCATGTCGCGCAGCGACTCGGTCCACTCCGACACCCGCAACACGTGGTCGTAGAGGTCGGCATACTCCGCGTCCAGTTCGACGGCGGTCCTGCTGTCCATCCGGCGGTGCTGGATCGCGTTGACCACCTCGCGCATCGGCAACACCACCCGGCGCAGCGCAACCAGATCCTTTCGCAGCTGGAATGTCTTGCGCTGCAATCCGCTCCGCGGCGCCCGATCGGCGAACAGGTCGTCCTCCAGGTTCTCGATGCTGTCGTCGAGCGCCTGCACCGCGTCGAAGTGCCCGTCGACGACCACGTCGAGCAGGCCGTGCACCAGCGAGCCGACCCCGAACTCCTGGCCACCGAGTTCGTCGAACCGGCGCGACACGGCGTCGATGTCGAACTTCTCGGAGAGCCGCACGGTGATCAACCCGCGCGGCAACACGAATCCCGAGATCCGGCTTATCTGCAGGGTCGACTCGGATATGTCCTGCGGGGGCGGATCCTTGACCGACACCCCGTACACGGTGAAGAAGGTGTGGGTCCGGTAGACGACGGCCTTGGTGCGTTCGGCGTCGGCCAGCGCGTCCTCCACCGCCCACGCGTTGAGGTTCAGCTCCTCGGCAAGCTCGGTGAGGATCTCGTGGTCGGGGTCGTAGATGTCGCACCACACCAACGTGTCGTCGGCGGCCAGACAGTCCGATATCGCGGCGAACTCGAAGTCGTCCTGGGGCTTGCCATGCCGCCAGATCCTGCCCCTGACGTGGGTCACCCGATCATCATGTCAGGTCGATGCTCCAGCCAGCGAGAAGCCACGGTCGTACCGACGGGTGGCTGCGCGACCAGGTGTGCCGTTACGCGGGGGCCGACGCGCGTGTGGCCTCAGCTGAGCGCGAATTCTGTTGCCAGGCCGTCGATCCCGGCCCTGATGGCGTCCAGCGCAGACTGGCGGGCCTTCAGCTTTGTGGCCAGGTGCGCACCGGCGTGCAGGGTGGTGGCCGCCTCGCCCGCCACCTGCTGGGCCCGCGCCAGCACCTGGCCGGCGTCGACGATCTCGTCGAGCCAGCCGCCCGCGATCGCCTCGTCGCCGACGAACGTCGACGCCAGTGCGGTGCCCCGCTGAAACGCGGCGGGGGTCAGCCGCATCCGCATGATCTCGATCGCCGCGACCGGGATGGTCATGCCGATCGCCACCTCGATGGCCTGACAGCGGGACTTCGGTGCGCCGACCCGGTGGTCGGCGGAGAGCAGCAGAAACGATCCCATCGCGATCGCCGGCCCGGTCGCGGCGATGATCACCGGCACCGGGAAGGTCAGTGCCCGCGCCGCCAGCTCGAATCCGCCCGCGAGCATTCCCAGCGCGGCGGCGGCGTCACCGGACTGGAACACCGCCAGGTCGAACCCCCCGCTGAACACCCGCGAGTTCCCGGCGAGCACCACCGCCTTGGCCGAATCGGCCTGCGCACGGTCGAGCGCCTCGTTGACCGCGGCCTGCATGTCCGGGCCCAGCACGTTGACCTTGCCGTCATCGAGCGTGATGGTGGCGACGGAGTCCGCGAGCTGGTAGGAGACGATGCCGGTCATGGTCCTCCGATCGGGACGGTTGCGGGGCGCGGGTCGAAACTAACAGCGCCACTGCGGGCACTACTCAGGCGGGCATGGCGTCGGTGCCGGCCGAGTCGCGTAGTGCGCTACTCACGACCGCGGCCCGCGTCGTTCATAGCGTTGTGTGCAGCGCGGTGGTGAGGGGTCATCGCGCTCCGACCGGAAGGAGTGCGGCGATGCGGGTCAAGAGGAAGAGGGCGGCCGAACAGCTCGAGCCGGATCAACGCACCGGCAGGAACAGGCGGCGGAATCCGTCGAATGGGATACCGAAGCTGGGTCTGTGGGAGTGCGGAATCGGCTCGGGCTGGAAGTGACCGAGGGCTGCGGTGCTCGTCGGGTGTCAGGAAACCCCGACGAGCACCGTCGCGTGCGCGGCCGGCTCCGGCATCAGCCGCTCCGCGCGGGCCACCCAGTCCAGATCGGCCCAGACGAACCGGGCGGGCAGCCGGCGCCAGTACGACGGATGGGACCGCAGATAGATCTGCACGCTGGCGTGCACCGCCGCGTCCGCCGGCACGGTGCGCAGGGGCACCGGTCGGGTGCTGCCCGCGAGCGCGTCGGCCGGGCTCGGCGCGGGCGCCCGGTGCCGAGCCGACGGGCGCAGCGCCACACCGGCCGTGGTGGCGCCGTCGAGCATCCAGTCGAGCGTGATCCGGGTCAGCGGAGCGCACGCATTGGGTCCGCCGGCGACGTCGCAATGCGCCCCGCGGAACCACACCTCCTGCACCCCGTCTGCGCAGTACCCCAGCGGTCGGGCGCCGAACGGGCCGAAGCCGCCGTCGATGGCCACCGCGTGCCGCACGGCGGCTACGGTGGGCAGCGGATCGGGCAGCGGGGGGACACCCGGTACCTCCAGCGTGTCCCACAGGCCCAGGAATGCGACGTCGACGGCCACGTCGGTGCCGGACAGTCCGGCCGCGATGTTGCCCACCCGCTGCCAGTCGGCGGCGCTGCGCCCGGTGCGTGGCATCGCGTACGTGGACAGCACGTACTCCCGGAAGTCGGCGGCCGTCCATCCGGGGACGCCGGGGCCACGCAGCACCCCGACCGTGCCGAGCAGACGCGCGAGGGCCCGTGCGCAGAAGGCGCCCCGTCCGGCGCCGAACAGATGGATCCGATCGCCGGGTTCCCAGTGCTCGACCAGAAACTCGTAGGCCGCCACGACGGATGCGCGCGCCGCCTCCCGCGGGCCACGGCGGGCGCCGGGCCGGTAACGGCCGGGAGTTGCCGGCGGCGGGGCGAACCACACCAGCTGTGCGTCGCCGGAATCCAGCAGCTGCGCCAGCACCGAGACATTCGACATCGCATCTGAGCCCGATCGATCGCAGACGTGATCGAAGCACAGCGCGATGTTCTTCACGATGACCCCCGTCGTGAGCTAGCTGGCAGCGCCGGCTATTCAGTTTGCCAGATCTGTCGCGACTTGTCGCCGTTTCCTGGGCAACAAAGGTTGATCGGCTTCGGATTTCGCTCCAGTTGGGGCCCCTGGCAACGGAATCCGTATTCCTGACGGTCAGGTCAGCGGAACCTCGATGCCGGGACTCAACGGATCGGCGTGCAATTCGATGGCGTCGGGTGAGGTTCCCGGCGGCACATCGAACGCGACGGCGACGTCGGCTTCGTCGCCGGGGGCGAGTTGGGCGATGCCGCCGCCCGCGTAGAAGGTCGCTTCGTCGTCGATCGGGTAGTTCGTGCCCGCGGCCGCCAACTTCTGGAACGTGCCCAGGAACGTCGCCGGTGCATCGCCGATGTTTCGCACCGTCATGTGCACGATGACGTACTCACCCCGCGCGGTCTTCCGGACCGGGACGTCGGCGGCAGCGATGCTGGGGGCGATCTCGATGCCGTGCACCGTGAAGGCCAGCGTGCCGTCGGTCACCTCGCCGGTGTCCGGCGGGGCCACGGTTTCGGTGTCGCCCGAAGTGGTGCTCTCGCCGGTGGTCGGCGCGGCCGACGAGGACGTCTCGGGGACCGCGATCCTGGTGGAGCCGTCGCCGGTGAAGAACGCCGCGTAGATCACGAGGGCGAGCAGAACCGCGAGCAGGGCCGCGACCGCGACGAGGTAGCGCATCACCAGCGTGCGGCCGGCGTCCTGCGGTTCGGCGGGTGGCGGAACGGTCGGGATGACGGCGGTCCGGCCCGACGGCGGCGGGGTGGTGGGGGTGACGGTGGTGGCTTCCGACTGGTCGGCCGGTGACGCAGGCTCGGGCTCGCCGTCGGGGTCGGGTGCGCGGTGTGACCCGACCCGCTCCCGCGTGACCACGGGCGGGGCGGCCGGCGGCGGAGGCGGCGGAGGCAGGGGTGCGGGTGCGCGATGCTCGGTCCAGGAGTGCCCGTCCCAGTAGCGCTGGCCCCCCGATCCGTCCGGGTCGGCGTACCAACCCGCGGGTGTTTGCGGTGTCGTCATCGCGCTGCGTCTCCCGTCACTCGCCCTGTCGGCGCCCGGCACCGGGAGACTATCCGACGACCAGCGCGTCAACCGGGAATTGGCGCGGGCGAGGTCGTCATCCGCCCATCAGCATGCGCCACTGGTCGAGATTGCTCGCACGGTAGACATAGTTGGCGCGGCGGACATCGGACAGCGACGCGCTCGGCTCGGCGGAATACCAGTGCCCGGGGAACACCGTCGGGTTGCCGGGCAACTGCGCCAGCGCCTGCAGGCTGCGATACATGTCGTCGACGTTGCCGCCGGGGAAGTCGGTGCGTCCGCAGCCCTCCAGGAACAGGGTGTCACCGGCGACCAGTCGGCCGTCCAGCAGGAAGCACTGGCTGCCCGGGGTGTGGCCGGGGGTGTGCAGCAGTTCGATCTCGATATCGCCGACGGCGACCTTGTCGCCGTGCCGGTGGGCCGTCAACTCGCTGGGCGCGATCCCGGTGATACGCGAAACCCAGTCCGCTTCATGGGCGTTGACGTGCACCGGAACGCTGACTCGCTCCAGCAGTTCGGCCAGGCCCTTGAGTTCGAAGCCCATCATCGATCCGCCCACGTGATCGGGGTGATGGTGGGTGACCAGCACCCCGGACAGGTGCATGCCGTCGGATTCGAGCGCATCCACCAGGTCCTGGGCCGCGTAGGCCGGGTCCACCACCACGGTGTCGCCGGTCTCCCGGTCGCCGATCAGGTAGGCGAAGTTGCGCATCTGCTGGGCGATCATGTCGCCGGCCGCGAAATCGCGGCCCGACAACAGCTGTTTGAAGTAGAGGCGGTCCGAGTCAGCCATGTCGGCCAGCGTATGCACCGGGCCGCCGCACGGCGGCGCCCAGGGTGCGGTTTGCGCCGCCGGATCGTCCGACTGCCGGTTCTTGCGGTCTGTGCGGTCACGATGACCAGCGGTTTGGCGCCGGAAACGGTGAGAATGTACCCTCTTTAAGGCTCATCGCTCGACGGTGGACCGCAGCATCACAAGCAGTACGGCAGTGCCCCCTTAGCTCAGTCGGCAGAGCGTTTCCATGGTAAGGAAAAGGTCAACGGTTCGATTCCGTTAGGGGGCTCGGTGGACACCGGGTGAGCGGAACGCCGCCCGTGTCCGTCCGGGGCGGTGTAGCTCAGCTGGTTAGAGCGCACGACTCATAATCGTGAGGTCGGGGGATCGAGCCCCCCCACCGCTACAGGTAGTGAAGATACGAGTTTCCAGGAAGTTAGAAAGAGGCACCTGACGTGGCGTCCAGTACCGACGTGCGGCCGAAGATCACTTTGGCGTGCGAGGTGTGCAAGCACCGCAACTACATCACGAAGAAGAACCGCCGCAACGATCCCGACCGGCTCGAGATCAAGAAGTTCTGCCCGAACTGCGGCAAGCACCAGGCCCACAAAGAGTCGCGCTGAGCGCCCCCGACCGGGCCGGTTCCCGGTCGTCGGGGTCGGCTAGGTAGGTTCATCACCTGTGTCGTTTCTGGAGAAGGTCGTCGGGACGCACTTCCGGTTCCCCGACCACTACACGGTGGGCCGCGAGAAGATCCGCGAGTACGCCACAGCGGTCAAGAACGACGATCCCGCCTTCTTCGACGAGGAGGCCGCCGCCGCGCTCGGCCACGACGGCCTGCTCGCGCCGTTGACCTTCATCTCCGTGTTCGGCTACCAGGCGCAGTCGGCGATGTTCGCCGCCAACAACATCGGCATCAGCGACGCCAAGATCGTGCAGGTCGATCAGGCGCTGAAGTTCGAGAAACCGATCAAAGCGGGCGACAAGCTGTACTGCGACGTGTACGTGGATTCGATCCGCAGGGCGCACGGCACCGACATCATCGTCACCAAGAACATCGTCAGCAACGAGAACGGCGATGTTGTGCAGGAGTCCTACACCACCCTGGCGGGGCGTAGCGAAGAAGACGGAGAGAGTGGCTTCACAGATGGCACTGCGTGAGTTCAGTTCGGTCAAGGTCGGCGATCAGCTGCCGGAGAAGGTCATCCCGCTGACCCGGGCTGACCTGGTCAACTACGCCGGCGTGTCCGGCGACCTCAACCCGATCCACTGGGACGACGACATCGCCAAGCAGGTCGGCCTGGACACCGCGATCGCCCACGGCATGCTGACGATGGGTCTGGGTGGCGGCTACGTCACCTCCTGGGTCGGCGACCCGGCAGCGGTGACCGAGTACAACGTGCGCTTCACCGCGGTGGTGCCGGTGCCCAACGACGGCAAGGGCGCCGAGATCGTGTTCAACGGCCGGGTGAAGTCGGTCGACGAGGAATCCAAGACCGTCACCATCGCCATCAACGCCACCGCGGGCGGGAAGAAGATCTTCGGTCGCGCTGTCGCCGTCGCGAAGCTGGCGTAGGCGGGGATTTCGATGGCACTCAAGACAGACATCCGGGGGATGGTCTGGAAGTACCCCGAACCGTTCGTCGTCGGCCGCGAACAGATCCGGCAGTACGCGAAATCGGTCAAGGCCAACGACCCGGCCAGCCACGACGTCGAGGCCGCGGCCGCGCTCGGGCATCCCGGCCTGATCGCCCCGCCGACGTTCCTGTCGATCTTCGCGGTGATGATCCAGCGGCACTTCTTCCAGCACGTCGACGTCGGTTTCGAGACCATGCAGATCGTGCAGGTCGACCAGAAGTTCCTGTTCCACCGCCCCATCAGGGAGGGCGATGCGGTCACCGGCACGATGCACGTCGAGACCGTCGACGAGCGGTTCGGGGCCGACATCGTGACCACCCGCAACGTGCTGACCGACCAGACCGGCGCGGTCATCATGGAGGCGTTCACCACGCTGATGGGCCACGAGGGCGACAACTCGATCTCGGCGCGCTGGGATCCGGAGACGGGCCAGGTGGTGCGCAAGCCGGTCATCCACGACATCGACGACGCGGAGCCCGTCGGCGGCGCCGGCGGCACGGATTAGTAACTGGGAGGCCTCGCGCGCTACACTCGGACCTCGGGGTTTTCCCAGATAAAGCGCGCTGTCCGTCGGCTCGGATCGACCGAACGGGGAGCGCGCGCATTATGTGGGCCCCCGCACCGGGCGGCGGTGTTGTCCCGTATGGCAGGGTCGACAGTGAGGTCCACGAAGGGGCGTAGCTCAACTGGCAGAGCAGCGGTCTCCAAAACCGCAGGTTGCAGGTTCAAGTCCTGTCGCCCCTGCTCAACTGAATACTAGACAAGTGTGGACACTGGAAGGTGAACCCGCACGGGCAGACGACCGGACGACCAGAAAAGGAACACGCGGTGAGCGACGAGCGCGACAGTGCCGGCTCCGCAGGCACCGACAGCGGCGCGGCGACCGACGACGGTGACACCCGGGTTCAGACCGCGGTGGCGGCTCGGCCGGCGCGGCCGACGGGCAAGCGGTCGCGACGTGGCGTGGTCGATGCCGGTGACGGCGTCGAGGACGCCGAGCCTGAAACCGAGGGTTCGTCGTCCAAGGACGACGGATCCAAGAACGGGTCGAAGCCGGCGAAGAAGACCGCCAGGAAGCCCAAGGACGGGCCGTCGCGCAATCCGATCGCGTTCATCTGGAAGTACCTGACGGAAGTCGTCGCCGAGCTGCGCAAGGTGATCTGGCCGAACCGCAAGCAGATGGTCAGCTACACCTCCGTCGTGCTGGTGTTCCTGGCATTCATGGTGGCGCTGATCGGGCTGACGGACCTCGGCCTGGCCAAGCTCGTGATGCTGGTGTTCGGCTGACTTAGTGAAATTGAGAGAGGACTGACACGTGACTAGCTTCGACGGCGATGCGCCTACGGGTGAGACCGTCGACACCATCGAGGTCGACGAGGCCACCGCTGGGGCTGAAACCGCAGCCGAGGACGCTGACGAGAGTGCCGCGGCCGCCGAGGTGACCGCGGTCGCCGATAGCGCGGTCGAGGACGAGGACGAGGACGAGGACCCGGCCGTCGCGCTGAAGAAGGACCTGCGCCTGCGGCCCGGCGAGTGGTATGTCATCCACTCCTACGCCGGCTACGAGAACAAGGTGAAGGCCAACCTCGAGACCCGCGTGCAGAACCTCGACGTCGGTGATTACATCTTCCAGGTCGAGGTGCCGACCGAAGAGGTCACCGAGATCAAGAACGGCCAGCGCAAGCAGGTCAACCGCAAGGTGCTGCCCGGCTACATCCTGGTCCGCATGGAACTCAACGACGAGTCGTGGGGCGCGGTGCGCAACACCCCCGGCGTCACCGGGTTCGTCGGCGCGACCTCGCGCCCGTCGCCGCTGTCGCTGGACGACGTGGTGAAGTTCCTGCTGCCGCAGAGCCCGGCGAAGAAGGCCGGCAAGACCGCGGCCGCGGCCACCGCGACGGCCGAGCCAGGCGCCCTCGAGCGTCCCGCCATCGAGGTGGACTTCGAGGTCGGTGAGTCGGTGACGGTGATGGACGGGCCGTTCGCCACGCTGCCGGCCTCGATCAGCGAGGTCAACGCCGAGCAGCAGAAGCTCAAGGTGCTGGTGTCCATCTTCGGGCGCGAGACCCCCGTCGAACTGACCTTCAACCAGGTCGCCAAGATCTAGTCGGGCCGCTCGCCCCGACGATGTAACCGGGCTGCGGCCCGCCAGAAAGGAAAGCAACACCCATGGCCCCGAAGAAGAAGGTCGTCGGGCTGATCAAGCTGCAGATCCAGGCCGGGCAGGCCAACCCCGCCCCGCCGGTCGGTCCCGCGCTCGGCCAGCACGGCGTCAACATCATGGAGTTCTGCAAGGCGTACAACGCCGCGACCGAGTCGCAGCGCGGCAATGTCATCCCCGTGGAGATCACCGTCTACGAGGACCGCACGTTCACGTTCGCGCTGAAGACCCCGCCGGCGGCGAAGCTGCTGCTCAAGGCGGCGGGCGTGCCCAAGGGTTCCGGTGAGCCGCACAAGACCAAGGTCGCCAAGGTGACCTGGGATCAGGTGCGCGAGATCGCCGAGACCAAGAAGGAAGACTTGAACGCGAACGACATCGACGCCGCGTCCAAGATCATCGCCGGCACCGCCCGGTCGATGGGAATCACCGTCGAGTGATTTCGTTGAGGCTGCACTGACGGCGACGAAGTTCGAGTAGAGCTCACCGCCGGCGCAGTCTGAACGCAGTAACCCGTGGGAGGGCTGGCATCGGCCCGCAAACCACAACCCAACAACGCGATTGGATGAACCAATGAGCAAGAACAGCAAGGCATACAAGGAAGCCGCCGAGAAGGTTGACAAGGATCGGCTGTACACGCCGCTGGAGGCCGCCAAGCTCGCCAAGGACACCTCGTCGAAGAAGCAGGACGCCACCGTCGAGGTCGCGATCCGCCTCGGCGTGGATCCCCGCAAGGCCGACCAGATGGTCCGCGGAACCGTGAACCTGCCGCACGGCACCGGCAAGACCGCCCGCGTCGCGGTGTTCGCCGTCGGTGACAAGGCCGAGCAGGCCGAGGCGGCCGGCGCCGACATCGTCGGCAGCGACGACCTGATCGAGAAGATCCAGGGCGGTTTCCTCGACTTCGACGCCGCGATCGCCACCCCCGATCAGATGGCCAAGGTCGGCCGGATCGCGCGCATCCTGGGTCCGCGCGGCCTGATGCCGAACCCGAAGACCGGCACGGTCACCCCGGACGTCGCCAAGGCGGTCTCCGACATCAAGGGCGGCAAGATCAACTTCCGCGTCGACAAGCAGGCGAACCTGCACTTCGTCATCGGCAAGGCGTCGTTCGACGAGAAGGCGCTGGCCGAGAACTACGGTGCCGCCCTGGACGAGATCCTGCGTGCCAAGCCGTCGTCGTCGAAGGGGCGCTACCTGAAGAAGGTCGTCGTCTCGACGACGACCGGCCCGGGGATCCCGGTGGATCCGTCGGTCACCCGGAACTTCGCGGAGGCGTAGGCGCAGCCGGAGCCGACCATGGGGTCGGAGGCGTAGGCGCAGCCGGAGCCGACCATGGGGTCGGAGGCGTAGGCGCAGCCGGAGCCGACCATGGGGTCGGAGGCGTAGGCGGAGCCGGAGCCGACCATGGGGTCGGAGGCGTAGGCGCAGCCGGAGCCGACCATGGGGTCGGAGGCGTAGGCGCAGCCGGAGCCGACCATGGGGTCGGAGGCGTAGGCGGAGCCGGAGCCGACCATGGGGTCGGAGGCGTAGGCGCAGCCGGAGCCGACCATGGGGTCGGAGGCGTAGGCGCAGCCGGAGCCGACCATGGGGTCGGAGGCGTAGGCGGAGCCGGAGCCGACCATGGGGTCGGAGGCGTAGGCGCAGCCGGAGCCGACCATGGGGTCGGAGGCGTAGGCGCAGCCGGAGCCGACCATGGGGTCGGAGGCGTAGGCGGAGCCGGAGCCGACCATGGGGTCGGAGGCGTAGGCGCAGCCGGAGCCGACCATGGGGTCGGAGGCGTAGGCGCAGCCGGAGCCGACCATGGGGTCGGAGGCGTAGGCGGAGCCGGAGCCGACCATGGGGTCGGAGGCGTAGGCGCAGCCGGAGCCGACCATGGGGTCGGAGGCGTAGGCGCAGCCGGAGCCGACCATGGGGTCGGAGGCGTAGGCGGAGCCGGAGCCGACCATGGGGTCGGAGGCGTAGGCGCAGCCGGAGCCGACCATGGGGTCGGAGGCGTAGGCGCAGCCGGAGCCGACCATGGGGTCGGAGGCGTAGGCGGAGCCGGAGCCGACCATGGGGTCGGAGGCGTAGGCGCAGCCGGAGCCGACCAACAGACAACGAGAAACCCCGCACCCGAAGGGATAGGTGCGGGGTTCCTCGCTATGCGCGCTTTTCGGGAGCGCTCCTCGGCCACCACGCATCCGGCCTCGGCTGCCGGCCACCGGCCCCCACGAACGGCGGCTCGGAGCGGGCCAAGCCCGGTGGCCGCATCCCCCTCTGCGAACCTCCGACATGGTGGTCGAGAAGCACCCCCGCAGCAACATAGCACCGACGGTGCGCTCTTCGCGGGTCAACGGACAATTTCTGCTCGCCGACCTGCGGCAGTGCGCTCTCCAGCGATTATTGTGCGCAGGAACGGCGCTTTGCCGAGGGTGTGGTCATTCACGACCGAAGTCGATAGTTGCGTCAGCAAACATCGTTTGGGCCCGGTACCAGGGCTTTTCGCGGTGCTCCCGCTGTGACACCGTCTCCAGGCAACTCTGCGCTATCCGGGCGACGGCCTCGATGGCCAGCCGCTTCGGAGTCAGGCGGCGGCGGCCGGCTTGAGGTAGGTCACGAGGCTGACGTCGATGCTCTCGTCGATGAAGTAGTACTGGCAGCCCTTCAGGTACCGCATGTAGCGGTGGTAGTTCTCTTCGTCGGTGGCCGCGATCGCCGCATCTTTGTTCTGCTCGAGGCGGTCGGCCCAGATGCCCAGCGTCTTGATGTAGTGATTGCGCAGCGACTTCACCTCAGGCACCACGAACCCGGCCTTCTCGCCATGCTCGACCATCATCTGGGTGGTGGGGATCCGGCCGCCGGGGAAGATCTCGGTGATCATGAACTTGATGAACCGGGCCAGTTCGAAGCTCAGCTTCTTGCCGCGTTCGGCCAGGTCGTAGGGGTGGTAGCCGACGCTGCTCTGGATCGTCATCCGGCCGTCCTCGGGCAGGATGTCGTAGCAGGTCTTGAAGAAGTCGTCATAACGCTCGAAGCCGAAGTGCTCGAACGCCTCGATGGACACGATCCGGTCGACGGGGCTGTGGAACTGCTCCCAGCCCTCGAGGCGGACGTCGAAGGTGCGCTCGGTGTCGATCTTGCTCAGCAACTGGTTGCAGTAGGCCTGCTGGTTCTTCGACAGGGTCAGGCCGATGACGTTGACGTCGTACTTCTCCATGGCCCGCTGCAGGGTCAGCCCCCAGCCGCAGCCGACCTCGAGCAGCGTCATGCCCGGCTTCAGATCAAGCCGATCCAGATGCTGGTCCACGTTGGCGATCTGCGCCTCCGACAGTGTGACGTCGGGGCCGGTGAAGAACGCGCAGCTGTACTTGCGGGTGGGATCCTGGAACACCCCGAAGAAGTCGTCCGACAAGTCGTAATGGGCCTGGATATCCTCGAAATGCGGCCGCATATCCTTCGTGCCGGTGGATTGGTCAGACATGATTCCCCTGCTCTGCTTCCTGCTGCTGTGCAGACCGTACCGAAAGCGCGGCCCGTCGCCTCTGCGAACACGCGCTTAAAGCGGTCAGCCTATCGTCAGCTGCCTGCTGTGATCCAATCCCCACGGGCCGGGCGGTGTGGCGGAGAATTGTTGACGCGTGTCGAACTCAGCGGGCCTCGGCGAACGTCGTCTTCAGCTCACCCACGATGTCGTCCCACAGGGGTTCCGGCAGGTCATGGCCCATCCCGTCGAACAACACGAACCGGGCACCCGGGATGGCCCGGGCGATGGCGCGTCCGCCGGAGGGCCGCATGAGCTTGTCCGCCCGGCCGTGGATGACCACCGTCGGCACCGCGATCTGACGGTTGTAGCGGCGTAGGCTGCCGCTGCCCATGATCGCCGCGAAGTGCCGGCCCACCCCGGCGGGGTAGTACGAGCGGTCGTAGCCCTCGATCGCGTCGGCGCGCAGTTTGTCGTCGGAGGGCGGGTATCCCGGGCTGCCGATGATCCGGCTGACCCGAACCGCGTTGTCCACGACCGCCTCGCGGGTTGTGCCCTGGGGTCGCTGCAGGATGGCCGCCAGTTGCCGCGGCCCCGGCGGTGGCAGCACGGCCCGGTTGTTGCTGGAGAAGATGACGCCGAGGGTCTGGGTGCGGGCGTGGTGCCGGGCGGCGAAGACCTGGGCGATCATGCCACCCATCGACCCGCCGACCACGTGAGCGGTGTCGATCCCCAGATGGTCGAGCAGCGCCGCGGCGTCGTCGGCCATGTCCTCCAGCGTGTAGGCGGCCGGGCTGGACAGCCCGAGGAACGACCTGGCCATCCGGGGCAGCAGCGGCGCGCCGGCATGGTGGCCGGGCAGCTTGGTGGACAGCCCCACGTCGCGGTTGTCGAAGCGGATCACCCGCAGGCCCTGGTCGATGAGCTTCTCGCAGAACCCGGTGCGCCATAACAACAGCTGAGCGCCGAGGCCCATGATGAGCAGGACCGCCGGATCGTTCGGGTCGCCCATGTCCTCGTAATGGATGTCGAGCTCGCCCGACTTGGCGGTACCGGTGCGGATGTTCACGCCGTCGCCCATCGGAGGTCTCGCCGGCCCATCTAGGCCTCGACCTGGTCGTTGTCGGTCCGCTCCTCGACCTGGTCGTTGTGTTCGCGGGTGACCTCGACCATGAAGTTGGCGAAGTAACCGGTCAAGGCCGGGTCGCTCATCATCTGCCACTTGGGTGCCAGCAGCTTCATGTAGCGCTCCACGTACAGGAACTGCTTGCCGATGAGGACAAGCTCACGCGGCAGCTTCACGTCGTAGGCGTCGGCGAGCGCCGAGAGTTGCTTGCCGATCTCGGCGTAGCTGAGGTCGCCGAGCGACGTCAACGTCAGCGGGGTGGCGAACTTCTCCAGATCCTTGGCGGCCTCCGCCTCGGGCTTGACCGTGCCGACGGCGCCCATCAGCACGACGATCTTGCCCGCCGCCGCGTGGTCTTTCTTGACCAGCAGTGCATGGACCAGCTCACGCAGCAGCCAGCGGGTGCGCGGATCGATCCGGCCCATGATGCCGAAGTCGAAGAACACGATCTTGCCGTCGTCGTCGACGTAGAGGTTGCCGGCGTGCAGGTCGCCGTGGAACAGTCCGTGCCGCAGGCCGCCCTCGAAGACGCTGAACAGCAGCGCCTTGACCAACTCGGTGCCGTCGAAACCGCGCTTGCGGATCTCGGCGACGTCGTCGATGCGCACACCGGTCACGCGCTCCATGGTCAGCACCCGTTCACTGGTGAGGTCCCAGTACACCTGGGGCACCCGGATGTTCTCCCCCATCGGGGAGGCGTGCATGTGCGCGACCCAGGCGTCCATCGACTGCGCCTCGAGCCGGAAGTCCAGCTCTTCGGCGAGGTTGTCGGCGAAGTCGGCGACCACGTCCTGCGCGGACAGCCGTCGGCCCAGCTTGGCCAGCTCCACCAGCTGGGCGCCGCGCTTGAGGATCTGCAGATCGGCGGCCACCCGCCGGCGGATGCCGGGGCGCTGGATCTTGACGACGACCTCCTCGCCCGAATGCAGGGTCGCGTAGTGCACCTGGGCGATCGACGCGGAGGCGAAGGGCTGCTCGTCGAATGACTTGAACAGGTTCTGCGGCTCGTCGCCGAGTTCCTCGCGGAACATCTTGTGGACCTCGCGGGTGTCCGCCGGCGGGACCCGGTCGAGCAGTCCGCGGAACTCGCGGCTCAGCGGTTCGCCGAAGGCGCCGGGACTGGAGGCGATGATCTGGCCGAATTTGACGTAGGTGGGACCGAGGTCGGCGAACGTCTGCGGGATCTGCTTGACCACCTTCTGCTGCAGCGAGCCGTGGCCGGTCAGTTTGGTCAGGACGCGGGCGCCGGTGCGGGTTACCTGCCACCCGGTGGCTCCGATGCGGGCTGCCTCGACCGGAAGGGGAACCCGGTCTAGCCTGGCAACCTCGCGGTGGGATGTCTTTCGAGGTGTGCTCATACCAGCAGTGTCTCAAAAGGTGCGGTCAGGCGAAAAAGGTGTGGAGCGGGTCACATGGCGTGGCCGTAACCGCCGGTCAGCACATCCCGGGCGGTGAGACCGCCACCGCAATCGAGCTGCTCGCGTCGACGGACTCCCCGGGGTAAGGCTTCTGACCGCATACCGTCCACGAGTCGGAGTTGATCGGAATCCCCGGGGCGGTGTTGATGATCCGGGTTTTGAGTTCGGGGCCTTCGCCCGCGGTGATGGCGTCCCAGGTGCTGCGTGCCTCGTCCAGGGTCATGCCCCCGAAGTAGGGCATCTCCCATTCGGTGTCCGCGTGTGCGACGCCGGCGCCGAAGAACGTCATCACTGCCAGCGATGCCGCTGCGATACGCAATCTCATGTCGGATTCCCCCACGTCGAGCTAGACCGAGCCCCCCGACCCGATTCCCTACGTTAACGGAGGCGTCGCTGGACTGCCAGCGGTTCCGGTGTTCAGACGAATGCCCGCTCGACCTCGTCGCGGGACCGAATGGGGTCGCTGTCCGGCCGGTGGCCGGGCAGGGTGTGCGGGGCGAGCGCCGGGTCGACGCCGTCGGCGACGCGTGCCTTGGCCTGCTCGAACTCCGTCACCGGGCCGGAGGCGGTGTGGATACCGTTGATGATCGACCACACCAGCGCCCGGCGGGCGGTTCGCTCGACGATGTTCGGGTTGCGGTGCTGGATCAGCCGCTGCGCCCACGGCGGCATGGTGTCGCGCACCGCCCAGTCGATGGCGCTCTGGGGCATCGGGAGGTTGGAGCCGGTGGCCATCGCGGCGCCGTAGGTGACCGCCAGTCGGGGCAGGTAGGACTCCAGACAGTCCAGTGTTTCCCGCTTGGTCGCGGGCAGATCGGTGCCGCCCAGCGCATGTCCGACCCGGACGAACTCGCCGTAGTAGCGGTCGATGTCGCGGCCCCGCAACGGCCGCGGGTGATACAGCTCGTGCGCGGTGGCGATGCCCCACACCACCGTCGCGTAGTTCCAGCGCAACCATTCCGGGTCGTCGGCGTCGTAGCGCGCGCCGTCCGGCCGGGTGCCCTTCACGGTGTGGTGCATCGAGCGCACCGCCAGTGCCAGCCTTTCAGCGGTCGGCGTCGAGCCGTATGCGGTGCCGATGAAGAACGCGACGGAGTGCCCGAGCCGCACGTTGGCGCCCTGGGGGTCGAGTTCGGGCACCGCGTCGTCGCGGGTGTCCGGCTTGACCAGCCGGGAATGGTGCACGCCCATCCAGTAGATCGACGGGTCGAGGCGTTCGATGTAGGCCGCGCACTGCAGGCCGAAGACGAGGGCCTGCATGTGCGAGTGCACGTGCCAGACGGCGCTGCCGGGGCCGAACCAGCCCGGGTCGCCGGCCGGCCCGTCGAACTGCATCCCGCGGAAGAAATGTCGGCGCACGTCGTGGTCGAAGCGTTTGTCCAACAGTTGCCCGACGAGCTGATGCGGCAGGAACATCGACGCCTCCCCAGAATGGACACGAGTGTTACCAGAATACCGGCGGGATCGCCGATCTGGCCAGAACTTGACGGTGTCCGCTTTAGGCTGGTGCGATGTCCGTCCCGGCGTCCAGCTCGACCAGGTGGGCGGGGATACCGCTGGTCCACCGGCGCGCCGAGCGGCGTGCGCTGTTGATCGACGCGGCTTTCCATCTGTTCGGCGAGGGCGGTGAGGCGGCGCTGTCGGTGCGGTCCGTGTCGCGGGAGAGTGGGCTCAACACCCGCTACTTCTACGAGAGCTTCCGGGCCACCGACGATCTGCTCGGAGCGGTCTACGACCGGGTGAGTGCCGAACTCGGCGTCGCCGTCGAGGAGGCGATGGCCACCGCGGGTGAATCGTTGCGGTCCAGGACCCGGGCCGGGATCGCCGCGGTCCTTCATTTCAGTTCCGCCGACCCGCGGCGGGGCCGGGTCTTGTTCACCGACGCGCGGTCCAACCCGGTGCTGACCGCCCGTCGCGCCGCGACGCAGGATCTGCTGCGCGAAGCCGTGCTCACCGAAGGGTGGCGAATGCGCCCGGACACCGATCCCATCGCCGCGATGGTCGCGGCGGCGTTGTACGCAGGTGCGATGGCCGAGCTGGCCCAGCAGTGGCTGGCCGGGCACCTGGGCGACGATCTCGACACAGTCGTGGATTACGCGCTGAGCCTGGTGCTGCGCTGATTCCCTGTTCTGCTCCTCGCGTGCGCTGGCCCCTGTTCTGCTCCTCGCGTGCGCTGATCCCTGTTCTGCTCCTCGCGTGCGTTGGCCGGTGTCCGCCCATCGCGTGCTGTCAACCGTTCGGCGTCGGGTTTCTGCCAGGGGTCGTTCAATTTCTGCCATCGGAAATCATGGCGGTGGGCCCCCGGTTGTACGGGTCAGATCGGACGAGATCAGCACACGAAGTCGAAACCGCGCGATTCGCTCCACGGCTCCGACCCGACACAGGGAAGAGCAACCACCATGAACACCATCACCTTCACCACCACCGCCGTAGCCGCCGCCCTGGGCGCCGCCGTCCTGGGCCTGGCCGCCCCGGCCGCCGCCGCCCCCAGCGCCGGAGGCAACGCCGACACGACCATCAGCCAGCTCGAGGACCAGGGCAACCGGGTCATCGTCAACCGGCTCTCGGATGCCCCGCTGTCGCAGGCCACCGTGGTGGGCATCCAGCCCGGCGCCGACCTGCGCGGCCAGGTCTGGAGTTCCGATGACGACTCCATCCGGCAGAACGTCATCACCGGCAAGGTCTACTACGTCGACGTGAAGTAACGAAGCGAGAAGTACAACAGGACACAGCTGTCCGATGGCGCGCACCGCCGCGCACCAGGGGCGCCCCCACGAGGGGCGCCCCTTTCGTCGGGCGCCGAGTGTGAAGGCAGCGCGAAAAAATCGCTCCGATTTCGCAATAGCCGCACGCTCGGGGGTCGGTCGGTACTTCGTTACGGTTGCGCCCGTATCCACGGGGTCAGCCACTCGGTCTTCGGCCAGCCCTCGAGCCCGGCGAGCAGCTCGTAGAGGGTCGCCCCGTCGATGCTCTCGCGGATGATGTGGCCGTGTCCGGCGTGGCGGGCCAGCTCCTCGATCAGGTGGAAGAACACCCAGCGCACCGACCACGCGGACACGTCCTTGGGAAGCCAGGGCACATCCTGCGGAATCGGCACCGCCGCAGCGAGATCGGCCGTCTCCACCAGGCGGATCGTCTCGGCGTTCTGCGCGTCGAAGGCCGCCAGGATGTCGGCGAGCGTCTCATCGTCTCTCATGACGAACTCGTCGGCGTAGTCGGCTTGCTGCTCGGCCATCGGCCTGGCGTCCTCCTCGGCCATCGCCGGCGCCGCAGAGACCCGCCTCATCCAGCCGCGCTGGCAGGTCGTGGCGTGCTTGATCAACCCGCCGATCGACAGCGCGCTGACCGACGGGGCCGAGCGCGCCTGCTCGTCGGTGAGCCCATAGGCGATCGCGTGGAACGCGTGCTGCTGAGCGGCCAGGTACTCCTTGAGTCCGGCCCGCTCGCCGGCGATGGGTGGGGGCATCGCGGGCATGTCAGCTCTCCTCGGGTTGGGTGTGGGCGAACAGGTCACGCAGCAGGGCGATCTCGGCGCCGTGGTGGATCACTTCCCGGTGGATGTGCAGGACGAGGTCGACCATGAGCCGGTCGGCGTACGGTCCCTCGGCCGGTCCGAGAGGTCGTCGCAGCTGTCGGTCATCGAGGCGCTGCACGCCTTCGATCCAGACGCGGTAGGCGGAGTCCAGCTGCTGCAGCGCGGTGTCGGCGTCGGGGGCGTAGGGCCAGGTCCGGTAGTCGGCGGGCGGGCCGCCGAAGTACCCGTGTCCGCGCACCGCCAGGACGCCGACGGTGATGTGGGCCGGCCGCCAGGAGATCGTGGTCAGCGGCGCCGGATCCGGTTCGGGGAACTCGTAGTCAATCGATCCGTCGGTGTGCAGCGTCCAGCAGTCGGGCACCGGCGCCCAGAAGTACTCGTCGTCGGTCAGGCCGTCGAGCCGGGGGCGCAGCTGCCGGCGCCAGTGATGGTCGAGCTGGTCGGCCAGGTGAAAGGCCAGTTCGTCGGTCATGAACCCACTGTGTCAGTCTCGGCGGACAGGTTCTGTCCATGCACTCCGGCAGACTGTGGCCACTGTGGAGAGGACCGGCCGGATGCTGCAGCTGCTGGATCCCGAGGAAGCGGTCGCGGTGGCGGTGTGCCTGCGGGCGGCAGCGGTCAGCCATCCGCGTACCCCTACGTCGCCCGGGTGCGCTACCACGCCGTCGCGCAGACGTTCTCGACGGCATCGGTCGAGGTGATCGCCGCGATGCGCGCCGTAGCCGAGCGAATCGCCCGCGCCGCTGGATAGCCTGGGCGTGTCGCGGGCTGACGCCCGCGCCGGCGGAAAGCAGGATGAGGGGCATGCCCATCGATGTGCTCGCGGCCGAGTCGACCGAGCTGTTCACCGGGCCGGCCGACACCCCGCAGCAGTTGGTCCGCGTGACCTACCGAGGCGGTGCCGGCACGGTTCGCGTCGAGGGTCCGGGCCTGAGCGGCCAGGCCGACCTGTCCGCCGGGGACGGTGTGGGCGAGATCGCGGTGCAGGTCGTCGATCCGGTGATCGGACAGGGCCGCCCGGCCCGTGCCGCCGCCGGGCACAGCACCGTCGACTTCACGTTCACCGTCGCCGAACCGGGCTGGACCATGTACATGGTCAGCCATTTCCACTACGACCCGGTGTGGTGGAACACGCAGGGTGCCTACACCAGCGTGTGGACCGAGGAGCCGCCGGGCGCTTGCCGGCAGACCAACGGCTTCGAGCTGGTCCGTGCCCACCTCGAGATGGCCAGGCGGGAGCCGGAGTACAAGTTCGTGCTGGCCGAGGTCGACTACCTCAAGCCGTATTGGGACACTCACCCCGAGGACCGTGCCGACCTGCGGCGATTGATCCGCGAGGGCCGGGTGGAGGTGATGGGCGGCACCTACAACGAGCCCAACACCAACCTGACCAGTCCCGAGACGGCAATCCGTAACTTCGTGCACGGCACCGGATTCCAGCGCGACGTGATGGGTGCCGACCCGGCCACCGCCTGGCAGCTCGACGTGTTCGGCCACGACCCGCAATTCCCCGGGATGGCCGCCGACGCCGGGCTGACCTCCAGCTCATGGGCGCGCGGCCCACACCATCAGTGGGGTCCGATGGCCGCGGAGAAGGGACGGCCCGGCGATGCCGCGCGGATGCAGTTCGCCAGCGAGTTCGAGTGGATGGCGCCGTCCGGGCGTGGTCTGCTCACCCACTACATGCCCGCCCACTACGCGGCGGGCTGGTGGATGGACTCCGCAGCCACGCTGGCCGACGCCGAGACCGCCGTCCTCGAGCTGTTCACCGCGATGAAGAAGGTCGCACTGACACGTAACGTGCTGCTGCCGGTCGGCACCGACTACACGCCGCCGAACAAGTGGGTCACCGACATCCACCGCGATTGGAACAGCCGCTACACCTGGCCGCGCTTCGTGTGCGCCCTGCCGCGCGAGTTCTTCGCGGCGGTGCGCGCGGAAACCGCCGAGCACGCCACGCCGCCGGTCCCGCAGACCCGGGACATGAACCCGATCTACACCGGCAAGGACGTGTCCTACATCGACACCAAGCAGGCCAACCGCGCCGCGGAGAACGCGGTCCTGCAGGCCGAAAGGTTCGCGGTGTTCGCCTCGTTGTCCACCGGCGCGACCTATCCGGAGGCCGCGCTGGCCAAGGCCTGGGTGCAATTGGCCTACTGCGCCCACCACGACGGCATCACCGGATCGGAGTCCGACCAGGTCTATCTCGATCTGCTCACCGGGTGGCGGGATGCGTGGCAACTGGGTGGCGGTGCTCGCGACCGCGCCCTGGGGCTGCTGTCCAGTGCGGTCGATGCATCGGTCGTGGTGTGGAATCCGCTGGCGCACAGCCGTTCCGACATGGTCACCATCCACCTCGACGAGCCGTTCGCCGGCGGCGTGGTGGACTGCTCCGGCGTGCCGGTGCCCGCGGTCGTCGGCGACGGCGGTCATTCGGTGACGTGGCTGGCCCGCGACGTGCCGTCGCTCGGGTGGCGCGGTTACCGGCTGGCGCCCGGCGAGTCCGCCCCGGGCTGGGAACCGTTGCCCGCCGACGAGGTCCAGGTGATCGCCAACGAACACTACCGCCTGGGGGTCGACGGATCCCGGGGCGGCGGGGTGTGCACGTTGGTGTCGGACGGCCGCGAACTCATCGCCGCCGGGCGGGTCGGCAACGAACTCGCCGTCTACGACGAATACCCCGCCCACCCCACCGTCGGGGAGGGCCCGTGGCATCTGCTGCCCAAAGGGCCGGTGACGTCGTCGGCGCAGCATCCCGCCACGTCGGTGCGACGGTTCGGCTGTGCGCTGGGTGAACGCGTGGTCGTCACCGGCGAGATCCCCGGGCTGCTGCGCTACACCCAGACGCTGACGCTGTGGCGCGGGGTCGAACGTGTCGACTGCCGCACCAGGATTGACGACTTCGCCGGGTCGGACCGCCTGTTGCGGCTGCGCTGGCCTTGTCCGGTGCCCGGCGCGATGCCGGTCAGCGAGGTCGGTGACGCGGTGATCGGGCGCGGTTTCGGTCTGCTGCACGAACCGGGCCGCGCCGATTCGGTGGACACCGCCGTGCATCTGTACACGCTGGACAACCCCGCCTACGGCTGGTTCGGGCTGTCCTCGACGGCCCGGGTGCGTTTCCGCGGCGATGCGGTACGTGCGGTGTCGGTGGCCGAGGTGATCGTTCCCCCGGGCGCCGATGCCGCCCTGCGCGCCGTGGTCCGTGACCTGATGGCTGCCCTCGTGCGGGCGGGGGTGACCGCCACCTGTTCGACGGCCGACGCACCGCGCTACGGCGACCTGGCCGTCGACTCGAACCTGCCCGATGTGCGGATCAGCGTCGGCAGCGCCGCCGACAACGCGTTCACCACCGAGGTGCTCGGTGGCCATCCGGCGGGGCCGAGGGTGTGGATTCCGGCGGCCCGGCCGCTGCGGGACGTCTGGATTCCGGGAGCCGATCTGCGCGCGGTCGATGCGCTGCCTGTGCTCGTCGTCGGCGCCGACGGTGACCTCGCGGCCATCACCGCGCTGATCGACGACCTCGGCGACGCCGAGATCGTCGTCGATCAGGTCGCCGGGGTCGAGGAGTTCGAGGCGCGGACCGTTGCGGTGATCAACCGGGGCGTGCCCGGTTTCGCGATCGACACCGACGGCACGCTGCACATGTCGCTGATGCGGTCATGCACCGGGTGGCCGTCGGGCACCTGGACCGACCCGCCCCGCCGCACCGCGCCCGACGGCTCCAATTTTCAGCTCCAACACTGGACGCACACCTTCGACTACGCGCTGATCGGGGCGCACGGCGATTGGCGTGACCTGGAGATGCCTGCCCGCAGTGCGGAATTCAATCAGCCGCTGCTGCCGGTTCGGGCCGTCCACGAGCCGGCGAGCGGCGGCCTGCCCGGCTGGGGCTCGATGCTGGAGGTCGAGCCGCAGCGATCCGTTGCGGTGGCCGCCGTCAAGGCCGCCGGGAATCCGACCGCGGGTGGCAGCGCGCGGCGCGCCGACCCGGCCGACGGGATCGCGGTGCGGCTGGTGGAGACGCTGGGGCGGCGGGCGGACGTCACCCTCCAGTCCGGGTTGCGCCACCTGTCCGGGTCGCAGCGGCTCGATCTGGTCGAGCGCCCGCTCGATCGTGGCGAGGACGGGGTGCGGCTGCACGGCTACGAGATCGCGACGCTGCGCACCCGGCTCAACCTGCCGCGTCTGCTCGATGCCGAGCAGACGCCGCTGGGAGCGGTCGCCGAACCCGCCCAGCCGCTGTATGCCAGGTACTGGTTGCACAACCGCGGGCCCGCACCGCTGGGCGGGCTGCCCGCCGTCGCCCATCTGCATCCGCACCGGGTGTCGATCGATGGGGGTGGCGAGCTGTCGCTGCGGCTCACCGCGGTCAGCGATGCCGTCGACACCGCACTGCACGGCAGGGTGCGGCTGATCGCGCCGACGGGCCTGAACCTGGATATCGCGGAGCTGCCCTTCCTGCTCCCGCCCGGCGAACACCTGGAGTCGACGGTGCACGTCGAAGTGCCGTCCGGCGTCGCCCCAGGGCTCTACCCGGTGCGTGCCGAACTGGCCGCCGTCGGTGCCGCGATCCCGGCAGCCTGGCATCAGACCGTCGAGGACGTCTGCGTGATCTCCGTCGGCGGCCACGACGACCGGTTGCTGTGGCTGGTCACCGAGCCGGGAGCGGTCGACGTCGTCGCCGGCGACAGCGCGCGGGTTGCGGTCACCGTCGGCACCGACGCGCACGCGGACCTCGCAGTGGAGGCTCACGCGATATCGCCGTGGGGCACCTGGGAATGGTTGGGGCCCAACATCGTCGGCGGCGTGATCCCAGCACGGGGAACCGTCGAGCTGGGCTTCGACGTCGCACCGCCGCGATGGACGGAGCCCGGCAGCTGGTGGGTGCTGATCCGCGTCGCATGCGCCGGCGAGCTGCTGTATTCGGCCGCGGTGCCGGTACGGGTGCGGGCCCGATGAGCGCCGACGTGGCCGCCACCGTCGGCGCGCAGGTCGTGACGGTCGCCGATGTGGACCGGGCCGAACGTGTGGCGCGGGCCGGTGATCGGGCCGGTGCGCTGCCGCGGCCGGGGACCGGCGAGGCCCGGCAGCTGCGCCGCTGGCTCACCCAGGTGCTGACCGCCCGGCGGGTCGTCGCCGCCGAAGCGGCGGTGCTCGCGGTCGACGATGCCGATGCGCCTACGCAGGTGCAGCTGTTGCCCGACGAGGTGGCGCGGATGGAGATCGGCAGCGTCGCGGCGGCCACGCTGTCCGACCCTTCGGCACGGGCGGTGTTCGCCCACGTCACGTCGGCCGTGCGGGTCAGCGACGAGGAGGTGGCCGACTACCACGCCAGAAACCCGTCGCGGTTCGCGGTGCGGCGGGCGCGGGCCGGGGGCTGGCACGGCGCCCTCACCGGCGCGGCGCTCGAGGATGCGCGGCCCGCCATCGCCGCGCACCTGCTGGCCGCCGCACGGCGCCGGGTCTACCGCCGCTGGCTCGACGAGCGGTGCGCCGCGCTCGTCGTGCTTGCGCCGGGATACGAGCATCCCGGCGATCCCCGGCAGCCCGACAACATCCACCGCCACTGAAGTGGACGGCTGATGAGCGACTGTGTGCTGGCCGTCGACATCGGCGGAACCAAGATCGCCGCCGCGCTCGCCGACGCGGCGGGAAACCTCACCCATGTCACGCAACGCCGGACCCCGCACGACGACGCGGAGACGCTGTGGGACACGGTGGCGTCGGTGCTGGCCGACACCCTCGGTGCCGCCGAGACCACGGTGACCGCCGTCGGCGTCGGTTCGGCCGGGCCGGTCGACATCCCCGGGGGCACCGTCAGCCCCATCAACATCCCTGCCTGGCAGCGGTTTCCGATCGTGGCCCGGGTCGCCGAGTGCACCGGGCTGCCGGTGTGGCTCGGCGGGGACGGGCTGTGCATGGCGATGGGCGAACGATGGATCGGCGCCGGTCGCGGTGCCTCCTTCCTGCTGGGCATGGTGGTCTCGACGGGCATCGGCGGGGGACTGGTGCTCGACGGCGCTCCGTACCGCGGGCGGACCGGCAACGCCGGTCATGTGGGCCATGTGGTCGTCGACCCGGGCGGCGGGCCGTGCACCTGCGGCGGGCACGGCTGTGTCGAGACCGTGGCCTCCGGTCCCCACCTGGCGCGATGGGCGCGCACCCAGGGCTGGCAGGCGCCGTCCGGCGCGGACGCCAGGGAACTCGCCGAGGCCGCCCGGCTCGGCGATCCGGTGGCCTTGCGCGCTTTCACGCGCGGGGCCGACGCGCTGGCCGCCACGATCGCGTCGGTCGCCGCGGTCTGCGACCTGGACCTGGTGGTGATCGGCGGGGGTGTCGCGAAATCCGGCGATCTGCTGTTCGGCCCACTGCGTGCGGCGCTGACCCGCTACGCCGGGCTGGACTTCATCCGCGGCCTGCAGGTGGTGCCCGCCGAACTCGGCGGCGACGCCGGTCTGGTCGGTGCCGCGGCCCTCGCGTACTCGGGCGTGCACTGGTGAGCGGCGAGCGTGCGCTGCGTGCCGGCCGCCGCGGCGCGCCGTCGTACAGACGCGCGCGTTCGCGGTGCCGGACGGGACGGCGTTTTGGCTGATCGGGGGGTGGCACGCTATCCTGATCCGGTTCCACCGAAGACCGTCGGTCACCGATGAGCGCTTGCGCGAAGAGCAAGTGGCTCGGCAATCGGTTGAAGGTCCGGGAAATCCCGGCGGCCCACGCAGGAGGACGAGGCTCATATACGTGTGCGCCCCGACCTGTCTGCGTCGGGGCGTTCGTCATTTCTCGGGGTTGACCATCCGAAGGTCGAGGCGGAACGACCGAAACCAACCACGAGGAGGCATGCATGGCCAAGGCTGACAAGGCCACCGCGGTTGCCGACATCGCCGAGCAGTTCAAGGAGGCGACGGCGACGCTCGTCACCGAGTACCGCGGGCTGTCGGTCGCCAACCTCGCCGAACTTCGCCGGTCACTCGGCGATTCCGCCACCTACACGGTCGCCAAGAACACCCTGGTGAAGCGTGCAGCGGCGGAGGCCGGCATCGAGGGTCTCGACGAGCTGTTCGCGGGTCCGACCGCGATCGCGTTCGTCAAGGGTGAGGCCGTCGACGCCGCCAAGGCGATCAAGACCTTCGCCAAGGACAACAAGGCGCTGGTCATCAAGGGCGGCTACATGGACGGTCGCGCGCTGACCGTCTCCGAGGTCGAGCGGATCGCCGACCTCGAGTCCCGCGAGGTGCTGCTGGCCAAGATGGCCGGCGCGATGAAGGCGAACCTGGCCAAGGCGGCCGGCCTGTTCAACGCTCCGGCGTCGCAGGTCGCACGTCTGGCTGCCGCGCTGCAAGAGAAGAAGGCCGCTGAGGAAGCTGCCTAGCAGCGTCCGCACGTCCCACCCCCACTAGCCACGAAGTAAGAATCAGGAAGGACCCACCATGGCCAAGCTGTCCACCGACGAGCTGCTCGACGCTTTCAAGGAGCTGACCCTGCTCGAGCTGTCCGAGTTCGTCAAGAAGTTCGAGGAGACCTTCGAGGTCACCGCCGCGGCTCCGGTCGCCGTTGCCGCCGCCCCGGGTGCCGCCGCCGGCGCCCCGGCCGAGGCCGCCGAGGAGCAGTCGGAGTTCGACGTCATCCTCGAGGGTGCCGGCGACAAGAAGATCGGCGTCATCAAGGTCGTCCGCGAGATCGTCTCCGGCCTGGGCCTGAAGGAGGCCAAGGATCTGGTCGACGGTGCGCCCAAGCCGCTGCTGGAGAAGGTCACCAAGGAGGCCGCCGAGGAAGCCAAGGGCAAGCTCGAGGCTGCCGGCGCATCGGTCACCGTCAAGTAAGTAGTAGGTAACACGGTGCCACCGGCGCCGTGCGGGCCGGCGGCGACGTCGGCTAACTCAGCTGTGGGGCTGGCCTGGCAAAACAGGCCGGCCCCACAGTCGTCGGTATCCGTGGGCAGCGTGAATGGCGGTTCGCCGGTATCTGCAGACCGAGTGTGACCGGGCAGGCCGGTAGGTTACAGTGACTCAAGCCACAGGCGGGGAGCATGTGGCGCAAGTCGGGCGATGGCGAGAGGATTTCGCGTGGGCATTGGTATTCAGATCGAAGGCTTGACGAAGTCCTTCGGAGCTCAGCGAATCTGGGAGGACGTCACGTTCGACCTGCCCGCGGGCGAGGTCAGCGTGCTGCTGGGGCCCTCGGGTACCGGTAAGTCGGTGTTCCTGAAGTCGCTGATCGGGCTGCTGCGCCCGGAGCGCGGCAAGATCATCGTCGACGGCACCAACATCATCGAGTGCTCGGCCAAGGAGCTCTACGAGATCCGCACCCTGTTCGGGGTGATGTTCCAGGACGGCGCGCTGTTCGGCTCGATGAGCCTCTACGACAACACCGCGTTCCCGCTTCGTGAGCACACGAAGAAGAAGGAAGCCGAGATCCGCCAGATCGTCATGGAGAAGCTGGACCTGGTCGGTCTGGCCGGTGACGAGAACAAGTTCCCCGGTGAGATCTCCGGCGGTATGCGCAAGCGCGCCGGGCTGGCGCGTTCACTGGTGCTCGACCCGCAGATCATCCTGTGCGACGAGCCCGACTCCGGTCTGGACCCGGTGCGTACGGCGTACCTGTCGCAGCTGCTGATCGACATCAACGCCCAGATCGACTGCACGATCCTGATCGTGACGCACAACATCAACATCGCCCGCACCGTGCCGGACAACATGGGCATGTTGTTCCGCAAGCAACTGGTGATGTTCGGTCCTCGCGAGGTGCTGCTGACCAGCGACGAACCGGTGGTCAAGCAGTTCCTCAACGGCCGTCGTATCGGCCCGATCGGCATGTCCGAGGAGAAGGACGAGTCGACGATGGCCGAGGAGCAGGCCTTGCTCGAGGCCGGTCACCACGACGGCGGCGTCGAGGAGATCGAGGGTGTGCCGCCGCAGGTCACGGCCACTCCCGGTATGCCCGAACGCAAGGCCGTGGCCCGTCGTCAGGCGCGGGTGCGCGAGATCATGCACACCCTGCCGCCGGCGGCGCAGGAAGCCATCCGCGACGACCTCGAGGGTACCCACAAGTACCCCACCCACCAGTTCGCCGGCGAGTCCGGTCACGGGCACGAGGACGACGCCCCGACCGGCCGGATTCCGGTCGCGGAGTAGGCGCCCCGGGGGCCGCCTACCGACCTCCCGCAGATCCGCACGGTCCGGCCGCGCAGCCACACGGTCCGGCCGCGCAGCCATAGGCATGTCCCGCGGTCGTCGCACCGGTACCGGGCCGCGGGCGGGAACCGGATGTCACCGGCGATACCGAGTTTCGCCAACGGCGGCACGCCGGCCCGGTCGCGACGCAACGCGTCGTCGTCGCGTGATTCTGGCGAATTCTGCCCGCCCGCGGAGATGACCGCGATACGGTTTGCCGGATTCGGACGGGGGTCTTTCATGGTCGACCGGATGTCGGTGTGGATCGGTGCCGGTGTGGTCACCGCGGCCGTCTCGGCGGCGTTGCTGGGCGGTGCCGGCGTGGCCGTGGCCGCGCCGGAGCCGGGAGCGGGGCAGCAGACGACCGTCTCGTCCGGGTCCCCGGACACCACCGGGCCCGAGGCCGCCGGGAGCGGGACGGACACCACCGTCGAATCGGAACCCGCCGACGTTGAAGGGTCGGGGCAGGACGAGCCCGAAACCTCCGAAGCCGCCGATGACGAGCTGCAGGCAGACCTCGACGAGGACCTGGCGGACGAGGCCGACGCAGAGCTGACCGATGACGATTCGGTCCCGGTGGACGCGCCGGGATCGCCCGACGGCATCGAGCCCGACGGCATCGAGCCCGCAGAGGCCGACGGCATTCAGCCCGACAGCATCGAGCCCGACGAGGCCGACGCCATTCAGTCCGACGGCGTCGAAGCCGACCGGGCGGGCGAAACCCCCTCGACCGCAATGGATTCGCCGGCCGCCGAGGTCGGCAGCGCGCCCGGGGATCCGGCCGATGTCGCCGACGAGGCCGTCGAGGCGCAACTGGCCGACGAGGCCGACGCGGTGGCCGAACCGGCCGATGACGTCGCCGAGGTGGTGCAACCCGCCGGTCCGGTCCGGCGGGCGGCCTTCGTCGCGGTCGAGGCCGACCGCGCCCCACCGGCGCCGGTGGTCACCGAGATGGCGATGGTCGCCGCGGACGGTCCGGTGTCAATCCAGGCGGCCACGGCGCCGCGGCAGACCCTGCTCAGCATCATCGGGGCCGTCGTGTTCAACCTGATCGGTTTCGCGACCCGGGTGGTGACGGGCCCGCCGCAGCTGCCGCCGGGCAGCACGGTCACCGTGCACAGCTCCACGCTGACGATCGACTGCGGTGAGGGATACGAGGTACCCGTGGACTGGTACGTCCCCGAGGGCCCGACACCGACCCGGCTGGTTTACACGCAGCACGGCTTCATGGCCTCCGGGCCGATGTACAGCTACACGGCCGCGCGGCTGGCCGAGTCCACCCACAGCATCGTCGTCGTCCCGAGCCTGACGTCGAACTTCCTGGCCTGCGACGGCTGCTGGGTGGGCGGCACACAGATGCACAGCGCGGTGGCCGACCTGTTCGTCGACGGCAACACCGCGCTGGCCGACAGCGCGACCGCCGCCGGCTACAGCAGCACGCTGCTCGACGACGTGGACCGGGTCGTGCTGATCGGCCACTCGGCGGGCGGCGGGCTGGTGGCCGGCACCGCCGGATACATGGCCACCAACGGGAGCATCGACCGGCTGGCCGGCGTCGTCATGCTCGACGGGGTGGGGTTCGGTTCGGTCGTGCCCGACGCTCTGGCCAAACTTCCCGACGATGTCCCGTTCTATGACCTCGCCGCCAGGTCGTACTTCTGGAACATGAACGGCACCGGCGCCGCCGAACTCGCGCAGGCCAGGCCCGATCAGTTCATCGGCGCCCGGCTGCTCGACAGCTCGCACGGCGACTTCATGGTCGGCGGTAACCCGCTCATCCAGGCGTCGATGAACCTGATCACCGGGTGGCCGAAAGCCGCGAACGTCAAGGCCGCCGAGCTCATCACCGCGGCCTGGATCAACGACATGTTCGCCGGGACGCAGACCGCGGGGTACTACGGAGAAGCGGGCGAGTTGCTGGAGTTCGACACGTCGCGGGGCCCGGCGTCGGCCTATGTGCTGCCCGGCCCGCCCGAGCGCCTGAGCCTTGTCGACATGGTGTTCCAGTTCGTGTCCGGCCTGCTGTTCGGCATCAACTTCGCGACCTGTGCCGCCGAACCGGAGGAGGAAACCGCGACACTTTCTGGGCCGGACACGCTTCTATCTCTTGACGACGGGACGAAACCGGGCCAATCTATTGGCCAGCATGTTTGCACGGGTTGAGGTGGCCAGCCAGCGCCGGATGGTCCCCGCGCGGGCTTGTTGAGGAATATGCCGCCCTGCGGTATCGTTGGACGTTGCGCTGGCTGCATCCTGCCCACCCTCCAACACCGCGCTGCCCACGTGGACCAAGCCTGAGCCCTCTACCGCGCTCAGTGACCTTGTCGCGTGTCGTGCGTCCGTGAGGTTCCGGCTTGACGGCCAGCCGAACCGACGCAGATATCGCGGCAATGCGGACCCGGCAGCACCGGCTCTCCGAATGGTCGCATGAGGTGCTGGAAGGATGCATCTTGGCAGGGTCCCGCCAGATCAGTTCAGAAGTAGCTACCGATTACTCCGTTCCCGGAGCACCCAACCGAATTTCCTTCGCGAAGCTGCGTGAGCCGCTCAAGGTTCCCGGGCTTCTCGACGTTCAGACCGAGTCCTTCGAGTGGCTCGTCGGCGACGAGGACTGGTTCCAGCGCGCCGTCGACCGCGGGGAAGTCGATCCCAAGGGCGGCCTGCAGGAGGTTCTCGAGGAGCTGTCGCCGATCGAAGACTTCTCGGGCTCGATGTCGCTGTCGTTCAGCGACCCGCGCTTCGACGAGGTCAAGGCGCCGGTCGACGAGTGCAAAGACAAGGACATGACGTACGCGGCCCCGCTGTTCGTCACGGCCGAGTTCATCAACAACAACACCGGCGAGATCAAGAGCCAGACGGTCTTCATGGGCGACTTCCCGATGATGACCGAGAAGGGCACCTTCATCATCAACGGCACCGAGCGCGTCGTCGTGTCGCAGCTGGTCCGTTCGCCCGGTGTGTACTTCGACGAGAGCATCGACAAGTCGACCGAGAAGACGCTGCACAGCGTCAAGGTGATCCCGGGTCGCGGCGCGTGGCTGGAGTTCGACGTCGACAAGCGCGACACCGTCGGTGTGCGCATCGACCGCAAGCGCCGTCAGCCGGTCACCGTGCTGCTCAAGGCGCTGGGCTGGACCAACGAGCGGATCGTGGAGCGCTTCGGCTTCTCCGAGATCATGATGGGCACGCTGGAGAAGGACAACACCGCCGGCACCGACGAGGCGCTGCTGGACATCTACCGCAAGCTGCGTCCGGGCGAGCCGCCGACCAAGGAGTCCGCGCAGACCCTGCTGGAGAACCTGTTCTTCAAGGAGAAGCGCTACGACCTGGCCCGGGTGGGCCGCTACAAGGTCAACAAGAAGCTCGGCCTGAACGCCGGCGAGCCGATCACCAGCTCGACGCTGACCGAAGAGGACGTCGTCGCCACCATCGAGTACCTGGTGCGCCTGCACGAGGGCGACCAGGTGATGACCGCGCCCGGCGGCGTCGAGGTCCCGGTCGAGGTGGACGACATCGACCACTTCGGCAACCGTCGTCTGCGCACCGTCGGCGAGCTGATCCAGAACCAGATCCGGGTCGGCCTGTCCCGCATGGAGCGCGTCGTGCGCGAGCGGATGACCACCCAGGACGTCGAGGCCATCACGCCGCAGACCCTGATCAACATCCGTCCCGTCGTGGCGGCGATCAAGGAGTTCTTCGGCACCAGCCAGCTGAGCCAGTTCATGGACCAGAACAACCCGCTGTCGGGCCTGACCCACAAGCGCCGCCTGTCGGCGCTGGGCCCGGGTGGTCTGTCCCGTGAGCGGGCCGGCCTCGAGGTGCGCGACGTGCACGCCAGCCACTACGGCCGGATGTGCCCGATCGAGACCCCGGAGGGCCCGAACATCGGCCTGATCGGCTCGCTGTCGGTGTATGCCCGGGTGAACCCGTTCGGCTTCATCGAGACCCCGTACCGCAAGGTCATCGACGGCGTCGTCACCGACCAGATCGACTACCTGACCGCCGACGAGGAGGACCGCCACGTCGTGGCGCAAGCCAACTCGCCGCTGGACGCCGAGGGGCACTTCGCCGAGGACCGGGTGCTGGTCCGCCGCAAGGGCGGCGAGGTCGAGTACGTCTCGTCGACCGAGGTCGACTACATGGACGTCTCGCCGCGCCAGATGGTGTCGGTCGCGACCGCGATGATCCCGTTCCTCGAGCACGACGACGCCAACCGCGCCCTGATGGGTGCCAACATGCAGCGCCAGGCGGTTCCGCTGGTGCGCAGCGAGGCGCCGCTGGTCGGTACCGGCATGGAGCTGCGTGCCGCCATCGATGCCGGTGACGTCGTGGTCGCCGACAAGGCCGGTGTGATCGAGGAGGTCTCGGCCGACTACGTCACCGTGATGGCCGACGACGGCACCCGGCACACCTACCGGATGCGCAAGTTCGCCCGGTCCAACCACGGCACCTGCGCCAACCAGCGCCCGATCGTGGACGCCGGGCAGCGCGTCGAGGCCGGCCAGGTCATCGCCGACGGGCCGTGCACCGAGAACGGTGAGATGGCGCTGGGCAAGAACCTGCTCGTGGCGATCATGCCGTGGGAGGGCCACAACTACGAGGACGCGATCATCCTGTCCAACCGCCTGGTCGAAGAGGACGTGCTGACCTCGATCCACATCGAGGAGCACGAGATCGACGCCCGCGACACCAAGCTGGGTGCCGAGGAGATCACCCGGGACATCCCGAACGTCTCCGACGAGGTGCTGGCCGATCTCGACGAGCGCGGCATCGTCCGCATCGGCGCCGAGGTCCGCGACGGCGACATCCTGGTCGGCAAGGTCACCCCCAAGGGCGAGACCGAGCTGACCCCGGAGGAGCGACTGCTGCGCGCGATCTTCGGCGAGAAGGCCCGCGAGGTCCGCGACACGTCGCTGAAGGTGCCGCACGGCGAGTCCGGCAAGGTCATCGGCATCCGGGTGTTCTCCCGCGAGGACGACGACGAGCTGCCCGCCGGTGTCAACGAGCTGGTCCGCGTGTACGTGGCGCAGAAGCGCAAGATCTCCGACGGCGACAAGCTGGCCGGACGCCACGGCAACAAGGGCGTCATCGGCAAGATCCTGCCGGTCGAGGACATGCCGTTCCTGCCGGACGGCACCCCGGTCGACATCATCCTGAACACCCACGGTGTGCCGCGACGGATGAACATCGGCCAGATCCTGGAGACCCACCTCGGGTGGGTGGCCAAGGCCGGCTGGAACATCGACGTCGTTGGTGGCACGCCCGACTGGGCGAGCAAGCTACCCGAGGAGATGCTGGCGGCCGAGCCGGACAGCATCGTGGCCACCCCGGTGTTCGACGGTGCGCGGGAGGCGGAGCTGCAGGGCCTGCTGGGCTCGACGCTGCCGAACCGCGACGGCGAGACGATGGTGGACGCCGACGGCAAGGCCGTGCTGTTCGACGGCCGCAGCGGCGAACCGTTCCCGTACCCGGTGACGGTCGGCTACATGTACATCCTGAAGCTGCACCACCTGGTGGACGACAAGATCCACGCCCGCTCGACCGGTCCGTACTCGATGATCACCCAGCAGCCGCTCGGTGGTAAGGCGCAGTTCGGTGGTCAGCGGTTCGGTGAGATGGAGTGCTGGGCCATGCAGGCCTACGGCGCCGCGTACACGCTGCAGGAGCTGTTGACCATCAAGTCCGACGACACCGTCGGCCGGGTCAAGGTGTACGAGGCGATCGTCAAGGGCGAGAACATCCCCGAGCCGGGCATCCCCGAGTCGTTCAAGGTGCTGCTCAAGGAGCTGCAGTCGCTGTGCCTCAACGTCGAGGTGTTGTCCAGCGACGGTGCCGCGATCGAGATGCGTGACGGCGACGACGAGGACCTGGAGCGCGCCGCTGCCAACCTCGGTATCAACCTGTCGCGCAACGAATCCGCATCCGTCGAGGACCTCGCCTAGGCCTCCCGTCGACCGCCCATATCAGTTTCCAAATCCCGCAAGGGGAAAGGGAGTTACGTGTTAGACGTCAACTTCTTCGATGAACTCCGCATTGGCCTGGCCACCGCGGACGACATCCGCAATTGGTCCTTCGGCGAGGTCAAGAAGCCGGAGACCATCAACTACCGCACGCTCAAGCCCGAGAAGGACGGCCTGTTCTGCGAGAAGATCTTCGGACCGACTCGCGACTGGGAGTGCTACTGCGGCAAATACAAGCGCGTCCGGTTCAAGGGCATCATCTGCGAGCGCTGCGGCGTCGAGGTGACCCGGGCCAAGGTGCGTCGTGAGCGGATGGGCCACATCGAGCTGGCCGCGCCGGTCACGCACATCTGGTACTTCAAGGGCGTCCCGTCGCGCCTGGGCTACCTGCTGGACCTGGCCCCGAAGGATCTCGAGAAGATCATCTACTTCGCGGCCTACGTGATCACGTCCGTCGACGACGAGATGCGGCACAACGAGCTGTCCACGCTCGAGGCCGAGATGGTCGTCGAGAAGAAGGCCGTCGAGGATCAGCGCGACGCCGATCTGGAGGCACGGGCCCAGAAGCTCGAGGCCGACATGAAGGAGCTCGAGGCCGAGGGCGCCAAGTCCGATGTGCGCCGCAAGGTGCGCGACGGCGGCGAGCGCGAGATGCGTCAGCTGCGCGACCGGGCCCAGCGCGAGCTGGACCGGCTCGACGAGATCTGGACCACGTTCACCAAGCTGGCTCCCAAGCAGCTGATCGTCGACGAGCTGCTCTACCGCGAGCTGCAGGACCGCTACGGCGAGTACTTCAGCGGGGCGATGGGTGCGGAGTCGATCAAGAAGCTCATCGAGAACTTCGACATCGACGCCGAGGCCGAGATCCTGCGCGAGACCATCCGCAGCGGCAAGGGCCAGAAGAAGCTGCGTGCGCTCAAGCGGCTCAAGGTCGTCGCGGCGTTCCAGCAGTCGAGCAACTCGCCGATGGGCATGGTCCTCGACGCGGTCCCGGTGATCCCGCCGGAATTGCGCCCGATGGTGCAGCTCGACGGTGGCCGGTTCGCCACCAGCGACCTCAACGACCTGTACCGCCGTGTGATCAACCGAAACAACCGCCTCAAGAGGCTGATCGACCTCGGTGCCCCCGAGATCATCGTCAACAACGAGAAGCGGATGCTGCAGGAGTCCGTCGACGCGCTGTTCGACAACGGCCGCCGCGGCCGCCCGGTCACCGGGCCGGGTAACCGTCCGCTGAAGTCGCTGTCGGATCTGCTCAAGGGCAAGCAGGGCCGGTTCCGGCAGAACCTGCTCGGTAAGCGCGTGGACTACTCCGGCCGTTCGGTCATCGTGGTCGGCCCGCAGCTCAAGCTGCACCAGTGCGGTCTGCCCAAGCTGATGGCCCTGGAGCTGTTCAAGCCGTTCGTGATGAAGCGTCTGGTGGATCTGAACCACGCGCAGAACATCAAGAGCGCCAAGCGCATGGTCGAGCGTCAGCGTCCGCAGGTGTGGGACGTGCTGGAAGAGGTCATCGGTGAGCACCCGGTGCTGCTGAACCGCGCACCCACGCTGCACCGCCTCGGCATCCAGGCCTTCGAGCCGCAGCTGGTGGAGGGTAAGGCGATCCAGCTGCACCCGCTGGTCTGCGAGGCGTTTAACGCCGACTTCGACGGCGACCAGATGGCCGTGCACCTGCCGCTCAGCGCGGAGGCGCAGGCCGAGGCGCGCATCCTGATGCTGTCGAGCAACAACATCCTGTCGCCGGCGTCGGGCCGTCCGCTGGCCATGCCGCGTCTGGACATGGTCACCGGGCTGTACTACCTGACGACGCTGATCGAGGGCGACAAGGGCGAGTTCACGCCGGCCACCAAGGATCAACCGGAGACCGGTGTGTACAGCTCGCCGGCCGAGGCCATCATGGCCTTCGACCGCGGCGCGCTGAGCGTGCGGGCCAGGATCCGGGTCCGGCTGACGCAGCTTCGTCCGCCGGCCGACATCGAGGCCGAGCTGTTTCCCGAAACGGGCGAGCGAAGCGACGGGAAAACGGGAGGCTGGACCCAGGGTGACGCGTGGACCGCGGACACCACGCTGGGCCGGGTGATGTTCAACGAGCTGCTGCCGAAGGGCTATCCCTTCGTCAACGAGCAGATGCACAAGAAGGTGCAGGCGGCGATCATCAACGACCTGGCCGAGCGCTACCCGATGATCGTGGTCGCGCAGACCGTCGACAAGCTCAAGGACGCCGGCTTCTACTGGGCCACCCGTTCGGGCGTGACGGTCTCGATGGCCGACGTGCTGGTGCCGCCGCAGAAGCAGGAGATCCTCGAGCGCTACGAGCACGAGGCCGACGGCATCGAGAAGAAGTACCAGCGTGGCGCGCTGAACCACGAGGAGCGCAACGAGGCACTGGTCAAGATCTGGCAGAAGGCCACCGAAGAGGTCGGTGAGGCTCTGGAGCAGTTCTATCCGGAGGACAACCCGATCACGCTGCTGCCCAAGTCGGGTGCGACCGGCAACATGACGCAGGTGCGCAACCTGGCCGGCATGAAGGGCCTGGTGACCAACCCGAAGGGTGAGTTCATCCCGCGGCCGATCAAGTCGTCGTTCCGCGAGGGCCTGACGGTGCTGGAGTACTTCATCAACACCCACGGTGCCCGTAAGGGTCTGGCCGACACCGCGCTGCGTACCGCCGACTCGGGCTACCTGACCCGTCGTCTGGTGGACGTCAGCCAGGACGTCATCGTGCGCGAGCACGACTGCGAGACCGAGCGCGGCATCACCGTTGCGCTGGCCGATCTGCAGGCCGACACCCTGGTGCGCGACCAGCACATCGAGACGTCGGCCTACGCCCGCACGCTGGCCACCGACGCGGTGGACGCCGACGGCAACGTCGTCGTCGAGCGGGGTCACGACCTGGGCGATCCGGCGATCGACGCACTGCTGGCCGCGGGTATCACCGAGGTCAAGGTGCGGTCGGTGCTCACCTGCACCACCGGCACCGGGGTGTGCGCGATGTGCTACGGCCGTTCGATGGCCACCGGCAAGCTCGTCGACATCGGCGAGGCGGTCGGCATCGTGGCCGCGCAGTCCATCGGTGAGCCCGGCACGCAGCTGACCATGCGTACCTTCCACCAGGGTGGTGTGACCGGTGGCGCCGACATCGTCGGTGGTCTGCCCCGGGTGCAGGAACTGTTCGAGGCCCGCGTTCCGCGGAACCGGGCCCCGATCGCCGACGTCACCGGGCGGGTCCGCCTGGAGGAGGGCGAGAAGTTCTACAAGATCACCATCGTTCCGGACGACGGCAGCGAGGAAGTGGTCTACGACAAGCTGCCTCGCCGCCAGCGCCTGCGGGTGTTCAAGCACGAGGACGGCTCGGAGCGTCCGCTCTCCGACGGTGACCACGTCGAGGTCGGCCAGCAGCTCATGGAGGGCTCGGCCGATCCGCACGAGGTGCTGCGCGTCATGGGGCCGCGCGAGGTCCAGGTGCACCTGGTCAACGAGGTGCAGGAGGTCTACCGGGCCCAGGGTGTGTCGATCCACGACAAGCACATCGAGGTCATCGTCCGGCAGATGCTGCGCCGCGTCACGATCATCGACTCGGGCGCCACGGAGTTCCTGCCCGGCTCGCTGACCGAGCGCGCCGAGTTCGAGTCCGAGAACCGGCGGGTGGTCACCGAGGGCGGCGAGCCCGCGGCCGGCCGCCCGGTGCTGATGGGTATCACCAAGGCGTCGCTGGCCACCGATTCGTGGCTGTCGGCGGCGTCGTTCCAGGAGACCACCCGGGTGCTGACCGATGCGGCGATCAACTGCCGCAGCGACAAGCTCAACGGTCTGAAGGAGAACGTGATCATCGGCAAGCTGATCCCGGCCGGTACCGGCATCAGCCGCTACCGCAACATCCAGGTGCAGCCGACCGAGGAGGCCCGGGCGGCCGCGTACACGATCCCGTCCTACGAGGATCAGTACTACAGCCCGGACTTCGGCCAGGCCACCGGCGCCGCGGTGCCGCTGGACGACTACGGCTACAGCGACTACCGGTAGGTCGTCGCTTCGGCCACGGAAAAGCCCCCACCCCCTTGGGCGGGGGCTTTTTCGTGCCCGGGCCTTTTGCTTGCCCTGGGCCGAGTGTGAAGCTGCCTTCACGTTCGATGGCGACGGTGAAGATACCTTCACGTTCGCGGTCGTGAGGCAGCGTCAGCGGCCCTGGACAACCACCCCGGCGGCCTCCTCGAATCGTTTGACCACGGTGGTGAAGTCGGAATCCGGTCCCTGCTGCGCGAGCACGTCCTCCCAGAGCGCGCCGACGGCGGTGGCGATCGGGTTCAGCGTCCCCAGCTCCTCGGCTTCCTGCAGGTACAGCCGGACGTCCTTGACCATCAGCCCGGTGGCGAAGCCGTAGTCGAAGGTCCGCGGCAGCACCGCCCGCGGAAACTTGTCCCGGCTGGCGTGGGTGCCTCCGGATCCCGCATTGAGCACGTCGAGCATCACCTGCGCATCCAGACCGGCCTTCACGCCCATCGCCATCGCCTCGGCGGTGGCCGCCAGCGCGGTGGCGGCCAGCAGGTTGTTGACCAGCTTCATGGTCTGTCCCGCACCGGGTGTCTCGCCGACGAAGAACGGCCGGCCGAGCGTCTGCAGCAGCGGTTCGAGGGCGGGATATCCGGCGGCCGGGCCGGAGACCATCAGCGCCAGGCTCCCGTTCTCGGCGCCGGACACGCCGCCGCTGACCGGACTGTCGAACGCGGCGATTCCGTGCCCGGCCAGCGCGCGGGCGTTCAGCCTGGCGGTCTGCGCGCCGACGGTGGAGAGGTCGACGAACCGGTTGACCGTACCGGGGGCGGCGGCCAGATCGGCGACCACCCGGCGCGACACGTCCGGTCTCGGGAGACTGGCCAGCACGGTGTCGGCCCGCGCGCCCACCATCGCGACCGAGGTGGCGCCCTCGGCGCCGAGCCCGACCAGCCGGTCAATTGCCTCGGCGCGGGTGTCGAATCCGATCACCCGGTGACCGGCGGCGAGCAGTCGTGCGGCCATCGGGAACCCCATGTTGCCCAGCCCGATGAACCCGATCGTCACGTTGTCGACCCATCGACCTCGGCAAAGGCCTCGCGCGCAACACGGAACCCGTCGACGGCGGCCGGAGCGCCCGCGTAGACCGCCACCTGCAGCAGGATCTCGCGGATCTCGTCGCGGGAGACGCCGTTGGTCAGCGCGCCCCTGACATGCGTGCGCAATTCGTTGGGGCGGTTGAGGATCGCGATCATCGCGATGTTCAGCATGCTGCGGGTCTTGAGCGGCAACCCTTCCCGGCCCCACACCGCACCCCAGCAGTACTCGGTGAGCAGGTCCTGTAGGGGCTTGCTGAACTCGTCGGCGCTCTCTTCGGCACGCCGTACGTAGGCCTCGCCGAGCACCGCGGAGCGGATCCTCCGGCCCTTGTCGTAGCTGTCCTGGTCCATGGCTGGCATTGTGCCCGCTCCGACAGGTTGTCGGGCGGCGCACCTAGACTCGGGTGCGTGCTCATTGGTTCCCACGTCCACGGTGACGACCCGCTGGCGGCGGCGCAGGCAGACGGCGCCGACGTGGTGCAGTTCTTCCTCGGCAACCCGCAGAGCTGGAAGAAGCCGCCGCCGCGCGAGGACGCCGAGGCGCTCAAGGCCTCGCCCGTCCCGATCTACGTACATGCGCCGTATCTGATCAACGTGGCGTCGGCGAACAACCGGGTCCGGATCCCGTCGCGCAAGATCCTGCAGGACACCTGCGACGCGGCCGCGGCGATCGACGCCACCGCGGTGATCGTGCACGGCGGGCATGCCGACGACAACGACATGGAGGCCGGGTTCGAGCGCTGGGTCAAAGCGCTGGCCAGCCTGAACACCGAGGTCCCCGTCTACCTGGAGAACACCGCGGGCGGCGACCACGCGATGGCGCGGCACTTCGACACGATCGCCCGGCTGTGGGACCACATCGGTGACACCGGTATCGGCTTCTGCCTGGATACCTGCCATGCCTGGGCGGCCGGCGAGGCGCTGATCGGCGCCGTCGAGCGGATCAGGGCGATCACCGGGCGCATCGATCTGGTGCACTGCAACGACAGCCGCGACGCCGCCGGTTCCGGCGCCGACCGGCACGCCAACTTCGGCGCCGGCCAGATCGACCCGCAGCTGCTGGTGGCCGTCGTCGAGGCCGCCGACGCCCCGGTGATCTGCGAGACCTCCGACGAGGGCCGCAAGGACGACATCGCGTTCCTGCGCGAGCACGTTCGCTGACATCGCGACGCGTCACACTTTCGCAGCGGAACGCCCTTTGAACGGCGGGTGGCGTCGAGGTTAATTAGGCTTACGCGGATATTCACCTCGCCCGCGTCGAAAGGTCGCCGTGTCCGCGATTGAGCAGTCATCGATTGCGCGCACGCATGTCACGGATGCCCCGGCGCCGGACCGGCGGGCCCGACGGCTGCGCATCATCCGGTGGACGGCGATCGCCGTGTGGGCCACCGTGGTGGTCTGGCGCACCTTCACCGACGGGTTCGCCTTCAACCGCGAGTTGTTGCTGGTCTACATCTGCACCGGACTGGTGGCCGCCAGCATCGGACAGGGCCGACGGGTCTTCTACGTGGTGCGCGACTGGTTGCCGTTCGCGCTGGTGCTGATCGCCTACGACCTGAGCAGGGGAGCGGCGACCCTGGTCGGGCGCCCCACGCTGTGGCACTGGCAGGCCGACATGGACCGGTGGATGTTCTTCGGCACCATGCCGACGGTGTGGCTGCAGGAGCGCCTGAAACTGCCGCATCCGCCCTGGTGGGAAGTGGTGATCAGCAGCGTCTACATGTCGTTCTTCATCCTTCCGTACGTGGTCGCCGGGGTGCTCTGGCTGCGTGACCGCGAGGAGTGGAAGTCGTTCGTGCGGCTGTTCGTCGGGCTGTCGTTCGCTGCGCTGGTGATCTACGCGCTGTTGCCGGCGGCCCCGCCGTGGGCGGCGGCCCGCTGCACCGCCGACGATGTCGCGGGGGGACCGTCGGGTCCGCGCTGCATGTTCCACTCGGCCCGGGGGGTCCCCGACGGCGGGCTGTTGGGTGTGTTGCACTCCACGCATGACGGCGCCAACGCGTTCGTGGAGCGCATCGTCGGCCGGGGCTGGGGCGTGCTCAACCTGCACAGTGCCAGCGCGCTGATCGACCAGGGCCAGGCCAGCGTCAACCTGGTCGCCGCGATCCCGTCGCTGCATTCCGGCCTGTCGGCCGCGATCGCGGTGTTCCTGTGGAATCGGGTGAACCGCCGCTGGCGGCCGCTGTTGGTGGCCTATCCGCTGGTCATGGCGTTCACGCTGGTGTACACCGCAGAGCACTACGTGATCGATGTCCTGCTGGGCTGGCTGCTGGCGGCGGTGGTGATCCTGGGGATCCGGCAGTTCGAGGTGCGCAGATCGCGACAGCAACTGCTTCCGGAACCCGTTCAGAACACGATCGTCTGATTGCCGAACCGGATCACCCGGTCCTCGCAGTGCCACAGCACGGCCCGGGACAGCACCGCGCGCTCGACATCGGCGCCGAGCCGGGTCAGATCGGTGACGCTGTGCCGGTGATCCACCCGGACCACGTCCTGCTCGATGATCGGGCCCTCGTCGAGGTCCTGCGTCACGTAGTGAGCGGTGGCCCCGACCAGCTTGACGCCGCGCTCCTTGGCCCGGCGATACGGCGCCGCGCCGATGAACGCGGGCAGGAACGAGTGGTGGATGTTGATCATCGGGCAGCCGACCGCGTCGATGAACCGCGGCGTGAGGATCTGCATGTAGCGGGCCAGCACCACCAGGTCGACGTTGCCGCGCAGCAGGTCGAGCTGGCGCTGTTCGGCGTCGTCGCGGATGTCGCGGTGGGCCGGGATGTGGATGAACGGAACACCGAACGGGCGGACGTCGTCGGCGAGGTCGGGATGGTTGGCGATCACCATCACCACCGACATGTCCAGCTCGCCGCGCCGGTTTCGCCACAACAGGTCGAGCAGGCAGTGGTCCTCTCGGGAGGCCATGATCGCCACCCGCTTCGGCTTGGCCGCCTCGGTGAGCCGGAAGTCGATGTCGAACCGGGCGGCCACCTGCTCGGCGAACGACCGCTCCAGCCGGTCCCGGGCCGCCGGCAGGCCGGCGAGGTGAAAGATGGTGCGCTGCATGAACGTTCCGCCGGACTGCTGGGTGGAGTGCTGATCCAGCGAGATGATGTTGGCGCCCTGCCCGGCGAGGAACTGACTCACCGCGGCGACCAGGCCGGGCCGGTCGGCGCAGCGCAGCAGCAGCCTGCCGACGTCCTTGACCGGCATCGCGGGGTGACCCGCGGGGAACTGCCCCGATGCACCGGGTGTGCCGTCGTCCATGGATCCCGGAGTCTATCGGCATTACAGTTTCTTGTGCGACCGCAGGAAAGATGTAACAGTGGAGGGCATGGATCATTCGTCGGGCACCCACGTCGTCACCAACCAGGTGCCACCACTGGAGAACTACAACCCGGCCACCTCGCCCGTGCTGGCCGAGGCACTGATCCGCGAGGGCGGCCAGTGGGGCGCCGACGAGGTGTTCGAACTCGGCGCACTGAGCGGCACCGCCACCGCGCAACGGTGGGGGGAGCTGGCCGACCGGCATCGACCGGTGCTGCACACCCACGACCGGGTCGGTAACCGCGTCGACGAGGTGGAGTACGACCCCGCCTACCACGAGCTGATGACAGTCGCGGTCGGCCACGGGCTGCACGCCGCGCCCTGGGCCGACGAGCGGCCGGGTGCCCACGTGGTGCGCGCCGCCAAGACCTCGGTGTGGACGCCCGAGCCCGGCCACATCTGCCCGATCTCGATGACCTACGCCGTGGTGCCCGCACTGCGGCACAACCCGGAACTGGCCGCGTTGTACGAGCCGCTGCTGGCGAGCAGGGTCTACGACCCCGAGCTCGCCGTGCCCACGACGAAGCCGGGCCTGATCGCCGGCATGTCGATGACCGAGAAGCAGGGTGGTTCCGACGTGCGGGCGGGTACCACCCAGGCGCTGCCCAACGCCGACGGCAGCTACCGGCTCACCGGCCACAAGTGGTTCACCTCGGCCCCGATGAGCGACATCTTCCTGGTGCTGGCGCAGGCACCCGGCGGGCTGAGTTGCTTCTTCCTGCCGCGGATCCTGCCGGACGGCAGCCGCAACCGGATGTTCCTGCAGCGGCTGAAGGACAAGCTCGGCAACCACGCCAACGCCTCCAGTGAGGTCGAGTACGACGGTGCGACCGCCTGGCTGGTCGGTGAGGAGGGCCGTGGCGTCTCGACCATCATCGAGATGGTCAACCTGACCCGGCTGGACTGCACGTTGGGCAGTGCCACCAGCATGCGCAACGGGCTGACCCGGGCCATCCATCACGCCCAGCACCGCAAGGCGTTCGGCGCCTACCTCATCGACCAGCCTCTGATGCGCAACGTGCTCGCCGACCTCGCCGTCGAGGCCGAGGCGGCGACGGTTCTGGCGATGCGGATGGCCGGGGCCACCGATCACGCGGTGCGTGGTGACGAGCGCGAGACGCTGTTGCGCCGGATCGGTCTGGCCGCGGCCAAGTACTGGGTGTGCAAACGCTCCACTCCGCATGCCGCCGAGGCGATGGAGTGCCTGGGCGGCAACGGCTACGTCGAGGACTCCGGGATGCCCCGGCTCTACCGGGAAGCCCCCCTGATGGGTATCTGGGAGGGCTCGGGAAATGTCAGTGCGCTGGATACGTTGCGCGCGATGGCAACCCGGCCCGAGTGCGTCGACGTGCTGTTCGACGAGCTCGGATCCACCGCCGGTCATGACCCCCGGCTGGACGCCCATGTCGATGCCCTGCGACCACAGCTGGCGGACCTGGAATCCATCGAGTACCGGGCCCGCAAGGTCGCCGAGGACATCTCGCTGGCGATGCAGGGATCGCTGTTGGTGCGCCACGGCCATCCCGCGGTCGCCGAGGCATTCCTGGCCAGCCGGTTGGGCGGAGCTTGGGGTGGCGCCTTCGGCACGCTGCCGACCGGCCTGGACCTGGCCCCGGTGATCGAGCGCGCCCTGGTCAAGGCATGACCAGCGAGCGCGAGCGTGCGCGAATTGCCGCGCGATGGCGGCGTTTCGCGTGCAGACACGCGCATTCGCGGGTGGTGACGGCACGATGACCCACGCGATCGGGCGCGTCGACTTCGACGAGCTGAAGACGATGACCTACGAGGTCACCGACCGCGTCGCGCGTATCACGTTCAACCGGCCGGAGAAGGGCAACGCGATCGTCGCCGACACCCCGTTGGAGCTCTCGGCGCTGGTCGAGCGGGCCGATCTGGACCCGAACGTGCACGTGATCCTGGTGTCGGGGCGCGGTGCCGGGTTCTGCGCCGGGTTCGACCTGTCCGCCTACGCGGAGGGGTCCTCGCCGGCCGGTGACGACAGCCCGTACCGCGACACCGTGCTCTCCGGCCGAACGCAGGCGGTCAACCATCTACCGAACCAGCCGTGGGATCCGATGATCGACTATCAGATGATGAGCCGGTTCGTCCGCGGCTTCTCCAGCCTGATGCACGCCGACAAGCCCACCGTGGTCAAGATCCACGGCTACTGTGTGGCCGGCGGCACCGACATCGCGCTGCACGCCGACCAGGTCATCGCTGCCGCCGATGCCAAGATCGGCTATCCCCCCACCCGGGTGTGGGGGGTTCCGGCGGCCGGGATGTGGGCCCATCGGCTGGGTGATCAGCGCGCCAAACGCCTTCTGCTGACCGGTGATTGCATCACCGGGGCGCAGGCCGCCGAATGGGGCCTGGCCGTTGAGGCGCCCGATCCGGCCGACCTCGACGACCGCACCGAGCGACTCGTCGATCGGATCGCCGCGGTGCCGGTCAACCAGCTCATCATGGTGAAGCTGGCGATGAACAGTGCCCTCTACAACCAGGGCGTGGCCAACAGCGCGATGATCTCCACGGTGTTCGACGGCGTCGCCCGGCACACTCCCGAGGGGCACGGGTTCGTCGCGCAGGCCCGCGAGCACGGCTTCCGCGAGGCGGTGCGGCACCGCGACGAGCCGTTCGGTGACCACGGCCGGCAGGCCTCCGGGGTCTGACCGTGGCCACCTTGACCCGGATGACCGCGCGGTCGGTGGTGCTGAGCGTGCTGCTCGGCGCCCATCCGGCGTGGGCGACCGCTGGTGAGCTACTCAAGCTGACAACCGATTTCGACCTCAAGGAGGCGACGGTGCGGGTGGCGCTGACCCGGATGGTCGGTTCCGGGGACCTGATCCGCTCCGAGGACGGCTACCGGCTCTCCAGCCGATTGCTGGCACGGCAGCGCAGGCAGGACGCCTCCATCAACCCGCATGTGCGGGCGTGGGACGGCTGCTGGACGACGTTGCTGATCACCAGCATCGGTGGCGACGCGCGCACGCGCGCTGCGCTGCGGAACACGTTGCAGGAGCTGCGGTTCGGTGAACTTCGTGAGGGTGTGTGGATGCGGCCGGCCAATCTCGACGTCGAGTTGGCCGCCGACGTGCGCGAACGGGTCCGGGTGCTGCACGCCCGCGACGACGACCCGGTCGGGCTCGCGGGACAACTGTGGGATCTGACCGGGTGGGCGGCCGTCGGTACCTCGCTGCTCGACGAGATGGCCTCGGCAGCAGACGTTCCGGCCCGGTTCACCGCTGCCGCCGGGATCGTGCGCCACCTGCTCACCGATCCGGTGCTGCCCGACGAGCTGCTGCCCCCGGACTGGCCGGGTGCCGCGCTGCGGGCCGCGTACAACGACTTCGCCGCCGAACTGGTCGCGCGGCGCGACGGTGCTGAGTTGATGGAGGCGAAATGACCGGTTCAGGCGGAGTGCGCATCGAGAAGAGCGGTCCGGTGACGACCATCGTCATGGACCGGCCGGAGGCCCGCAACGCGGTCAACGGTCCGGCGGCCGCCGAACTACATGCGGCGTTCGACCAATTCGACCGCGACGACTCCGCTTCGGTGGCGGTGCTGTGGGGCGACAACGGGACCTTCTGCGCCGGAGCCGATCTCAAGGCGTTCGGCACACCCGATGCCAACCCGGTGGACCGGACCGGGCCGGGCCCGATGGGGCCCAGCCGGATGGTGCTGTCCAAGCCGGTGATCGCGGCGGTCAGCGGCTACGCCGTGGCCGGCGGTCTCGAGCTCGCGCTGTGGTGCGACCTGCGGGTCGTCGAGGCCGACGCGGTCATGGGCGTGTACTGCCGGCGGTGGGGGGTGCCGTTGATCGACGGCGGCACCGTGCGGCTGCCACGGCTGATCGGGCACAGTCGCGCGATGGACCTGATCCTGACTGGTCGCGGAGTCGGCGCCGAGGAGGCCCTGTCCATCGGCCTGGCCAACCGGGTGGTGCCCACCGGAGAGGCCCGCAGCCAGGCCGAGGCGCTGGCCGCCGAACTCGCCGCATTGCCGCAGCAGTGCCTGCGTGCCGACCGGACGTCGGTGCTCAACCAATGGGGGCACTCCGAGGCCGAGGCGATGGATTTCGAGTTCGGCAGCCTCCCGCGCGTCGCGGCGGAATCGCTGGAGGGCGCGGCCCGCTTCGCCGCCGGCGCCGGCCGCCACGGTGCGCGCGACTGAGGCCGGTGTACCCGGTCCTCAGCCCTTGGTGATGGTGTTGTTGCTGCCGGTGTTGCTGACCTTCGGGTCGCCGTCGGAGTAGGTGACGGTGTTGTTGATCCCGATCACCGACAGCTCGTCGTCGATCCGCTCGAACCCGATCTTGTTGTCGGCGCCGCCGATGTCGACGTTGGTGCACGCGCCGATGACGGTCAGGGTGTTGTTCGATCCGGCGATGTTCAGCGACTTGCCGTCGGCGCAGTCGATCTCTGCGGTGGTCCCGAACGATCCGTAATTGATCGTGTTGCCGATCTCGATCTGGGCGCCCGAGGTGCCCGCGGTCGCGGTGACGTCGTCGTTGCCCTGCCCGTCGGAGCCGCACGCGGCGACCGCCGCCAGCGCCGCGACTGCGGTGCCGATCCTGATCAGATGGGGATGCGGGGGTCTCATTTCTCGCTACTTCTCGTTTCGTCGTCGACGGGACCTCCGGTGGGTACCCGATCGACGCGATTTGTCATCCCCGATTCGCGGTCCCGGCCCCACCCGTAGGGGGAGCCGGAGCCCGTCCCGCGGCCGTCGCTGTCACGCTCGATTCCCCTTCGCCTCGCCGGGTGTGCGGATACTGGAAGCCTACGACGCCGGACTTGCGGGTTGGGGGGCCTTCGGCGGGCTTGGCGTAGGACTCGCCCGGGCCGGTGCCGCTGGGTAGCGTGATCGACGATGCGCCGACGTGCCACCCGGGCTCTTCTCGCCGCGATCACCGTGGCGGCGAGCGCGGTGGCGTGCTCGCAGAACGTCACCGGCACCGCGCAGCGGGCCGATCCCGGGACGCCGGACGCGATGCGCAGCTACGGCTACATAGACGACCGATGCGGGCTGCTCGACGACAGCGCGGTGCAGGCCACCCTGGACGCCGACGAGGTGACGCGCCCGTTCAGCGGTGCGGTCTGCCAGTACATCCTGTCGCGGCGCTCGAGCTCGGGAGCGGCCACCACCGTCGACGCCACGTTCTCCTGGTTCGAGACGGGCAGCCTGGATCGGGAGAGGGCGCTGGCCGCGGCGCGAGGTGCCACCGTCACCGACGTCGTCGTCGAACGCCACCAGGCGTTCTCGGCCCGTCGTGACATCACCGGCGCCGCGTGCTCGGTCACCGCGGCGGCCGGCACCGGGGTGTTGAGCTGGTGGGTGCAGTTCCGCGGTCAGAAGACCGGCGATCCGTGCGCGGAGGCGCAGAACCTGCTTTCTGCGACCCTGCAGTCGGACATGTGACGATGGCTGCCGCCGTCTTTGCGGCCCGGTTCTGCGTCGCGTTGTCGGTACCGCTGCTGCTGGCCGGGTGTGGCACGGCCGGCCAACAGGGTGCGACAGGCACCGATCCCCGCCTGCAGCCCACCGGACCGGGATTCCAGAGTGCCGACTGCAACGGCATCACCGACGCCGACATCGACCGGGTGGTCGGATCGGATCTGTTCAAGCCCGCCGTGGTCAGCGACGCCGGGTGCTTCTGGCAGGAGAACACCATGATCGGCAGCGTCGGCGCCGGGATGGGCATCTCCACCTGGTGGTACCGGGGCAGCGACATGGACACCGAGCGTGAGCTCGAGAAGCTGGCGGGCCGCCGGCTCACCGAACTGTCGATCGACGGCAACAAGGGCTTCAAGGCCTTCGACGACACGGCCTGCAGCATCTACGTCGCCAAGGGCGGTGACGTCATCACCTGGTCGATCCAGACGATGAACTCGGTGACACTGCCCGATCTCTGCTCCACCATCGAGCAGCTGGCCACCCTGAGCCAGGAACGGGTGAACTGACTGTGAACGGGTTGGGCAGCGGGTCGAAGGGCTAGAGTGCTCGCGGACCCGCTCGCGGGTGGCACGACTGACCGAGGGGGCACGCGACATGGCAGTTCGGCCGGCGCGCTCGGCGAAGCTCAGTCGTGAGGCCATCGTCAACGCGGCACTGACCTTCCTCGACCGTGAAGGTTGGGATGCGCTGACCATCAATGCGCTGGCCCACCAGCTCGGCACCAAGGGACCGTCGCTGTACAACCACGTGCACAGCCTCGACGACCTGCGCCGCACCGTGCGGATGCGGGTGGTCGGCGACATCATCGACATGCTCACGACGGTCGGGCGGGGCCGTACGCCCGACGACGCGGTGATGGTGATGGCCAGCGCATATCGCAGCTACGCCCATCACCACCCGGGCCGGTACTCGGCGTTCACCCGGATGCCGCTGGGCGGTGACGACCCGGAGTTCACCGCGGCCACCCATGCCGCCGCCGAGCCCGTGATCGCGGTGCTGTCGGCCTACGGGCTCGACGACGAGGCCGCGTTCTACGCCGCGCTGGAGTTCTGGTCGGCCATGCACGGGTTCGTGCTGTTGGAGATGACCGGGGTGATGAACGGCATCGACACCGACGCCGTCTTCACCGACATGGTGATGAGACTGGCCGCCGGAATGCGGTCGCGGTGATCGCGGGAAGCAGCGCAGCCGCAGGTCAGCGGGTTTTGTTGAGGTAGGCCGCCCTGGTATTGTGGACGGTCGTGCCTGGCAGATAAGGCGCTTGCGGTTCCCCGGTACGTCGTGGGGCCCACGAGCTTGCCTGCACGCCGGGCCACTTCGCATGTCTTCCGCCGTGCGGTGCCTTGGAAATTACTCCGAGACTGAGCGGTGGACGCATGCGACACGCCCGGCCGCGGGGTAACGCGGAAGGGCAAAACTGCAGGACGACAGAACTTAAGACAGCTCGACCACCACCTAGAGCAGCACCGTCAAACACGACGAGGAACACAGGAAGCCGGTACATGCCAACCATCAACCAGCTGGTCCGTAAGGGTCGCCGCGACAAGATCGCCAAGGTGAAGACCGCGGCCCTCAAGGGCAGCCCGCAGCGCCGTGGCGTGTGCACCCGCGTGTACACCACCACCCCCAAGAAGCCGAACTCGGCGCTTCGCAAGGTGGCGCGTGTGCGGCTGACCAGCGCGGTCGAGGTCACCGCCTACATCCCGGGCGAGGGCCACAACCTGCAGGAGCACTCGATGGTGCTGGTGCGTGGTGGTCGTGTGAAGGACCTGCCCGGTGTGCGTTACAAGATCATCCGCGGGTCTCTGGACACGCAGGGCGTCAAGAACCGTAAGCAAGCCCGCAGCCGTTACGGCGCGAAGAAGGAGAAGAGCTGATGCCGCGCAAGGGCCCCGCGCCGAAGCGTCCGTTGGTCAACGATCCGGTCTACGGATCGCAGCTGGTCACCCAGCTGGTCAACAAAGTCCTGCTGGACGGGAAGAAATCGCTGGCCGAGCGCATTGTCTACGGTGCGCTCGAGCAGGCTCGGGACAAGACCGGCACCGATCCGGTGGTCACCCTCAAGCGCGCCCTGGACAACGTCAAGCCCGCTCTGGAGGTCCGTAGCCGCCGCGTCGGCGGCGCCACCTACCAGGTGCCGGTCGAGGTCCGTCCGGACCGGTCCACCACGCTGGCGCTGCGCTGGCTGGTGAGCTTCTCCAAGGCTCGCCGGGAGAAGACCATGGTCGAGCGCCTGGCCAACGAGATCCTCGATGCCAGCAACGGTCTGGGTGCCGCCGTCAAGCGACGTGAGGACACCCACAAGATGGCCGAGGCCAACCGCGCCTTCGCGCACTACCGCTGGTGATTCCACCCGTGCGTGTCGGTGCTGATCGCACGGTGCAACTGAACACCTATCGAGCAAGCGAAAGAGTGGGAATCTAGCCGTGGCACAGGACGTGCTGACCGACCTCACGAAGGTCCGCAACATCGGCATCATGGCGCACATCGATGCCGGCAAGACGACGACGACCGAGCGCATCCTCTACTACACCGGGATCAGCTACAAGATCGGTGAGGTGCACGACGGCGCCGCCACGATGGACTGGATGGAGCAGGAGCAGGAGCGGGGCATCACCATCACCTCGGCCGCCACCACCTGCTTCTGGAACGACAACCAGATCAACATCATCGACACCCCCGGCCACGTCGACTTCACCGTCGAGGTGGAGCGCTCACTGCGCGTGCTCGACGGTGCGGTGGCCGTGTTCGACGGCAAGGAAGGTGTCGAGCCGCAGTCCGAGCAGGTGTGGCGGCAGGCCGACAAGTACGACGTCCCGCGAATCTGCTTCGTCAACAAGATGGACAAGCTGGGTGCCGACTTCTACTTCTCGGTGCGCACCATGGAGGAGCGCCTCGGCGCCAACGTCATCCCGATCCAGCTGCCGATCGGCTCCGAGGGCGATTTCGCCGGTGTCGTCGACCTGGTCGAGATGAAGGCCAAGGTGTGGAGCGCCGAGGCCAAGCTCGGTGAGAAGTACGACGTCGTCGAGATCCCGGCCGACCTGCAGGAGAAGGCCGACGAGTACCGCACCAAGCTGCTCGAGGCGGTCGCCGAGACCGACGAGGCGCTGCTGGAGAAGTACTTCGGCGGCGAGGAGCTCTCGGTCGAGGAGATCAAGGGTGCGCTGCGCAAGCTGACGATCAGCTCGCAGGCCTACCTGGTGCTGTGCGGCAGCGCGTTCAAGAACAAGGGCGTGCAGCCCATGCTGGACGCGGTCATCGACTACCTGCCGTCGCCGCTGGACGTCGCGGCCGCCGAGGGCCACGTCCCGGGCAAGGAAGACGAGCTGATCACCCGCAAGCCGTCGACCGACGAGCCGTTCTCGGCCCTGGCGTTCAAGGTCGCCACGCACCCGTTCTTCGGCAAGCTGACCTACGTCCGGGTGTACTCGGGCAAGGTCGATTCCGGTTCGCAGGTCGTCAACGCCACCAAGGGCAAGAAGGAGCGGCTGGGCAAGCTGTTCCAGATGCACTCCAACAAGGAGAACCCGGTGGAGACCGCGGCGGCCGGCCACATCTACGCCGTGATCGGTCTGAAGGACACCACCACCGGTGACACCCTGAGCGACCCGAACGATCAGATCGTGCTGGAGTCGATGACGTTCCCGGACCCGGTCATCGAGGTCGCCATCGAGCCCAAGACCAAGAGCGACCAGGAGAAGCTGGGCACCGCGATCCAGAAGCTCGCCGAAGAGGACCCGACCTTCAAGGTGCACCTGGACCAGGAGACCGGCCAGACCGTCATCGGCGGCATGGGCGAGCTGCACCTGGACATCCTGGTGGACCGGATGCGTCGCGAGTTCAAGGTGGAGGCCAACGTCGGCAAGCCGCAGGTGGCCTACCGCGAGACCATCCGCCGCAAGGTGGAGAAGGTCGAGTTCACCCACAAGAAGCAGACGGGTGGCTCCGGCCAGTTCGCGAAGGTGCTCATCGACCTCGAGCCGTTCACCGGCGAGGACGGTGCGACCTACGAGTTCGAGAACAAGGTCACCGGTGGCCGCATCCCGCGCGAGTACATCCCGTCGGTGGACGCCGGCTGCCAGGACGCCATGCAGTACGGCGTGCTGGCCGGCTACCCGCTGGTGAACCTGAAGGTCACGCTGCTCGACGGCGCGTTCCACGAGGTCGACTCGTCGGAAATGGCGTTCAAGGTGGCCGGCTCTCAGGTGATGAAGAAGGCCGCGCAGGCCGCGCAGCCGGTCATCCTGGAGCCCATCATGGCCGTCGAGGTCACCACACCCGAGGACTACATGGGTGACGTGATCGGCGACCTGAACTCCCGCCGTGGCCAGATCCAGGCCATGGAGGAGCGCAGCGGTGCGCGCGTCGTCAAGGCGCAGGTGCCGCTGTCGGAGATGTTCGGCTACGTCGGCGACCTCCGGTCGAAGACCCAGGGCCGGGCCAACTACTCCATGGTGTTCGACTCGTACGCCGAGGTTCCGGCGAACGTGGCGAAGGAGATCATCGCGAAGGCGACGGGTCAGTAACCCGGTTGTCTTCCGGCGAACAACAACTGCAAAGATCAACCCTGCTTTAACAAGAAAGCACCAACACAGTCCAGGAGGACACAGAAGTGGCGAAGGCGAAGTTCGAGCGGACGAAGCCGCACGTCAACATCGGGACCATTGGTCACGTTGACCACGGCAAGACCACGCTGACTGCAGCAATCACCAAGGTTCTGCACGACAAGTACCCCGAGTTGAACGAGTCGCGCGCATTCGACCAGATCGACAATGCGCCCGAGGAGCGTCAGCGCGGTATCACGATCAACATCTCCCACGTGGAGTACCAGACCGAGAAGCGGCACTACGCCCACGTGGACGCCCCCGGTCACGCTGACTACATCAAGAACATGATCACCGGTGCCGCCCAGATGGACGGCGCGATCCTGGTGGTCGCGGCCACCGACGGCCCGATGCCGCAGACCCGCGAGCACGTGCTGCTGGCCCGCCAGGTCGGCGTGCCCTACATCCTGGTCGCCCTGAACAAGGCCGACGCGGTGGATGACGAGGAGCTCATCGAGCTCGTCGAGATGGAGGTCCGCGAGCTGCTGGCCGCCCAGGACTTCGACGAGGAGGCCCCCGTGGTCCGCGTCTCGGCGCTCAAGGCGCTCGAGGGCGACGAGAAGTGGGTCAAGTCGGTCGAGGAGCTCATGGAGGCCGTCGACGAGTCGATCCCGGATCCGGTCCGTGAGACCGACAAGCCGTTCCTGATGCCCGTCGAGGACGTCTTCACCATCACCGGCCGCGGCACCGTGGTCACCGGTCGTGTGGAGCGCGGCGTGGTCAACGTGAACGAGGAGGTCGAGATCGTCGGCATCCGTCCGGACACCACCAAGACCACCGTCACCGGTGTCGAGATGTTCCGCAAGCTGCTCGACCAGGGCCAGGCCGGCGACAACGTCGGTCTGCTGCTGCGCGGCATCAAGCGCGAGGACGTGGAGCGCGGCCAGGTCGTGATCAAGCCGGGCACCACCACCCCGCACACCGAGTTCGAGGGCCAGGTCTACATCCTGTCCAAGGACGAGGGCGGCCGTCACACGCCGTTCTTCAACAACTACCGTCCGCAGTTCTACTTCCGCACCACCGACGTGACCGGTGTGGTGACGCTGCCGGAGGGCACCGAGATGGTGATGCCGGGTGACAACACCGACATCTCCGTCAAGCTGATCCAGCCCGTCGCCATGGACGAGGGTCTGCGCTTCGCGATCCGCGAGGGCGGCCGTACCGTCGGCGCCGGCCGGGTCACCAAGATCATCAAGTGATCTAGGTTCAGCCAACGGGAGTGGCGCTCACCCGAAAGGGTGGGCGCCACTTTCTTTGTTTCGCGAGCGGGCGTGTCTGCACACCGCCACGCCGCGCGGGCTGGCATTTCCCGCGCGCTCGCGGCCCTCGAGCGCGCTGTAACGGCACCCGGCGACCCGTCGATGTACCAGTCAACGGCCGTCGAGGGGTCGGCCGGAGTCCTGTCACGAGGGTTGGGTTTGTTACCGATGCTGAAAATGGCGAAATTCGCGGCGCTGACGTGTGCCGCCATCACCGGCGCGGCGGCGGTCGCCGGTGCGACGGCCGGGGTCGCCTCCGCGCAGCCGGCATGCCCGGACGTGCACTGGATCGGCGCGGCGGGCTCCGGGGAACGGACCGGAGACCTGAGCGCCGATGCCGGCATGGGCCGCGTCGTCTACAAGTCCTACAACGAGTTCGCGCAGCGGGTCGCCCAGGACGGCCGCACCGTCACCGCTGAGGCGGTCGAGTACCCGGCCACGGCGGTGCCCGAGGACGGCGGCATCCTGGACTGGGCCAACTTCATGGGCAGCGTGGACACCGGCACCGCGGCACTGGGCCGGCAGTACGCGGCGTTCGTGGCGCAGTGCCCGACCAGCCAGGTGGTGCTGGCCGGCTACTCGCAAGGCGCCATGGTCGTGCATCGCAACCTGCACGCGCTCGACGCCAGCCCGAACCTCGTCGCAGCGCTGCTGGTCGCCGACGGCGACCGGCTGCCGCAGGACCCGACCATCAACCTGGGATCGGTCAGCTCGGTGCCCGGCGCGGGCAAGGGCGTCGCCCAGGACTGGCCGATCCTCGCGCACGCCCCGGCGCCGCTTCCGGTGTCGATGGGCAGCCGGACGATCAGCGTGTGCAATCTCGGTGACGCGGTCTGCGATTACGACCCCGACGCCGAGGACGACCAGAACCCGGCGGCCGTGGCGGTGCACACCAGCTACGCGCGGACCGTGAGCGACCCCTGGACCGCCCCGCTGTACCGGCTGGTGGCGTCGCAGGCCCCGGTCGCCGAACTGCCGGCCCCGCTCGCCGAGCCGCCGGCCCCGCTCGCAGATCGGGTGGTGGTCAGCGCCGGCTCCTGAGCCGGTCTCCGAACCGTGGGCGGCGACGGCCGGGTGCGGCGATAATCTGCTCATGTCGACGTTGTGGCGGTACGTGCGTATCCAGCTGTTCGTGCTGTTGTGCGGCATCGTCGGGCCGATCTTTCTGGTTGCGTACTTCGTGCTCGGTGCCGATCCGCTGCTGAAATGGATGTTCTGGACAGGGCTGCTGATCACCGCGCTCGACGTGCTGATCGCGCTCGCCATCACCGCCGCCGGGTCCAACAGAGCGGCCAAGAAACAGCAGCTCGAGGCCACCGGCGTGCTGGCGCTGGCGCAGGTCACCGGCATCGCCGAAACCAACACCAGGATCAACGACCAACCGCTGGTCAAGCTGGACCTGCAGGTGTCCGGTCCCGGTATCACCCCGTTCGCGACCCAGGACCAGGTGATCGGCTCGCTGACCCGGCTGCCGATGCTCACCAGCCGCCGGCTGGTCGCGCTGGTGGACCCGGTGACCAACGACTATCAGATCGACTGGGAGCGAAGCGCTCTGGTCAGCGGTGCGATGCCGGCGACGTTCAGCATCGCCGAGGACAACCGGACCTACGATCTGACCGGCCAGACCGAGCCGCTGATGGAGATCCTGCAGATCCTCAAGGCCAACAACATCGGCGTCGACAGCATGATCGACTTGCGCTCCAACCCCGTTGCCCGCCAACAGGTGCAGACCGTCGTGCGGCGTGCCGCAGCGCGGCAGACGCCACCGCCCCCGGTCCCGGCGGCAGCGTCGCACGTCCCCGATCCCGAACCGACCACGGCCCAGCGCCTGCAGGAACTCGAGACGCTGCGGGCCACCGGGTCGATCACCGAGGAGGAGTACAGGACCAAGCGCGAACAGATCATCGCCGACCTCTGAACGGGTCGCGGCCGAGGGCGGCGCCAGCTACCTTCGATACGTTCGCGGTCGGCCGTGCGCCAGCGGCGTACGCGCAGTCCGGCGAAGCGGCCCCACACGGGGAGGACGGGATGAAGGCGATCGGCACGTGTGCCACCGATGGCGGGTTGCGCACCGATGAGGCGTGACATACCGGGGTTCGAGGTCGCCCCATGGGAATTGCGCTGGCACCTGGCCCGTCCGGGCGCACTCGGCCTCACCGAATCGACCTTTGCGTTGTCCAACGGTCACATCGGCATGCGCGGAACCCTCGACGAGGGCGAACCGGTGATCCAGCCGGGCACCTACCTCAACGGGTTCTACGAGCTACGCGGGCTGCCTTACGCGGAAGGCGGCTACGGCTACCCGGAGTCCGGTCAGACCGTCGTCAACGTGACCGACGGCAAGATCATCCGGCTGCTGGTCGAGGACGCGCCCATCGATCTGCGCTACGGGCACTGGCTGGAGCACGAGCGGACCCTCGATTTCCGCTCCGGAACGCTGCGCCGGCACTCGGTGTGGAAGTCGGCGACCGGGCGCGTGGTCAAGATCGCCTCCGAGCGGCTGGTGTCGTTCACCAAGCGGGCCAACGCCGCCATCAAGTACGAGGTTGAGCCGATCGATCAGGACATGCGCCTGGTCGTGCAGTCGGAGCTGCTCGCCAACGCGTCGGTGCCGGCACCCGGCGACGACCCACGGCTGGCCGCTGCACTGGATGCGCCGCTGGTCGCCGAACATGCCGAGTGCCGGGATCTCCGGGCGGTGCTGAGCCACAGCACGCGACGGTCCGGGCTGCGCATGGTGGCGGGGATGGACCACGAGGTCAGCTACCCCGGGACGGCCAAGATCTCCCATCAGGCCGACGGAGACCTGGCCCGGCTCACCGTGGCCGCACCCGTGCCGGCCGGCCAGAAGCTGACCGTCGTCAAGTACCTCGGATACGGCTGGTCCCGGGTGCGCTCGATGCCGTCGTTGCAGGCGCAGGTCGACGCCGCGCTGTCGATGGCGGTCGAGGCCGGCTGGGACGAACTGCTGCGGTCGCAGCGGGAGTTCCTGGACGCCTTCTGGCTGGACGCCGACATCGAGATCGACGGGGATCCCGAACTGCAGCAGGCCATCCGGTTCGCCATCTTCCACGTGCTGCAGGCCGGGGCGCGCGGGGAGGCCCGGCCGATTCCCGGCAAGGGGCTGACCGGTCCCGGTTATGACGGCCACACCTTCTGGGACACCGAGACATTCGTGCTGCCGATGCTGACGTACACGGTGCCGGAGGCCGCACGCGAGGTGTTGCGCTGGCGTCACGCGACGCTGGACAAGGCCCGCGCGCATGCCGCCGAACTCGGTCAGGCCGGTGCGATGTTCCCGTGGCGGTCGATCAACGGGGACGAGTGCTCCGGTTACTGGCCGGCCGGAACGGCGGCGGTGCACATCACCGCCGACATCGCCAATGCCACCTCCCGCTACCTCGCGGCGACCGCGGACTCCCAGTTCGAAACCGAGTGCGGCGTCGAGCTACTGGTGGAGGGGGCCCGGCTGTATGCGAGCCTCGGGCACCACGACGACGGGGTGTTCCGCATCGACGGGGTGACCGGACCGGACGAATACAGCGCGATCGCCAACAACAACCTGTTCACCAACCTCGCGGCCAGACAGAACCTGCACGACGCTGTCTCGGCGTGCCGACGCCGTCCGGACGTGGCCGCGCTTCTCGACGTCACCGACACCGAACTCGCGAACTGGCAGCGGTGCGCCGAGAACATGTGCATCCCGTATGACCGTCAGCGGCGGGTGCACTCGCAGTCGGAGGTGTTCACCCATCTGGCGCCGTGGGACTTCGACGAGTCGGTGGGCCGTTACCCGCTGCTGCTCAATTACCCGTACTACGACCTCTACCGCAAGCAGGTCGTCAAGCAGGCCGATCTGGTGTTGGCGATGTACCTGTGGGGCGATCAGTTCACCCCCGCGGAGAAGTTGCGCAACTTCGACTACTACGAACCCCTGACGGTGCGCGACTCATCGCTGTCGGCGTGCTGTCAGGCGGTGATCGCCGCCGAGGTCGGCTACGTCGACCTGGCCTACGACTACCTGGTGGAGACCGCATTCACCGATCTGCACGACCTGCACCACAACGTCTCCAGCGGGCTGCACATCGCCGCGCTGGCGGGCGCCTGGATGGACTGCGTGGGCGGCTTCGGCGGGATGCGGGACCACGGGGGGCGGATCACGTTCGCACCGCGGATACCCACCGCGCTGTCCTACCTGTCCTTCCGAATGGTTTTGCGCGACAGCAGGATCGTCGTCGCCATCGACAGGGAGAACGCCACCTACCGGCTGCTGCACGGCAGCACCATCGAACTCGCCCACCACGGCAGGCCGTTCCTGCTGGAACCGGACACGCCGGTCACGCTGCCGATACCGGAGCTGGCCTACCGCACCCCGCCGGCCCAGCCGAGGGGGTGTGAACCGTACCGGAGGCCGCTGTTCGACGACCGCTAGCACCCCGCCCAACGTGCGGTGCCGCAGGAGTGTCGACGGTCCCGCTCGCCGAAGCCGATATCGTGCGCCCGTCGGGAGGGTGCCTTCACGCCGGTGCCTGATTGTGAAGGCACCTTCACTCAGGTATCGCCAGGGAGCCCGAAGCCGGCCGTTCTGGAACACGTTCCAGTTCTGCTGTTAGCCTGATCCTGCCCGGTCGTCGGGCACGAGCGCGCGCCGTGGTACGCCGGATGCGGCGTGTCGGTGTGCGGACACGCACGCTCGCGGAGAAGGAGGGACCACCCCGTGGCAGCTGGTGCACCCCTGGAGGGACGGGTCGCGTTGATCACCGGGGCGGCACGCGGACAGGGGCGCGCGCACGCGGTCCGGCTCGCCGCCGACGGCGCGGACATCGTAACGATCGACGTGTGCGCCCCGGTCTCGGACTCGGTCACCTATCCGATGCCGACCCCCGAGGATCTCGCCGAGACGGCGCGCCTGGTCGAAGCCGCGGGCCGCAAGGCGATCTCCCGGGTGGTCGACATCCGCGACCTGGCAGCCCAGCAGCAGGTGGTGGCCGACGCCATGGAGCAGTTCGGCCGCCTGGACGTCGTGGTGGCCAACGCCGGAGTGCTCAGCTGGGGCCGCATCTGGGAGATGTCGGAGGAGCAGTGGGACGTCGTGATCGACGTCAACCTCAACGGCACCTGGCGCACGCTCCGCGCGGCCGTGCCCGCGATGATCGAGGCGGGCAACGGCGGGTCCATCATCGTCGTCAGCTCGTCGGCCGGGCTCAAGGCCACCCCGGGCAACGCGCACTACTCGGCGTCCAAGCACGGGCTGGTGGCGCTGACCAACGCGCTGGCGCTGGAGGCCGGCGAGTTCGGTATCCGGGTGAACTCCATCCACCCGTACTCGATTCGGACCCCGATGATCGAGCCGAAGGCGATGGGGGCCATCTTCTCCGAGTATCCGGGCTATCTGCACAGCTTCGCCCCGATGCCGCTCAAACCGGTTGCCCGGGAGGGCAAGCCGGGTCTTGCCGAGTTCATGGACCCGGCCGAGGTCGCCGAGGTGGTGGCCTGGTTGGCCTCCGACGGGTCGATGGCGATAAGCGGATCTCAGATCGCCGTCGACCGTGGCGTGATGAAGTACTGACCAGCTCGGCAGCACCGGCACCGGGTCGGGCATCATCGTTCCCGATCGTTCGGCGGCCGGGGTCTTCTAGTGTGAACCCGATTGCGCCAGAACGTCGGCTAACCGGTCAACGGCCCAGTCGATCTCCGCCGCGGTGATCACCAGCGGTGGGGCGAACCGCAGCGTCGATCCGTGGGTGTCCTTGACCAGCACGCCGCGTTCGGCCAGCCGAAGGCTGATCTGTTTGCCGGTGCCCTGCGACGGATCGATGTCAACGCCCGCCCACAGCCCCCGCCCGCGAACCGCCGTCACGCCGTGGCCGATCAGGGCCCGCAGACGGTCGTGCAGCCGCGCGCCCAGTTCGGCTGAACGGCACTGGAATTCGTCTCGTCGCAGGATGTCGACCACCGTGTGGCCGATCGCCGCGGCCAATGGGTTGCCGCCGAACGTCGAGCCGTGTTCGCCGGGTTTGAGCACGCCGAGAACGCCGCGGTCGGCAACCACCGCCGACAGCGGGACCACGCCGCCGCCCAGCGCCTTGCCCAGCAGGTAGACGTCGGGCACCACGTTCCAGTGGTCGCACGCAAAGGTGCGCCCGGTGCGTGCCAGCCCGGACTGGATCTCGTCGGCGATCATCAGCACGTTGCGGGCGGTGCACAGCTCGCGTACCCGGGGCAGATAGCCGTCCGGCGGCACGATGATGCCGGCCTCACCCTGGATCGGCTCGATCAGCACCGCGACGGTGTGGTCGTCGATGGCGGCGGCCATCGCGTCGGCGTTCGGATCGTCGGGGCCGAACGGCACCGAGCGGAAACCCGGCGTGTACGGACCGAACCCGCGCCTGGCCGATTCGTCGTCGGAGAAGCTGATGATCGTGGTGGTGCGGCCGTGGAAATTGTTGCGCGCCACGACGATGTTGCCCTGGTTGGCGGGCACGCCCTTCACCTCGGCGCCCCATTTGCGGGCCACCTTGATCGCGCTCTCCACGGCCTCGGCGCCGCTGTTCATCGGCAACACCATGTCCTTGCCGCACAACTCGGCGAGTGCCGCGCAGAACGGAGCCAGCTGGTCTGAGTGGAACGCGCGACTGACCAGCGTCAGCCTGTCGAGCTGCGCGTGTGCCGTCGCGATCACCTCGGGATTGTGGTGGCCGAAGTTGACCGCCGAATATGCGGCCAGGCAGTCGAGGTAGCGTCGCCCCTCCACGTCGGTGATCCACGCGCCCTCGGCGCTGACGGCCACGATGGGCAGCGGCGCGTAGTTGTGCGCGACGTGGCGGGCGTCGAGATCGATCGTGACGGTGCTGGCATGGTCCGTCATGGTTTCCAGGATGGTCATGGATGCACCTCCAACGTGCAGCATTTGACAGATCCGCCGCCCTTCAGCAGCTCGGACAGGTCGACCCCGATCGGGCGGAACCCGGCCTGGCGCAGCTGCTCGGCGAATCCCGTCGCCGCGGCGGGCAGCACGACGTTCAGGCCGTCGGAGACGGCGTTGAGGCCGAGCACGTAGGCGTCGGCGCTGGCCACCTCGATCGCGTCGGGGAACAAGTGGGCCAGCGTCGCGCGGGACTGCTCTGCGAAGGCCGGGGGATAGTAGGCGATCGTCGTGTCGTCGAGGACGGCCAGCGCGGTGTCGAGATGGTAGAAGCGCGGGTCGACGAGTTCGAGGCCGACCACCGGCATCCCGACGTGTGCGGCGATCTCGTCGTGGGCCCGTCGGTCGGTGCGGAACCCGTGGCCGGCCAGCACCATCGAGCCCACCACCAGCAGGTCGCCCTGGCCCTCGTTCACGTGGCGGGTCTGGACGGGCGTGAAGCTGTTGGCCGACATCCACTGGGCATGGGCGACCGCCTCTCCGGCGCGCTCGGCATAGGCGAAACGGGCGACCACGGCGCGGTCGTTGACGATCAGGCCGCCGTTGGCGGCGTAGACCATGTCCGGCAGTCCGGCGATCGGTTCGACCAGTTCGACCAAGTGGCCCAAGGCGATGTAAGCCTGGCGCAACGCCTCCCACTGGGACAGCGCGCGCGACACGTCGACGGGTGTGGAGGTGTCCATCCACGGGTTGATCACGTACTCGACCGCAAAATGGGTCGGGGCGGTCATCACATACCGGCGGGGGCGCGCGGTCCGGGGTGCGGCGGTGCGGAGAACCGGCGCGGCGGCGCCGTTGGCGTTGGTCAACGTCATGAAATCAACGATATTGGTTATCTAAGACGCAATCAATCGACTGATGTTGCGTGTATAGATGCTATTCATTGCGTCTAGCATGTAATCGTGAATATTTATTGCGGAGGAGCGATGATGGAACGTCTGGACGACACCGATGAGCGCATCCTCGCCGAGCTGGCCGAGAATGCGAGGGCCACGTTCGCCGAGATCGGGCAGCGGGTGAACCTGTCGGCGCCCGCGGTCAAGCGACGGGTCGACCGGATGCTCGATACCGGCGTCATCCGGGGGTTCACCACCATCGTCGACCGCAATGCGCTGGGCTGGACCACCGAGGCCTACGTCCAGGTGTTCTGCCACGGCACCATCGCGCCGGACCAGCTGCGCGCGGCGTGGCAGGACATCCCCGAGGTGGTCAGCGCCGCGACCGTCACCGGAACCTCGGATGCCCTGCTGCACGTGCTGGCCCGGGACATGCGCCACCTCGAGGAGGCGCTGGAGCGAATCCGGGCCAGTGCGGACATCGAGCGCAGCGAGAGCATCGTCGTGCTGTCGAATCTGATCGACCGGACCCGGGCCTGACGGGGCCGCTACGCATGGGGTGGCGCGCATCAGCTCGGCGTCATGGTGTAGAACCACCCACGTGACCACATCAGCGGGGACGGGCGGTTCGAACGGTGTTGTGATCGTCGGCGGCGGGCTCGCCGCCGCGCGGGTGGCCGAGCAATTGCGCCGGTCGGAATACGCCGGGCCGATCGCGATCGTCAGCGACGAGGACCATCTGCCCTACGACCGGCCGCCGCTGTCCAAAGAGGTGCTGCGGGCCGAGAAGGACGATGTCACGCTCCAGCCTGCCGAGTTCTACGCCGAGAACGACATCACCGTGCTGCTGGGCAACGGGGCGGCGTCGGTGGACACCGTCGCCAACGTCCTGAGGCTGGCTGACGGCACGACGCTGGGCTACGACGAGCTGGTCATCGCCACGGGTCTGGTCCCCAAGCGCATTCCGTCGTTCCCGGACCTGGCCGGGATCCACGTGTTGCGCAACTACGACGAGAGCCTCGCGCTGCGCTCCGAGGCGGGTAGTGCGAGCCGCGCGGTCGTGGTGGGGGCCGGTTTCATCGGTTGCGAGGTCGCGGCCAGCCTGCGCGGACTGGGAGTCGACGTGGTGCTCGTCGAGCCGCAGCCGACGCCGCTGGCCTCGGTGCTCGGGGAGACCATCGGCGAGCTGGTGGCGCGGTTGCACCGCTCGGAAGGCGTGGACGTGCGCTGCGGGGTGGGTGTCGCGGAGGTCAGCGGCGATGACCGGGTGCGCAAGGTGACGCTGGGCGACGGCAGCGAGATCGAAGCCGACCTCGTCATCGTCGGGATCGGCTCGCATCCGGCCACCGGCTGGCTCGAGGACAGCGGCATCGCGCTGGACAACGGCGTGGTCTGTGACGAGGTGGGCCGTACCAGCTCCCCACACGTATGGGCGATCGGGGATGTGGCGTCCTGGCGCGACCCGGTGGGTGACCAAGTGCGCGTGGAGCATTGGAGCAACGTCGCGGACCAGGCGAGGGTGATGGTGCCCTCGATGCTGGGCCAGGAAGTGTCCGCGGCGGTGAGCGTCCCGTACTTCTGGAGCGACCAGTACGACGTCAAGATCCAGTGCCTGGGTGAGCCGGAGGCCACCGACACCGTGCACGTCGTCCAGGACGACGGCCGCAAGTTCCTGGCCTACTACGAGCGCGACGGCATCGTGGTCGGCGTGGTGGGCGGTGGCATGCCGGGCAAGGTGATGAAGACCAGGGGCAAGATCGTCGCCGGGGCTCCCATCACCGACCTGCTGGCCTGACTTCTTCCGCGCGAGCGCGCGTCTGTACGACGGCGCGCCGCTCGCGCTGTCATTTCGCGCGCTCTCGTCGCCGGCGAGCGCGCGCTCGCGCACGCAACACGCCGTGCGCAGGCGTGCAGCAACGCGCGCTCGCGAAAAAGACGCTATGCGGTGAGGGCGACCGAGGCCTCGGCGGTGTAGCACAGGAAGGTCAGGGTCTCCTGCAGGTACAGCTGCACGTTGTCGGCATCGTGGGACAGATACCCGATGCACACATCGGTGCCCAGCTGCAGGTCGAAATCGCCTCCGCGGGTGGACAACACGAACGCGCCGTCGATCGCGGGCGCCCAGATGATGTCGCCGTCGATCAGCCGGTTGATGTGCTCGCGGATCGGATACCCGTGTGCGGTGGCCTCGCTGACCTTGGTGTAGGCATCGGCCGACAGCAGCACCGAGTAGGGGCCGTCCACGCCGGCCAGCCGCAGCTCGGAGAGTGCCTGCGCGATCACGTCGGGGATCTCGCGGGGGTCTTCGGGCAGCGCCAGCGCGGGGTTGGAGCTGCACTTGCGGATCCCGTCGATGTGCGCGGCCTCGTAGCCTTCGAAGATCGCCCGGTCCTCGACGAATGCCAACTTCTTGGCGGCGTCTTTGACCGGGTCCCAGTCGGAATCCTGCGAGCCGCGTTCGACGTCGTCGATGTCGGTGCGGCCCACGGTGAACGGCACCCGCAGCCGCACCAGCGGCCGGGCGTCGCGCAGGTGGGCGGTCACGCCGTCGCCGGGCGCGGCGACATCGAGCAGGTGCCCGGTGCTGACCGCCGCGGTCACCGGTCCGCCCGGCTCGCTGACGTCGACCACCCGCCGGCCCGCGATGTGGCGCTTGAAGGTGCGGGTCGCCTCCTGTTCGATCTCGGCCCACGCCGCGTCGGTGATCGGTGCCAGGTCCCGGTACAGGTTGTTCATTGGGGTTGTCCTTTCAGGCTGCCGATCGCCAGTGAGCCTTCGTAAACAGTTGGTGAGGAAGGACTTTCGGAGGATTCAGGATCTTCGTCGGGTTCGGCCACCAGGATGGGGCGCGGTGGCGGGTCGTCGAGGAAGTCGATCGTCGGCACGAAGAACATGGTGCCCGTGGTGGCGGTGGAGAAATCCAGGATCCGGTCGGTGTTGCCGGGAGGGTCGCCGATGAACATGTTCTCCAGCATCCGCTCGGTGACGGCCGGGTCGGCGGAGTAGGCGATGTAGTAGGTGCCCGACTCGCCGTCACCCAGCGAGCCGAACGGCATGTTGGCGCGCACGATCTGCAGCGCGTTGCCGTCCTCGTCGTCGAGGGTGTTGAGCGCGACGTGCGAGTTGGCCGGCCTGACCGCGTCGTCGAGCTCGATGTCCTCGAGCTTGGTGCGGCCGATGACCAGCTCCTGCTCGGTGACCGACAGCGCGTTCCACGCGGCCATGTCGTGGGTGTAGCGCTGGACGTGCACATAGCTCGCGCCCTGGAAGGCCGGGTCGTCGTCCCCGATCTGCGCGGCGGCCACCGCGTCGGGGCCGTCGGGGTTCTCGGTACCGTCGACGAAGCCGAGCAGGTCGCGCTGCTCGAAGAACTTGAACCCGTGCACCTCGTCGACGACGGTGACGGCGCCCGCCATCGAGGCCAGGATCCGGCCGCCGAGCTCGAAGCACACGTCCAGGGCGCCGCCCTTGATGTGGAACAGTAGGTCGCCCGGGGTGGCGGGGGCGTGGTGGCGCGCGCCGGTGAGCTCGACGAACTCGTGCAACCGGGCCGGCCGGGGGCCGGAGAACAGCCGGTCCCACGCTGCCGACCCGATACCGGCGTTCAGCCGCAGCTGCGCGTCGGGCACCCGGAAGCCGACCGCCTTGACCAGTCCGGAAAGTCCCGCGAGTGCCTCGTGGACGGCCGCCTCGCCGCCCTCGTCGATCGTTGCCACCAGGAAGATCGCTGCCGGACTCAGCGGGGTCAGGATCGGCTGCGGGCGGGCCACACCTGCACCCTATCGCCCCGTGACCTTGTGCCACCGGTAAGGATGGATCCCATGTCCAGCGCCGCATCCGCCGACGGGCTCTGCGAGTTCGTCGATGCCTCACCGTCGCCGTTCCACGCCTGTCGCACCGCCGGGCGGCGTCTGCTCGCCGCCGGTTTCGGCGAGCTCGCCGAGAGCGACCCGTGGCCCGGTGCCGGTGACCACTTCGCGGTGCGGGCCGGCTCGCTGATCGCGTGGCGGTCGGTGGGTGACCCGGCGCTGCCGTTCCGGATCGTCGGCGCCCACACCGACAGCCCGAATCTGCGGGTCAAGCAGCACCCGGACCGGTACGTCTCCGGTTGGCAGGTGGTCGCGTTGCAACCCTACGGCGGCGCGTGGCTGAACTCCTGGCTGGACCGCGACCTCGGGATCAGCGGCCGGCTGTCGGTGCGCGCCGGCGACGCCGTACAGCACGTGCTGGTGCGCATCGACGAGCCGATCCTGCGGGTGCCGCAGCTGGCCATCCACCTGGCCGAGGACCGCAAGGGTGTCGAGCTCAACCCGCAGCGCCACGTCAACGCGGTGTGGGGCATCGGCGACGGCCCGCGGTCCTTCCTGGGTTTCGTGGCGGAGCGCGCCGGGGTGGGCGCCGACGCGGTGCTGGGTTTCGACCTGATGACCCACGACCTGGCCCCGTCGCGGCTGGTGGGTGCGCAGGGCGAGTTGGTCAGCGCTCCGCGGCTGGACAACCAGGCCACCTGCTACGCCGGGCTGGAGGCCTTCCTGGCCGCCGGTGTGGGCTCCGGTGTGACGCCGGTGCTGGTGCTGTTCGACCATGAGGAGGTCGGCTCGCAGTCCGACCACGGCGCGCAGTCCGACCTGCTGCTGACGGTGCTGGAGCGGATCACGCTGGCCGCCGGCGGCGGCCGGGAGGATTTCCTGCGCCGGCTGCCGGACTCGATGGTGGCGTCCGGGGACATGGCCCATGCCACCCACCCGAACTATCCGGAGCGCCACGAGCCGGGACACCTGATCGAGGTCAACGCCGGGCCGGTGCTCAAGGTGCAGCCCAACCTGCGGTATGCGACCGACGGTCGTACCGCGGCGGCGTTCGCGCTGGCCTGCGCGCAGGCCGGGGTGGCGCTGCAGCGCTACGAGCACCGCGCCGACCTGCCGTGCGGGTCGACGATCGGCCCGATGACCGCGGCGCGCACCGGCATCCCGACCGTCGACGTGGGGGCGGCGCAGCTGGCGATGCACTCGGCCCGCGAGGTGATGGGCGCGGCGGATGTCGGCGACTATTCGGCCGCGCTTCGGGCGTTCATGTCACCGGGCTGAGCCCGTCAATTCAGGGAATATGCCCCGCGGCCGCGCCGACGACCGCGAAGGTGATCGGGTGACGGAGCAAGCGCGAGACGTCGTGGATGCGCACATCCACCAGTGGGACCCGTTCACCACGCCGCGCGTCGTGACGGCGGCGGCGAAGGTCGTGCGGCGCGTGCCCCCGCTGTTGCCGGCGCTGGCCCGGCTCTTTCCGCGCAGCAAACGGGAGTTCGTCGGCGACCCGCAGTACCTCGTGCGCGAATACCTGCCGCGGGACTACCGGGCCGACGGGGCAGCGGCGGGGGTGGGCACCGTTGTGCACATCGAGGCCGGCTGGCAGGCCAAGGATCCGTTGGCGGTCGTGGATGAGACCCGCTGGGTCGCCGGGTTGCCGTTCGGTTCCGCCGGCGCACCGGAACTCGGTGGGATCGTCGTGCACGCGGAGCCGCACGATCCGCACGTCGGCGAGGTGCTCGACGCACACCTGGCCGCCAGCGCGCTGGTGTGCGGCGTGCGGTGCCTGGCCGCACACAGCCAGGACCGTGGGGTCCTGTCGTGGACGCCCGCATCGCACCTGTACACCGAACCGGGCTTCCTGCGGGGCTTCGCGGCTGTGGCCGAACGGGGCCTGACCTTCGACATGTGGATATACGGGCAGCAGTTGCCCGACGCGGTGGTGCTGGCCGGGGAGTACCCGGAGACCACCTTCGTCCTCGACCACTACGGCACCCCGGTGGGCGTGTTCGGTCCTCGGGGCAGGCACACCGGCGACACCTCGATCGCCCGCGACGACATCCTGCGGCGCTGGCGCGACGACATCTCGGCGCTGGCGGAATTGCCGAACGTGGTCGCCAAGCACAGTGGTCTCGGCATGCCGGTGCTGGGTGCCGGTCCGGTGTCGCGGGAACGGCTGCGCGATCTCGCCGCTCCGCTGATCTCCCACCTGGATGCGGCGTTCGGCCCGGACCGCACGTTCTGGTCGTCGAACTACCCGATCGACAAACCCAACCTGGTGCTTGCGGACGGCGTATGGATGCTGCGCGACGTCCTGGCCGACCGACTCGACGAGGACAAGATGCTGCGCGGCAACGCCCGCCGCGTCTACCGGCTGTCGGTGGGCTGACCTACGCTCTTCGCATGTCCCTCGACACCGCGATGATCACGTTCGACTGCACCGATCCCGACGGGCTGGCCGACTGGTGGGCCAAGGCCGTCGAGGGCGAGTTGAACGCCGTGGCACCCGGCGAGTTCGTCATGGTCGCCCCGCCTGCCGGCCCCGCACTGGGCTTCCAGCGGGTGCCTGACCCGACGCCGGGCAAGAACAAGGTCCATCTGGATTTCCACGCCGCCGACAAGGAGGCCGAGGTGGCCCGCCTGGTCGGCCTCGGCGCCCGGGAGACCGGCCGGCACAGCTTCGGCGAGGAATTCTCCTGGGTGGTGCTGGCAGATCCGGAGGGCAACGCCTTCTGCGTCGCGGGAGGATGACGGGCCCGCTGGCTAGACTGCTGCTGTGACATCCGGGTCCAGCCACGAAGTCGACACCGTCGAGCGGGCCGCTGCCAGCCCCGATCAGCCGCAGCCGTTCCGTGAGCTCGGGCTCAAGGACGACGAGTACGAGCGGATCCGCGAGATCCTCGGCCGTCGGCCTACCGACGCGGAGTTGGCGATGTACTCGGTGATGTGGAGCGAGCACTGCTCGTACAAGTCCTCGAAGGTGCACCTTCGCTACTTCGGGGAGACCACCACCGACGCGATGCGGGCGTCGATGCTGGCCGGCATCGGCGAGAACGCCGGCGTCGTCGACATCGGCGACGGCTGGGCCGCCACGTTCAAGGTGGAGTCCCACAACCACCCGTCCTACATCGAGCCCTATCAGGGGGCGGCCACCGGCGTGGGCGGCATCGTCCGCGACATCATGGCGATGGGCGCCCGGCCGGTTGCGGTGATGGATCAGCTGCGGTTCGGCGCCGCCGACGCGTCCGACACCCGCCGGGTGCTCGACGGGGTGGTGCGCGGCGTCGGCGGATACGGGAACTCGCTGGGGCTGCCCAACATCGGCGGCGAGACGGTGTTCGACGCCTGCTATGCGGGCAATCCGCTGGTGAACGCGCTGTGCGTCGGGGTGCTGCGCACCGAGGACCTCAAGCTGGCGTTCGCGTCCGGTGTCGGAAACAAGATCATCCTGTTCGGTGCCCGCACCGGGCTCGACGGCATCGGCGGGGTGTCGGTGCTGGCTTCGGAGACCTTCGGCGGCGACGAGGGCGGTGCGGGCCGCAAGAAGCTGCCCAGCGTGCAGGTCGGCGACCCGTTCACCGAGAAGGTGCTGATCGAGTGCTGTCTGGAGCTCTACGCCGCCGATCTGGTCGTCGGTATCCAGGATCTCGGCGGCGCCGGATTATCTTGTGCCACTTCCGAACTGGCTTCCGCCGGCGACGGCGGCATGAAGGTGGACCTGGACAAGGTGCCACTGCGCGCCGCGAACATGACCCCGGCCGAGATCCTGTCCAGCGAGTCGCAGGAGCGGATGTGCGCGGTGGTGACCCCGGACAACGTCGAGGCCTTCCTGGCGGTGTGCCGCAAGTGGGATGTGCTGGCCACCGTGATCGGTGAGGTGACCGACGGCGACCGCCTCGAGATCACTTGGCACGGTGAGACGGTGGTCGACGTGCCGCCGCGCACCGTCGCCCACGAGGGCCCGGTCTACCGGCGCCCGGTGGCCCGGCCCGACAGCCAGGACGCCCTGATCGCCGACACGTCCGCGGGGCTGACCCGCCCGTCCACCGGCGACGAGTTGCGTGCCACGCTGCTGGCGATGCTCGGCAGCCCGCACCTGTGCAGCCGCGCGTTCATCACCGAGCAGTACGACCGCTACGTGCGCGGCAACACGGTGCTCGCCGAGCACGCCGACGGCGGCGTGCTGCGCGTCGACGAGGAGACCGGACGCGGCATCGCGATCTCCACCGACGCCTCGGGCCGGTACACCGCGCTGGATCCCTATGCGGGTGCGCAGCTCGCGCTGTCGGAGGCCTACCGCAACGTCGCCGTCACCGGGGCCACGCCGGTCGCGGTGACCAACTGCCTGAACTTCGGTTCTCCGGAGGACCCCGCGGTGATGTGGCAGTTCGCCCAGGCGGTGCGCGGCCTGGCCGATGGCGCGGCGGCCCTGGGGATCCCGGTCACCGGAGGCAACGTCAGCTTCTACAACCAGACCGGGACCACGGCGATCCTGCCGACCCCGGTCGTCGGGGTGCTCGGCGTCATCGACGATGTCAGGCGCCGCATCCCCACCGGCCTCGGCGCCGAACCGGGCGAGACGCTGATGCTGCTCGGCGACACCCGCGACGAGTTCGACGGATCGATCTGGGCCCAGGTCACCGCGGACCACCTCGGCGGGGTGCCGCCGAAGGTGGACCTCGAGCGGGAACGGCTTCTGGCCGAGGTGCTCACCGCGGCATCCCGGGACGGGCTGGTGTCGGCCGCCCACGATCTGTCCGAGGGCGGCCTGATCCAGGCGGTCGTCGAGGCCGCGCTGGCCGGCGAAACCGGTTGCCGCATAGTGCTTCCCGATGGCTGGGATGCTTTCGTGACGCTCTTCAGCGAGTCCGCCGGCCGGGCGCTGGTGGCGGTCCCGCGCACCGAGGAGAGCAGGTTCACCGCGATGTGCCAGGCGCGCGGGCTGCCCGCCGCCCGCATCGGTGTCGTCGACGACGGTCCGGCGGGCGGCCAGGCCACCCTCGAGGTGCAGGGCTGGTTCACGGTGACCCTGCAGGAGCTGCGGAGCACGTGGGAAGGCGTGCTGCCCGGTTTGTTCGGGTGACGACGGAAAACCGCGAACACCATCCCCGCTATATGTGGGCGTGGCGACTGCTGCGCCTGGACTTCACCGGCGTCGCATTCGGCGCGCTGTTCTTCTGCCTGTCGCTGACCCCGTCGCTGCTACCGCGCGACTGGCTGTTCGCCGGGCTGGTCGGCGGGCTCAACGCCGCGATCGGGTACGGCATCGGGGTCTTCGTCGAGCGGATGCTGCGCCGCTTCGTACTGTCGGGACGCTCGTGGCGGCCGCCCGCCCACATGTCCTCCCTGCTGAAGGTCATCATCGTGGCGGCCGCCGCCGGTGCCTGCGTGTTGATGGTCATCCCGGCAGCGGCCTGGCAGCGCCAGGTGTCGGACCTGATGGGCATGACCGGCCCCAGCACCGTCGGCTACCTGCGCACGCTGATCATCGCGGCGGTGGTCGGCGCGGTGTGCATCGCGGCGTCCCGGGCGCTGATCGACCTGATCAAGACGATGGCGCGGTACTTCATCCGGCGCTGGCGGCTGTCCGACGAACTGGCGTTGCTCTTCGGCACCGCGATCGTGGTGGTTCTGGTGCTCACGCTGGTCAACGGCGTGCTGTGGCGGGGGTTCCTGGCCGGCGCCAACCGGATCTCCCAGCCGCAGAACGCCACCACCCGGATCGGTGTCGTCCAGCCGCAGCTGCCCGAACGGTCCGGTAGCCCGGAGTCGTTCGCAGCGTGGGACACGCTGGGCTACGAGGGCCGCAACTTCGTGGGCACCGGACCCGACGCCGAGGAGCTGACCCGGATCAACGGGCGGCCCGCCAAAGAACCGATCCGGGTGTATGCCGGGCTGCAGACCGCCGACACCGAGGAAGCCCGGATGGCGGTGCTGCTGAGCGAACTGGAGCGCACCGGCGCCTTCGACCGCGAGGTGCTCGTCGTGGTTCCGACCACCGGTACGGGTTGGGTCAACCCGATCGCAGCCAGGTCCCTGGAGATGATGTACAACGGCGACACCGCGATCGTCGGATCGCAGTACTCCTATCTACCGAGCTGGATCGCGTTCCTGGGCGATCGGGAGACCGCGATGGACTCCGGCCGGGAGATGATCGACGCGATCCATCGGCGGTGGGCGCAGCGGCCGCCCGACAAGCGCCCACGGCTGCTGCTCTACGGCGAGAGCCTGGGCTCGCTGGCCGGCCAGACCGCGTTCACCTGGCTGCCGGACATCGCCGCGATGGGGTTCTCCTCGGTGTTGTGGGTCGGACCGCCCAACGCCAGCCCGCTCTGGCATGGCCTCACGATGCGCCGCGATCCGGGCACCCCCGAGGTCGAACCCCGGTACGACGACGGCCGCACGGTGCGGTTCTCCCAGGCCATCGATGCAACCGAGATCGCCGACGACACCGCCCCGCCGTGGCACGGCACGCGGGTGCTGTTCCTGCAGCATTCATCGGACCCGATCGTGTGGTGGTCGACGGACCTGATGTTCACCCGGCCCGATTGGCTGGCCGAGCCGCCGGGCCACGGCCGCACCGCGTCGATGCGGTGGTATCCGATCATCACGTTCTGGCAGGTCGCCGCCGACTTGTCCAATGCGCTGTCGGTGCCGCGCGGGCACGGGCACAACTACGGCGACCTCCTCTTGGACGGCTGGGTAGGCGTCGCGGCCCCGGACGGCTGGACCGCCGCCGACACCGAGCGAATCCGGCTGGCGCTGAAGCGAACCGAGGCCGAGGACGGTCCGCTGTAGTGCGCGACACGGTTCGTGCGGCCGCACTGGCGACGGTGTTGATCGGGTGGAGCGCGCTCAGCACGCGGATCCCTGCGCGCTGGCATCCGTTGCCCCACATCCTGTTCGGCACCGCGCTGGCGGCGCTGACCGGTGCCCCGTTGGGCCTGCGACCGCCGGCGGTGTGGGCCGGGTTGCGCACCGGTGCGGCGGCCGCGGCGCCGGTGCTGGTCGGCGTCGCCGCGAGCACGGCGATCCCGCCGGTGCGGAACGGCATGGCGTCCCGCACGCTGCCGAGCTCGACGAGCCGCTGGCTGCTGCTGCGCATCCCGTTGGGCACCGTGTGGTCGGAGGAGGCGGCCTACCGTGCCGCTCTGGGCACGGCGGCCGCCGGGGCGTTCGGCGAGCAGGGTGGCCGGCTGTTCACCGCAGCGGTGTTCGGGCTGTCACACATCCCGGACGCGCGGGCCGTCGGTGAGCCGGTGCTTCCCACCGTGGCGGTGACCGGCGTGGCCGGGTGGGCGTTCGGCTGGTTGTTCGCCAGGTCGGGCAGCCTCGTCGCCCCGATGCTGGCGCACGCCTCGGTCAACGGAGCGGGCGCTGTTGCGGCACTGGCCGTTCAGCGCCGACGCCCCCGACGTGGGTGATCGACAGGCCCTACATTTGTCCTCGTGGCCCGCAGCGTCGATCCGGCAAAGACCCGCGCAGCCGTCGCCGCGGTGGCGGACTGGTTGCGCGACGAGAACGCCGGCGAGCCGGGGCGTACGGAACTCGCCGACGCGGTCCGTGCCACCGCCAGGACACTGGCCGCCGTGGCGCCGGGAGCCGCCGTCGAGCTGCGGGTACCGCCGTTCGTCGCGGTGCAGTGCATCGAGGGTCCGCGGCACTCCCGGGGCAACCCGCCCAACGTCGTGGAAACCGATCCGCGCACCTGGCTGCGGCTGGCCACCGGGCTGGTGTCGGTCGACGCCGCCGCAGCGGCCGGCGCGCTGACGCTGTCGGGATCGCGGGCCGCCGAGATCGCCGCATCGCTGCCCGTGGTCGGCCTGCCGGGCTGAGGACCGCCGCGGTTGCTGAAAACGGCATGCCGTCAACGCGTTTGACCGGGGCCGCCGGCCCGCAACGGGGTCTTCGGATACGCCGTCGTCGCACCGGCGACACCGGCGCCCGATTCCGCGTTTTCCCGCCGTTCACCGTAGACTGGGCGGCGTCACCCACAGCCCCCAGGGAGCAGTCTGATCGTGACCGCCGAGCAGCCCGAACAGGTTGAGAACGAGCCGCGCGAAGAATGCGGTGTATTCGGGGTCTGGGCGCCCGGCGAGGAGGTGGCCAAGCTCACCTATTACGGCCTGTATGCCCTGCAACACAGGGGACAGGAGGCGGCGGGTATCGCCGTCGCCGACGGTTCACAGGTGCTGGTGTTCAAGGATCTGGGGCTGGTGAGCCAGGTCTTCGACGAACAGACCCTGGCCGCGATGCAGGGCCACGTCGCCGTCGGGCACTGCCGCTACTCCACCACCGGATCGACGACCTGGGAGAACGCCCAGCCGGTGTTCCGGAACACCGCCGCGGGCACCGGGGTGGCGCTGGGCCACAACGGAAACCTGGTCAACACCACCGAGTTGGCGGCCCGTGCCCGCGACGAAGGGCTGATGGACAACCGGGGTGCGGCGGCGGCCACCACGGATTCGGACATCCTCGGCGCTCTGCTGGCGCACGGCGCCGCGGACTCGTCGCTCGAACAGGCCGCCCTTGAGCTGCTGCCCACCGTGCGCGGCGCGTTCTGCCTGACCTTCATGGACGAGAACACCCTCTACGCCGCGCGCGATCCGTACGGTGTGCGTCCGCTGTCGCTGGGCCGGCTGGACCGCGGCTGGGTGGTGGCCTCGGAGACCGCGGCGCTCGACATCGTCGGCGCCTCGTTCGTGCGCGACATCGAGCCGGGTGAGCTGCTGGCCATCGACGCCGACGGCGTGCGCTCGACCCGTTTCGCCCCGCCGTCGCCCAAGGGCTGCGTCTTCGAGTACGTGTATCTGGCCCGCCCCGACAGCACGCTGGTGGGTCGCTCGGTGCACGCCACCCGGGTCGACATCGGCCGGCGGCTGGCCAGGGAGAAGCCGGTGGACGCCGACCTGGTGATCGGTGTGCCGGAATCAGGCACACCGGCGGCGGTGGGCTACGCACAGGAGTCCGGTATCCCGTACGGCCAGGGATTGATGAAGAACGCCTACGTCGGCCGCACGTTCATCCAGCCCTCGCAGACGATCCGCCAGCTCGGTATCCGGCTGAAGCTCAATCCGCTGCGCGAGGTGATCCGCGGAAAGCGGCTGATCGTCGTCGACGACTCGATCGTGCGCGGCAACACCCAGCGGGCGCTGATCCGGATGCTGCGGGAGGCCGGCGCGGTCGAGGTGCACGTGCGCATCGCCTCGCCGCCGGTGAAATGGCCGTGCTTCTACGGGATCGACTTCGCCACCCCCGCCGAGCTGATCGCCAACGCGGGCAACGTCGATTCCGACGGGGACGAGATGCTCGAGGCGGTCCGCCACGCGATCGGCGCAGACACCCTCGGCTACATCTCGCAGCAGGGCATGATCGCGGCCACCGAGCAGCCCGCGTCACGCCTGTGCTCGGCATGCTTCGACGGGGTGTACCCGATCGAGCTGCCCGGTGAGACCGCCCTGGGCAAGAACGTCATCGAGCACATGCTGGCCACCGCGGCGCGTACCGGGGTGCCGCTGCAGCCGGACAACGACAACGCGTCGGCACTGCGCCGGCCCTAGCGGCGCGATCCGGCACTGCGCCGGCCCTAGCCCGATTCGGTCGGGCTGAACCGCAGCAGGTGGCGCCGCCCGTCGGCGCCCGCGCCCTCCTGATGCAGGGCCTGACGGACGGCGTCGAGGTAGCCGGTCAACCCGCCCTCCGGGGCGGGGATCACCGCGTCGATGTCGTGTTCGTGGCACACCGCGTCGCATTCCAGCGACTCGACGAGCGGCCGGGCCAGGCCCGACGGGATCGGCGTCACCAGGCCCACCCACCAGCTCGCGATCGTCGGGGTCAGGAACGGCAGCACCACCATGAGCCGCCTGCGCAGCCCGGCGACGTCGGCGTAGGCCTGCATCGCATCGCCGTACTCCATCACATCCGGGCCGCCGATATCCCACGTCCGGGACCGGGGGAACGGCCGGGTGGCGGCCTCGGCGAGGTAATGCAGAACGTCGCCGATCGCGATCGGCTGGATCCTGTTGTGCACCCACTTCGGCGTGGTCATCACCGGCAGCCGGTCGGTGAGGTGGCGCACCATCTCGAAAGACGCCGAGCCCGAACCGATCACGATGCCGGCCTGCAACACCACGGTCGGCACCGGCGAGTCCATCAGGATCTGCCCGACCTCGACCCGGGAGGCCAGGTGTCGGGACAGCCCGGTGCCCGGAGGATGCAGGCCGCTCAGATAGACCAGCCTGCGGACCCCCGCGCGTTCGGCGGCCGCGGCCACGTTGCGTGCCGAGCGGGCCTCCTCGGCGACGAAGTCGCGGGTCGTGCCCATCGAGTGCACGAGGTAGTAGACGACCTCCATGCCGTCGAACGCGGCGCGCAGCGTGTCCGGCTCGGTCAGGTCACCGCGCACCACCTCGACCCGGTCCCGCCACCCGGCATGGTCCAGCTTGGCCGGGGTCCTCGCCATCGCCCGCACCGGATGGCCACGCTCGAGCAGTTCAGGGATCAACCGGCCTCCGATATAGCCCGTCGCGCCGGTCACCAGGATTCGCTCAGCCGCCACTCGCCTCTCCGATCGTCGACATCCACCAAACTGTTCTTCGTTGCCGACGGCACCCCGGATTGCCGGAAGCACGGCCGAATCGGCCGGACCGGGCGGCCTCGGGCGTCACAATGGCTGCCATGGCGTTTCGCGGCTGGCCGATCGAGGCGGTGGAGTTCTACGAGGGGCTTGAGGCGGACAACTCGAAAGTGTACTGGCAGGACCACAAGACGACCTACGACCAGCAGGTCCGGGCGCCGATGGAGGAACTGCTGGCCGAGCTGGCCGACGACTTCGGCACCGGCAAGGTGTTCCGGCCCTACCGCGATGTGCGGTTCAGCGCCGACAAGACGCCCTACAAGACCAACTGCGCGGCGCAGCTGGGTGACGGCCTCGCGCGAGGCTACGTGTCGTTCTCGGCGGAGGGGCTGTCGGTCGGCAGCGGTCTCTACATGCCCGACGCGGCAGCGTTGAAGCGCTTTCGTGACGCCGTCGCGGCCGAGACGTCCGGCGCGCAGCTGGCCCGGATCGTCGCCGAGCTGCACCGGGGCGGGTACCAGACCATGGCCCACGACGTCCTCAAGACGGCGCCCCGGGGCTTTCCGCCCGACCATCCCCGCATCGAGCTGTTGCGGCACAAGGGTCTGGCGATGATGAAGACCTGGCCGGTGGGTGCCTGGCTGGGGACCCGCAAGGCCAAGGACCGCGTGGTCGCGGCCCTGCGCGCCGGGCAACCACTCAACGAATGGCTGACCCGCCGGGTGGGCTGACCGCGGGCACGTATCGGCGGTGGGCGGCGACCGGTAGCCTAGGTCGCGATGACCGAGCGCGCCGAACAACACGGCATTTCCTATGCATCGGCAGGGGTGGACATCGAAGCCGGTGACCGCGCCGTCGAACTCTTCAAACCGCTGGCCAAGAAGGCCACCCGTCCCGAGGTGCGCGGTGGCCTCGGCGGGTTCGCCGGGATGTTCGCGCTGCGCGGCGGCTACCGCGAACCGCTGCTGGCCTCGTCGACCGACGGTGTGGGCACCAAGCTGGCCGTGGCCCAGGCGATGGACAAGCACGACACCGTCGGCATCGATCTCGTCGCGATGGTCGTCGACGATCTGGTGGTGTGCGGCGCCGAGCCGCTGTTCCTGCAGGACTACATCGCGGTGGGCCGGACCGTGCCCGAACGGGTCGCCGAGATCGTGTCCGGCATCGCCGACGGCTGCGTGCTGGCGGGCTGCGCCCTGCTCGGCGGTGAGACCGCCGAGCACCCCGGCCTGATGGCCCCCGACCACTACGACATCTCCGCGACCGGGGTGGGCGTGGTCGAGGCGGACGACGTCCTGGGCCCCGAGCGGGTCAAGCCCGGCGACGTGATCATCGCCATGGCCTCCACCGGGCTGCACTCCAACGGCTATTCACTGGCCCGGCACGTGCTGCTGGAGATCGACCACATGAACCTGGCCGGACACGTCGAGGAGTTCGGCAGGACGCTGGGTGAGGAGCTGCTCGAGCCCACCCGGATCTACACCAAGGACTGCCTGGCGCTGGCCGCCGAGACGCAGGTGCGCACGTTCTGCCACGTCACCGGTGGCGGGCTGGCGGGGAACCTGGAGCGGGTGATCCCGCACGGGCTGGTGGCCGAACTCGACCGCGGCACGTGGACGCCCGCCCCGGTGTTCGGCATGATCGCCCAGCGCGGCCGTATCGAACAGCCCGAGATGGAGAAGACGTTCAACATGGGCGTCGGCATGGTCGCCGTCGTCGCGGCGGAGGACACCGACCGCGCACTGGCGGTGCTGACCGCCCGTCACCTGAACTGCTGGACCCTCGGAACCGTCATGAAGGGCGGCAAGGAAGGTTCACGAGCAACCCTCGTGGGTCAGCACCCGCGGTTCTGAGGCCGGTGCCGGTCGGGCCCCGATCAGCGGCGCCAGTCGTCCTCGTCCGCCCAGCCTTCGTCGGAGGCGGCGTCGCTGCCGTTGAAGCGGTCGTCGTCCGAACCGCCCGACAGCTCGCGCTGAAGCCGGTCGAAATCGGTCTGCGGTGAGCTGTACTTGAGCTCACGTGCAACCTTGGTCTGCTTTGCCTTTGCCCGGCCGCGGCCCATGGGGGAACCCCCTCGCGCAATAACGGAGCGGCCCGTTCATCAGGCGGCTCCGATCTGAGTGTGCTTATTGTCCTGCCAACACCTTACCGTGCCGATCGCCGCGGCGCTGGCAGGCCCGGGTGCGTCCGCCGGTGTGGCCCTGGTCACCGTGTGCCGCCGCGCAGCCTGTCCACCGCCAGGCGCCCCGCGCCGGTCACGTCCGCGGCCGGCAGCGAGTCCGCGTCGATGGCCGCCGTCGCCTCGACCTCGCCACCGGTGGTCAACGGCGTGTCGGCCGGCAGGCCACGTTTGAGCAACGCCAGCGCGATGACGCCCTCGTCGACGTGGTCGACGACGGTGCCCAACCGCCCGACGGCGCGGCCGCCGGCGAGCACCGGATCGCCGGGCGACGGGCGGTCGACGGACCCGTCCAGATGCAGCAGCACCAGCATGCGGGGTGGTTTACCCAGGTTGTGGACCCGTGCGACGGTCTCCTGGCCGCGGTAGCAGCCCTTGTCCAGGTGCACCGCCCCGATTCCGGGGCCCCCGATCCACCCGACCTCGTGGGGGATCGTGCGTTCGTCGGTGTCGACACCCAGCCGGGGCCGGTGCGCGGCGACCCGGTGGGCCTCATAGGCCCACACCCCGGCCGGTCGCACCCCGGCGCTGATCAGCCGGTCGCGCTGTCCCTCGGCGCGGGCACGGGGGACGACGACGTCGACCTCGAGCCCGGCCACCGGGAGCCGGCGCACGAACCCGCCGCCGGGCAGCGGCACCGCGCTGCCCGCGGCGGGCAGGGCGGTCATGTCGAGGGCGTCGCACACCGCGGCATCGGCGAGCTGCGGGCCGAGCAGCGACAGCACCGCCAGATCCGCGGGCTCGACCACCACGTCGGCCCAGAACACCATCCGTTGCAGATAGGAGAGCAGCGGCTCGCCGCGCCACGGCTCGGTGTCGAGCACCGTGCGGTCGTCGAGCTCGGTCTGCCACCAGTGATCCTCGACGCGGCCCTGTCCGTCGAGGCTGAGGTTCTCGGTGACGGCACCGGTGGGCAGCTCGCTGACGTGCTGGGTGGAGATGCTGTGCAGCCACGATCTGCGCTCGCTTCCGGTGAGCGTCAGCACGGCCCGATGCGAGCGGTCGACGACCACCGCGGCCGCCGCGGCGGAGCGCTGTTCGCCGAGCGGATCGCCGTAGTGCCAGACGGCGCCTGCGTCGGGTCCGGGGTCGGGGGCGGGAACGGCGGGCATGGTTCAACTCTACGATCCGCGTTCCGGGGCCGCGGCTACGCTGATGCCCCATGGCCGAGCGAACCGGTGCCCCGGCGGGCGTAGTCGTCACGCTGGACGGGCAGGTGCACGATCCGCACGCACCGCTGCTGCACGCCGACGACCTGGCCGCGGTGCGCGGCGACGGCGTCTTCGAGTCGCTGTTGATCCGCCACGGTCGGCCCTGCCTGCTGGAATCCCATCTGGCCCGGCTCGCGCATTCGGCGCGGATGGTCGACCTGCCGGCCCCGGACCCGGCGCGCTGGCGCTCCGCGGTGGGCCTCGCCGTCGATCGGTGGCTGGCCGACGGAGGTGACGAGGGCGTACTGCGGCTGGTGTACAGCCGGGGCCGGGAGAGCTCGCCGGGCCCGGGCACCGCCTACGCCACCATCGGCCGGCTGCCCGCCCGGGTGGCCGACGTCCGGCGGCACGGGCTGGCCGCGCTGACGCTGGACCGCGGGCTGCCGTCGGAGGGCGTCGACGCGATGCCCTGGCTGCTGGCGGGGGCGAAGACGCTGTCCTATGCGGTGAACATGGCGGCCCTGCGGCACGCCGAACGGCGCGGCGCCGGCGACGTCGTCTTCGTCAGCACCGACGGCCGGATCCTGGAGGGGCCGCGTTCCACCGTCGTCATCGCCACCACGTCCCCCGACACGGGCTCCACCTGCCTGCTGACACCGCCGCCGTGGTACCCGATCCTGCGGGGCACCACTCAGCAGGCACTGTTCGAGGTGGCCCGCAACAAGGGCTACGACTGTGACTATCAGGCCCTGACCCGTGAGGATCTCGTTGCCGCCGAAGGGGTTTGGCTGGTCTCGAGCATCACGCTGGCGGCCCGGGTGCACACCCTCGACGGGGCGGCGCTGCGGCCCGCGGCGCTGGCCGACGAGTTCGCCGAGTTGGTCGACGCGGCGATCCTGGCCGATCGCTGAGAGGCTAAATCGCTTGTCGCCCTGCGAGAGCGCGAGTACGGTCGCGGGTACACAGGGAAGGAGGTGGTCCGGCAAATTGAGTGACTTGTGGACATGTGAGGTGGCTGCGAGCTAGCAGCGCCGGGGATGCGCATGACGCACACTCGTGCGCGCTGGCGAATTCCCCGCAGTCACCCGGCCCCCGAGCCCCTGTGTCTTGTCCGACCAGGAACCACGGCTCGGGGGCCGATCCATGTCGGAGCCCGGTCTGCTGAACCTGCCGAGTCCGTGGGTGTCTGCGATGATGCCCGCTATGCACCGGGCTTCCGTCGTCGCAGGGACGGCCGTGGCCACCGTCGTCGCGGTGGCGGTCACCGCGTGCGCCGCGCCGGCACCCGAGACGGTGCCGAGCGTGGATCCGAGCAAGTGCACCAAGGAGTCGCTGGGCACCCTGTATTCCGGCATCCTCACCTTCGGTGCCGATCAGCCGGTCTACCCGCCCTGGTACATGGGCGACGACCCGGCCAACGGCGAGGGTTTCGAGTCGGCGCTGGCGTACGCCGTCGCCGGCAAGCTGAGCTACGCGCCCGATGATGTGCGCTGGGTGCGGGTGACGTTCAACGCCGCGCTGACCCCCGGGGCCAAACCGTTCGACGCGAACCTGTCCCAGTTCTCGATCACCGACCAGCGCAGGGCCGCCGTGGACTTCTCCTCGCCGTACTTCGATGTGACGCAGGCGGTGCTGACCGTGCGGACATCGCCGGCCGCCGCGGTGCACACCCTTGCCGGGCTGGGCGCCGTCCGGCTCGGTGCTCAGGTCGGCACGACCAGCTACACCGCCGCCTCGTCGGTGGCCGGCGCCGGCGGGATGGAGGTGTACAACACCAACGTCGACGCCAAGATGGCGTTGGTCGAGGGTCGGATCGACGCCCTGGTCGCCGACCTGCCCACGGCGTTCGCGGTGGCCAACGAACTGCCCGACGGGGTCATCGTGGGGCAGTTCCCCACCGTCGGCGACGGCGTCGAGCAGCTCGGCATCGTGCTGGACCACGGCAGCCCGCTGACCCGGTGCGTGTCCTGGGCGGTGGACACGCTGCGCGATGACGGAACCCTGGACCGGCTGAAGAAGCGCTGGCTCGCCGATGCCGGGCGGGCGCCGGTGCTGAGTTAACCGGCGCTGGGCCCGGGGGCCAGCGACGAGCAGGCCGCCATCGCCTCATGCCACGTGGCCTCATCGACACCCGGAGGTGGCCCGGGTGTCGGAGCCGGACCGGTGGACACCCCGTGCTCGTTGAGGCAGAAGGCCAGCGACCCGTGGCCCGCACTCGGCACCGCCGACGTCGGCGGCATCTCCTCGGCGGGTCCGGAGCACGCCACCGCGGCACCGGCGACGAGCAGCGTCGCGAACAGTCCCGGCCGGCGCATTATCCGACGAACCTCGACAGCCGGGCCGACAGGTGCGGGACCAGCCCCCCGTCGGCGTCCACCCGCTCCTCGACGTAGGCCAGGTCGCCGCCCTCGACGATGCCGTAGAGCCGCTTGGCGCCGCCGACGAGCATGCCGGACTTGCTTCGGGCCAGCGCATCGGTCACCAACTCCCACGACGACTGGCTCAGCGGACGGCCGTAGAACAACTCGATGTAGCCCGCCGAGTGGGCCAGCAGCAGCTCGATCGCCTGGGATTCGGCGGGATCACCCGGGTCGGCGACGAACCGCCAGAACCCGGTCTCGCGCAGGTTGGGTTTGTCGTACCCGCCGGCTTCGTTGAGCCGCCAGGACCTCGACTCCCAGTTCAGGTAGTCGCTGCCGTCGTGGGACACCACGATCTGCTGGCCGAATCGGTAGTCGCCGTGGGAGCCGCGGCCCTCGCCCTCGCCACGCCACACGCCGACCAGCGGGAGCAGCGCCAGCAGCGCATCGTGCAGGTTGGCGCCTTCGCGCAGGTTGGCGGTGTCGGCGGGCAGCGGAAGGTCACCGAACACCGGGATGTTGCGTCCGGCGGTTTCCCTGGCCCGCTCGGCTGCTGCGGCGACCGCCTCGTCGCCGGAGGTCATTGTGCTCCTCGCGTGCGCGGCGTCATTGTGCTCCTCGCGTGCGCGGGATCACCTTTCGCTCCTCGCGTGCGCGGGTCACGATTCGTCGGTGACGAGGCGGTACAGCGCGTACAGCGCGAACCAGGTGATCACCACGACGGCCGCGACCAGCAGAATCTCGAAGAACAGCACCACGGCAGGAAGTCTAGCCGCCGGGCGCCGCCGAGGTTCAGCTGACCTTGTACTCGTAGTCGGGGCAGAAGGCCCCGGTGGCCGCCCCGATGAAGTAGCCGGCCTGGTAGTCCGTCCAGTTGGTGACGCCGGTCAGATCGGCGACCTCCTGCTCGAAGGTGGCCCCGTTGTCCCAGTCCTGACAGACCGCGTAGCCGGTCTCGATGACCTGGGCGGTCTTGTCCGACGGCCAGGTGATGCCGGCGCCGGAGATCACCGTGAGGAAATCGCCCTCGGGGTCCGCGATAGCCGCGGGAGCACTCACCAGAGCCATTGTGGCAAACGCCGCCACTGCGCCACACGCGATCGTGATCTTCATCGTCGGTCCTCGGGATAACCGCGGCCAGCCGCGGGTCGGATGGTGAGTTCCCGTGCTGCGCAGCGCGGGAACTCACCATATCGTCGCCGACAACAGCTAATCCTGCAGCGTTTTCACAGCAAGATCAGCCCAACGTCCACTTACGGACGCGTTAATTCCCGCCGAACCCGATTGCGGGGTCAGGCGACCTTGACGTCGACCTCGTGGATTCCGGCTCCGGTCGGGGCCACCACGGCGTCGCCGTTGCCGACCTTCGACAGGGCGCGCAGCGTCCAGGTGCCGGGCGCGGCGAAGAACCGGAAGTCGCCGGTGGCCGACGCGACCACCTCGGCGGTGAACTCGTCGGAGCCGTCCAGCAGGCGCACGAACGCGCCACCGACGGCCTGACCCGACCCGTCGACGACGCGGCCGGTGATCACCGTCTCCTTCTCCAGGTCGACGTTCGCGGGCAACCTCAGGCCTTGCTTCGGTGCAGAGCACATATCAACTTCCCAACTCGATAGGGGCACCCACCAGGGAGCCGTATTCCGTCCAACTGCCGTCGTAGTTCTTGACGTTCTGGTGGCCCAGCAGTTCCTGCAGCACGAACCACGTGTGTGACGAGCGCTCGCCGATCCGGCAGTACGCGATCGTCTCCTTCTCGCCGTCCAGGCCGGCCTCGGCGTACAGCTTGGCCAGGTCCTCGTCGGACTTGAAGGTGCCGTCCTCGTTGGCGGCCTTGCTCCACGGAACGTTGATGGCACCCGGCACATGTCCGGGGCGCTGGCTCTGCTCCTGCGGCAGGTGCGCGGGGGCCAGGATCTTGCCGGAGAATTCGTCGGGGGAGCGCACGTCGACCAGGTTCTTGACGCCGATCGCGGCGATCACCTCGTCGCGGAACGCGCGGATGCCGGTGTCGGGTTCTTGGGCGGTGTAGCTGGTCTGGGGCCGCTCGACCTTGTCGGTCGACAGCGGGCGCGCGTCGAGTTCCCACTTCTTGCGGCCGCCGTCGAGCAGCTTCACGTCCCGGTGGCCGTACAGCTTGAAGTACCAGTAGGCGTAGGCGGCGAACCAGTTGTTGTTGCCGCCGTAGAGGACGACGGTGTCGTCGTTGGCGATGCCGCGCTCGGACAGCAGCTTGGAGAACTGTTGGGCGTCGACGAAGTCGCGCTTGACCTGATCCTGCAGATCGGTCTTCCAGTCCAGCTTGACCGCGCCCGGGATGTGGCCGGTGTCGTAGGCGCTGGTGTCTTCGTCGACCTCGACGAAGACGGTGTTCGGCGCGTCGAGATTGCGCTCTGCCCAGTCGGCTGTGACCAGGACGTCGGGGCGTGCCATGGGTGGATCCTTTCGATTGCCGGGGTGCTGCGGGAGGGTCAGGAGGTGGTGCTGAAGCGGGTGGACAACGGGTGGAGCCGACAGCCCGGGCAGATGCCGAAAGCGGCGTTGAGAAGCGCCGCGACGAATGCCGGCACGACGGTGGTGACCCACGCGGCGAAACGCGGCGCGCGCACGTCGACCCGGGCGCCGGGCCGGACGGTGCTGGACATACTCGACATGACTGTGCTCCTGCTGTTCAAGGAATTGCTGGCTGAACACGGCGAACCCCGACAAGGGTCGCTCGCAGAGTGCTACGCGACGAGAACGGCGCGGCTACTCAGCAGCTGCAACAACAACAGAAACAACCCGCAACGCGGCACAGATCGACTGCGCGGCGCTTGGTGAGCACAAGCTCGAGGCGGGCGGACACGGCAGACAGCCTACCCAATGACGGGGTGATCAAGCCAACAGCGGTTCCACGGCCGCCCGCAGCTCAGCGGCGCTGGGTACGCCGGACACCCGGAGGCGCTGCCTGCCGTCGGCGTCGAAGACGAACGTGGTGGGCAGCGACAGCACCGACAGCCGGCGCGCGGCGTCGGGGTCGGCATCCATGTCGATCTCCACGTGCGCCACCGCGGGCAGCTCGGCGCAGACCTGGTCGACCACCCCGCGCACGCCCGCGCACGGGCCGCACCAGATGGCGGTGAAGTGCAGGATCGTCGGCCCGGTCGTGGACAACCCCAGACCGGTGGTGTCCACCTCGATCGCTTCGGCGGCCTTGAGCAGGCCGGCCCGCAGGGTGACCAGTCTGCCGATCACGTAGGCGAAGCCCAGCGCCGCGATCAGCACCGCGGCGACGACGACCCAGGACGGGCTCATGACAGCCTGAACTCGTCCAGGTCGATGGTCACTCCCTCGGTGATGCCCTCGATGATGATGTCCGAGCCGCGGGCACCCTCGCTGGTCGGTGCGACACCGAACGGCAGCTTCTGGCCCGGCAGGGTCGCGGTGAACGCCGCCAGCACCGCGGGCAGCTTCTCGTCGGGAACGGCCTGGTCTGCGGTCCCCGGGCCGGTCAGCACCCCGGTGGCGGTGAACACCAGCGTGGTCGCCTCCGGTCCGGCGACGGACAGGTCGACCGAGATGCTGACCTTCTTGTCGAAACCCGCCTTGGCCGGCGTCCCGGTGAACACCACCCCGACGTTGCTGGAGATCCCGGATTCGGTCGTGCCGCCGGTGGCGTCGTTGGTCTCCACGGTGGGCGCTTCGACGAGGAGATCGGGGATGTCCAGATAGCGGCCGAGGTGCGTCGAGTCGATGATGATCCGGCTCTCCAGCTTGCCCACCACCAGGGTGGCGTCGGGGGGGATCAGCCAGGAACCGCCCGGGTCGATCGAATGCATGGTGGCCTCCAGCGACACCTTGCCGACGACGGGGTGACCAACGCCACTGGCCTTGATCTCCACCTCGTCGTAGTGGCGGCGCATGGCCTGCGGGATGAACGGGAAGCCCAGGATCGCCACCGACGGATCCCAGCTCAGGTTCGCTGCCGTGCGAACGCTTCTGGCCAGGCGATACTCGGCGTAGATCGCCGAGCCGAAATCGATGCCGACCGCGCCGACGACCAGCGTGACGAGGGTGGCGAGGGCACCGATGACGAGCTTGCGCACCCCGACATTGTGGCCCAAGCGAACCGCGGAACTAGTTCGGAGAGGCTTACCAACAGGTGGCACGCTATCGTTAGGGCACCAAAGGTCGGGTAACGGCCATGTGTCAGGCATGAATCTGGAAGGTCACCGAGCGACATCGACGTCATGGTGAGAACTCCACGGCAGTCGGAGGGCCAGTATGGACTTACTCCTACTGACGGTTGATCCGCATCCGGAATCGGTCCTGCCTTCGTTGTCGCTACTGGCTCACAACGTGCGCACCGCGCCGACCGAAGTGTCGTCGCTGCTGGAGGCCGGAACGGCGGATGTGGCGATCGTCGATGCGCGCACCGATCTGGCCGCGGCGCGCGGCCTGTGCCGGCTGCTCGGAACCACCGGAACATCGGTCCCGGTGGTGGCCGTGGTCAACGAGGGCGGCCTGGTCGCCGTCAACGTCGAGTGGGGCCTCGACGAGATCCTGTTGCCCGGCACCGGCCCGGCCGAGATCGACGCCCGGCTCCGCCTGCTCGTGGGCCGCCGCGGCGGCATGGCCAGCCAGGAGAACGTCGGAAAGATCAGCCTCGGCGAGCTCGTCATCGACGAGGGCACCTACACGGCCCGGCTGCGGGGCCGTCCGCTCGACCTGACCTACAAGGAATTCGAACTGCTGAAGTATCTGGCCCAGCATGCCGGCCGGGTGTTCACCCGGGCTCAGCTCCTCCAGGAGGTGTGGGGCTACGACTTCTTCGGCGGTACCCGCACGGTGGACGTCCACGTGCGACGGCTGCGGGCCAAGCTCGGCACCGAGTACGAGTCGCTCATCGGGACGGTCCGCAACGTCGGATACAAGGCGGTCCGGCCGGCGCGGGGCCGCCCCCCGGCCGGCGGCGCCGATCTCGACGACGACATCGATGACGACCCCTACCAGGACGGGATCGGGGCGCTGAGCCCCGACGGGGTCGGCGAGGCCCTGGACGGTTCGTCCGCCCGAAGCGCTGCCCAGTAAGTGACGTCGTCGATCGGCTGGCGTGCCGGGCTGACGGGCGCCGAACAGCGGTCGGTGCGCGAGCTGATCGCTGCGGCGGCCGACGCCGACGGTGTCGCCCCGGTGGGTGATCAGGTGCTGCGCGAGCTCGCCCACGACCGCACCGGGCACCTGCTCGCCACCGAGGACGACGACGTCTGCGGATACCTCGACCTCGCTCCCGCGGGTGGGGACACCCCGGCGATGGCGGAGCTGGCCGTGCACCCGCAGGCCCGGCGCCGCGGAACCGGCTCGGCGCTGATCCGTGTCGCGCTGCACGCGGCCGGACCGGACACCCGGATCTGGGCGCACGGGAACCTCGAGCCTGCGCGAGCCACCGCGAACGCGCTCGGTCTGGTGGTGGTGCGCGAACTGCTGCAGATGCGGCGCCCGCTGGCCGGCCTGCCCGCCGCCCCGGCGCTGCCCGGGGTGAACTTCACCACCTATTCCGGGGCAGCCGACGACCCCGAACTGCTGCGGGTGAACAACGCGGCGTTCTCGTGGCACCCGGAGCAGGGCGGGTGGACCGACGCCGACATCGCCGAACGCCGGTCCGAGCCGTGGTTCGACCCGGCGGGGCTGTTCCTGGCGCGTGACGAGCAGACCGGCGCGCTGCTCGGTTTCCACTGGACCAAGCGGCATTCCGCAACGCTGGGGGAGGTGTACGTGGTCGGCGTCGATCCGGCCGCGCACCGCCGCGGACTGGGGTCCGCGCTCACGCTGATCGGGCTGCACCATCTGGCCGATCGGCTGTCGGCCGCCGGCCCGGACGCCGAGGTGATGCTGTACGTCGAAGCGGACAACGGCGCGGCGGTGCGGACCTACGAGAAGCTGTCCTTTGCCGTGCATTCCGTCGACGCGGCCTATGCGCAGGTCGACCGCACGCGTTGACGCCGGCGGAGGTCGGGTCGTGACGCCATACCCGCTCACAGCCTCTGGTCACCCCCGGTTCATCTGGTTGTTCACCCTGCGTTCACCTGGCATGGGGCTACTGGCCACCCCCAACGCCTAACTTCCCGTTGGTACGGAACCGGCCTTCGGGGCGACATCGCCCGGTGCGGCCTCATACAGACATGAGGAAAGCGAGACAGGTGAAGCGCAACACGATCGGCAAGGCATTGATGACGACTGTGTCGGCGACCGCGATTGCCGGGCTGACGCTCACTGCGTGCGGCAGCGACAACAACGCCGGGACGACGACCGCTACGGGTGGCGACAGTGCGGCATCGGGAGACTGCTCCGGCAAGGAGGCGCTGAAGGGCAGCGGCTCGTCGGCGCAGAAGAACGCCATGACCCGGTTCATCACCGCCTACCAGAACGCGTGCCCCGGGTTCACCGTCAACTACACCTCCAGCGGCTCCGGTGCGGGTGTCTCCGAGTTCACCGGCGGCATCACCGACTTCGGCGGCTCCGATTCGCCGCTGAGCGCGGAGAAGGGCGAGTACGACAAGGCCAAGGAGCGTTGCGGCGGGAACGACGCCTGGAACCTGCCGGTGGTGTTCGGTCCCATCGCGGTGACCTACAACCTGGACGGCATCACCGACCTGGCGCTCGACGGCCCCACCCTGGCCAAGATCTTCAGCGGTGCGGTGACCAAGTGGAACGCGCCGGAGATCGCCGCCCTCAACGAGGGCAAGGAACTGCCGGACCAGGACATCACGGTGCTGTTCCGCAGCGACGAGTCCGGCACCACGGACAACTTCCAGAAGTACCTCGACGCCGCGTCCGACGGGGCCTGGGGCAAGGGCGCCGGCAAGACCTTCGTCGGCGGTGTCGGTGAGGGCGCGCAGGGCAACGAGGGCACCTCGGCGGCGGTGAAGAACACCCCCGGCGCGATCACCTACAACGAGTGGTCCTACGCAAAGAGCCAGGGTCTGTCGATCGCGCGGATCATCACCTCGGCCGGACCCGAGCCGGTGGAGCTGACCGCGGAGACCGTCGGCAAGTCGATCGACGGCGTCAAGGTGAAGGGCGAGGGCAACGACCTGGTGCTCGACACCTCGTCGTTCTACCTGCCCACCGAGGGCGGTTCGTATCCGATCGTGCTGGCGACCTACGAGATCGTCTGCTCGACGTACCCGGAGGCCGACGTGGCCCCGGCGCTGAGCAAGTTCCTGACGGTTGCCATCAACGAGGGGCAGGACGGTCTCGAGGACAACGGGTACGCCCCGATCCCCGAGCGTTTCAAGGAGCGGCTCACCACCGCCATCGACGCGATCTCCTAGCGAGGCCTTGAGGGCTAGGGCATTTCGCGAGGCAAACCGAAGATACGGAAGGTCATGTCACTGAGACCGGATCCGCCGGCGGCGGGTTCGCGGGCAAAGCCTGCGGGCCTGCCGCGGGACGGGGATACTGCACAGGTGTCGGCACAACCACCGAAACGACGAACGGCTCTGAAGACCGGTGAGGGCCGGTTGGACCGGTGGGGCGACAGGATTTTCAGGTCGCTGGCCGTCGCCGCGGGCGGCACCATCATCGCGGCGATCGCCCTGATGGGCCTGTTCCTGCTGGTGCGTGCCTGGCCGTCGCTGCGGGCCAACAACGCCAACTTCATCACGAGTTCGGAGTTCAGCACCAGCGACGCGAGCAACCTCCGGTTCGGTATCGCCGAACTCTTCCAGGTCACCGTGCTCAGTTCGGTGTTCGCGTTGGCCATCGCGGTACCCATCGCGGTCGGTATCGCGGCGTTCCTGACCAACTACGCGCCGCGGCGCTTCGCCAAGCCGTTCGGCATGCTGGTCGACCTGCTCGCCGCGGTTCCGTCGATCGTGTTCGGCCTGTGGGGGATCTTCATCCTGGCCCCGTGGCTCGATCCGATCGCGCGGTTCCTCAACAGCAGCCTGGGATGGTTCTTCCTGTTTGCCGACGGCAACGTGTCGATCGCCGGCGGCGGCACCATCTTCACCGCGGGCATCGTGCTGGCGGTGATGATCCTGCCGATCATCACGTCGGTGACCCGCGAGGTGTTCGCCCTCACGCCGCGCGGCCACGTCGAAGCGGCCCAGGCGTTGGGCGCCACCAAGTGGGAAGTGATCCGGATGACGGTCTTCCCGTACGGCCGCAGCGGGATGATCGCCGGCTCGATGCTCGGGCTGGGCCGCGCGCTCGGTGAGACGGTCGCGGTGTTGATCATCCTGCGCGCGGCCGCAACAGCCGGGCACTGGTCCGTGTTCGACGGCGGCTACACGTTCGCCTCGAAGATCGCCTCGGCGGCAGCGGAATTCAGCGCACCGCTGCCCACCGGCGCCTATATCGCCGCCGGCTTCGTGCTGTTCCTGCTGACGTTCGTGGTGAACGCGTTCGCCCGCGCGGCCGCCGGAGGAAGGGTGAGTGGAGGATGACCGACACGTTGGACGCCGCGGTCAAGGGGCCGACGTTCCACCCGATCAGCACCAGCCGCAAGATCAAGGACAAGCTCGCGACGATCCTGTTCACCGGGGCGTTCCTGGTCGCGCTCGTCCCGCTGGCCTGGGTGCTGGTCACGGTGCTCGGCAAGGGCCTTCGGGCGGTCATCCACCCGACCTGGTGGACCAACTCGCTCTACGGTATTTTGCCCGAGCAGTTTGCCGGCGGGGTGTACCACGCGATCTACGGCACCATCATCCAGTCGCTGATCGCGGCGGCGATCTCGGTCCCGCTGGGCATCATGGTCGGTGTCTACCTGGTCGAGTACGGCCGGGGCGCGCTGGCCAGGACCACCACGTTCATGGTGGACATCCTCGCCGGGGTGCCCTCGATCGTCGCGGCCCTGTTCGTCTTCGCCGCCTGGATCGCGACGATGGGTTTTCAGCAGAGCGCTTTCGCGGTCTCGCTGGCCCTGGTGCTGCTGATGCTGCCGTTGGTGGTGCGCAGCACCGAGGAGATGCTGAAACTGGTACCCGACGAACTCCGTGAGGCGTCTTACGCGCTCGGGGTGCCGAAGTGGAAGACCATCGTCCGGATCGTCATTCCGACGGCCCTGCCCGGAATGATCAGCGGCATCCTGCTGGCGCTGGCCCGGGTGATGGGCGAAACCGCCCCCGTGCTGATCCTGGTGGGCTACAGCACCGCGATCAACATGGACGTCTTCCAGGGCAACATGGCCTCGCTGCCGTTGTTGATCTACACCGAGCTGAAGAATCCCGAGGCCGCCGGAGTCGACCGGGTCTGGGGAGCGGCGCTCACCCTGATCATCATGGTCGCCGTGCTGTACCTGGCAGCGGCACTCGTCAATCGATTCCTGACCCGCAACCGGGTCTAGACTTCACAAGCACTCTAGGAGACACAGTGGCCAAGCGGCTCGATCTCAAGGACCTCAACATCTACTACGGGTCCTTCCACGCAGTGGCTGACGTGGCGATGTCGGTGCTGCCGCACAGTGTGACCGCCTACATCGGCCCCTCGGGCTGCGGCAAGTCGACGGTGTTGCGCACGCTCAACCGGATGCACGAGGTGATCCCCGGTGCGCGTGTGGACGGCTCGGTGCTGCTCGACGGCGAGGACATCTACGGGGCCGGGGTGGACCCGGTGAGCGTGCGCAAGACCATCGGCATGGTGTTCCAGCGCCCTAACCCGTTCCCGACGATGTCCATCAAGGACAACGTGGTGGCCGGGCTGAAACTGCAGGGGGTGCGCAGCAAGAAGGTCCTCGACGAGACCGCCGAGCGGTCCCTGAAGGGCGCCAACCTGTGGAACGAGGTCAAGGACCGGCTCGACAAGCCCGGTGGCGGGCTGTCCGGCGGCCAGCAGCAGCGGCTGTGCATCGCCCGCGCGATCGCGGTCCAGCCCGACGTCCTGCTGATGGACGAGCCGTGCTCGGCGCTCGACCCGATCTCCACGTTGGCGATCGAGGACCTGATCTCCGAGCTGAAGCAGGACTACACGATCGTGATCGTCACGCACAACATGCAGCAGGCGGCGCGGGTCAGCGATCAGACGGCGTTCTTCAACCTCGAGGCCACCGGCAAACCGGGCAAGCTCATCGAGATCGACGACACCGAGAAGATCTTCTCCAACCCCAGCCAGAAGGCCACCGAGGACTACATCTCGGGCCGGTTCGGCTGACCCGGCGCGGGGAGGCGTCAAACCAGAAATCTCCCGGGGACATCCCCGGGGGATTCTTGTTGCGCCAGGGAAACAGCCTCAGCGGGGCGTCGGCAGCTCTTCCTCGTTGGGGTCGCGGCCGGTGACCTGGAAGATCACCCGGCGGGCCACCTCGACGGCGTGGTCGGCGAAACGCTCGTAGAACCGGCCGAGCAGCGTGATGTCGACCGCCGCGGCGACGCCGTGCTTCCACTCGCGGTCCATCAGCACGGTGAACAGGTGGCGGTGCAGGTCGTCCATCGCGTCGTCCTCTTCGCGGATCCGGGCGGCCTTCTCCGGATCGCGGGTGAGCAGGACCTCTTGGGCGCTGTTGCCCAGTTCGACGGCGACGCGGCCCATCTCGGCGAAGTAGCCGTTGACCTCCTCGGGCAGCGCGTGCTGGGGGTGGCGGCGGCGGGCGATCTTGGCCACGTGCAGCGCCAGTGCGCCCATCCGGTCGACGTCGGCGACGATCTGGATCGACGTGACGACCGCGCGCAGATCGCCGGCCACCGGCGCCTGCAGCGCCAGCAGCACGAAGGCGTCCTCCTCGGCCCGGGCGCTCAGCAGCGAGATCTGGTCGTGGTCGGTGATGACCTGCTCGGCAAGCGCGAGGTCGGCCTGCAGCAGCGCCTGGGTGGCGCGCTCCATCGCGACCCCGGCGAGCCCGCACATCTGGGCGAGATGTTGGGTCAGGGCGTCCAACTGCTCGTGGTAAGCGGTACGCATGTCCACAAGCCTACGGGCAAACCCCGCGAAACGGCACGAGCAGGCCGGTGAACGACAGGTGAATGCCGTCTGCCCGGCGGGTGCGCCCAGGGGCGGAATCGGGCGGAACCGCGGCTATTCGCAGGTGGTGTCGGCGGCGTTGGTGACGGTCAGATCCTCAGGCAGCGTCGTCGGCGTGGTCTTGGTGCCACGGATGACGTGGATCTGCACCGAGGACCCACTGGGGGACGGTGCGGACACCGCGTCGAAGTCATTGCCGAGCACCACCTGGACCACGTCGCCCATGCCGGTGACACGCTCGACTGCGGGATCAGCAAACGCCGATGCGACGGTCGCGGCCGCCTCCTCGTTACCCGGCGAGTAGAACACCGTGGTCTGCGACAGCGGGCCCGGGTAGTCGTCGGGGGTGGTGATGTTGAACCCGTGCGCCTGCAGCGCGTCGGCCGCATCGGTGGCCAGGCCGGCTTCACTGGTCGAGTTCGAGACCTGGACCGTGATGTCGCCCGGATCTCCGACGATGGTGTCGACGACCTCGTCGCCGTCCTGGCCGGTGCCCGTGGTGGCGTTGGCCAGGGCCTCGGGGGTGCCCGCGACCGGGGTGTCGTCGGCGTTGCGCTCCTCGGGCAGCGGATCGTCGTCGATGATCGCGTTGAACAGCGCCTTCATGTCGTCGGTGCGGGGTACCTCGTTGCCCCACTCGTCGGCGTAGCCCACCGTCGGGACCGTCACGAACGTGATCCGGCCCGCGGCCACCCCCTGGATGGACTGGCCGAGTTCGACGAGATCCTTGGTGTCCATGTTGTCGACGTAGCTGTCCTCGATGAACATGTTGACCACGTTGTTCAGTTTGGACAGCGAGAAGAACGTGTCCTTGGAGATCAGCGAGCGCATCAGCGACGACAGGAACAGCTGCTGGCGCTTGATCCGGCCGTAGTCGCCGTTGGTCTCGGTGGTGACGTACCGCGCCCGCACATAGTTCAGCGCGGTGTGGCCGTCGACGATCTGGCGGCCGGGTCGGGCCAGCACGGTGCCCAGCATGCTGTCCTCGATCGGTTCGGTGCTGCACACCTCGATCCCACCGAGGGCGTCGACCATCTTGGAGAAGCCGGCGAAGTCGACGGCCATGAACCGGTTGACGTGCAGGCCGGACAGCTTCTGGATCACCTTCACCAGGCATTTCGGGCCGCCGACGGCGAACGCCGAGTTCAGCTTGTATTCGGTGTACACCTCGTCCGGACCGTAGGTGCCGGTCTCCTCGTCGTAGATCGGCCCGTACTCCGTGCTCTGCGGGTCCCACGGCTCACACTTCATCGGCGCGATCTCGAGGTCGCGCGGGAACGACACCGCGACGACACGGTCGCGGTTGGCGGGCACGTTGACCAGCATCACCGTGTCCGAGCGCGAACCGGCCACCGCCTCGGTGTCGCCGGCACCCATGTCGAGGTTCTCGCCGAAACGGCTGTCGACACCGACGATCAGAAAGTTCTCGTCACCGAACTGTGCGTTCGGATCGACGATGTCCCTCGAGTCCGGGTCCAGCGCCGCCACCCGGTTGAGCATGCTGTTCTTGCTGGCCTGCCACTGCCAGGCGCCTCCGGTCAGCGCCAGGGCCAGCACCGCGAGCAGGGCGGCCGCCGCGCGGCCGGCCAGCGCCGCCCGGCGGTGCCGGGGCCGGGGGCGGGGCGCGGCGGGCCGGGGCTGCGGGACCGCCGGCGGCGCGGTGAGGTCGGGCAACTCGGACAGCAGCGCCGCGGCGATCGGCAGCACCGTGGTGTCCAGGTCGTCGGAGACCGGGTAGGGCTCGGCGTCCGGTTCGGGTCCGGCATCCGGTCGGGCATCGGGTCCGGGATCCGGCTGGACATCGGATCGGGCACGATGCCGGGTCGGCGGCGCCGAAGGGGCCTCGGCGGCGATCTTGGCGATCAGGTCGGCGACGGTGACCGGGGCGGTGGGTCCGGCGTCTACCGGCGTGTCGCCGGGTGCCGGGGACTCCGGCCTGGTATGCCAGTCACCGTCGGCACTGCCGTCGGCGGAGTGGGGACGGCCGGGAGTAACGTGATCACCGTCACTCATTTTCTACCGGCCTTCCAGCTCCCACGGACTCCTACGGCAGGGTCGCGCGTCGTTGCGCACCGGCACGCAGAGTGCCGATTGCCTGCTATCTGTCTTAAAGCACTGGTCACAGCCCCGCCACCCGAGCGGGACAGTGTGACCACTTATCGTACTGAGACATCCTGAGAGACGGCTAGGCCAACCCGGGTGTCAGATACGTCTCGATCTCGTCGGGATCAGCCGCCGGAGTGCATCACGTCGGCGCCCACGGGCACCGTGCAGTCGTCCGGGTCGTCGAGCCAGCCCTCGGGCAGGGTGACCGATGCGGGCGATCCCTGCCGGCCCCGCGGGCCGTTGGCGGCCTCCGGGAACGGCACCTCGCCGTCGAGCTCGCCGAGCAGGTCGTCGAGCTGCGAGATCGTCTTGACCAGCGCCAGCGACCGGCGCAGGTCGGCGCCCGCGGGGAACCCGTGCAGGTACCACGCCACGTGCTTGCGGATGTCCCGCATTCCTTTGTCCTCCCCGAAATGGGCAGCAAGGAGAGCGCCGTGTCGACGGATGATCGTCGCGACCTCGCCGAGGGTCGGCGGGGTGGCCGGCGTCGCCCCGCTGAAGGCGGCGGACAGCTCGGCGAACAGCCACGGCCGTCCCAGGCAGCCCCGGCCGATCACGACGCCGTCACAGCCCGTCGCGGCCATCATGGCCAGCGCGTCTCGGGCGTCGAAGATATCGCCGTTACCCAGCACCGGAACATTCGTGACGTGCGCCTTCAGCGCGGCGATCTGCTCCCAGTCGGCGGTGCCGGAGTAGCGCTGCGCGGCGGTGCGCGCATGCAGGGCGACCGCCGCCGCCCCCTCCTCGGCCGCGATGCGCCCGGCGTCCAGGTGGGTGTGGTGGTCGTCGTCGATGCCGATCCGGAACTTCACGGTGACCGGAATACCGGAGTTGGCGGTTGCTCTCACCGCGGCCGCCACGATCTGGCCGAACAGCCGGCGCTTGTAGGGCAGCGCCGCGCCGCCGCCGCGCCGGGTGACCTTGGGTACCGGGCAGCCGAAGTTCATGTCGATGTGATCGGCCATGCCCTCGTCGGCGATCATCTTCGCCGCGGCGTAGGTGTTGGCCGGGTCGACGCTGTAGAGCTGCAGCGACCGCGGCGACTCCTCGGGCGCGAAGGTGGTCATGTGCATCGTGACCGGGTGCCGCTCGACCAGGGCGCGTGCGGTCACCATCTCGCACACGTAGAGGCCGCTGACGGTACCGGCGCGGCTCTGCTCGAGTTCGCGGCACAGCGTGCGGAACGCGACGTTGGTCACCCCGGCCATCGGGGCCAGGACGACGGGGCTGCGCAACGCGATCGGCCCGATCCGCAAGGCGGATCGGGCCGGTTGCGTTGTCTCGGTGGTGACGGTCAACTGCCCGTTGAGGATCCGACCAGCTGGTTCCTGGCGGCCTTCTTCTCGGCGACCTTGGCCTGCCGCTCGAGGCGGCGCTGCTTGGCCACCTCGAACTTGTCGACCGTCTCCTGCAGTTCCTCGACCAGCAGGCCAAGGTCGTCGCGCAGCGCGGCGGACTCGCCGGAGAAGTCCTCCCGCTCGAAGATCCGCCACTTCTTGAGCACCGGCATGACGATGTCGTCGAGGTGGATGCGCGGGTCGTAGATGCCGCCCGAGGCGATGGACACCGCGCGGCGCCGGAAGTCCGGAATGGTGAAGCCGGGCATCCGGAAGTTGCGCAGCACCTTGTGCAACGACTTCATCGCCTGGTCGGGCGCGATCTCGAAGCCGGCCTCGGAGACGTCGCGGTAGAAGATCATGTGCAGGTTCTCGTCCGCCGAGACGCGCTGCAGCAGCTGATCGGCGATGGGCTCCTCGCAGGCCCGGCCGGTGTTGCGGTGCGACACCCGGGTGGCCAGCTCCTGGAACGTCACGTAGATGACCGAATCGAACAGGCTCGCGGCGAACAGGTCGGCCTCGACCTGCTGGTTCTGGCCCGGGCTGAAGCCGCGGGTCATCTGCTCGATGCGCAGCATCTCCAGTTCGACCGGGTCGACGTTGCGGGTGACCACCAGGTAGTCGCGCAGCGCGATGCCGTGCCGGTTCTCCTCGGCGGTCCACCGGTTCACCCAGAAGCCCCACGGCCCGTCCATCGTGAAGTTCATCGCGATCTCGCGGTGGTAGGCGGGCAGGTTGTCCTCGGTGAGCAGGTTGACCATCATCGCCACGCGTGCGACCTCGGACAGCTGCGCCTGGTCGGGGTCCCAGTCCTGGCCGCCGAGGGCGTAGTAGTTCTTGCCGTCGGACCACGGGATGTAGTCGTGCGGGTTCCAGTCCTTGGTCATCCGCATGTGCCGGTTGACGAGGGGCTCGACGGCGGGCTCGAGCTCGGTCAGCAGTTGCAGGTCGGTCAGGTCTTTCGACACGACACCTCCCAGTTATCTGTACCTGATGGTTGCACTCAATATATCTGTGTATCTCGGTGACATTCAAGCCGCCACGCTGTGATGCACACCCAGGTCGTCAAGGCAGGTCGTCAAGGCTTTCCGGTCGCCGCGCGGCTGAGCAGTAGCTCAACACAGTGGTCGATGAACTGCTCCCGGGTGGCCGTCAACCTGCCGTCGAGGTACGCGCTGAACAACGCGGTGAGTGCCCCGATCAGCCCGGTGGCAACCATGGCCTGGGTGGTGGGGTCGGTGATGCGGGTGAGCTTGCGCTGCAGCAGGTCGATGAAGTTCGGCATCCAGCGCAACCCCGAACGCGCCAGCACCGGTTCGCGTTCGGGTGCCAACAGCAGCACGCGGCCGCGGTCGGGATCGTCGACCATCAGCGCGACGAACCGTTCGACCGCGTCGCGCGGACTGGACGCGTTCATCAGCGCCGACATCGCGGTGGCGCACACGTCGTCGTAGACCGCGGCGACGTATTCGTCGCGGTCGCTGAAGCTCTCGTAGAAGTAGCGCTCGGTCAGCCCGGCCGCGCGGCACACGGCGCGGACGGTGAGGCTGGGGCCGCCCGGGCTGCCGAGCAGCCCGATGCCGGCGGCGACCAGCTCGTCGCGGCGAAGGGCCTGGCGGTCCTGCAGCGGAACGCCCGACCACCTGCCTCGTCGTTGACCGGACGGCACACTCCTCCTAAGCTCCCCAGGTGACAACGTGTGTAGTCAAAATTATCCTGGGTAGTCGAGATAACCCGACCGTATCGAAGGGAAGTTCAGCCGGTGACTCAAGATACGTCCGCGGCATGCCCGGTGAACAGCGCGCCGGCCACCGACGCCGCCGGGCCCGCGGCGGGCTGCCCCGTCAGCGGGGGCGGCTACGACGCCCTGCCGCAGCCGTTGGGCCCGGACTCGCTGACGTGGAAGTACTTCGGCCAGTGGACCGGCATGCTGCAGGGGCCGTGGGCCGGCTCGATGCAGAACATGCACCCCCAGTTGGGCGCCGCAGTGCAGCAGCACTCGATCTTCTTCCTCGAGCGGATGCCGAGATTGTTCCGCTCCGTCTACCCGATCGGGGGCGTGGTGTTCGACGGGGACCGGGCGCCCACGACCGGCGCCCAGGTCCGCGACTACCACATCGGCATCAAGGGCGTCGACGACCAGGGCAGGCGCTACAGCGCGTTGAATCCCGACGTCTTCTACTGGGCGCATGCGACGTTCTTCAAGTCCACGATCCTGGCCGCCGAATGGCTCGGCGGGGGCCTCACCCTGGAGCAGCAGCACCAACTGTTCGACGAGCACGTGCAGTGGTACTCGATGTACGGCATGAGCATGCGACCGGTCCCGAAGTCCTGGGAAGATTTCGAAGAGTACTGGGATCACATGTGCCGCAACGTGTTGGAGGACAACTGGGCCACCCGCGCGGTCCTCGACCTGTCCACCATGCCGAAGCATCCGGCACTGCGGTGGATGCCCGACTGGCTGTGGCGGCTGAACCTGGCCGCGATGCAGCGGTTCTTCAACTTCACCACCGTCGGCCTGTTCGACCCGGCGGTCCGCGACCGGCTGGGCTACCCGTGGTCGCCCCGCCAGGAGCGGCTGCACCGGCTGTTCGGGGCGACGATCTACCGGGTGGCCAGGGTGCTGCCCAAGCGGATGCTGATGCACCCCCGCAAGCGGTCGGCGTGCGACCGGGCCAGTGGCCGGCTGCCGGTGGATGCGCCGCTGGTGGAGACCCCCGCGCGCAACCTGCCGCCGGTCGAGTACCGGGATGACCCGCACTTCTACAGCCCGAAGGTCTGAGCGCTACCGCCACACCGCGTGCGACGTCCACGTCGCACCGTCGAAGTAGCGCAACAGGCATCCGTTGCGCGGATCCGGATACCAGCCGGCCTGTACCGGGGGGTAACGGCCGTACGTGCCGCGCGGATCGCCGGCCAGGCTCAGCCGGTGCTCGTAGTCGGCCCGTGCCCGAATTCCCGCGTCACGCACCGTGGCGGCCCTGCGGCGCCGGCTCAGGGCCCACAGGGCGGTGAGTACCGCGGCCACCGCGAGCGGCTCGTACCAGCCGTAGGCCAGCCACCACACCGCGACCACCGCGGCGGCGCCGGCCATGACCGGATGGCGGCGCCACAGCGGGCGTTGAACGTGCTGGTAGAGCATCGTGGTCAAGCATACGGCCGACGGCCGTGAGGTTTGGGCCGGCGGCATTGCGGCTAGCTTGGAGGGTATGCAGGCCCGGCAGGTCCTCGGCGGACGCTACGAGCTGCGCGGCATCCTCGGGCGTGGCGGCATGGCGGAGGTGCACGACGGCTGGGACCGGCGGCTGGGCCGGCCGGTGGCCGTCAAGCTGCTCTACCCCACCGCGGAGGCGCAGCCGGACACCCGGCGCAGGTTCGCGACCGAGGCGAGGGCCGCGGCGCTGGTCAACCATCCGCACGTGGTCGCGGTGCACGACACCGGCGTGCACGAGGGTAGGCCCTACATCGTGCTGGAGCGGCTGCCCGGCGCCAGCATGGCCGACGTCCTGGCCCGCGGCGGCCCGATGCCCGCCGAACACGTCCGCGCGATCCTCCGCGACGTGCTCGCGGCGCTGGGTGCCGCGCACGCCACCGGCGTGCTGCACCGCGACATCAAGCCGGCCAACATCCTGTTCACGACGTTCGGCGGGGTCAAGATCGCCGACTTCGGGGTCGCCAAGAGCGCCGACAGCCCGCACACGCTGACCAACCGGGTCTTCGGGACGATGGCCTACCTGCCGGCCGACCGCATCGCCGGGCGGCCGGCGACCGCCAGCGACGATCTGTACGCGCTCGGGGTGGTCGCCTACGAGGCGCTGACGGCACGCCGGGCCTATCCCCAGGAGAACCTGGCCGCGCTCGCCGACGCCATCGGTGCGGCGCGGCTGACACCGTTGAGCGCGCTGCGACCCGACATCGATCCGGCCCTGCGCGCGACCGTCGAGCGGGCGATGTCCCCCGACCCGCGGTGGCGGTTCGGCAGCGCCGCGCAGATGCGCGCCTGCCTGGATCCGCCCGCGAAACGGCCGCGCCGCGCCGGCGGGGTATTGGCCGCCGCGGCGGCGTTACTCGCCGTCGCCGTGCTCGCCGCGCTGGTCGTGGTCGCATAGCAGGGTGCCCGGTCTGACCTGCACCGATGGCGACCGCGCCGGAGATGGGTAGCGTGGTGTATACCGTCGCTAACCGGCTGATCCCGGTCGGGTAACGATCCGCGCGCCGTATTCACCTTTTTCGTCAGGTGCTGTACATTGCGCGATTTCCACGTATCTTGCTTGTCGTGGGTCGACATTCGTACACCAAGCAGCGACGGAACCCGTCGGTGCTTCTGGCGTCCGTGTTGGCCCCCGCCGCGGTGTTCCTCGTCGCCAAGGGCGACCCGGCTCCGGCCGTCGACCCCTCCGAGGTCGCTCCGGTCGCCGAGCCTTCGCCGGCGCCCGCGGAGGGACTCGAACCCGGCGTGCCCTGCTGCGTCGAGATCGTCGCCTCGCCGCCGACCGCGCCCCAGCCCGCGCGCATCGTCGACCAGGCCGGCGCCGCCCCGGCAGAGGACCCGGTGGTGTCCGCCTCGCGGTGGCGGGTGGTCAGCCGCACCCTGCCCGCGGGCGTCGCCCCCGAACGCGGCCTTCAGGTCCGCACGATCCTGACGGCGCGCAGTGTCAGCGCGGAGTTCCCCGAGATCCACCAGATCGGCGGCGTCCGGCCCGACGCGCTGCGCTGGCACCCGAACGGGCTCGCGCTGGATGTGATGATCCCCAACCCGAGTTCGGAGGCCGGGATCGCGCTGGGCAACCAGATCGTCGCCTACGTGATGGCCAACGCGCAGCGATTCGGCATCCAGGATGCGATCTGGCGGGGCGCCTACTACACCCCCGGTGGCGCGCGGTCCGGTGGCTACGGCCACTACGACCACGTCCACATCACCACCACCGGTGGCGGTTACCCGTCCGGCGGCGAGCTCTACTTCCGCTGACCGGTGCTTCGGCCCGAAATCCTCAGCGTGCGCCGAGCAGCTTGGTGAGCTCCCGGACGGTCGGAACCTTGCCGCTCACCACCACCTGCTCGTCGACGACCAGGCCGGGCGTGCGCATCACGCCGTAGCCCGCGATCTCGCCGTAATCGGTCACCGACGTGATCTCGGCATCCAAGCCGAGATCGCTGAGCGCCTCGCGGGTGCGGGCCTCCAGCGTGTGGCAATTGCGACAACCCGGTCCGAGGATCTTGACGATCATGACGTCGACTCCCTTCGCGTGGGCTGCATCATCAGCCGACGATATTGAACAGGAATCCGATCAGCATGATGCCCGCAGCCACCGTGCCGAAGAAGATCGCCAACAGTGGCGGCTTCAACACCCGGCGCAGCATCACCGCCTGCGGGATCGACAGGGCGATCGTGCTCATGGTGAAGGCCATCACGGTCCCGAGCGACATCCCCTTGGCCCATAGGGCTTCGGCGATCGGCACCACGCCGGCACCGTTGACGTAGAGGGGCACTCCCGCCAGTGTCGCCACCACGACCGCGAACGGGTTGCCCGGCCCCGCGACGCTGGCGAACAGGTCGGCCGGCACCCAACCGTGAATGCCCGCTCCGATGGCGACCCCGGCGACGACCCACAGCCACACGGTGCGGAAGATGTCCTTGGTCTCGGCGAGGGCGGCGCCGGCCCGCTCGGCGAGGGTGGGCACGTGACCCTCGGCCCGGAGTTGGGCGACCTTGGTGGTGAACACCATGTCCTCGACCCATCGGGACAGGTCGAGGCGGGCGAAGATCCATCCGATCACCAGCGACAGCACGCTCCCGGCGACCACGTACGCCGTGGCGATGCCCCAGCCGAACTGGTCGCCGATCGTGATCGCGGCGATCTCGCTGACCAGCGGTGACGCGATCAGGAACGTCAGCGTGATCGACAGCGGGATGCCCGCGGCCACGAAGCCGATGAACAGCGGAATCGAACTGCACGAACAAAACGGTGTGACGACACCGAGCACGACGGCGAGCACCAACCCGACGAACAACCCCCGGCCCTGCAGATAGTCGCGGGCCTTGTCCAGATCGAGGCTGGCGCGAAGCATGCCGACCACGAACATCAGACCGGTCAGCAGCAGCAGGATCTTGACGGTGTCGTAGCAGAAGAAGTGGATCGCACCGACCGCGCGAACCTCGAGGTTCAGTCCCAGCCAGCCGACGATCGCATCCCAGAGGTACTCGTTGAGGGCGTAGGCGCCGATCCAGGCGAGGGCCGCGAGCGCGAGGATCCCCACCGTGCGGTTGCGTTCGGACAACCCTCCGGCGCCCGGCGCGTTGCCGCGAAGGTCGCTCATGGCACCCAACTCTAAGAGGGAGAGGCGTGCGGGAACCACCGGCGCCCGGCACGGCGATTGTGGTGCCCCCACCAGGGCTCGAACCTGGGACCTGCGGATTAAAAGTCCGTAGCTCTACCAACTGAGCTATAGGGGCTTCGACCACGAAATGATAGCGGTGGGCTGCTCGTTTGAGGATTTGGGTCTCGGTACCCTAAGCTATCGAAGCTCCCAACGACACGTTGTTGTGAGTACCCCGGAGAGATTCGGCCGGCCCCCTTCGTCTAGCGGCCTAGGACGCCGCCCTTTCAAGGCGGTAGCGCGGGTTCGAATCCCGTAGGGGGTACGCACGGCAACCGTCGTCGAGCAGCACAGCAAGGCCCTGTGGCGCAGTTGGTTAGCGCGCCGCCCTGTCACGGCGGAGGTCGCGGGTTCGAGTCCCGTCAGGGTCGCCAGCACGGCGAGGCACTTGTCGATCAGTGATCCGGTGCCGTCCGGCCAGGTAGCTCAGTTGGTATGAGCGTCCGCCTGAAAAGCGGAAGGTCGCCGGTTCGATCCCGGCCCTGGCCACCACGTTCTACCTGCACGTTCTACCTGCACACCTCTACACCCGCATCTGCAAAGAGCCGGATTCCTCGTGATGCTCAAGTTCTGCCGATGACTGTCCCGCACGTTGGAATACGCTCTATTGCGTTGCGCGGCTCTGTCCGACCGCGTTCTCGTGTGTAGTGCCCGACGCTTGATGAGGATGCCCCCGGTGAATATCGATTCCCTTTCGGTTTATGTCGGTCCGAACGTTCATGCGCGGGAGGCGGTGATCAGGCTCAAGCTGGACGTCAAGCCCAGCTATGCGGAAACCCTCGAGGACCTGGGGGCGGGCGTGATCGACAGATTGGCGCCGGTGCTGCCGGGGCTTGCGCTGGAACAGTCCGAGTGGCTTGCCGCATTGCGCGCCGGCGAGGGGCTGTCCATCGGCGATCTGGTGGCAAGGCTGGCGTTGGCGCTTCAGCATGCCGCCGGCGTTGACGGCACATTGGCGTGGTCTGGATCGACGGGCGATCCAGATATCGTCGAGGTGTTCTACAGCTATGGCAATGAGGACATCGGTATCGAGGCAGGCGAGGTCGCCTGCGACATGCTCGCGGCCATCGCCCGCGCCGACTCCGATGATCAAGAGGCCCCCGACCTCCACGACAACGTCGAGGATTTCCTGGACTATGCCGATAGGCGTTCTCTGGGGCCCTCGGCCATGGAATTGGTGCGTGCGGCCCAGGCCCGCGACATTCCGGTCTACCGGCTCAACGACGCCAGCCTGATCCAGGTCGGCCAGGGCAAGTACCAGCAGCGGATCGAGGCGGCGCTGACGTCGAAGACCTCGCATATCGCCGTCGAAATCGCCTCGGACAAGAATCTCGCCAACGGCATCCTCGAGGATCTCGGTCTGCCCGCGCCGAGGCAGAAGCTGGTCTACAGCGTGGACGAGGCGATGGGGGCCGCCGAACGCATCGGTTATCCCGTGGTCATCAAGCCGGTCGACGGCAATCATGGCCGGGGCGTGACCGTCAACATCACATCCGAGGACGGCATCGCCGCCGCCTTCGAGACCGCCGATGCCGAAGGATCGGCCGTGGTGGTGGAGACCATGCTGCACGGTGACGACCACCGGCTTCTGGTGGTCAATGGCCAGCTCGCCGCCGCGGCGCGCCGGGTGCCGGGCCATGTGAAGGGCGACGGGCGCCACACCATTGCCGAGCTGGTGGACATCGTCAACCATGACCCGCGCCGCGGCGTCGGGCATGAAAACGTGCTGACCCGGCTCGAACTCGACGATCAGGCGAAGGGCTTGCTCGAGGAAAAGGGCTACACCGCGGAGACGGTCCCCGCCGAGGGCGAGGAAGTGTATCTGCGCAAGACCGCGAACATTTCGACGGGCGGCACGGCGGTGGATGTCACCGACACGATCCATCCCGACAACAAGCTGATGGCCGAGCGGGCGATCCGGGCGATCGGGCTCGATGTCGGCGCCGTGGATTTCCTGACCACCGATATCACCAAGAGCTATCGCGAGACCGGCGGCGGCATTTGCGAGATCAATGCGGGACCCGGCCTGCGCATGCATATCGCGCCTTCCGAGGGCACGCCTCGCGACGTGGGCGGGGCGATCATGGACATGCTCTTCCCGCCGGGAACCCAGGCGCGCGTTCCGATCGCCGCCCTGACCGGAACCAACGGCAAGACCACCTGCTCGCGCATGCTGGCGCACATCCTGAAAATGGCGGGTCATGTCGTGGGGCAGACCTCGACCGACGCCGTGGTGATCGACGGCAACGTGACCGTCAAGGGCGACATGACCGGGCCGGCCTCCGCCAAGATGGTGCTGCGCGATCCCTCGGTCGACATCGCGGTCCTGGAGACGGCGCGCGGCGGCATCGTCCGCTCCGGCCTGGGCTACAACTACTGCGATGTGGGAGCGGTGCTGAACGTCGCGTCCGACCATCTGGGGCTCGGTGGCGTCGACACGCTGGACGGCCTTGCCCGGGTGAAACGCGTTGTCGCGGAAGTCACGCGCGGCACGGTGGTGCTGAACGCCGATGACGAGCAGACGCTGAAAATGGCGGCCTTCTCGCCCGCCAGGCAGGTCATGTATGTGACGCGCAACCCGGAGCATGAACTGGTGCGCGAACATATCCGGCTCGGCAAGCTTGCGGTCGTTCTCGAGCAGGGGGTGAACGGCGACCAGATCGTGATCTACGACAACGGCACACAGATGCCGCTGATGTGGACCCAGCTCATCCCGGCGACACTGGAGGGCAAGGCGCTGCACAACGTCGAAAACGCGATGTTCGCCGCCGGCATGGCCTATGCGCTCGGCAAGACACTGGACCAGATCAGCAGCGGATTGCGCACCTTCGACAACAGCTTCTTCCAGAGCCCCGGCCGGATGAATGTCTTCGATGAACACGGCTTCCGGGTGATCCTCGACTATGGGCACAACGAGGCGGCGGTGGCGGCCATGGTCGACGTGGTCGACAGGCTCAAGCCGCGCGGGCGCCGCATCGTCGGCGTGACCTGCCCGGGCGACCGGCGCGACGAGGACGTGGCGGCGATTGCGGCTAAGGTCGCCGGCCATTTCGACACCTATATCTGCCACCGCGACGACGATCTGCGCGATCGCAGGCCAGACGAAGTGCCTACGCTGTTGCGGGACGCCCTGATTGCCCAGGGCGTCGCGCCCGACGCGATCAGCATCATCGAGGAGGAAGACGAGGCCCTCGCCGCGGCGCTCGAGCAGGCGCGACCCGACGATTTGGTGCTGTACTTCTGCGAGGCGATAACGCGCTGCTGGAAGCAGATCATCCACTTCACCCCGAAATTCACCGCGCCCGGACCGGAGCCCATCGCAAAGCGTCTGGCAGCATCCACCTTCGGTGTTCCCGATGGCTTCGTTCTCACGTCGGATGATCGAGGTGTGCTGGTCGTTCCGGCGAAATGACAGGGAGACGCAGCATATTCTCATTCGCTCATCGTGAGGAGTTCCACCCGAAACTGGCGATCGTCGGCGGCCGACTGGAGGATGACAATGCCGCCATCTATGACGAGATGCGCCGTCTGGCGGGCGGAAGGATCGTCGTCTTCGCGACGGCGTCGTCGGTGCCTGAGGAGGTCGGCCCTGAAGCCGTCGGCGTGTTTCGCGCCCATGGCTTCGATGCCGTCCTGGCCGGGGTTCACGGCGCCGGGGCGGTGGGGGCCGCGCAGAACAAGGCGATCGCCGATCTCGTCGAGGACTATGGCAGCGTCTATTTCACCGGCGGCGACCAGGCCCTGATCACCGGGGCGCTGGCGCCGAAGGGCAGGGAAAGCCGGGTGCTGAAGGCGATCCGCAAAGCGCAGCGCAACGGTGCTCTGGTCGCCGGGTCGAGCGCCGGGGCCGCCATCATGTCCGATGTGATGATTTCCGGTGGCACGTCGCTGGAAGCGGCGACCTACGGTGTGGCCGATGACCCGGACCACCCCGGAATGCTGCTGGAGCCGGGGCTCGGCTTCTTTCCATGGGGCATGGTCGACCAGCATTTCATCAAGCGCGGCCGGTTCGGCCGACTGGTCGTCGGCATGCAGGCGTCCGGCGCGAAGCTCGGCTTCGGCATCGACGAGAACACCGCTTTGTTCGTCGACGGCAAGATTGCGCGGGTGATCGGCGAATATGGCGCCTTCGTGTTCCATCTCGAGGAGGCGCAAGTCGATAGCCGCCGCAGGCTGATCGAAAATATCGGTTTCAGCTATGCCGACAACGGTGACAGCTATGACCTGGAAGCGGGCGAGGTCGTCCCCGGTCCGGGCAAGCGGCCGGTGACCCGGCGCGACATCACCTACAACGCCCCCGCCCGCTCGCTCCGCAACGTCTTCGCCGCCTATACGCTCTACGATCTCGTGGCGCGGCTGGTGCTGGGGGACCCCGAGGCCTATCCGACGGATCGCGCCCGCGCGATAGAGCCCAAGGCGGGCTGCGCCACCAGCGTCGAGATATCCCGCCGGGGCGGCCGTGCGGCCGCCTACATTCCCGGAGGCGGGCGTGATTTCCGCATGACGGCGGTGGATTTTCGGGCCAGCATGCAGACGCGCCGGCTCAATGCGGCGCAACTGGCGGAGAACCGGCGGGCGGCGCTGTCCCGCGACTACGGTGAGAAGCCGGGACAGCAGGCCCGCGTGATGATGCTGGGCTCGGCGCCGCTCGATCCCGGCAGCCCGCTGCTTGCTGAACTGGCGTCGTATTGCGAGGGGCAGGTGGGTGTGCTTGCCGCCGCTTCCGCCGAGCCCCGCGCGGCCGCGCGGGAATATATCGGCGCCTTGCAGAGCCACGGCGTCGAGGCCACCGATCTGGCCGTCACCATCGACAACGTCGATCGCCGAATGCGCGAGGAAGCGCTGGTCGAGCAGATCGCCGCCCTGCGCACCATCATCCTGACCGGCGGTAACCAGATCAGGCTGGTGGAATGCCTGCTCTACCGTGGCGATGTCACGCCGCTGCTGACCGCCATTGCGCGGGCGCGGGCGGCCGGCGCGATGATCGTCGGGGTCAGCGGCGCGGCCTCGGCGCTGTCCGGTTTCATGATCGGCGGCGGCACGTCCTACGAAGCGCTGCGCTTCGGCATCGCCTCGGATATGGGACGGCACGGATTGGTGATCCAGGAAGGGTTGGGATTTTTCGGCGCCGCCATCGTCGACCAGAAACTGTCGTCCTCGCGCCGTCTCGGCCGCCTTGCCGTCGCCTGCGCCGAGGAAGGCGTACGCTTCGGCCTCGGTCTCCTGGAAGACAGCGGCGTCATCGCCAACCACGACAACAGCCAACTCACCGCGACCGGCGCGCGCGGCGCCGTCCTGGTCGAGCTCGATTCGCTCAAGACCGAGCTGCAGGGGGACGACTTCATCGCGGGGGACACCAGGCTGTGCTTTGCCGGTCCGGGGGATGTCATCGACATGGCGACCGGGACCGTCACCCGGCTGGCGCCGGCTGCCGCTTCCGCCGCCGCGCTGGATACGTTGGTGGACGAACTGATCGAGGAATGCGTCGGCAATGCCGGCCCGGTGACCGCGCCCGGTGGCACACACGAAGCCCATATTGCCCTGCGCTATCGCTCACACGAGGATGGCACCGGCTATCTCGACATTGAAAGCATCCGTGATCGGCACGGATGAATCGGCACAGATGAAACTGAAAGAACGGACAGTCATGTATCTCGATGGGACCACCCTCACCACGCTGCTTTCCGATGCGGAGAAAGCGGCTGCAAACGCCCCTGCCATTGCGGCCGCGGGACCGCGCTACACCTCGGCGCTCGCCGTCATCGAGGCCGCCATGGCGCTGCCGGAACTGGGTGAGGCCGGCGTGACGGCCTTTCTCGATGCGCAGGGGATCGAACTGCGCGACATGCCCCCAGGTCATCGTTTGATCGCAGGGGCGCTGGCGACGGAAGGCAAGCTGAAGGAACGCCTGCATGCCGCCTGTGCCGCCTACTACGAGACCGAGGTGTTCGTGCTTCCGGCCGGCGAGCCGGAAGCTCCGCAGCCGCAGTGAGACAGGTGGAGTGAAACCGCGATGCGCCAGACCTACGATCTGCCGGGCTCGCCACATCGCCTGACCGTGCTCAGCTTCGGCGCGGCGGGGACGGGCCGGAAAGCCTATTTGCAAGCCGGACTGCATGCCGACGAGTTCCCCGGCATGTTGGTCCTGCGCATTCTGGCCGGGCATCTGGCCGAAGCGGAAGCTCGCGGCGGGGTCCGCGGTGAAATCCTGCTGGTGCCGCAGGCAAACCCGATCGGCCTGGCGCAGACCGAAACCAGCTTCGTGTCCGGTCGGATCGAAAGCGGCACCGGGGAGAACTTCAACCGGAACTATGCCGATCTGTCAGATCTCGGAAACCTGTCGCTGGGCCCCGACGCGGCGTCGAACGTCGAAACGATCCGGGCCGCGATGTCCGCGCGGCTTGCGGCGATGCAGCCGGATAAAGCACTGGCACATCTGCGCCACAGATTGCTGACGCTCGCCCACGACGCCGACCTCGTGCTCGACCTGCACGCCGACAACGAGGCCGAGCCGCACATGTATGTCGGCCCGGCGCTGTGGCCGGCCGCCGAGGACATCGCCGCGGCGATCGATGCGCGAGCGGTGCTGCTGTCAGAGGTGTCCGGCGGCTACCCCTTCGATGAGGCCTGCGCCAGTCCATGGTGGGTGCTGGCCACGAACCACCCCGGTCTGCCCATTCCGCCGGCCTGCCTTGCCGCCACGCTGGAAATGGGCAGCAACGACGATGTCGATCCCGAACGCGCCGCCGATCAAGCCACAGGCCTGCTGCGGATGTTGCAGGGACGCGGCTTTGTCGATGGGTCGGGCGGGCGCCCGCGTTTGTCCTGCCGCGCCACGGCGCTGACTGCGATGGCGCAACTGCGCTCGCCGGTCCCGGGGCTCGTCGCCTATCGCCGCCGGCTGGGCGAGGTGGTCCGCAAGGGCGATCTCGTCGCCACGGTGATCGATCCGCTTGGCGAGGAGACGGAATTGCGGGCCGAGACCGACGGGCGGCTCTTCGCTCGCCACAGCCAGCCTTATGCCTGGCCGGGACGGGTGATCGGCAAGATCGCCGGCGAAATTCCGCTGGAGAGCAGAACGGGCAACTTGCTTTCGGATTGATGCTTGTCGCGCGGAAATGCGTCACGGCAACCCGATCCGGCGGAAAGACCCCGGCTTGGTTCACTCGAAGTCCAATTTCCGGTGCCTGGCCAACGCGCCCAACACAAGTTCTTGACGCATCTCGTCGAACTCCACCGACGATTCCGAAGTGGCCACCGGCCGTAGATGATTCGCCAGCGTACGCGCTGTCGTAAAGTAGATGTGAGGTTGCCGTGATGTCGCTGTCGAGGCGGTTGCTGCTTCTTCCGATGTCAGCACCCGGTGCAGGTCGCAATCGATGGCGCATTTCTCAATGTGGCCTGTGGGAGCAGGCTCGTCCTGGAGGTGTCGGCGGGTTGGATCCACGATTGATTCGCGTGCTGCCCTGGGTGACCGTCGCGGTCCTGTCGTTGATCTGCGCCCCGTCCGCGCACAGCCAGCCCCACTACACCCTCGTCGACCTCGTCGACGCGGCCACCCGGCGGCTTCAGGCCGCCGAACCCGTCGTGGCCGCCAAATTCCACTCCGGTGCTCCCGTGACCGCGCTCACTGAAATTCCCCACTGACGCTCATCGAAATTCCCCACCCGTGTGGCTCCGCCGAGAAGGGCGGGCCTCCTTCGATGCTGCTGGTGTCTGACGCCAGCTGCTTCACCGAAGGAGGCCCGCTTTCTCATGCTCACATGGGAGGACGACTTGGAAATACATGCCCTACACAAACGTGGTTGGACGATCGCCGCGATTGCCCGTCACACCGGCCGGGACCGCAAGACGATCTCGGATTATCTGTCGGGCAAGCGCACGCCGGGAGTGCGTGCGCGGCCGGGCCCGGATCGGTTCGAGCCGTTCGTCGACTACGTCAGCGCCCGGCTGGCCGAGGACCCGCATCTGTGGGCCCGCACCTTGTTCGACGAGCTCGAGGAGCTGGGGTTTGGTCTGTCGTATCAGAGCCTGACCCGTAACATCCGCGCCCGCGATCTACGCCCCGTCTGTCAGGCGTGCCGCACGGTCACGGAGCGGCCGAACTCGGTGATCCCACACCCTGCGGGTGAGGAGACCCAGTGGGACTGGCTGGAATTACCTGATCCGCCGCAGTTGTGGGGGTGGGGTAAGACCGCACATTTGCTGGTCGGCTCGCTGGCGCATTCGGGCAAGTGGCGCGGCTTCCTGGCGCCCAGCGAGGATCAGCCGCACCTGGTCGCCGGCCTGGACCGGGTGACCCGCGGCCTGGGCGGCGTCACACGCCAATGGCGGTTCGACCGGATGGCCACGGTGTGTGATCCCGGCAGCGGGCGGGTGACCGCGTCGTTTGCCGGGGTGGCCAAGCACTACGGGGTGGCGGTGGCGATCTGCCCGGCCCGGCGCGGCAACCGCAAGGGCGTGGTGGAGAAGGTCAACCACACCGCTGCGCAACGCTGGTGGCGCACCCTGCCCGATGACCTGACCGTCGAGGCGGCCCAGGTGAGCCTGGACCGTTTCGCGGCCCTGCGGGGCGACACCCGGCTGCGGGCCACCGCCGATGGCCGGTCCTCGGTCGCTGTGGCGGCCAAGGCCGAACCGCTGGCTCCGCCACCGGCGGCGCCGTATCCGGTGATCGTGGCCGAGACCCGCACGGCGTCGCGGCAGGCGCTGGTGTCCTACCGCGGCAACCGCTACTCGGTGCCCCCGGAGCTGGCCGCCGCCCAAGTGGTGGTGTCCCATCCGGTCGGCGGACAGTTCCTCGACATCGCCACCGTCGGTGGGATCGTGATCGCCCGCCACCGCATGGCCGCTGACGGGCTGCAGGTGATGGTGCGTGACAGTGGCCATGTCATCGCCCTGGACACCGCCGCGATGGCCACCGCGGCCACCGGGCGCCCGCACCGCCGCAAGGAACGCATCCCACCGGGCCCGGCCGCCAAAGCCGCTGCCGCACACCTGCGTCAGGCCAACGACGTCAGTAACCAGAAATCCCAAACCCTCACTCCGTCAACCGATTCCATCGTCATCGACCTGTCCGCCTACGAGCGGGCCGCCCAGAACAGGACCATCCAATGACCCCCACACCCCGCACCGGCAAGACCACCACGACCACCACCGAGGAGTCGCCCTCGGCAGCCGCGTCGCGGTACCAGCAGCTGCGCTCACACCTGGCCGAACTCAAACTCACCGCCGCCGCCGAAGCCCTACCCGCCGTGTTGGACCAAGCCAGCGCCGAAGGGCTGTCGCTGACCATGGCCCTGGAGCGGCTGCTGGCCGTCGAGGTCGAGGCCAGCACCGCGCGCCGACTGGCCGGCCGGCTACGGTTCGCCTGCCTGCCCACCCCCGCCACCCTGACCGACTTCGACATCGACGCCGCCGCCGGGATCGACCGCAAGCTCATCGACGAACTCGGCACCTGCCGCTACCTGGAGTCAGCAACCAACATCCTGCTCATCGGCCCACCCGGCACCGGCAAAACCCACCTCGGTGTGGGACTGGCACGAGCCGCCGCCCACGCCGGCTACCGCACCTACACCACCGCCGCCGATCTGGCCGCCCGCTGCCACCGCGCCGCCATCGAGGGACGCTGGGCCACCACCATGCGCTTCTACGCCGGCCCCACCCTGCTCGTGATCGATGAACTCGGCTATCTACCACTTCCCGCCGAAGCAGCCTCAGCACTGTTTCAGGTGGTCTCCCAACGGTATTTGAAAACATCGATCGTCATCACCACCAACCGCGGCGTGGGCGCGTGGGGCGAGATCCTCGGCGACACCACCGTCGCCGCTGCCATGCTCGACCGCCTGCTGCACCGCTCCGTGGTCATCAACCTCGACGGCGAGTCCTACCGCCTCCGCGACCACCAGGCCGCCGCCGAAACCCTGCGCCGAACCACCACCGGCACCCGCCAACAACTACACTGACCGCTGCTCACAGGTGAGGAATTTCGGCGAGCACACCTGCGGAATTTCGATGAGCGCGATCACCCGTGGAGGACCCGGCCCGCGAACAGCAGGTGCTCGACGCGGTATCCGTCGTGGCCGCCGGCCTGAATCTGGACCCGGCGTACGTGGCGTCCGTGTTCCGCGACCAGATCGACGCG
>NZ_JAIFZS010000148.1 GCF_019710635.1 Mycolicibacterium xanthum
CCCGCGTGGTCGAGGCCCAGTACCTGGGCGTAGATGTCGGCCAGGATTTCTTCGGTGGGTGTGGTGGGTGGGTGGTAGGTGTCGGTGTGGGTGTGGTGTTGGGGTGGGGGTAGGGCTGTGGTGTCGAGTTTGCCGTTGATGGTCAGGGGCAGGGTGTCGAGGGTGATGATGGTGGTGGGCACCATGTAGGGCGGGAGTTGGTGGGTCAGTGCGGTGCGGACGGTGGTGGGGTCGGCTGTGCCGGTGATGTAGGCGATGAGGCGGGTGTCGCCGGGGTGGTCTTGGTGGGTGGTGACGGCGGCGTTCTCGATGCCGTCGAGGTTGGTCAGGGCGGCCTGGATTTCGCCGAGTTCGATTCGGTAGCCGCGGATTTTGACTTGTTCGTCGGCGCGGCCGAGGTAGTCGAGTTGTCCGTCGGGGCGCCAGCGGACGAGGTCGCCGGTGCGGTACATGCGGGTTCCTGGTGGGCCGTGGGGGCAGGCCAGGAAGCGTGCGGCGGTCAGTGCGCTGCGCTGCCAGTATCCGGTGCCCACTCCCCTGCCGGCGACGTAGAGTTCGCCGGTGGTTCCCGGGGGTACCGGTTGTAGGTGGTGGTCGAGGACGAACAGGGCGGCTCCGGGTACCGGTGTGCCGATGGGTACCGGGGTGGTTGCCGGTGTCAGGGGCCCGGTCATGGTGGTGTAGATGGTGGTTTCGGTGGGGCCGTAGGCGTTGATCATCACCCGGCCCGGTGCCCATCGATCGACCACCGCCACCGAACACGC
>NZ_JAIFZS010000149.1 GCF_019710635.1 Mycolicibacterium xanthum
CTGGGGCCGGCGCTGCGCACGATCTGGGAGGACAACTACCGCGTCTACGGGGCGGCCAAGCTGTGGAAAGCCGCACGTCGGGCCGGCCACGATGTCGGCCGTGACCAGGTCGCCCGATTGATGCGCAGCCTCGGGATCGCGGGTGTCCGGCGCGGTAAGGGCGTCAAGACCACCAAGGCGGATCCGGCCGCGGCACGCCACCCCGACCTGGTCAACCGCAAGTTCAGCGCCACCAGGCCCAACGAGCTGTGGGTGACGGACCTGACCTATGTGCCGACCTGGGCCGGGGTGGCCTACGTCTGTTTCATCGTCGATGCGTTCTCCCGGATGATCGTCGGGTGGCGGGTCGCATCGAACATGCGCACCACCATGGTGCTCGACGCGCTGGAGATGGCCCGCTGGTCACGCGGAAACACGTTGCCGGGGTTGCGATGTCACTCCGATGCCGGCTCCCAGTTCACCTCCATCCGCTACGGCGAACGCCTCGCCGAGATCGGCGCACAGCCCTCGATCGGATCCGTCGGCGACAGCTTCGACAACGCGCTGGCCGAGACGGTCAACGGCTACTACAAAGCCGAACTGATCTACGGGCCCGCCCGCACCGGGCCGTGGAGAACCGTGGAGGACGTCGAACTGGCCACCCTGAGCTGGGTGTACTGGCACAACACCGCCCGGCTGCACAGCTACCTCAAGGACGTTCCCCCCACCGAGTTCGAGGCCGCGTTCTACGATGCTCAACGGAGCGACCAACCC
>NZ_JAIFZS010000150.1 GCF_019710635.1 Mycolicibacterium xanthum
CCGCACCCCACACCCCACCACCGGGCCCGGGACCCACCCCCGACGACACCGCCTACCTCATCTACACCTCAGGAACCACCGGCACCCCCAAAGGCGTCGCCATCACCCACCACAACCTCACCCAACTGATGATGTCGCTGGACGGCGGGCTACCGGAGGCGCCGAAACAGGTCTGGTCGCATTGGCATTCGTACGCGTTCGACTTTTCGGTGTGGGAGATCTGGGCCGCCCTGCTACGCGGGGGACGGCTGGTCGTGGTGCCCGAACCGATCTCGGAGTCACCGAGCGACTTCCACGACGCGCTCGTCGCCGGCGGCGTCAACGTGCTCACTCAAACACCCTCGGCGATAAAGGCTTTACCGCCGGATGGGCTGGAGTCGGTGGCCCTCGTGATGGGGGGTGAGGCGTGTTCGGTGGCGGTGGTCGATCGATGGGCACCGGGCCGGGTGATGATCAACGCCTACGGCCCCACCGAAACCACCATCTACACCACCATGACCGGGCCCCTGACACCGGCAACCACCCCGGTACCCATCGGCACACCGGTACCCGGAGCCGCCCTGTTCGTCCTCGACCACCACCT
>NZ_JAIFZS010000151.1 GCF_019710635.1 Mycolicibacterium xanthum
GTTGGGCCGTGCCCCGATGTAGTGGACACGGGATTTGTGGTTACGCGGCTTCGGGCAGCGTAGCGGTTGTCAGGGTCCTTTCGTAGGTCGCGGGGCTGGAATGGGCGCAGCGGGAGTGGCGTCGTTTGGTGTTGTAGCGGGCCAGCCATCGGAAGACCTCGCGGCGGCAGGCCGCTGCGTCGATCCAGCAGCCGCGGTCTTGCAGGATCTCGCGTTTGAGGGCGGCGTTGAACGATTCGGCCAGGGCGTTGTCGGCACTTGACCCCACCCCACCCATCGACTGGATGACCCCCAAGTCGCGGCAGAGGGTCGCAAAATCCCTTGAGGTGTATTGACTTCCGTGATCGGTATGAAACACAGCACCGGCCAGGCTGCCCCGCAGCGCGGCGGCGGCGTTGAGGGCGTCCTCGACCAGTTCGGTGCGCATGTGCTCAGCGATCGCCCACCCGGTGACCCGCCGTGAACAGCAGTCGATCACCGTGGCCAGGTACAGATTGCCGCCGGTGGCCAGCGGCAAGTAGGTGATGTCC
>NZ_JAIFZS010000152.1 GCF_019710635.1 Mycolicibacterium xanthum
CGACAAGCCGGCCGGGTCCGCCGCGCCGCCGCAGCGGCGCAGTGCGGCGGTGATCGCCGGCCTACGCGGTGCGGTGCTGCCCGCGCCGCTGCTGGCCGAGGTGATCGCCGCCGGGGCGAAAGTCCGCGTGGTCGCCGGGGTCGAGGACCTCACCGCCTGCCCCGGCTACCGGCCCTCGGCCGCGCTGGCCGAGTTCGTCCGGGCCCGGGATCTGACCTGCCGGGTCCCCGGTTGTGACCGGCCCGCGGTCTTTGCCGATCTCGACCACATCAATCCGTGGCCGGCCGGACCCACCCACCCGGGCAACCTGGGCTGCAAATGCCGTTTGCACCATCTAATGAAAACCTTCTGGCAGGGCTGGAAAGAGGTGCAACTGCCCGACGGAACGCTGCAGGTCACCACCCCGACCGGGCACACCTACACCACCAAACCGTTCTCCGCGCTGCTGTTCCC
>NZ_JAIFZS010000016.1 GCF_019710635.1 Mycolicibacterium xanthum
TTCGGCGAGCACACCTGCGGAATTTCGATGAGCGCGATCAGTGTCGTTGAGGGCGTGGCAGAGTTCGTCGATGGCGGCGGTCTGCCGTGGCGCGGGGAGCGGGTCAAGTCGGATGTGCAGGGTGGCGGTGTGGTGGTCGGGGATGATGTCGCCGGATCGGGCCAGTGTGGTGCGGATCAGGGTGTGTGGCGTGCCCCCTGTTCTCCGGACTGCGGACCAAATAGGGTTCGTTTGGAAAGGATGAACGGGATTGGCGAAGAAGTATCAGAAATTCTCACCAGAATTTCGAGAATGGGGTTGACCCTTGATGGTGGACACCTGACTGGTGGGCCTGCTGGTCCCACGGGAAGGATGTCCGTATGTCGGGCAAGCGGAAGAAGTACACCCCGGAGTTTCGGGAGCAGG
>NZ_JAIFZS010000017.1 GCF_019710635.1 Mycolicibacterium xanthum
CCCGTGGAGGACCCGGCCCGCGAACAGCAGGTGCTCGACGCGGTATCCGTCGTGGCCGCCGGCCTGAATCTGGACCCGGCGTACGTGGCGTCCGTGTTCCGCGACCAGATCGACGCGACCGTGGCCGTCCAGTACAGCCGGTTGGCCCAGTGGAAGCTCGACCCCACCTCGGCGCCGGCCGGGGCGCCGGATCTGACGTCCTCCAGGGCGATCATCGATGCGCTGAACCGCGAGATGGTCACGTTGATGGCCGACGAGTGGGACGTGCTGCACTCTCCCGCGTGCGCGGCCGAACTCGATCGGGCCAGGACCGAGGTGGCCGAACGGTACGACCTCGATCCGCTCTACCGGCAGGCCGTCGCGTTCGCCACCCATGACTACTGCCGGTAGGCAGCCAATCGGCATGGGATCATTGCCCTGTCATGAACACCCCGCCCGCCCCCAGAGCTGCCGACGACAAGAGCGCGTTCCGGCAGCGACTGCTCGACGCGCTGGAGGCGTCGATCGCCGAGGACGGCTACGCCAAGACGACGGTGGCCGATATCGTGCGCCGCGCCAGAACCTCGCGGCGCACCTTCTACGAGCACTTCGACAGCAGGGAGGCCTGTTTCGTCGCGCTGCTGTCGGAGGCCAATGCCGATCAGATCCGCCAGATCTCGCAGGCCGTCGATTCCAGCGCGCCGTGGCAGAAGCAGGTGCGGCAGGCGATCGAGGCGTGGATCTCCGCCGCGGAGGCCCGCTCGGCGCTGATGGTGAGCTGGATCCGGGACGTTCCCGCGCTGGGTGTCGCGGCTCGTCACCTGCAGCGTGATTCGATGGAGCACTTCATCGAGATGGTCGGTGCGATCGGCGGCACCGACGAGTTCCGTGCGGCGGGCGTCGGGCCGGTGTCGCGGCGGCGGATGATCATGCTGCTCGGTGGTCTGCGTGAACTCACGGCGATCACCGTCGAAGAGGGCGGGCGGATGAGCGACGTCACCGACGAGGCGGTCGACGCGTCGATCGCGTTGCTGAGCCCGCACCCGAACTGAGCCGGTCGGGACTGCGATCTGGTCCGCCGCCACCGACCCCGTACGGCTTCCGCCGGCCCGCGCGTCTCGAAAGTCGCTGCGGCGCTGGGGTTCTTCACCGCGAGGCAGCGTGTGCTCGGATCCCCCACGGCGGGGGCGTGCGGCGCTGCATCGGCGCCGCCTACGCCACCATGGAGATGGCCGTCACGCTGCGAAAGCTGCTGACCGAGTTCGAGTTCGGCACGACCGGCAAGGCGCCCGAACGCCGGCGCTCGCGGGCGTCGCGACGGCGCCCGCACAGGGCCGACCGGCCGGCGTGTTCCGTCGGGTGCGGTACGTTACGCAGCATGGTCCGGCCCGCTCAAACGGTGCGCAGCGAACGTACGCGTGAAGCGCTGCGGCAGGCCGCCGTGGTGCGGTTCCTGGCTCAGGGCGTAGAGGAGACATCGGCCGAGCAGATCGCCTCCGATGCCGGGGTGTCGCTGCGGACCTTCTACCGGCACTTCGCGTCGAAACACGATCTGCTGTTCGCCGACTACGACGCCGGGTTGCACTGGTTTCGCGCCGCGCTGGCCGCCCGGTCCCCGGACGAGTCGATCATCGAATCGGTGCAATCGGCGATCATGGCCTCGCCGTACGACGACTGGGCGGTCACCAAGATCGCCGCGATGCGGGCCCAGGAGCTCGACCCGGGGCGGATCGTCCGGCACATCCGCCAGGTCGAGGCGGACTTCGCCGAGGCCGTCGAGGAGCACCTCGCCGGGGTGAACCCGCCGCCGCCGGGCAGCGTGGAACGGATGCGGATCACCGTGACCGCCAGGTGTATCGCGGCCGCCGTGTTCGGCGCGATGGAGGGCTGGATGCTCGGCGAGGACCGCTCGCTGCCCGCGCTGGACCGGTTGTGCCGGCAGGCCCTGGAACTGCTGCGGACGGGTATCGACGACCACGCCTGACCGCAGTTTCGTCAATATTGACAAAACCCGTTCCGCCGTGCCAGCCTCGGTCGATGACTGACTTCGATGCCATCGTCGTCGGCGCCGGACACAACGGGCTGACCGCCGCCGCGCTCATCCAACAGGCGGGCCTACGGACGCTGTGCCTGGACGCGAAGCTGTATGCGGGCGGGATGGCCTCCACCGTCGAACTGTTCGACGGCTACCGGTTCGAGATCGCCGGCTCGGTGCAGGTGCCCACCTCGGCGGTGGTGAGCCGGGCGCTCGGCCTGGGCGAGCTGCCGACCGTCGACCTGGACGTCATGTCGGTCCAGTTGCGCGGCATCGGCGACGACCCGCTGATCTACTACACCGATCCGATGAAGCTGCTGACCCACCTCAACGAGGTGCACGGAGCCGAGGCGGTCAACGGCATGGCGGGACTGATGGCCTGGTGTCAGGCGCCGACCAGGGCGCTGGGCCGCTTCGACGCCGCCCGGCCGCCGAAGACGCTGGACGAGATGTATGCCTGCGCCACCAACGAATTCGAACGGCAGGCGATCACCGACATGCTGTTCGGCTCGGTCAGCGACGTCCTCGATCGCCACCTGCCGGACCGTGAGAAGCACGGCGCGCTGCGCGGCATGCTGGCGTTCCTCGCGGTGAACACGACCTACCGCGGACCGGCGACCCCCGGGAGCGCGGCGGCGCTGGCGTTCGGGTTGGCCGTGCCCGACGAGAACGCGACGCTGATCAAGAAGTTCCGCGGCGGCATGGGCGCGGTGACCGAGCACCTGCTGTCGATGTTCACCGCCGCCGGTGGTGAACTGCGGCTGCGCAGCAAGGTCGACGAGATCCTCGCCGACGACGGCCGGGTCGGTGGTGTCCGGCTGGAGGACGGTTCGACGCTGAGCGCTCCGGTGGTGGTGTCGGCGGTGGCGCCCGATCTGACGGTCAACCGGCTGGTCGACCCGAACGCGGTACCGCCCGAGGTGCGCGAGCGGTTCTCGCACATCGACCATCGCGGAAGCTATCTGCAGATGCACTTCGCGCTGGACGGGCCGCCCACCTTCGCCGAACCCTACGGTGTACTCAACGATCCTCAATATCATTCGGCCATCGGAATTTTCAGCACCCCGGAGGAGCTGCAGCAGCAGTGGGAAGACTCCGGTCGCGGCGTGGTTCCGGCCGATCCCTCGATCGCGCTGCAGATCCCGTCGGCCAACGATCCCGGCCTCGCGCCGCCGGGCAAGCATGCGGTATCGGCGTTCTCGCTGTGGTTTCCGCTGACCGAGGACAGAGCCGGCTACGGCGAGCTGAAGGCCGAGATGGGACAGCGGGTGATCGACAAGATCACCCGGCTGGCACCGGGTTTCGAGGGCCTGATCCTGCGGCACACCACCTTCACGCCCAAACACATGGGCACGATGTTCGGTGCGCCCGGCGGCGACTACTGCCACGGGCTGATCCACCCGGAGCAGATGGGGCCCAACCGGCCCGGGCCGAAAGGCTATGTCGACCAACCCATCCCGATCGACGGGCTGTACCTGGCCAGTGCGGGCTGTCACGGTGGCCCGGGCATCACCTTCATCCCGGGCTACAACGCTGCCCAGCAGGTGCTGGGCGATCGGGCCTGAGCCCAGCAGCTGCTGGGCGATCGGGCCTGAGCCCCGCAGGTGCCGGGCGATCGGGCCTGAGCCCCGCGGGTGCCGGGCGATCGAGGCTGAGCCCCGTCAGCCGCGGCGCGCCTGCAGCTGCGCCCTCCAGTCGGCCGGCACCCGCCCCCGCGGTCCGGGGACGGTCTCGTCGGCCGGCCGGCTCGACGGTGGTGCGAGGGCGGGGCCCTCGGTGTAGGCATCGGTGTCGTAGTCCCAGAACCAGTCCTCACCAGGCTCGAAGGATCTGATGATCGGATGACCCGTCAGCCGCCAGTGCGCCGAGGCGTGCCGTTGCGGTGAGTCGTCACAGCACCCGATGTGCCCGCACGCCGCGCACCGGCGCAGGTGCACCCACCAGCCACCTTCTGCATCGCATTCCACGCAACCGGTCCCGCTCGGTGCAACCGTGGGGTCGATGGCGTCGTTCACCGGATCGCTCACACGTCGAGCCTACGGTGCGTGTCGGCCATCCCGATCCGTGCGGCGGCCCGGGTGGTCTATCGTCGCGCCATGGCAACCAAGGATTCTCGCGAGGTCGTGATCGAAGCGACGCCGGAACAGATTCTCGACGTCATCGCCGACGTCGAAGCGACCCCGACCTGGTCGCCGCAGTACAAGAAGGCCGAGGTGCTCGACCGCTATGACAACGGCCGGCCCAGGCAGGTCAAGATGACGGTCAAGGCCGCCGGCCTCACCGACGACCAGGTGATCGAATACACCTGGGGAGACGACCAAGTCACGTGGACGCTGATCTCGGCCGGCCAGCTGAAGTCCCAGGATGCCGGCTACACGCTGACCCCCGAAGGGGACAAGACCCGGGTCCGGTTCGACATCGCCGTCGACCTGTCCGTGCCGATGCCGGGCTTCATCCTCAAACGCACCATGAAGGGCGGCGTCGAGACCGCCACCGAGGGCCTGCGCAAGCAGGTCCACAAGATCGTCAAGGGCTGACCGTGCGGCCCGGCTGCTGACCCGGCCCGGCTGCTGACCCGGCCCGCCGGGCAATCCTGTACGTCAGGCCGGGCCCGTGGCTAGGATTTGCCCGTTTGGCGGTTCGGGCGTCGAGGGAAGTGGTGATCGAGGCCCCGCCGGCAGCCATCCTGGACACGCTGGCCGACATCGACGCGGTGTCCTCGTGGTCGTCGCTGCACAAGGACGCCGAGGTCCTCGACCGCCACCCGGACGGCCGGCCGCACCACGTCAGGGCGACCATCAAGATCATGGGCGTCACCGACAAGGAACTGCTCGAATACCACTGGGGTGAGCGCTGGGTGGTGTGGGACGCCGAGCAGACGTTCCAGCAGCGCGGCCAGCACGGCGAGTACAACCTGACCCCGGAGGGCGAGGACCGCACGCGGGTGCGCTTCGACCTGATTCTGGATGTCGCGGCGCCCCTCCCGCACTTCCTGGTCAAGCGGGCCAGGAAGATGGTGCTCGACGTCGCGCTCGACGATCTGCGCCGTCGGGTGCTGGGCGCTACCGCCCACTGATCACCTAGCGCCGGCCGAGGGCCTGCAGGCGTCGGATCGCCTCGTCGAGGGTGTCGTCACGTTTGCAGAAGGCGAAGCGCACCAAGTGTTTCCACTGGTCGGCGTGCTCGGCCGCCGGATCGCAGAACGCGGTCATCGGAATGGCGGCCACCCCGACGCGCTCGGGTAGCTCGGCGCAGAACGCGGTGCTGTCGTCGTAGCCGAGCGGCCGGGGATCGGCGCACAGGAAGTACGTGCCGAAGCTGTCATGCACACCGAAGCCGATGTCGGACAACGCCGATCCCAGTCGGTCGCGTCGCGACTGCAGCGATGCGCACAACGCGTCCACCCAGGCGTCCCCGGTATCCAGCGCCTGTGCCACAGCCGGCTGGAACGGCGCACCGCCGACGTAGGTCAGGTACTGCTTGGCCGCCCGCACCCCGGCGATGAGATCGGCAGGCCCGCAGGCCCAGCCGATCTTCCAGCCGGTCACGTTGAACATCTTCGCCGCGCTGGAGATCGTCACGGTGCGTTCGGCCATGCCCGGATACCCGGCCAGCGGAAGGTGTTTGCGCCCAGGGGGATCGGAGAACACGAGATGCTCGTAGACCTCGTCGGTGATCACCAGCAGATCGGCGGCCACCGCGAGTTCGGCGAGCGCCCGCAACTCGGCGTCGGTGGCCACCATGCCCGTCGGATTGTGCGGTGAGTTGACGATCAGGGCACGGGTGCTGGGCGTCACCGCGGAGCGCAGCGCGTCGACGTCGATGGCGAAACCGCGGCCGTCGGAACGCAGCGGGACCGCCCGCCGGTGACAGCCCGCCATCGCGATCACCGGCGAGTACGAGTCGTAGAACGGCTCGATCAACAGCACCTCGGATCCGGGCTCGACGAGGCCGAGCACCGATGCGGCGATCGCCTCGGTGGCCCCGACGGTGACCAGTACCTCGGTGTCCGGGTCGTAGGCGATGCCGTAGCGGCGCATGCGTTGTTGGGCGATCGCCCGGCGCAGCGGTGCGATGCCCAGGCCGGGCGGGTACTGGTTGACCCCCTCGGCGATGGCCTTCTCGGCGGCCTCGAGCATGTCCGGGGGACCGTCCTCGTCGGGGAATCCCTGACCGAGGTTGACCGCGCCGATGCGGGCTGCCAGCGCCGACATCTCGGCGAAGATCGTCACCGCGTACGGCTGCAGGCGTTCGACCGTCATGGTCTGGCAGCCTATTGCGTTGGGTGCACGGCCCTGTCGGTTCGGGTCTGCAGCCCCGAGCGTGAAGATGACTTCACACTCGGGGGCGAGCGTGAAGTTGCCGGCACGCTCGCCTCGCGGTGCCTCGGGAGTGGGGCGTGATCGGTGCCGCGGCGGTCGGCCGGCTCCTCGTTCAGGGGCCCAACCAACGGGTTGGGCGAGGCTGCTAGGCTGGGCGCCCAGAGGACTACTCCTCCCTGCGGGCTTCGCGCCTGCGACTCACTGAAAACAGGATCCGGAGACACATATGTCCGAAGAAGCCTTCATCTACGAGGCGATCCGTACGCCTCGCGGCAAGCAGCGCAACGGCTCGCTGAACGAGGTCAAGCCCGTCAACCTGCTGGTCGGCCTGATCGAGGAGATGCGGTCGCGTTTCCCCGACATGGACGAGACGCTGATCAGCGACGTCATCATCGGCTGCGTCTCGCCGATCGGGGACCAGGGCGCCGACATCGCCCGCACCGCCGGCCTGCTGGCCGGGCTGCCGGAGACCACCGGTGGATTCCAGCTCAACCGGTTCTGCGCCTCCGGCCTGGAGGCCGTCAACCTGGCCGCGCAGAAGGTGCGCTCCGGCTGGGACGACCTGGTCTACGCCGGCGGTGTCGAGTCGATGAGCCGGGTGCCGATGGGCGCCGACGGCGGGGCCTGGGCGCTCGACCCGGAGACCAACTACCGCATCGGCTTCGTGCCGCAGGGCATCGGCGCCGACCTGATCGCCACCATCGAGGGCTTCTCCCGTGAGGACGTCGACGCCTACGCGCTGCGCAGTCAGCAGAAGGCCGCCGCGGCCTGGTCGGGCGGCTACTTCGCCAAGTCCGTCGTGTCGGTGAAGGACCAGAACGGGCTGGTGATCCTCGACCACGACGAGCACATGCGTCCCGACACCACTCCCGAGGGCCTGGCCAAGCTGCGGACCGCGTTCGACGGTGTCGGCGCGATGGGCGGCTTCGACGACGTGGCGCTGCAGAAGTACCACTGGGTGGAGAAGATCAACCACGTCCACACCGGTGGCAACAGCTCGGGCATCGTCGACGGTGCCGCCCTGGTGCTGATCGGCAGCGAAAGCGCGGGGAGCGCGGCCGGCCTGACCCCGCGGGCGCGCATCGTGGCCACCGCCACCAGCGGCGCCGATCCGGTGATCATGCTGACCGGGCCCACCCCGGCCACCCGCAAGGTGCTCGACCGGGCCGGCCTGACGGTCGACGACATCGACCTGTTCGAGCTCAACGAGGCCTTTGCGTCCGTGGTGCTGAAGTTCCAGAAGGACCTCAACATCCCCGACGAGAAGCTCAACGTCAACGGTGGCGCCATCGCGATGGGTCACCCGCTGGGCGCCACCGGCGCCATGATCACCGGCACCATGGTCGACGAGCTGGAACGGCGCAACGCGCGACGCGCGCTGGTCACGCTGTGCATCGGCGGCGGCATGGGTGTGGCCACCATCATCGAGCGCGTCTAGGGAGATTTGAAAGACATGGCAGAGAACACCATTCAGTGGGACAAGGATGCCGACGGCATCGTCACCCTGACGCTGGACGACCCGACCGGCTCGGCCAACGTGATGAACGAGCATTTCAAGGAGTCCATGCACAAGGCCGTGGAACGCCTTGTGGAGGAGAAGGATTCGATCACCGGCGTGGTGATCGCCAGCGCGAAGAAGACGTTCTTCGCCGGTGGTGACCTCAAGGGCATGATGAAGGTCGGCAAAGAAAACGCAGCGGATGCCTTCGAAGAAGTTGAGTTCATCAAGGCCGACCTGCGCAAGCTCGAGACCCTGGGCAAGCCGGTGGTCGCCGCGATCAACGGCGCCGCGCTCGGCGGTGGCCTGGAGATCGCGCTGGCCTGTCATCACCGGATCATCGCCGACGTGCGCGGCGCGGTCGTCGGCTTCCCCGAGGTGACGCTGGGCCTGCTGCCCGGTGGTGGCGGCGTCGCCCGCAGCGTGCGGATGTTCGGCATCCAGAAGGCGTTCATGGAGGTGCTCAGCCAGGGCACCCGGTTCAAGCCGGGCAAGGCCAAGGAGGTCGGTCTGGTCGACGAACTGGTCGGCAGCGTCGACGAACTCGTGCCCGCCGCCAAGGCCTGGATCAAGGCCAACCCGGAGGCGCACACCCAGCCGTGGGACGCCAAGGGCTACAAGATCCCCGGCGGCACCCCCGCCTCGCCCGGTCTGGCCGCGATCCTGCCGTCGTTCCCGGCGCTGCTGCGCAAGCAGCTCAAGGGTGCGCCGATGCCGGCTCCGCGCGCCATCCTGGATGCCGCGGTCGAGGGTTCGCAGGTCGACTTCGACACCGCCAGCCGGATCGAGAGCCGCTACTTCACCTCGCTGGTGACCGGCCAGACCGCCAAGAACATGATCCAGGCGTTCTTCCTGGATCTGCAGACCATCAACGGTGGCGGCAGCCGCCCCGAGGGCATCGGCAAGACCCCGATCACCAAGATCGGTGTGCTCGGTGCCGGCATGATGGGCGCGGGCATCGCCTACGTCTCGGCGAAGGCCGGCTTCGACGTGGTGCTCAAGGACGTCACCCTTGAGGCCGCCGAGAAGGGCAAGGGCTACTCGGAGAAGCTCGAGGCCAAGGCGCTCGAGCGGGGCCGCACCACCGAGGAGAAGAGCAAGGCGCTGCTGGCGCGGATCACCCCCGCGGCCGATCCCGCCGACCTCAAGGGCGTCGACTTCGTCATCGAGGCGGTCTTCGAGAACCAGGAACTCAAGCACAAGGTGTTCCAGGAGATCGAGGACATCGTCGAGCCCAACGCCATCCTCGGGTCGAACACCTCCACGCTGCCGATCACCGGCCTGGCGACCGGGGTGAAGCGCCAGGAGGACTTCATCGGTATCCACTTCTTCTCCCCGGTGGACAAGATGCCGCTGGTCGAGATCATCAAGGGCGAGAAGACCTCCGACGAGGCGCTGGCCCGGGTGTTCGACTACACGCTGGCCATCGGCAAGACCCCGATCGTGGTCAACGACAGCCGCGGCTTCTTCACCTCGCGGGTCATCGGGACCTTCGTCAACGAGGCGCTGGCGATGCTGGGCGAGGGTGTGCCGGCGACCAGCATCGAGCAGGCGGGCTCGCAGGCCGGCTACCCGGCGCCGCCGCTGCAGCTCTCCGACGAGCTCAACCTCGAGTTGATGCAGAAGATCGCCACCGCGACCCGCAAAGGCGTCGAGGATGCCGGCGGCAGCTACCAGCCGCATCCGGCCGAGGTCGTCGTCAACAAGATGATCGAGATCGGCCGGCCCTCGCGGTTGAAGGGCGCCGGGTTCTACGAGTACGTCGACGGCAAGCGCGTCGGCCTGTGGGAAGGGCTGGCCGAAACCTTCGGCACCGGCACGCAGATCCCGCTGCAGGACATGATCGACCGGATGCTGTTCGCCGAGGCGCTGGAGACCCAGAAATGCCTCGACGAGGGCGTGCTGACGTCCACCGCGGACGCCAACATCGGCTCGATCATGGGCATCGGCTACCCGCCCTACACCGGCGGTTCGGCGCAGTTCATCGTCGGGTACGAGGGTCCCGGCGGCGTCGGCAAGGCGGCCTTCGTCGCGCGGGCCAAGGAGCTGGCGGCCAAGTACGGCGACCGGTTCACCCCGCCGGACTCGCTGCTGAGTTAACAGCCCCACCAAATTGCGCTCAGGGTCGTGATTCCTCGTGGATCACGACCCTGAGTGCGTTTTCGGGACCGGTATACCTCGCTTCGAGGCGGTGGCCACACAATGGGGGGGTGCCTGACAGCTTCACCGAGAGGTTCGCCGCGGGGTTGGCGAGCTACGGCGACGGGCAGTGCCTCGAGTTCGAGGGTCGCTGGTACAGCGGCGACGAGGTAACGGCCTACGGTGTCGCGATCGCATCGGCGCTGGACGAGGCCGGCGTCGATGAGGGTGCGCCGGTCGGCCTGGTGGTTCGCAATCGTCTGCAGCACGCCGCCGCCATCGCCGGCTTCCTCGCCGCTGGGCGCCCCGTCGCGATGATCTACTCCTTCCAGTCCGCCGAGGCCATCGGACTCGATATCGAGAGGCTGGGGTTGTCGGCCGTCGTCGCCGATCGCGAGGACTGGACCGCGGACGTCGTCGCGGCAGCGAAGCGCTCGGGCAGTGCGGGCATCGCGATCTCGTCGCCGGCCCCCACCGTCGCGCGCGTCGTCGGGCTGGAGCGCAGAGACAGATCGCGCCGGCATGCGCCGACCGAACCCGGTGTCGCGCTACAGATCCTGACCAGCGGGACGACCGGACCCCCGAAACGGCAGGCCATCAGGACGGGCGTCCTCGAGCGCACCGTGTTCAGCGTGACCGCCGGTGAGAAGGGCCCCGCCGATGCCCCGCCGGAGTTCGCGTACTGGCAGTTCGGCGGGATCGGCGTGTGCCAACTGATCGCGGGCGTCTACAACGGCCGGCGCATCGCGATGCTGGAGCGGTTCTCCGTCGACGGCTGGGTCGACGCCATCCGGCGGCACCGTATCGCCCGGGCCGGCGTGCAGCCCGCCGTTATCCGCATGCTGCTCGACGCCGAGGTGCCCCGAAGCGATCTGGAATCACTGGAGTTCCTGATCAGCGCCTCGGGTCCGCTCGACCCGGAGACGCGCGACGAGTTCGAGCGGCGATACCGGATACCGATCCGGTTGGCCTACGGCGCCACCGAGTTCGCCGGTTCGCTGTGTGCCTGGACGCCGGACATGCTCGACGAGTTCGGCGACTCCAAGCGGCAGAGCGTGGGACGGGCGCTGCCCGACACCCAGCTCAGGATCGTCGACCCGGCAACCGGGGCCGAGCTGGCGGCGGGGCAGCAGGGTCTGCTGGAGGCGAAGATCGCGCCGATCGGTCCCGACTGGATCCGCACCACCGACATCGCGAGCATCGACGAGGACGGCTTCGTCACCCTGCACGGCAGGGCGGACGGAGCGATCAACCGTGGCGGGTTCAAGATCCTGCCGGAAACCGTTCGGCGGGTGCTGATCTCGCATCCCAACGTGCGCGATGCGTGCGTCGTCGGTGTTCCCGACGCCCGCCTCGGTCAGGTCCCGTTCGCAGCGATCGAGGTCGCCGCCGGCCAGGTCGCGCCCACCGAGGACGACCTCAAGGAGCTGGTCCGCGCGCAGCTACCGGTCTACAACGTGCCGGTCGCCGTCGTGGTGGTCGACGAGCTCCCGCGCAACCCCGCACTCAAGGTGAGCCTGCCGGCCGTCGCGGCCCTGTACCCGGCCCGGTGACGCTGGTGGGTACCCGGGCCCGTCACGCTAGTGATCGGTAGTCCTACGACATAGAGTCGGGTGCATGCGCTTCGGACTGTTCATCCCGCAGGGCTGGCGACTCGATCTGGTCGGAATCGAACCCGCCGACCAGTGGGCGGTGATGCGAGATCTCGCCGACTATGCCGACGCCACCGACGTGTGGGACTCGTTGTGGGTGTACGACCACTTTCACACGGTGCCGGTGCCGACGGGCGAGGCCACCCACGAGGCGTGGTCGCTGATGTCGGCGTACGCCGCGACCACCTCGCGCATCAAGCTGGGGCAGATGTGCACCGCGATGAGCTACCGCAACCCCGTCTACCTCGCCAAGGTCGCCGCGACCGCGGACATCATCTCCGGCGGACGGATCCAGATGGGCATCGGCGGTGGCTGGTACGAACACGAGTGGCGGGCCTACGGATACGGCTTCCCGTCGGCCGGGGTGCGGCTGGCGCGGTTGGACGAGGGTGTGCAGATCATGCGCGACGCATGGCGCGACGGGGTCGTCAGTTTCGACGGAAAGCACTACCAGGTCGACGGGGCCATCGTGGCGCCCAAGCCGCTGCAGGAGGGTGGACTTCCGCTGTGGATCGCCGGTGGGGGAGAGAAGGTGACGCTGCGCATCGCCGCCCGGTATGCCCAGTACACCAACTTCACCCCCGAACCCGAGGCGTTCGCCCACAAGTCCGATGTGCTCGCCGGACATTGCCGCGATGTCGGCACGGACTTCGGCGCGATCACGCGGTCGGTGAACTTCAACGTCGTCACCGGGATGTCGGAGGCCGAGGTCAAGGACCGGCTCGGCCGGGTGCGGTCACGGATGGGCGCGTTGGCCGGGGAGGCTGCCGCCGACGCCATGCTGTCCGCCATGAGTACCCCGGAAGCCGGCTGCGGGACGCCCGAGCAGCTCATCGACGTTATCCAACGGCTCCGGGAGCTGGGCTGCGAATACGTGATCTGTTACTTCCCGGAGGCGGCCTACGACCGGTCGGGCATCGAACTGTTCGAGCGCGAGGTCATCCCCGCGTTGGTCGGGTGACGCCACGGTGCCGGGATGGGTTCCGGTTGGGCCTGGCGCCGTGGCAGCTCGGTGGGTCTAGATCGCCGGCCCGAGCAGGTCGTCGGCGTCCTTGATGACGTAGCCGTAACCCTGCTCGGCCAGGAAGCGCTGGCGGTGGGCGGCGTACTCGGCGTCGAGGCTGTCGCGGGAGACCACCGAGTAGAACACCGCTCCGCCGCCGTCGGCCTTGGGGCGCAGCAGCCGTCCCAGCCGCTGCGCTTCCTCCTGGCGTGACCCGAACGTCCCGGAAACCTGAACCGCCACACTGGCTTCCGGGAGGTCGATGGAGAAATTCGCGACCTTCGACACCACCAGGATGCGGATCTCGCCGTTGCGGAACGCATCGAAGAGCGCCTCGCGCTCGGCCGTCTTCGTCGACCCCTGGATCACCGGGGCGTCGAGTTCGGCGCCGAGCTCGTCGAGCTGATCAAGATAGGCGCCGATCACCAGCGTCGGCTCGTTCGGATGGTTCGCGAGAATGGACTTCACCACGGCGATCTTGGTGTGCGCGGTCGCGCACAGTTTGTAGCGCTCCTCGGGCTCGGCGGTCGCGTAGAGCATCCGCTCGTTGTCGGTCATCGTCACCCGAACCTCGATGCACTCGGCGGGCGCGATCCAGCCCTGCGCCTCGATGTCCTTCCACGGTGCGTCATAGCGCTTGGGCCCGATCAACGAGAACACGTCGCCTTCACGGCCGTCCTCACGGATCAGCGTCGCGGTCAGTCCGAGGCGGCGCCGCGACTGCAGGTCCGCGGTCATCCGGAACACCGGCGCAGGCAGCAGATGGACCTCGTCGTAGATGATCAGGCCCCAGTCCCGGCTGTCGAACAGTTCGAGGTGCTTGTACTCGCCCTTGGTGCGGCGGGTGATCACCTGATAGGTCGCGATGGTGACCGGGCGGATCTCCTTGCGCTCGCCCGAGTACTCGCCGATCTCGTCCTCGGTCAGCGACGTGCGGGCGACCAGCTCCCGCTTCCATTGCCGGCCGGCGACGGTGTTGGTCACCAGGATCAGGGTGGTGGCGCCGGCCTTGGCCATCGCGGCCGCCCCGACCAGCGTCTTGCCCGCGCCGCACGGCAGCACGACCACACCGGAGCCGCCGTCCCAGAACGAGTCCGCGGCCATCTGCTGGTAGTCGCGCAGGTGCCAGCCGTCCTGTTCGAGGCCGATCGGGTGGGCCTCGCCGTCGACGTAGCCGGCCAGGTCCTCGGCCGGCCAGCCGATCTTGAGCAGCATCTGTTTGACCCGGCCGCGCTCGCTGTTGTGCACGACGACGGTGTCGTCGTCGATACGCGCACCCAGCATCGGTGCGATCTTCCTGTTGCGCAGCACCTCTTCGAGCACCGCGCGGTCCAGGCTGAGCAGGGTCAGCCCGTGCGCGGGGTGCTTGACCAGCTGCAGCCGTCCGTAGCGGGCCATGGTGTCGACGATGTCCACGAGCAGCGGCTGGGGCACCGCGTAGCGGGAGTAGGTCACCAGCGCGTCGACCACCTGTTCGGCGTCGTGCCCGGCGGCGCGGGCGTTCCACAACGCCAGCGGGGTGATGCGGTAGGTGTGCACGTGCTCGGGAGCACGTTCCAGCTCGGCGAACGGCGCGATCGCCGCGCGGGCCGCGCCGGCTTGGTCATGGTCGACTTCGAGCAGCACCGTCTTGTCGGACTGCACGATCAGGGGGCCGTCGGTCATCCCACCGATTATCCAGACCCGAGGCACAGACGCCGAAACGGCGGCCGCGACTGGCGCGACCGCCGCTCCCGATATCGGCTAGCCGGAACCGTAGTAGTTGCCGTACCGGTCGTAGAAATCGACGTAGCCATTCCCGCCGATGTCCTTGTAGAAGCACATGTAGCCGGTGACCTGGTGGTTGTAGCCGTAGCTCACCTGCCAGCTGCCGCCGTTGGCCTGCCGGCATTCGCTGGCCAGGTTGCTGATCGGCAGGGCGTTGGCGGTGCCCGCCGCCAGACCGAGCGCGCCGGGTGCCGCCACCGCCGTCGCCAGTCCCGCGGCGGCGATGACCTTGTTGATGGTGCGGGCCATGGGTCACCCCGCCGTGTGCGGGCCGAATTCCGCGGCCACCGCGGTGACGGCGTTGGCCGGGAACCCGCCGCGGCGCGCGTGCTCGCGGATGGTGGCCTCGTCGTCCGCCTCGTGGACGCAGTAGACCTTGTCGCCCGCGACGTAGCTGGTGACCCAGTTGTAGGGCACGCCGAGCGAGGCCGCCGCGGTGTTGGACGTCTGGGCGATCTCGGTCAGCTGCTCTTCGGTCAGATCGCTGGCTCCGGGGATCTCCCGCTCGATGATGAATCGCTTCATCGCACTTCTCCTTCGGTGTTTGGTGCGTCTGCGGCGGCATCCGTACCGCCGAACACCACTTCAGACTCCCGGCTTCGGGGGTGCCGGCACATCAGGAGGAGTTCCCCATCTTGAGGCCCGGAGCGGATCCGGGCCGTAGGGAGTTCTATCCGGAGTCCGCGGACACCACTGAGGTCACGCGGTGGATGGCGAACTCGCGGACCCTGCCGGAGGCCGGGTCGTAGGCGGTCAGCTGTCCGCCGCGGACGTTGATCGGTGCCACCACCCGCTGCGTCGCCACCCCGGCCGGGTCGACGTAGCCGATCACCACCGACTCCTGGTGATGGGCGGCGTGCTGCAGCTCCGATATCGCCACCGCAGGGTCCAGCCGCATCCCCGACGACGGGGCGGCCGCCACCTTGCGCAGGACCGCGACGATCGCGCCGAGGGTCTGATCCGTCGGCGTCGGGTGCGGGCGGTAGGCGCGCCGCCGGCCCGGTGCCGGGACGCGCGCCCCCCTGCTGCGCAGATCCACGATGGTTCCGGTGGCGTCCTCGGCCGCCGGAGCGAAACCCGCGCCGCGCAGCGCGGCCAGCACTTCGTTGATCGGCGCCTGCGACACCGCGACGGTCGGCGCCAGCAGGCGCAGCTCGACCTGGCCGGTCGCCGGCGCGGCGACCGCCTGCGCGAGCAGCGCCGCGTCCTCGCAGCGCACGAAGGACGCCGCCATGCCGACCCGCAGCTGACCGTGCCGCCGTGCGACATCGTCGATCAGATACGACAATGCCTGCGGCACCGGGGTTTTGGAGTGCCGGGAGAACAACGCGTGCAGTTCGCCCGCCGTCTTGCCGGTGTCCAGCGCCCGCCGCACCGAAGCCTCGTCGATGCGGTACACCATTGCCGCTCCCGCCGACTCCACGGTGGCCACCGCTGAAAGCTGTTCGGCCAGGGCGCGCTCGAGTGGCCCGGGCACGATCACCGTCAGGTCCGCCTGCAGGAGGAAGTGGTCGATCGGCGGCGGCAGCACCTTGGCCATCGCGGCGATCACCGCGTCGTCATCCTGCCCGGTCAGCAGGGTGCGGAGCGGGGTGGCGACGGCGCCGCGACCGACCACCCCGAGGGCGTGTGCCTCGGTGAGCAGGTCGGCGACCGGCTCGGGTTGAAGCCGCGCCGACCATCGGGGGCGACGCCACACCGCCGCCTGCGATGCGCTGTCGGCGTCGGCGCCGGCGCCGGGCGGCAGTTCGGCGAGGATTTCCAGCAGCAGCCGGCGGTCCAGTGGCGCGGCCGTCGAGAACAGCGAATCAGACAGTGCCGCATAGGGTTTGCCGTCCGGGCCCCGGGTGCCGATCAGGCTCGGGCGGCCCGGTAGATCCAGCCAGGACTTGACCAGCAGATGCCATTTGACGGCGGTCGGGGATTCGATGAACCGATCGGCGGCCACCGTCGGGGCCCAGTACGGGCCGTTCCCGTCGGCCGGATCGGGCTCGGGCATCCCCGGGGCCGCCAACCCCGCCGCCACGGTGACCTCGCAGACCAGCCCCAGCCGGCGTTCTTCGATGCCGGTCAGCTTGGCGAGCCGCTTGAGGTCCCGGACGCCCAGCCCGCCGCTGCGCAGCTCGGGCACCGGCGCGGTGCTCAGGGCGTCGAGCACGATCTCGACTTCGCGGAGCAGATCGATCGCCGCTCCGGCCGCGACCGCGTCCACATCTGAGGCCTTGGTCGTCGACACGGTCGGGTCGGGTCGGCTGAGGCTGACCGGGCCGGGAACCTCGTTGCGCAGGACCTGGCCCACCAGCCTGGGCAGGATCACGGTGTCGGTGTCGAGACGGCGCAGCAGCCCGGCGGCGAGCAGGCGCTGCACCGGGCGATCGGCGGGGGTGTCGGGCATCGCGTCACGGGTGCGCCCCACCGGGGAGCCCTCGACCAGCTTGTCCAGCAGGTCGCGCGCCGGGGGATCGAGCTCCTCCACTCTGCTGGCGAGCTCGGTCCGCGTGACGGCGCTGCTCTCGAGGGTGGCCTGGCCGGGATACCAGGGCAACCCGGAGGCGGCCTCGGCGGCCACCCGCAGCACACCCGGGGCGGTGCGGTCGCCCCAGACCAGGGCCCGGTCCAGGAGGTCGTCGACCGCCTCGGCCAAGGCGTCGCCATCGGCGCGCTCGCCGAGCGCCCCGGTCAGGTCGGCGAACGTCACGGCGGCGGTGTCGGCGTGCAGGGTCAGCAGGGCGTCGAGCACCGTCAGGTGCAGAAAGTCCAGGTCATCGGTGGCGGCTTTGACCGATTGGCGTGCGGCCGCACGGGCGGCCAGCGCGGCGATGCTGCCCGGCGGCGGCTGGGTGAGGTCGGGCCGCAGCCGCAGCAACCGGATCAGCCGCGTGTCGTCCAGGTCGGCCAGCCAGACGCCCAGCGGCACGGCCGGGGTGGTCGCGCTCATCGGCGCCACCTGCTCTTTGCCCAAGCGCTCATCGCTGACCAGCGTAAAGCAGGCTCCCGACCTCGCCAGCCGGCGATCGGCCTGCCACAATGTCTGCGTGGCTGATGACAAGAAGAACCGATACGTCGATCCGGGCTGGCCCACGACCGACGCCGACGACCACGCGGTCAGTGAACTGGCCGCCGACCGCACCGGTGCGCTGTCTCCGTTCGGTGAGCTGACGTTCCCGCTACCGGCCGAGGAACTGCCGTTCGTCCAGTCGGTCACCGTCATCAACAAGTAGGGCGCCTGACGGTGGGCGAAGGCCTCTCGCACCTCGACGAGACCGGTGCTGCCCACATGGTCGACGTCACCGCCAAGGACGCCACCAAGCGGGTGGCCGTCGCCGCCGGTACGGTGCTGACCCGTCCCGATGTCGTCGACCTGATCTCCGCCAACGGGTTGCCCAAGGGCGACGCGCTGGCCACCGCGCGGGTCGCCGGCATCATGGCGGCCAAGCGGACGAGCGAACTGGTGCCGCTGTGTCACCCGTTGACGATCACCGGTGTCGACGTCGACTTCGAGGTGGGCGGCGCGGCTGATCCCGGCGCGGTGGCCATCACCGCGACCGTGCGTACGACCGATCGCACCGGGGTGGAGATGGAGGCGCTGACGGCCGTCAGCGTGGCCGCGCTGACGATCTACGACATGATCAAGGCGGTCGACCGTGCCGCGCGCATCGACGACATCCGGGTGCTGCGCAAGGAGGGCGGAAAGACGGGTACATGGGTCAGGTGATGCCCGCGTGACGCGGTCGGGCGTTGTGGTGATCGCCTCCACCCGGGCGTCCGCAGGCGTGTACGAGGACAGGTGCGGCCCGGTCATCGTCGACTGGCTCAACGGCCGCGGGGTCGCCACGCCCGCGCCGACGGTCGTCGCCGACGGTGAACCGGTGGTCGCGGCGCTACGCGACGCGCTGCGGGTGGGTCCGGACGTCATCGTCACCTCCGGGGGGACCGGCATATCGCCGACCGACGCCACCCCGCAGGCCACCGCCGCGGTGGTCGACTACGAGATCCCGGGCCTGGCCGACGCGATCCGCCGCGCGGGACTGCCGCACGTGCCCACGTCGGTGCTGTCCCGCGGCATCTGTGGGGTGGCCGGCCGGACGCTGATCGTGAACCTCCCGGGATCCCTGGGAGGCGTGCGCGACGGATTGGGTGTGCTCGCCGACGTGCTGGACCACGCCCTCGATCAACTCGGCGGCAAGGACCATTCCCGATGACCGCGGTGGTGCGGGTCGCGCTGACGGAGCAGCCCATCGATTCGGCCGAGCACGAGGCGCTGGTCGCCCACCACGCGGCCGGCGCGGTGGTGGCGTTCGCCGGGGTGGTCCGGGATTACGACGGCGGGCGCACGGTCACCCGCCTGGAGTACTCGGCACATCCGTCCGCCGAACAGACCCTGGCGGAGGTGGTGGCCGAGGTCGCCGAGGCCGCCCGCGGGGTCCGGGCCGTCGCGGTCAGCCACCGCGTCGGCACCCTACACATCGGTGACGCCGCGCTGGTGGCGGCCGTCGCTGCCGATCACCGCGGCGCTGCGTTCGAGACGTGTGCACGCCTGGTCGACAGCGTGAAGGAACGGCTACCGGTGTGGAAGCACCAGTTCTTCGCCGACGGCACCGACGAGTGGGTCAATTCCGCCTGATCAGGCGGGCGGCAGCACTGGTCCAGGGACCCCAACCGGCGGGAGCGCCGCCGGATCCACGGGGACGGCCGGATCGATCGGCATGGCCGGGGCCACACCACCCGGGTCCGGGGTCGTCATCGGACGCTGGGTCAGCGCCAGCAGCGCGCCCTTGCCCGAGATCTCCTGGGTCTGGATCGCGTGCCAGATCTCCTTCAGGTACGTGACGTTCGCACTCTGATTGGGAAGCAGGGAGGGGTCCACCGTGGTGCCCGGGGGAAGGTTCTCCGGGCTCACCAGATGCGGGACTTCGGCAGGCAGCGGGATCTCACCGCTGACCGCCTGGTTGGCGATGTCGTAGGCGGGAGCCGGAACCGGCGCGTTGGCCAGCGGGGCCAGCGGATCTGGTGCGGCGACCACGTTGGGGGCGGGTGCCGCGGGAGCCGGGGCGGGCAGCGGCGGCAGCGCGGGATCACCGGGAGCAGGCTGCAGCGGGACATCGGCGTGCAGCGCCCACAGCTGAGGTCCTTCGACCGGGGCGGGTCCCTGCACCGTGTCCCAGTTCGCCACGGTGGCCACGATCGTGTTGTCGATCGGGGGAACATCGACCGGAGCCGCCGGAGCGACGTTGGCGACTTCGACGACCGCGGGTGCGGGCAGCGGCGCGGCCAGCGGGTCGATCGGCTCGGGCGGCAGCGCACCGTCGGCCGGCAGCGGGGCCGGCGGCAGCCCTTCGGGACCGGGGGCGGCCAGCGGGTCGATCGATGCGGCCGCCTGCGCGGCTTCGCCCGGCAGCGGTGCGGGCGGCAGCGGCGGGAGCGGGGCGTCGCCCGGCATCGGGGCCGGCGGCAGCGCTTCGGGTGCGGGTGCGGGCAGCGGGGCGGCCAGCGGTTCGATCGGCTCGGGCGGCAGCGCACCGTCGGCCGGCAGCGGGGCCGCCATCTGCCCGGGGGCCGGCGGCAGCCCGTCGGGCCCGGGGGCGGCGAGCGGGTCGCTCGAGGCGGCCGCCTGCGCGGCGTCGCCCGGCAGCGGTGCGGGCGGCAGCGGCGGGAGCGGGGCGTCGCCCGGCATCGGGACCGGCGGCAGCGCTTCGGGTGCGGGTGCGGGCAGCGGGGCGGCCCGCGGTTCGATCGGCTCGGGCGGCAGCGCACCGTCGGCCGGCAGCGGGGCGTCCATCGGCACGGGGGCCGGCGGCAGCGCCTCGGGCGCGGGCGGTAGTGCCTCGGGCGCGGGCGGTAGTGCCTCGGGCGCGGGCGGGAGTGCCTCGGGCGCGGGCGGTAGTGCCTCGGGCGCGGGCGGTAGTGCCTCGGGCGCGGGCGGTAGTGCCTCGGGCGCGGGCGGTAGTGCCTCGGGCGCGGGCGGTAGTGCCTCGGGCGCGGGCGGTAGTGCCTCGGGCGCGGGCGGTAGTGCCTCGGGCGCGGGCGGTAGTGCCTCGGGCGCGGGCGGTAGTGCCTCGGGCGCGGGCGGTAGTGCCTCGGGCGCGGGCGGTAGTGCCTCGGGCGCGGGCGGTAGTGCCTCGGGCGCGGGCGGTAGTGCCTCGGGCGCGGGCGGTAGTGCCTCGGGCGCGGGCGGTAGTGCCTCGGGCGCGGGCGGTAGTGCCTCGGGCGCGGGCGGTAGTGCCTCGGGCGCGGGCGGTAGTGCCTCGGGCGCGGGCGGTAGTGCCTCGGGCGCGGGCGGTAGTGCCTCGGGCGCGGGCGGTAGTGCCTCGGGCGCGGGCGGTAGTGCCTCGGGCGCGGGCGGTAGTGCCTCGGGCGCGGGCGGTAGTGCCTCGGGCGCGGGCGGTAGTGCCTCGGGCGCGGGCGGTAGTGCCTCGGGCGCGGGCGGTAGTGCCTCGGGCGCGGGCGGTAGTGCCTCGGGCGCGGGCGGTAGTGCCTCGGGCGCGGGCGGTAGTGCCTCGGGCGCGGGCGGTAGTGCCTCGGGCGCGGGCGGTAGTGCCTCGGGCGCGGGCGGTAGTGCCTCGGGCGCGGGCGGTAGTGCCTCGGGCGCGGGCGGTAGTGCCTCGGGCGCGGGCGGTAGTGCCTCGGGCGCGGGCGGTAGTGCCTCGGGCGCGGGCGGTAGTGCCTCGGGCGCGGGCGGTAGTGCCTCGGGCGCGGGCGGTAGTGCCTCGGGCGCGGGCGGTAGTGCCTCGGGTGCCGGGGGCAGTGCCTCGGGCGCGGGCGGGAGCGCCTCGGGTGCGGGCGCGGGCGCGGGCAGCGGGGCGGCCATCGCGTCGAACGGAGCTGGGACCGGCGGCGGAGGCGGCAGCTCGCCGGCGACGGCCGGGGCTTCGAGCGCCTGCGGCGCATCGGCGACGATGTTGCGCGGGGTCGCGGCGGAGAGCGGCCCGCCGCACGACGGCCAGGCGCCCTTACCCTGGCTGGCCAGCACGCGCTCGGCTACTGCGATCTGTTCTTCCCTGGTGGCCATGTGCGCGGACGGGGCGAACTCGCCGCCGCCGTTACCCCGCCAGGTGCCGGGGGAGAACTGCAGGCCACCCTGATAGCCGTTGCCGGTGTTGATCGCCCAGTTGCCGCCGGATTCGCAGCGGGCGACCTGGTCCCATTCGCCGTCGGTGGCGGCGCTCGCGTGTCCGGCGAGGCTCAGTCCACCGCCGCCGATGACCGCGCCGGTGACGGCGATCTTGGCGACGCTGACAGAAGAATTAGCAGGCTTACGATGCCGTCCACTCATAGGTGCGCGTGGTCCTCTCGTCGGCGCCTGCGAGGTCAGCTGTCGGGTTCGGGCTGGAGAGGTAGCCCGGCCGTCGTCGTCGAAACGACCACGGCTTCACCCCAAGGAGCCGGTGGGCTCCAGGTCCCGGTAATGCGGTGGGACCCGATGGGTCCCCCGTCTCCATCCAAGTTGTGTCTCGTCGTCCCCGCGTACCAACGGATGGAGTTCGGCGCAGTTGGTAACGCGGCGGGCCGGTCGAAATGTGGGGGCTCGACGGCTTGGTCAAGACGGTAACGGGTCGCGGAAGTGGCGTCACCTTTTACCCGCCGCGGTGTTTCTCAGCGGGGCAAATACTAATAATTCTCTAAATTGCCAGGAAAGCTCGTTGTTCCAGCAGGTGACCGGCATCTCAACCTCGCCGTAGCCATCCCGTGATCATTCCGTTATGTGATGTAAATCACGGAATAGGGAACCGATCGGGGCCCCGACTAACCGCCGGCAAACGGCGGCAGCACATCGACGGTCTGGGTGTCGCCGAGCTCGGTCGCCATGTCGCGCACCGCAACTCCGTCACAGAGATAGGAGCAGCGGGCGAGGACCTTCGCCAGCTCGGGTCCCTTCTCCCGCAGGGCCTCGACCAGCTCGGCCACCGTCGCCCCGGACGGGAGATCGATCGAGTCGTCCTCGGCGCCCGCCGCCGCCCTGGCCGCGGCGTAGAAGCGCACGTTCACCCGCACCCGGGAGTCGGTCCGCATGCCCTAACCGCCGATCGCGCTCATCGGCCGGTCGGGCTGGACGAAATCGGGGTCGTTGATGCCGTGCCCGGCCGCCTTCGACCACATCGCGGCCCGCCAGGCCGCCTCGATGGTGTCGTCGTCGGCGCCGGAGCGCAGCAGTGCCCGCAGGTCGGTTTCCTCGCGGGCGAACAGGCAGTTCCGTACCTGCCCGTCGGCGGTGAGACGGCTGCGGTCGCAGGCTGCGCAGAAGGCGTGGGACACCGATGCGATGATGCCCACCCGGCCGGTCACGCCGGCGCCGTCGTGTACCTGCCAGAGTTGGGCGGGTGCCGACCCGCGCGGCGCCGGGTCGGGCGTCAGCGTGAAGTGCTGCCGCAGGGTGGCCAGCACCGCGTCGGCGCTCACCGCGCGGTCGCGTCGCCACGAATGTCCGGCATCCAGCGGCATCTGCTCGATGATGCGCAGCTGGTAGCCCTCCCCGAGGCAGAACCGCAGCAGTGCGACGGCGTCGTCGAGGCCGGTCACCGGATCGAGGACGGCGTTCACTTTGACCTGGTGCAGTCCCGCCGACCGGGCGGCACGCAGTCCGGCGAGCACATCGGCCAGCCGGTCGCGGCGGGTGATGGCCGCGAACCGCTCGCCATCCACGGTGTCCAGCGAGACGTTGATGCGGTCCAGGCCGGCCCGCTTGAGCGCGTCGGCGCGCCCGGCCAGCCCGATCCCGTTCGTCGTCAGCGTGATCTCCGGACGCGGATCCAGGTCCGCCGTCGCCGCGACGACCTCCTCGAGGTGGGCCACCACCAGCGGCTCGCCCCCGGTGAATCGGACGCCGGTGATGCCGAGGCGGGTGACGGCGATGCGCAGTAGCCGGATCAGTTCCTCGGGCGACAGTTTCTGGTCGCCCGGCAGCCAGTCGAGGCCTTCGGCGGGCATGCAGTAGGTGCAGCGCAGGTTGCACAGGTCGGTCAGCGACACTCGCAGGTCGGTCGCGACCCGGCCGAAGGTGTCGATCAGCGGCCCGTCGACCGGAGCGGGGGACAGGGTGCGGTGCACGGTCGGCACACCCAGCGCGACCACGGTCACCGCAGGGCTCCGGAGGGCGCGTTCACGGCATCGACCGGCACGATCTCCTTGCCCAGCGGCCACAGCGACACCGGGATCATCTTGAGGTTGGCCAGGGCGAGCGGGATGCCGATGATCGTGACGGCCATCGCGATCGCGGAGGTGATGTGGCCGATGGCCAGCCACACCCCGGCGACGATGATCCAGATGACGTTGCCGACCAGTGCGCCGGGCCGCGGACCGGGCTTGTCGACGATCGTGCGGCCGAACGGCCACAGTGCGTAGAGCGCGATGCGCAGCGCGGCGAAGCCGAACGGGATCGTGATGATCAGCACGAAGCAGATGAGAGCGGCCAGAAGGTAGCCCAGCGCCAGCCACAGGCCGCCGAAGATCAACCAGATGACGTTGAGTATCAGTCGCATCTCTTCCTCCAGCGGTGCCGTCAGCCTACCGACATAAGGGGATGCTGGCCGTGCCGGCGTCCGAGTAGGATCACCCAGGACGCGTCCCGGCGCAGGCGGGACGCTTACTTTATGGCTTCTTACAGACAAGCGGGTGAGATCCAGTGCCTACCGGCCGGGTGAAGTGGTACGACGCGGAGAAGGGCTTTGGGTTCCTGTCGCAGGAAGACGGTGAGGACGTCTATGTGCGTTCTTCGGCGTTGCCGGCGGGTGTCGAGGGCCTCAAGGCCGGGCAGCGGGTGGAGTTCGGTGTGGCCGCGGGCCGCCGCGGCCCACAGGCACTGAGCCTGAAGCTGATCGATCCGCCGCCGAGCCTGACCAAGACCCGCCGCGAAGCCGCGGCCACCGAGCACAAGCACACCCCCGACGAATTGCACGGCATGGTCGGGGACCTGATCTCGTTGCTGGAGAGCGCGGTGCAGCCCGAGCTGCGTAAGGGCCGCTACCCCGACCGCAAGGTCGCCCGCCGGGTCTCCGATGTGGTCAAGGCGGTCGCCCGCGAACTCGACGCCTGAGCCTGGGCCGGTTTGGGCGCCGTGTTTGGCGGCGCCGGCCGATCCCGGTTCCCCTCAGTCGATTCTGCCGATGCAGCGTGGGGGTGCGGTTGGCCGAACCGGTGGGTGACGCCGAGCTGATCATCCCGATCAAGTGGTGGCGGGTACTGTCGCGGTCCCTGTACTCCTTCGGCGTGGTGGCTCTGCTGGCGACGGGCCTGGTGTCCTATGCGGTCGGGGAAGGAGCCGGCGCCGGCGTCTCGGTGGCGATCGCGACCACCGCCGGATTGCTGTGGGTGTTCGGCGCGTGGCTGATTGCGCGCGATGACCTTTACACCATCCGCGCGGGGCGCCTGCGGTTGGACAGCGACGGGTTCACCTTCGGCGGCCACCGCTGGCTGTGGGCGGAGATCGCGCAGCTCTACGTGTCGCGGGAACACGACGGCGAGGCGGCGACATCCTGCGCATCGCCGTCGTCTACCGCCCGGGCTGTTCGGCGATGGCGCCGAGTCGGACACCGATCAACCCGTCGGACTTCAGGACCGGAGACGGTCAGCTCGTCGACATTCTGAACGGGTGGCGCAGGCGACACGGGGTGCCGGCCGCCCCGGGCGACGAACCGGAAGCCTGCTGACGGCGCGGGAGGTAGAAAGTATGGCCATGAGCTATGTGGCCGATCCGTCGAACGCCGGCGGCGAGTTCAACCGCGATACCGCCTACATCACCACCCGGATCACCGCCGACGGGCGCGACGGCTACCCGGTCGAGCCCGGTCGCTACCGGCTGGTGGTCGCCAGGGCATGCCCATGGGCCAACCGCACCATCATCGTGCGCCGGCTGCTGGGGCTGGAAGACGTTCTGTCCATTGGCTTTTGCGGCCCCACTCACGACGAGCGGAGCTGGACCTTCGACCTCGATCCCGGCGCGGTCGACCCGGTGCTGGGCATCCACTTCCTCCGCGACGCCTACAACAGACGGATCCCCGACTACCCGAAGGGCATCACCGTCCCCGCGATCGTCGACGTGCCCAGCGGAGAGGTGGTCACCAACGACTTCGCCCAGATGACGCTCGACTTCTCCACCGAGTGGGCGGCCTTCCACCGCGACGGCGCACCGCAGCTGTATCCCGAACCGCTGCGTGACGAGATCGACGAGGTGGCCAGGCGCATCTACACCGAGGTGAACAACGGCGTCTACCGCTGCGGCTTCGCCGGCTCGCAGCGCGCCTACGAACGCGCGTACGACCGGTTGTTCGCCGCGCTCGACTGGCTCTCCGAGCGGCTCGCCGGCCGGCGCTACCTGGTCGGGGACACCATCACCGAAGCCGACGTCCGGCTGTTCACCACGCTGGCCCGGTTCGACCCCGTGTATCACGGTCACTTCAAGACCAACCGCAGCAAGCTCGCCGAGATGCCGGTGCTATGGGCCTACGCCCGTGACCTGTTCCAGACGCCGGGTTTCGGTGACACCACCGATTTCGTCCAGATCAAGCAGCACTACTACATCGTGCATGCCGACATCAACCCGACCGGCGTGGTGCCCGAGGGCCCCGAACTGTCCAACTGGCTGACGCCACACGGCCGGGAAGCGTTGGGCGGCAGGCCGTTCGGCGACGGCACGCCGCCCGGGCCGATGCGCGAGTGTGAACGCGTGCCCGAGGGGCATTCGGCCGGCTAGTTCCACACGGTGCGCACCGACCACTCCGCGTGTGGCACCGGGAATTCGTTGCCGGCCTCGTCGCGGACCAGCGTGGGTAGTTGTACCGCGATGCCGGTGAGGCGGCCCCGATGCGGGTCGACCGTCGGGATCGTCACCGCCAGCCGGGTGCCGGGGCGGAACTCCTCGACGAGATCGTCGCCCTCGTAGGCGCGCAGCAGCACCCACGGTGCGCGGCCGATCGCCGGCGGCACCGACAGCTGAACCGGGTCGCGGCCCGTCACCGGCAACTCGCCCTGCTCGGCGGGGACGATGCAGTCGGTCGGGTCGAGCACCTGGCAGTAGCGATACGGCCCGACACGGGTGAGGTGCCCGTGCGAGTAGGCGGAGATCTCCGGGAGCCGGGGAGCACGGTCCCGGGTCAGGCGCCAGATCAGCGCACCGGTCACGATCGAGGCGAGCACGGCGACCAACACGAGCGCAGCGACGACTCGTTTCACTCGTGGGTCCCGGCGGTGGCGCCGGCAGGCACACCTTCCTGTTCGGCGAACACCGGACGATTGCCGCCCAGGCCCGGAACCAGCGACTCACCGCGATAGCTGAGCACGGTCTGGGCCAGCCCGAGGATCAGGATCGCGGTGATGGTGGTGAACCCGGCCCACAGATCGGTGTAGATAAGCACACCGGTGGCGCCGCCGGCCACCCAGGCCAGCTGCAGCAGCGACTCGGAACGGCCGAACGCCGACGCGCGCGACTCCTCGGGCAGATCGTCCTGCAGCGACGCATCCAGCGACGCCTTGGCGATCGCGCTGGCGCCGGAGGTGACCAGCGTGGCGGCGGCGGCGACCAGCAGGTTGCCGGTGACGGCGGTGGCCAGTGCCATCGCGGTGACCGCGATGGCCGCGCGCACCACCGTCAGTGCCGGATGGCCCAGCTTCATGCGCGCCGCGGTGAAGTTCCCGGCGAAGTTGCCGATCGCCGCGGCTGCGCCGATCAAACCCAGGATGCGCAACTGCTCCCAGCCGCTGGCCTGGTGGGCCTTGGCGACGAAGGCCGGGTAGAGGAACAGGAATCCCACCATCACCTTGACCGTGCAGTTGCCCCACAGGGCGGTGATGATGTTGCGGCCCAACGGCTGCCGGGCTTTGGCGCGCGGCCGCTCGGGTTCGCGGCGCAACTCCCCACTTCCGCCGTGGTAGCTCAGGGTGGCCGGCACCTCACCCTCGGTCACCTCGACCCACTTCGGGATCCGCATCGACAGCACGGCGCCCGCCATCGTCGCGGCGACCACGACGTAGAGCGCACCGGGCATCTGGAAGAGGTTGAACCCCCACTCGGTCGCGGCGGCGATCGCGCCGCCGATCATCGTGCCACCGAGCAGGCCGAACGTGGTCAGCCGCGAGTTCACCCGGACCAGGTCGATCGATGGCGGTAGCACCCGTGGCGCGACCGCGCCGCGCAGTACCGAGAACGACTTGGACAGCACCATCATCCCCAGTGCGCACGGGTAGAGCACCCAGGACGGGAAGCTGCCGGTCGCGCCGTCGTAGTTGGCGATGAGCACCACTGCCAGGACCGTGCGAAGGACGAACGACGCTGCCAGCGCGACACGTCTGCCGTGTTGCAGCCGGTCCAGCGCGGGCCCGATCAGCGGGGCGATGACGGCGAACGGGGCGATGGTGATGAGCAGGTAGAGCGCCACCCGACTCTTGCTCTCAGCGGTGGCGGCCGCGAAGAACAGCGTGTTGGCGAGCGCCACCGCCATCGCGGCGTCCACCGCGAAGTTCGCGACCACCGGCCAGGTGAGTGCCGTCAGCCCGGATTTGTCCGCTCCGTCGGCGGTGGCGGCCCGGTGGACCAGGCCGTACATCTTGGTGCCCATCTCGCGGCTGCGGTACGCGGCGGCCCGGGTCACCGTGATCTTCTCACCGGCGCCCGGCCCGCTTCGGGACGGACCGAAGCCGTCCTTGTCGGACGCTGACCGGTGACGTCGCGCGCTGTCGTCCAGCGGCGGCAGCCACCGGTTGTCACTGTGGTCGGCCGGGCCGGTGGGCCGTGGCCTGCGCAATCCGGGGTTCATTCCGGGGTCGCTGGGGTAGTTGGCCATCCCTGGGTGTTCTCCCGCAGGAGGGCGCGGTGGGTAGTAGCGTCCACCGTCGGGGTCCCGGTGGTCACGCCGCGCTCCGGTCACGAGTCGATTCTCCACCATCGGGCCGACAGCTGGCGTGCAGGCGGCCGGTGTGGCTGCACCTTGTCCCCGTCGGGCAAGATTGGAGGCGATGGACAGCATGACCGAACCCTCTGAGCAGGACCTGACACCGGAGGCCGCGGCCGAACAGGCGGTGACGGTGGACGTCCCGCACGACCTCGAGGCGCTGCTCGTAGGTGCCGTCGACGAGGCCCGCGCGGCGATCGTCGAGTTCAGCGGCGAAGACACCGTCGGGGAATACCTCGGTTCCGGGTTCGAGGATCCGACTTCGGCCACCCACCGTTTCCTGGCGGAGCTGCCCGGATACCGGGGCTGGCAGTGGGCCGTCGTGGTGGCCGGCTGCCCCGGGGCTGCGCAGGTCACGATCAGCGAGGTCGTGCTGGTCCCCGGGCCGACGGCGCTGCTGGCTCCCAAGTGGGTGCCGTGGGAGGAGCGCATCCGCCCCGGCGACCTGAGCCCGGGTGATCTGTTGGCTCCGCCCGCCGACGATCCCCGCCTGACCCCCGGCTACACCGCGACCGGCGACCCGCAGGTCGATGAGGTGGCCCTGGAGGTCGGGCTCGGGCGCCGTCAGGTGCTCAGCCTGTGGGGTCGCAACGACACCGCGCAGCGCTGGCACGACGGCGACCACGGCCCCGGCTCTGCGATGGCCAGGGCGACCCGTCGGACATGCCGGGACTGTGGCTTCTACCTGCCGCTGGGCGGGGCGCTCGGGGTGATGTTCGGCGTGTGCGCCAACGAGTTCGCCTCGGACGGGCACGTGGTCGACGCCGAGTACGGCTGCGGGGCGCACTCCGACACACCCGCCCCGCCCGGAACCGGATCTCCGATGTACGACCCGTACGACGACGGCGTCGTCGAGGTGGTCGAGGTCGGCGCGCCGACCGAGGCCGATGCGGCTGCGGAGGCCGGTGCGCCTGCGGAGGCTGCCGCGCCTGTGTTTGACGTCGCGCCTGCGGAGGTGGGTGCTCCTGTGGACGACGCGGCGCCTGTCGAGGTGGGTGCTCCTGTGGACGACGCAGCGCCTGTGGAGGGCAGCGCACCTGCGGAGGGCAGCGCACTTGCGGAGGCTGCGGCGCCTGTGGTTGACGTCGCGCCTGCGGAGGTGGGTGCTCCTGTGGACGATGCGGCGCCTGCGGAGGGCGGCGCACCTGCGGAGGGCAGCGCACCTGCGGAGGGCGGCGCACCTGCGGAGGGCAGCGCCACCGCCGACGCTCTGCCGCCTGCCGGGGACGGTGCGCCTGCCGAGGACGCCGGCGAGAGCTAGCCGCCCCGAGTTATCCCCAATTGCGGTTTCATCCACAGATCGGCCTGGGGTCGAGCCTCGGAGGCTCCTGTTCGTACAGGTGTTCGATAGCGTGGGGTTATGGGTCAGTTCGTCACCGCAGAGGCCGCGCGCCAGCGACTCGGCGCGCTGCTGGATGCGGTCGACGCCGCCCAGGCCGAGCTGCGGGCCGTGCCCTCGGATGCGGTCGGTCACGGGTTTCGCCTCGAGATGGCCGAACGCCTGGAGCGCCAGCAGCGGGTCAACCGCGCCCTGATGTACCGGGTGGTCGATGAGCTGGCCGACCCGCCCGACGAGACCGGCCCCGCCCCGGATCTGGTGCCGCGCCTGGCGGCCCGGCTGCGGGTGTCGACCCGCGAGGTCAAACGCCGCATCAAGACCGCCGCCCGGATCACCCCGCGCCGCCAACTGGCCGGCCCGCCGCTGCCGGCCGAGTTGGCGGTGGTGGCGCAGGCCGTGCACAACGGAACCCTGGGTGAGGATCACCTGCGGGTGATCCTCAAAACCCTGGGCCGGTTGCCGTCGTGCACCTCGGCCACCGACCGCGCCGACGTCGAACACACCCTGGTCCGCGAAGCCGGCCGCCATGACGCCGATTTCGTCGAGGAACTCGGTGATCACCTCGACGAGGTGTTCAACCCCGACGGGCACT
>NZ_JAIFZS010000018.1 GCF_019710635.1 Mycolicibacterium xanthum
CGGCGCATCGAGTCGGCGACCGTCTTCTCCGAGACTTCCCAGCCCAGATCGCGCAGGTCGGCCACCAGCCGCGGTGACCCGTGCAGCCCCTTGGCTTTGCCGAACGCCGCGGCCACCGCCGCGTCGAGCTGCCCACGACGCCGATCGGTGTCGGTATACACCCCGTCGGGTTCACCGGTCCGGCCGATCCACTTGTAGAACCACGACACGCTCACACCCAGCAACGCGCAGGTCATCGTATGAGGCACCCGGAATTTGGTCCTCTGGTCGGCGATGAAGCGTGCCACGCTCACTTCGTCGCCTCCTTCACCCCCTCTTAACCGGCTAATAATGCCCCGGGTATCTGGTCCGACACGCCGATCATCCTGGGGTATTTGACTCGGGCTGAGACGTTGGGCATATGTGAATCCATGACGGAAGAGCAGGCGGTCGAGTCGTTGCGTGCGGTCGAGGTCGAGGGGCGTTGGTCTCTGGTGGGCCCGGGGCCGGTCGGTGTGGATGTGGTCAACGACTATTTGGGTTATCTGGCCGATCGGGGTTACTCACCGCGCACGGTGCGCGCGTATGCGTTCGATCTGCTGGCGTTCGCGCGGTGGCTGGCCGCTGAGGTTCTCGGGGTCGACGATGTGTCGACTGAGGTGCTGCTGCGGTTCTTGGCGTTCTGCCGTTCGGCGTTGCCACCGGGCCGGCCGGGCGGCAACGTGTACTCGATTCGCGACGGCCGCAACGTCGGTTATGCGGCGGCGACGATCAACCGTCGCCTCGCTGCGATTTCGGGGTTGTTCTCGTATCGGCAGATGCGGGATGGATCTGCGGCCAACCCGGTGCCGCGCGGTGGAGTGGCGCGCCGTGGCGCCGGCGAGCGCAGTGGCCTGCTGGCTCATCTGCGAAAGCCCAAGCAGCGTTCGCGGTTACGGGTACGGGAGCCGCGGCGGCTGCCGCGCGGTCTGGACCGCGAGGAGACCACAGCGCTGTTGGGCAGCCTGCGCACCGATCGGGATCGCGCGATCGCGGGGTTGATGCTGTTGTCCGGGTTACGCTCGGCGGAGGTGCTCGGTCTTGGGGTGCGTGATCTCGACATCGGCCGCGGCTGGGTGCGGGTGATCGGCAAAGGCGACAAGGAGCGTCGAGTTCCGTTGGACCCGGACGTGGCCGGGCTGATCCAGACCTACCTGTTCGCCGAACGGCCCGAATCAGATTGTGACACATTGTTTCTAGTTGCGAAGGGCCCCAACCGGGGCAAGCCACTGAGCCCAGCGGGGCTGCGCACGATCTTCCGCTACCACCGGATGAAAGCCGAGGTGCCGGCGGGTCATCCGCACGCGCTGCGGCACACGTTCGGCACCGCGCTGGCCGAGGCGGGAGTTGACCTGGCGGTGCTGCAGGCGCTGATGGGCCACGACCACGTCGACTCCTCGGCTGCCTACATCCATCTGTCCCCAGCGCACGTGCGCGCCGCCTACGATGCCGCCCGCGACCGCCAGCGCGCCCAGTAGCAGCGGCGCGGCGCGGCCGCGGCCACCCGGGCCAGAACTGTTCGAGAGCTACCGTGCCGCGTTGGCCGCCCGCAGTGCGGGCAACCGGTCATTTTTGGGCGCTGCCCGCGTCTTCCTGAGGCGCTGGCCGGATCCGCAGGTGTGGGCCCAACAGCCACTGCCGGCGCGGTTGTCGGCGGGTTCGGCGGTGCGACCGCTGCTCAACCACCTCATGCTGGCCGGATACCTGCGCCCGGGTTACGACTATCTGCTCGAACGCAAGCTGCCCGCGATCCTGCGGGAGGCAAAGACCAGCCCACTGGCCAACGATGTGACCCGATTCCTTTTCGCGGCAGATGAACTGGGCTACACATCCCGGGTCGCAGCGGGACTGGCCAGCCAGATCACGGTGCGTATGCTGATCCAGACCGGCCGGCCTCTGCGCGAGCTGGACGACACCGACCTCGACGAGTTCGACGCGGCGATCACCGGCCGCGAACAGACCCACCAGCGCACGCTCAAGCACTACCACACCGCCCTGAACGCCACCCGCACCGTGCTGCATCACCTGGACGGGCAGGTCAGCGCGGCGGTGCACGACAGCGCACACCTGCGCTGGCCGTGGCAGCGTCACTTCGCCGGTGTCCCCTCACCGATGGCCGACTCTCTGGTCGCCTACCTGGAATGCGCCTCGGGCACCCGCGCCCGCTCCACCGTGCTGCACATGGCCGGCCGGCTCGGGCAGTTCGCCCGGTTCCTCGCCGAGCATGACCCCGCGCTGACCAGCCTGGCCGCGCTGGACCGGCAACGCCACATCGAACCGTATCTGGCCGCGGTGGCCGCCGCCCACAACCCCCGCACCGGAACACCCCTGTCGGCCTCCGAGCGGCGCTCGCGGGTGCTGACCGTCGGCCGGCTGATCGATGACATCAACGAATGGGGCTGGGCGCAGGCGCCCGGACGCAAACTCGTATTCGCCCGCGATGTGCCCCGACTGCCCAGGGCGCTGCCCCGCTACCTACCCCCCGACGCCGACCGGCGGCTCTTACAGGCGCTGCACGCCTCACCAAACCGGCTGCGCGCCGACGCGCTGCTGCTGCTACGCGCCACCGGGATGCGCATCGGCGAGCTGCGCGACCTGGAACTGGACTGCGTGCACGAGGTGCCCGGCGCCGGGGCCTGGCTGAAGGTCCCGTTGGGCAAGCTCGACACCGAGCGGATGGTGCCCATCGACGAGGACACCCTCGATCTGTTCGACCGGATCGTCGCGCACCGCTCGCCCGGGCAGCCGCTGCCACACCCGCGCACCGGCAAGCCGGTCGATTTCCTGCTCACCCACCAGGGACGGCGCATCTCGGTGGACACCCTGCGTGCCGAGCTTCAGCGCGCCGCCACCGAAGCAGGTTTGAAATCCGTCACACCACACCAACTCCGGCACACCTACGCCACCGCGCTGATCAACTGCGGGGTGTCGCTGCAGGCACTGATGGCCATGCTCGGCCACGTCTCGGCGGAAATGAGCCTGCGCTACGGTCGGCTCTTCGACGAAACCGTACGCGCCGACTACGAACGCGCACTGACACAGGCCAAAACCCAGCTCGGACCAGTACTGCCGTCGCGCACCCCGCTACCCATCAGCGACATCAGCGGCGGTAGCACCGACTGGAAAGACACCCCGACGATCAAAGCGCGGCTGACCGGCGGATACTGCCTGCGCACCCCTGCCCAAGGAGCCTGTGCCTACGCGAACATCTGCGAGCACTGCCCGAACTTCCGCACCGAATCGACGTTCCTGCCCATCCTGGCCACTCAACGCGCCGACGCCGCCGCACTGGCCGCCGACGCAGAACAGCGAGGCTGGGGCACCGAAGCCACCCGCCACCGCCGCCTCATCGAACGACTCGACAAACTCATCAGCCAGACTGATACGCCGTGACCGAGGAACACGCGATACGGGTCGAACGCGCCTGCCAACAGCTGCTCACCAGCGGAGCGCCCATCACCTTCGACGCGGTCGCCGCCCACGCCGGAATCGGTCGCGCCACCCTCTACCGGCGTCCCGAACTGCGCGCCATCATCGAAGGACACCGCCGCCACGGCCGCGACGCACTCACCCTCACCGGACTCCAAGTTCAGATCGACCAGCTCCGCCTCGCCCTAGA
>NZ_JAIFZS010000019.1 GCF_019710635.1 Mycolicibacterium xanthum
CTAGATGAGTGATTCCAAGAGTGTGACTGGTGTGGCGCGTGTGATTTGAGATGGAGGGTGCCCAGACTCGGTGTTGCTAACCCAACTCGAGCCGGGAGGCCCTTGTGGACACCGATCTGGACACCCTCGCAACGGCACTCTATGTGACCTGCGATGACCTGTTGAAACGCCACCCCGAGCGAGTCCCCGCTCGTCCTGCGATCGGCCTGCAACCGCAGATCACCGACGCGGAGTTGCTCACGCTGGCGGTGATGCAGGCGTTATTGGGCTATACCAGCGAACGGCGGTGGCTGCGCTATGCACGTGCCCGGCTGCGGGCGATGTTTCCCGCACTGCCGGGGCAGTCCGGGTACAACAAGCGGCTACGCAAGCTGGCCGACACGATGTCCTGGCTGACCGCGGCGCTGGGTGCGCGCACCAGCATCGTGACCGACGACGTGTGGGTCATCGACTCCACTCCGGTCGAATGCGCCCGATCCCGCGAGACGGTCAAACGGTCCGACCTCGCCGGCTGGGCCGAATACGGTTACTGCGCTTCGCATTCGCGGTACTTCTGGGGACTACGCCTGCATCTGGTGTGCACCCTGCACGGCCTGCCCATGGGGTGGGCGCTGACCGGCGCCAAGGCCGACGAACGCGCCGTGCTGGCCGACATCGTCGCCAACACACCGACGCTGGCCCACCTCGATCACACCGGCTTGATCTGGATCGGCGACAAGAACTACTACGGCGTCGCGTTCGAGGCCGACGTCGCCGATGCCGGGGTCGAGTTGCTGCGGCCTGCCCGCAAGGGCGAACAACCCCGCCCCGGCGAACGGTTCTTCAAACCCTTGCGCCAGATCATCGAATCGATCAACGACACCCTCAAAGGTCAGCTCGACCTCGAAGCCCACGGCGGACGCACCATCGCCGGGGTCTGCGCGCGGATCGCCCAGCGCATCCTCGCACTCACCGCCGCGATCTGGCACAACGACACCATCGGCGCCAACATCCACCGATCACTGACCGCCTACGACCACTGACCCTTGGAATCACTCATCTAG
>NZ_JAIFZS010000002.1 GCF_019710635.1 Mycolicibacterium xanthum
TCGTGTTTGCCGACGACGAAGTCGCGGTCGCGCAGCCGGGCGGGCACCCGGCGGATCGCGTCGGGGTCATAGGTGTGGATCCACACCTTGATCGCGGTGTCGAGCTTGTCCCCGGAGAGCACCCCCCAGCCGGCGGCGGTCTCGGCGAACTGCTCATCGAGGGCGTCCCACACCGCGTCGTCGTCGACCAGCGAGGTCAGCGACATGATCCGGCTCAGCACCCGCTCGCTGACCTCGCCGGCCACAAACAGCCGCCCCAGCTTGGGCAGGTGGTCGCGCAGCTTGACCGCGGTCTCCATCAGCCCCTGCGCGCGGCCGTGTGAGATCGTCAACGCGCACGCCACCTGCGCGGCGGCGTTGTCGGTGTCGTCGCAGGCAGCGCGCGGGAGCAGCGGCCGGGCGCTGGCACGGCGGTGCCATTCGGCCAGTGCGGCGAACTTGCGGGCCTCCGCGGAGGCGGCCGCGCGCGCCCAGCCCGAGATCGCGTCGATCAGCTCGGCATCGGAGGCGTCGGTGACCGCGGCCGGACCCGGAAGCGAACCATCGAACATGTGTGCGACGCTACCCGGCTCCGGTGACCATACCCCGCGGCCGGCAGACCACCCACACCCAGGCTGTGGATGAAACCGCGATTGGGGATAACCCCGGCGCACTTCAGCGCGACGCCCAGGTCATCGCATCGCACCGGCCAAGCACCGCCAGTGGTGGCGGCCCTCGGAAGTCGCCGAGCTTTCGGTCAAGAGCAGCCGGGGGCAACTCGAGCTGTTCTTCGGCGGTCTTGGGGCATCACTCGCCCGACCGACACGGTATGAAGAAGAAGATGCTGGGCTTACCCGACCGTATACGCGCCTGCTTGTTCGATCTGGACGGCGTGCTCACCGACACCGCAAGCGTGCACCGACGGGCGTGGAAGGCCATGTTCGACGACTTCCTGCGCGCCCGTAGCGCCGACACCGGGGAAGAGTTCGTGGCATTCGACGCCGGAGCCGACTACGGGCGCTACGTTGACGGCAAGCCGCGCGAGGATGGGATCAGGTCGTTCCTCGACAGCCGCCGAATCAGCGTCGACGACGACACCGTCACCGCGTTGGGGCAGCGCAAGAACGAGGCGTTTCTGCGCACGCTGCACGACGACGGGGTGGACGTGTTCGAGGGCTCCAGGCGCTATCTGCAGGCTGCCGCCGACGCGGGGCTGCGAAGGGCCGTCGTCTCGTCCAGCGCCAACACCAGTGCGGTGCTCGAAATGTCCGGGCTGGATGTCTTCGTCGAGCACCAGGTGGACGGCGTCACGCTGCGCCGCGAGCACATCGCGGGCAAACCGGCACCGGACTCGTTTCTGCGGGCCGCGCAACTGCTCGGGGTCGATCCCGCGGAGGCGGCGGTGTTCGAGGATGCGCTGTCCGGGGTGGCCGCCGGACGCGCAGGTGGTTTCGGGTTGGTGGTCGGCGTCGACCGGGTCGGGCAGGCCGAGGCGCTGCGGGAAAATGGCGCCGACATCGTCGTGACGGATCTGGGGGATCTGCTGCCGTGACGATCGCCGGCGACGCGCTCAGATCTGCAGCCGTGAACCGATGATCACGGTGGGATCCAGGAAGTAGGTTGCGCGGCTCAGATCCATCGGTCCCTCGGACGGCGAGCGGTCGATGAGTTCCAGCGCCGCAGGAACATTCGGCCGTTCGACGTACCCGTAGCGCACCAGCACCAGCACCAGCACCGGCAGCCAGGCGCCTGGACGCCCGGCTCGGCCGCTCAAGCAAGCGCGAAAGCTATTCGGGGAAAGGTGGTTTCGGGGTGGAGACGGCGGCCTTCGGGGCGCGCTCCGGCGGCCGCCGATGCCGGTGAGGCGGCGCGGATCCGGCCCGGACGGTCGGACGGGTGGACAACCACCGGTGGCGCCGCGATATGTTGCCCTGTGCGTGCCGCCGCCGGGTGGCGCACAAGCGAAATATTCAGCGCTGCGCTTAATCTCGGGAGTCTGGTGATGCAATCCGACATTCGCAAGGTGGTGACCGGAGCGTCCATCGGCAATGCGGTGGAGTGGTTCGACTTCGCGATCTACGGCTTCCTGGCGACGTTCATCGCGGCCCAGTTCTTCCCGGCCGGCGACGAGACGGCGGCCCTGCTCAATACGTTCCTGATCTTCGCGGCCGCGTTCTTCATGCGTCCGCTCGGCGGCTTCGTCTTCGGGCCGCTCGGGGACCGCATCGGACGCCAGCGGGTGCTGGCCCTGGTGATCCTGCTGATGTCCGCCGCGACCCTGGCCATCGGCCTGCTGCCCACCTACAGCTCGATCGGCGTGGCGGCTCCGCTGCTGCTGCTCGTGCTGCGCTGCCTGCAGGGGTTCTCGGCGGGCGGCGAGTACGGCGGCGGTGCGGTGTATCTGGCGGAGTTCGCCTCCGACGCCCGCCGCGGGGTGACGGTCACCTTCATGGTGTGGTCGGGCGTGCTGGGCTTTCTGCTCGGCGCGATCACGGTGACGCTGCTGCAGGCGCTGCTGCCGGCCACCGCGATGGAGAGCTACGGCTGGCGGATTCCGTTCCTGATCGCCGGGCCGCTCGGGCTGGTCGGGCTCTACATCCGGCTCCGGTTGTCCGACACCCCGCAGTTCGCCGAGTTGAGCCGGGCCGCACAGACCGCCGCCTCGCCGCTGCGCGAGGCGATCACCACGTCGTGGCGGCAGATCCTGCAGGTGATCGGCGTGATGATCGTGTTCAACATCGGCTACTACGTGGTGTTCGCGTTCCTGCCCACGTACTTCATCAAGACCCTGAAGTTCTCGGCGACCGACGCCTTCTTCTCGATCACGCTCGCCTGTCTGGTCGCGCTGGTCGCGATCCTGCCGCTGGCGGTGCTGTCGGACCGGATCGGCCGCCGGCCGCTGCTGATCGCCGGGTCGGTGGCCTTCGCGGTGCTGGACTATCCGCTGTTCCTGTTGCTCAACACCGGATCGCTGGCGGCGGCGCTGGCGGCGCACTGCGTGCTGGCCCTGATCGAATCGGTCTACGTCTCCACGGCCGTGTCGGCCGCGGTCGAACTGTTCGTCACGCGGGTGCGGTTCAGCGGGTTCTCGATCGGCTACAACGTCTGCGTGGCGCTGTTCGGCGGTACCACCCCCTACGTCGTCACCTGGCTGACCGCCACCACCGGCAGCGCCGTGGCACCGGCGTACTACCTGGTCGTCGCCGCGGTGGTGTCGCTCGGAGCGGTGCTGACCCTGCGCGAGACGGCAGGTCGTTCGCTGGTTCCGGGTGCGGTGGCGTCCCGCTAGGCTGGGGCGGATGAAGCTCCAGGTCTTGCCCTACGTCACCGTCGAGGTCGACGACCGGTTGCGGCGCAGGATCCGCCGCGCCGGTGAGCGCCTGCGGGTCAACCTGCGTGCCCACCTGCTCAGTGCGGCCGACGACGTCGACGCCGCCGGTGACCGGGTGCGGGGGATGTGCGACCGCGCCGTGCACCGGGTGGACTCGGTCGTCGCCTCGGTCAACGACAGGATCGCTCCGGGGGACGAGCCGGGCAGACCTCGCCTGCGACTGGTCGACGAGCGCGAGGCCGGCTGACGGGAGTTCGCGCCCGACACGCCGCCGGACTGGGCGCTGCGCCGGGAAATGTGCTGTCCTTGTCGGGTGCTCGGCCATGGTCTGACGGTGCTGCTCGCATTTCTCGCGGCGGTGTTCCTGGCCATCGGCATCGTGGTGCGGCAGCGCGCCACCATCGATGTTCCCGCCGAGCACGGCGTCAGCGCGGTGATGTTCCAGACGCTGATCCGGCGTCCGCTGTGGTGGGCCGGCACCGGCGCAGCGGTGGCCGGATACGCCTTCCAGGCGATGGCGCTGGCCAGCGGCTCGCTGCTGTTGGTGCAGCCGATCCTGGTGTCGGCGTTGTTGTTCGCTTTGCCGCTCAGCGCGCGGCTGGCGCATCGGCGGGTGACCCGCGGGGAGTGGGCGTGGGCGCTGCTGCTCACCGCGGCGCTGGCCGTGTTCGTGCTGCTGGCCAAGGCCACCCCCGGCGACTACGAGGCCTCGCTGACGGCTTCCGCGGTGGTGGCGGTGGTCTGCACGGGTGCGGTGCTGGCCTGTGTGGTGGTCGCCGCCCGCAACGCCGGGTGGCGGCGTGCGGTGCTGCTGGCGGTCGCGGTGGGGGTGCTCTTCGGGGTGGTCGCGGTGCTCACCAAGCTCGTCATGCACGTGCTCACCCATGAAGGTGTGGTCGCGGTGCTGACCACGCCGGTGCTCTATCTGCTGGCGCTGCTCGGGGTCGTCGCGACGCTGCTGCAGCAGTCCGCCTTCCACGCCGGATCCCTGCAGACGTCGGTGCCCACCATGCTGGTGCTCGAACCGGTGATCGCGGTGATCCTGGGCGCCGTGGTGCTCGGCGAGCACCTCGATGTCGGGCGCTGGGACGCGGTGGCCATCGCGGTCTCGACGCTGGCGATGCTCGCGGGGACCATCGCGTTGGGGCGTGACGAAGGAGCCTACGAAGAGAGGCTGGAGGCGGCGGTCACGCGTGCCACGACGCCCAGCGGGTCACGCTCACGGTGATGACCGGGCCGTCGAGTGCGAGCCGCTGGTATTGAACGTACTTGCGGCGCAGCAACGCCAGACCGGTCGCGAGTTCCGGGCCGTCGGGGTGCACGGCCGCGGTCCCGTCGGCCCGCACCCACCACAGCCGCGACCAGTCCTCATCGTAGTGCTGGACCAGCAGGCTGACAGTCGGGTTGTGCTCGATGTTGGCCAGCCGGCGCAGTCGCCGCGTCGACTTCGGCTTGCCGTCGACCGCGGTGTAGAGCACCCCGCCGGGCGGGTCGGCCGAGGCGAACACGACCGGGACCAGGTGGGGTGCGCCGCTGCCGCCGACGGTGCCCAGCACCGCGACCCGGGCGGCGGTGAAAGCGCCAAGAGCATCGAAATCCGGCACGGCACCAGGGTATGGTGCGAACGACTCGCAGGATTCATTCACCGCGGTGTCGCGAGGCGGTAACCGCCGGGTCACCCCGCGGCCTCCTGACCATCGGAAGGTTCGGCAATGAACATCTCGCGGAACACCACCCAGGTGATGTCCAGGATCCTCGCCGGCGCAGCCGTCGGCCTGCTCGCGGTCGGCGCGGCGGCCTGCGCCCCGCCGGAGAAGGACAACTCCGGCGCCCAGACCGAGTCCGGGGTCTCCGCCGCCGAGGCCACCTCGGCGGCCGACTTCGGCGGGATGGACGGCCTCGTCGAGGCCGCCAAGGCCGAGGGGGAGCTCAATGTGATTGCGCTGCCGCCGGATTGGGCCAACTACGGGGAGATCATCCAGGCGTTCTCGGACAAGTACGGCATCAAGGTCAATTCCGCACAGCCGGATGCGTCCAGCCAGGACGAGATCAACGCCGCCGACCAGCAGAAGGGCCGCAGCACCGCCCCCGACGTGTTCGACCTCGGCCAGGCGGTGGCGCTGGCCAACACCTCGCAGTACGCGCCGTACCGGGTGGAGGTGTTCGACGACATCCCGGTGGCGTACAAGGATCCCGACGGCACCTGGGTCAACGACTACGGCGGCTACATGTCGATCGGCTTCGACTCGTCGAAGGTGCCGCCGGTCACCAGCGTCGACGACCTGCTCAAGCCCGAGTACCAGGGCAAGGTCGCGCTCAACGGCGACCCGACGCAGGCCGGCGCCGCGTTCTCCGGCGTGTTGATGGTGGCGCTGTCGCAGGGCGGGTCCGCCGACGACATCGCGCCGGGCGTCGAGTTCTTCCGCAAGCTGAAGGAGGCGGGCAACTTCCTGCCGGTCGACCCGACCCCGGCGACCATCGAGTCCGGCCAGACCCCGGTGGTCATCGACTGGAACTACACCAACAGCGCCGAGAGCAAGAAGCTGCCCAGCTGGCAGGTGGTGGTGCCGCCGGACAACGCTGTCGCCGGTTACTACTACCAGGCCATCAACAAGGATGCCCCGCACCCGGCCGCGGCCCGGCTGTGGCAGGAGTTCCTGTACAGCGACGAGGGCCAGAATCTGTTCGCGCGCGGCGGGGTTCGGCCGGTCCGGGCCGACGTGATGGCCGCCGACGGAACGCTCGACAAGGAGGCCGCGGAGACACTGCCGATCATCGACGGACCGGTGACCGTGCCGACGCCTCAGCAGACCGAGGCCGCATCGAAGTACCTCGCGGACAACTGGGCCGCGGCCGTGGGCTGACGTGCGGCGTGTCCGGCGGGCAGCCCGGGAGTCGTTGCCGCTGCTGCCGTTTCTGACCGTCGTCGCCGTCTTCCTGCTGATCCCGACGGTCACCGTGGTGGTCAACGCCGTCTACGGCGACGGGGTGTTCTCGCTGGACCGGGTCGCGGCGCTGTTCAGCGGCGCCGCGCTGACCGCACTGGCCAACAGCGTGCTGCTGTCCGCGTCCACCGCGCTGTTGGGGGCGGTGTTCGGCGGACTGCTGGCCTGGCTCATCGCCAGCAGCCCGGCCACCTCGATGGTCCGGCGGGCGGTGCTGTCGCTGTGCAGCGTGCTCGCCCAGTTCGGTGGTGTGGCGCTGGCGTTCGCGTTCCTGGCCACGGTCGGCCTCAACGGCGTCCTGACGCTGTGGGTGCAGCAGGCGTTCGGCTGGAACCTGGCCGGTTCGGGCTGGCTCTACAGCCTGGGTGGACTGACCCTGGTCTACACCTACTTCCAGATCCCGCTGATGGTGATCGTGTTCCTGCCCGCGCTGGAAGGTCTGCGCGACCAGTGGCGGGAGGCCGCGGTCAGCCTCGGCGCCTCCACCTGGCGGTATTGGCGTGAGGTGGCGGTCCCGCTGCTCACCCCTGCATTTCTCGGCTCGGCACTGTTGTTGTTCGCCAACGCCTTTGCCGCCTACGCCACCGCGGCCGCGCTGGTCAGCCAGGGTTCGCCGATCGTGCCGCTGCTGATCCGGACGTCGCTGACCAGCGACGTGGTGCTCGGGCAGGCGGGCTTCGCCTACGCGCTGGCGCTGGAGATGATCGTGGTGGTGGCGCTGGTGATGGCGGCCTACAACCTGCTGCTGCGCAGGAGCTCACGATGGCTGGCATGAGGACGGCGATCCGTGCCGGGCTGTGGGTGGCGTTCGGGCTGTTCTTCCTCTTCCCGCTCTACGCGATGGCGGACTTCTCCACCCGCAACCTGATCGGCGGTGGACGTACCCTGCAGGCCTGGGCCAACCTGGTCGCCGACGACGCCCTGTACCGGGCGATCGTGGTCTCGCTGTTGCTCGCGGTCTTCACCGTCACCGCGATGCTGGTACTGCTGGTGCCGACGATGATCTGGGTGCGGTTGCGCGCTCCGTGGGCCAGGGGCCCGATCGAGTTCCTGTGTTTGTTGCCGCTGACCATCCCGGCGCTGGTGATCGTGGTGGGGCTGCGCAACGTCTACCTGTGGGTCACCTACCTGCTCGGTGAGTCGCCGCTGACGCTGACGTTCGTCTACGTGGTCGTGGTGCTGCCGTTCGCCTACCGCGCGATCGACGCGTCGCTGGCGGCCGTCGACCTGTCCACGCTCGCCGAGGCGGCCCGCTCGCTGGGCGCGGGGTGGGTGACCACGATGCTGAGGGTCGTGGTGCCCAACATCTGGTCGGGAATCCTGTCGGCCGCCTTCATCTCGATCGCCGTGGTGCTCGGCGAATACACCATCGCGTCGCTGAGCGGCTACCAGACCCTGCAGGTGCAGATCGTGTTGATCGGAAAGACCGACGGCCCGACGTCGGTGGCCGCCTCGCTGGCCACCCTGGTGTTCGGCTTCGTGTTGCTGCTCGCGCTGTCGCTGGTGACCCGCCGCGGCCGCAGGATGGGCCGATGAGCGGCGGCACGGCGCCGGTGACCGTCGAACTCGACGACCTCACCCGGGTGTACGGCAACACCCGGGCGCTGGACGGGCTCACCCTGCACGTGCGGCCCGGCGAGCTGGTGGCCCTGCTGGGACCGTCGGGCTGCGGTAAGACCACCGCGCTGCGGATCCTGGCCGGGCTCGACGAGGCGACCTCGGGGACGGTGTCGGTCGGCGGCGCCGACATCAGCCGGGTACCGGCCAACAAGCGCGACATGGGCATGGTGTTCCAGGCCTACAGCCTGTTCCCGCACCTGACGGTGCTCGAAAACGTGGCGTTCGGGCTGAAGATGCGGCGAATGTCGAAGCGGGAGCGCACCGAACGGGCCGCCGACATGCTCGATCTGGTGGACCTGTCGGCGCACTCCCACAAGTACGCCGCGGAGCTCTCCGGCGGCCAGCAGCAGCGGGTCGCGCTGGCCCGGGCGCTGGCCATCCGGCCGCGGGTGCTGCTGCTCGACGAACCGTTGTCCGCGCTGGATGCCAAGGTGCGCACTCAGCTGCGCGACGAGATCCGGCGGGTTCAGCTCGAGGTGGGCACCACCACGCTGTTCGTCACGCACGACCAGGAGGAGGCCCTGGCGATCGCCGACCGGGTCGGGGTGATGAGCCTGGGCAGGCTGGAACAGCTGGCCGCGCCGGCCGACCTCTACGCCCATCCGGCGACGCCGTTCGTCGCCGATTTCGTCGGCCTGAACAACAGGATCCCGGCCCGGGTGACCTCGGGCCGCGCCGAGCTGCTCGGCCTGTCGGTGCCGGCGCTGGCCGGGTCGGTCGACGGCGCGGGGGTGGCGATGGTCCGCCCGGAGTCGGTGACCGTCACCGCAGATCCGGGAGGCACCGCATCGGTGGTCGCCGTGTCGTTCCTCGGCGCGGTGTCGCGGGTCAACGTGGCATCCGCCGACGGCACGACGGTCAACGCTCAGCTGGCCAGCGCTGCCGCACAGTCCTTCGCGCCGGGCGAGCGCGTCCGGCTCGGGATCGAGACCGGTGGCGTCCTCGTCGTCCCGGTCACACGTCCTTGACCGGTTCGATGCCCAGGTCGCGGTAGCCGACCAGCGCATGGAACGGGATGCCGTGCGCCGCGAACCGGCGTGCCGCGATGTCGCCGCGGTCGACCATCGGGATGACGCCGGTCACCACGACACCCAGCGGAGCGATCCGCTCCAGCGCCAGTTCGGTGGACCCGCCGGTGCTGATCACGTCGTCGACCAACAGCACCCGGGTGCCCGGCTGCAGCCGGGTGCCCTCGATCCACTGCTCGCGCCCGCGGGTCTTCTGCTCCTTGCGCACCGAGAACCACGCCTTGCCGGTGACCATCGCCACGCCGTGCGCGAGCGGGTCGGCGCCCATCGTCAGGCCCCCGACGGCGTCGAACTCGATGCCGTTGGCCGCGGCCAGATCGGCGACCGCCCTGCTGACCACGGCCAGCCGTTCGCCGGTGTCGACGGCGTACTTGCCGTCGATGTAGTCGTGACTGAGCTGACCGCTGGCCAGCCGGAACGGCTCGGCGCGGTACTCGTGGCCGCGGGTGCGGATGAGGTCGAAGGCCGCTTGCCAGGTATCCGGGCGCCCCGAGGATGAGGCCTGATCAGACATACCGCCGATGGTAGTTCAGCGTTCTCGGGCCCTGCGGGTCAACTCCACGGTGGCCGAACGCAATTCGTCGATGGAGTCGATGGGCGTGGGGTAGCCGATCCGGGTGTAGGCCATCCCGCGCTCGGTGTCCACCCGCAGGTCGAGTCCGTAGCGGTCCGCGCCGGTGCACGTCGCGGTGACGGTGTCGGGGTAGCCGCCGAGGGTGCGGGCCATCGCGGCAAGGGCGTCGGCGTGGTCGGCGTTGAGGTGGGCCAGGGCGCCGGCCGCGGCCGGGGCCACCGGGTCGGGGACGGCCGCGGCGTAGTCGGCGCCGGTGGCGGAGTCCATCCGCCCGTAGCCACCGACCCAGCGCACCCGCTGCACGCGCAGGACCCACAGCGTGAAGTCGCTGTAGTCGATGTAGTACTTCGCCGCCGCCACCGCCGCCAGGTGCGCGTCGCGGGCCGCGGCGCGCTCGGCGCCGGCGGGTGGCTCGACGTGCCCGGCCAGCGTGATCCGTCCGCTGGCCAGCGGGTCGCTGTGCGAGTTGGGCGCGACGATCGCCATGCTGGCGCGTGGATCATGGGCGAGGTTGCGGCCGTGCTCGGCCAGGTTGGACACGCACAGCACCGGGTCACCGCCGAGCAGCCCGTAGGTGACGAAGGAGGCCCAGGGATCCCCGTCGACCGTGAGCGTGGCCAGTGTCGCGGTGTTGGTGGATGCGGCGATCGTGCGGGCCTCCTCGGCCGCCGACGGTCGCGTGGTGTCGACCACGTCGGTCAGCGGCGGTGGCACGCTGGGCGCATCGCCGGGGTCGCCGTGGTCGCGCGTCTGGCCGCCGGAGCTCACGCGGGCACGATAGCGCGTGCCGGGCCCCAGCAAGCAAACCCGGCCCGGTCAGCCGTCCAGATGTCCGAAAATCGCACCGGTATCGCCGTACCGTCGGGCAACCGACGCCATTGAAAAATGGGGGCATCATGGCGGAGTCCACGCTGCGCGCCATCGCGGCGGCCGGCGTGCTCTCCCTGGGCCTGCTGACGGGCGGTATCGGTGCGGTTCCCGCGGTCGCGGAACCCTCGGATATGGACGGCTCCAGTCAGGATTCCGATGGCCCGGGCGCAGCCTCGACCGCCACCACGAGCGCCGAGGCCGAATCCGTGTCGTCCAGCAAAATCGGCGGGGGTGGCGACGCGCAACCGGACAGCGTGGTGGTCACCGAATCCGAGTCGGCACAGAACTCCCGGATCGCCGCGGTGGATCTCGGTGACGATTCCGGCGCGGTGGATCCCGGTGACGATTCCGGCGTCGTGAATCCCGGTGACGATTCCGCCGCCGCGGCGGACCCGGGCGGTGGCTACCCCGTCGCGGGAATCGACGCGGATCCGTTCCCGTCGAAGACGACCCGGTACAGCGACTCCCTGACCATCCCGGCCCCGCGGCTGCCCGGGGCGGGCGAGATTTCGGTGGGCACGCTGGCGACGACGGTGCAGTCGATCTACTCCGCCGTCGAGTCCACCGTCGAGTTCGCCGTCGAGCTGCCGGCGCGGATATTCGAGAGGTTCCTCGCCGCGCTGGCGATCGCCCCGACACCGCAACCGGATCCCGGTCCGGCCTTCCGCACCCAGGAGGAATCCCCCGTCGCCGACGCGACCACCGGCAGCACCGGCGGCGGCCAGATGATGTCGGAAGGCGCCGTGTTCCAGGCCCCGCTGGTGACGGTGCCGAGGGTGACGAACCCGGGCGGCCTCGAGGCCGCGCCGCCACGGGGGTCGGGGGTGGCCGCCGTGCCCGAACCCGGCGTCACCCCGCCCGGAGTCGCCGGTGCGCGGACCCCGGTGATCCACGGCTCGCTGCCGCCCACCCCCGAGGTCTCCGCCCACACCGCGGTGACGCCGCCGAGGGGCCAGACGACGCGGTTCGGCTCCCCGCCGAGAGAGCTACGGGCCCCCGCCGTCGCCGAGCTCGCCGCGGTAGCGCTGCCGGGGGTGGCCGGCCTGGTGTTCCTGACGTTCAGCGGTGGCGTGATCGGTTACCGGCAGGCCGACAGCACGAGGTTCCTGCGGACCGCGGGGGCCGAGCGCTTCCTGCGGTGACCGCTCGGTGGTTCATTTTCCGTCGACCTGGGTAGGTTGGGAACTGTATGGACGACAGCATTCGCACCCGCTCAGCAGGCCCCGTGGAGGGCAGCCACGTCGAGGAGGGGCCCGACGGCCGCTCCGTGGAGCATCCGTCCGCCGACGACTTCGCCTCCGCGCGCGCCCTGCCCGAAGACCGCATCTGGTTCAAGAAGGCGGTCTTCTACGAGGTGCTGGTACGCGCGTTCTACGACTCCAACTCCGACGGAGCCGGGGACCTGCACGGTCTGACCGAGCAGCTCGACTACCTGAAATGGCTTGGTGTCGACTGTCTTTGGCTGCCACCGTTCTACGACTCCCCGCTCCGTGACGGCGGCTACGACATCCGCGACTTCTACAAGGTGCTGCCCGAGTTCGGCACCGTCGAGGATTTCGTCGAACTGCTCGATGCCGCGCACCGCCGCGGCATTCGCGTCATCACCGACCTGGTGATGAACCACACGTCGGACCAGCACCCCTGGTTCCAGGAGTCGCGGAACGACCCGGACGGTCCGTACGGCGACTTCTTCGTGTGGAGCGACACCAGCGAGAAGTATCCCGACGCCCGGATCATCTTCGTCGACACCGAGGAGTCGAACTGGACGTTCGACCCGGTGCGCAGGCAGTTCTACTGGCACCGGTTCTTCTCCCACCAGCCCGACCTGAACTACGACAACCCGGCGGTGCAGGAGGCGATGATCGACGTGCTGAGGTTCTGGCTGGACCTCGGCATCGACGGCTTCCGCCTCGACGCGGTGCCCTACCTGTTCGAGAGGGAAGGCACCAACTGCGAGAACCTGCCCGAGACGCATGCGTTCCTCAAGCACTGCCGCAAGGTGATCGACGACGAGTTCCCGGGCCGGGTGCTGCTCGCCGAGGCCAACCAGTGGCCGGCCGACGTGGTCGAGTACTTCGGCGATCCGGCGACCGGCGGCGACGAGTGTCACATGGCGTTCCATTTCCCGTTGATGCCGCGCATCTTCATGGCCGTCCGGCGCGAGTCGCGATTCCCGATCTCGGAGATCCTCGCGCAGACACCGGACATCCCGGACCTGGCGCAGTGGGGCATCTTCCTGCGCAACCACGACGAGCTCACGTTGGAGATGGTCACCGACGAGGAGCGCGACTACATGTACGCCGAATACGCCAAGGATCCACGGATGAAGGCCAACGTCGGCATCCGCCGCCGACTGGCCCCGCTGCTGGAGAACGACCGCAACCAGATGGAGTTGTTCACCGCGCTGCTGCTGTCGCTGCCGGGATCCCCGGTGCTCTACTACGGCGACGAGATCGGCATGGGCGACATCATCTGGCTCGGCGACCGCGATGCCGTGCGCACCCCGATGCAGTGGACGCCGGACCGCAACGCCGGATTCTCCACGGCCACCCCCGGCCGGTTGTACCTGCCGCCCAACCAGGACGCCATCTACGGCTACCAGTCGGTCAACGTCGAGGCCCAGCGCGACACGTCGACGTCGCTGCTGAACTGGACGCGCACCATGTTGGCGGTGCGGCGCCGACACGACGCGTTCGCCGTGGGCAGCTTCCGGGAGTTGGGCGGGACGAACCCGTCGGTGCTGGCCTACGTACGTGAGCTGGAGACCGACGGACGTCGCGACATGGTGCTGTGCGTGAACAACCTGTCCCGCTTCCCCCAGCCGATCGAGCTGAATCTGCAGCACTGGAGCGGGTGCACCCCGGTGGAGATGACGGGCCACGTCGAATTCCCGCGGATCGGCCAGCTGCCGTATCTGCTGACCCTGCCCGGGCACGGCTTCTACTGGTTCGCGTTGCGGCCCGATGTCACCGAGGGGGGTGAGCAGTGATGGATCTGCCGTTCGCCGAATGGATCACCCAGCAGCGCTGGTATGCCGGACGCAGCCGCGAGCTCGCCACGGCGCGACCCGCCGCGGTGACCGCGCTGCGCGACGACCTCGACCTCGTCCTGGTCGAGGTGTCCTACACCGACGGGTCCGGCGAGCGCTATCAGGTGCTGGTGCGGTGGGGCGCCGGCCCGATCCACGAGTACAACGATGTCGCCACGATCGGCACCGACGGGGACCGCACCGCATACGACGCGCTCTACGACCCCGACGCCACGCGCGAGCTGCTCGCGCTGATCGACGCGTCGGCGACGATCGGTGCTCTGCGGTTCGTCCGGGAACCCGGCGCCACGCTTCCGGTCGACGCCGCGCCGCGGGTGTCGGGTGCCGAGCAGAGCAACACCAGCGTCATCTTCGAGGACCTGGCCGTGCTGAAGGTGTTCCGCCGGATCACCCCGGGTATCAACCCCGACATCGAGCTGAACCGGGTGTTGGCGCGGGCCGGCAACACCCATGTCGCGGCGCTGCTCGGATCCTACGAAACAGACTGGGCCGGAGCCGGATCCGAACCCTGCGCGTTGGGCATGGTCGCCGAGTTCGCCGCGAACAGCGCCGAGGGCTGGGACATGGCCACCGCCAGCACCCGGGACCTGTTCGCCGAGGGCGACCTGTACGCCGACGAGGTGGGTGGTGATTTCGCCGGGGAGTCCTACCGGCTGGGTGAGGCGGTGGCGTCGGTGCACGCCACGCTGGCCGAAAGCCTGGGCAGCACCATGGTCGACTTCCCGGTCGACACGGTGCTGGAACGGCTGAGCTCGGCCACTCGGGCGGCGCCCGAACTGGCGCCGCACGCCGCACTGATCGAGGAGCGTTACCGCAAGCTGGCCGGGGAGTCGGTCGCGGTGCAGCGCGTGCACGGAGATCTGCACCTCGGTCAGGTGCTGCGCACCCCCGAGGGCTGGCTGCTCATCGATTTCGAGGGCGAACCGGGCCAGCCGCTCGAGGAGCGACGGCGGCCGGACTCACCGCTGCGCGATGTCGCGGGGGTGCTGCGGTCCTACGAATACGCCGCGTATCAACGGCTGGTGGACCTGGCCGCCGACCACGATCGCGATCGGCAGGTGGCCGCGCGCGCCCGGGAGTGGGTGGACCGCAACAGCACCGCATTCTGTGAGGGCTACGCCGCGGTCTCGGGGACCGACCCGCGCGACTCCGGGCCGCTGCTGTCCGCCTACGAGCTGGACAAGGCGGTCTACGAAGCGGCCTACGAGGCCCGGTTCCGGCCGTCCTGGCTGCCGATCCCGATGAAGTCGATCGAGCGCATCCTGGGCGGCTAGTACGCGTGGTCCGCCGAAATGGCATTCCAGCAGGCGCGAACTCGCATTTCGGCTGCCGGAATGCCATTTCGGCGCCCGCTGTCAGGGTGTGACCGCGTCCGGTGATTCGGGCAGCACCTGGCCGCCGTCCACCGCGATCGACTGGCCCGTGACGTATCCCGCCTCGTCGCTGGCCAGGAACGCCGCCACGTAGCCGATGTCGGCCGGGGTGCCCAGCGCGCCCGCCGGGATCGCCTTGGCCATGCCGGCGAGGTATTCCTCGCCGAGATCTTTCAGCCCCTCGGTCAGGATGTTGCCCGGCAGCACCGCGTTGACGGTGATCTTGTGCGGGGCCAGTTCGATCGCCGCGGTCCGCATGAATCCCAGCTGTGCGGCCTTGGAGGCGCCGTAGTGGGTCCAGCCCGGGAACCCGGTGATCGGACCGGTGATCGAGGAGGTCAGCACGATGCGCCCGCGGCCCGACGCGATCAGCGCGTCCAGGCAGGCCTGGACGCTGTACACGTTGCCCTTCACGTTCACGTCGAGTACCTGGGAGAGCTGCTCGGGGGTCATCGTCTTCAGCGGCGCCTCGGGGAAGATCCCGGCATTGGCGCACAGCACGTCGATGCCACCGAACGCGTCCACGACCGAGGCCGCCATCGCGGTGCAGGAGCCGGGATCGGACACGTCGGCCTCGACCCCGATGATCTTGCCGGTGCCCAACCCGTCCAGCTCGGCGACGGCGGCGTCGAGGTCGGGCACCGAGCGCGCCGCGATCGCGACATCCGCGCCGGCGGTGGCGAACACCGAGGCGATGCCGAGGCCGATTCCCTTGCTTCCGCCGGTGACGAGGACCGACCTACCCGCAACTGAGAACATGCAGTCCAGTCTGGTTGATGCCGGCGGGCGCCGCAGGCTGGCAACCGTGGCCACCCGGTAGGTCGCCGCCGCTCTTCGGCGCCTACAGCCCGGCCCGCCCGGCCGGTGGCCATCACGAACAACCGATGCCGACTTGGCGGCCACGGTTGCAACAGCGTGTTCAAGCTAACACACGCACACCGGAAAGTGGCTCAACGCGGCGGGTAAGCATGCTGGCGCGCAACAACTTTGAAATGTCAGGGATTGCCGGATTCCGGCCGGCCCGGGGTGTCCTCGGCGGCGTGAAGCACGATGACGGCGCGCCCTTCCACCGACAGCGTGGAGCCCGCGGCCAGCGGCCGGGAACCCTCCATGACCGCCCCTTCGACCGAATAGATCACCGGTTGCCAGGCCGCGCCGAATTCCCTAGGTGGGAGCGCAAAGTCGATCGGCTCGTAGTGCGCGTTGAAGCACAGCAGGAACGAGTCGTCGGTGACCCGCTGTCCGCGGGCGTCCATATCGGGAATCCCGTGACCGTTGAGGAACACCGTCAGCGACTTCGCGAAACCCGCACCCCAGTCGTCGCCGGTCATCTCGGCGCCGTCGGGGGCGAACCAGGCGATGTCGGGCAGCCCGGCCGAACCGCGGCGGCCCACCGGCTTGCCGTCGAAGAACCGGCGCCGGCGGAAGACCGGGTGGCCGGCGCGCAGCTGGGATACCGATCGGGCGAACTCGAGCAGGCTCTTGTCGGCGTTGGCCCAATCCATCCAGGTGATCTCGTTGTCCTGGCAGTAGCCGTTGTTGTTGCCGCGTTGGGTGCGGCCGAGTTCGTCACCGTGGCTGATCATCGGCACGCCCTGCGACAGCAGCAGGGTGGTCAGGAAGTTGCGTTGCTGCCGGCCGCGCAACTCGTTGATCTCCGGGTCGTCGGTGGGACCCTCGGCCCCGCAGTCCCACGACCGGTTGTGACTCTCCCCGTCGCGGTTGTCCTCGCCGTTGCCCTCGTTGTGCTTTTCGTTGTAGGACACCAGGTCGCGCAGCGTGAATCCGTCGTGAGCGGTGACGAAGTTGATCGACGCCACCGGCCGGCGCGCGGTGTTCTCGTAAAGGTCGGCCGACCCGGTGAGCCGGTAGGCGAACTCGTCGAGTGTTGCGGGCTCGCCGCGCCAGAAGTCCCGCACGGTGTCGCGGTACTTGCCGTTCCACTCGGTCCACTGGGGCGGGAAGTTGCCCACCTGGTATCCGCCGGGGCCGACGTCCCACGGTTCGGCGATCAGCTTGACCTGGCTGACCGTCGGATCCTGCTGCACGAGTTCGAAGAACGTGGCGAGCCGGTCGACGTCGTAGAACTCGCGCGCCAGCGTGGAGGCGAGGTCGAAGCGGAAGCCGTCGACGTGCATCTCGGTGACCCAGTAGCGCAGCGAATCCATGATGAGCTGCAGCGCATGCGGGTGGCTGACGTTGAGGCTGTTGCCGGTCCCGGTGTAGTCCATGTAGTAGCGTTTGTCGTCGCCGACGAGGTGGTAGTAGGCGGCGTTGTCGATGCCCCGCATGGACAGCGTG
>NZ_JAIFZS010000020.1 GCF_019710635.1 Mycolicibacterium xanthum
CTAGAGGCTGTCGCCGCCAAAGCACGCCGCCACGAAGAAGAACTCCGAAAAATCCGGTCCCAACGAAACTGAGAAACCCAGCACTGACGGCATAGCTGATAGCCGATTAGCCGGATAACCACAGGACCACTGATCGCTTGAGGACATCACGCTCCATGCGTAGCTCGGCGTTCTCGCTGCGCAGGCGTTTGAGCTCCTCAAGATCATCCTTGGATAGCTCCCCACGACCCTCCCGGGCCTCGCGGTCCTGGGCCACCCAGTTGCCCAGCGTGCCCTCATGCATCCCCAGGTCGCGTGCCACCGCGGCGATCGACTTACCCGTCTCACGCACGATCCGCACAGCCCCCTCACGGAACTCCCGGTCGTACTTCTTCCGTTTCTCTGACATCGCTACTCCTTATAGCTGATGCCTCCACGGTCTCGGGGGAATGTCAGCCCGCGAGATCCGCGAGGACCGCGCCCGCGCCCAGGAGTTGGACCGCCGAGCAACGGAGAAGGCACACGAGTACGCGCTCTGGCTCACCACCTACGGCGTTCCTGTACGCGACATCGCGACCTTGCTCGACGTTTCACCACAGAGATTCAGCCAACTCGCCAACACACAACACCGCCCCGAGAAGGGATAGCATCCTGGCGCATTGGGAAATCTGGGGGGATCATCCACGCAGCAGTGGTTGCAGTGGCCGCGCCGGCGTTGAGTGGCTGCGGCAGCTGGGGTGGCACCACGACGACCAGGACGCTCACGTCACCGCCCGGTCAGACCCGATCTTCGTCCCGAAGGACAGCGCGCCGACGATGCAGCCGGCCAGGAAGCTGTGCTTGTTGGCGATGGTCTTGCCGGACTTGCCGACGGCGATCCATCCGGCGACGTCGTCGCGGGATGGATCGGTCAGAGGGATGGTCCCGGTGGTGGGGGCGATGTCGTTGTTGATGTAGGAGCGGTAGATGCTGCGGTGATGACTAGCGTGTGATGACGCGCAATGTGAAGATTGTTTGGTCATTGTTTGCACTGTTCAAACCGTTTTCATCGTGGAGCTAAGGGGATTCGAACCCTGTGGCCGGGATGCCTGAAAAGCCTGTTGGGCCCTGCAAATGCAGAAGAGGCTCAACCTGAGAAGACGTCAGAGAACGCGAATTTACCTGGGGACTCGCGAGACTTGTTGACGGCGCCAACACCAAATCCGTGCAGCTCTGGCGGTAGGAAGCGCGGGCGTGGGCCACTCCTCGCCGGCTACGGCCCTAGTGCCGAAACCGGCACGACGTGAACGCCGTCGGCCCGTCTTCCGCCACCACCGGTCGCAGTCACGACGACGAGCGCGGAGGGCCTGCCGTGCTTTGAGTCATCCACGTTGTCCGCGAAGTCCAGCAGCGCGTTCGCCGCCCCGTCGATGACATCCTGATCGCCGGTCAGTTTCACCTCGAATGCGGCCCAACCGTCGGATGTGTCGACGATCGCGTCGACCTCCTTTCGGCCATGAGACTCACGCCATGAGTAGACCGCGCCCCCGAGGGGTTGCGCATAGATGCGAAGGTCACGGACTGCCATCGCCTCGAAGTGGAACCCGGCTGCCTCTAGATCCGCGAGCAGATCCCGCGATCCGACCTTGAGTGCGGCGGTGCCCAGCGACGGATCGACGAAGTAGCGGACGGGCGCCTCACGCAGTTCGGTGCGCGAACGCATGTGTGGCTTCCACGCCGGAGAGTTCTCGGTCAGCTTGAGACGGTCAAGCGCATCGAGATAGGAGTTCACCGTCTCCTTTGCGGGGGCCCTGTGATCGTCACCGGCGATGTCTGCGCCCAGTGTGGTGACTTTGATCGCTGTTCCGACGGATCTACCCAGCGATGCGAGTGCACGGCGAAGTCGGTCCGGACTGCGCTTGCCGGTACCGAGATCAGGGATGTCTACGTCGACGATCTGCGCAAGGTAGTCGGCAAGCCATCTGCGCGCACTGCGCTCGGAATGATCGAGCAACACCGGCCATCCGCCGATGACGATCCGCTCCATAAGGCCTGGGACCGTCATCGCGGTTCGCTTCGCCTTCTGGCTTTCGCCGCGCAGCAGAGCTGCCAGCGAAACCTCACCCGTGGAATGGCCAGATTCGAACAGGCTCATCGGCCGCATCCGGAGCGTGCCTATCCGACCCGCACCAGAGTGCAATTCACGCTCATACCTCGGAGTCGCGGATCCGGTGAGGATGTACATGCCACGGCGGCGCAGATCATCGACATGCCGCCGTACCTGGTCCCATATCTCAGGCGCGCGCTGCCACTCATCGAAAAGGATTGGCGTCTCCTGGTCGAACAATTCGTCCGGGTTTAGCCCGAGGAGCGCCCGCGCATTCGGATCGGTGTCAAAGCGGACTGAACTCCTCGCCCGCTGGAGAGCTGTTTCTGTCTTGCCGCAACCCTTCGGCCCATCGATGAGGACCGCCCCGATCGAGGCCAGCCGCTCGGTTAGCTCCGCGTCGACGACGCGAGCGCGATAGTCGAACATCGCATCAGTCTACGTTTCCGACATCTGTGACTCGCCGTTTTCGACACATACTAATCGCTGTTTTCGACACAGCAGATTCGCCCATTTCGACATCCGGAACGCCCCTTGGCTTCGATACGTCGCCCCTCCACCACGCACGAGTCGTGTCCCCACACCTGAATGTGGCGATGAACGAACGCCTCTTCAGCCGTCAAAATTCGATCTGCTGGCTTCATGCAGCAAATGCCAATAGCAGCAATAGCGCATGGTCAGAGATGCGTTCAAGAAAGTGGAGCTAAGGGGATTCGAACCCCTGACCCCCACACTGCCAGTGTGGTGCGCTACCAACTGCGCCATAGCCCCTGAAGTTGTGCTCATCGAAGCTACACCACGAGTGGTTGCCGTCCCAAAATCGCTGGTCACGGCACTTCACCACCGGCCTCTGGGCCCAACGGACGGGCCTCCGTATGCTCCGCGAACGTGCGCTGCCGGGTCTCCGGGGCGAACATCCAGCCCACCGCGGCGAGCGCCAGGATCACCCCGCTGACCAGGAACGCCGACCCGAACGAGGCCCGCTGGGCGATCTGTCCCACCGCCAGCGATCCGACGATCGACCCGAAGTCGGCCATCATCTGGAACGTCGCGACCGCGGTCCCACCGCGCGACTTGTTGCCGACGACGTCGGCCACCGCCGCCTGCTGGGGCGCGACGAAGACACCGGTGGATGCGCCCGCCACATAGGCGGCCACCAGGAACATCGGCAGCGACGTCGTCAGCCCGACCACCGCGGTCGCGGCCGCGGCCGCCGTCAGCCCGAAGATCAGCAGCTTGCGGCGCCCGACCCGGTCGGACAGATGGCCGCTGGGGATGACGACCGAGATGTTGCCCACCGCGAACGCCGCGAGCGCAAACCCGGCGACGCCGGCCCCGCGGCCGAGCACCTCGACGACGAACAGCGGCACCAGCGCGATGCGCAGACCGAAGGCCGCCCACCCGGTGGCGAAGTTGGAGAACAGTGCGGCCCGGTAGGCCCGATGTCGCAGCACCGTGCGCACCGACACCGAATCGCCGGGCTGATCGTCGGGCGCCACCACGGTGGAATGGCGCAGGCTGACGAACACCACCGTGGCGGCGACCAGCAGTGCGGCGCCGTAGATGACGAACGGCGCCGAGAGCCCGAAGCCCGCCGTCAGGCTGCCCAGCACCGGGCCGGCCACCGAGCCGAACAGGAATCCCGACGAGAACAGCCCCGCCACCCGTCCGCGGGCATCCGGCGGCGAGATCCGGATCATCAAGCCCAGCGACGACACCGTGAACATCGCCGACCCCAGGCCGCCGAGCGAGCGGAACAACAACAGCTGCCAGTAACTCTGCGCGAACGCGCACGCCCCCGTCGACAGCGCCACGATCAACAACCCGCTGATGTAGACCCGCCGCTCCCCCAACCGCTGCACCAGCAGGCCGGCCCCCGGCGCACCGACGAGCCGCATGACCGCGAAAGCGGTGATGACGAACGTCGCCGCGCTGATGCTGACCCCGAAGTGGCGGGCGAACTGCGGCAGCACCGGGGCCACCACGCCGTAGCCGAGCGCCACCACGACGTTGGCGGCGACCAGCAGCCACACCTCTCGCGGCAGCGACTGTTTGGCGCCCGGCGGTGTCGAACAGTCGCCCTCTGCGGGCGAACTCACGAGATGACCGGCCTCACGAGATGACCGGCCTCACGAAATGACCGGCCTCAAGAAATCACCTTTGTCACCACTTCACGCGCCGCGTCCTGCACCTCGGCGAGATGTTCGGGACCACGGAACGACTCGGCGTAGATCTTGTAGACGTCCTCGGTACCCGACGGCCGCGCGGCGAACCAGGCGTTCTCGGTGGTGACCTTCAGCCCGCCCAGCGGCGCACCGTTGCCCGGCGCTGCGGTCAACTTGGCGGTGATCGGCTCGCCGGCCAGTTCGGTAGCGGAGACCTGCTCGGGCGAGAGCTTGGCCAGCCGCGCCTTCTGGTCGCGGTTGGCCGGCGCGTCGATGCGCGCATAGGTTGGCGCACCGTACTTCTCGGCGAGCTCGGCGTAACGCTGCGACGGCGTCGACCCGGTCACCGCGAGGATCTCCGAGGCCAGCAGCGAAAGGATGATGCCGTCCTTGTCGGTGGTCCACACCGAGCCGTCGCGGCGCAGGAACGACGCGCCGGCACTCTCCTCGCCGCCGAAGCCGATGGTGCCGCCGATCAGCCCGTCGACGAACCACTTGAAACCGACCGGCACCTCGACGAGCTTGCGGCCGAGCCCGGCCACCACCCGGTCGATGATCGACGAGCTGACGGCCGTCTTACCGACCGCGGTGCCGGCTGCCCAGTCGGGACGGTTGGCGAACAGGTAGTCGATCGCCACCGCGAGGTAGTGGTTTGGGTTGAGCAGACCGCCGTCGGGGGTGACGATGCCGTGCCGATCGGCGTCGGCGTCGTTGCCGGTGGCGATCTGGTAGGCCCCAGGGTCGCCGTTCACTTTTTCAAGTAGCCCAGCCATCGCGTTGGGCGAGCTGCAGTCCATCCGGATCTTGCCGTCGGTGTCGAGCGTCATGAATCGCCACGTCGCATCGACCAGCGGGTTGACCACGGTCAGCTCGAGGCTGTGCCGTTCGGCGATCGCGGCCCAGTAGTCGACGCTGGCGCCGCCGAGCGGGTCGGCGCCGATCCGGATGCCCTGCGCCCGGATCGCGTGGATGTCGACGACGTTGGGCAGGTCGGCCACGTACTCGTCCAGGTAGTCATGGCGCTGCGCGGTGCCCAGCGCCCGCGCCAGCGGAATCCGCTTGACCGCCCTGAGGTCATCGCGCAGGATCTCGTTGGCCCGTTTGGCGATGACGGAGGTGGCGTCGGTGTCGGCGGGCCCGCCGTTGGGTGGGTTGTACTTGAACCCGCCGTCGCGGGGTGGGTTGTGCGACGGGGTGACGACGATCCCGTCCGCGAGGGCACGGTCCCCGCCACCCGAGGAGGACAAGAGTCCCCGATTGAACGCCAGGATCGCGTGGCTCACCGCCGGGGTCGGGGTGTAGCGATCCGCCGAATCGATCATCGCAACGACGTCGTTGGCCGCCAGCACCTCCAGAGCCGACACCCAGGCCGGCTCCGAGAGCGCGTGGGTGTCGCGACCGATGAACAGCGGACCCGTGGTGCCCTGCGCGGCCCGGTACTCGACGATGGCCTGCGTGGTGGCCAGGATGTGCGCCTCGTTGAACGCCGTGTCCAGGCTGGAGCCGCGGTGCCCGGACGTGCCGAACGCCACCTGCTGGTCGACGTTGTCCGGGTCGGGCACGGCGGTGTAGTAGGCCGTCACCACCGCCGCTACATCGATGAGGTCTTCGGGTTTCGCCGGCTGACCGGCTCGGGGATTTGCCGCCATGGCGTCGATTCTGCTACGTCCGGCCCGCGCACAGAACACCGGAAGGTGTTGCATTCGGCATACTCTCCGTCATGGCCCAAGACCGGCGAGAACTGGCCGCGGTTTTCGCCGGTGGAGCGCTGGGCACCGCGCTGCGGGTCGGATTCGAGGAACTCGCCGCACCGGACCCGGGCCACTGGCCGTGGCCCACGTTCACCGTCAACATCGTCGGCGCGTTCCTGCTCGGCATGTTCGTCACCCGCCTGCTGGAACGGCTTCCGCTGTCCAGCTACCGGCGACCATTCCTGGGCACCGGGCTGTGCGGCGGGCTGACCACGTTCTCCACCATGCAGGTCGAGACCCTGGCGATGATCGAGCACGGGCACTACGGTCTGGCCGCCGGCTACATCGGCGCCAGCCTGCTGCTCGGCCTGGCCGCGGTCTACCTCGCCACAGCGATGGTGCGCCAGGTGCGGGTGCGCCGATGACCGCGGCGCTGAGCTGGCTGGGCGTGCTGGTGTGCGGCGGTCTGGGCTCGCTGCTGCGTTTCACGGTGGACAGGGCCGTGTCGCGGCGCACGGCCCAGCGCTTCCCGTTGGGCACCATGGTGGTCAACGTCACCGGCGCGCTGCTGCTGGGATTCGTCGCGGGGCTGGTGCTGAATCCGCACCTGGCGCTTCTGGCCGGTACGTCGTTCGTCGGCGCCTACACGACGTTCTCCACCTGGATGCTGGAGACCCACCGGTTGAGCGAGGAACGCCAGCTCTGGCCGGCGCTGGCCAACATCGTCGTCAGCCTGGCGCTGGGGATCGCCGCGGCGGTGCTCGGCCAGTCGATCGCGGGGCTCCTGTGAGCCGAGCGAACAATCAGACTCCTGTGAGCCGAGCGAACGATCAGACTCCTGTGAGCGAAACCGACACCGGCGGCGAAATCCTCACCCTGACAGCCTATTTCGCCGAGCGGGAACGCCTGAACGGTCAGTTTCTCGCCGAGGAGATGCTGGGCCTGTTCGACAAGCGCGGCGTGGCCACCAGCATCATGCTGCGCGGCATCGCCAGCTTCGGGCCCGCGCACGTCGAGCGCAGCGACCGGTCGCTGAGCCTGTCCGAAGACCCATCGGTGACGATCACCGCGGTCGACACCCCGGGCAGGATACTGCCACTCGCCGACGAGGTCGCCGCGCTGACCGGCCGCGGGATGATCACCCTCGAGCGCGGCCGACTGGTGCCCGCGGTGACCGCAGGCCAGCTCGGGGACAGCGTGCGGATGTCGCTCTACCTGGGCCGCAGGCAGCGGGTGGGCGGGGCACCCGGCTACGCCGCCGTCTGCGATCTGCTGCACCGCCTGGGTTTCGCATCTGCCGAGGTGTTTCTCGGTGTCGACGGAACGGTATCGGGCGACCGGCGCCGGGCGCGGTTCCTCAGCCGCAACGTCGATGTCCCGCTGATGCTGGTCGGCATCGGCTCGGCCGAGCAGGTGGAGGCGGCCGTCGCGCAGCTGCGCACCATGCTGCGCGACCCGCTGTTCGCCATCGAGCGGATCCTGCTGTGCAAGAACGAGGGACGATTCATCGCCGACCCGCACAGCCTGACGGGCGCCTACCTGAAGATGACGGTGCGCACCGACGAGGACTCCCGCCACGACGGGCGGCCCGTGCACCGGGCGCTGGTCACTCGGCTGATGGACTCCGACCACGCCAGCGGCGCGACCGTGCTGCGGGCGATCTGGGGGTTCCACGGCGGACAGCGCCCACACGGCGACCGGTTTCTGCAACTGGCGCGGCACGTGCCGGTGAGCACCGTGATCATCGACACCCCCGAGAACATCGCGGCGAGCTTCGCGATCGTCGACGAGCTGACCGGCTCCGACGGGTTGGTGACCTGTGAGGTGGTGCCCGCAATGCTGGCGCTCAACCGCGGGAACAATGTCGGCGACCTGCGGCTGCGCTGACGCGCCGGCCGTGCGCCTCACCCGCTCGGACGAACCCGGTTTCATCCACCGTCAGGCCGAGAGCAGGGCGATACCCCCGATGATCAGTGCGAGCACCTTGACGAACTCGAATCCGACGTAAACGAAATGGGCGTGCGAGCGCGGGCCCTCCGCGCCGGCCAGCACCCGGTCCGAACGCCGGCTCAACGAGGGGCGGACCGCCACCAGTTGCAGGACCAGCATCGCGGCGGCGACCACCGCGGCGACGACTGCGGCGACGGGCGCCCGACCCGCCCACACCCCGATCAGCACGGCCGCGGCCAGGGCCACCTCACACGCGTTGAGCGCACGGAACACCAGCCGGCCGATGCCGAGACCGATCTGCAACGTCACACCGGGGGCGCGGAACTTCAGCGGCGCCTCGACGAACGAAATGGCCAGCACCATCCCCAGCCAGACGAACGTCGCGGCGACCGCGACAGCGACGGCAGCGTGCACGGCCAGCAGCCTACGTCGGCGCGGTTTCGGCCGGTTCGCGCAACCCCGACCGGACGGTCACGCGTCGGTGTGTTTGTCCTTGCGGCCGAACGGCAGCACCTGCACGATCGCGACCACCACGGTGCCGACAATCAGGCCGACGACCGCGGACGCGGCGGTGTTGACCAGCCACGCCAGCACACCACCGACGCCGGCGACGTGGTGCACGTACTCCTCGCCGTGGTGAACGAGGCCATACGGCCAGTGCCACCCGAGCTCGTCGGTGCCGACGAGCAGGATGTGCCCGCCCACCCACAACATCGCCACGGTGCCCACCACCGACAGGGCGCTGAGCAGTTTGGGCATCCCGGCGACCAGCCCCCGCCCGATCTTCTGGACGAACGCCGATGACCGCTGGGTGAGCCGCAACCCGACATCGTCCATCTTCACGATGCCGGCCACCACGCCGTAGACGGCGATGGTGATGACGATCGCCACCACGATCAGGATGATCAGCCGCGGGAAGAACGACTGGTCGGCCACCTCGTTGAGGGCGATCACCATGATCTCGGCCGACAGGATGAAGTCCGTGCGGATCGCGCCGGTCACCATGAAGCGCTCGGCATCCGGCCCGACAGTGGCGGCCGGCGCGGCGTGGGGTTCGTGATGCAGGAACTTGCCGAACACCTTCTCGGCGCCCTCGTAACACAGGTAGGTCGCGCCGAGCATCAGGATCGGGGTCAGCAGCCACGGCGCGAACTGACTGAGCAGCATGATTGCCGGCAGGATGAAGACGATCTTGTTGCGCAACGAGCCGATCGCGATGCGCTTGATGATCGGCAGTTCGCGCTCGGCGGCGATGCCGTGCACATATTGCGGGGTCACCGCGGTGTCGTCGATGACCACCCCGGCGGCCTTCGCGGTCGCCCGGCCCGCGGCCGCACCGATGTCGTCCACCGAGGCCGCGGCCAGCCGCGCCAACGCCGCGACGTCGTCGAGCAGCGCGAACAGGCCTGCGCTCATCGCGTCATCGTGATCGCATCGCCGGTCATGGCTTCGAAGGGTACCCGGGCGCGAGCCGCGAAGCCGCGCGCCGCCTCACCTCCCCGAGGCGGCGGGTGCCTCGCCCAGGATCGCCTGCAGTCTCATCTTCGACGCGTGGCTCTGCACCGTCTGTGGCCACCAGAACCAGCGCCCCAGCAGCGCGGCGATGGCTGGTGTCATGAACGACCGCACGATCAACGTGTCGAACAACAGCCCCAGGGCGATGGTGGTGCCGGCCTGCGCCATGACCTTCAGATCGCTGAACGAGAACGAGGCCATCGTGAACGCGAAGACCAGGCCCGCGGAGGTGACCACCGAACCGGTGCCTGCCATCGACCGGATGATGCCGGTCTTGAGGCCGCCCGGCAACTCCTCCTTGAAGCGGGATACCAGCAGCAGGTTGTAGTCGGATCCGACCGCCAGCAACAGGATGACCGACATCGGTAGCACCATCCAGTGCAGCTGTAGCCCGATCAGGTGCTGCCACAGCAGCACCGACAGGCCGAGCGACGCACCCAGCGAGAGCAGCACGGTGCCGACGATCACCGCGGCGGCGACCACGCTGCGAGTGATGATCAGCATGATGCAGAAGATCAACGTCACCGCCGCGATTCCGGCGATCAGCAGGTCGTAGTGCGATCCGTCCCGCATGTCCTTGTATGTCGCGGCGGTACCGGCCAGGTAAATGGAAGAGCCCTCCAGCGGGGTTCCCTTGACCGCCTCCTTGGCCGCGGTCTTGATCGGCTCCACATGCGAGATGCCTTCGACCGTCGCGGGATCGCCCTCGTGGCTGATGATGAACCGCACCGACTTTCCGTCCGGCGAGATGAAGTTCTCGATGCCACGCTTGAAGTCCTCGTTGTCGAAGACCTCGGGGGGCAGGTAGAACGAGTCGTCGTTGCGCGCATCGTCGAACGCGTCGCCCATCGCGTGCGAGTTCTCCTGTTGCGCGGCCATCTGGTCCTGCATGCCCTTCTGGCTCTGATACATCGTCAGCATCATCGCCTTCATGGTCCGCATGGTCTCGATCTGACTGGGCAGCAGCGCCACCAGCTGCGGCATCAACTCATCGAGACGCTCGAGATCGGGCACCAGCTCCTGCAGATCGTCGGTCATGGCGTTCATGCCGTCGAGGGTGTCGAACACCGATCGCAGCGCCCAGCAGACGGGAATGTCGAAACAGTGCGGTTCCCAGTAGAAGTAGTTGCGGATCGGCCGGAAGAAATCGTCGAAATCGGCTATGTGGTCCCGTAATTCGATCACGTCGAGGGTCATGTTCTTGGTCTTTTCGACCATCTGGTGGGTGGTGTCGGCCATCTGCTGGGTGATGCTCGACATCTTCTCCATCGTGTCGATGGTGGTCTGCATCTCGTCGGCCTGCACCAGCAGGTCGGCCATTCGGTCCTGCTGATATTTCTCGTTGAGCTGGTTGGTGGTGCCCCGCATGCTCATCTGGAACGGGATGGTCGTGTGCTTGATCGGCTTGCCGTCGGGCCGGGTGATCGTCTGCACCCGGGCCACTCCGGGCACCCGGAAGATCGACTTGGCAATCTTGTCGATGACCAGGAAGTCCGCGGAGTTGCGCAGATCGTGGTCGCTTTCGATCATCAGTAGCTCGGGGTTCATCCGGGCCGTGCCGAAATGCCGGTCGGCCACCGCGTAGCCGACGTTGGCCGGGATGTCCTGGGGCAGGTAGATGCGTGAGTCATAGTTGGTTCGGTATCCGGGCAGGGTGACCAGCCCGACGAGGGCCAGCGCAATCGTGGCGGCCAGCACCGGGCCCGGCCAGCGCACCACGGTGGTGCCGACGCGCCGCCAACCGCGAGAGCTGATCTGGCGTTTGGGCTCGAACCGCCCGAATCGGCTGCCGACCACCACCACCGCGGGTCCCAGCGTGATCGCGGCGACGACCGCAACGAAGGTGCCGACGGCGCACGGCACACCCATGGTCTGGAAGTACGGCAGCCGGGTGAAGCTCAGGCAGAGCATGGCGCCCGCGATCGTCAGCCCCGACCCCAGGATGACGTGCGCGGTGCCGTGGAACATCGTGTAATACGCGGTCTCGCGGTCCTCGCCGGCGCCCCGGGCCTCTTGATAGCGGCCGATCGCGAAGATCGCGTAGTCGGTACCCGCCGCGATCACCATGAGCGTCAACAAGTTCACCGCGAACGTGGACAGGCCGATGATCTCGAAGTGCGCCAGGGCCGCGACGATCCCCCGCGCCGCGCCCAACTCGAGGAACACCATCAACAGGATCAGCACCATGGTGGCGATCGAGCGGTAGACGAGCAGCAGCATCAACGCGATCACGCCGATCGTGATCAGCGTGACGCGGAAGATGCTCTTGTCGCCGGCATGGTGTTGATCGGCGACCAGTGGCGCACCCCCGGTGAGGTAGGCCCGCACCCCGGGCGGCGCCTTCGTCTGGTCGACGATGTCGCGCACCGCCGCGACCGACTCGTTGGCCAGCGACTCGCCCTGATTGCCGTGCAGGTACACCTGCACATAGGCCGCTTTGCCGTCGGTGCTCTGGGCCCCGGAGGCGGTCAACGGGTCGCCCCAGAAGTCGGCGACGTGCTGAACGTGGGCCGTGTCGGCCTCCAGCCGGCCGATCAGCTGGTCGTAGTAGCGGTGGGCGTCGTCGCCGAGGGGTTGATCACCCTCGAGGACCACCATCGCGCTGCTGTCGGAGTCGAACTCCTGGAAATTGCTGCCGATGCGCTTCATCGACACCATCGACGGCGCGTCCCGTGCGCTCAGGCCCACCGTGCGCTGTTGGCCGACCTCTTCCAGCGGCGGCACCGCGGAGTTGGTCACCACCGTCAGCAGCACCCAGCCGAGGATGATGGGCACCGCCAGCACCCGGATCGTCCTGGCGATGCGGGACCGCTCGCCGGTCGTCGTGCTCACCGGAGAGTCACCGCCATCGCCACCGCCCCCCGATCCAGGACCTGCGTCGGCCCGCCGACGGGCCCGCACGTGACACATCGGGTGTCACGTGTCATACATGTAGCCCGTCAAACCATTTGTGTCAATCACGCCTCCGACGGTGCGTTGAGCGCGTTTGACGACGTGGCGGCGCCACGCCGGCCCGCGACCCGGTCACCCGCGACGGGGGACCGGTTCCGGGACCGGTTCCGGTCCCGGGGCACCGCGCTCACGGTTGGCCGGGCCCTCCGTACAGGGACGCTGTTTTCGCTGGTGGGCGGGCTCTTTTGCGATACGATCGGCGCGTGACGCTCACGGAGCGCGAGCATGAGCTCGACCTGCTCGCGGCCCGGGAAGCCGCAGCCCGCGGGGGACGCGGAAGTGCGGTGATGGTGTGCGGCGAGTCGGGCGCCGGCAAGACCACCTTCGTCGAGGGTTTCGTCGCCGGGTTGCCGGAGCACACCCGGGTGCTGTGGGGTGCCTGCGATCCGCTGTCGACACCGCGGCCGCTGGGCCCCCTGCACGATCTCGCCCCCATGCTCAGCGCCACCACCAGGGAACGCCTCGCCGCGAGCAGCCAACCGTACGACATCTTCGTCGCGGTGTTCGAGGAGCTGCGCGAAGACCCCACGGTGCTGGTTCTCGACGATCTGCACTGGGCCGACCAGGGCACCATCGACCTGTTCCGGTTCCTGCTGCGGCGGGCGGCGCAGAGCAGCCTGATGATCGTCGGGATCATGCGCGACGACGAGGTCAGCGCGACGCATCCGCTGCGCGTGCTGCTCGGCGACATCGCCCGCTCGCCGCACGCCCGGTCGCTGGTGGTCCCACCGCTGAGCGTCGAGGAGATCGCCGCGTTGGCCGGTGACCGCGCCGTCGACCCGCACTGGCTGCACCGCGTCACCGGCGGGAACGCATTCTTCGTCTGCGAGATGCTCGACCACGACGGCTCGGACCGCTCCGCGCTGCCGACCACCGTCCGCGACGCGATCCTGGCCCGCACCGCCGGCCTGGACGTGGCCGCCTGGGATGCGCTGAACCTGCTCACCTGCGCACCCGGCGCCATCGGCGACCATCTGCTCGCCGGGCTGGGCGTCACGTTGCCCGCGCTGCGCGCGCTCGACGAGGCCAAGCTGATCAGGCGCGACAGCCGCGGTGTCGCGTTCCGCCACGACCTGTGCCGGCGCGCGCTGGCCAGCGTCCTGCCGCCGGGAGCCGAGAGCGGCCTGCACCGCCGGTTCATCGACGCCCACCGCGCCTTACCGAACCCCGATCCCGCGGTGCTGACCCATCACGCGCTGGGCGCCGGCGACCGCGAGCTGATCGCGTCCGCGGCCACCGAGGCGGCCCTCACGGCGGCACGTTCCGGCGCCCACACCCAGGCCTGCGAGTTCTTCCAGATCGCGCTGGACCGCGGCGGTGCGCTCTCGGCGGCCACCGAGTGCGAACTCCTCGAACAGCTGGCGAGCGAGTACTACCTCACCGACCGCCTGTCCGACGCCATCGACGCCTGCCAGCGGGCCCTGCGGATCCGGCGCGACATGAGGGCGCCCATCGGCGTCAGCGCCAACCACCACGCCCTGTCGGTGTATCAGTGGTACAACGGCAACCGCTCCACCGCCGACGAGCACGCGGCCGCGTCCATCTCGGTTCTCGATGACGTTCTCGACGGCGTTCTCGATGACGATGCCGCCCGCCAGGACCCGTCGCGGATCAGCCGCCTCGGGCACGGCCTGGCGATGCAGGCGTTTCTCGCGGTGCAGTCCAGCGACCTCGGCCACGCAACGCAGCTGCTGCGCCGGGCCCGCGAAATCGCCGATACCGCAGCCGATCCCGCGCTGACGGTCCGGACCACGCTGATCGGGTACTTCTGCGACATCCTGGCCGGCGACGCCTCGGTGCGTGATGACCTGCTGGCCCTGCTGGCCACCGGCCCCCGGCACATCGACGAGACGTACTCCACCGGCTACACCAACCTGACCTATTTCGACGTCGAACAGCGCCGACTCGGTGCCGCCGCCGACCTGCTGGACGTCAGCATCCCGCTGATGGTCGAGCACGACCTGCCGATCTGCCGGGTGGTGCAGCAGGGCTCGCGCAGCAGGCTCAATCTGTTGGTGGGCGACTGGGACGCCGCGCTGTCCGACGCCGAGGCGGTGCTCGACAGCCCCAGCGCCCCGCTGGCCCGGACCTGGCCGCTGCTGATCCGCGGCCTGGTCGCGTTGCGCCGCCACGGCGACGACGGGGGCGGGATCGACGACGCCTGGCAGCTCGCCCGCCGCTACGGCGAGCTGGTCCGGCTGCTGCCGGTGGCCGCGGCCATCGCGGAACGTTCGTGGCTGTCGGGGATTCCGGATCCGCGCCTACCGGAGTGCCGCACCATGCTCGACACCGCCCCGGTCACGGGTTTGGAGTGGGCACGTGGCGAGTTGTCGATGTGGTTGCACCGCATCGATTCTGCCGTTCCGGTGCTGGCGGCGACCGAACCTTACGCACAGGCCGCCGACGGCCGTCACGAAGCCGCCGCCGAGGCCTTCCATCAACTTTCGGCGCCGTACGATGCGGCGCTGGCGCTCGTCGACTCCGGTGACCCGGCCCTGGCCCGTCGCGCGCTGGACGTGCTCGACCGCCTCGGCGCCGACGCGGTCGCGGCCAAGGTGCGCTTCGACCTTCGCGCGGCCGGCGCGGCGGCGGTGCCCGGACCGCGCCGGGCCAGCACCCGGGCCAACCCGGCGGGCCTGACCGCGCGTCAGGTCGAGGTGTTGCGGCTACTCGGCGACGGCCTGACCAACGCCGAACTCGCCGAGCGGCTCTACCTGTCGGTCAAGACGGTCGACCACCACGTGTCGGCGATCCTCACCAAGCTGGGCGTCACGAAGCGCCGGGACGCGGTCCGCCGGGCCCGCGAGCTCGGCATCCTGCCCTGACCCGTCGAAATTGGGTAGCCGATACCCATGTGCACCCGCGTCCATCGGGTCGATGATGGAACCATGCCGGGCTGCCGGCCCGCGCCCAGGAGAACTCGACTCGAGGAGTACGTCTGATGAGCAGCACAGCGCAGGACGCCGACCGCCAGCTCAAGACCAAGCACCGGGCGCTGTGGGCGTCGGGTGACTACCCCGCCGTCGCTGCGGACCTGATCCCCGGGCTGGGGGCCCGGCTCGTCGAGGCCTGCGGCGTGCGGGCCGGGCAGCGGGTGCTCGATGTCGCGGCCGGTTCCGGCAACGCCGCCATTCCGGCCGCCGCCGCCGGGGCCGCTGTGACGGCCGGCGACCTGACACCCGAGTTGTTCGAGGCGGGCCGGGCGAGGGCCGCGCAGCACGGAGTGCAGCTGGACTGGGCCGAGGCCGACGCCGAGGCGATGCCGTTCCCCGACGACAGCTTCGATGTCGTCATGTCGTGTGTCGGGGTGATGTTCGCGCCACGACATCAGGCGTGTGCCGACGAGATCCTGCGGGTGGCCCGGCCCGGCGCCACGATCGGGCTGATCAACTGGACCCCGAGCGGCTTCGTCGGCAACCTGTTCGCGACGATGAAGCCCTACGCACCCCCGCCGCCGCCGGGAGCCAGCCCGCCGCCGCTGTGGGGCGACGAGGACCATGTGCGGGAACTGTTCGGCGACAGGGTCTCCGACCTGACGATGCACCGGGAGACGGTCGTGATGGATCGTTGTGCGAGCCCGCTGGAGTTCCGCGAGTACTGGAAGCGCAACTACGGCCCGACGATCGCGGCCTACCGCTTCAACGAGAGCGACCCCGAGCGCGTCGCCGCGCTGGACGGCGACTTCCTGACGTTCCTGGAGAAGTGGAACGAGTCCACCGAGCCGGGCCGCACCTCCTATCCGGCGGAGTACCTGATGGTGACGGCCACCGTGCGGTGACGGGGCCGCCCGCCGTTTCCGGGCCATCGGAACACGCTGTCGGATAGTGTTTCCCGGCAGATACCGGTACCCGTTCGGGAAGGCGGCAGCCATGCCAGACAGCAAGCGTCCCAACATCCTCGTCATCTGGGGCGACGACATCGGCTGGCAGAATGTCAGCGCCTATGGCATGGGCACGATGGGCTACACCACCCCCAACATCGACCGCATCGGCCGCGACGGCGTCCGGTTCACCGACCACTATGCCCAGCCGTCGTGCACCGCCGGCCGGGCCGCCTTCATCACCGGTCAGTACCCCATCCGGTCGGGGATGACCACGGTGGGCCAGCCGGGCGACCCCCTCGGCCTGCAGACCGAATCACCTTGTCTGGCTGAAGTTCTCAAGGACCAGGGGTATGCGACGGGGCACTTCGGCAAGAGTCATCTCGGTGATCGCAACGAGCACCTGCCCACCAACCACGGGTTCGACGAGTTCTTCGGCAACCTCTACCACCTCAACGTCTCGGAGGAGGACCAGCAACGCGACTACCAGGCGTTCGCCGAGGCCTACGCCGGCAGCCTGGAAGAGTACGAGAAGATGTTCGGGGCGCGCGGCGTCATCCATTCGTGGGCGACCGATGAGGACGACCCCACCGAGGACCCCCGGTTCGGCCGGGTGGGCAGGCAGCGCATCGAGGACACCGGCCCGCTGCACCAGGAACGGATGCACGATGTCGACGGCGCGGAGGTCGTCCCGCTGGCCATCGACTTCATGAAGCGGGCACAGCAGGACGACAAACCGTTCTTCGTCTGGCTGAACACCTCTCGGATGCACCTGTACACCAGGCTGGGCGACGACTGGCGGTACGCGGCCGAGCGGTACACGTCGGAGGCCGATCTGCACGGCTCCGGAATGATGCAGCACGACCACGACATCGGCACCGTGCTGGACTTCCTCGACGAGCAGGGGCTGGCCGACGACACCATCGTCTGGTACTCGACCGACAACGGCCCCGAGCACTCGAGCTGGCCGCACGGTGCCACCACACCCTGGCGGGGCGAGAAGATGACGGCCTACGAGGGTGGCGTTCGGGTGGTCTCGCTGCTGCGCTGGCCGGGCCACATCGAGCCGGGGCAGATCCTCAACGGCATCCAGTGCCATCAGGACATGTTCACCAGCCTGGCCGGGGCGGCGGGCGTCGACGACGTGGCGGCGCGGGTCAGGGAGTCGAAGGCCCAGATCCTCGACGGCGTCGACAACCTGCCCTATTGGACGGGCGCGGAGTCGGCGTCGGCGCGCAACCACATTTTCCATTACTACGAGAGCAAGCTGATGGCCGTCCGGATGGGGCCGTGGAAGTTCCACTTCTCGACCAAGGAGGACTATTACGCCAACGTGGTTCCGCGGACCGCGCCGCTGGTGTTCAACATCCGGATGGACCCGTTCGAGACCTACGACAACAGGGACTCCTACGGCCACCTGATGCAGAAGGTGTCGTGGCTGATCCAGCCGATGAGCAAGCTGATGAAGGACCACATCCAGTCGCTGCTGGAGTGCCCGCCGGTACAGGGCGGCAAATCCTTCGACATGTCGAACATCATCGAGCAGTTCATGAATCGCGGTCACGACTAGCGGGTCGGGCCGCCAGAATGGGCTGATGCGCTTCGGCAACTTCATGGCCCCGTTTCACCCCGTCGGGCAGAGCCCGACGCTGGCCCTCGAGCGTGACCTCGACCTGATCATCGCGATGGACCGCCTCGGGTTCCACGAGGCGTGGGTCGGTGAGCACCACTCGGCCGGGTTCGAGATCATCGCCTCCCCCGAGGTGTTCATCGGCATCGCCGCCGAGCGGACCAAACACATCAAGCTGGGCACCGGGGTGAGCTCACTGCCCTACCACCACCCGCTGATGCTGGCCGACCGTATGGTGCTGCTCGACCACCTCACCCGGGGCCGGGTGATGCTCGGCTGCGGGCCGGGTCAGCTCACCTCGGATGCGCACATGCTCGGCATCCCGGCCGACGAGCAGCGGCCGCGCATGGAACAGTGCCTGGACGCCATCATGCGGCTGCTGCGCGGCGAGACCGTGACCATGTCGACCGACGGGTTCACCCTGCGCGACGCCCGCCTGCAACTCAAGCCCTACAGCGACCCGTGTTTCGACGTGGCCGTCGCCGCGTCCTTCTCCCCCACCGGCCCCCGCGGCGCCGGCAGGCACGGCATCGGCATGCTGTCGATCGCGGCGACCGCCAAGCAGGGCATGGACCTGCTGGCCCAGCACTGGAGCACCTGGGAAGAGGTGGCGACGTTGCACGGCCACGTCGCGGACCGCTCGAAGTGGCGGCTGGTCGGGCCGATGCACCTCGCCGAGACCCGGGAGCAGGCGGAAAGGGATGTCGAGTACGGAATCGCCGAGTTCTCCAGGTACTTCAGCCACATCCTGCCCGCCGGTCCGGTGCAGGGCGACACCACCGAAGAAATCCTGGCCAACAACCGCCAGTCCGGGTTCGCGGTGATCGGCACCCCCGACGACGCGATCGCCAAGATCGAGGAGCTGATCGAGGCCAGCGACGGCGGTTTCGGGGCGTTCCTGCTCTTCGACCACGACTGGGCCCCGCCGGCGGCGAAACTGCACAGCTACGAACTGTTCGCGCACTACGTCATCCCGCACTTCACCGGCCAGCTGGCCGGCCCGGTCGCGTCGAGCGACTGGGTGGCCGAACGCGGCACCGCGTTCGTCGAGCAGGCCGCGCGCGCGATCGGCAAGGCGATCGAGGACCACGCCGCCGAACGTCAGGCCAGGCAGGGGTGACGATGCCCAAACGGGGCGCCTCGAGCCTTGCGGCAATGCGAACGGTGGCGGCGCTGCTCCTGGCTGCAGTCGCCGTGCTGGCCGGGGGATGCGCGGGATCGACCCCACCCGAAACGGCGACATCGGCAGAGACACCGACGGCTGCCGCGGCGCCCCCGCCGTCGTCCACGCCCGCCGGCCGATCCCGAGAATTGGCGACGGACCCCGCACAGCTCGCCGACGACCTGGTCCACGACGAGGGCGCCCTACGCGACCCGGCGGCGCCGGAGGACGTGCTGGCCGCGGCCGCGCATCGCCAGCAGGCGGCCTACCGCGCCATCGGACATCACCCCGAGTGGGACCCGGTCGTGCGGCCGCGCATCCCGGCGTCGCTTCTCGACGTCTACGACCGCAACGTCGACGCGCGTCGACAACTCGGGTCGATGACGCCGCCCAAGGACACCGTGCCGGCGTGGCGCATCGTCGCACCCGCGCCGGCCGACGAGCTGATGGGCTACTACCGGGAGTCCGAGTCGGCGTCCGGCGTCGCGTGGAACTATCTGGCGGCGATCAACCTCATCGAGACCGCCTTCGGACGGGTCGCCGGGGTGAGCACCGCCGGCGCGCAGGGGCCGATGCAATTCATGCCGTCGACCTTCGCCGCCTACGGCGAGGGCGGCGACATCCTCTCGCCCCGCGACAGCATCATGGCCGCCGGCCGCTACCTCGCCGCCAACGGCTTCGTCGACGACCGCGACCACGCCCTGTACCGGTACAACAACTCGGAAAAGTACGTGCAGGCGGTGCACGACTACGCCGCGGTGATCGCCGAGCACCCGATGGCGTTCGCCGGATATCACCGCTGGGATGTGTACTACAAGACCACGGCCGGTGACGTGCTGCTGCCGATCGGTTACTCGCAGGCCACACGGATCCCGGTCACGGACTACCTGGCGTCGTCCGCGTCGGCACCGTTCGAGGTCCGGATCTCCGACCAGAGCGCCCAGATTCTGGAGCGGCTGTTGGCCGTCCGGCGCGACGCGTCCGATGCGGCCCCGTCGCAGCTGTCCGACGTGCTGTCCGGGCAGTTCCTCGGAACCCCTTACGGCGCAAACACTCTGATCGGCTCGGCCACCGTGCCCGAACAACTCGTCGTGGAGCTGGCGAAGGTGGACTGTTTCACCTACGCCGACTACGTCGAAGCGCTCAAACGCGCCGGGAACCGCGACGAGTTCATCGACGCCTTGATCTCGGTGCGCTACAAGGACGGCGAGGTCGGATTCCAGACGAGAAAACATTTCTTCACCGATTGGGCCGCGGCGACACCGGCCGTCGCGACCGATATCACGGCGAGCCTGAGCGCCAACGCGATTCAGGTCCCGAAGGACCTGAACGCGAAGGACTCCGGCGGGGTGTATCTGCCCGGGCTGCCGGTTGTGCCGCGGACCGTCTCGTACATCCCGAGCCGGTACGTCGACGACGGCGTGCTCGACCAGTTGCGCACCGGTGACTACATCGGTGCATACGCCGATGACGGCGGACTCGACGTCACCCACGTCGGGATCTTCGTCGCCGGACCCGACGAACCGGTGCTGCGCAACGCCTCGTCGCTCAGCGCGAACAACGCGGTGGTCGACAGCCCGCTGCGGGCCTATCTGCAGACGGTCCCCGGCGTGGTGGTGCTGCGACCCGTCGCGTAAACGCTTTCCGCGCCGTCCAGCCACCGCGACACCCACCGGCATGCTTCACGGCTCCGTGAGACCGAATTCCAGTATTCGGCAAGGAATTTGTGCGGCCATTCCCAAGGAATGCGCACAATCGCCCTATTGTCCGGGTCGCCAAGATGCGAAAGTATCGACAAGTACCAATGGGGAGGTATCGACAGTGAGGTCGGCATGACTACTACGGGAGGTGCGATGTCCGACAACGAGAACGAGAGCTACGCCGAGCAGTACACCGCAGAGGTCTTCAAGGGGAAGATCGAGCTCGACGTTCGGGACTCGGTCCCCGACTGGGGCCCCTACGGGCCCCCGGTTGCACCCGCCGACGCCCCGAACGTCCTGTTCATCCTCTACGACGACACCGGGCTGGCGGCGTGGTCGCCGTACGGGGGCCGGATCAACATGCCGTGGGCGCAGAAGCTCGCCGACAACGGCCTGATCTACACCCAGTGGCACACCACCGCGCTGTGCGCGCCCACCCGGTCGGCATGCCTGACCGGCCGCAACCACCACGTCAACGGCTTCGCCGAGATCGTCGAGGGTTCCAACGGCTTCCCCGGCTACCACGCCCGCATTCCCGATCAGTGCGCCACCATCTCGCACGTCTTGCAGGATGCCGGGTGGAGCACGTTCTGGGTGGGCAAGAACCACAACGTGCCCGAGCAGGACAACGCGCCGGGCGGATACAAGGGCACGTGGCCGTTGCAGAAGGGGTTCGACCGGTTCTACGGGTTCCTGGGCGGTGAGACCAACCAGTGGTACCCGGACCTGGTCGAGGACAACCGCTTCATCGATCAGCCGTACCTGCCCGAGGACGGGTACCACCTGTCGAAAGACCTGACCGACCAGGCGATCCGGATGATCCGCGACAACAAGGCGAGCAACCCCTCCAAGCCCTGGTACATGTGGTTCTGCCCCGGTGCCAACCACGCACCGCACCAGGCACCCCAGGAGTACATCGACAAGTACAAGGGCAAGTTCGACGACGGCTACGACGCCTACCGCGAGTGGTGCCTGGCCCGCATGATCGAAAAGGGCGTCCTACCCGAGGGGACCAAACTCACTCCCTTCAATCCGATGCCGGACGACCAGGCGAACGAGGGCGACCTCGTCCTGCCGTGGGACTCGTTGAGCGATGACCAGAAGAGGCTCTTCTGCCGCATGGCCGAGGTGTGGGCGGGCTTCTCCGAGTACACCGATGCGCAGATCGGGCGGCTGATCGACTACCTGGAGAAGTCCGGCCAGCTGGACAACACGCTGGTGCTCTACGCCGCCGACAACGGCACGTCGGGGGAAGGTTCGCCGAACGGCTCGGTCAACGAGAACAAATTCTTCAACGGGTTCCCCGATGATCTCGAAGAGAACTTGACGATGATCGACAAGCTCGGTGGGCCGGACTGCTACAACCACATGCCCACCGGCTGGGCAGCCGCCTTCTCGACTCCGTTCAAGATGTTCAAGCGCTACTCGGAGTATTCCGGCGGCACCTGCGATCCGATGATCGTCTCCTGGCCCAAAGGCATGAAGGCGCGGGGGGAGATCCGGCACCAGTACCACCACGCCACCGATGTCGCAGCGACGATCCTCGACGTGTGCGGGTTGGAGATGCCCGACACCTATCGCGGCGTGAGGCAGTACCCGATGAACGGCGTCTCGATGCAGTACAGCTTCGACGCCGACCCCGACGGTCCGACCCTGAGGAAGCATCAGTACTACGAGATGATGGGCACCCGGGGCATGTGGGAAGACGGCTGGCATGCCGCCGCCGTCCACGCGCCACTCACCGGCAAGGGGCACTTCGATCAGGACCGGTGGGAGCTCTACCACGTCGCCGAAGACCGTTCGGAGTCGACCGATTTGGCCGAGAAGCATCCGGAGAAGCTCGAGCACCTGAAGCAACTATGGATGGACGAGGCCAAGAGAAACCTAGTGCTTCCCCTCAACGATCAACCCGCTGTGGTTGTCGCCGGTATCGAACGGCCGTCCACCGAGCCGCCTCGGGACCGGTACGTCTACTACCCGGACACGACCGCGGTGCCCGAAGGCGTGGCCGCCAACATTCGGGGCCGGTCGTACAAGATCCTGGCCGACGTCGAGGTCGGCGAGGATTGCTCGGGCGTCATCTTCGCCCACGGCTCCCGCTTCGGCGGTCATTCCCTGTTCATCAAGGACAAGAAGCTGTACTACGTGTACAACTTCCTGGGCATTCCGCCGGAGCAGAGCTTCATCTCCAAAGAGGAACTCAAGCCGGGCAAATACACGCTGGGAATGGAGTTCACCCGGGAGTCGGCCGGCAAGTACGGAGAGTCGCACGGCACGACGAAGGTGTACGTCAACGACAAGGTCGTCGCCGAAGGCCCGATGCGGACACAGACCGGCAAGTTCACGCTGTGTGGCGACGGCCTGTGCGTCGGCCGCGACAGCGCCGACGCCGTCGCCAAGGAGTACACGCCCGAGACGCAGGGCAGGTTCACCGGCGGCACCATCGATTTCGTCGAGGTCGCGGTCGAGGAGGCAGGCTACCGCGACCTGGAGAAGGAGATGGCCGCCGCGCTCGCCGTCGACTGAGCCGCCCGGACACCTTCGCCGTCAGGCTTCGCGCCGGTTCCGGGTGGAGCTTGCCGGCCATGGTCTGCGCCGGCCCGGGGTCGGAGTTTCCTCGGGTGACCGTCCGCCCGTCAGCGAAGACACCCCGCTCCGACCCCAGCCGGCTGAACCGGCAGTCCCCGACGCGGACAAGCCTGCCGACCGCTCAGCCGCGGACCAGGTCGATGGCGACCGGGACGGGGTTGGTGACGATGTCGCGGACCGGCGAGTAGCTCGTGAGGCCGGCGAGTTCGGCGAGTTGATCGTCGTCGAAGTCGCCGATCGCCTTGATCGTCACCCGAATCCGCTCGAAGCCGGGTCGGACACTGCCGTCCAGGCCGAGGAAGCCGTGCAGATCCACATCGCCCTCGATCGTGGTTTCCATGCCGTCGACGACGATGCCGCGGGCGGCGGCGTGATAGGCGATCGTGCCGGTCACGCACGCCGCGAGCGCGTGCAGGACGTATTCGACGGTGGTGGGCGCCCGGTTCTCGCCGAGCAGGACCGGCGGCTCATCGGTGTCCACGGTGAACGGCTCGGTGCGGGTGGTGTCTTCCTGGCCCACGCCGTAGAAGTCCTTGATCGTCGAGCGGCTGTAGGCGCCGTCGACCCAGTGGTTCTGGGCCCGGAACTGGAACCGCGCCAGCGCGGGATTCGCGGTCACGGCGTCGATCGTGCCGGCGAGGCGGTCGACGTCGACGCCGTTGACAGTGCTGATTGCGTGCATGGTGAGCTCCTTGTGGTTTGTTGGTGATGGGCCGTGGCCCGTCGTCACCCCGGAATTAGCACGATCGGTCGTACTAATTAGAAAGTACGACCGATCGTGCTAATTTGTCAACATGCCCAGAGGCCCGGTCGATCCGCGCAGCTCCGCCACGCGGCGCCCGCGCGCCGACGGCGAACGGACCCGCAGCGCAATCCTGCGCGCTGGGACGCTGAGTGGGGGCGGCCGTGATCCGGCCCGACCATGCTGCACGCGTGGTGATGTGCCGCAAGAGCTATGCGCTCACCCGAGCCGGCGGTCCAGGTTGTAGGCGGCGCTGATCAAGGCGAGGTGGGTGAATGCCTGCGGAAAGTTGCCGAGCTGCTCGCCGGTCGGCCCGATCTCCTCCGAATACAGCCCCACATGGTTTGCATACGTGAGCATCTTTTCGAACGCCAACCGCGCTTCGTCGAGCCGCCCGGCGCGGGCCAGCGCCTCGACCCACCAGAAGGAACACATCGAAAAGGTCGCCTCACCACCGGCCAGCCCGTCGGGCGACGACCGCACGTTGTAGCGGTACACGAGGCTGTCTGAGACGAGTTCGGCAGAGATGGCGTCCAGTGTGGAGATCCAGCGAGGGTCGGTGGGGGCGATGAACTTGCACAGCGGCATCAACAACAACGAAGCATCGAGCACGTCGCTGTCGTAGTGCTGGACGAACGCCCTGCGCTCGGGGTTCCAGCCACGGCCCATGATCTGGTGATAGATACGGTCCCGTACCGCGCTCCACCGTGTGATGTCCGCCGGCAGTCCGCGCTGATGCGCAACGCGAATCGCGCGTTCGACCGCAACCCAGCTCATCAGCCGGGAGTACGTGTAATTCCTTCGCCCGCCACGAGATTCCCAGATCCCTTCGTCGGGTCCGTCCCAATGTTCGATCAGCCATTCAAGACTGCGCGTGAGCTCTACCCACCCGTCGTGGTAGATGGGCAGCCCGTACTTGTTGCACAAGTAGACGGAGTCCATGAGCTCGCCATAGACGTCGAGCTGCAACTGGTTCGCCGCCGCGTTGCCGACACGAACCGGCGCCGAGCCCCGGTAGCCCTCCAAGTGCAGCAGCTGCTCCTCGGGCAGATTTTCGCGCCCGTCGATCCCGTACATGATCTGCAACGGCGCCGAGTCGCGGCCGGAATGCCGGAACCGGCCCTCCAGCCAATGCAGGAACGCGGCGGCCTCGTCGGCGAATCCCAGGGTGAGAAGCGCGTAAAGGGTGAAAGCGGAGTCTCGGATCCAGGTGTATCGGTAGTCCCAGTTCCGGGTGCCGCCCAGACACTCCGGCAGACTCGTGGTGGGTGCCGCCACAATGGCGCCGGTGGGCGCGTAGGTCAGTAGCTTCAGCGTGAGCGCCGAGCGGTGCACCATCTCGCGCCAGCGCCCGCTGTAGCGCGAACGCTGCAGCCAGCCTCGCCAGAACGCGACGGTGGTCTCGAATTCCGCAGCGATGTCGGCATCGCAGTACGGCGCCGGGACGTCGCCGGGCGCCACCTGTTCCAGCACGAAGGTGACGGCTTCCCCCGCGCGAACCGTGATGTGTGCGTTGATGTCGCCGTCATTGACGATATTCAGCGGGCACGGCGCCGAGAGGCTGAGCCGCAGCTTCAGGGAGATGAACAGAGCCCCATTCTGGTTGAGTCCCACCTCGTGCCGGACGCGGGCGAAGTCGAAGCGGGGGGCGACGTCGACCTGGAAGCGCAGCTGCCCACGTATGGCGAGCAGCCGACGGATCATGCGGGGGCGGTTCGCAGGCCGGCTGGTTTGTGCGGCCGGCATGAAATCCTGAACCTCCGCGACCCCGTCAGGCGTCAGAAAGCGCGTGATGAGCACGTTGGTATCGGGCAGGTAGAGCTGTTTGGAACTCCAGTCGTCGCAGTCGGGCGAGATCCGAAAGTAGCCGCCGCGGTCCGCGTCGAGAATCGCCGCAAAGACGCTGGGTGAGTCGAACCGCGGGCAGCAGTACCAATCGATGGTGCCGTCCGTGGCCACCAGCGCCGCCGTGTGCAGATCTCCGATCAGACCGTGCTCGGAGATCGGCGGGTAGCGCACCCGAGTCGCCGGCGCGGCATCCTGAGCCATGAGGACCTCTTCCCAGTCTCAGGACACAAGCACGAGTTTCCCTGTGGCCGCCATGCTGTCGAGCAACTCGTGGGCCTTGCGAGCCTCGGCCAGCGGCAGGCGCTCGGCCACGACCGGATGAATCGCTGCACGACGGAGCAACTCCAGCAGGGCGCGGAAATCCTCTTCGAACCAATCCTGGTGGTGGATACGCAACTTCTGGATTCGATAGGCGAGCACCCGCCGGCTGGGCGACACCACGCCCCACAATGCGACAGCGGCGGTTCCCATGTACCACTCGAATACCCCCGGCCAATTCTTGCGACCCTGCACCAACGTCTTCTGGCGGCCGTAGATGACCAGCCTTCCGCCGGACCGCAACGCCCGGAAGGAGCGAAGCGACAGCGTGCCACCGAACGGGTCGAGCACGATATCCACACCGTCACGACTCAGCTCTCTGACCTTCTCCAGGAAGTCTTCGTGCTGGTAGTCGATGGCCACCGCGCCGAGCCGCTCGACGGCGGCTCTGTCGTGGGCCGACGCCGTCCCGTACGTGTGAACTCCCATCACTGCAGCGAGTTCGAGGACTGCGGTCCCTACCCGGCCGGCCGCACCGTGGACGAGCAACGTCTCCCCCGCCTTTGCTCCAGCCGCACGGTGAAGCATTTGGTAGGCCGTCATATAGGTGAAGACCAGGCTCACGACCTCGGCCGGATCCAGATCCTCGGGCACCGGGACCGCGTTCTTCTCAGGGACACAGACAAGCTCGGCGTTGGCGCCCCACTGCGTGAGCACACCCACGCGATCGCCCTCGTGCAGCCGCGCACAGCCAGGCCCCAATTGATCGACCACGCCGATCAATTCGTAGCCCGGGGTGAACGGCGGCTTCGGGCCGCCGAGATACGTGCCGGCGCGCATCTGCGCGTCGCTGAGCGACACGCCGGAGGCCAGAACCCTGACGCGGACTTCACCCTGGCGAGGCAGCGGCTCGGCCTCGTCGACAACGCTGACGACCTCGGGACCGCCGAAACGATCGATGACAACACGCTTCATGACAGAACCTCCTGTTTCGCATGCGCGCGCAGATGTGTGCGAAGGCGGGTAAGCATCTCGTTGAGACGGGGCAGCCCTTCACTGCTGCCGGTGGCGACCGCCGGGTAGCCACCCGATGGACCGTTGTTCCCAACGGCGCCGGAGACAGGCATCTTTTTGCCTCCTGGAGCCCGCTCATGGGCGGGCCAACCCCGTTAGCGTGAGCGCATGCGCGGCAATCGCGTAAGGGTCTGAAGTCCTCGTTTGACGCCCGTTTTCACCGAAGCGTGTCGCAGGTTCCAGCCGCGCACGAGTCGGTGCCACCGCTCGGTGTGGCACGATTCGGTCGAGCACATCTGAATGTACGACCGGTCGTGCTATTTTGTCGATATGGCCGGCCCCGCAATGAATCAGCGCAGCTCCGCACCACGGCGCCCGCGCGCCGACGGCGAACGAACCCGCGGCGCAATCCTGCGCGAAGCCGCATCGCTGGCGACGGTCGACGGGTTGGAGGGGCTGTCGATCGGGAACCTGGCCGCCGCGACCGGCATCAGCAAGAGCGGCCTCTACGCGCACTTCGGCTCCAAGCAGGAACTCCAGCTCGCCACCGTGGACGAGGCCGAGCGGATCCTGACCGCAGAGGTCGTCGAGCCCGCGCTCGCGGCTCCCCCCGGCCTGGCCCAGCTGGCGGCGGTGTGCGAGGCGTTCTTCAGCTACGTGCAGCGCTACGTCTTTCCCGGTGGCTGCTTCTTCGCTGCGACAGCGCTCGAGATGGGCACCCGCCCAGGGCCGGTCAGGGACCGGGTGGCCGCCATCCAGTCCGATTTCGTCGCGCTGCTCCGGTCCTTCGCGGTCACCGCGCTCGAGCAGCACGAGCTTCCCGCCGACGAGGACCCCGACCGCCTCGCCTTCGAGTTGCACGCGGTCCTGCTGGCCGCCGACACCAAGTTCGTGCTGCACGACGACCCGGCCGTCCTCGACCTGGCCCGCGAGGTCGTCCACAGGCGGCTGGGGCTGAACGGCGACGGAAGCGCAGCAGTGGGGCGCCCGACGAAAGAAAGAAGCTAGACCAGACGAAGTCTGGTTGCGCATCCTCGAACCGTGACGGTGAACGTGAACATCCACGAGGCGAAGACGCACCCTTTCGCGGCTCCTCGAAACGGCGGCGCGCGTCAGTCTCTGACGCAGTCCATGATGACCAGGAACGGGTTGTCGAGTAGGTAGTCCCAGTAGTCGCCCTCGTCGCCCGCGTCGGGGGCGGGCTCCAGATCGGGTATGTGCACGGCGAAGTCGTGGAAACCGGCCCCGCGGAAGGCCGAGGCGTAGGCCTCGATCGGCAGGTAGTAGTTCCTGACCTCCAGCGAGGAATCGGGGAGGTTGAGCGTGATGTCGATCGGTGCGCCGTCGACGACGTCGTCGGCCAGCTCTACCTCGAATCCGTACTTGCGGTAGTCGGGCCGGAAGGAGTACACGCCCGGATTGGTGTTCACCGTGACGAACCGGCCACCCGGCTTGACCCGGCACGCCAACCCCCGGCACATCTGGGCGAGCTCTGCACGGTCTTGGGCGTACACCAGCAGCCAGGCGCAGACGACGATGTCGTAATCCTGTTGCGCGACGATCGAACGGGCATCCGCGACGATGTATTCGATGCCCAACGGCTCCTGGGATTCCTGTTCGCGGGCCAGGTCGATCATGCGTTCGGAGATGTCGAGTCCAACCACCTGCGCGGCACCGGCGCGACACAGCAAACGGGTGAAATGCCCTTCGCCGCATGCGACGTCCAGCACCTTCTTGCCGGTGATGTCGCCGATCTGCTTCATGAAGGAGTAGGTCTCGATGCGTTCCCGCCAGGCCTGCGTCTTCGCCTCTTGATACTGCTCGGCGATATGCCCCTGGTTGTAGTCGATCACCATGCCGCTCAGCCTTTCCTGAACCACGAACTCCATCCCGTCATCGAGGAGATCCACTTCACAACCTAGCCCCGATCGGTCGATGCGACGGGCGAGTGTGCCGGGTTGGCCGTCGTCGCGTCCCAAAGCCGGATACCGGCCAGCCCAGACGTCTAGAGTCCGATCAGACTGTCGACTTGCCCGGGCTCGCTCTACCCCGAATACGGATTCATGCGCACGACCTCTACGACCCGCTGGTACACCCTGAAGGAGCATGATCGACATGGAGCCTGCGTTTTCGCTGCTGACCCAACTCGCCGGCGACCCCGTCCAACTGGAGTTGTTCGGTCCCGACGCGTGCCTGCAAAGTTGGCTGGCCGCCGAACGAGCGCTGGCGCTCGCCCAGTCGGAGGTCGGGATCATCGACCCGGCGGACGCGGCAGCGATCAGCGCCGCTGCCCGGCTGGACAACATCGATCGCGACGAGCTCTGGGCGTCGGCCAAGAACGTCGGCTACCCCATCCTCGGCCTGGTTCGCCAGATTTCCCGCTCACTGCCCGAGGGGCCCAATGGGCGGGTGCACTACGGCGCGACCACGCAGGACATCATGGACACCGGGCTGGCATTGCAGATGCAGCGATCGCTGTACGAGCTGGATACCCGGCTCGGCTGTCTGGGCGAGGCACTCGCCCGACAGTGCGAAGCCAACGCCAGAACCGTGATGCCGGCCCGCACCCACGCCCAGCAGGCTGTCCCCACGACGCTGGGCGCGACTCTGGCTTCTCTTCTTGCCCAGTTCGCGCGCCATCGCGAGCGGCTGAATCAGGCGATTCCACGCGTCGCATTGGTATCGATGTTCGGCGCCGGAGGTACCTCGGCTGCCTACGGCCCACAGTCGGCGCAGCTACGCGAACGGATGGCCCGGCAGCTCGGATTGCACCGGACCGACGTGCCGTGGCACGTCGCTCGCGATGGGTTGGCCGAGTACGGCTGGCTGTGCGTGACCATCACCGCCACCTGCGCCAGGCTTGCCCGTAACATCGTCGACCTGTCTCGCACCGAGATCGGCGAGGTGTTCGAGCCCTTCAACAGCCATCGCGGCGCATCGTCGACGATGCCGCAAAAGGTCAATCCCATCTCCTCGGAACTCATCATCGGCCTCTCGGGCACGGCGGGCGCACTCGCGTCGTCGCTGGCGCGCATCCAGGAGGCGGGTCATGAACGTGCTGCCGGCGAATGGCAGATCGAATGGCAGGTCATCCCGCAACTCGGCGTGATCGCCGGCAGTGCGCTCATCGAGGCGCAAGTCATCGTGGAGGGTCTGCGGGTCGACGCCGAGCGCATGAGCGAAAACCTCGAACTCGACGGCGGCCTGATCATGGCTGAGGCCCAAATGATTCACCTTGCAACGGCATTGGGCCGAGAAACCGCCCACGACCTGGTCTACGAGGCCGCGCAACGCGCCCGATCTGAGCATCGAATCCTTCAGGAAACCCTGCCGCAGGTGCTCATCGAACACGGCGTGGCCGACAAGGCGCCTGCCCCGATCCGCGCCGCCGACTACCTCGGTGAAGCAGAAGGGGTCGTGGCCGAGGCCGTTCGCCTATGGCATGCCGCACCTGCTGTCGCCGAAGCGCCGGCGGTCTTGGCGGCATTGGCCGATGCCCAGGATGGTGACATGTCCGGTTGACGCATTCGCGAACGCTGTGGCCGACTCAGCTGCCGCCACCCGCGAAGTGCCGACGTCGACGGGCCGATGAGAGAGCACTCATCTTCGTTCCATCGAGCTGTCACGTCGCCCCCGGAGTCTGGACTCATCCGCGAAGTCCGCGGCCCAGATGACAAGGAGCACAACATGACACGACCCAGCCCCTGGAAAGTCCTCGCCTTCGGCGCCGCTCTGACCGGCCTCGGCATCACCGGCGCGGCGACAGCGACTGCAGAGCCCAGCACCGCCGGTTCGGACACCTCGACCTCCGACAGGTCGACGAAGATCCCGCGGCCCACGTCGGGGTCGACCGATGCGGCGCGCGGGGGTTCCGACAACGCCGACAAGGCCGGCTCGGACACCTCGACATCGCAGTCCGATGAGGGCTCGCGGTTCCTCTTCATCAGATAGAGCCGCGAATTCTGAAGGTGAGCCACACGTGGTGGAGCCGGGGCCGCGAACGCGGACCCGGCCGCCCCACCGAGGTGCGCGCGACCTCGCCAGTCCGCGCCCACTCCCCGCTAGGATCGAACCACACTGGCTGAAGCGGCGGACTGTCGATCGGGACGGAGCAGATCATGCCGGCTAACGGAGTCAAGAACGGCGCAGAAGTCCTTCTGGAACAGTTGGAATCCCACGGGACGGACTGCATTTTCGCCTCCCCCATCGCGGTCATGGCGCCGATCTGGGAAGTGCTCGCCCGGCGGGCAGACCAGATGAGAATGCGCTACTTCCGATGCCGTCACGAACTGCTGGCGCTCAGCCTGGCCTCCGGGTACTACAAGGCCTCCGGCCGCAGCCAGATCGTCTTCCTGCCTTCCTCGCTCGGAGTGCAGAACGGCGCCATGGGCCTGCACACCGCGCTGCAGGAACGCACGCCGATGACCGTTCTGTCCCCCGACACCCTGAGTTACGGCGAGGATCCGGCCGCCGATCCCGGCCCGGAGTGGCCGTCACTGCTGGTTGACCTGGTCGGCCCGGCCCGCAACGCCGAAACTGTCGTCAAATGGACCAAACGGGCCCGAACGCCCTCCGAGCTGGTTCACGAACTGCGTCGCGCCTGCCATGTCGCGCAGTCGGTTCCGCTGGGCCCGACGCTGCTGGAGATGCCGTTCGATCTCCTGGTCGGTGAGGGCTATGACGCCATCCCGGCGTGGGTTCCGCCCGCACCGGTCGTCGCCACCCCGAACCGGATCGACGAGGTCGCCGCGATCCTGGCCGGTGCCACCGCCCCGATCATCATCACCGAGCACGGCGGGCGAACCGACGCCGAACGCGACGCGCTGGTGCGCATCGCCGAAGCACTGTCCGCGCCGGTTTTCGAGTTCATGATGCCCGCCTACCACAACTTCCCTCGGGCGCACCCGCTGTACGGCGCGGGACCGGTCGAGCCGGTGCTGGGCGAGGCCGATGCGATCCTGCTGGCCGGCTGCAACGCGCCGTGGCACCCGCCGCAGCCGACGTTGCGGCCCGGCTGCACCGTCATTCACGCCGATGCAGACCCGATGCGCCCCCGCGCCGCGTACTGGGGCTATCCGACGACGCACACGATCCCGGGGGACCTGGCACTCAACCTCGAGGCGCTGGCCGCCGGCCTCGCGCAGCGACCCACCCCGCGGCCGGCGGCCACCGAGCGTTGGACCCGCCATTCCCGCAGCGTCCGCGCGCAGGGAATCGAGGAGGCACGGCGGGCTTCGGCTGAGGCCACCGACTTCGTCCCGGCTGCCGAACTGTTCGGCCGGCTGCACGATGTCCTGCCCGACGACGCGATCTGTGTCGACGAGATCGTCGCGCAGGTGCCGCAGATGCTGCAGTTCCTCTACCAACGCAAACCCTTCACGCAGTATCGGGGCTGGGCCGGGGCCCTCGGGACGAGCCTGGGCACCGCCCTCGGCGTCAAGCTGGCCCGCCCTCAGCAGACGGTGACCGTGATCCTCGGTGACGGGGCGTGGCACTACAACCCCGTCCCGGCCGCGCTCGGCTTCGCCCAGGAGTACGGGGTGCCGCTGCTGATCGTGCTGTGCAACAACGGCCAGTACGCGTCGCAAACCTGGAATGTCCTCAGGTACTACCCGGACAGCGACGCGGTGCGGGACAACAACTTCGTCGGCAACACCATCGCACCAACGCCCGACTACGTGAAGGTCGCCGAGGCCTACGGCGGCGCCGGCGAGCAGGTGGCGAAAGCCGACGCGCTGGTCCCGGCGCTGCAGCGCGGTTTGGACACGGTTGCCGCGGGACGGACCTTCCTGCTGGACGTGATCATCGATCCGTGACGCACCGCCCGCGATCAGACGTCGGGCGACCTGGCCGGCGGGCGCGTCCTGGAAGTGGCTGCCGTATGGGTTTGCCGCACTCTCTGAGGTCCAAAGCCCCTATCGTCTGGTGATCTCGCTTGGGCACCATAGAGACCTAATTTGGGCAAGGGGATTTCGATGACGAGATCCATCTACGTAAAGCGATTCCTGCTCGGCCCAGCGGCGCTTGTCGCTGGGGTGATATCCGTGTTGCTGCCCTTGCTTCTCGTCGGTCTGTTGGGCGGCGGAATCGCCCAAGTTGCAGGCAAGACACCCCCTCCCCCTCTGCAGCCCTGCGGCGGCGCAGTGGTGTGGGGCAACGGCGGTTACCAATGCGATGGTCCTCCAGCGCCAGACGGCAGTTTCCAGCGTTGTACGGCCGTATATGTGTTCGGAATCGGCGGCTGGAGCTGCTACACGGTGTATCCGCCGTGAGCGGCGACGACCGTCGGCCGTAGTCGAGGACATCTGATATCCGGTTGAGGCAGTTCCGTCGATGACGTCGACGAGCGGGTTGGGCCGCAACACCACCGGACCGCTCATCGGGCGAAGCAGGGACCATCGGCCCTACAGAACGCCGGGATCGGAGCGCATTCTGGTGCTGAGCCAGCCAGGCTCGTTTCATGCATTCAATCCTTGAGGAGCGACGATGGCGGAGAGCGCTGAGAAGAAGACCGTGGCGGAACAAGCGACCGACTTGTCCGAACAGGTGCTCGACACGGTCGAAGACAGGCAGAAAAGCGTGATGGAGGCCGTGCGCAAGTTCGCCAACACCCTCGATGAGACGCTACCCAACGTTGTCGATCCGGAACGGCGCAAGAAGATCCTCGACGCCGTCTTGGACCTGGCCGATCAGATCACTACGACGACAAACGAGTTCCTGCGCAGTACCGTGCACAGCGTGCACGAGACGCTGAACAAACAGGGCGACAAAAAGGACTGAGTGCGGCAGGAATGGGAATGCCCACCCCTTTTGCGGACGCCTCGACCCGCACCTGCCTGCACTGCGGCGCTCCGATGAAACTCGTCGGAGCACACGCCGTCTCCGAGCAATACACCCGACAGATCTGGTGGAAATGTGCGGGGTGCGGGCGTTCACACCATCGCGTGGCGTAGCGACTGACACCGACATCTCGCGCCAGGTCTCAAACGTCCCGGCGCACGCTCGTTGTCAGAAGTCGTCCTCGTCCTCCACGGTTTTCGGGTGAACTCCCGTATCGCAGCGGATGGGGTCTCGGAAATGCGCCGGGGTGTGCGACTATTCGCGGGTGAGTTGCTTCGCGTGGTCGCAGTCCAGCGCTTCGCGTCTGCTGAAGCTGATTCCACGGGGCCGTACACATCTTGTGCGTCGTCGCAGTCTTCGAAGTCGTCCGTCGGGGCCGGCAGACCCCGGATCCATCGATCTTGGCGCACCCAGGTGTCGCGCCGCCGTCCTTGTACCGACGGAGGCGGAGGTTGGCCATCAGCCGGGTGGACACACCCGATACCGCCCGGACCGTAACGTCACGGTCCGGGCGGTTCGGGCTCTCAGGACGGGCGGACTCAGAAGTACGTCGTCGTCGACGTGCTGGTTCCGTTGTCACACGCGATGGTGACGTTCCAATTCTTGAACTGCGGAATTGCCGGGACGATCCGCAGGTCGTACGTGGAGTTCGCCGGCAAGGCGAATGCACGGTTGAAGTTGTCCGCCGTGTACGTGCACTGCGATGACACTCCACTGCGATCGGTGATGTGAGCGACCAGGCCACCCACCACCGTCTCGAACGACACCGTCGGACCCAGCTTCGGAGCCGGCGGGGGCGGCGGCTCGTTCGGCGGCGGAGGCGGCGTGTTCCCGTTCGAGCAGCCCGACACGATCACTTTCGCACCCGTCTGGTTCTGCAGTTTGGCCAACGCACTGCTGGAGGCGGCGGCAATGGTCGCGCCCGATGCCCCGACCTCTTCGCCGTAGTCATTGGACGCGGCCGCCGCGCACTCATTGGTGGCGATGACCACGGTCACGCAGTGACTGGCGCCGTTGCTGGAACAGTTGGTCAGCGCCCCCTGGGCGGCCTGGTCTTTGTTGCCGCTGATCGACGAGCCGCCTGCCATCGTGACGGGCGGATTCTCGTTGACATATCCGAGCGCCAACGCAATGTACTGATCAGCAGCCTGCGCCGGGGCGGGCGCGAGTAAGCCGACGGCGGCCGTACCCGCGGCCAGCAAGAGGGCGGCCGAGGTCCGGCGTTGCCAGCCCGCACGGCTCTTGGAATTCGTTGTCATGATCACTCCTGTGAGGTTGTCGCTGCCCGGGCGGGGCGCGTGTTGGTCGTTTGGCCGTTCTGCGCGGGTCTGTATGTGTGTATGCCGAGCTTTCGGCCGTTCTCCGGTTCGTTTCCCGCTGCAGCAATATTCGTGCGCCGCAGGCAGCCGGGGAATCGCCGGGAAGCCAGAAACCGGCGCCAGAAAGCAAGGGTTTCCTACCCGCCAGGCAAGGGCGGACGGCGCGCTCATCTCGCCAGTTGCCGCGGGCCCCGCAGGCTTCGGCGGCTTTCGGGCATGACGTTCGAAGGCGGTGGCGTCTTTTCCGGGTAGGTGATCCGGCGTTGCTCGGTACCGGCCCAAGCACCATCAGTCAGCGGCAATCACTCTCCGCGGACCGCTGTCTGGCGATTATGTCGCGAACCTAACGGATGCCCCTGTCCCAGCTCGTCGTCTCGGCGAGCGACAATCGCTTGACCAAAGGCAGCGGGTCGCTATCGGCTGATGCTTGACCCAACCGGATCAGCGCTTGGGGATACCCGTTGCCGTCGAACACCTCGCATGCGAGTGCCAGACGGTCGCGGGTCCGCTTCAGCGGATCGGTCAGCGGGCAACTGACCAGCCCCAACGCGGTGGCTGTCAACAGGAGCCGGCTCATGGTCTCGCCCGCGCGCAGCCGCTTCAAGTCGGCATCGATGTCGGTTCCGAGCACCAGCAGCACGCCGTCGCCCCCGTGCGCGGGGTCTGCGCTGCCGGCCGCCCCGCCGTATCGCAGGGTCACACCGTCGTCGTCTCGGCGGGCCCATCGCATGGCGGGGACTACACCCAACGTGACCTGGTGTCGGGCGGCACGGATATGGAGCAGTTCCAGCGTGCCGGACGGAATCGGACCCGCACCGTAGCGGCGACGGTCGGCACGGCGGCGTGGGATTGCTACGGCCAGCTCCCTGCTGGGTTCGGTGGCCGGCGCTTCGATGATTTCTATGAAGGCCAGGTGGTCGTGGTCGGAGGCGTCGGGGAAGCGCCGGAGGCGGGTGTGCCAACCGTGGGCCGCCAATACCACGACGCAATGGTCCAGCACGGCGCCGCAGCTGAGCAGGACGTCACGACGGTCAAAGTCGGCCTCGCCGAGTTGGCGGCTGCGGTCAGCGTAGAGATGCACACCCTCCCTGCTGATCCGCCAATGCCACGGCTGCGAGTTCTGGGCGGACGGCGCTTGCGCAGCCATGTTCAACGCCTTCTCAAGCGTGGCTGTATCGGGAAAAGCTCCCAATCGTCTCACCTCCCGCACAGCGCCGGATTCTCTCCAGGTGATCATCACCAGTGTCACCGACGTCGCTTGCGACACCCCACACCCTCAGACGGATATCACGACTCCGGATCGCCGCTACACCACAACGACGTCTCGACGGCCGGCAATCAACCGCATGACTCCTCACCGGCGGTGCCTTCCCCCGATCGCTGCCGCCGGCCCGTGCGGCGATTGCGGTGCGCGGTCGTCCGTGCCGGACGGCCACCAAATCTTCGGGCCGATCAGCGCGAACAGCGCCGGAATGACCAGCGTGCGGACCACGAATGTGTCAAGCAGGATACCGAGGCCCACGATTACCCCCACCTGCGTCAGCACCATCAGCGGAAGGACGCCGAGCACACAGAACACCGCGGCCAACACGATGCCGGCACTCGTGATCACACCGCCCGTCGCGGACACCGCCCGCACCATTCCGTGGCGTGTGCCGTGTTCGGCAGTCTCTTCGCGGGCCCGTGTCACCAAGAAGATGGTGTAGTCGACGCCCAGAGCAATCAGGAACAGCAGCGCGAACAGCGGGGTGCTGTTATCCAGTCCGGGGAAACCGAAGACGTGGATACTCGACCACCCGCCCAACCCCAGTGCGGCGAGCGCGGACAGCACGGTCGCCGCCGTCAGCACGAGTGACGCGACGACGGCCCGCAACAGGACGCAGAGAACCATGAGGACCACCGCGAGGATCGCCGGGATCACCACCAGCCGATCCCGTGTCGCGGCGTCGCGAATGTCGAGCGCCTTGGCGTCCGATCCGCCCACCAGCGCAGCCGGATCGGCAGTGTGGACCGAATCACGCAGCGCCGCAACGATCTGGAATGCGCGATCTGACGCCGGTGCGGCGTCGATCACGACCGACCAACTGCTCTTCCCGGCGGCCGACTGGGCGGTCGGGGTCGCCGAAACCACCCCGGACGTCGTGTCGATCGCCTGTTGCACGGCGCTTGTCCCGCTGGTGTCGGCGATGACCACGGTTGGGTCGGCCAACCCACCTGGAAAATGTGTCGCGAGCGTATCGAATCCGGTTACCGAGTCGGCTTTCACGCGGAACTGCTCGGTCTGCGACAGCCCGATGGTGGTGCCCAACAGCCCCGTCGCCAGCAGGGCCAGGACGAGAACAGAGACCCCGCCGATCAGCCCCGGCCGTTGTGCCACCCGTTCGGCGATCCGATGCCACAGCCCGGTATCGACGGTGTCGGCGCTACCGGGTCGCGGCACGAACGGCCAGAACAGCCGAGGCCCTGACAACGCGAGCAATGGCGGAAGCATGACGAGCACGAACAAGGCTGCGACCACCAACCCGCATGCTGCCAGCGCACCGAGACTGCGGGTGCTGGGAACCACGGCGAGGATCAGCGTGAGCAAGGCCAGCACCACGGTCGCATTGCTCGCGAGGATGGCGGGTCCCGCCATGCGCACTGCGCGGCGCAGAGCCTTTCGGTGATCGGCGTTGCGCCGCAACTCTTCGCGGTAGCGGGAGATCAGCAGCAGCGCATAGTTGGTGCCCGCGCCGAACACCAGCACGCTGGTGATGCCGGACGTCGACCCGTCGAATGTCAGCCCGGTGATGCCGGCGACTGCGGTTCCCACCGCGGCGGCCACCTGCTCGGCTACACCGATCACGGCCAGCGGTACGAGCCACAGCACCGGCGAGCGGTACGTGACCAGCAGGAGGACCGCGACAACCAGCGCGGTGACGACCAGCAGCTTGATGTTGGCCCCACTGAACGAATCGGCGATGTCGGCACCGAATGCCGGGCCACCCGTGACATGGGCGACAAGCGGGGCCCCCAATCCGTCGCCCGCGGCGTTGCGCACCGCCTTCACTGCATCATTGAGCACAAAGCCCGAGAGATCAGCACTCAGCGGCACCGGCGCGAGTGCGGCGCGGCCGTCGTCGGATGTCACCATCGGCGCCGGGGTGCCGGGCGTGCCGACAGTTGTCAGCATCCGGTTTCGTGCCTGTGTCACGACGGCGAGATCGGCAGGGGTGAGTACCCCGCCGTCGGAGCGGGTGACGACGAGGATCGCCGCCGTCCGGTCGCCGCCGGGGAATTGCCTCGCAGCGGCGTCGGCGCGCGCCGATTCGCTGCTGGGCGGCAGGAATTCCGGTGACCGGGTGCCGGCCTCGTTGGTGCCCGCCAGACCGATGACGACGCCGCCGAGCAACGCGACGGCGAGAGCGATCAACCATGACCGGGGCGCGGTCACCGCGACGGCGATGCTATCCCAGAACCTGCCGTCGTGCGCCGGTGGGTGGTCGGTCTCGGTTCCTGCTGCGAGCATCGGCGGAGCTGTCATCTATTCGCCGCCAACCGCCTCGCCGAGGTACACCGACTCGAGCACCAGGTCGGGGATGATCGTTCCGTACTCGCCGCGGGTGTTGTGCTCGACGGTCCGCCAGGCGCGTCCTTGCTGCTGGCGCATGTAGGCCCGGTATTCCGGGGCTCCCGGGACCTTGACATTGTCGGCAACGACGATCGTTCCTTTGCGCAGCCACCCGCGCGACAGCACGCTGTGTAGATCGCTCAGGTAGGCGTTCTTGTCGTGATCGAGAAAGAGCAGGTCGATGCACCCGGATCCGAAGCCCTGCTCGGCGGCGAGCGTGTCCAGCGTCTTCCCGCCGTCGCCGACAGTGCCCACCACGCAGGTGATCCGGTCCGCGACACCCGCGTGCTCCCAGATCCGCCTGGCGTTGCCGGCGTTCGCCGCGGCCAGTTCGACCGAATACACTCGGGCGGTCGGCGCGGCCGCTGCGATACGCAGTGCACCGTAGCCGCAGTAGGTGCCCAACTCCAGCGCGAGTTTCGGGTTCGCCCGCCGCACCGCGGCGTCGAGCAGTTCACCCTTTCTGTCGCCGACGTTGATCAGAAACGACTCGTCATACGCGAACCGGTCGATGGTGTCGAGCACGCTGCCGACCTCGCCCTTGCGGGCATTGGCCAGGACGTACTCAACCAAGGCGGCTTCTCGACCATCGCCCACCTGCCCGGTGGTCGTGATGTTCTTCATCGACACGGCCATTCGCCAAAACGACCATCGGAGCAGTGGAACACGCTGCTTCAGCTTCATGGATTCACGAACCTCCTCGAAGATTTCGCACGACATCGAGCATGATCGGCCGACTGGGGACCGCGGCCACCCCCCGCGGGATCGATCTTGGCAACTTGGGTCGCCGCTTTCCGTCCGGAAGGCGAAGCTCGACGTTGGTCAGGATCGTCCCCAACGCAATCGCCAACTCGAGAGCGGCGAACGACGATCCCGGACAGCGTCGGTGCCCGTATCCGAACGGTGAGTACTCCGCCGGCGAGGGCCTGCGCGTCAGGAAGCGCTCGGGATCAAACCTGCCTGGATCCGGCCAGATCTGCGGATCCGCATGCAGGGCAGGCAGCGCAATCCCGATCACGTCTCCCGGGGACCGTACGGCATGCCACGTGGTGACACCCCGCTTGAGCTGACGCACGACTATCGACACGGTCGGGTGCATCCGCAGTGTTTCGGCGATGACGGCGCCGAGATAGGGCAGCTTCGGCAGCTGCTCCGCTCCGGGGTTGTCGGCGAGTTCGTCGAGCAGGTTTTGTCTCACCTCTTCGTCGGCGTGCACGTGGAACAACGCCCACGCCAGCGTGGTCGCCGACGTCTCGTGACCGGAGACGAGCAACGTGCGCAGCTGCTGGCGCACGTTGTCGTCGCTGAGCTTGGCGCCGTCGTGGTCGGACATCAAGACGCTCAGCACATCGTCGTAGCCGCCGACACCGCAGTTTCGGCGCCGCGCAATCTGCTGGGACAGAAGGGCATCCAGCTCGCCGCGACGGGCAGAAAAGCGTTGCCAGGGCCCTAGTCCAAGCGGGGCGCGACGCAACGCGGGGAAGAACATGAGTGGAGCGACGTACTCGCGCATCATCGCTTTGACGACGGCGACGTAGCGATCGCGCAGGTTCTTGTCATCGATCCCGAACACCGCTTGAACAATGATGTGCAAGGTGATCGACTGCGCCGCGTCCCGCGCGTCGATCGGGGTTCCCGGCTGCCATTTCGCGATCTCATCCAATGCGGCTCGGGTCATCAACCCGGTGTAGCGCCGAATCCGCTCACCGTGCAGCGCGGGCAGAAATCTCGCACGCTCATCCTTGTGGCGTGCGCCATCGAGAAGGATGATCGATCCGGGGCCGACGACCGGCTCGATCGGGTTGGGCATCGGTGGTGTGAACGCGGAGGCCGGGATCTTCAGGAACTCGCGGATGTGGGCGGGTTTCGCTGCGAACAATACATCGCCGAGGCCCGGGATCGGCATCGTAAATGCCTTGCCGTTCTGGGCCCGTCGCCGAAAGTAGGCCTCGGCGTCGTACCAGGCAGCGATCTTGTGTGCGAGCCGGAACCGTGGCCGGTCCACCGCCGTCGATGTGCGTGTCATCGCGCATCCGGGCTCTGTGCCACAGCGATCGCCGCCAGCACAGTCTGCGTGGATTGCCGGGTGCCGGCGGTGATCCGCACGCTGCCGTCGGGATAGGTACGCACTCGTGGTCTGGTGCCGTCGAACACCTCTGTCCAGAGTTGGTTTCCGGCTGGGAGGTAGACGAAGTTGGCGTGGGTGTCGGTACTCCAGATGCCCATGTCCCGCAGCCGTGAGCGCAGATAGTCACGTTCGGCCGTGATCCGCCCGATTCGGTGACGCAGTTGCGCTTCGGCGTCGAAGGACGCCGCCACCGCGGCCAGGCTGGTGAGTGTGGCGCCGAAGGGCAACTGCATCGACCACAGCGTGCGGGCCATGTCTGGCGAGCAGATGCCGTACCCGATCCGCATGCCGGCCAGCCCGTATGCCTTCGAGAAGGTGCGGACCACAACGACATTCGGGAAGCATCGCAACAGCGCGTTGGTATCGATCCGGTAGCGCGGTGACACGAATTCGATGTAGGCCTCGTCGAGTAGCACCACGGCGCTATGCGCAACCCGCCGCAGGAAGCCTTCCACGTCGTCCGCCGATTCAACCGTGCCGGTCGGATTATGCGGCCGGCACACCACCACGACCTGGGCTTCGGTGGCGGCGTCGGCCATGGCATCGAGGTCGTGGTGGCCATGCTCGGTCAACGGCACCGTCACGGGCTGCAGTCGAGCCATCTGCGCAAAGACCGGATAGCCGTCAAAAGTCGGTGTGGCCATGACGATCCGGTCACCGGGACGGGTCAGCGCCCGTAGCACATGCATGACGACGCCGGTAGCCCCAGCGCCGACGATGATCTGCTCCTCCGCAACACCGAGATGCTCGCCGATGAGCCGACGGAACTGCTCCGGCAGAAATTCCGGGTAGCGGTTGACTGAGTCGACGGCCCGCACTATGGCAGCGCGGACTGCGGGCAACGGTGGAAAGGGGTTCTCGTTCAATGCCAGAGCCATGGGATCTTCGGCATCCGGAAGCCACGGCGGCGAAGCGCCATCTGCCCGACCGAACGGTATCGCGACGGTCATCGGCCGCCCCACTGCACCGCGGCGGCACCGGCGAAGTCACCGGCGTGGGCAAAGGCCGCCATCATCACGACGTCGCCCTTGCCGACCAGGCCGTCGGTGATCGCGCGGTCGAGGTTGACCGGAATTCCGGCGGCGAACAGATTGCCGCACACGTCGAAGGTGTCATGATGCTTCTCCTCTGGCAGCTCCAGGGCCTCACGCCAGTTCCGCAGAAACACCCTGTTGGGCTGGTTGGTGACCAACATGTCGATATCCTTGGGTTTCAGCCCGATTCGGTCACACACCGCATAGGCGACTTCGGGCACCTGACGGTTCCCGCGGGCCAGCACCTTGGTGATCTTGCTTTCGGTGAAGCCGATGTAGCCCTCGCCGGGCCCGGGCTGCCACCACTTGCGCGGCGGGTCCATGCTGATGGTCATGTCCCCCGCGTACTCGCCGTAGTTGCGACATTCCACGTCGAGGATCGGCGACTCATCCGATACAGTCACCAGCCCCACCGCGGCCCCGTCGCCAGGCACCGCCGCTTGAGCCTTCCGACGCACTGTGGGTTGGGTGAAGATTTGCCCCGCAGCGTTTTGCGCCACCGCGATCAACGCAGAGCGGCCCTGCCCACTTTCGAGCAGTGTGGCTGCCATCTTCAAGCCGAGCACGAATGCCGCGCAGCCACCGTTGTGCAGGTCGATGACCCAACTGGGTTTGATACCCAGCCGGTGGGCCATCCCGCCACCGCCGCCGTAGAACGGCATGTCGGGCATCTGGGTGTGGGTGATCAGCACATCGACATCGGCGAGGGCGTCATGGCCGTGACGGTCCACCAGACCGGCGGCGGCGCGCTCGACCATGTCGATTGCCGTCTCGCCCGCGGCGACGTGGTGGCGGTATCTCGGGGCGCGGAACATCAAGTTGTCCCGCAGCTCGTCAGATTCGGCGAATTGCGCGTAGTAGTCCGCGGGCACCGGCTCCCCGGGCAGATAGGTGGAGACGTCGATCAGGCTGACAGTCATGGCAGTGCTCATCTCATCCAATCGGGCTTGACGGGCAGCCCGTTGCGGTGCCGGTATTCGGCGATTGCTTTGAGGTTCAACAGCTCCAGGCGGTGGCCGGCGCCGAACATGTCCCAGAAGTCACCCACCCACACCGGGCGCTTGGGCGGTGCGGTTTCCGGGTACGGGTTGTTGTCGTAGAAGGGGTGGTGACAGTTGGTCCACAACACCACCGACCCGGGCTTGTCGAGGACCAGTTTCGCGTCGATCACGCGCATCAGATAGATCATCCACAGGTGCTTGCCCTGGTCCCAGGCGCAGTGATAGTCGACGGTGCGCGCCTCGGGCTGGGCCACTGTGCGGGTGTAGATTTCGGTCTCTGAGCCCAGCCGGTCGTAGGCCAACCACAGCCCAGGCTCCTCGGTGCGGGTGAAGCCACGCAGACTGTAGGTCCACTCCTCCAGGCTGCGGGTGTCGGCAAGGTACTCGTAGAGCTCGTCGGGAGGGCAGTCGACGTAGTCGTTTACCGTGCAGTACCGGCCGAAGACCTCGTCGTGCGGGTACACCGACCGCATCATCTCCAGGATGATCGGCGTCGCCTTCTCCCGCGGTGAGTTCTCGATGCGGATCAGGCCCTCGACCGGGCCGGCCATGCCCTCGACCGGGCCGGTCATGCCGTCTCGGCCGAGCCGATGAGCGACGATATCCTCAAGCGCGGGAAGCGACACTGGAATCCTCCTGGTAATGAGTTAAATGGGTTGCGATGCAGAGTGATTAGCCGGTTGCTGATCGAGAAATGGCGTGAACGGTGGGATTTCGTCGGCCGAGCACTCGATGCTGACCACCGACGGTCCGTCGACTCCCAGCGCTCCGCGCAAAGCTGGTGCCAGCACGTCGATGTCGGTGACGTCGACTGCGGGCAAGCCGGGGAACATCGCGGCCAGCCCGGAGCCGAGATTGCTGGGCGCGAACCGGTTGTAGCTGTAGATGCCGTCGTAGAAAAGCTTTTCGCGGGTCACGCACATGGCGTGGGCGTTGTTGTTGAACAACACCAGCGTGACCGGCAGCCGGTATTGGATGGCGGTGTGCAGCTCGAGGCCGTGCATGAAGAACGACCCGTCGCCGGCGACGATGACAGTGCGACGGCGCCGAGCAAACGCCATGCCGATGCCGGCTCCGAAGCTGTAGCCCATGCCCCCCATCCCGAGCGCCACCACGAACCGGCCTGCGCGCCGGGCGGGCAGATGGTGGATCGCCGCCGCACCGGCATTGCCCGCGTCGACGACAATGTCTGAATCGTCGGGCAGCACCGCATCGAGCGTGGTGATCGCGTCGCGGTACCGGATGCCCGGTCCACGGTGGACAGGCGGCCTCAACTCGGTGCGGAGGGTCGAGTCGACGGCGCCCAGTCCCTGCGGCGAGTGGTCCGTGAGCCTGCGGGTCAGTTCAGCCAATGACGCCCGAAGGTCGTCGGTGTTCACGTGGATACACGGGAGATACGGCGGGGAGGAGCCGATCGACAGGGTGCAAGTCTCGCGCAGTGCCGCGTCCAGACCAGCGCGGGCGGTGACTGACAAGCGGGTGCCAACCAGCAGGCACACCGCACCGCTGCGGATCGCGTCGGCGACCCCAGGATGACCCATCACGCCGGTCACGCCGAGCGACCCTGACGCCCCCACGGCCAATTGGCTGACGTCCTTGGCGTCGGGCACCGTCGCGACCCGTGCGTGCAGCGCCGCGCGCAGTTTCCCGAGCTCCTCGCGGGCATCATCACGGGCCACCTGCTCACCGGCGATGATGGTCACCGGCCCCGAGGCACGGTGTAGCGCCCGCAAGATCGGATGCGGATCTTCGGGACCGGGCCGTTGTCCGTCCACGGTCAACGCGCCGCTGGTCTGAACTGTGGCTTGCTGAACATCCTTGGGCAGCAGCAGCACCGCGGGACCGCCATCACGGGCCGCTGAAACCGCCTCCGGCAACGCGGTCAGGATGTGGTCCGGATTGACGATCCGCCGGCAGTACACCGAAACGGCCGAGAACACGGCCTCCGCGTTGAGCGAGCCGTTGCGGCCGCTCGTGTCCTGAAAGGCGCCGCGGCCATCCAGTGCGGTCGGCGACTGTCCGACCAGCGCGAGCACCGGAACGTGACTGGCGTAGGACTCACCCAGTCCGGCGACCAGGTTCAGCGCCCCGCCACCGGAAGTGGCCGCCACCACGCCCAGGCCCGCGGTGGCGCGGCTGTAGCCGTCGGCCATCGTCGCCGCGGAGAACTCGTGCTTGGCCAGCACCGCCGTGATGTCCTGGCAATAGAATGCCGCATCGTAGAGATCCTCGATATTCGCGCCATGCACACCGAAGACGTGGCCGACGCCCGCGGCCGTCAAGTACTCGACGACGTAGTCGACCACCCGGCTGCCCGCTGTCCGCGGCCGGATTGCCTGCTGAACCCGACCGCAGCCTCGCTCGGTGCCGTCGGCCGTGGTTGCGGAGGCCCGTGAGACGATCGTCATAGTCCTTGCCCTTAACGTCGGCGCCCTTGGCTCCTTCTGGAAGCCATTCGGTGCCGCGGTCGGCTCGGATGGGTCGCACTTGGTGGCAATTCACCGAGACGGCGCGATGGCGGTGAAGACCGCACGTCCGGGTCGCTGACAAACCCACGGTCGCGGCGGCGATTGCGCTGATGGTGCCGGATCGCCGTTCCAGGGAAAGACCAGTCGAGGCCCCACATGGACGGCGGGGTAGGAGAACCGTGTCGATCAGATAGACGGTGGCATTGGCCGTCTGAAAGCTGCCGCACACCACCGCCGCGTTATCTCACCCTCAGGTTGTTGCAGAACCCCGTGACGGTCAGATCCGCGCCCTGCAACGTCTTGTGCACGCCGTCTACGTTCCGCGGGTTCACCCGACCTGGTCCCACACGGTAGGTGAGGACGTCGGTAAGACCGGCCGAATCGGTCTTCAACGAGTCGATCGTCACCGACGGGAGCTTGGCAAACGCGTCATCGATCGGTGTGAACACAGTGAACTGGCCGCCGCTGGGCGTGTCTACCAGATGACAGTCGAGTTCAACTTCCCTGACACCGCCGCGGTGAACGCGGTCAGCAGTGAGACGGACGACCTGGTGACAAGGCATGCGCAAAACGTGCCCACAAAGAAAGCAGGTCAGGGCGGAAATACGCCCTGACCTGCCTATTTAATTGTGGAGCTGCCGGGAATCGAACCCGGGTCCTACGGCATTCCCTCGAGGCTTCTCCGTGCGCAGTCCGCTGTGCCTCTACTCGGATCTCCTGATCACGCGAACAAGTCAGGATGACGATCCCAGTCGCTGTTGGTGTCCCGATGAGCCCCGCGACCGAACTCATCGGTTGATCCCTCTAGATGACGCCAGGGTCCGGGGCGAGGGCGTTCCCGGCCTGACGGACTAGCTTCGCTTAGGCAGCGAGAGCGTAGTCGCGCTGATTGGAATCGGCGCTTAATTGGTTGCAACGACGCTTACGGTGGTCTCTTGCCTGCACCGGCACGCTTCCCTTGATTCGATGCGCGAAGTCGAAACCGTTCAGCCCCTCGCACACCCCGCCGACCTTCGGCAGGACACTCAATAATACCGGCCCTATCAACACCGCCAAACCGATTTATAGTCCCGGCGGGCCCGGCCGGCCTGCTGCCGAGTGTGAACTCGCAGCGAAAAGTCGCGCCGAAAACCGCAATGAGTTCACGCTCGGCGAGCCGCACGGTCGGTGGCCGCACACTCGCCGCACGCTCGGCGAGCCGCACGCTCGGCGAAGGGATCCGGCTCAGATCACGTAGTCGAGGTGCTCGACGATCCGGCGGCCGACCGCGGCATCACCGCCGTAGGCGATCTCGTCGGGGTGCTCGGCGGCTGTCGTGCGCCCACCGGCAAGCCGGGTGAACAGCAGCCCGTCGACCGTGATCGTCGTCGTCGGCTCCGCGTCCCCGAAGCTCTCGACCACCTTCGCGCGGCCCGCCACCTCGACGTTGATGGTCCTGGCCAGCGGACCGGTCAGCTCGAGGACAACCCGCGCACCCTCCGGGGCCCCGGCCCGCTTGCCGACGACGAACCCCATACTCGCGGTCATCTCGTCCAGCGCGAGTTGCGTGCCCGGGCTGTCCAGCTCCGCAGCCGGCAGCGGCGCACCGACGGCCTCGCGGATGTCGTGCTCGTGCATCCAGCAGTCGAACACCCGCACCCGCATGAACCGCGCGTAGCTGTCCGGACCGGCCGGGGTCGCCGTGACCTGCATCCACTCGTCGTCGCTCATCGCGGTCAGGGCCGCCCGGCGCCGCTCGGTGATCGAACGGAACCGGTCCAGCATCTCGGCCGGACTGTAGTGGCGCAGCCCACGGACCCACTGCTCGTTCATCACTCCGATGGGGTTGCGCACGTGTTCGAGGGTCGACACATCGATGTCGGACTCGGGACTGGGCAACTGCTCGAGGAACGACTCGGTGCCGATCATGTGCGACACCACATCCTGCACGTTCCAACCCGGCAGCGACGTGGCGGTCGTCCACTGGCTGTCCGGGAGGTCACCGAGCAACGTCTCGATGTCATCCCAGACGGCGAAGAGGCCGTCCAGGACATCGGACTTCGTCAGGACGGTGACGGGGCGCGACGGACTGTTCACGACGCGAAACATACCGCGCTCGACCGGTGCCACCGCCGAATCCGCCCGGATTCCCGCACCCTCCCTACCCCGAAAGCACCGGCCCGCCGACCCGGTCGGCGCCGCTGTCGCCGATCGGCGCCGCGGTGTCCCCGGCCGCCCACCAGGTCAACTCGCCGGCCGCGAAACCGGCCACGGCAGCGACGGCCAGCAGTCGCCACATCCGCGAAGCGCCGTTGACGCGGCCCGCCACCAGCAGGCCGTACCCGATGGCGCCGATGCTGGTGCACGCCTGAAGCACCGCCGACACCTGCCGGGCGAACTCGGAGTCGCCCAGCACGGCCGCGTTGAGCACCACCAGCACCAAGACTGTGATGAGAAGGGCCGCACGAAATCGATATCCCGTGGTGTCACCCCCTCGCTGCGGCCGGGTCACGTGCACACCGACCCGGAAGGCTCTGCAAGGAGACGTTGGCTAACCAGCGGCGATCATCGCGACAGCAGCGAGCGCAAGAACCATGCCGATCGCCTGCCATCGGGTCACCCGTTCCCGCAGCACCACGATCGCCAGCAGCACCGTGGCCGCCGGGTACAACGCGATGAGGACGCCTGCCAGCGACAACATCGACGACTGCAGGGCCAGCAGCGTCGCGACATTGGCCACCGTGTCGAGCACGCCCGCGACCAGCGCGAGCCGCAGCGGGACGCCGCGCTCCAGCACCGCGTTCGCCGTGACTGCGGCGGCGATGAGCACGATCACCGCGGCGACGGCGCGGCCCAGGACCAGCGGCCAGAGCTTCGCCTCGACGGGCACCTGGTGCAGCACCACGAAGTTCGCCCCGAACGCGACACCGGCCCCGACGGTCAGCCACGCCACCTTCACCGTGAACCGGTGCGGGGTGACGTCCTCGTCGGTCGCCTCACGGCTCACCAGCACCACCGCCACCAAGGCCAGCGCCACCCCGACTCCGGCCAGAAGCCCTGGTCGTTCTCCAAGCGCCAATCCCACGGCAACCGGCACGCCGGCGACCAGCACCGCGGTCAGCGGCGACACCACCGAGATCGGTCCGGAGCCCAATGCGGCGTAGAACCACCACACGCCGAACGCCTGACCGATACCGGAGAGCAGCCCCAACAGCACCGACGCCGTGCTCCACTGCCCACCCAGCGGGATGGCGAGTGCGGTCAGCAGCAGCAGCGCCACGGGGTAGGAGACGATCACCACCCGCAGCGCCGCGACCCGGCGCGAGGCGATACCGCCCACGAAGTCGCTGATGCCGTAGCCCAGCGCCGCCACCAGGGCGGTGACGACCCCGATCAGGAGGTCATGCCCTTGACCCGCCGCCCCAGCTCCCTGGTCACCTCACGCGCAGCGTCTCGGCGGGCCATGTCCTGACGCTTGTCGTGGGCCTGTTTGCCTCGCGCGAGCGCCAGCTCCACCTTCACCCGCCCCCCGGTGAAATACAGCGACAGCGGCACCAGGGTGAGGTTGCCGTCGCGGATCTTGCCGACCAGGGTGTCGATCTCACGCCGGTGCATCAGCAGCTTCCGGTTGCGCCGCGGGGCATGGTTGGTCCAGCTGCCGTGGTGATATTCGGGGATGTGCAGATTGCGCAGCCAGATCTCGCCGTCGTCGACGGTGGCGAACGCGTCGGCCAGCGACGCCTGACCCTCCCGCAGGCTCTTGACCTCGGTGCCCATCAACGCGACGCCGGCCTCGTAGGTCTCCAGGATCGAATAGTTGTGACGCGCCTTGCGGTTGGTGGCGACGACCTGGTTGTTGGTGTCCTTGGCGCCGGGCTTCTTGGACTTCTTCGACACCGCTACCGCCGCACGTACAACCGAAGCGTGACGTAGGCGGTGACGCCCGACATCGCCAGCCCCAGGAACAGCATCCACGGCGCGGTGTACAACACGTCCGCGTAGTCGATCTTGGCGATCAGGTTGGCCTGATAGAACTGGTCGAGCGCCTTCTCCAGGAACAGTGCACGCACCGCGATCAGGCCGATGATCGCGATGACCACACCGATCAATGCCGCCAGCATCGCCTCCACCAGGAACGGCAGCTGGGTGTACCAGCGGGTCGCACCCACCGACCGCATGATCCCGATCTCGGTTCTTCGGGTGTAGGCCGCGACCTGAACCATGTTGGCGATCAACAACACGGCGCCGATCGCCTGCACGAGGGCTATCGCGAAGGCGGCGTTGCTGATGCCGTCGAGCACGGCGAACAGCCGGTCGATCAGGTCCTTCTGGTTGAGCACGTTGAGCACGCCGGGCTGCCCGATCATGGCCTCGTCGAAGTCCTTGTGCTGCTCGGGGTCCTCGAGCTTGACCACGAACGACGCCGGGAACGCCTCCTTCCCGGCGACGTCCCTGTACTGCGGGAACTTCGCGATCGCGTCGTCGTAGGCGTCCTCGCGGTTGAGGAAGCGCACCGACTTCACGTCGTCGCGGGCCTCGATCTCCGACCGCAGCGCCTTGCACGGGTCGGCGTCGCAGGTCGGGTCGTTGGCGGACACGTCGTCGGTCAGGAAGACCTGGCTCTCCACCCGGTCGAGATAGATCGCGCGGGACTGGTCGGCCAGCCGCACCACCAGCAGACCTCCGCCGAACAGCCCGATGGAGATCGCGGTGGTCAGGATCATCGCGACCGTCATGGTCACGTTGCGACGGAGCCCGGTCAGGACCTCGTTGACGAGAAAGCCGAAGCGCACTTAGCGATCCATTCCGTAGACGCCGCGCTGTTCGTCACGAATCAGCCGGCCGAGTTCGAGTTCGACGACCCGCTGGCGCATCGAGTCGACGATGTGGTGGTCGTGGGTGGCCATCACCACCGTGGTGCCGGTGCGGTTGATCCGCTCCAGCAGGTCCATGATGTCTTTGCTGGTCTCCGGATCGAGGTTGCCGGTCGGTTCGTCGGCCAGCAGCACCAGCGGCCGGTTGACGAACGCCCGCGCGATCGCGACCCGCTGCTGCTCGCCACCGGACAGTTCGGCGGGTAGCCGGTTGGCCTTACCGGACAGCCCGACCATCTCCAGCACGTCGGGCACCACCCGGTTGATGGTGTCGGCGCGCTTGCCGATGACCTCGAGGGCGAAGGCGACGTTCTCGAACACGGTCTTCTGCTGCAGCAGCCGGAAATCCTGGAAGACGCACCCGATCACCTGCCGCAGACCCGGGATGTGACGCCCGGACAGCTTGTTGACGTGGAACTTGGACACCCGGATGTCACCCGAGGACGGATGCTCCTCGGCGAGCAGCAGCCGCATGAACGTCGACTTGCCCGACCCGGACGGACCGATGAGGAAAACGAACTCACCCTTGTCGATCTTGACGGAGACGTTGTCCAGCGCCGGACGGGCCGACGACTTGTACTGCTTGGACACGTGGTCGAGGGTGATCATCACGGCACGCCAGTGTAGCGGGGCGTGGGAAAGACCCGGCGCAGCTACCGCGGCGCCAGCGTGGTCGGCGGCGCAGAGCCGGCCGGTGTGGACGGTGTCGATGTCGCGGGCGGGGACTGGGTGAACGTCTGCGGGTTCAGCGGACCCGACCCGTCCGGGTCGATCACCGTGGTGCTCGGCCCCGCCGGGGTCGACTCCTGCGGCCCCGCCGGCATCGGTGTGCCGTCCGGCGATGTGCTCTCGGCCGGACTCGTCGGCGAGGTCGTCGTGGTGACCGTGGTCGTGGTGGTCGTCGTGGTCGTGGGCTGTAACTCGCGGGTACGCACGTTGGTGCGCGGCACCCAGGTGTAGTCGGGATCGGGTATGTATCCGGGCGGAACGACCTGCTCGGCCGGTGCCGGCGCCTGCAGCGGCGCCGAGTAGTTCTCGTAGACCCAGAACAGCGCAACGAACGCGATCACCAGACCGAGCGTCGACAGCCGGAGCCGGCCCAGGTGGCGAGCCGACGAGCGGCGGCCGGCCTGGCGGGTTTGCGGCCGGTTCTTCAGGATCGCGGGCAGTTTCACGACTTGGGCTCCGGCCGGGCTGGTGCGCCGCGCGTGTCGTCGGCGCTGTAGTTGCTGACCGTCGGCGTCTCACCCTTGGTGGCGATTCCGGCGGTGGCAAGCGCTGCGATGACCAGGATCCGCAGCCTGCGGCCGACTTCGAACTGCTTGCCGGGCAGGGTGCGCGCGACCATGCGCAGGTTGACCGTGTCGAGCTCGATGCTCTCCACACCCATCAACTGCGGGGTGTCCAGCAGCAGCGCCCGCAGCTCGTCGTCGTCCATCGCCCGCTCGCCCACCGCATGCAGCACCTCGTTGACCTCGGTGAGGTCGGCGGTGGCGGGCACCGGGATGTCGACGACCGCACGGGCCCAGTCCTTGGACATGTTCAGCGACCGAACGATGTTGCCGTTGGGAACGGTCCACACCTCGCCTTCGCTGGTACGAAGTTTGGTGACCCGTAGCGTGACCTCCTCCACGGTGCCCTCCGCGGAGTCCGGTGCGCCGACCATGTTGACCTGCACCAGGTCGCCGAAGCCGTACTGGCGTTCGGTGATGATGAAGAATCCGGCCAGCAGGTCCTGCACCAGCTTCTGGGCGCCGAAGCCCAGCGCGGCGCCCAGGACGGCGGCCGGGGCCACCAGCGAGCTGATCGGGATCGCCAGGATGTCGGTGATCTGCACGCCGACCATGACGAACAGCAGCGCCACCGACACCCACGAGATCACCGAGGCGACCGCCTGGCGGTGTTTGGCGCTCTCGCTGCGGACCAGCTGGTCGCTCTCCTGGTACTGGGCGTCGATGCGCCGCGTGATGCGTTGGGCGATCCAGCTGATGAGCCGCGCGGCCAACAGGCCACCGATCAGCAGCAACGCGATCGGTACGCCGCGCACGAGAATCCAGACGCCGGTGTCGCCCTGCCAGAACCCGTGCCAGCGCTCGGCCAGCTCGAACGCGAGCGGAATGTCAGTCGTCATCGCGTCGGTTGCGCCACCGGATTCCGGCCTCCAGGAAGCCGTCGATGTCGCCGTCGAGCACCGCGGCGGGGTTGCCGACCTCGTACTCGGTGCGCAGGTCCTTGACCATCTGGTACGGGTGCAGCACGTACGAGCGCATCTGGTTACCCCACGAGCTGCCGCCGTCGCCCTTCAGCGCGTCCATCTCGGCGCGCTCCTCGATGCGCTTGCGTTCCAACAACTTCGCCTGCAGCACGCGCATCGCCGACACCTTGTTCTGCAGCTGCGACTTCTCGTTCTGACAGGTCACCACGATCCCGGTGGGGATGTGGGTGAGCCGCACCGCCGAGTCGGTGGTGTTCACCGACTGACCGCCCGGCCCGGAAGACCGGTAGACGTCCACCCGCACGTCGGATTCCGGGATCTCGATGTGGTCGGTGGTCTCGGTCACCGGCAGCACCTCGACCTCGGCGAACGACGTCTGCCTACGGCCCTGGTTGTCGAACGGGCTGATCCGGACCAGCCGGTGGGTGCCCTGCTCGACCGACAGGGTGCCGTAGGCGAACGGGGCGTGCACCGCGAACGTCGCGCTCTTGATGCCCGCCTCTTCGGCGTAGGACGTGTCGAACACCTCGACCGGATACTTGTGCTGCTCGGCCCAGCGGATGTACATCCGCATCAGCATCTCAGCCCAGTCCGCGGCGTCCACGCCGCCGGCCCCGGAGCGGATGTTGACCAGCGCCTCGCGCTCGTCGTACTCGCCCGACAGCAGCGTGCGGACCTCCATCGCCTCGATGTCCTCACGCAGCTTCTTCAGCTCGGCATCGGCTTCGGCCTGGGCTTCGGAGCCACCGGCGCCGTCCTCTTCGGCGGCCAGCTCGTAGAGCACCGGCAGGTCCTCGACCCGTTGCCGCAGCTCCTCGACGCGACGCAGCTCGCCCTGGGTGTGCGACAGCTCGCTGGTGACCTTCTGCGCGCGGGTCTGGTCGTCCCACAGGTTGGGGTCGGAGGCCTCGTTCTCGAGCTTCTCGATGCGACCGCGAAGGCCCTCGACGTCGAGCACACGCTCCACCGTGGTGAGCGTGGAGTCGAGGGCGGCGATGTCGGCTTGGCGGTCGGGATCCACGGGAGATCAGGGTACTCACCCCGCCGACCACCGGTGTCGGAGCTGCCCGCACCGCCGCGTACGAGGGATTTCTGCGCGCCCATCCCGGAATGCCGCCGGGGCGCGTCCGGTGCGTTCTAGCATCGGGTGGCAACCTCGTCCGGACGCGCGTCGCGACAGCCCCTTGCACGCGGCCGGACAGCGACAGAAGGCAGCCCGATATGGCCCCACTACGCCCGTACTACGTAGCCGTCGTCGGCTCAGGACCCTCCGGTTACTTCGCCGCGGCGGCGCTGTTGAAGTCCGCTTCGGGTTCGGGCCCGGAGCGTGACGTCCGTGTCGACATGCTCGAGATGTTGCCGACCCCGTGGGGTCTGGTCAGGTCGGGCGTCGCACCCGACCACCCGAAGATCAAGTCGATCAGCGCCCAGTTCGAGAAGACGGCGCTGGATCCGCGGTTCCGGTTCTTCGGCAACGTCCAGGTCGGCGAGCATGTGCAGCCCGCCGAGTTGGCCGAGCAGTACGACGCCGTGGTGTACGCGATCGGGGCCCAATCCGATCGCGCCCTGAGCATCCCGGGCGAGGACCTGCCCGGCAGCGTGGCCGCCGTGGACTTCGTGGGCTGGTACAACGGCCATCCCTACTTCCAGTCGATGGCACCCGACCTGACGGGCGGACGGGCCGTCGTGGTCGGCAACGGCAACGTCGCCCTGGACGTGGCCCGCATCCTGGTCAGCGACCCCGCGGCGCTGGCCGAGACCGACATCGCCGATCAGGCGCTCACCTCGCTGCGCGCCCGCGGCGTGGAGGAAGTGCTGATCATCGGCCGGCGCGGACCGCTGCAGGCCCCGTTCACGACGCTGGAACTGCGCGAACTCGGCGACCTCGACGCGCTCGGCGACGTCGACGTCATCGTCGACCCTGCCGACCTGGCCGACATCACCGACGAGGATCTCGAGGCTGCCGGCAAGACCGTTCGCAACAACATCAAGGTGCTGCGCGGCTACGCCGAACGAGGTGCGCGGGGCACCAAGCGCCGCATCGTGTTCCGGTTCCGCACCTCGCCGATCGAGCTCAGGGGCGACGGACGGGTCGAGTCGATCGTGCTGGGCCGCAACGAACTCGTCAGCAGTGCCGACGGCCGGGTCACGGCCAAGGACTCCGGTGAACGTCAGGAGGTCACCGCGCAACTGGTGGTCCGAGCGGTCGGCTATCGCGGCATGCCGACACCGGGACTGCCCTTCGACTCACAGTCCGGCACCATCCCGCACGTCGACGGCCGGGTCGAGGGCAGCCGCAACGAGTACGTCGTCGGCTGGATCAAGCGCGGGCCGACCGGCGTGATCGGCAGTAACAAGAAGGATTCCCAGGACACGGTGAACACGCTGCTGGCCGACCTGCAGACCGCCGAACTGGCCGAGTTCGACCCCGAGCATCTCGACCAGGTGCAGCGCTGGCTGCTGGAGCGGCAGCCCGATCTGGTCACCAACGAGCAATGGAAGGTGATCGACGAGCACGAGCGCTCGGCGGGCGAGGGATCGGGCCGACCGCGGGTGAAGCTGACGAGCGTGGCGGACATGCTCCGGATCGGCCACGGCTGACGGAGTCGGCCATCAGATTCCGCTGACGGAGTCGGCCATCAGAGTCCGCTGACGGAGTCGGCCATCAGAGTCCGCTGACGGAGTCGGCCATCAGAGTCCGCTGACGGAGTCGGCCATCAGAGTCCGCTGACGGAGTCGGCCATCAGATTCCGCTGACGGAGTCGGCCATCAGACCCCGCTGACGGAGTCGGCCAACAGACCCCGCCGATGAGTCAGATCCCGCCGGACTGCGGCGGTTGCGGGTCGGCGTGGTGCACGAAGCCCCACTTCTCCGGGTTGCCCGGCGCATACATGACATCCATCAACCCGCCCATCGACGGCCAGTCGTCCACGTCGCGGACCAGCCTCGCGTACACCACGTACTCGTTGACCGTGGGCCCGTTGATGATGCCGGTGATCGTGACGAACTGCTCGCCGGTGACCCCGTCGGGCCGTGGGCTGACACCGGTGACCAGCAGCGTCCCGTGCACCCAGTCGCTTCCGGCGCCGCGCCGGCGCATGATCCACGGCGCGGCAAGCACCGCGATGGCGCCGATGATCAGGAACATGATCAAGAGTTCGCCCACCCCGACATGGTAGGACGGCAGCTATGAGCACCCCGGTGAATGACGTGAACCTGCATCTGGAACTCGCCCTGGAGTTGGCCGGGGCGGCCGATGCTCTGACGATGCAGCGGTTCGGCGCCGTGGACCTGCGGATACAGACCAAGCCGGACATGACCCCGGCCACCGATGCCGACCTGGACGCGGAGACGCTGCTGCGGGAGCGGCTGGCCGGACAACGGCCCGACGACGGGGTGTTCGGGGAGGAGTTCGGCGGCACCACCGACTTCCGCGGCAGGCACTGGGTGATCGACCCGATCGACGGCACCAAGAACTTCGTGCGCGGGGTGCCCGTGTGGTCCACGCTGATCGCGCTCCTGGTCGACGGCGAGCCGGTGGTCGGGGTGGTGAGCGCGCCTGCCCTGGGTCGCCGGTGGTGGGCCGGGGCGGGCCTGGGCGCGTTCACCTCGTTCGGCGGGAGAACCCGGCAGATCTCGGTGTCCGGGGTCGGCGACCTGGACTCGGCGAGCCTGTCGTTCTCCGACCTGACGACCGGCTGGGACGGCGGCCGAGCGCGCTTCGTCGACTTGACGGACGCCGTGTGGCGGGTCCGCGGCTACGGGGACTTCTGGTCGTACTGCCTCGTCGCCGAGGGCGCCGTGGACATCGCCGTCGAACCGGAGGTCAAACTGTGGGACCTCGCCCCGCTCGACATCCTGGTGCGCGAGGCCGGTGGCGCGTTCACCGATTTCGCGGGTCGGCCGGGTCCGCACGGCGGCAGCGCGGTGGCCACCAACGGGTTGCTGCACGACGCGGTGCTGCGGCGCCTCGGAGGCTGAACCGCGCCTGCCAAGGTGTGAGCTGCGTTACACATGCGGCTACCTTACTCAAAAGTCAGTTCTGGTACCTTACTCTGGAGTCAGTTGCGCGTCTGCGCTACTCGGAATCCACCAGAGGGCAGCTGACAATGACGAACACCCTCCCGTCCAAGCGGAGCGGCCGCGAAAGCGCCATCGGCATGCAGAAGCACAAGCGTTCGGCGACCGACATCGGGTTGGCCCTGATCACCCCCATCGTGGGCCAGGAATTCCTGGACAGGTACAACCTGCGCGACCCGCTCAACCGCAGCCTGCGCTACGGGGTCAAGACTGCGTTCTCCGCCGTCGGCGCCTCAACGCGCCAGTTCAGGCGGGTCCAGGGCCTGGGCAAGCCGGCGACACGGCTTGCACCCCAGCGGCCGGGAAAGGGCTCGGACTACTTCGACCTCACCCCTGACGACGACCAGAAGATGATCGTCGAGACCGTCACCGAATTCGCCGAGGAGATCCTCCGGCCGGCCGCCCACGACGCCGACGACGCCGCCGCGTACCCGCCGGATCTCGTCTCCCGCGCCGCCGAACTCGGCATCACGGCGATCAACGTTCCCGAGGACTTCGACGGCATCGCCGAACACCGCTCGACGGTCACCAACGCGCTGGTCGCCGAGGCACTGGCGTACGGCGACATGGGACTTGCCCTGCCCATCCTGGCGCCCGGCGGTGTTGCCTCGGCCCTGACCCATTGGGGCAGCGCCGATCAGCAGGCCACCTATCTCACCGAGTTCGCCGGCGAGCACGTGCCGCAGGCCTGTGTGGCCATCGCCGAACCGCAGCCGCTGTTCGACCCGACCGCGCTGAAGACCACCGCCGTACGCACCCCGAGCGGCTACCGGCTCGACGGCGTCAAGTCCCTGGTTCCTGCCGCGGCCCGCGCCGAGGTGTTCATCATCGGCGCTCAGCTCAAAGGCAAACCCGCGCTGTTCATCGTCGAAGCCGCCACCGAGGGGCTGACCGTCAAGGCCGATCCCAGCATGGGGATCCGCGCCGCCGCGCTCGGCCGCGTCGAACTCGACAAGGTGACCGTCCCGCTGTCGGCGCGGCTCGGCGAGGAGCAGGCCACCGACGCCGACTTCAGCCAGGCGATCGCGCTGTCGCGGCTGGGCTGGGCGGCACTGGCGGTCGGCACGTCGCACGCCGTACTCGACTACGTGATCCCCTACGTCAAGGAACGGCATGCGTTCGGCGAACCGATCGCGCACCGGCAGTCGGTCGCGTTCATGTGCGCCAACATCGCGATCGAACTCGATGGGCTGCGCCTCATCACCTGGCGCGGCGCCGCCCGCGCCGAGCAGGGCCTGTCGTTCGCCCGCGAGGCGGCGCTGGCCAAGAAGCTCGGGACGGACAAGGGCATGCAGATCGGCCTGGACGGCGTCCAGCTGCTCGGCGGCCACGGCTTCACCAAGGAACACCCGGTCGAACGCTGGTACCGCGATCTGCGGGCCATCGGCGTGGCCGAGGGCGTCGTGGTTCTCTAACCCAGGCTCAGGAGGTCTGACATGGCAATCAATCTGGAAATGCCCAAGAAGCTCCGGGCGGTCATCGAGAAGGGCCACCAGGGCGCCGCCGAGATGATCCGGCCGATCTCGCGCAAGTACGACCTCAAGGAGCATGCCTACCCCGTCGAGCTGGACACGCTGGCCGACCTGTTCGAGGGCATCTCCGAGGCCAAGACCATCTCGTTCGCCGGTGCCGATGCGTTTGTCGACACCGCCGACGACGGCAAGAAGGCAAACGTCAACGGCGCCAACATGTCCGCGCTGCTGAACGCGCTGGAGATCAGCTGGGGCGATGTGGCGCTGCTGCTGTCGGTGCCGCGTCAGGGTCTGGGCAATGCGGCGATCTCGTCGGTGGCGACCCCCGAACAACTCGAGCGACTGGGCCGCGACGTCTGGGCCGCGATGGCGATCACCGAGCCCGGCTTCGGCTCGGACTCCGCGGCGGTGTCGACAACGGCGACGCTCGACGGCGACGAGTATGTGATCGACGGCGAGAAGATCTTCGTCACCGCCGGATCGCGCGCCAGCCACATCGTGGTGTGGGCGACGCTGGACAAGTCCAAGGGCCGCGCGGCCATCAAATCGTTCATCGTGCCGCGTGAGCACCCCGGGGTGACTGTAGAGCGCCTCGAGCACAAGCTCGGCATCAAGGCTTCCGACACCGCGGTGATCCGGTTCGACAACGCGCGCATCCCGAAGGACAACCTGTTGGGCGATCCGGAGATCCACGTGGAGAAGGGCTTTGCGGGGGTCATGGAGACCTTCGACAACACCCGCCCCATCGTGGCCGCGATGGCCGTCGGCGTGGCCCGGGCCGCGCTGGAGGACCTGCGCAGGATTCTCACCGACGCCGGTGTGGAGATCTCCTACGACAAACCCGCTCACGCGCAGAACGCCGCCGCAGCGGAGTTCCTGCGGATGGAGTCCGAGTGGGAGGCCGGCTATCTGCTGACGGTGCGTTCCGCCTGGCAGGCCGACAACAAGATCCCCAACTCCAAGGAAGCCTCGATGGGCAAGGCCAAAGCCGCCAGGGTGGCCAGCGACATCACCCTGAAGGCCGTCGAAATAGCCGGCACGACAGGCTATTCCGAGCAGACACTGCTGGAGAAGTGGGCCCGCGACAGCAAGATCCTGGACATCTTCGAGGGCACCCAGCAGATCCAGCAGCTCGTCGTCGCGAGGCGGCTGCTCGGTCTGTCGTCGGCCGAGCTGAAGTAGCGGCGGGACGCAACCCGCCGCCGCGGGCACCGCCCCGAGGTCACCGGCCTGGGCCGACCGACGACCGGGCGACCATCCGTTCCGCCTCGGCCAGCCGGGGCTCAGCGCGGAAGGTCCGGCAGGCCGAAAGGTAATCGCTTGCGAGAGCGGCATATCGATCCATGTCCCCATCCGCCTCGGCCAGCAGCGCTCGAACCCTGATCCACCACAGGTCGAGCGCCGGCGGCCTGCGCCGGCGCTGTCCCCAGCCCTCGAGAAGACGGCGGGCTTCGGCGATGTCGTCCCCCGCACCCCGACCGATCAGGATCTCCGCCAGCGCCTCTGCCGGCCGGGCCAGCAGGATGAGCGGACCGTCACGCAGGTACCCGTCCACGCGCTGACGCAGTTCGTCGATCGGCTCGCCAGGGCCACCCACCCGTGCCGCCTCCAGCGCAAGGTCTGCTTCGACGAAGGGGAGGTTATAGGTCTGGGCCTGATACCTTCTTGACTCGGAGTCCACCTGTCGCAATAGGTCGACAGCCTCGCCACGCGCACCGGGAGCCAGCCGGAACAGGGCCGACCCATATGCGAATCGTGCTGCGATGATACCGAATCGATCACCGAACGACTCCGCGCGCACAAGCGCTTCCCGCATATCCGCGAGCACCTCGACCGCCGACACCAGCCCCATCGCGAAAGTCATGGCCCAGTACGTCAGCGCCGTTGCGGCAGTGACCGGTGGCAGTTCGCGCGCCAGCGATGCCGCAGTACGCAGCGCAGAGATCCCGGCGTCGTGATGCCCCAGACATAGTTCGCATGTCCCGCGCAACGCATGTATGACAACCCGATCCAGCGTCAAAACGGACAGCGGCAACTCCAGGCTCTGGTCGACGATACGCAGCGCGTCCTCGAGTTCGCCGTTCACCAGATGTGTGAACGCTATCGCGGTGTACAGAATCTCGAGTTCCTCGACGGGTATGTTCTGGAGCTTTCCGATGAGCTCCTCGAGTTCGGCTGCCAGGATCACCGCCTCCGGCAACCGACCGTCGTTAACGGTGAACGCAACGATCCGCCCGGCCATCGCGATCGCCAGCGACCGTGCGTCTGTCACCCGGGCACAAAGTGCCCGAAGCTCGTCGAACCTGCGATCGTTGTCGGCGTCGGTTCCCGAGAAGAGCTCTGTCGACAACAGCATCGTGCGTGGTGCGATGCGCAGGGCGGTGACACCCTCGACATCGTCGGGCAGTTGATCCGCAACGCGCTGCGCGCTCGCCCATTGGGCGCGTGCAGCAAGCAGGTCGCGTGGACGCAGCCAGTCCGCCGCCCGCAGATGCCATCTGCAGGACTCGGCGAAGTCGCCCGCGGCCTCGAGGTGGGCCGCGATCAACGCGGCGTTCTCGTCCTGTGCCGATCCGCTGCGCCGCTCGATCGCCGCAGCCAGGCGCCGATGAGCCTCGCTGCGTTTGACGGTCAGCTGCGATTCGTAGGCCACCGTCCGGACCAGCGGATGGCGGAAGCAATACCGTTGCCGTGGAGCGAATTCCGTCTGGTCGATCATCTCGGTGGCGACCAATTCGGCGAGCTGTGTCGACGAGCCCGCCGGCAACAGGAGTTCGAGTATGTCGGCATCGAAGCGTTGCCCGATCACCGATGCCGCGTTGAGGACCGACTTGGTCGACACCGGCAGTCGGTCGATGCGAGCCGCCAACACCGCCTGCACCGTGTCGGGCACGCCGATATCGTGGGGATCGCCGACCAATCGATAGTCCCCGCGGGCTCCGATCAGCACCCCACGGTCCGCCAAGTCGCGAATGAACTCCTCGATGAAGAACGGGTTGCCACCGGCAACGGAGGCCACCCTGGTCGACAGGCCGTGCAACGACGGATCTCCGCCGATCAGGTGCTGCACCACTTCGATCGCGTGTTCGTCGGGCAACGGGCGGAGGATGATCGCCTGCGCGGCGTTCTGCTGCAGTGCACCAACGAATTCGGGCCGGTACGTCGCGATGAAGCCCGACGGGGTGTCGCCGATACCGGCGGCGAAGTCGGCCAACACCACATCGCTGGCGGCGTCCACCCAGTGGGCGTCTTCGACAACGAAGACCGTTCGCACCTGCCGTGCCCGAACCATCCGCGTCATGGCGTTGACCAGCCGGCGCCGCCAACCGTCGGCGCCGACCTGCACCGGCGGTGCGCCGGCCTCCGCGATACCCATCGCTTCCAGGAGGATCTGCACATCGATGGGCTCGATTTCCCCGCCGGCACAGGTAGATCCCACGCGTGCCCGAGCCTCCGCATCGGCGAGGTCCATGACCGCGAACATGGCCCGCAGGACGCGTGCCAGCGCCCGGAATGCGACGTGCATCGCCTGCGCGTCGCAGCGGGCGAGGACGACCTCGTCACCACGCTGCGCCGCCTGGCGGGCGAACTCGTCGACGAGCCTGGTCTTCCCCACTCCCGGTGGACCCACCACGCCGACGGCAGATGCCGCCCCGGAGTGCATCAGCTGGTGCAGTCGGCGCAATTCGGCTTCCCGGCCGAACATCTGACCCTCGTTCCGTCCGATCACCATCTGCTCTGCGTCGATGGCGATCAGCGGCCGCGCCGACACCGGCTCGTCCGAGCCCTTCACCCCGACGCGTTCGATCGGGCCCATCCGGGCGGCCGGGCCGACCAGCCGCGAGGTGGTCAGCGAGCAGAGCACCCCTCCTGCGGGCGCCCCGGCCTCCATTCGCTGCGCCATCCCGACGGCATGCCCGACCGCGGTGTAACGGCCCGGGCCGGTACCGATTTCACCGACGATCACCTCGCCCGAATTCAGCCCCACCCGAACCCTCAGGTCGATCCCGTCGCGGTCCGCCACCTCGCGCGCCAGCTGTCCGGCCACCCGCTGGATCTCCAGCGCGGCGATGCATCCGCGCAACGCGTGGTCTTCCAAGGCCAGCGGCGCTCCGAACAACGCCATCAGGCCGTCTCCGGTGAACTTGTCCATGGTTCCCTGGAAGCGCTGCACGACCGCTGCCGACCTGTTGAACAGCTCGTTCATGATTTCCTGGAGTCGCTCGGTGTCCAGTACCGCGGCAAGCTTCATGGAGCCGACCACGTCGGCGAACAGGACGGTGACGTACTTGTGCTCGCCGAGGGCGGAAGGAGCGGCGACCGGCGCGCCGCACACATCACAGAAGCGCGACCTGACCCGCAGATCGTTACCGCACGCCGCGCACCGAGCGCCGTCGCCGACTTGCCCAGCCATCCCCCGCCTCCCCGGCAGCACCTCTACCCATGATGACCCACGGAGCAGGGGAAAACCCGAAGACGAAGAAGCCCCCGACCGCTTCGGTCGGGGGCTTCCCTCGTGAGCTCGGGTCAGAGCAGGTGCGCCTGCAGGTCCGGCTTCATGGCCTGCAGCTCCCGGCCCCAGTACGCCCAGTTGTGCGTGCCGTTGTCGGGGAAGTTGAACACACCGTTGTTGCCACCCGCGGCGATGTAGTTGTCGCGGAAGGTCTCGTTGGTGCGGATGGTCAGGCCCTCCAGGAACGTGGCGGGCAGGTCGCCACCACCCAGCTCGTTGGGCTGGCCGTTGCCGCAGTACACCCAGATACGGGTGTTGTTGGCGACCAGCTGCGGGATCTGCACCATCGGGTCGTTGTACTTCCAGGCCGGATCGGTCTCGGCCGGGCCCCACATGTCGTCGGACTTGTATCCGCCGGCGTCACCCATCGAGAGGTTGATGAGGAACGGCCACCAGCCCTCGGACGGGTTCAGGAAGCCCGACATCGAACCGGCGTAGACGAACTGGGCGGGATGGTGCGCGGCCAGCACGAGGGACGAGCCACCCGCCATCGACAGACCGACAGCCGCCATACCGGTCGGCTTGACGTCGCGGTTGGCCGCCAGCCAGCCGGGCAGTTCCTGGGTCAGGAAGGTCTCCCAGTTGTAGGTGAGGCAGCCGCTCTTACCGCAGGCCGGCTTGTACCAGTTCGCATAGAAGCTGGACTGGCCACCGACCGGCATGACGACCGAGAGACCCGAGTCGAGATACCACTCGAACGCCTGGGTGTTGATGTCCCATCCGTTGAAGTCGTCCTGCGCACGCAGTCCGTCGAGCAGGTACAGCCCGGGCGAGCCCGGTCCACCACTCTGGAACTGGATCTTGATGTCGCGTCCCATCGACGGTGAGGGCACCATCAGGTACTCCACCGGCAGACCGGGCCGCGAGAACGCCCCCGCCGTCGCCGATCCGCCCGTGAGGCCGACGAGGCCGGGCAGCAGGGCCGCGGCGAAGGCGGCGACGCCGAGTCGGCGTGCCCAGGGCCCACGAATCCTGTCAAGAAGCTTCATACCGTCAATCCATCCATCTTCCGGTACCGCTTGTAGCGGCTCTGGTCTGCGATCCCGGCCGCTTCAGGGGCCCGGCGATGTTTCCACCGCGCCGTCTGACCACTCCGAATCTGCCAATTGGCGACGGAGGGTGCCGAGAAAGTTCAGTTGTCGCGTGTGCAGTAAAACATGTGGCCACCATGAGAGAAAGTCAGACCACGCCGTTCGGGGCATTTTCGAGAGAATGCAAATTTGACGCCGCTGCAGATCGATATCGGCCACCCGGTTGCTTTCGACCGCTTCGCGCTGGTGAGACCGCTCATCGCCGCCTCGATCGGTCCCGTAGAACGAAATCGCTGTCCGCAGGTTCAGTAGGCTCCGTGGATGGCGCAGGGCCCGACGAATTCCGGCAGGTTGTCGATAGACGACTGGATTCAGGCGGGCTTCGCGATCTTGGCCGATGAGGGTCTGCAGGCTCTCAAGGTCGACCGGCTGTGCAGCCGGCTCGGGGTCACCAAGGGCAGCTTCTACTGGCATTTCAAGGACATGGCCGGCTACCGGGCAGCCGTGATGCAGGCCTGGGGAGAACTGCGCGACCGAGACCGGAGCCAGTTCGGCGACCTCGGGCACCTCGCCCCGCGGGATCGTCTGAGCCGGATGATGGCCTCGCTGCTGGGTGAACGCCAGTGGACGCTGGAGCGCGCGATGCGCGAATGGGCACGCACCGACCCCGAGGTCGCGGCGAGCGTGCGGGCCGCCGATCAGCTGATTCTCGCCGCGGTGCGCACGGCCTTCACCGACGCCGGCTTCGACGCCGAGGAGGCCGACGTGCGCGCCAATGCCACCTTCGCCGCCGGCATCGGCTTTCTGCATCTGTTCCCGGGCCCACCGGACCGGGCCCTGGCCGCCCAGAAGGACCGGTTTCTGGATGTCATGTTCAAGCCATGATCGGACCTCCATACTAAAAGGTAGGGTAACTTCCCGATCATGACCACGGTCTCGACGGCGAGCCCCGCCATCAGCCCCGAATTCGTCGATCGCCTCGCCGAACGCGCCGGCGAGGCCGAGCGACTGCGCCGGCTTCCCGCGGCCACCCTGGCCGATCCGATCACCTCGGAGTTCATCAACCTGCTCGTGCCGGCCCGCTACGGCGGCAGGCAGGCGGCGTTTCCCGAGATCCTCGACCCGGTGCGGCAGATGGCCCACGGCTGCGCGTCCAGCGCGTGGACCCTCGGCTTCTATGCGCTGCACAACTGGATGCTGGCGCTGTTCGACGAGCAGGCCCAGAACGAGGCGTTCACGGCCTCCCCCTTCCTCGCGCCCGCACCGCTGGCCCCGACCGGTCGAGGGGTCAACTGCGAGGGCGGCATCCGGGTGACCGGACGGTGGTCGTGGGCAACGGGGGTGATGGACGGCAACTGGGTGATGGTGGGCGTGCTGTGTCAGCGCGACCCCGACGATCCCGCGACCATCTATCCCGCGCTGGCGCTGCTGCCGATCGAGGCCGTGCGCGTCGAGGACGTCTGGCACACCGACGGCATGTGTGCGACCGGATCCAATGACGTCATGATCGACGACGTGTTCGTCCCGCGTCACCGGTTGGTCGCGGTGGCCGACATCTACACCGGTTCGGCCCCCGGCGCGGCGTTGCACGACTCGGACACCTATCGCTGGCCGATGGTGCCCGCACTGGCGCTGCTGGCCGCCATGCCCGCGCTCGGTTCGGCCGAACGCGTCGCAGATCTCTACGCCGAAAGGCTCTCGCAGCGCTTCCTGGCCTACGAGGGCGTCCTGCAGAAGGACAAACCGGTCGCCTCGGCGCACCTCGGCCAGGCCCTGATCCGACTGCGCGCGCTGCGCGGACTGCTCGCCGACACCGTCGGCGAGATCGGGGACATCGTCGCCGGCGGCGACGCGGTGCCACGGCCGGTGCGCGGCCAGGCCCGGTTGGCCGCCGCCCACATCGTGCGGGAGTCGCGGTCGGTGATCGGCGACCTGCTCTCCGCCTCCGGTGCCGGCGCTCATTTCCTGGACAACCCGTTGCAGCGCATCAAGCGCGACGTCGACGTGATCTCCGGTCACGTCGTGTTCGACTACGACACCAGCCGCGAACTTGCCGGCGCGCTGACAATGGGGGTACCGATCCCCCGCACCGCCATGGTGTGAGGGCCCGGATCCGACCGCAACCGCGCACGCAACCAGGGAGACCGCCCATGACCGACACCACCCGCGATCGCGTCACCAAGTTCTTCCAGAAGAACGTCGGCAACCAGGTGATGGGCCGCATGCCCTTCCAGACGCTGCTGGAGACCACCGGCCGCAAGTCCGGGGAACCGCGCCGGACTCCACTGGGTGGCCGCCGGGTGGGCGACGAGTTCTGGTTCGTCTCCGAGTTCGGCGAGAAATCCCAGTACGTGCGCAACATCATGGCCGACCCGGCGGTGCGGGTACGGATCAAGGGCCGGTGGCACCGCGGCACCGCTCACCTCCTGCCCGATGACGACGCCGCCGCCCGTCTGCGCACGCTGCCCCAGTTCAACAGCATGGGTGTGCGCACATTCGGCACCAATCTGCTCACGGTGCGCGTCGACCTCACCGACTGAGGCTCCATCGCCGGGTGCCGGGGCCCGACCCGGCATGCCGCCAGCGAGGTCCCCCGTCGAACATGGGGTTCGGCACACCGAAACGCCTGCCCGCTAGGAACCCGAAGTACCGGCGCGCCGGGCCCGGAACAGCTTGACATCCGACTTGATGCCCTTGAGATGGCGCGCCCCCGCGAACGACCAGACGAACCGCTTGTCCTCCCCGATCGCCTCCAGGGTCGTCTCCGCGGCCAGGGCCGAACCCGGGCGCGCGGTCCCGGTCACCCGGGCCGCCAGGTTGACCGGGCTGCCGAACCAGTCGCCGGCCCGGCTCACCGCCAACCCGGTCGCGACACCGGCGCGCAACCGCAAAAAGTCCTCGTCCTCGTCGGTGGCCTCCACCAGTCGCAGCACCGCGTCCAGCAGCGGGGCGGGTTCAGGGCTGACCAGCATCACCTCGTCGCCGATCGTCTTGATGAACCGCACCGGCGCCACCGCGACCTCGCGGGTCAGGTCGGCCAGCCGCTGCGACAGCCGCTCGAGGTGCTCCGGCGGCACCGCCTCACCGAGGCTGGTGAACCCGACCAGATCGGCGAACCCGACCGTCACGAGGCGGGCACCGGGAAGGTGCTGCCCCTCGGCCCGCTCGGTCGCGTTGACGGCCTCGGTCTCGATCGCGTGGCGCAGTTGCAGCAGCAGCACCTGCTCGATCATCGGCCCCAGCCGCGGAGCCAGGCCGGCCACCAGGGCTTCGGAGGCCTTCGCAATCTCCAATTCCGTTGCGCCCGGCCGGATCACCGCGGCGAGCGCCGCAGAACGCATCGCCTCGGCGGCCCGCGACAGCCCGTCTTCGAGCAGCCGGGTGATCTGTACCAGTTCGTCGGCGTCGATGCCGGCGGCGAGGAAGTCCCTGGTGAACCCGGCAGCGTCGGCGTCGGCGCGCAGGAGCACGGCGGCGTCGGGATCCTCGATCCGGGGCAGCCCCATGGCTCGCTGTATCCGTTCGAACAAGTCGAGATCGACCCCGGCCCTCTCGGCGGCCTCGCGCGCCGAGACGTAGACACCGTCGTCACCGATCACCCGCCGCGATGCCAACAGCATCGGCGCCGAACTGCCACGGATCTGATCGATGTCGACACCCCGCTCGATCAGCCACGGGATCAGTTCGGCGCGTTCGGCCCGGGCCTTCCCCTCGAGTCCGTCGAGCAGTCCCGATGCCTCGGGATCGACGTCTTCGTCCACCTGGCCAACGTATACCGCCGACTCGCCTGCGATAGTCGGGAGCTGTGTCACCGCCGACCCTGCACAGCTTCCCGCCGCTGATCGCTCCCGGCGCGCAGATCCTGATCCTGGGCAACATGCCGGGCGTCGCGTCACTGGCCGCGCAGCAGTACTACGCGTTCGGCCGCAATGCCTTCTGGCGGATCACCGGCGAGTTGTTCGGGTTCGACCCCACCGGCCCGTACGACGCCCGCGTCGCGGCGCTGACCGGTGCCGGCGTCGCGGTCTGGGACGTGTTGCGGTCGTGTCGCAGAATCGGCAGCCTCGATGCCGCCGTCGAGCCGGACAGCATGGTGGCCAACGATTTCGGTGCCCTGTTCACCGCTCACCCGACCATCGCCAAGGTGTACTTCAACGGCTCGGCCGCGCAGACGAACTACCGGCGGCTGGTCCGGGTCGAGCACGCGCCGGCCTTCACCCGACTCCCGTCGACCAGCCCGGCGCACACCATGCGGTTCGAGGACAAGCTGGCGGCGTGGCGCGAGGTGACCGGTCAGCCACCCGTTTCCTAGGCGCGGCTACCGTGGCGGGATGTCTTGCGTGTTCTGTGACATCGTCGCCGGGGATGCCCCGGCCATCCGGATCCACGAGGACGACGAATTCCTCGCCATCCTCGACATCAGGCCGTTCACCCGCGGCCACACCCTGGTGATCCCGAAGCGCCACACCGTCGACCTGACCGACACCCCGGCCGGCACGCTGGCCGGGATGACCGCGATCGGGCAGCGAATCGCCAACGCGGCACGCGCGTCGGGGCTCCACGCCGACGGCAGCAACATCGCGATCAACGACGGCAGGGCCGCATTCCAGACCGTCTTCCACGTGCACCTGCACGTGGTGCCGCGGAGAGACGGCGACAAACTCGCGTTCGCGAAAGGCATGCTGCTGCGCCGTGATCCGGATCGGGCGGAGACCGGACGGATACTGCGCGAGGCACTGGCGCGCGCCGATGCCGCCGAGCAGGATTGACGGATGGACATCACACGATGGGTCGAGCGGAACATCGGCTCTCCCCTACTGGTGCTGCACAACAAGCTCTACAAGGGGACCAACGGGCGCATCGGGCACCGCATCCCGGTCCCCGGGATCGCGCCTGCGCTGCTGCTGCACACCGTCGGGGCCAAGACCGGGCAGCCGCGGACGACATCGCTGTCCTACTTCCGTGACGGCGACGACTACCTGGTCGTCGCGTCCAAGGGCGGCAACCCCAGGGCCCCGGGCTGGTATCACAACCTCAAGGCCCGCCCCGACGTCGAGATCAACGTCGGCACGAAGCGATACGCCGTCACCGCGGCGCCGGTGCTTCCCGGCGATCCGCGCTATCCCGAGCTGTGGCGCAACGTCAACGAACACAACCACCATGTGTACGAGGGCTATCAGAAGCGCACGTCGCGGCCGATCCCGGTGGTCAGGCTCACGCCGAAGTCCTAGAACAGTTCCTTGGCCAGCAGCTCCAGCGTCGCCTCGCGGGCCGGCGCCGTGGCCGGATCGACACCGCGGTGCGCCGAGGCCACCGGGTGGATCATCACCTCATCGACCCCGAACCGCTCGGCCAGCGCCCGCAGCCGATCGGCCGCCTCGGCCGGCGAGCCGACCACGGCCTGGCGCCGTCCGGCGTCCACCACGGCCAGCTCGCGGGGGTTGAGGTGGCGATGCTCGGCGTCCTCGACCAGATCAAGTGGTCCGAGCGGCTGCCCGGTGCGCAGCTTGGCCATCATCTGCAGGTTCGGCAGGATCAGGCGTTCGGCCTCCTCGCCGGTGTCGGCCACCGCCGCGTTGACGGTCAGGAAGGTCAGCGGCTCGCTCGGCAAGCCGGGCAGCCCCGTGGGCCGGAACTCCCGACGGTAGGTCTGCAGCGCCTCGTCGGTGCCCTGTCCCGAGAAGTGGTGGGCGAACACGTAGGGCAGCCCCTTGGCGGCGGCCAGGTGCGCGGAGTACATCGACGAACCGAGCAGCCACATCTTCGGCTCGGTCACCGCGGCCGGGGTGGCCTTGAGGACGTAGTTCTCCCGCATCAGGTCGCGGGGCAGCGGCACCCGGACCCCGGCGCTGCTCATCAGCGCCATCACGTCGTCGAGGTAGGACGGGAACGCCTCGACGTCGCGGTCGTCGCGCCCCGCCGCGCCACGCAGCGCCAGCGACGTGACCGGGTCGGATCCCGGCGCCCGCCCGAGGCCGAGGTCGATGCGTCCGGGATGGGCGGCCTCCAGCAGGGCGAACTGCTCGGCGACGGCCAGCGGGGCGTGGTTGGGCAGCATCACCCCGCCCGACCCCAGCCGCAGCGCCGACGTGTGCGCGGCCAGATGGGCGATCAGCACCGGCGGGCTGGTCGCCGCCACGGAGGGCATGTTGTGGTGCTCGGCGACCCAGTAGCGGGTGTAGCCCAACCGGTCGGCGGCCTGCGCCAGCCGCGTGGTGGCGGCCAGCGCCTGCGATGTGTTCTGGTCGGAACGCACGGGGACGAGATCGAGGACGGACAGCCGCATCACCGGAACAACGCCACTCGACCGTGCCCCTGTTCCCGGCGATTTCGGTGTGATTCTCTGCGGTGGCGGGCGGCGATATTCACGCCGAAATCGCCTGGGCGGTGGCGAAGAGGTCGTCCATCATCGCGGCGGTCAGCCGGCCGGTGAAAGTGTTCTGCTGGCTCGGGTGGTAGCACCCCAGCAGCGCCACCGCCCGGTCCGGCAGTTCCAATCGCGCGATGGCGCCGTGGCCGAACCGGAGTGCCGGGGTCGGCACCGAACCCCCGGCCCGACGGATCAGCGCCAGCGCCGACTGCCAGGCGAATCCGCCCAGTGCGACGATCACCCCCACCGAGGCGCCGGTCAGCCGCCACTCGGCGTCCAGCCACGGCGCGCACGTCTCCCGCTCGGCGGGCAGCGGCGCGTTGGCCGGTGGGGCGCACCGCACCGCGGCCACCACCCGCACGTCGGAGAGCTGCAGGCCGTCGGCACTGTCGGTGCAGGCCGGCTGGTTGGCCAGGCCGCTCCGGTACAGCGAGCCGAACAGGAAGTCGCCGGACCGGTCGCCGGTGAAGACCCGTCCGGTGCGGTTGGCCCCGTGCGCGGCCGGTGCCAGCCCGAGAACCCAGATCGCCGGCCGGGCCGACCCGAATCCGGGGGCGGGCCTGCCCCAGTAGGGCTGGTCGGCGTAGGCCTTGCGCTTGTCGACGGCGACGCCTTCACGCCACTGCACCAGGCGCGGGCAGGCGCGGCACACCGACACCCGCGCATCGAGCCGGTGCACCGTCGTGCTGCCCGCCGCGAGCCGGACCACGTCGGCGGGGCCGGCCGCGGCGGCGGTGCGGGCCGACGCCGGGTCGCCCGGCCATCCCGAACCCGGCCGCACCGGCGAGTCGAAAAGGTCACCGGTACCCGGGTGCGGCAGGCCGGCTGCGGCGCCGCGGCCGTCGCCCGAACGGCGCATCATTTGTTACCAAGAAGCACGGTTCATCGTTATCACGAAACACCGTCTCCCTCAGCCATCCACCGATGTCACTGCCGCACGATGGATCTCCAGGCTTTTCGTTGGCCGGATGATTGAGGTAACACATGCGACTGTCGACGGCTGCCATTGCCGGCATCTGCGTGCTGGTGACCGGATGCGGCACCACGATCAGCAATGCCGAGTCGCCCACACCGACCCGGACGATGATCCCGCGACCCCTGGTGGAGCGTGAGTTGTCCGGATTGCTCCAGACACCCGAACAGATCGCCGCGGCGATGGGAACGCCGGTGATGACCGTCGTGGAGTCCCAGACCTCGATGTCGGACAACAGCGCCATCATGGCGCCGCCGGAGTGCCTGGCGATCGACGGCGCAGCCGAGATGCAGGTCTACGCCGACAGCGGCTTCCGGGCCGAGCACGACCAGAGCCTCAACGACGGAGACGATTTCACCCACTACGTGAAGCAGGCGGTGGTGCTGTTCCCGTACCTGGAGAAGGCACAGGAGTTCTTCGACGCGTCGGCCGGGCAGTGGCCGGCCTGCCATGAGTACACCCACACGCAGAGCGGATCGCAGTGGTCGGCCGGACCGATCACCCGCACCGACGACACGCTGAGCACCACGGCGATGCAGCAGGACGCCGCCGCACCGGGCTGGGGCTGCGGACGCGCACTGGTGCAACGCAACAACATCATCGTCGACGTCAACACCTGCAGCGCCGCACCCGGCGACTCGGCACTGCGGATCGCACAGCAGATCGCCGACACGGTGTCGGCTCAGTGGTAGCGGCTCCGCAGAACCGGTTGCCGGGCAGGGCTTTCCCGCGATAGCGCCCGCTCCGGGCGGCCCTGGCTACCGCCATCGGAAAATTCGCCCGTCGCGGCCGCCCGCGCGCTGCTACATTCGCCGCGATACCCATGACGCCAGACCGTGCGCCTCGCAGCAGGCGTGGCCCGCTGCTGTTGATCCTGTTCGCCGCACTGATGGCGGGTTCCGGCAACGGCATCTCCATCGTCGCCTTCCCCTGGCTGGTGCTGCAGCGCACCGGCTCCGCGCTCGACGCCTCCATCGTGGCGATGGCGGGCACCCTTCCGCTGCTGGCCGCCACGCTGATCGCCGGTGCCGCGGTGGATTTCCTGGGCCGCCGGCGGGTGTCGATGATCTCCGATGCGCTGTCGGCGGTGTCGGTCGCGACGGTGCCGGTGCTGGCCCTGGTCTTCGGCGCCGAGGTGATCAACGTGGCGGTGCTGGCCGGGCTGGCGGCGCTGGGGGCGTTGTTCGACCCGGCGGGGATGACGGCGCGCGAGACGATGCTGCCCGAGGCGGCGACCCGCGCCGGCTGGACGCTCGACCACGCCAACTCGGTCTACGAGGCGGTGTTCAATCTGGCCTACATCGTCGGGCCCGGAATCGGCGGCCTGCTGATCGCCACGCTCGGCGGCGTGAACACGATGTGGGTGACGGCGGGGGCGTTCTGCCTGTCGATCCTCGCGATCGGCGTGCTGCGTCTGGAAGGGGCCGGCAGACCGGACCCGACCGCGCTCTCCGCCGGGGTGTGGGCCGGCATCGTCGAGGGTCTGCGGTTCGTCTGGAACAACAGGGTGCTGCGCACGCTGGCGTTCATCGACCTGGCGGCCACCGGCCTGTACATGCCGATGGAGAGCGTGCTGTTCCCGAAGTACTTCACCGACCGCGACGAGCCGGCGCAGCTCGGCTGGGTGCTGATGGCGCTGAGCATCGGCGGCCTGGTCGGCGCACTGGGCTACGCGGTGATGTCGAAGTACCTCAGCAAGCGTGCGGTCATGCTGATCGCGGTGCTGACGCTGGGCGTGGCGATGACGGTCATCGCTTTTCTGCCGCCGCTGCCGATCATCCTGGTGCTGTGCGCGGTCGTCGGGTTCGTCTACGGGCCGATCGCGCCGATCTACAACTACGTGATGCAGACCCGCGCGCCCCAGCACCTGCGCGGCCGGGTGGTCGGGGTGATGGGGTCGCTGGCATATGCAGCCGGGCCGCTGGGCCTGATCCTGGCCGGTCCGCTCGCCGACGCGACGGGTCTGCACGCGACGTTTCTGGCGTTGTCGCTACCGATGCTGGCGCTGGGCGTGCTGGCGCTGTTCCTGCCCGCGCTGCGCGAGCTGGACGAGACCGGACCGGCCGACGTCAGATCGGGCTGAGTCAACCCCGGAGGTACGTGACGACCGCGCGTAGCCAGCGCCGCCCGGTGGGCTCCGAGATCCGCTCGACCAGATCGAGGTCGGCGATCACGTAGCCGCCGGAGGCGCGGTACCACAGGCCGACCAGGCACAGCTCCAGCGCGGCCATCGTGGTGACCGGGCCCGGCGCGATCGCGTCCAGGCGGGCGTCGGCCACGAACGCCGGGTACGGCGACCTCGCACTGTCGACGACGGCACGCACGTGGATCTCCAGTGCGCTGGCCGACAGGTCGGCGGATTCTCTTCTCTGCTGTAACGACTTCACCTGGGCGAAGACGACGCTGTCTCGCATGCGACGACAATAGCCGTAACACGTCGGTAACATCACATCGCCGCGGTCAACCATCCTTCGCGCGCCCTAGACTGACGGCTGTGCAGTCAGCGTTGCCGCAACTGATCGCCACCCTCCCCGAGGGCGCCGTCGTCACCGATCCCGACATCCTCGGGTCCTACCGGCACGATCGCGCCGCCGATCCACACGCGGGCACCCCGCTGGCGGTGGTCCGGCCGCGCCGCACCGAAGAGGTGCAGGCCGTGCTGCGCTGGGCCACCGAGCACCGTGTCGCGGTCGTCCCGCGCGGAATGGGGACCGGGCTGTCCGGCGGCGCCACCGCGCTCGACGGCGGAATCGTGCTGTCCACCGAGAAGATGCGCGACATCACCGTCGACCCGGTCACCCGCACCGCGGTCGCCCAGCCCGGCCTGCTCAACGCCGAGGTGAAGAAGGCCGTCGCCGAGTACGGGCTGTGGTACCCGCCGGACCCGTCGTCGTTCGAGATCTGCAGCATCGGAGGCAACATCGCCACCAACGCCGGCGGGCTGTGTTGCGTGAAGTACGGCGTCACCACCGACTATGTGCTGGGCCTGCAGGTGGTGCTGGCCGACGGCACCGCGGTCCGGCTGGGCGGGCCACGGCTCAAGGACGTCGCCGGGCTCCCGCTGACCAAGCTGTTCGTCGGCAGCGAGGGCACCCTGGGCGTGGTCACCGAGGTCACGCTCAAGCTGCTGCCGGCCCAGCACCCGGCGTGCACCGTGGTGGCCACGTTCGACTCGGTGGAGTCGGCGGCGGGCGCCGTCGTCGCCATCACCGGCAAGATCCGGCCGTCGATGCTGGAGTTCATGGACGCGGTGGCGATCAACGCCGTCGAGGACAAGTTGCGGATGGGCCTGGACCGTGGTGCCGCCGCGATGATGGTCGCCGCCAGCGACGACCGCGGCCCGGCCGGCGCGCAGGATGCCGAGTTCATGGCGGGGGTGTTCGCCGAACACGGTGCCACGGAGGTGTTCTCGACGTCGGACCCCGACGAGGGCGAGGCGTTCGTCGCCGCCCGGCGCTTCGCGATCCCGGCGGTCGAGGCCAAGGGCTCGCTGCTGCTCGAGGACGTCGGGGTGCCGCTGCCCGCGCTGGCCGAGCTCGTCAGCGGGGTCGCCAAGATCGCCGCCAACCACGACCTGACCATCTCGGTGATCGCGCATGCCGGCGACGGCAACACCCACCCGCTGATCGTGTTCGATCCCGCCGACGCCGCGATGGAGCAGCGCGCCCAGACCGCGTTCGGCGAGATCATGGACCTGGCCGTCAGCCTGGGCGGCACGATCACCGGCGAGCACGGTGTCGGTCGCCTCAAGCGGCCCTGGCTGGCCGGGCAACTCGGACCGGAGGCGATGGAGCTCAACCGGCGGATCAAGCAGGCGCTCGACCCGGACGGGATCCTCAACCCCGGAGCCGCGATCTAGCCGTGGGCGTCGTCTATCTGGTGCGCCACGGCCAGGCGCGCGCGACCGCCTATGGCGCGGGCGCCCTGTCGCCCGAGATGGGCGGGCTGACCGAACTCGGTCGCGCACAGGCGGAATGCACCGGCAGTGCACTGGCGGGGCGAATCGGGTCGCTGGACTGGGCGGAGTCGGGTGACCTCGTGCGGCAACGACAGACGCTCGACCTGATCCTGCCGGCGGCCGGCGACGGCCTGTCCGCCGCCGGCCACTCGCACTGGGACGAATACGACATGGACGCAATCCTCGGCCGCGACGGGCGCGCGGTGTCGATGTCGGGCCAGGACCTCCAGCGCGACGTCGACGACGCGCTGGCCGAGTGGGTGGCCGGCGGTGCACCCGCCGCCGGCGGCGAGACGTATGCCCAGTATCGGGATCGGTGCGCCGCAGCGCTGGCGTCGGTGCTGCCGCGCGCCGGCCGGGGCCAGACCGTGGTGGTGGCGTCGTCGTCCGGGACGATCACCCAGGTGCTGGCCGGACTGTGGGGACTGGACGGCCCCAGCTGGATCCGGCTCTCCCGCACCATGATCAACGCATCGATCACCAAACTGATCGTGGGCAGGCAGGGCGCATCGGTCATCTCGGTGAACGAACACGGCCATCTCGAGAAGACGACGGCCGACGGCCGATCGATGATGACGTTCCGCTGACGAGTCAGTCGCTCGGGCCGGTAACGGCACACAGTGGGCGTTGAACCGTTCCCGGTCGGGGAGTCACAATCCTGCCCAATCTATTGACGCGCTAGGGTGACCTGTCGTATTCATAAGACATGACTGCGATTCTGTCTCAGAATTCGCCGGCCCGGTTCGAGCTGGCCGACGCATCCACCTGGTCCGATCCGTGGCCGATGTACCGCGCCCTGCGTGATCACGATCCGGTCCACCACGTCGTCCCCGAGGATCGGCCGGACAGTGACGAGCCAGGGGACTACTACGTGCTGTCCCGCCACGCCGACATCTGGGCGGCCGCCCGCGACCACGAGACGTTCTCCTCGGCGCAGGGCCTCACCGTCAACTACGGCGAACTGGATCTGATCGGCCTGGCCGACAACCCGCCGATGGTCATGCAGGACCCGCCGGCACACACCGAGTTCCGCAAGCTGGTCTCGCGGGGATTCACCCCACGTCAGGTCGAGGCCGTCGAACCCAAGGTGCGGGAGTTCGTGGTGACCCGCCTGGAGGCGCTGCGCGCCCGGGGCGGCGGCGACATCGTCGCCGAACTGTTCAAACCGCTGCCGTCGATGGTGGTGGCGCACTATCTCGGGGTGCCCGAGGAGGACCGCGGCCAGTTCGACGGCTGGACCGACGCGATCGTGGCCGCCAACACGGCCCAGGGCGGTGTCGGCGGCGCTCTCGAGACGCTGGGCGATGCGCTGGGCGGGATGATGGCCTACTTCACCGCGCTGATCGAGCGCCGCCGCGTCGAGCCGGAAGACGACACCGTGTCGCATCTGGTCGCCGCCGGTGTCGGGGCCGACGGCGACATCGCCGGGGTGCTGTCCATCCTGGCCTTCACGTTCACGATGGTCACCGGCGGCAACGACACCACCACCGGCATGCTCGGCGGCTCGGTGCAGTTGCTGCATCGGCGTCCCGACCAGCGCCGGCTGCTGGCCGAGAACCCCGGCCTGATCCCCGACGCGGTAGACGAGCTGTTGCGGCTCACCTCGCCGGTGCAGATGCTGGGCCGCACCGTGACACGCGACGTGACGATCGGTGACGTCACCATCCCGCAGGGACGGCGGGCGATGTTCCTGTACGGCTCGGCCAACCGCGACGAGCGCCAGTACGGCCCCGACGCCGGCGAGCTCGACGTCACCCGCAGGCCACGCAACATCCTGACCTTCAGCCACGGAGCACACCACTGCCTCGGCGCGGCCGCAGCCCGGATGCAGTCCCGGGTGGCGCTGGAGGAACTGCTGGCCCGGATACCTGATTTCGAGGTCGACGAGTCCGGAATCACCTGGGCCGGCGGGAGTTACGTGCGCAGGCCGTTGTCCGTCCCGTTCCGGGTGACCGGCTGATGGCCGGCGACTGGCTGGCGTCCCGCCGCACCGAGGTGGCCGCCGACCGCATCCTGGACGCCGCCGGCGAGCTGTTCACGAAGAAGGATGCCGCCACCGTCGGCATGCACGAGATCGCCTCGGCCGCAGGCTGTTCGAGGGCCACGCTGTACCGCTACTTCGAGAACCGGGAAGCGCTCTACACCGCGTACGTGCACCGCGAGTCCTACCGGCTCTACCAGGAGATGACCGATCAGATCACGTCGCTGACCGACCCCCGGGAACGGCTCATCGAGGGCATGCTCGCCTCGCTGCGCAACGTACGCCAAAGCCCGGCGCTGGCATCGTGGTTCGCCACCACGCAGCGGCCGATCGGGGCCGAGATGGCCGAGCAGTCGGAAGTGATCAAGGCGCTGACCGAGGCGTTCGTGATCTCACTGGGCCCCGACGAGCCCGAGACGATCGCGCACCGCGCGCGCTGGCTGGTCCGGGTGATGACCTCGCTGATGCTGTTCCCCGGCCATGACGACGACGACGAACGGTCGATGCTCGAGGAGTTCATGGTGCCCGTCGTGTTGCCCAGCCCGTCGCGCCAGGCCACCCAGTAGGCCGGCACACCCGGGACCTGCCACACCGGCGTGAAGATATCTTCACACCGGTTGTCGAGTGTGAAGACAACTTCACCTTTCCACGCCGGGCCTCGCCAAGCACCGCGAGCGGTTCCGCGCGTGGCGGCCGCTCAGACCCGCACGCGGGTGAACCGGTGCAGCACCCAGGCCAGCGGCACGGTCACGACGAGGGTCCCGGCGAACAGCAGCCACACCGAGCCGGTGTAGATCGGGTAGTGCAGGAACTCCACCATCACCACCTCCATGGTGACCAGGTGGATCAGGAAGATCTCGTAGGAGATCTCCCCCAGGAACACCATCGGCCGGCTGGCCAGCAGCCGGGCGTACAGGCCGTTCTGCCCGCCGCCGCGACCCACCAGCGCCAGCGGCGCCACCACCAACGTCGCGATCACCGCATAGAACGCGGACTTCACCAGCGCATCGCGCAACTCGGCCGGTGATGTGGTGGGCTCCCCGCCGATCGGCGTCGACACGATGAGATAGCAGACAACCGCCAGCGGCAGGCACACCAGCGCGTAGGCGTTGACGCCCAGCGGTCGCAGCGCGGCGAGCATCATGCCGCCGACGAACCACGCCAGATAACCGGGCAGCCACAGCCGGGCGCCGTCGGGTAACCAGTCCACCGTATGGACCAGAATCAGCCAGGCCGGTGAAACCAGCGCGACCGCCATCAACCCCGCCAACAACAGCCGCGGCTGCCAGCGCCGCCGGCACAGCACGACCAACAGCAGGTAGGCCAGCACGGGCAGCGCGACGTAGAACGCGACCTCGACCGCGAGGCTCCACATCTGCGTAAGACCCTGGTGCAGAAACGAATACAGGTAGTCATCGGTGTAGATCTGGGTCAGCGTCAGGTTGCGGAGCAGCCCCTCCCAGCTGTGGCCCGGGTTCGGGCCCGCGGTGCGGAAGTGGTACACGAGATAGGCCGCCAGCACCGTGACGACGTAGGCCGGCATGATCCGGCGCACCCGGTGCCAGGTGTAGCGGCGCACCGACGGCGCGGGGCCAGCCGTCGCGGCGGCATTCACCCACGGCGCGAACAGCAGGTACCCGGACAGCACGAAGAAGATCGGCACGCCGATCTCCATCCGGGAGAACACCAGCCCGGCATAGCCCTGCGGGTACCTGCCGGTGGTGTATGCCGCGTGGGTCAGCACCACCAGCAGCGCGGCGACCGCGCGGATGCCGGTCAGCGAGGCGACCCGCCGCGTGGTGGTGACCGATTCCAGACCTCCGACGTCGTCGACGTCGTCGGATCTGGCGGACAGGCTCACTTCGACTTGGTCTTACCCCGGTGCGGCTTGGGCCCGCGGTCGGGTTGCAGGTTGATCAGCTGCCCCTGGATCCTGGTGTGCTCCAGCGCTTTCAGCGTCTTCCCGGACAGGTCCGCAGGCAGTTCGACCAGGGAGTAATCCAGCCTGATCGAGATGTGGCCGAAGTCGCTGCGGTGCAGGCCACCCTCGTTGGCGATGGCGCCCACGATCGCGCCGGGTGCCACCTTGTGCCGCTTACCCACCGAGATCCGGTACGTCGCAAGGTCACCACGCCGCTCACGGGGCGGCCGGTCCTCACGCGCCGGACGCTCCTTGCGCTCCCGCCGGGTGTCGGGCGGAGGCTCGGTCATCAGGAACTCTTCGCCGTCGCGGCTCTGCAGCGCCAGCGCCGCGGCGATGTCGGCCATCGGCACGTCGTGGTCGCGCTCGTAGCCCTCGATCAGCCTGCGGAACAGATCGATTCCCGGCGACGAGAGAGCCGAGGTGATCGAGTCACGGAACTTGGCCACCCGCTTCTCGTTGACGTCGTCGACCGACGGCAGCTCCGACTCGACGAGCTTCTGCCGGGTGACCCGTTCGATCGAGTTGAGCAGATGGCGTTCCCGCGGGGTCACGAACAGCAGCGCGGTGCCCGACCGTCCGGCGCGGCCGGTACGCCCGATGCGGTGCACGTAGGACTCCGGGTCGTGCGGGATGTCGTAGTTCAGCACATGGGAGATGCGCTCGACGTCCAGGCCGCGCGCCGCCACGTCGGTCGCGATCAGGATGTCGATCGATCCGTCCTTCAGCGCACCGATGGTGCGTTCGCGCACGGCCTGTGGGATGTCACCGTTGATCGCGGCCGCGGAGAATCCCCGCGCGCGGAGCTTCTCGGCGACCTCCTCGGTGGCCTGCTTGGTCCGGACGAAGACGATCATCGCCTCGAAGGGCTCGACCTCCAGCAGCCGCGTCAGCGCGTCCATCTTGCGCGGACCGGCCACCTGCACGTAGCGCTGGGTGATGTTCTCGGCGGTCTGCGTCTTGGCCTTGACCGTCACCTCGACCGGATCGTGCAGGTACTTCGTGGTGATCTTGCGGATGCCGGGCGGCATCGTCGCCGAGAACAACGCGACCTGCTTGTACTCCGGGGTGTCGGACAGGATGCGCTCGACGTCCTCGGCGAAGCCCATCTGCAGCATCTCGTCGGCTTCGTCGAGTACCAGGTAGTCCAGACGGGACAGGTCGAGGCTGCCCTTCTCCAGGTGGTCGATCACCCGGCCCGGGGTGCCGACGACCACCTGGGCCCCGCGCCGCAGACCGGCCAGCTGGGGACCATAGGAGCTGCCACCGTAGACGGGTAGAACGTGCACGTCCAGGTGGGCGCCGTAGCGGCTGAACGCCTCCGCGACCTGCAGCGCGAGCTCACGGGTCGGCGCCAGCACGAGGGCCTGCGTGTTGCGGCTCGCGGTGTCGATCTTCGACAGGATCGGGATGGCGAAGGCCGCCGTCTTGCCCGTTCCGGTCTGGGCCAGCCCGACCACGTCGGAGCCCGCGAGCATGGCCGGAATGGTCGCCGCCTGGATGGGCGAGGGCGACTCGTATCCGACATCGCCGACGGCCTGCAGCACCGCCGGGTGTATCTGCAGGTCGGCAAAGGTCAGGTCGCCGGTCAGGTCAGCGCTGCCGGTCGCCTCGTTCGAGGACGTCATCGAGTGGTGATTCTAGTGCCAGTCGGGGCGATTCCCCGCCGCGCGCCTGGCGGGGCACCCGTCACGGTCCGGTACGGTGCCCAGGTGTGAAGTGGGCGGCGGTCATCGGCGTCGCGGCAGGTGCCATCGTGCTGACCGTCGCGGGGTGCGGTTCCGGCGACTCCACGGTGTCCAAGACACCGGGGCCGACGGCGGTGTCCGAGACGCCGGGGCCCCCGCCGACCGCCGCCGCGCAGCCTCCGCCGACCGTGGCCTCGGGCGCACCGGGCACCGGCACCGCCGGCGATCCGTGCGCGGTGAACCTGGCCGCACCCGAGGTCGTCCGGGCCATCTCCGAGCTGCCCCGTGACCCGCGCAGCGACCAGGGCTGGCGGGCCGAACCGCTGGCCGGCAACTACAACGAGTGCGCCCAGTTGTCGGCGGTGATCGTCAGGGCCAACACGAACTCGGAGAATCCCAACACCCGGGCACTGCTGTTCCACCTGGGCAAGTTCATCCCGACCGGCGTGCCCGACACCTACGGCTTCAACGGGCTGGAGTCTTCGGAGACCACCGGGGACACGGTGGCACTGAAGTACTCCGGCGGCGTACCCGGCCTGGACAGCGTGGTGAAGTTCCGCTGGAACGGCAGCGCTGTGGAGCTGATCGGCAACACGCCGGGCTGAGCGCCCGCGCCCGCGCCGAGGTGTCGGGGCGCTCGCCTACAGTGACTGCGTGTTCGTGGCCAGCGATGCGGGTGGGGACCGCGTCGTCTACAGCGCCTCCGACCTCGCGGCGGCGGCGCGCTGCGAGTATGCGCTGCTGCGCTCCTTCGACGCCCGGCTCGGCCGGGGGCCCGCGATCCGCAGTGACGACGAACTGCTGGCCCGCACCGCCGACCTCGGCGACGCGCACGAACGGCGGCACCTCGACGCACTGCGCGCCGACGCCGACGTCACCGTCATCGGCAGGCCGGACTACACCGTCGCCGGCCTGACCGCGGCGGCGGACCAGACGCTACGGGCGATCGAGCGGCGGGCACCCGTCATCTACCAGGCCGCGATGTTCGACGGGCGGTTCGCTGGGTTCGCCGACTTCCTGGTGCTCGAGCAGTCCGACGACGGGCCGCGCTACCGGTTGCGCGACACCAAGCTGGCTCGCTCGGTCAAGGTCGAGGCACTGCTGCAGCTGGCTGCCTACGCCGAGACGCTGACCCGCGCCGGCGTACCGGTGGCGCCGGCGGTCGACCTGGTGCTCGGCGACTCCACCGCCGTCAGCTACCCGATCGACGAACTGCTGCCCGTCTACCGCCCCCGCCGCGACGCGCTGCGACGGCTGCTCGACCGCCACCTGGCCGCCGGCACGCCGGTGGCCTGGGAGGACGACAGCGTGCGGGCCTGCCTGCAGTGCGCCGAATGCGAGGCCGAGGTCCGGGCCGGCGACGACCTGCTGCTGGTGGCGGGCATGCGGGTCAGCCAGCGCGCCCGGCTGATCGACGCGGGCATCACCACCGTGCACGAGCTCGCCAACCACCGCGGCCCGGTGCCCGAGCTGGCGGCCAGGACCGTATCGGCGCTGACCGAGCAGGCCCGGCTGCAGGTGGCCGGGCCGGTCGACGGCAAGCCGCCCTACCGGGTCGTCGATCCGCAGCCGTTGATGGTGCTGCCCGACGCGGACAAGGGCGATCTGTTCTTCGACTTCGAGGGCGACCCGCTGTGGACGGCCGACGGCCGGGAGTGGGGTCTGGAATACCTGTGGGGTGTGCTCACCACCACCGACGAGTTCCATCCGTTCTGGGCGCACGACCGGCCCGACGAACGGCAGGCGCTGCGCGACTTCCTGTCGATGGTGGGCAAGCGCCGCCGCCGCCACCCCCACATGCACATCTACCACTATGCGGCCTACGAGAAGAGCGCACTGCTGCGGCTGGCCGGCCGCTACGGCGAGGGCGAGCGGGAGGTCGACGCGCTGCTCCGCGAAGGCGTGCTCGTCGACCTCTACCCGTTGGTGCGCAAGAGCATCCGGGTCGGCACCGAGAACTACAGCATCAAGAGCCTCGAACCGCTCTACATGGGCAACGAGTTGCGCACCGGCGAGGTCACCACGGCGACCGCATCGATCACCGAGTACGCCCGCTACTGCGACCTGCGTGACGCCGGCCGCACCGACGAGGCGGCGACGGTGCTCAAGGAGATCGAGGAGTACAACCGCTACGACTGCCGCTCGACGCGCCGGCTGCGCGACTGGCTGGTGGCGCGCGCCATCGAGTCGGGCGTGCCGCCCCGCGGCCCGCAGGTGGCGGCCGGCCCGGACCCGCAAGCCGCCGCCGAGGTCGACGCCGTGGAACGCAGGCTGCTGAAGTTCGCCGGCGACGGTGTGGCCGAGCGCACGCCCGAGCAGACCGCGGTGGCGATGGTGGCCGCAGCCAAGGGCTTTCACCAGCGCGAAGACAAGCCGTTCTGGTGGGGCCACTTCGACCGGGTCAACAACCCGGTCGAGGAATGGGCCGACAGCGCCGGCGTGTTCATCGTCGAGGACCACGACATCGTCACCGACTGGCACCTGCCACCGCGGGCCCGCAAACCGCAACGGCACCTTCGGTTGTTCGGCGAGATCGCCGCCGGCGAGCTGACCGAGGACATGTACGCGCTCTACGATCCCCCGTCGCCGGCCGGCCTGGCCGAGGACCCGGACCGCCGCGGGTTCGGCAAGGTGAAAGTCATCGGCTGCGACGACCCCGACGTGCCCACCGAGGTCGTGATCGCCGAGCGGCAACCCAAGGACGCCGACACGTTCTCCCGGACACCGTTCGCGCTGACCCCGGGCCCGCCCTTCGGCACCGGGCAACTGCGCGAAGCGATCGCCGCCGCCGCAGCCGATTACGCCGACGGTCTGCCCGCGCTGCCCGACGATGCGATGACGGACCTGTTGTTGCGCCGCCCGCCCCGCACCCACAGCGGAAAACCACTGCCCCGCAGCGGAATCCCCGCCGATGACATCACCGCGGCACTGCTCGGCCTGCAGGATTCCTACCTGGCCGTGCACGGACCGCCGGGCACCGGGAAGACGTTCACCGCCGCACGGGTGATCGCGACACTGGTCAACGCACACGGCTGGCGGGTCGGCGTGGTGGCACAGTCGCACGCGGTGGTCGAGAACCTGTTCGGCGACGTGATGGCCGCCGGCGTCGGCGGCGACCGGGTCGGCAAGAAACTACAGACCGTCAACACCGGCTGGACCGAACTGGGTCGCCACGACTACGCCGGCTTCCTCGCCCGAGACGGCGGTTGCGTGGTCGGCGGCACGGCGTGGGACTTCGCCAACGCCAACAAGATCGGCGAACGCAGCCTGGACCTGCTGGTCGTCGAGGAGGCCGGTCAGTTCAGCCTCGCCAACACCATCGCGGTGTCGCGGGCGGCCCGTAACCTGCTGCTGCTCGGCGACCCCCAGCAGCTCCCCCAGGTCAGCCAGGGCACCCATCCCGAACCGGTCGACCGTTCGGCACTCGGCTGGCTGGTCGAGGGGCAGCACACCCTGCCGCCCGAACGCGGGTACTTCCTCGACCGGTCCTACCGCATGCATCCCGCCGTGTGCCACGCGGTGTCACGGCTGTCCTACGACAACCGGCTGCGTTCGGCCGACGAGATCGCCGCGGCGCGCCGACTCGACGGCATCGCACCCGGGCTGCGGACGATGCCGGTGCCCCACAGCGGCAACGCGACCGAGAGCCCCGAGGAAGCCGGGGCGATCGTCGACGAGATCCGGCGCCTGCTGGGCACCGCGTGGACCGATGAGAACGGCACCCGTCCGCTGCGCCAGGCCGACGTCCTGGTGGTCACGCCCTACAACAGCCAGGTCGTGCTGGTCCGTCGCCGGCTCGACGCGGCGGGCCTGAACGGGGTCCGTGCGGGCACCGTCGACAAGTTCCAGGGCCAGCAGGCGCCGGTGGTGTTCGTCTCGATGACGGCGTCCTCCGTCGATGACGTCCCCCGCGGAGTCGCGTTCCTGCTCAACCGGAACCGGCTCAACGTCGCGGTGAGCCGGGCCAAGTACCTCGCGCTGATCGTGCGTTCCACGGCGCTGACCGAATACCTGCCGACCACCCCGGAGCGGTTGGTGGAGTTGGGGGCGTTCCTGGCGCTGAGCGGGTGTGGTACACCCGACCGGTGACCGAACCGCTAACCGCACGACTGTCGGCGATCGTCGGATCCCGCCATGTCAGCACCGATCCCGACGTGCTGGCCGGCCGCAGTGTCGACCACACCGGCCGCTATCGGGGCCGCGCCAGCACGCTGGTGCGGCCGGGGTCGAGCGCCGAGGTCTCCGACGTGCTGCGGGCGTGCCGGGCGGCCGGCGTGCGCGTCACCGTGCAGGGCGGCCGCACCTCCCTGGTCGCGGGCACCGTCCCGGAGAACGACGACGTGCTGCTGTCCACCGAGCGGCTGCGTGACATCGGCGACGTGGACGTGGCCGAGCGCCGGGTGCACGTCGGCGCCGGGGTGACGCTGGCCGAGGTGCAGCGCGCCGCCGGCGCGGCCGGGCTGGTGTTCGGTGTCGACCTGGCCGCCCGGGATTCGGCCACCGTCGGCGGCATGGCCTCCACCAACGCCGGGGGCCTGCGCACGGTCTGCTACGGCAACATGGGCGAGCAGGTGATCGGACTCGACGTCGTGCTGCCCGACGGGTCGGTGGTGCACCGGCACAGCGAGGTCCGCAGCGACAACACCGGCTACGACCTCACCGCACTGTTCGTCGGCGCCGAGGGCACTCTCGGCGTGATCACCGGGCTGGACCTGCGCCTGTACCCGGCGCCCCGCACCCGCGTCACCGCGATCTGCGGTTTCGCCGACCTCGACGCGCTGGTCGCCACCGGCCGGGTGTTCCGCGACATCGAGGGCATCGCCGCGCTCGAGCTGATCGACGCCCGGGCCAGCGCCCTGACCGCCGAGCACGTCGGCGTCGCCGCACCCGTGGACGGCGCCTGGCAGCTGCTCATCGAGCTGGCCGGAGACCAGACGGGTGACGACCTCACCGAACGCCTCGCCGACGCGCTGGCCGACGCGGAGCTGGCCGGCGAGCCGGCCGTCGGCGTGGACGCCACCGCGCAACAACGGCTCTGGCAGGTCCGCGAGGCCGTCGCCGAGGTCCTCGGCGTGTACGGCCCACCGCTGAAGTTCGATGTGTCACTGCCGCTTTCGGCGGTCTCCGGGTTCGCCGACGCGTCGACCGAGCTGGTGGCCGAGCACGCACCCGAGGCCCTGCCGGTGCTGTTCGGGCACATCGGGGAGGGAAATCTGCACCTCAACATCGTGCGCTGCGCGCTGACCGGCGCCGCGGAGCAGGGGCTGTACACGGCGATGATGGACTTGATCGCGGGCATGGGCGGCAACGTCAGCTCCGAACACGGCGTCGGGAGCCGCAAACGCCACTACGTGTCGATGGCCCGCAGCCAGGCCGACATCGCCGCGATGCGGGTGGTGAAGTCCGCGTTCGATCCCACCGGCTATCTGAACCCGGCCGTGCTGTTCGACTAGCGAACGGTTATCCGCGCGAGTGCCTGCCGTAGGTGTCGGGATCCTCGCCACGGTGGTACCCGCCCTCGCCGACGAACGGGTGACCGTCGTGAGCGTCGGCGGGGCGAACACCGTTGTGGTGGTCGACCGGTTCGGGCGTGGCGAGCAGTTGGTCGAGGATGTCGCGCCACTCCTGGGGATCGGGCTGCGGCGCCGGCGGAGCCGCCGGACGACCGGCCAGGGGTTCGGTGGCCGGGTCGGCGACGTCGTCATCCCGGTGCACGATGTACTCGACGTAGTCGTCGTCGTCGAAGAACCCGCCGTCCTCGTCGGCATGGCCGGGGTATCCGTCGTCGTGGGCGGCGGGCCGCGCGACGGCCGGGTCGGGTATCCGCCGAGACCCGCCGAACCCGATCAGGAACAGCGCGGCGATCACCCCGAACAGCGCCACGAACGCGGGCAACAGCATCGACTGCGACATCGCCGCGGCGAACGGTGCGTGTAGGAACTCCGGCAGCTGCACGACCGAACCCTCCGAGCGCGGCGCGGCGGCGTCGGCACCGGGTATCTCGGCCGACAGCCGCGACGACATGAACGCCGCCATGCCCGCGCTGCCCAGCACCGAGCCGACCTGGCGGGTGCTGTTGTACACGCCGGACCCGGCGCCGGCCAGCTGTGGCGGCAGATTGCGGGTGGCGGTGGCGGCCAGCGGCGACCAGATGAAGGCCATACCGACACCCATCGCGGTCAGCGGGAGGACCAGTCGCCAGATCGGTGTGGTCGGGGCCATCTCGATCGACAGCCAGGTCAGGCCTATCGCCATCACCGAGAAGCCGAAGCCGATCACCGGCCTGGGGTGTGCACGGTCGACGATCCGGCCCACCACCGGCGCCAGCACCCCGGTGGCGACCGCCATCGGGGCGGTCAGCAGCGCGGCCCGCGTCGGCGTCAGCCCGCACACCACCTGCGCATAGAACATCAGCGGCAGGATCATCGACGTGACGACGAAGCCGATGGTCGCCACGCCGAGGTTGGACAGCGAGAAGTCACGATCACCGAAGATCTGCAACGGGATCAGCGGTTCACCGGTGTTGACCGACTGCCAGTAGACGAACGCCGCCATGATGACCAGACCGATCGCGATGGTTGCCCAGATCCACAGTGCCCAGTGGTAGGACTGCCCCTCCTGCAGCGCGAAGACGATCAGGAACATCCCGACGCCCGACAGCACGACGCCGGGCAGATCGAACCGGTGGGTCTGGGTGGGCAGCACCGGCACCAGCCAGACCGCAAGGGCCAGGCCGGCGATGCCGACGGGCACGTTGACGAAGAAGATCCACTGCCAGCCCAGGTGATCGACCAGTACCCCGCCGGCGAGCGGACCGAACAGGGTGGCCACCCCGGCGGTGGCGCCCCACACGCTCATCGCGACACCGCGATGGTGGGGCGGAAAGATCCGGGTGATCACCGACAGCGTCTGCGGTGTGAGAAGCGCGGCACCCACGCCCTGCACCACCCGGGCCGCCACCAGCATGCCGATGGTGCCCGACAGGCCGCACCACAGCGACGCCGCGGTGAAGACCGTGAGCCCGAGCAGGTAGACGTTCTTGGGGCCGTAGCGGTCCCCCAGCCTGCCGGAGACCAGCAGCGGCACGGCGTAGGCCAGCAGGTAGGCGCTGGTCACCCAGATCACCGCGTCGTAGTCCGCGCCCAGCTTGGTCATGATCGCCGGATTGGCGACGGCGACGATAGTTGCGTCGACCACGATCATGAAGAAGCCGACCAGCAGCGCCCACAGTGCATGCCAGGGGTTCTGCGGGGTGGCGGACCCGGCCTGCGGGGTCACGGTCTGGTGTTCAACAGGATTGGGCACAGGGATTCGGCGTGGTTTTCGGCTAAGGGTCGGTGTGCAGAGCGCACGATGACGTCGGTTCCCGACGCTACGTATCGACGGGTATCCGGACAAGTTCACCGGCCGGCCCCGGCGGGTCAGGCGGCTTCGGCGACGGCCTCACCAGCGACGGCGGGCGCCGGTGCGTTCTTGTGCACACCGGTGACCAGCAGCGCGCCGAGCGCGACGACGACGCCGACCGACATGACCGTCGCCATCGCAAACTCGTCGTTGCCGAGCACCCCGACCAGCGGGGCGACGGCCGCCCCCACCCCGAACTGCGCCGCACCGAGCAGTGCCGCCGCGGTGCCCGCAGCGTCGGGATGACGGGTCAGGGCTACGGCGGGCGCGTTGGGGATCACCAGGCCCATTGCGGCCAGGATCGCCCACACCGGCACGACGAACCCGACCAGTCCGCCGACGTGGGCGACCGTCAGCGCGACGAACACCGCGCCGGCGGCGGACGCGGCGAACAGCGCCCACACCATGATCTGCTGCGGCGAGAACCTGCGTAGCAGAACGACGTTGAACTGGGTGGCTCCGATCAGCGCGATCGCACCGGCGCCGAACACCAGCGCGAACGCCCCCTGGCCCAGCCCGTAGCGGCCCTGCAGCACGAACGAGGCGCCCGAGATGTAGGCGAACAGCCCCGACATGCCCAGCGCGGCCACCACCACCAGCGTGACGAACCGCAGGTCGCGAAGCAGCTCGAGGTAGGTCGAGATGATGCCGCGCACCTTCAGCGGGCGCCGGTGATCGACCGGCAGGGTCTCGGGCAACGCCACGACGGCCATCACCAGCAGCGCGCCGGCCACGACCACCAGGGCGGCGAACACCCAGTGCCAGGACGCGCGCAGCAGCACCGCCGCGCCCAGCGAGGGCGCCACCACCGGCGCCACGCCCAGCACCAGCATCAGCCGCGACATCACCGTCGCGGCGGCGGAACCGGCGAACAGGTCACCGACGACGGCGACCGCCACCACCATCGCCGCGGCGGCGCCCACCCCCTGCAGTCCACGCGCGATGCCCAGCATGAGGATGTTCGGCGCGAACAAGCACAGCAACGAGGCGGCCATGTGCAGCAGGATCCCGGCGATCAGCGGTTTGCGGCGGCCCAGCGAGTCGGACAGCGGTCCGATGACGAGTTGGCCGAGGGCCAGGCCCGCCAGCGTTCCGGTCAGGGTCAGCTGCGCCACCGAGGAGGTCAGCGACAGCTCGTCGGCGATCTTGGGCAACGCCGGCAGATACATGTCGATGGTCAGCGGCCCCAGGGCCACCAACAGGCCCAGCACCACGATCATCTTGGTCCTGCTCGGCTGCCTGACGTCCATTGCCGGGGATGATGCCACGGATATGGTTAGCGTCGCTTCCCAATAGTTTCTTCCCGCCGGACCAGACCGTGACGGCGATCACCTGCGGGCACCGCGCACCCGTCCCCATTCGTTTGACAGGCGTTAGCCTGGACACATCGCGCCGAGAGACGGTCCGACAGGCTCACCCGAGGAGGGCCGACCATGAGTGCCCGGTCACGCGCCAAGAGCCAGTCGCCGGCGGTCGCCGATGAGGATCCCGGCGCCGCGGCCAAGGTGCTGTCCCAGATCGTCGAGCGCGGCGCCCGGGTGCAGGGGCCCGCGGTCAAGGCCTACGTCCAGCAGTTGCGCGACGCCGACCCGGGTGCCGCCCCCGCCGACATCGTCAAGAAACTCGACGCCCGTTACATGGCCGCGGTGATGGCCAGCGGTGCCGCCGTCGGATCGGCCGCCGCGTTCCCGGGCGTCGGCACGCTGGTGGCGATGTCGGCGATCGCCGGCGAGACGGTGGTGTTCCTGGAGGCGACCGCGGTGTACGTGCTGGCCGTCGCCGAGGTGCACGGCATCCCCGCCGAGCACCGCGAGCGGCGCCGCGCACTGGTGCTCGCGGTGCTCGTCGGCGAGGACGGCAGGCGGGCCGTCTCCGACCTGCTGGGGCCCGGCCGGACCAGCGGTGCGTGGCTGTCCGACGGCGCGGCGACGCTGCCGTTGCCCGCGCTGTCCCAGCTGAACACCCGACTGGTCCGTTACTTCGTCAAGCGCTACACACTCAAGCGCGGCGCGATCGCGTTCGGCAAGATGCTGCCGGTCGGTATCGGCGCGGCCGTCGGCGGGGTGGGAAACCGGCTGATGGCCAAGAAGATCATCGCCAACGCCCACAGCGCGTTCGGCAATCCGCCGCCCCGGTGGCCCGCCACGCTGCATCTGCTGCCCCCGCCGCGCCCTTGACCGCAGCGCGTCGCCCGCTCGTCGCCACCCACCACACCGCTGGGCGATGACGCGGCGACCATCACCACGTTGCGTGGTCCCCCCGATGGTAGAAGCGCTAGCCTTTATACGGCGGAAACTCGGGAAGACCGCACACCGGGTTCGAAATGGGGCGGCCGGCTGCCGGGGGCACTGGCCCGAAGCGAAGAATTGAGGCGAAGAACGGCCGTGAGTTCACCATCACCATTCGGTCAGAACGAGTGGTTGGTCGAGGAGATGTACCGCAAGTTCCGCGAGGATCCCTCGTCGGTTGACGCCAGCTGGCACGAGTTTCTCGTCGACTACTCCCCCGAGCCCACCACCGAAGCCGCCCCGAGTGGCAACGGGAAATCCACGCCCGCTGCGAGCGCTCCGTCCGCGCCGGCCCCCGAGGCCGCCGGCAGCAACGGTGTCGCCCAACCCAAGTCGGGGCCACAGGACGGTGGCCCGCAGGTGAAATCTGAGAAACCCGCCGCCAAGGCCGAGCCCAAGGCTGCCGACAAGGCCGAGCCCAAGGCCGCCCCGGCCAAGCCGAAGGCGGCCGCGCCCGCGCCCGCCGACGACGACGAAACCCAGGTGCTGCGCGGCGCCGCGGCGGCCGTCGTGAAGAACATGTCCGCCTCGCTGGAGGTGCCGACCGCCACCAGCGTGCGCGCCATCCCGGCCAAGGCGATGATCGACAACCGGATCGTCATCAACAACCACCTCAAGCGCACCCGGGGCGGCAAGATCTCGTTCACCCACCTGCTGGGCTACGCGATCGTGCAGGCGGTCAAGAAGTTCCCCAACATGAACCGGCACTTCGCCGAGATCGACGGCAAGCCGACCGCCATCACCCCCGCCCACACGAATCTCGGCCTGGCGATCGACCTGCCGGGCAAGGACGGCAAGCGGGCACTGGTCGTCGCCGCGATCAAGAATTGCGAGACGCAGAGTTTCGGCCAGTTCATCGCGGCCTACGAGGACATCGTGCGCCGCGCCCGCGACGGCAAGCTGACCGCCGAGGACTTCGCCGGCGTGACGATCTCGCTGACCAACCCCGGCACGATCGGCACCGTCCACTCGGTGCCGCGGCTGATGCAGGGCCAGGGCGCGATCGTCGGGGCCGGCGCGATGGAGTACCCGGCCGAGTTCCAGGGTGCCAGCGACGAGCGGATCAACGAGGTCGGCGTCGGCAAGCTGATGACGCTGACGTCGACCTACGACCATCGCATCATCCAGGGCGCGGAGTCCGGCGATTTCCTGCGCACCATCCACCAGCTGTTGCTCGACGACGACTTCTACGACGAGATCTTCCGCGAGCTGGGCATCCCGTACGAGCCGGTGCGCTGGCGCATCGACAACCCCGATCCCACCGAGGACAAGAGCGCCCGGGTCATCGAGCTGATCGCCGCCTACCGCAACCGCGGGCACCTGATGGCCGACATCGATCCGCTGCGGCTGGACAAGACCCGCTTCCGCAGCCACCCGGACCTCGACGTCAACACCCACGGGCTGACGCTGTGGGACCTGGACCGCGAGTTCAAGGTCAACGGATTCGCCGGCAAGGACCACAAGAAGCTGCGCGACGTGCTCGGGCTGCTGCGCGACGCCTACTGCCGGCACGTCGGCGTGGAGTACACCCACATCCTGGAACCCGAGCAGCAGAAGTGGCTCGAGGAGCGCATCGAGGTCAAGCACGAGAAGCCGACCGTCGCAGAGCAGAAGTACATCCTGAGCAAGCTCAACGCCGCCGAGGCGTTCGAGACCTTCCTGCAGACCAAGTACGTCGGGCAGAAGCGCTTCTCGCTGGAAGGCGCCGAGACCGTCATCCCGATGATGGACGCCGCGATCGACCAGTGCGCCGAGCACGGCCTCGACGAGGTCGTCATCGGCATGCCGCACCGCGGCCGGCTCAACGTGCTGGCCAACATCGTCGGCAAGCCGTACAGCCAGATCTTCACCGAGTTCGAGGGCAACCTGAACCCGTCGCAGGCGCACGGCTCCGGCGACGTCAAGTACCACCTCGGCGCCACCGGCAACTATCTGCAGATGTTCGGCGACAACGACATCCAGGTGTCGCTGGTGGCCAACCCCAGCCACCTCGAAGCCGTCGACCCGGTGCTGGAGGGACTGGTCCGCGCCAAGCAGGACATCCTCGACAAGGGCAACGGCCCGGACGGCTTCACGGTCGTGCCGATGATGCTGCACGGTGACGCCGCGTTCGCCGGGCAGGGTGTGGTCGCCGAGACGCTGAACCTGGCGCTGCTGCGGGGGTACCGCACCGGCGGCACCATTCACATCATCGTCAACAACCAGATCGGCTTCACCACGTCGCCGTTCGACTCGCGCTCCTCGGAGTACTGCACCGACGTCGCGAAGATGATCGGCGCGCCGATCTTCCACGTCAACGGCGACGACCCCGAGGCCTGCGTGTGGGTAGCCAAGCTGGCCGTCGACTTCCGGCAGAAGTTCAAGAAGGACGTCGTCATCGACATGTTGTGCTACCGCAGGCGCGGCCACAACGAGGGCGACGACCCGTCGATGACACAGCCGAACATGTACGACGTCATCGACACCAAGCGCGGCGTACGCAAGACCTACACCGAGGCGCTGATCGGCCGCGGCGACATCTCGATGAAGGAAGCCGAGGACGCGCTGCGCGACTACCAGGGGCAGCTGGAGCGGGTCTTCAACGAGGTGCGTGAGCTCGAGAAGCACGCGGCGGCGCCGAGCGAATCGGTGGAGTCCGACCAGATGGTCCCGAGGGGGACGGCCACCGCGGTGGAGAAGTCGCTGCTGCACCGCATCGGCGACGCCCACCTGGCCTACGACGCGGAGTTCAACGTGCATCCGCGCGTGAAGCCGGTACTGGACAAGCGCCGGGAGATGGCCTACGAGGGCAAGGTGGACTGGGCGTTCGCCGAGCTGCTGGCGCTCGGCTCGTTCCTTTCCGAGGGCAAGACGATCCGGATGACCGGCCAGGACGTCCGGCGCGGCACGTTCACCCAGCGGCACTCGGTGATCATCGACCGCAAGACCGGCAAGGAGTTCACCCCGCTGGACCTGCTGACCGTCGACTCGGACGGCAACCCGACCGGCGGCAAGTTGATGGTGTACGACTCGGCGCTGTCGGAGTTCGCGGCGGTGGGCTTCGAGTACGGGTACTCGGTGGGCAACCCGAACGCGCTGGTGCTGTGGGAGGCGCAGTTCGGCGACTTCGTCAACGGTGCGCAGTCGATCATCGACGAGTTCATCAGCTCCGGTGAGGCCAAGTGGGGCCAGCTCTCCGACGTGGTGCTGCTGCTGCCGCACGGCCACGAGGGCCAGGGTCCCGACCACACCTCGGGCCGCATCGAGCGGTTCCTGCTGCTGTGGGCCGAGGGATCGATGACGATCGCGATGCCGTCGACGCCGGCGAACTACTTCCATCTGCTGCGCCGGCACGGCCTCGACGGGATCCACCGGCCGCTGATCGTGTTCACGCCGAAGTCGATGCTGCGCAACAAGGCCGCGGTGTCCGATCTGAAGGACTTCACCGAGATGAAGTTCCGGTCGGTGCTCGAGGAGCCGACCTACGCCGAGGGCGACGGCGACCGGTCGAAGGTCACACGCATCCTGCTGACCAGCGGCAAGCTCTACTACGAGCTGGCCGCGCGCAAGGCCAAGGACAAGCGGGACGACGTTGCGATCGTGCGGCTCGAGCAGCTCGCGCCGCTGCCGAGGCGGCGGCTCGCCGAGACCCTGGACCGCTACCCGAATGCCACCGAGAAGTTCTGGGTGCAGGAGGAGCCGGCCAACCAGGGGGCGTGGCCCACGCTGGGCCTGACGCTGCCCGAGCTGATGCCGGACCGGATGGCCGGGATCCGGCGCATCTCCCGGCGCGCGATGTCGGCTCCGTCGTCGGGGTCGTCGAAGGTGCACGCCGTCGAACAGCAGGAGCTCATCGACACCGCATTCGGCTGAGCCCGGCGGCGGCTTCGTTCCGCGAGCCCGGCGGCGGCTTCATTCCGCGAGCCCGGCGGCGGCTTCGTTCCGCGAGCGCGCGGGTCTGCACGTCGGCGCGCCGAAGACGCCGGCATTTCCCGCGCCGTCGCGGGCGTCGAACGCGCGCTGTCGGACCCTCGTCAGCCGAAGAACGAGAACGGCCGGCCGTCGGTGAGCGCGGTGACGGCCCGCGGGCAGAACATCTGGATGGCCAGGCCGGTGAACATGGTCGCCGGTCCGAGCGGACGGCCCAGCGTCTCGGCGACGTCGGCGGCGACGTCGGCGACGTCCTGCCCGGGTTCGGCGAGCATCGGGCACACCGATTCTCCCACCCGCACCGCGGTGGCCGGGTCGACCCCGTCGATGCGGTAATGCTCCAGCGCCGACAGGAAGGCGTCGGTGCTCGGGTCGGCCTGCGCCGGCGCGGCGGACAACATCGCCGCGAAGGCGACGGCCACGGCCACGGCCGGGTAGCGGATCTTCATGCCCTGATTTTCGCCGGCCGGCCCGCCGTCATTACTCAGCCCCGTCCCGGCGACGCGCACCCGTCGTACTCGGGACCGCGGGTACCGGGTAGCCTCACACCTACTCGACGCGCGTAGAACATCACGAGGGAGTGGATATGCAGGGCTTCGCCGGAAAGGTGGCCGTCGTGACCGGCGCCGGCTCGGGCATCGGTCAGGCGCTCGCGATCGAACTCGGCCGCTCCGGCGCCAGCGTCGCGATCAGCGACGTCGATACCGAGGGCCTGGCGGTCACCGAAGAACGCCTGAAGGCGATCGGCGTGCCGGTGAAGTCCGACCGGCTCAACGTCACCGAGCGGGAGACGTTCCTGGCCTACGCCGACGAGGTGGCCGACCACTTCGGGAAGGTCAACCAGGTCTACAACAACGCCGGCATCGCGTTCACCGGCGACATCGAGGTCACGCAGTTCAAGGACATCGAACGCGTCATGGATGTCGACTTCTGGGGTGTCGTCAACGGCACCAAGGCGTTTCTCCCCCACCTGATCGCCTCCGGCGACGGCCACGTCGTCAACGTGTCCAGCGTGTTCGGGCTGTTCTCGGTGCCCGGCCAGGCCGCCTACAACTCCGCGAAGTTCGCGGTCCGCGGGTTCACCGAGGCGCTGCGCCAGGAGATGGCGTTGGCCGGCCACCCGGTCAGGGTCAGCTGCGTGCATCCTGGCGGGGTGAAGACGGCGATCGCCCGAAACGGCACCGCCGCCGAGGGACTGGACGCCGAAGAACTCGCGGCGACATTCGACAAGAAGCTCGCCAGCACCACCCCGGAGAAGGCCGCGCAGATCATCCTCGACGGCGTCCGCAAGAACAAGGCGCGCATCCTGGTCGGCAACGACGCCAAGATGATCGAGATCGTCATCCGCGCGGCCGGTGCCGGCTACCAGAGCTTGTTCCCGAAGTTCGTCGCGAAGATGTCGCCCACGAAGAACTGAGCGCGCTCACCGGCGCCGAGCGCGCGCGAAAGGACGCCCGAACCGGCGTGTCGACGCGCAGACGCGCTCGCTCGCCGAAAGATCAGTGGCCGACAGATCAGTTGCCGACAGATCAGTTGCCGACACCGAGCGGGTGGGCCTCCAGCCACTGCCCGGCCACCACGCCGGGGTCGGCGCCCTCGGCGACCTGGCGGCGCATATCGGCCAGTGAGCCGGTGTCCAGCACACCGGCGATCTCGTTGAGCGCGAGCACCTGGGACTCGTTCAGCTCGTTGCGGCGATACAGCGGCACCAGATTCTCGGCCCGCACCAGCGCCGTCTTGTCCGACAGCACCACCACCTCGCCCGGCATGTCGGGCGACGCGGTGGTCGTCCACGCCGCGTCGATCCGGCCGACGCGCAGCGCGTCGAACAGCGCGTCATCGTCGGGGAACTGCCTGGCCTCGGGAAGCGTGCAGGTCCCCACCGACGCGGGACCCGGCGCACCGGCGACGGCGCCCACCGATACATCCGCGCAGGCGCGCAACACCGCCGAGATGTCGCGGTCACCCCACTCGTCGGCGGTACGCTCGGTCACCGCCAACGCCGGCTTGTCGTCGGCGGAGATGGTGTAGTCGCCAGCGGCGACGCCCTCGGGCAGCGCGGCGAGCAGGGATCGGTAGACCTGCACGTCCGAGCGAGCCGGCGAGTCGGGGTCGAGCCGGTGCAGCAACCGTCCGGTCAGGCCCGGCGCCACCCGGATCTCCCCAGAATCTAGCTGCCCCAACGGGTTCTCGGCAGTCTGCACGTGTGCCGGATTGCCGTAGAAGCGCAGCGCTGCCGCATACAGCTGTGCCACCAACTGGTCCTGCGGGTCGTCTGCCGCACCGATCGGGATCGACGGCGGTGGCGGCTGCCCCCCACACCCCGCCGCGAGCACAACCACCGCCAGGACGGCCAACAGCAGCGGCAGACCGTTGCGAGCGGGCGTACGGATCAGTCGACCTGGTCCTCGGACGCCGCGGCCACGGCGGCCGCCACCGCTGGACCCACCCGCGAATCCAGCGCACTGGGCACGATGTGGTCGACCGCAAGGTCGTCACCCACCACGCCGAAGATCGCTTCCGCCGCGGCCACCTTCATCTTCTCGGTGATGCGACGGGCGCCGGCGTCCAGGGCGCCGCGGAACACCCCGGGGAACGCCAACACGTTGTTGATCTGGTTCGGGAAGTCGCTGCGGCCGGTGGCCACCACCGCGGCGTATTTGCGGGCCGCGTCGGGATGGATCTCCGGGTCGGGGTTCGACAGCGCGAACACGATGCCGCCGGGCGCCATCGTCGCGATGATCTCCTCGGGCACCACGCCCGCCGACAGGCCGAGGAACATGTCGGCACCGTCGACCGCCTCGGCGATCCCGCCGGTACGCCCACTCGGGTTGGTGCGCACGGCCAGCTCCGCCTTGAACGGGTTGAGGTCGGTGCGACCGGTGTGCACGATGCCCTTCGAGTCCAGCACGGTGATGTCGGTGACGCCCGCGGCCAACAGCATGTTCGCGCACGCCACGCCAGCGGAGCCGGCGCCGGAGATCGCCACCCGCAGCGCGCGCATGTCGCGCTTGAGCGCGGCGCACGCGCCGTGCAGCGCCGCGAGCACGACGATCGCGGTGCCGTGCTGGTCGTCGTGCATGACCGGGCAGTCCAGCGCCTCGATGACGCGGCGCTCGATCTCGAAGCATCGCGGTGCTGAGATGTCCTCGAGGTTGACCGCACCGAACGTCGGGCGCAGCCGGATCAGCGTCTCGACGATCTCGTCGGGGTCGTTGGTGTCGAGCACGATCGGGATGGAGTCCAGCCCGCCGAAGGATTTGAAGAGCGCGCTCTTGCCCTCCATCACCGGTAGCGACGCGGCCGCGCCGATATCGCCGAGGCCGAGTACCGCGCTGCCGTCACTGACCACCGCGACCAGCCGATTGGCCCACGTGTAGCGCTTGGCCAACGTCGCATCGAACGCGATCGCGCGGCTGACCTGCGCCACACCGGGGGTGTAGGCGATCGACAACGCGCGCTGGGTGTCCAGCGGCGCTTTCAGTTCGACCGAGAGCTTGCCGCCCTCATGGGCCTCGAAGATCTCGCTGTCCTCGATCACGACCTGGGGTGTGCGAGCCGTCGCCGAGGGCTCGCGGGAAGAGGAAACCACACTGTCCGTCACGGGCGTCAGGGTAACCGACGGGACGACCTCACCGGAACAGGTTCCCCCTCTGTGAGCAGTCTGATCGGCCTGTGCCGCGTACGATCACTGCAACCCGGTCACGGGCAAGCCGATGCGGAATCTCGTGCCGGAGGGAGGTTCGGTGCATGCCATCGTTTCGCGCCCTGCCACCATCGCTGCTGCGTCAAGGTGCACGCTCCAAGACCCAGTACGAACACGATGCCCGCCGGATCCACGTCCCGGTCTCCCAGGCGATGGTCGACTGCGCCGTCTACTGCGACGGCAACCGGTTGCCGGGCAAGTACACGCACTCCGCGGCGCTGAGGAAGGTCCACGACATCGAGACCGAGGGCCGTGACGCGTTCGTCTGGATCGGCCTGCACGAGCCCGACGAACACCAGATGCAGGCCGTCGCCGAGGTGTTCGGCCTGCACGAACTCGCCGTCGAGGACGCCGTGCACGCCCACCAGCGGCCCAAGCTCGAGCGCTACGACAAGACGCTGTTCCTGGTGCTCAAGACGGTGAAGTACGTCGACCACGAATCGATCGCCAACGCCCGGCAGATCGTCGAGACCGGCGAGATCATGCTTTTCGTCGGGGCCGACTTCGTTGTCACCGTCCGCCACGGTGACCACGGTGGCCTGGCCGGCGTCCGGCGGCGCCTCGAGGAGTCGCCCGCGTCGCTCAAACTCGGTCCCTATTCGGTGATGCACGCGATCGCCGACCACGTGGTGGACACCTACCTCGACGTCACCGACCTGATCGAGACCGACATCGACGCGATGGAGGAGGACATCTTCTCCCCGCTGGCCCAGACCGAAATCGAGTGCATCTACCTGCTCAAACGCGAGGTCGTCGAACTCCGTCGCGCGGTGAGCCCGCTGACCATCGACCTGCAACGCATCGGCACCGACCACCACGACCTGATCAACGTCGAGATCCGTCGATACCTGCGCGACGTCCTCGACCACACCATCAAGGCCTCCGAGCGGATCGCCAGCTTCGACGAACTGCTCAGCTCGCTCGTGCAGGCCGCACTCGGCAAGGTCGCCATGCAGCAGAACGTGGACATGCGCAAGATCTCCGCCTGGGTGGCGATCGCGGCGGTACCCACCGCGATGGCCGGCATCTACGGCATGAACTTCGACAACATGCCCGAACTGCACTGGACCTTCGGTTACCCGGCGGTGCTCACCGTGATGGCAGCCGTGTGCTTCCTGCTGTACCGCACGTTCCGGCGCAACCACTGGCTGTAGGGCTCACGCCGGATTGGCGGCCCGCCGCTCACGCCGGATTGGCGGCCCGCCGCCGTGGGTCGGACTGGCGGCCCGCCGCTCACGCCGGATTGGCGGCCCGCCGCTCACGCCGGATCGGCGGCCCGCCGCCGTGGGTCGGTGGTGTCCACCCCGTCCTGCAGCCACGCCTCGCGCATCGCGTCCGCCCCCTTCAGCCGCACCCAGGCCGCCTCCGTCGCGGTGATCGGCACCGCCGAGAGCAGCACCACCGGCGACATCGGTTCGGGCAACACCACGTCGCCGATATCGCTGTCGCCCAGCAGGAACGCGGTGAACGGCGCCCCCTGCCACAACGGCGTCTCGAGGTCGACCAGCGCACCCGGTTCCAGCACCAACCCCTCGACCGTGGGCGCCGCGGCGACCACCGCGATCGACCGCGCCAGCCCCTTCGGCGGCGGGCCGCGCAGCGCGACGACGACCTCGGCGCGCGGACCGCGCACCGGATCGGAGAGCAACTCGGCCGGATCGACTATCGGATGCCGTGAACAGCCCACCGAAATATATTGCGCAGCAACATCTTCCGATACGAAGAACCGCATGATGCCGATGCGCTCGGCGCCGAGGAACGTTATGGCGGCCTCGTCGGGCTCCACCGCGAAGTGCTCGCGCAGATGTGCCCGAACCCGATCCAGAACGTCGTCGCTCACCGGTCGCCGGTCACCCGGTCCAGAACGATCTCACCCATCGAGGCCACACCGTAGATGCCCGGCGACGACCTGCGCAACATCCGCACATCCGCGCAGCAGCGCGCGTTCGCCGGCCGTGAGGGTGCGCGTAAGCGCGACTGCGACCGGCGTGGCGCGTTCAGACACGCTCGCTCGCGGACGGGAGGTGCCCCCAGCCGCCGGAAATCAGATCGTCAAGCGCGCCAGCAGATCCCGGCCCTGCTCGGCGCCCTGGGGGTCGCACAGCACGTCGTAGCGCCCGGCCACCAACTGCATGGTCGAGCTGAAATCTCTTGTGCCGCGCGCCATCGCGTAGGGGACCGCCGAGGTGATCAAGCCGAAGAACACACCGGCGATCAGGCCGGTGATCAACGCGCTCCATGGATTGCCGAAGAAGCCCAGGATCAGGCCGATGAACAGGCCCAGCCAGGCGCCGGTCAGCACCCCGCCACCGAGGACCTTGGGCCAGGTCAACCGTCCGGTGACCCGTTCGACCTGCATCAGATCGACACCGACGATCGTCACCTGCTGGACCGGGAACTGCTGATCCGACAGATAGTCGACGGCGCGTTGCGCCTCGGCATAGGTGGGATAAGAGCCGATCGGCCACCCCTTGGGCGGCGTGGGCAGGCCTGCCGCACGGCCGCGCCCCGACGCTGCTGCGCCAGGTGCCACACCGGGTTTCTGTCCGGGCTGGAACGGGCTGGTCATGGGTCTGAACTCCTTCGATGACGTGGCGACCACGTGCGCGTCTGCATGTATTCGTTCTCGTCCACAGGGTCAACGCCGCAGACACGCCAATGGTGCCCCGCTCGCGCCCACCTCGGGTTTCCTGCACTTAGGCTAGGTTGATCAGCATGACAAATCCGGACGACGACGCAGGCCGAATCGAGTCTTCCGATTCCACCGCCGGTGGGTCCGAGCCCTCCTCGGGTGCATACGAGCCGCCCCCGATCGAGGATTCCCAGGGGTCGCCGACACCGCCAACACCGTCGTCGGACGAGACGATTCCGGCCTACAGCCAGCCACCACCACCGCCGGGATACCAGCCCCCGCCGGCCTATCCGCCGTCGGGGTACGCGCCCCCGTCCGGAGACTTGCCTGCATCGGACTACCCGCCGCCTGCGGGATACGTGCCCCCCTCGGGAGACTTCCCCCCACCGGGCTACCCGCCGCCGCCCCCCGGGTACCCGCCGACCTATCCCGACGCGGGAGCGCCGCCGCCGTACCCCGGCCCCGGGGAACCGTCCTATCCCCCGCCACCGCCGTACACCGCGGGCGGCTACCCCGGCACCGAATACGGCTACGGCACTCCGCCACAGCCCGGGACCAACCAGCTGGCCATCGCCTCGCTGGTGGCATCGATCGTCGGCGTGTGCTGCGGGCTCGGGTCGATCGTCGGGATCGTGCTCGGCATCATCGCGCTCAACCAGATCAAGCAGACCCGCCAGGGTGGCCACGGTCTGGCGGTGGCGGGCATCGTCGTCGGTGGGGTGAGCCTGCTGATCAACCTGGTGTGGATGTTCAACGCCATCAGCTTCTGACGAGCGATAGCACGCCATGACCGGCGGGCAGCACCCCGTCGCACCGGTCAGACCGGCGGATGGAATCGCTCACCGGTGCGCTGCATGCCCGCCGCGCGGCCCTTGCCCGCGATCACGAGCGCCATCTTGCGGCTGGCCTCGTCGATCATCTCGTCACCGAGCATCACCGCCCCCCTGGCCCCGCCCGCCCGCGAGGTGTGCCACTCGTAGGCCTCCAGGATCAGCTCGGCGTGATCGTAGGACTCCTGGCGCGGGCTGAAGATCTCGTTTCCCGCCGCGATCTGATCCGGGTGCAGTACCCATTTGCCGTCGTACCCGAGTGCGGCCGAACGCCCGGCAACCCGGCGGAAGGCGTCCACGTCGCGCACCTTCAGGTACGGCCCGTCGATCGCGGCGATGCCGTTGGCCCGGGCGGCGACCAGGATGCGCATCAGCACATGGTGATACGCGTCGCCCTCGTGGTAACCCAGCGGTTGTTCACCGACCTCCAGGGTGCGCATGTTCAGGCTCGCCATCAGGTCGGCGGGACCGAGCACCAGCGCCTGGACCCGCGGTGCCGCGGCGATCGCGTCGACATTGGTCAGGCCGCTGGCGTCCTCGATCTGCGCCTCGATCCCGATCCTGCCGACCGGCAGCCCGTGGGCTGCCTCCAGTTGACCCAGCAGCAGATCCAGGGCATGCACGTGCGAGACGTCGGTGACCTTGGGCAACACCACGATGTCCAGCACCGCGCCGGCCCGGCCGACCACCTCGATGACGTCGGCGTGTGTCCAGGGGGTGGTCCAGTCGTTGACCCGCACACCGCGCAGCTGACCGGCCCACCCCGGCTCGGTCAGCGCACCGGCGACCCGCAGCCGCGCCTCGGGTTTCGCGTCCGCGGCCACGGCGTCCTCCAGGTCGAGGAATACCTGGTCGGCAGGCAGGCTCTTGGCCTTCTGGATCATCTTGGGGCTGCTGCCCGGCACGGACAGGCACGTGCGGCGGGGTCGATACCGGTTTTCCACAACAACACTCTCTACCCTTGACAACCATGTCGTCGGTCAACAGGGTCTACGCGGCCCGACTCGCGGGAATGGTGGTGCTCGGCCCCGACGGCGAGTCGATCGGTCGTGTGCGCGACGTCGTCATCGGCATCACGATCGTGCGGCAACAACCCCGGGTGCTCGGCCTGGTCGTCGAGTTGCTCACCCGTAGAAGGATTTTCGTCCCGATCCTGCGGGTCACCGCGATCGAGCCGGGAGCGGTGACGCTGTCCACCGGCAACGTGTCACTGCGCCGCTTCTCGCAGCGGCCCGGCGAGGTCCTCGTTCTCGGGCAGGTGATCGAGACCCGCGTGCGCGTCGACGACCCCGATCTGCCGCAACTGGCCGGCATCGACGTGATCGTCGTCGATCTCGGTATCGAACAGAGCCGCACCCGCGACTGGATGGTCACCAAGGTCGCGGTGCGGCCGCAACGCAGGCTGGGCCGTCGCAGCAACGTCCACACCGTCGACTGGCAGCACGTGCAGGGTCTCACCCCGTCGGGCCTGGCAATGCCCGACCAGGGGGTCGCCCAACTGCTCGAGCAGTTCCAGGGCCAGCGACCCATCGAGGTCGCCGACGCGATCCGCGAGCTGCCCCCCAAACGGCGCTACGAGGTGGTCAAGGCACTCGACGACGAGCGGCTCGCCGACGTGCTGCAGGAACTGCCGGAGGACGAACAGCTCGCGGTGCTGCAGCAGCTCAAGGCCGAGCGCGCGGCCGACGTGCTCGAGGCGATGGATCCCGACGACGCCGCCGACCTGCTGGGAACGATGACGCCCGCGGATGCCGAACAGTTCCTGCGCCGGATGGATCCCGAGGATTCCGAGGACGTCCGGCGACTGCTGAGCCACTCGCCGAATACCGCGGGCGGCCTGATGACATCCGAGCCCATCGTGCTAGCGCCGGACACCACGGTGGCGGAAGCCCTTGCGCGCGTGCGTGATCCGGATCTCACTCCGGCGGTGGCGACGCTGGTGTTCGTGGTGCGCCCGCCGACCGCAACCCCCACCGGTCGCTACCTGGGCTGCGTGCATCTGCAGCGCCTGTTGCGTGAACCGCCCGCCGCCCTGGTCAGCGGGATCCTCGACAGCGACCTGCCGAGTCTGCGGCCGGAGGATTCGCTGGGCGCACTGACCCGCTACTTCGCGGCGTACAACCTGGTGTGCGGACCAGTGGTGGACGACGAAAACCACCTCCTCGGCGCTGTGTCGGTCGATGACGTGCTCGACCATCTGCTTCCCGACGACTGGCGTGAACGCGAGGCCGAACCGGTGATCGTGACTGCCGAAGGCGCCTCATGAGCGAGTCCTCGGCCCGTCAGCGGCTGGACACGCCACGGGTGTCGCGCTCGATCGCCCCGCGGCTGGACGTCGAGGCCGTCGGACGGTTCAGCGAACGCATCGCGCGCTTCCTGGGCACCGGCCGCTACCTCGCGATCCAGACCATCGTCGTGATCCTGTGGATCCTGCTGAACTTCGGCGCGTTCGCCTGGCAATGGGATCCCTACCCGTTCATCCTGTTGAACCTCGCGTTCTCCACCCAGGCCGCCTACGCCGCCCCGCTGATCCTGCTCGCCCAGAACCGGCAGGAGAACCGGGACCGGGTGGCGCTGGAGGAAGACCGGCGACGCGCCACCCAGACCAAGGCCGACACCGAATACCTCGCGCGCGAGCTGGCGGCGCTGCGCCTGGCCGTCGGCGAGGTCGCCACCCGCGACTATCTCCGCCGCGAACTCGAGGAGATCCGCGACCTGATCACCGACTTGCACCCGCCCACCGGACCCGACGAACCGGGCAAATCGGACGCCGCCGAGAAGCGCACCAAGAAGTCCGGCTGACACGGCTGTGCGATTGCCGTTACACACTCGTGCCCCAATGGGTATGGTGACTTGGTTCACAGGCGATCCGACACCGAGGACGGTTGAGTGCACAAGGGAGGACGCTCGGCCCTCCGAGCAGCGCGGAGTCGAGCGGGACAGGTCGTCCGCATGCCGGTCGTCGGCGTCGCCGCTGTCCTCACGCCGCTGCTGCTGGCCGGCGCCGTCGGCGCCTCGGCCCCGTCGACCCTTGCCGCGGGCCAGGACGCCGCGGTGCTGCCGCTGGCCGCCGTCGAACCCGAGGTCGACGGCCCGTCCGGCGTGGCGGTGGTCGCGGTCGCCAAGACGCCGCCCGCGCTGCACATCGTCGGCTCCCCGATCTCCGGGCCGCCCCCGGCGGCGGTCGTCAACGCTCCGGGAACGCTGCGGATTCCGTCGATGGCGCTGGCTGCCTACCGCAACGCCGAGAGCATGATGGCCACCGCCTATCCCGGCTGCGGGGTGAGCTGGAACCTGCTGGCCGGTATCGGGCGCGTCGAATCGATGCACGCCAACGGCGGCGCGACCGACGCACGCGGCACCGCGGTCCGGCCGATCTACGGCCCCGCCCTGGACGGCACGCTGCCCGGCAACGAGGTGATCGTGCAGAGTCGCACCGCCGACCGGGTGGTCTACGCCAGGGCGCTGGGCCCGATGCAGTTCCTGCCCGGCACCTGGTCGCGCTACGCCTCCGACGGCGACGGCGACGGCAAGGCCGACGTCCAGAACCTGTTCGACGCATCGCTGGCCGCGGCCCGTTACCTGTGCAGCGGCGGGCTGAACCTGCGCAACCAGCCCGACGTGATGGCCGCCATCCTGCGCTACAACAACTCGGTGGCCTACGCGCGCAACGTGCTCAGCTGGGCCGCCTCCTACGCCACCGGGGTGGTCCCCGTCGACCTGCCGCCGATCACCGGGCCGGTCCCGGTGCTCGCCAGCGGCGGCGGCACCGCCGCGAACGCCCACCTCAACCAGCCCGGCGGAATCGGGCCGGGTCTACCGCTGAACGCGACCGGCCTGCCCGCCAATGATCCGTTGTCGCTGCTGCCGGCCATGGGGCGCACCGACGTCGCCGGCCTGCTCAACACGAACGTCCCCGGCTTCGCGCCGGGCCAGTCGCTGGGCCCGCTGCCCGGCCCCGCGCCCGCCCCTCTGGCGGCGCCCGAGCCGGCCCCGCCGCCGGCGTGGCTGCCGCCGTGGATGCAGCCGCCACCACAGCAGCGGCCCGACTGCGCGGTGTTCTGCATCAAGGACAATCTCCCGCCGGCCGCTCCGCCCGCCGTGGCACCGGGGCCGGTCCTCCCGGGTCTGCCCGCGGCCCCGGCGGCCGGGCCGCTACTGCCCGCTGCGCCGCCGCCCGGGCCGTTACTTCCCGCTGCGCCGCCGCCCGGGCCGGCGTTCCTTGCCGACCCGGTGGCACCGCCGGTCATCGGGCTGCCACCCGCTCCCGGGCCTGCGCCGGGCCCGGTCGGCTGAGGTCACCGGCCCGCATTCGGGCCTGGGTCGGTCGGCGGCATAGACTCGCAGACGATGTCTCCCACTGCGACTGACCTGGAATCGGCCGTCCGCGCCGCGTTGGCCAAGGTGATCGACCCCGAGTTGCGGCGTCCGATCACCGAGCTCGGCATGGTCAAGAACGTCACCGTAGGGCACGACGGCTCCGTGCACGTCGAGGTCTACCTCACCACCGCCGCCTGCCCGAAGAAGACCGAGATCTCCGAACGGGTGAGCCGGGTCGTCAGCGACGTGCCCGGCACCGGCGCGGTGCGGGTGAGCCTCGACGTGATGGACGACGAGCAGCGCGCCGAACTGCGCAAACAGCTGCGTGGCGATTCCCGCGAACCGGTCATCCCGTTCGCCCAGCCCGGATCGCTGACCCGGGTGTACGCCGTCGCCTCGGGCAAGGGCGGGGTCGGCAAGTCCAGCGTCACGGTGAACCTGGCCGCCGCGATGGCCGCGCGCGGACTGTCCGTCGGGCTGCTCGACGCCGACATCTACGGGCACTCGGTTCCCCGGATGATGGGCACGACCGATCGCCCCACCCAGGTCGACTCGATGATCCTGCCGCCCATCGCCCACGACGTCCGGGTCATCTCGATCGCGATGTTCACCCAGGGCAACACCCCGGTGGTGTGGCGCGGACCGATGCTGCACCGGGCGTTGCAGCAGTTCCTGGCCGACGTGTACTGGGGTGATCTGGACGTGCTGCTGCTCGACCTGCCGCCCGGCACCGGGGACATCGCGATCTCGGTGTCGCAGCTGATCCCGGGCGCGGAGATCCTGGTGGTGACGACCCCGCAGCTGGCGGCCGCCGAGGTTGCCGAGCGGGCCGGGGCGATCGCGCTGCAGACCCGCCAGCGCATCGCCGGCGTGGTGGAGAACATGGTCGACGGGCCGCTGATCAAGATGTTCGGCGAGGGCGGTGGCCGCCAGGTCGCCGAGAGCCTGTCGCGCTCCGTCGGCGCGGAGGTGCCGCTGCTGGGTCAGGTTCCGCTCGATCCGGGGCTGGTCGGTGCGGGCGACACCGGAACTCCGGTGGTGCTCAGCGCGCCGGACTCGCCGGCCGGCAAGGAACTGCAGAAGGTCGCCGATGCGCTGTCGAGCCGCAAGCGTGGGCTGGCAGGCATGTCGCTCGGGCTGGACCCCGCCGGCCGCTGACGTTGTCCGCCGAAATGGCATTCCGGCGGGCCCGCACTCGGTCTTTCGCTGCTGGAATGCGATTTCGGCGAAAGGTCAGGTGGCGTCGGTATCGAACTTCGTGGCGCCGGGTTCCGCCGGCGGCGCTGGCGCCACCGGCTTCGATGCATCCGCGGCCGTGACGGGCTTTGGCGCGTCCGGCGACACCGGCTTGTCCGCCGCATCGAACCTGCCGGTGAAGATGGAGTCGTCTCCGTCGAGCAGATGCTTGGTCAGCGCGGCGCGCGGGGTCATGCCGCGCAGCTTCTGCAGCTCCGAGAGCGGTTCGCGGAGGTCGTCGAAGTCGGGGCCGAGATCCTCACGCAGCTGTGCCGTCGCGCCGGTGACGTAGTCACGGGCCTGCCGCAGCGCACCCGCCGTCCACCGGATGGCACCGGGCAGCCGCTCCGGCCCGAGGATGACCAGACCCGCGATCACGAGGACGAGCATCTCGCCCCAGCCGACGTTGGAGAACATCGCTACGTGCTGTTGTCGGCACCAGGGGTCACCGTGAGGGTGACCGTGCGGCCGTCGCGGACAACCTCGATGGGGGCCGGCTGACCGATCTCGAGCTGGCGCACGGCGACGACGAACTCGTCGGCGTCGGCGACGGTACGGTCGCCCACCTTGATGACGACATCGTTCTCCAGGATGCCGGCCCGCTCGGCGGGACCGCCGGCCGTCACGTTGGCGATCTGGGCGCCCTGGGCGAGATCGTTGCTCACCGAGCGTGCCGTCAGCCCTAACGTCGGGTGGGCGATCTTGCCCTGCTCGATCAGCTTCTCCACGACGCGCTTGACCTCGTTGACCGGGATCGCGAACCCCAGACCGCTGGCGCTGTCGGAAAGCGACTTGCCTGCGGTGTTGATCCCGATGACTTCGGCGTTCATGTTGATCAGCGGGCCGCCGGAGTTGCCGTGGTTGATCGACGCGTCGGTCTGCACGCCGTCGATGACGGTGTCGGTGTCGGAGCCGTCCCCGGACAGCGGCACCGGCCGGTGCAGGGCGCTGATGATGCCGTGGGTGACCGTGCTGCGCAGCCCCAACGGCGCGCCGGCGGCGATCACGTACTCGCCGACCTGGAGCTTCTCCGAATCGCCGAGCCGGGCGACGACGAGATTGTCGACGTTGTCGACCTTGAGCACCGCGAGATCGGTCTTCGGGTCGCGACCGACCAGGTTCGCCGGAACATCGGTGCCGTCGTTGAACACCACCGCGATCTTGAACTTGCTCGGGTTGGTGGCGGCCTCGGAGATCACGTGGTTGTTGGTGACGATGTAGCCGCGGCCGTCGACGACGACGCCAGACCCTTGCGAACCCTCGGTGTCACTGGTGGCCTCGATGGTCACCACCGAGTCGGCCACCGCGGACGCGACGTTGGCGAACTGCCCGCCGTCCTCTGCGGGGACGTCGCTGGTCTGCAGCGTCACCTTCGACGTGGTGAACGCCTCGACGACCTCGGCGGTCTTACGGCCGACCCAGCCACCGGCCACCCCGATCACCAGCGCGACGATGGCCAGCACCGCCAGCGCGACGTAGGAGACCTTGCCGCCGAAGAGCACGTCGCGCACGCCGAGCTTCCCGGTCGGAGCGGTCGACGGTGCGGCGGCCGTCGGCGCGAGCGCCGGAGTCCCCAGCCCGACCGGCGCACCCGGATTGCGCCATGGGTCATCGGCGTCACCGAACGCGTCATCGGAGTCCGGATCCAGCGCGCCGGCATCGGCGGGGTGGCGTTGCAGGGAGTCACCGCTCGCAGCGGGCCTACCGAACGCCTCGGCGAGTACCGGGTCCGGCGCCAGGTCCTTGGGCGCGTACCGGCCCTGGTCGCGGTGCTGGTCGGCGCCCAGGAAGGAGCCGTCCACACCGGAGGGCCTGCCGAACGTTCGCTGGGCCGCCGGATCAACCGGTGGACGCGACACGGGGCGCGGCTCCAGCCGCTCCCGACCGGACTGGTCCAGATTGGTCACCCGTTCATCGCCCTTCTCGATATCACTCGGCATCCGTCGAACCCCGTCGAACCCGTCGACACCCCACAGCGCGACGCCGACGAGCGCCGGCCCACACCGGAGGATCGGCTCAAACCTCTACCTTACCGGCGCTTACGGCGGACGCGCTCGACCTCTTCAGCTAACTGCGCCGTCGCGGCGGGATCTGGCGGATCGGCCGGCGCGCGGTTCGGGATCTGCGACAACAGGCCAAGCAGAGAACTCGGCATGTCAACCGGACAGGAATCCCGCAACGCCGCGCGGGCCTGACGCTGGGCGTCGACCTCGACCGCGCACTCCTGGCACAGCGACAGATGATGGGCGGCCCGCAGGTGGGCGCTCATGCGCAACTCGCCGTCGACGAACGCGGCGATCGCCTCGGTGGAGAGGTGCTCGGTCGACCCGAACTGCCGAGGCCCGACGGGGCCGTCACTCTGCGAGGCGAATTGCGATGGGAGCCAGGAGAAGGCGCGCCGGAACGCGTGCCCGGGTTCGAACATCGCCCAGCTCCTCTCGACTCCCTGTCAGGTCACACCGGTGGCCTTCTCCGAATGTAGCGCGGCTGGCTGTGCGCCGGCGCAAGACGGTCAGGCCGATGCGGCCATGTCGCGCGGACCGGTCGCACCGCCGGGGTGCCGTGCCAGGTGATCACGCAGCGCCTGCCGGCCACGGTGGATACGGCTGCGCACGGTGCCGAGTTTGACGCCGAGCGTGGCTCCGATCTCCTCGTAGGACAGTCCCTCGATGTCGCACAGCACGACCGCGGCGCGGAACTCCGGCGGCAGCGAGTCGAGCGCGGCCTGCAGGTCGGGCCCCAACCGGGAGTCGTGGTAGATCTGCTCGGGGTTCGGCTCGTCGGCGGGCACCCGGTCGTAGTCCTCGGGCAGCGCCTCCATGCGGATCCGGCCGCGGCGGCGGACCATGTCCAGGAACAGGTTGGTGGTGATGCGGTGCAACCACCCCTCGAAGGTGCCGGGCTGGTAGTTCTGCACCGAGCGGAACACCCTGATGAAGGTCTCCTGGGTCAGGTCCTCCGCGTCGTGCTGGTTGCCGGACAGGCGGTAGGCGAGCCGGTAGACCCGGTCGGCGTGCTGACGGACCAGCTCGTCCCAGCTGGGCATCGTGGTCTTGTCGCCGGTCGCGTCGAACACGGCCGTCCCGGTCAGCTCATCGGCCGGCTCAACCCATTCGGCATCGGTGTACTGCTCGAGGTGGGCCATCGAGACAGGCGCAGAGACGGGAGAGGCTGGCACAGTGGTCGTCGGATCCTCCAGGTCGTGACGGCAGCGCTCATCGGCCGGCCGCTCGATATCGACAACACGCCGAGGTGCCGGTGTGTTCCCGAAGCGCCGACCATCGCCAGATGCGCCATCTGTCATGCGAACACCGTCTCCCGTGGTGGTGTGGTGGGCATATGAGCAAACTGAACATTTCCTGAGAAAGATTTCTACCCCTTTTCCCACCAGCGGAAACTTCGCCCCGAAGACCCCATTCTCGCTGCTCGGGCCGGGCGTGTCGCACCCCGGGGGTGACCGGTTCGCTCTACGCTGCGGGCATGGCCAGCACCGACGAGCCGGAGACCGGCTCCCGCGAACCGGCACCGCGGGCGAGTCAGGCCGAGGCGATCGTCGCCCACGCCGAACATTCCATCTCCGAGGACGCGATCGTGGCCGCGGCCAGGGAGCGCGCGGTCGACATCGGCGCAGGCGCGGTGACGCCCGCGGTCGGGGCGCTGCTGTGCGTTCTGGCCAAGCTGACCAACGCCCGCGCGGTCGTCGAGGTGGGCACCGGAGCCGGGGTCAGCGGGTTGTGGCTGCTTTCGGGTATGCGCGAGGACGGCGTGCTGACGACGATCGACGTGGAGCCCGAGCACCAGCGCATCGCCAAGCAGGCGTTCACCGAGGCCGGCGTGGGCCCGGGCCGCACCCGGCTGATCAGCGGCCGCGCCCAGGAGGTGCTCACCCGACTGGCCGACGAGTCCTACGACCTGGTGTTCATCGACGCCGACCCGGCCGACCAGCCGCAGTTCGTCGTCGAGGGGGTGCGCCTGCTCCGCCCGGGCGGCGCCATCATCGTGCACCGGGCCGCACTCGGCGGCCGGGCCGGTGACGCGTCGGCCAACGACACCGAGGTGAGCGCGGTACGCGAGGCGGCGCGGTTGATCGCCGAGGACGAGCGACTGACCCCGGTGCTGATCCCGCTCGGCGACGGGTTGCTCGCCGCCGCACGCGACTAGCTGTCCGGCTCCATCTCCGCGGGACGTGCTTGACCGCTGACTAAACCACCGTTTAGTGTATTGAACATGCGTTCAGCACAGGATCTGACCGCCGCGGCGCGGATCCGGGATGCGGCCATCGACCTGTTCGGCCGGGACGGGTTTGCGGTGGGCGTGCGCGCGATCGCGACCGCGGCGGGTGTCAGCCCGGGACTCGTCATCCACCATTTCGGCTCCAAGGAGGGCCTGCGCAAGGCGTGCGACGAACACATCGCCGCCACCATCCTGGCCTCCAAGACCGAGGCGATCCAGACTTCGGACACCGCGACCTGGTTCGCGCAGATGGCCGAGATCGAGGACTACGCGCCGATGATGGCCTACCTGGTGCGCAGCCTGCAGACCGGTGGGGAGCTGGCGAAGACGCTGTGGCGCACCATGATCGACAACACCCAGCAGTACATCGAGGCCGGCGTGCGGGCCGGCACCATCAAACCGAGCATCGACCCACGGGCCCGGGCCCGGTTCCTGGCGATGGCGGGCGGCGGCGGTTTCCTGCTGTACCTGCAGATGCACGACGACCCGACGAACCTGCGCGCGGTCCTGCACGACTACGGCGAGGAGATGGTGCTGCCCGCCCTGGAGCTCTACACCAACGGCCTGATGGCCGACTCGACGATGTACGACGCGTTCCTCGAGAAGCGCAGGCAGGGAGTTCCCTTCACATCCGCAGAGAGGGTTGACGATGACTGACAACGGCACCGCCGTCGAGATCCGCGGGCTGTCGAAGTCCTTCGGCCACACCAGGGCGCTCGACGGGCTCGACCTCACCGTCGCCGCAGGCGAGGTCGCCGGCTTCCTCGGCCCCAACGGCGCGGGCAAGTCGACCGCTATCCGGGTGTTGCTCGGACTGCTGCGCGCCGACAGCGGCACCGTCCGCCTGCTCGGCGGTGATCCCTGGCGCGACGCGGTGCGCCTGCACCGCCGGATCGCCTACGTGCCGGGCGACGTCACGCTCTGGCCCAACCTGACCGGCATGCAGGCGATGGACTTCCTGGCGCGGCTGCGCGGCGACGAGGCCCTCGACACCGCACGCCGCGACGAGCTGATCGAGCGCTTCGAACTCGACCCGTACAAGAAAGCCCGCACCTACTCCAAGGGCAACCGGCAGAAGGTGGCCATCGTCGCGGCGTTCAGCACCCGAAGCGAACTGTTCGTCCTCGACGAACCGACGTCGGGCCTGGATCCGTTGATGGAAAGGCGGTTCCAGCAATGCGTCCGCGAAGTCGCCGGCCAGGGTGCGGCCGTGCTGCTGTCCAGCCACATCCTCGCCGAGGTGGAAAAGCTCTGCGACAGCGTGACGATCATCCGGTCGGGCCGATCGGTGCGATCCGGGACGCTTCGGCAGATGCGCCACCTGATGGCGACCACCGTGTCGGCGCGGGTGCGCGGCGACGGCGGGCACCTGGCGCACACTCCCTACGTCCACGATCTGCGGGCCGAAGACGGGCGGGTGCACTTCTCGGTCTACCGCGACGATCTGGATCGCGCGATGTCCGACCTGACCGCCCTGGGCATCGACGAGCTGACGGTGGCTCCGGCGTCGCTGGAGGACATGTTCCTCAGCGAGTATGAGGGGGCCGGCCGGTGAACGCCACCGCCACCGCGGCCACCATCCCGTCCCGGGGCGGGCGGCATGCGGCCGCACCGTCGGGATCGCCGTTCACCGGGACCGCCGACCTGGTACGCCTGGCGCTGCGCCGAGACCGGGTGCGGTTGTCGATCTGGGTCGCGGCGCTGACCCTGACGATGGTGTATGCGCCCAACGCGATCAGGCTCGCCTACCCGGGCGAGGCGCAGCGCCAGGCCCGCGTCGACCTTCTCAGGACTCCGGCGGGCATCATGCTCGGCGGCCCAATGTTCGGCGGCGACGAAACCGACCTCGGCGCGATGATGGCCAACGAGCTGATGCTGACGCTGATCGTCGCCGCGTCGATCCTCGCCATTCTCACGGTGATTCGCCACACCCGCGCCGAAGAGGAGGGCGGCGCCGCCGAACTGGTGCTGGCCGCTCCGGTCGGCCGGTACGCCCGTACCACCGCGGCCCTGACCGTGGTCGGGATCGCCAACACCACGCTCGCCGTCGCGATGACGATCGCGATGGCGGCGAGCGGGTTCGCGGTGCGCGACACCGCGGCGATGTGCCTCGGCGTGACCGCGGTGGCCGGGGTGTTCGGCGCGGTCGCGGCGGTGACCGCACAGCTGTGGCGGGTTGCGCGGGCGGCCACCGGTGCGGCGATGGCCGCGCTCGGGCTGGCCGCGCTGGTTCGCGGTGTGGGCGATGTGGTCGACAACTCGGGCAGCATCCTGAGCTGGTTCTCCCCCATCGCGTGGGCCCAGCAGATGCGATCGTTCGTCGATCTGCGTTGGTGGCCGCTGGCCCTGCTGATCCTGCTGACCCTCGCGTTGATCGCGCTGGCCGGGCTGCTCGAGGTGCGCAGGCAGTACGACGACGGCACGATCGCGTCGACCGGCGAGCGGCCCGGCGCGCACCCCGTGCGGGGGGTGCTGCACCTGCACCTGGTGCTCCAGCGCGGATCCATGATCGGCTGGTCGGCCGGCCTGTTCCTGTCGGGTCTGGCATTCGGATCGATGACCACGTCGCTGCGCGACGCCGCCGCGGACAACGAGCTGATCGCCCGGCTGCTCTCGGCGCAGGGCAACGACGGCATCTTCACCACGATGACGCAGTTCCTCGCGGCCGCGGCGTGCGCATTCGTCACGTCGGCGGTGCTGCGGGTGTACGCCGACGAGGAGTCCGGGCTCGGCGAGGCGGTGCTGGCCGGTGCGGTGTCGCGGTGGCGGTGGCTGCTGTCCGCGGTGGCGGCCGCGGTCCTCGGGGCGGCGGTGCTGATGTTCTTCGCCGGGCTGGGCAACGGGCTGGGCGCCGGGGTCACCCTCGGGCAGCCGCCGACCGTGCCGCGGCTGACGCTGGCCGCCCTGGCGTACCTGCCTGCGCTGGCGGTGCTGGCCGGTATCGCAGCGCTGGCCGTCGCGGTGCGACAGACCTGGATCGCCTGGCTGGCCGTCACCTTCGTCATCACGGCGCTCTACCTCGGCGCCCTGCTGCGGCTGCCGCGCTGGCTGATCGACCTGTCCCCGGTCGGGCGCACCACGGCGCCCACCGACGTCCCCGTCGGGTCGATGGCCGTGATGGTGGCGGTGGCGGTCACGTTGGCCCTGCTGGCCGGGTGGCTGTACCGGCGCCGCGACGCGGCCTGAGGAGGTCGCGGTGAAGATCGGGCTGCAGATGGCCGCATCGGCGACGATCGGCCTGCTGGTGCTCGGTGCCGCGCTGTTCCTGCCTGCCGGCACCCTGCACTACCGGCAGGGTTGGCTGTTCATCGCGGTGTTCGTGGTGTGCACACTGGTGCCCTCGGGGTATCTCGCGGTGCGCAGCCCCGCTGCGCTGCAGCGCAGGCTCAATGTCGGCCCCACCGCCGAAACCCGCCCCGCGCAGCGGGTCGTCATCTGCGCGGCCGCCGCGTCCACCCTGGCGGTGCTGGTGATCAGCGCGCTGGACTGGCGGTTCGGCTGGTCGGCGGTGCCGGTGTGGCTGGTGTTGGCCGGCGACATGCTGGTCGGGACCGGCCTGGTGGTGGCTCAGCTGGTGGTGGTGCAGAACAACTACGCGGGGGCCAGCATCACCGTCGAAGACGACCAACCACTGGTGTCGACCGGCATGTACGGGGTGGTGCGCCACCCCATGTACGCCGCATCGCTGGTGCTCACCGTCGGCATCCCGCCGGCCCTCGGCTCGTTGTGGGGCCTGCTGGTGGTGGCGCTGACGTTCCCGCCGGTACTGGCGGTGCGCATCCTCGACGAGGAGAAGGCGATGCTCGCCGGTCTGCCCGGGTACCGCGAGTACATGCATCGGGTGCGCTACCGCGTCATACCCGGGGTGTGGTGAGGGTCGGCCGGCGGCGCAAACGCCGCATACTGGTGGGATGGAACTGCTCACGGGCCTCGGCCTGGCGACGGCGGCCGGGCTCAACGCCTATATCCCGCTGCTCGCCCTCGGTCTGCTGGCCCGGTTCACCGATCTGGTGACCCTGCCGCCGGGCTGGGCTTGGCTGGAGAACGGCTGGGTGATGGCGATCGTCGCGGCGCTGCTGGTGGTGGAGGTCGTCGCCGACAAGATTCCCGCGCTCGACAGCATCAACGACACCATTCAGACGTTCGTCCGCCCGACCGCCGGCGGCATCGTGTTCGGTTCCGGCACCGCGGCGCAGACGGCGGCGGTCACCGATCCGGGTGCCTTCGCTCAGTCGGGTCAGTGGATTCCGGTGGCGATCGGGGTGATCGTCGCGCTGGTGGTGTCGCTGACCAAGTCCACGGTGCGGCCCGCGGCCAACGTCGCGACCGCGGGAACGGCCGCTCCGGTGCTGAGCACCGTGGAGGACATCGCCAGCGTCACGCTGGTCTTCCTGGCGATCCTGGTGCCGGTGCTCGTGCTGGTGGCCGCGATCGTGCTGGCCTGGCTGGCGGTCAGGATGATCCGCAGGCGCCGCCGCGCCGGGGCGGGTCAGCCGACCCGATAGCCGCCGGGCGCGCTCACCGCGCCGTGTCCTAGATCCACACGCCCTTGCCGACCGCGACCACGCCGCCGGCGCTCACCGAAAACCGGTCGCGGTCCTTCTCGAGGTCGACACCGACCATCTCGCCCGGACCCACCACCACGTTCTTGTCCAGGATCGCGTGCCGGACCACCGCGCCGCGGCCGACCCGAGCCCCCGGCATGACGACGCTTCCCTCCACGATCGCGCCGTCGTCGACGACCACGTTGCTCGACAACACCGAATTGCGCACCGACGCAGCCGATATGATGCTGCCCGCCCCGACGACGGACTCCTGCGCCGAGCCGCCGTTGACGAACTTGGCGGGTGCGAGGTTCTCGGCGCCCCCACGGATCGGCCAGCGCTTGTTGTAGAGGTTGAAGATCGGGTGTACGGACACCAGATCCATGTGGGCGTCGTAGAAGGCGTCGAGGGTCCCCACGTCACGCCAGTAGCCGTGGTCACGCTCGGTGGCCCCGGGCACCTCGTTGTTGTTGAAGTCGTACACCGCCGCCATGCCGTCCTCGACCAGGCGCGGGATGATGTCGCCACCCATGTCGTGATCGGAATCGTCGTCGTCGGCGTCGGCGCGGATCGCGTCGATCAGCACCTTGGTGGTGAAGATGTAGTTGCCCATGGACACAAAGGTCTGCTCGGGGTCGTCCGGAGTACCCGGGGGGTCGGCCGGCTTCTCGATGAACGACCGGATCCGACCGGAGTCGTCAGCATCGATGCACCCGAACGCGGTCGCCTCGGCGCGCGGGACCCTGATTCCGGCGACCGTCGCCCCGGCCCCGCTCTCGATGTGGGCCTGGACCATCTGCTCGGGGTCCATCCGGTAGACGTGGTCGGCCCCGAAGATGACGATGTAGTCCGGGTCCTCGTCGTAGATCAGGTTCATCGACTGGTAGATGGCATCCGCCGAACCCGTGTACCACCGCGGGCCGAGGCGCTGCTGCGCCGGCACCGGCGTGATGTACTCGCCGGCAAGCCCCGATAGCCGCCAGTTCTGCGAGATGTGCCGATCCAGCGAATGCGACTTGTATTGGGTGAGAACACAGATTCGCAGATACCGGGCGTTGACGAGGTTCGACAGGACGAAATCGATCAGGCGGTAGGCGCCCCCGAAAGGCACAGCGGGCTTGGCTCGGTCGGCTGTCAGCGGGTACAGCCGTTTGCCCTCCCCGCCGGCCAGGACGATGCCCAGCACGTGTGGCGCTTCCCTCATGGTTCAAACCTATCGGCCAGCAGCAACCAGGGCCAGCCATTCGCACTTTTGACAGCAAGGCGGCGGGCTGTCAAGACAATTGGTGATGCGACGCGACCGACCGAGATTTTGGATACCGTCTGGTGCATGCGGGTGGCGATGATGACTCGGGAATACCCACCCGAGGTCTACGGCGGTGCGGGCGTCCACGTCACGGAGCTCGTCGCGCAGTTGCGGCACCTCTGCGAGGTCGACGTCCACTGCATGGGGACCCCCCGGCCAGGCGTGACGGTGGCCCAGCCCGATCCGGCGCTGACCGGTGCCAATGCTGCGCTGGCGACCCTGTCGGCCGATCTGAACATGGTCAACGCCGCGGCGGCGGCCACGGTGGTGCATTCGCACACCTGGTACGCCGGGATGGCCGGACACCTTTCCGCCCTGCTCTACGGGGTACCGCACGTGCTCACCGCGCATTCGCTGGAACCCATGCGCCCGTGGAAGGCAGAGCAACTCGGCGGCGGCTACCGCATCTCGTCGTGGGTGGAGAAGACGGCCGTCGAGGCCGCCGACGCGGTGATCGCCGTCAGCTCCGGGATGCGCCACGACGTGCTGCGCGCCTATCCGACGCTGGACCCCGACCGGGTGCACGTCGTGCGCAACGGTATCGACACCGATGTCTGGTATCCGGCTCCGGCGCAGGATGGCGAATCGGTGCTCGCCGAACTCGGCGTCGACGCCGGCCGGCCGATCGTCGCCTTCGTCGGCCGGATCACCCGTCAGAAGGGGGTCGCCCACCTGGTGGCAGCGGCCCATCACTTCGCCCCGGAGGTCCAGTTGGTGCTGTGCGCGGGCGCGCCGGACACCCCGGAGATCGCCGAGGAGGTGGCCTCGGCGGTTCAGGCACTTTCGGCGGCGCGCTCGGGCGTGTTCTGGGTTCGCGAAATGCTACCCACCCCCAAGATCCGCGAAATACTTTCGGCAGCAACCACTTTCGTGTGCCCGTCGGTGTATGAGCCGTTGGGGATCGTGAACCTCGAGGCGATGGCCTGCTCGACCGCGGTGGTGGCCTCCGACGTCGGCGGGATCCCCGAGGTGGTCGATGATCAACGCACCGGGCTGCTGGTGCACTACGACCCGAGCGACGCCGTGGAGTTCGAGCGCGGCCTCGCGGAGGCCGTCAATACGCTGGTCGCCGACCCGCAGCGGGCCCGTGCGTATGGTGTCGCGGGCCGGCAGCGCTGCATCGACGAGTTCTCCTGGGCGCACATCGCCGAGCAGACGCTGGAGATCTACCGGAAGGTGTCTGGATAGCGGTCCGGCCGCGCGCTCGCGGCCGGACCGAAGCCTCGCGCTAGGCGGTGACGCCCCGCAGTTCGTCACCGAGTGCGGCCGCCTCTTCCGGGGTGAGTTCGACGACGAGCCGGCCACCGCCCTCCAGTGGTACCCGCATCACGATGCCGCGCCCCTCCTTGGTTGCTTCCAGTGGACCGTCTCCGGTCCGGGGCTTCATCGCCGCCATCGAGTGCTCCCTCCACAATGGGCGTGCCCGTCTGGGCCCGGTCTGTTCATCCGAACTGGTTGCCCGGCTGTGAGGCAACCGACACCATCCAGCTCTGCACTGGTACAGACCTCCATTGTTCCCTATCCGGGCGTACTCGTGTGCAAAGACCCGGCTATAGCTGCTCGGATGGCAGGTCCGGCAGGGGCTCCACGTTCGGTTTGACCGCTTCGACGAAGTAGCCGCGCGGCGTCCCGGCCACCCCGGCGGGAGCGGGCGGCGAGTGCCACCGCCCCCACGCGTACCCCGGCTCGGCGACATCGGTCACCCGGGTGGTCCAGCCGAGGCGGCCGGCCAACGCACCGGGATCGTCGGTGCCGAACAGCCACGGCGCGCCCTGTTCATCCATCGTCCGGCGCAGGTCGGCCATGACCGGAGCGTCGAGCAGGGATCTCCCGACGACGTCATACAGCAGGACCGAACCCGGTGCGGACAGCGCGTCGAGCCGGGCGAACAACGTGCCGACCCCGGTCGCCGTCAGGTACTGCAGCAGTCCCTCGACCAGCCATGCCGTGGGCGCCGCCGGATTCAGGCCGGCGTCGACCAGCACGGTCGGCCAGTCGGCGGTCAGATCGGTGCCGACCGGGATCCGCGTGCAGCGCGGTGGTTCACCGGCCAACAGCGCCGCCTTGGCCTCGATGACGGCGGGTTGATCCACCTCGAACACCGTCACCGCCGCCGGCCACGGCAGGCGGAATGCCCTGGCATCCAGTCCCGCCGCCAACAGCACCACCTGCCGGCAGACGGGTGCGGCACGCAGCAGAGCCTCGTCCCAGAACCGGGTGCGGACCACGATCTGCGTCGTCGACTGCGGGCCCACCCTGGCGACCATCCGCTCCAGCATCTCCAGTCCGGCCGGTCCGGCCAGCCGCTGCGCAAACGGATCGTCGAACAATCCGTCGGGCCGGGCCGATTCCCGGGCACGGACGGCGGCCACCAGCGCAGCGGTCCCCGCCACCTTCGTCCACGGATTGGTCATCGGCCGATCATCGCAAATGTCTTGGCCGACAACTCCGGACAACAGAACCGGGTCCGGGACGCCTCGGCTCGAGGGTGGACAACCCGAGGGTGGACGAATCAGCTCTGCGGCGGCTCGACGAAACAGTCGGCGACGTGGTCGTCGACCATGCCGGTCGCCTGCATCAACGCATAAGCCGTTGTCGGGCCGACGAATCGGAACCCGCGACGCTTGAGATCCTTGGCCATCGCCGTGGATTCGTCGGTCACCGCGGCGACCCGGGAGAGGTCGGCCGGCCGCCCGCGGGTCAGCCGGTCCTCCGGCGCGAACGACCACAGCAACTCCCCGAAGTCCACACCGTGATCGGCCAGGTCGGCGACCACGCGGGCGTTGGCGATGGTGGCCTCGACCTTGGCACGATTGCGCACGATGCCGGCGTCGGCGAGCAGGCGCTCGACATCGCGTTCGGTGTACCGGGCCACCCGTTCGACGTCGAACCCGTCGAACGCGGCGCGGAAATTCTCCCGCTTGCGCAGGATGACGAGCCAGGACAAGCCGCTCTGGAAGGCCTCCAGGCTGACCCGCTCGAACAGCGCCGCCGAATCCCGCAGGGGCCGGCCCCACTCCATGTCGTGGTAGTCCCGATAGAGAACGAAATCACCTGGCGACAAACGTGATTGGTCGATCCATCCGCAGCGGATCCGACGGTCGGCGGTCGCGCCGGTCATGAGTCTTCGCGCTCGCCGTCCGACGGGCCCTCCGGAGCCGCCCCGGTGAGGCCGGGGCACTCGGCTTCTTCGCGACGACCGGTTTCGCCGAGGTCCCCGGTGGCGCGCACCGCGGCGAGCTCGGCACGCAACAGATCGAGCTCGCGGCCGAGGCGGTCGAGCACCCAGTCGACCTCACTGGTCTTGTAGCCGCGCACGGTCTGGCTGAACTTCACCGCGTCGACGTCGGCGCCGGTGACGCCCGAGGCGGGCAGCACGGTGGCGGTGGTGGCCTGCGGCAGCGGCGGCAGCACCTCACCGCGCCCGAACAGCAGGCTGCCGACGGCGAACAACACCACACCGACGAGGACCAGCACCACCAGATAGAGCAGAACGAGGGTCACCCCGCCATCCTGCCCGACCGGGCCGACAGGACGTCAGCGCGGGCGCAGCGTGATCATCGGCGGACGGTCGTCGAGGCTCACCTTCGACGTGCGCGCCGTGTAGTCGTCACCGTCGGCGTAGAACTGTGTCAGCCCGATGCCGGAGTCCTCGATGCCGCACCGGGACAGCAGCGTGGCGATGACCTGGCGGCTCATCGACGCCAGCTCGGTCAGCGGCCGGTTGCGGTGCGTGCGAACGCCCAGGTTGACCTGGGCGATGGCGTCGAGCCCGAGCCGGTCATAGGCGTCGATCAGCAACCCGATCTCCACCCCGTACCCGGGTGCGAACGGCACCGCGGTGAGCAGTTCGCGGGTTCCCGCGTACTCGCCGCCCAGCGGCTGGTACAGGCAGGTCAACTCCGGGCGCAGCGCCGCCAGCAGGGGGCGGGCCACCAGTTCGGTGACCCGGCCACCGCCCTTGGCGTCCTCCTTGCCGCTGACCCGCAGCGGCCGCCGGTAGAAGCCCTTGACCAGGTGCACGCCTTCGGCGGTCAGCAGCGGCCCCAGCAGCTTGGGAACGAACATCGGGTCCGGATCGAGCAGATCGGAGTCGACGAACGCGATGAGGTCGCCCGTCGTGGCCGCCAACGAGCGCCACAACACCTCGCCCTTGCCCGGCTGCGGCTCGAGCTCGGGCAGCGCCACCTCACGACTGACCACCCGCGCCCCGGCGGCCACCGCACGGATCTCGGTGTCGTCGGTGGACCCCGAATCGAGCACGATCAGTTCGTCGACCAGTCCGCCGAGCAGCGGGGTGATGGTCTCGACCACCCCGGCGACGGTCTCTTCCTCGTTGAGGGCCGGGAGCACCACGGACACCGTGCGGCCCTTCTTGGCGGCTTCCAGCTCGGCGACCGTCCAGCTGGGCCTGCTCCAGCTGTGATCGGTCAGCCAGCGATGTTCGGCCATGTCATCGGTGGCCAGCCCCGTGATGCGATCGGACATAACGGTCATGCCAGTCCCCTAACCGTGTGTTTCGGCTGACGGGCGCCCTTGATTGACGCAACCATCTCCAGTACCCGACGGGTGGGCCCCACCTCATGCACCCGAAACATCGCCGCACCCTCGGCGGCGGCGATCGCGGTCGCTGCCAGGGTGCCCTCGAGGCGTTCGGTCAGGCCCACACCCAGAGTTTCCCCGACGAAATCTTTGTTGCTCAGTGCCATCAGGACCGGCCATCCAGTGTTTACAAGGTCTTTTACATGGCGCAACAAACTAAGACCGTGGTAAGTGTTCTTGCCGAAATCGTGCGTCGGATCGATCAAAATCGCATCTCGACGCACCCCGAGGGCCACCGCGCGTTCGGCGGCCGCGGTCACCTCGGCGATGACGTCGTCGACCACACCGCGCTCCGAGATCCCGTAATTGACCCGGAACGGCCGGGTCCGCGGCGCCGCGCCGCCGGTGTGCGAGCACACCAGCCCGGCGCCGAACTCGGCGGCCACGGTGGGCAGATCCGGGTCCACACCCGCCCAGGTGTCGTTGATCAGGTCCGCGCCCGCCGCGCAGGCCTGCTTGGCCACCTCGGCGCGCCAGGTGTCGACGCTGATCAGCTGGTCGGGGAAGGTGCTGCGGAGCCACTCGATGAACGGCACCACCCGCGCGATCTCCTCGTCGACGCCGACCGTCTGCCCAGGCCCCGCCTTGACCCCGCCGACATCGACCACGTCGGCACCGTCACCGATGACGCGGTGTGCGGCCGCCTTGGCCGCCTCGTCGGTGAACGTGGCTCCCCGGTCGTAGAACGAGTCGGGCGTCCGGTTGACGATCGCCATGATCAGCGCGCGATCACCCGCCACCCGGCGGCCCAGAAACGTCGACTCCACCTCACCAGGCTACGGCCCTGCGATTTCGGTGTAGTTCGTCACGCGAGAGGTGACGAACGACACCGAAATCGCGGGGTTACCGGGGCTTCGTGCCCGCCACGACCTCGTCGGGGTAGCCGTCGTAGAACGGGACGTAGCCCTCGTCGGGACCGGACAACACGAACAGCGGGTCGGTGATCTCGACGTCCTCGCAGTCGTCGTCGTCACCGGAGGCGTGGCCGTAGCCCTGCTTGCGCAGGTCCACCTTCTGGTTCTTGAACGTCGAGGTCTGGGCGAGCTCGCCGACCACCCGCACGAACAGCGGCACCGCGTAGCCCGGCAGCCGGTCGTAGGCGGCGGTGGCCAGGGCCTTGCCGTCGAGCTCATGACCGTCCTTGAGCTGCACGGCGGCCATGCCGGCCCGGCCGCCGGCGCCGGGCACCTCGACGCCGTAGACGGTCGCGTGCTCGATCTGCGGGTCGGTCGAGATCGCGGCCTCGACCTCGGTGGTGGCCACGTTCTCGCCCTTCCAGCGGAACGTGTCGCCCAGCCGGTCGGTGAACGCGGCGTGCCCGAAACCCTGGGAACGCATCAGGTCGCCGGTGTTGAACCAGACGTCGCCCTCCCTGAAGGCGTCGCGGACCAGCTTCTTCTCGGTGGCCGACTTGTCGGTGTAGCCGTCGAACGGCTGCAGGCTGCTGACCTTGGACAGCAGCAGCCCCGGCTCGCCGGTCTCGACCTTGTGCACCCGGCCGTCCGGCCCGCGGGTGGGTTCGCCGGTGTGCGCGTCGTACTCGACGAACGCGATCGGGCTCGGGCAGATGCCGGTCGTCTTGTCGATGTTGAACACGTTGACGAACGCGGTGTTGCCCTCGCTGGCGGCGTAGAACTCGCAGACCCGCTTGATGCCGAACCGCTCGGTGAACTCGTCCCAGATCGCCGGGCGCAGCCCGTTGCCGCAGATCACCCGGACCCGGTGGGCGCGGTCGGTGGGCTTGGGCGGCTGGTTGAGCAGATAGGTGCAGATCTCGCCGATGTAGACGAACGCGGTCGCGTCGTAGCGGATGATGTCGTCCCAGAACCGCGAGGCCGAGAAGGACTTGCCCAGAGCCAGCGTCGCGCCGGAGTTCAGCACCGACGACAGCGCCACCGTCAGCGCGTTGTTGTGATACAGCGGCAGGCAGCAGTACAGCGTGTCGCTGCTGTTCAGCCGCAACCCCAGGCCGCCGAATCCGGCCAGCGCGCGCAACCACCGGTAGTGCGTCATCACGCTGGCCTTGGGCATGCCGGTGGTGCCGGACGTGAAGATGTAGAACGCCTTGTCCTTGGCCAGCACCGCCGACGTGGTGGCCGGATTCGTGGTCGGCGCGGTGGCCGACAGTTGCACGACCTCGTCGGCGGTGAGCAGGCCGGTGGTGTCCGCGCCGCTCTCGCCGATCGGTTCGACGAAGTCGACCTCGGCGACCACCACCCGGGCGCCGAGCAGCCCGAGGCTGTGCTTGAGCACGTCGCCGCGCTGGTGGAAGTTGATCATCCCGGCGATCGCGCCGCACTTGACCGCGGCCAGCATCAGCAGCACCGACTCCGGCGAGTTGCGCAGCATGAGGCCCACGACGTCCCCGTGCCCGACCCCGCGGGCGGCCAGCACCGCGGCATATCGGTTGACCGTCTCGTTGGCCTCGCGGTAGGTCAGCCGCTGGTCGCCGAACTTCAGGAAGATGTTGTCGGCGTAGTGTTCCGCCCGGTCCTGGAACACCCTGCCGATCGAGGTCTTCGCCGACGGGCGCGCCCCGAAGCCGGTGACGACCCCGCGAACGATCGTCGGAGCGTCCATCAGCAGACCCGGAAGCCGGCCGACGATGTCGAGCAACCCGACACTCTTGCGGGCCCCGGATTTCTCGCTCATATCTGCTCTCCCCTCATCCAGCGCCACGTCGGCGCGCGCCGGTCGGTCTGACACCCTAGTTGCGGCGGATCAGGCGCGGTCGGCAGGTGCGCACGCGGCGAGGGCGGCTTCGACGTCGGCGACGACGACGAGTCGCCCCAGTGCGTCCTCGGCGACATAGCCGCTCCCGACCAACCCGCGCAGCCAGGCCAACAGGCCGTCGTAGTGCCCCAGCGGATCGAGCATCACGACCGGCTTGGAGTGCATACCCAGATAACCGGCGGTCCAGGCTTCGAAAAACTCCTCGAGCGTGCCGATGCCGCCGGGCAACGCGATGAACGCGTCGGCGCGGTCCTCCATCACCTGTTTGCGTTCCCGCATCGTGTCGGTGACGACGAGTTCGCCGGCCTCGGTGTCGGCGACCTCGCGATGCACCAGCGCCTTCGGGATGACCCCGACCGTGTGCCCGCCGTGCGAGCGGGCCGCGGTCGCTATCGCCCCCATCGCCGAGACGTTGCCGCCGCCGGAGACCAGCGTCCAACCGCTGTCGGCGATCGCCTTGCCCAGTTTGCGGGCCAGTTCCAGAAGCTCGGGATGCGTGGGGCCCGACGCGCAATAGACGCAGACAGCCCATTCACGGTCGGGTTCTCGGGACATAGGCACAAACCTAGCCATACACTCCGGCCGTGCCTGTACACGTGCCGGTTCGCTGGGTCACCGCACCGCAGGACCCCACGCTCGAACAGCTCGAGCGTGCTGTGCGGAACCGCGCGGGGGCGGTGCTGATCGGTCCGGACGGTGTCGGCAAGACGACGCTGGCCAGGCAGGCCGCCGACCGGGTCGGACCGGACTTCCCGCGCGTCGACCGGGTGCGGGCGACCGCGACCCGCCCGGCGATCCCGTTCGCCGCGTTCGAGCACCTCATCGACGTGCCCGAGACCGGCAAGACCGCCGCCGTGCTGCAGGCGGCCCGGGAGACCCTCGGCGACGGCCGCCTGCTGGTGATCGACGACGCACACCTGCTGGACGCGCTGTCGGCGGCACTGGTCTATCAGCTGGCGGTCGGCGGCACCGCGCACATCCTGCTCACCACCGCCGACGACTCCCGGGCGCCCGCCGAGATCCCGGCGCTGTGGCGCGACGGCCTGGTGACCCGGATCGACCTTCACCCGCCCGGCCACGACGACGGGCGGCTGATGGCCCAGATCGCGGAATACGTCGACACGTTGCCCGCCACCGCCCAGCGGGTGCTGGAGTACCTGGCGGTGGCCGACCCGCTGACCCTCGAGGATGCGGCGGCGCTGACCAGCGCCGGCGCGGTCGACGACGCGGTGCAGTCCGGGGCCGTGGCAGTCGGGCAGGACGGCCTGCGGCCCGGTCATCCGCTGTTCCTCGACGCGGTGCGCGGCGCGCTGGGCGGGCCCGACCTGAGACGGCTGCGCACCGCCGTGGTCGAACAGCTCTCGACCCACGGCGCGCCCGAGGTGGTCGGGCGGCTGCGACTGGCGGCGCTGGCGATCGACAGCGACCGGCCGCTGCCGGCGACCGAGGTGTGCGCGGCGGCCCGGGAAGCGTTGCGGCTCGGTGATCTGGAGCTCAGCGAGCACCTCGGGCAGTCGGCTCTCGGGCGCGGCGTCGACCTCGACGCACGGCTCACCGTCGGCTACGCGCTGGCCTGGCAGGGCCGCGGCCGGGAGGCCGACGCGGTTCTCGCCGAGATCGACCCCGGGGTGCTGAGCGAAGCCGAGTTGATGGCGTGGGCGCTGCCGACGGCTGCCAACCGGTTCTGGATGCTCTCGGAGCCGGAGCGGGCGACGGCCTTCCTGCGCAGTATCAGGAACAAGGTGTCCTCTCCCGCGGCGCGCACCACCCTGGATGCGCTGTCGGCGACGTTCGCGATGAACGCGGGGAACCTGTCGCTGGCCGCCACGCTTGCCGGCGAGGTGCTGGGCTCGGGCCAGGCCGACGACACCGCGATCGGCTGGGCCGCCTCGACGGCGGCGTTGTGCGCGGCCCGCGCAGGCCGGTTCGCCGAGGTCGATCCGCTCGCCGAACGGGCCATGTCGGCCGGCCAGCCCGGGCTGCTGCGGTTCACCAGCGGGTTCGCGCAGACCACGACGCTGGCGCTGACCGGCGAGCCGGAGCGGGCGCTGACGTTGGCCAGGCAACTCACCGATTTCGCGCAGCGGCGGCAGCCGGGGCGCGCGATCGGTGAGTTGCTCACCGCCGAGGTGCTGATCGCCACCGACGACGCGACGGGCGCGGTGCCGTTGCTGCGCGACGCCACCGCGACCCTGGCGCCGACGGGCTACTCCTGGGGTCCGCTGGCCTGGATGCTGCTCGCACAGGCGCTGGGCCGGCTGGGTCAACCGGTCGAGGCGGGCAAGGCACTGGCCCGCGCGGAGTCCCGGCACGGCCTGAAGTCGATGCTGTTCGCCCCCGAGTTGGCGCTGGCACGGGCGTGGACGGCGGCCGCCCGCCGAGACTCGCACGCCGCGGTGGCCGCTGCGCGGGAGGCCGCACGCACGGCCGAGCGCAGCGGGCAGACCGCGATGACGCTGCGGGCGCTGCACGACGCCGCTCTGCTCGGCGACCCCCGGGCCGCCGACGACATCGGCCGGTGGTGCGGCGGGCTCGCCGACACCGCATTCGGCCGCTCGGCGCTGGCGCATGCCGCGGCGGCGCGGGGGTCGGATTCTGGTGATCGGACCCCCTGAACCGCGACCGTAAAATCGGTTCGTGCACGTTCCCGGAGGCAAGCGATGACCGAACCGCTGTCCGTCAACACCGACGGAGTCCGTTCCCTGTCCGATATCCACAGCACCGTGGCCGCCGGCCTGGGCTCGGTGTCGGCCGCGGCCCCCGGTGCCGCGGCGGTCACGACGTCGCACGGCACCATCGCCTCCGCCGTCGACACCGCGTTGAAGGCCGCCCTGGGCAGCCGGTCCTCCACCATGACGACCACGCAGGCCAGCGGGGCCAGGATCTCGGAGTTGCTGCATCAGGCCGCGCTGGCCTACGAGCGCGGTGATCAGCGCGGGGCCGAGGCGATCCGGTCGGCCGCCGACGCGATCGCCCGGGGCGAGACACCGGCGGGTCCGGCTGGTTCGGCTGGTTCGGCGGGTTCGGCCGCAGCCGTGGGTGCAGCGGGTGCGTCACCTGCAGCGGGAGGCTCCGACACGATCGGACAGCTGGCCGGCCAGTTGAGCCAGCTCGGCCAGACGGGTCAGCAGCTCGGTGCGCCGCTGTCCGCGCTGGGTCAGCCGCTGCAACAGCTTCCCCAGCAGGTCATGCAGGGCGTTCAGCAGATCGCCCAGACCACCGCGCAGGCCACGGGATCCGAAGCCGCTGTGGCGCAGCCGGCCGAGGGGTCCACGATGGCGGAGGAGCGGCAGCGGCCCGACGGGGACACAGCGCCCGACGACGATGCCGGTGCCGCTCCCGGGGCCACCTCGGGCGCCGGACAGGCACCGATCGACCTGCCGCAGGCCGCCCCGGTCACCCCGACGCAGCCGGCTACCGATTAGCCCCGATCAGCCCTCAACGAGCACGCCGCCACCGAGGCGCAGCACCCGGTGCACGCCGACCCCGTCGAGAAACGCCTCGTCGTGGCTGACCAGGATGAACGCGCCCCGGTAGGCGGCCAGGGCGGATTCCAGCTGTCCGACGCCGGCCAGGTCGAGGCTGTTGGTCGGCTCGTCGAGCAACAGCAACTGTGGCGCCGGCTCGGCGAACAGCACGCAGGCCAGCGTCGCGCGCAGCCGCTCCCCACCGGAGAGCGCGGCCGCCGGGAGGTCGACGGCGTCGCCGCGAAACAAGAACTGCGCCAACAGGTGCCGCCGCCTCGTCGCCGACAGCCCGGGAGCGAACCAGGCGAGATTCTGCGCCACGGTGCGTTCGTCGTCGAGCAGGTCGAGACGTTGCGACAGGTAGGCGACCCGCCCGCCGGCGACCCACACCGTGCCCTCGTCGGGGGCGAGCGCACCGAGCAGCACGCGCAGCAACGTGGTCTTGCCGGCGCCGTTGACACCGGTCAGCGCGACTCGCTCCGGGCCACGCACCGCCAGATCGACCCCGGTCAGCACGTCGCGGTCACCGCGCACGAGCCGCAACCCGTTGGCGGCGAGCACGGTTCGGCCCGCCGGTACCTCCGTGCCGGGCAGGTCGAGCACCAGGGTGTCGTCGCCTGACAACCTTCGCTCCGCGTCGTCCAGCCTGGCCTGCGCGTCGTCGATCCGTCGGGCGTGGACGTCGTCCACGCGGCCCGCGGTCTCCTGTGCACGCCGCTTCATCGCGCCGGCGAGGATCTTCGGAAGACCCGCGTCCTTGACTGTGCGTGCCGCGTTGCCGTTGCGCCGGGCCAACCGCTCACGGGCCTGCTGACGCTGCCGCTTCTCTCGGCGCAGCTGCCGTTCGGCGGTGCGCACGGCGCCTTCGGCGGCCCGCCGGGCGTCGTCGACTGCTCCCCGGTAGGCGGTGAAACAGCCACCGAACAAGGCGATCTCACCGCGGTGCAGCTCGGCGATGCGATCCATCCGGTCCAGCAGCATCCGGTCGTGGCTGACCAGCAGCAGGCAACCGCCGAAGCCGTCGAGCGCATCGGAGAACCGCTGGCGCGCATCGGTGTCGAGGTTGTTCGTCGGCTCGTCGAGCAGCAACACCGCCGGGTTGCCGAGCAGCGCACCGGCCAGGCCCAGGGTTACCGCCTCGCCGCCGGACAACGTCCGCAGTGACCGGTTCAGATCGATATGGCCGAGACCGAGACGATCGAGTTGCGCGCGGGTGCGCTCCTCGACGTCCCAGTCCTGTCCGATCGCGGCGAACACCGTCTCGCTGGCGTCGCCGGCGGCCAGCGCGTCCAGGGCGTCGATCACCGCTGCCACGCCGAGCATCTCGGCGACCGACCGGTCGTCGATCAGCGGCAGCGTCTGGGGCAGGTAGCCGACGGAGCCGCGCACCGCCACGGTCCCGGCAGTCGGCCGCAGGTCGCCGGCGATCAACCGCAGCAGCGTGCTCTTGCCCGCACCGTTGGGCGCGACCAGACCGGTGCGGCCGGGACCGAGGGCGACGGACAGATCGGTGATCACCGGCGTGTCGTCGGGCCAGGCGAAGGACAGGTGGTTGCAGACCACCGAGGAACTGGTGGAAGACATGCGAGAACGCTCTCGAGGAGGCGGGCCGCGCCGGCCCGCGAAGTGGCAAGGACGCACGTACCGGGATCTACCCGGTGATGTCGTCTCCCAGCATGATGTCCACGCTAGCGGCGCCGTCAACCGGTTAAATAGCGCCTCAGCGTGTCGGTCACCGCGGTGATCTGCCAGGCGTCGACGTGTTCGTCGGCGCGGTGCGCCAGGTTCGGGTCGCCCGGCCCGTAGTTGACGGCGGGGATGCCCAGTGCCGCGAACCGGGCCACGTCGGTCCAGCCGTACTTGGCGCGGACCTGGCCGCCGGCCGCGCCGACCAGCGCCGCCGCAGCGGGTTTGGTCAGGCCGGGCAGCGCCCCGGCAGCCGAGTCGGTGAGCTCGATGGCGACGTCGAGCCCGTCGAAGACCTCGCACACGTGGGCGTAGGCCGCCTCGACGCTGCGGTCGGGTGCGAAGCGGAAGTTCACCGTCACCGTCGCCGCGTCGGGCACCACGTTGCCCGCGATGCCCCCGTCGATGCGAACCGCCGACAGCCCTTCGCGGTACACGCAGCCATCGATGTCGACGCTGCGCGGCCGGTACTGGTTGAGTCGGGCCAGCACCGCACCGAGCTTGTGAATCGCGTTGTCCCCCAACCAGGACCGTGCGGAGTGCGCTCGTGTACCCGCGGCGCCGATCGCCACCCGCAGCGTGCCCTGGCAGCCCGCCTCGATGAACCCGCCGGACGGCTCACCGAGGATCGCGACGTCGGCGGCCAGCCAGTCGGGCAGCTCGCGTTCGATGCGGCCCAGCCCGTTGGCGGTGGCCTCGATCTCCTCGCAGTCGTACATCACCAGCGTGATGTCGTGAGCCGGGTCGGCGACCGTGGCGGCCAGATGCAGGAACACCGCATCCCCGGACTTCATGTCCGAGGTGCCACAGCCGTGCAGCACGCCGTCGACCAGCCGGCTGGGCAGGTTGTCGGCGGCGGGCACGGTGTCGGTGTGCCCGGCCAGCAACACCCGCGACGGCTTGCCGAGGTCGGTTCGGGCCAGCACCGCGTCACCGTTGCGGATCACCTCGAAGCCGACGGCCTGCTCGCGCAGCGCCGCCTCGATCTCGTCGGCGATCCGCGTCTCGTGCCGGGATTCGCTGGGGATGTCCACCAGCGCCGCGGTCAACGCGATCGGGTCACCGTGCAAGTCGAGCACCACGCACCTGACGTTAGTCTTAGCGCCGTGAGTTCTGCATCAGGCATCGGCGTCGCCACGATCACCGCCGACGGAACGGTCCTCGACACCTGGTTCCCGGCACCGGAGCTGACCGGCGACGGCCCCTCCGGCACGGTCCGGGTGTCGGTGGCCGAGGTGCCCGACGAACTGGCCGGGCTCGTCGGCCGCGACGAGGACCGCGGCGTCGAGACCGTCGTGGTGCGCACCGTGATCGCCTCGCTGCAGGACAAGGCGGTCGACGCGTACGACGCCTACCTGCGCCTGCACCTGTTGTCCCACCGGCTGGTGGCGCCGCATGGGCTCAACGCCGACGGGCTGTTCGGCGTGCTGACCAACGTCGTCTGGACCAATCACGGTCCGTGCGCGATCGAGGGCTTCGAGACCGTGCGCGCCCGACTGCGCCGGCGTGGAGCGGTTACCGTCTACGGCGTGGACAAGTTCCCGCGGATGGTGGACTACGTGCTGCCCTCCGGCGTTCGCATCGCCGACGCCGACCGGGTCCGGCTCGGGGCACACCTCGCCGCCGGCACCACCGTCATGCACGAAGGGTTCGTCAACTTCAACGCCGGCACGCTGGGCAGCTCGATGGTCGAGGGCCGCATCTCGGCCGGGGTGGTGGTCGACGACGGATCCGACGTCGGCGGCGGCGCCTCCATCATGGGCACGCTCTCCGGCGGCGGTACGGAGGTCATCTCGGTCGGCAAGCGCTGCCTGCTCGGCGCCAACGCGGGCCTCGGCATCTCGCTCGGGGACGACTGTGTGATCGAGGCCGGCCTGTATGTGACCGCGGGCACCAAGGTCACTCTCCGCGACGGGCAGACCGTCAAGGCGCGCGAATTGTCCGGCTCGAGCAACCTGCTGTTCCGCCGCAACTCGGTCAGCGGGGCGGTCGAGGTGGTCAAGCGCGACGGCACCGGCATCACACTGAACGAAGCCCTGCACGCCAACTAGGCCGCCGCGTGCGCGTGCGCGAGCGCGCGCACCTTCCTCCCGGCGAGCGCGCGGGTCTGTGCGACCGCGCGCGGCGTGTCGCGTGCGTGAGCGCGCGCTCGTCGGCGCCGGGCGCGCTATCCCGCCGCGTTGGGGCGCAGCGGCGGGCAGTTGCCGTACTCGTCGACGGCGAGCTCGAAATGCCATATCTCGTTGGCGTAGATCTGACACAGCCCGAACTGGCGCCCGTTGGCGATCAGCCAGCTGTCGGCCTGCGCCGGTCCGATGTCGACGGCCTGACCCGTGACGTGCTTGGACACCTCCGGCGTGGCGACGAATTCGGCTGCCTTGGCGATGCTGCCATAGTTGGCCACCGCATCATCGAACAGGCGCTGCTGGAATCCCTTCGACCGCCACCCCGACGTCACCCTGATGTCCACACCCTGAGATCCGGCCAGCCCGGCGGCCGACCGAACCGCCTGCAGCAGCGCCGGGTCAAGTTGCGAAAGAATGGGGTTCGCGGAGTCGAACGGTGACAGCATCGTGCCGTCGGGCAACCAGCCACCGGTGGTGTCGACGGCCGCCGGCCCGATCGTCATCGGGTTGTCCGGCTGCTGCGGCGGCGCCGGTTCGGGAGCCGGCGGCACCTCGATGCTGGTCTGCACCAGCATCACGTCGGGTGCCGACCGCCCACAGGCGGCGAGCAGGGCACACAGCGCGATCCCGATCGCCCCGAGCGCGCGCGAAATGCCGGCATGTACCGGCGTGTTGCGTGCAGACACGGGCGCTCGCGAGCGGAAGGTGCCCCCAGCTCGCCGAAACGACCCGGCGGGGGGCACTACTCGGCCGCCAGGATGCAGAACTCGTTGCCCTCCGGGTCGGCCAGCACCACCCAGGTCTGCTCACCCTGTCCGATGTCGACGTGCCGGGCGCCCAGCGCCAGCACCCGCGCCACCTCGACGGCCTGATCGTCGGGGGTCAGGTCGACGTGCAGGCGGTTCTTGACCACCTTGCCGTCGGGCACCTCGAGGAACAGCCAGTCCGGACCGGCTCCCGCGGGCGCCCGCAGAGCGACGTCGCCGTCCTCGGTCACCTCCTGCGGCCAACCCAGCACCTGTGACCACCAGGACGCCAGCGCCTCGATGTCGGCAGCATCGATGCACAACTCGGAGAACCTCAAACCCATTGAGCCAGTTCCTTTTTGAGCACCTTGCCCATCGCGTTGCGGGGCAGGCTGTCCACGATCCGGACCACCCGTGGCCGTTTGTGCACCGAGAGCTGTTGAGCCACATGGTCGATGAGCTCCTCGGGCGAGGCGTCGCCGACGACGAACCCGACGATCCGCTGGCCCAGGTCCGCGTCCGGCGCGCCGATCACCGCGGCCTCGCGCACCCCCGGGTGGCCCAGCAGCGCGGTTTCGATCTCCCCCGCCCCCACCCGGAAGCCGCCGGTCTTGATCAGGTCGACCGATTCGCGACCGACGATGCGGTGCATCCCGTCCGGCCCGATCACCGCGACATCGCCGGTGTGGTACCAGCCGTCGTCGGAGAGCACCGCCGCGGTGGCGTCGGCGCGGTTCAGGTAGCCGTCGAACAGCGTCGGACTCTGCACGTGCAACTGGCCGATCGACTCACCGTCGTGATCGACGTCGTGACCGTCCTCGGTGCGCAGCCGGGTCCTCACCCCGGCCAGCGGCAGCCCGACGGAGCCGGGTCGGCGCTCGCCACCGGCCAACGTGCTCAACGTGATCAGCGTCTCGGTCGCGCCGTACCGTTCCACCGGCCGGTGCCCGGTCAATGCGGCAAGGGCGTCGAACACCGGCACCGGTAGCGCTGCGCTGCCCGACACCAGCAGTCGCGCGGGGGCCAGCGCGCGCGCCGCATCGGCGTCATCGACGATCCGCGACCACACCGTGGGCACCCCGAACAGCAGCGAGCCACCGAACTCGGAAACCGCCTGCGCATAGCCCGCGGGAGTCGGCTTCCCGGTGTGCACGAACCGGTTTCCGACCCGGAGCGAGCCGAGCAACCCGAGCACCAGGCCGTGCACGTGATACATCGGCAACCCGTGCACCAGGGTGTCGGCCGCGGTCCACTGCCAGGCCTCGGCGAGCATGTCGATGTCGGCGGCGATGGCCCGCCTGCTGACGACCACCCCCTTGGGCGGACCCGTGGTGCCCGACGTGTAGATGATCAGCGCGGTCGCGTCCAGCGACGGCTCGGCGTAGCGATGCCAGGACCGGGCGTGCAGCCGCACCGGAATGTGCCCGAGGCCACCGGTGTCCCCGGGCTTCTCCCCCAGCCAGGCCTGCGCGCCGGAGTCGGTCAGGATGTGGCGGCGCTCGGCCTCGCCGACGTCCGCGGGCACCGGCACCACCGGCACCCCCGCGATCAGACAGCCGGTGACGGCGAGCACCGTCGCCGCCGTCGGGGTGGCCAGGACGGCGACCTGTGCAGCACCGGCCACCCGCTCGGCCACCGAGGTCGCCGCACCGACCAGATCGCTGCGACTCAGCGCCACACCGTCGATCCGCACCGCGTCGCCGAGATCGGCTCCGGCGGCCACCACCGCGGGGTTCAGGGAGTCCAGCAGCACGAAATCTGAGGCTACTCCCCGCATACTGGGACGGTGGATTCCATCCGGACCGTCGGGTCGCGCGAGGTTTACCGCAACAACTGGCTGACCGTTCGCGAAGACGACATCCGCAGGCCGGACGGCAGCGCCGGGATCTACGCGGTCGTCGACAAGCCGACCTACGCGCTGGTGATCCCGCGTGACGTCAGCGCCGAGGGACAGCGCTTCCACCTCGTCGAGCAGTTCCGCTACCCACTGGGCCAACGGCGCTGGGAATTCCCCCAGGGCACCGCCCCGGGCCGGGCCGACATCGACCCGGCCGAGCTGGCCGCCCGCGAGCTGCGCGAGGAGACCGGCCTGAGTGCGGCGTCGATGACCGAGATCGGGCTGCTCGATGTCGCTCCCGGGATGAGCAGCCAGCGCGGCCGCGTCTTCCTCGCCACGGGTATCACCGAGGGCCCGCACGATCGCGAGCACGAGGAGCAGGACATGCGCAGCGCGTGGTTCGGCCGCGCCGAGCTGGAGCAGATGATGCGGGCCGGGATGGTCACCGATGCGCAGACCCTCGCCGCGTGGACGCTGATGCTGCTCGTCGGCAGGTGACGCCGGGCCGCCGCCACGAGGGCCTGCGTCGCAACCGCGGGGGCCTGCGCCGATACCAACCCGTGACGCAACCGTGCCCCGCCGTGTCGTGTCGATGGCTCATGCCGTCACCCCGGCCAATTAGGTTGCTACTGCCAGGCTGAGAACCACTGTGAGGGAACCATGTCTGCCCGACGGGCGTGTAGCGCACTCCTATCCGCGGCTGCCGTCGCGGCCATCGGCGTGGGCGCCGAACCGGCCGCGCGGGCCGCACTTCCGGACTGGAGCGGCCGCTACACCGTGATCACGTTCGCGTCGAACAAGATCGGCACCAGCATCGCCGCCCGCCAGCCCGAACCGGACTTCCGCGCGCAGTACACGTTCAGCACCTCCTGTGCCGGCACGTGCGTGGCCACCGCCGCCGACGGCCCCGCGCCCAGCAACCCCACCATCCCGCAGCCGAGCCGCTACACCTGGGACGGCTCCCAGTGGGTGTTCAACTACAACTGGCAGTGGGAGTGCTTCCGCGGCGATGATGTGCCGACCGAATACGTGCCCGCCCGCTCGCTGGTCTTCTATGCGCCCACCCCGGACGGAACGATGTTCGGCACCTGGCGCACCGAGATCCTCGAGGGCATCTGCAAGGGCAGCGTGATCATGCCCGTCGCCGCGTACCCCGCGTAACCCAGCGGTCACAGGCTCTCAAAACTCCCGAAACACCGAACTTCAAGGATTGGGCGACCGACCCGGTTGCCGTCCCGGCCCGGGCACAGGAGACAAGCTGGAGCTGGGAAAACTTCATGGCCACCGTCACCAAGATCCTGACCGAGGGCAAGCCCGCACCCCGACCGGTGGACGAGATCCCGCCACTGAGGCGGTTGCTGCCGCTGGGCATCCAGCATGTGCTCGCGATGTACGCGGGAGCGGTGGCCGTGCCGCTGATCGTCGGCGGGGCGATGGTCGGCGCCGGGCAACTCGAGCAGTCCGACATCGTCCACCTGATCATGGCCGACCTGTTCGTCGCCGGCATCGCGACGATCATCCAGGCCGTCGGATTCTGGCGGTTCGGGGTTCGGCTGCCGCTCATGCAGGGCGTCACGTTCGCCGCCGTCGGCCCGATGATCACCATCGGCACCAACCACGGCGTCACCGCGATCTACGGCGCGGTGATCTCCTGCGGGTTGTTCATGATCCTGCTCGCGCCGGTGTTCGGGAAGCTGATCCGGTTCTTCCCGCCGCTGGTCACCGGCACGATCATCCTGATCATCGGGGTGTCGCTGATGAGGGTCGCGGCCGGCTGGTTCGGTGGCGGCACCGGTAACGGCGCGGAGTTCGGCTCCCCCAAGGCCATCGGCATGGGTTTCTTCACCCTGGTCGTGATCATCGCCATCGAGCGGTTCGCGCCGGAGAGCCTGCGCCGGGTCTCGATCCTGCTCGGGCTCATCATCGGCACGGTGGTGGCGATCCCGTTGGGCATGACCAACTGGGACCACATGGGCGAGTACGGCTGGGTCGGCATCGTGACCCCTTTCCAGTTCGGGCTGCCCACGTTCGAGATCAGCTCGATCATCGCGCTGCTGATCGTCGCGATCGTGATCATGACCGAGACGACGGGCGACATCGTGGCGGTCGGCGAGATCGTCGAGGAGAAGATCACCCCGCAAAAGCTTGCCGACGGCCTGCGGGCCGACGGGCTGGGCACCGTCATCGGCGGTGTGTTCAACACGTTCCCCTACACCGCGTTCGCACAGAACGTGGGCCTGGTGGCGATCACCGGGGTGCGCACCCGCCACGTCGCAACTGTCGCGGGCGTCGTCCTGGTGCTGCTCGGGCTGCTGCCGAAGATGGCCGCGGTGGTCGAGGGCATTCCGCTGCCGGTGCTCGGCGGTGCCGGCGTCGCCCTGTTCGGCATGGTCGCGGCCAGCGGTGTGCGCACGCTGGGAAAGGTCAAGTTCACCAACACCAACATCCTGGTGGTGGCCATCTCGACCGGCGTGGCCATGCTGACCGAAGCCAAGCTGTACTACACCAACCGCACGCTGGCCGACACTCCGGTCAACGTCTCACTGGACCTCTACCACCAGTTCCCCGACTGGTTCCAGACGATCTTCCACTCCGGAATCTCGGCGGGCGCCATCACCGCGATCCTGCTCAACCTGCTACTGAACACCGGCCGGAAGGGCACCGAAGACGAGGATGACCTGGCCGCCTACGACGCGCCGCGGGGTGCGCTGCCCGATCCGCGTGACGCGCTGCGGGCCGCCGATCCGTCGACACCTCCCGAGGACCTCGACGAACTGGCGCACCGGGGCCCCGAACTGCACACCATCATCGTGACCAACCCGTCGACCTATGTGGCGACCTGCGACTGGATCAGGGCACAGGGCAATCCACAGGTCGACCAGGTGTACCAGAAGTGGGACGAGGTGACCGAGGGCCGGTTCTCCAAACGCACCCGGGAGTAGGCCGACGTCTCGTTCAGGCTGCGCCCACGGCGAACTTCTGCGAGTGACGCCCGCCCGGAGCGCAGTCTGAACGTCAGTGTGCGCGCTCGGCCAGCGCGCGCAGGAAGAACGTCAGGTTCGCGGGACGCTCGGCGAGGCGGCGCACGAAGTAGCCGTACCACTGGGTGCCGAACGGCACATACACCCGGACGTGGTTGTCGGCGTCAGCCAGCCGCCGCTGCTCGGGGTCACGGATGCCGTAGAGCATCTGGTACTCGAACTCATCCCCGCCGCGCCCGTGCTCTCGGGCCAACCCCGGCACGGCCTCGATGATCGCCGGGTCGTGCGAGGCCACCATCGGGTATCCGTCGCCGGCCATCAGGATGCGCAGGCACCGCAGGTAGGACTCGGTGATCGCGTCGGCTTCGCGCAAGGCGACCGACGCCGGCTCGTCGTAGGCACCCTTGCACAACCGGATCCGCGAGCCCGGCCCGGCGAACTCGGCGCAGTCGCCCGGCGTGCGCTTCAGGTAGGCCTGCAACACCGTGCCCACCCAGTCGTAGTCGACGCGCAGGTCGCGCACGATCGACAGGGTCGAGTCCGTGGTGGTGTGATCCTCGGCGTCCACGGTCACCCACACCCCGGCGCTCTGCGCCTTCGCGCAGATGGTGCGCGCGTTCTCCAGCGCGATCTTCGCCCCGTCGCGCGGCAGCGCCCGCCCCAGCGCCGACAGCTTCAGCGACACCTCCAGCGGCGCAACCGGGTTCGGGTCCTCACCACGTGCGGCCAGCGCATCGAGCAGACCCAGGTACGCGGCCACCGTGGCGTCGGCCGCGTCGGCGTCGGCGACATCCTCGCCGAGGTAGTCGATCGACACCAGCCGGCGCGAGTCCCGCAGCCGGGACACGGATTCCATCACGTCCGCAACGCCCTCCCCGGGCACGAATCGGTGCACCACCTCCCGGGTCACCGGCAGGCGCTCGGCGGTGCGCCGCAACCCCTCCCGCCTGGCCGCGGCCAGGATCGCGGGCCGGGCAACGCGCTGGAACACACCCATCACTCATGCCTCCATGTGCGGATAGCGGTGCCCGGTGGGCGGGACGAACGTCTCCTTGATCGACCGGGCCGAGGTCCAGCGCAGCAGGTTGAGCGCGGAGCCGGCCTTGTCGTTGGTGCCCGAGGCCCGCGAGCCGCCGAACGGCTGCTGGCCGACCACCGCGCCGGTGGGCTTGTCGTTGACGTAGAAGTTGCCCGCCGTATGGCGCAGCCGGCGTTCGGCCGCCAGCACCGCCGCGCGTTCGTCGGCGATCACCGCGCCGGTCAGGGCGTAGCGCGCGCTGGTATCGACCACGTCGAGGATCCGCTCGTAGTCCTCGTCGGGGTAGACGTGCACGGCCAGCAGCGGCCCGAAGTACTCGGTCGAGAACGCCTCATCGGACGGGTCGTCGGACAGCAGCACCGTCGGACGGACGAAATAGCCTTCGCTGTCGTCGTATTCGCCACCGGCGGCGATCGTGACCCCGGGCGTGCACTTGGCCCGCTCGATCGCCGCGACGTTCTTGGCGAAGGCCCGCTCGTCGATCAACGCGCCACCGAAGTTGGTCAGGTCGGTCACGTCGCCGTAGCGCAGCGCCTCGGTGGCGCCGAGGAACTCGTCGCCCATCCGCTGCCACACCGAACGCGCGATATAGGCCCGGGACGCCGCCGAGCATTTCTGCCCCTGGAAGTCGAACGCGCCCCGGATCAGCGCGGTGCGCAGCACGTCGGGCCGCGCCGACGGGTGCGCGACGACGAAGTCCTTGCCGCCGGTTTCGCCGACCAGCCGGGGATAGGTGTCGTAGCGGTCGATGTGGGTGCCGACCTCGCGCCACAGATGCTGGAACGTCGCCGTGGAGCCGGTGAAGTGGATACCGGCGAGTCGCCGGTCGGCCAGCACCACGTCCGAGACCGCCAGCCCGTCACCGGCGACGAGGTTGATCACGCCCGGCGGCAGCCCGGCCGCCTCGAGCAGCTGCATGGTCAGGTACGCGGCGAAAGTCTGCGTGGGCGACGGTTTCCACACCACGGTGTTGCCCATCAGGGCGGGCGCGGTGGGCAGGTTCCCGGCGATGGCGGTGAAGTTGAACGGGGTGATCGCGTAGACGAAGCCCTCCAGCGGCCGGTAGTCGCTGCGATTCCAGACCCCAGGCGAGCTGATCGGCTGCTGAGCCAGGATCTGGCGGGCGAACGCGACGTTGAAGCGCCAGAAGTCGACGAGCTCGCACGGCGCGTCGATCTCGGCCTGGTAGGCCGTCTTGGACTGGCCCAGCATCGTCGCGGCGGCGAGCTTCTCGCGCCACGGCCCGGACAGCAGATCGGCGGCCCGCAGGAAGACCGCCGCCCGCTCGTCGAACGGGGTGGCCTCCCAGCCCGGCTTGGCTGCCATCGCCGCGTCCACCGCCGCCGCGGCGTCGGCGTGATCGGCGTTGGTCAGGGTGCCCAGCCGCGCGGCGTGGCGGTGCGGCTGGACCACGTCGATGCGGGCACCGGCGCCCATCCGGTGTTTTCCGCCGATGACGTGGGGCAGGTCGATCGGGTCGCGCGCCAGTGCGCCCAGCGCATCGGCGAGGCGGGTGCGTTCGGCCGAACCCGGGGCGAAGTCGTGAACTGGCTCGTTTCGGGGCAGCGGCACATCGGTGACCGCAGAGATCGCGTCCATGCTGCCAGGATGCCTGGTTTCACCCCATGATCCGATGGCCGATCGGACAACAGATGGCAGACTTGATGGTCGGAATCGACAAAGGAGGCGTGGTGGCGCACAGTGCCGCGGGGCTCAGCCTCGGACAACTGCTGCTGGCGCTCGATCGCACCATGGTCACGCTGGTCGAAGCCCCACGGGGGCTCGACATGCCGGTCAGCTCGGTGGCGCTGGTCGACGCCGACGACGTCCGGCTCGGATTGTCGGTCGGCCCGGGTTCGGCCGATCTGTTCTTCCTGCTCGGCGTCGCCGACACCGAGGCGGTGGGCTGGCTGGAGCAGCACGCCGGCCGCCCGGCGGCGGTCTTCGTCAAGGAACCGACGCAGGCCGCCGTCGACCGGGCGGTCGCGCTGGGCACCGCGGTGGTCGCCGTCGAACCGCGGGCCCGCTGGGAGCACCTTTACCGGCTGGTCAACCACGCCTTCGAGCACCACCGCGACCGAAGCGACCCGCTGCGCGACTCGGGCACCGATCTGTTCGGGCTGGCCCAGTCCATCGCCGACCGCACCCGCGGGATGATCTGCATCGAGGACGCGGACAGCCACATGCTGGCCTATTCGGCCTCCAGCGACGAGGCCGACGAACTGCGCCGGCTGACCATCCTCGGCCGGGCCGGGCCGCCCGAACATCTGGAGTGGATCGGCCAGTGGGGCATCTTCGACGCGCTGCGGTCCGGCACCGACGTGGTCCGGGTGGACGAGCGACCAGAGCTGGGGTTGCGGCCGCGGCTCGCGGTCGGCATACACCTGCCGGCCGGCGACGGTCGCCGGGGCCCCAGTTTCGCCGGCACCATCTGGCTGCAGCAGGGCTCTTCCCCGCTGGCCGACGATGCCGACGAGATCCTGCGCGGTGGCGCGGTGCTGGCGGCGCGGATCATGTCCCGGCTGGCCGCCGCGCCGTCCCAGCATGCCGCGCGCGTCCAGCAGCTGCTCGGCCTCGGCCCGGCCGAGACCGGTGATGTCGTCGCGCTGGCCGGCGAGCTCGGTATCCCGGTGGATGCCCGGGCGGCGCTGGTCGGGTTCCGTGGCATCGGGATGCCGGTGCCCTCCGACGTGATCGCGTTGAGCGCCAGCGCGTTCCGCGCCGACGCCCAGGTGGCCTTGACCGGCGACCGGGTGTACGCCCTGTTGCCGAAGGTCGCCTCGGCCGCTTCGGTCACATCGTGGGCACGCGGGGTGGTGTCGGCGCTGCACCGCGAGCTCGGCCTCGACGCGCGGGCCGTGACCGCGGCCCCGCTGGCCGGGCTGGCGGGAGCGGCCCCGGCACGCGCCGAGGTCGACCGGGTCTTCGACAGCGCCGAGCGCCACCCCGCCGCGATCGGGCGGGTCACGTCGCTGGACGAGGCCCGCACCACGGTGCTGCTCGACGAGATCGTCTCCCAGGTGGCCGCCCAGCCCGGGCTGGTCGATCCGCGGGTGCGCCTGCTGCGGGACCGGGACCCGGTGCTGGCCGACACGCTGCACGCCTACCTGGACGGATTCGGCGACATCGCCGCTGTTGCGCGGCGCCTGCATGTGCACCCGAACACGGTGCGCTACCGGATCAGGCGGATCGAGAAGCTGATGTCGACCTCGTTGGAGGACCCCGACGACCGGCTGGTGCTGGCGCTGAGCCTGCGCGCCACCGAGCGGTAGTCCCCGTGCAGACGCAATAACACCGTGCAGAGCCCCCAACGGGTGCTCCTACGGCTGCGGGCCCGTCAAACCGCCAGACGCTGCACGGCCGCGGCGATGCGCTCGTCGGTCGCCGTCAGCGCCACCCGCACGTGCTGGGCGCCGCGGGGGCCGTAGAACTCACCCGGCGCGACCAGGATGCCCCGCTGAGCCAGCCACGCCACGGTGTCACGGCACGGCTCGTCGCGCGTCGCCCACAGGTAGAGGCCGGCCTCGGAATGCTCGACGGTGAACCCGGCGGATCGCAGTGCGGGCAACAGGACGTCGCGCCTGTTCCGGTAGCGCGCACGTTGCTCGGCTTCGTGGACGTCGTCGTCGAGCGCGGCGACCATGGCGGCCTGCACCGGGGTGGGCACCATCATGCCCGCGTGCTTGCGCACCGCCAGCAACTCGGCCACGACAGCGGGATCGCCGGCGACGAAACCCGCCCGGTAGCCGGCCAGCGACGAGGTCTTCGACAGCGAGTGCACGGCCAGCAGACCGGTGTGGTCACCGTCACAGACGTCGCGGTGCAGCACCGACACCGGTCGCGCGTCGTCCCAGCCGAGCCCGAGATAGCACTCGTCGGAGGCGACGAGGGCGCCGCGCTCGCGGGCCCAGCCGACCACCTTGCGCAGGTGTTCGACCCCCAGCACCCTCCCGGTCGGATTGCTCGGCGAGTTCAGGTAGATCAGTGGTGGCGCCGCCGGACCCAGTTGGGTCAGCGAATCCGCACGCAGTACCGCCGCGCCGGCCAGCAGCGCACCGACCTCGTACGTCGGATAGGCCAGCTCGGGGACCACCACGGTGTCGTCGGCGCCGAGCCCGAGCAGCGTCGGCAACCAGGCGATCAGCTCCTTGGTGCCGATCACCGGTAGCACGGCGGCGGAGGTCAGACCGGTCACCGCGTACCGGCGGTGCAGTGCGGCCACCATCGACTCACGCAGGGCCGCGGTCCCCGCGGTGGTCGGGTATCCCGGCGCCGAACCGGCCGCGGCGAGCGCATCCCGGATCAGCGGGGCCACCGGGTCGACCGGGGTGCCGACCGACAGGTCGACGATGCCGTCGGGGTGTGCGCGGGCGGTTGCCGTGACGTCGGCGAGGGTGTCCCACGGGAACACCGGCAGCGACGCCGACCTCAGCGGTCGCCGGGCGACGTCAGGCTGATCGCGATGGGCGTGCGCCGTGGCCCTCAGTCCTCACCCTGTGGGGGCATGTCCTTGACGACCTGTGGGTCGTTGTCGGTCTGGCCGACCTTCGACGCGCCGCCCGGCGACCCGAGCTCGGCGAAGAAGTCCGCGTTGATCTGCGTGTATGCACCCCACTGGTCGGGCACATCGTCCTCGTAGTAGATGGCCTCGACCGGGCACACCGGCTCGCAGGCGCCGCAATCCACGCACTCGTCCGGGTGGATGTACAGCATCCGAGCGCCCTCGTAGATGCAGTCGACGGGGCATTCCTCGATGCACGCCTTGTCTTTGACGTCGATGCAGGGCTCGGAAATCGTGTACGTCACGGAAGGTCTCCTCAAGTCCTCTCGAACTACCTGCCCAGTGGGCTGCTGTCAGGGCAGGGCGCAGCCGACGACCGCGGCCGATCTCAGCAAGTATCCATGCCGGTGGTCGGATGCATGTCTCAGTGTGCCCTAACTTCCACGCACCCGGTTAGGGGTTGCGCGTGGTTACAGATACTAAACGTCTCACATAGAGGTCGCCTAATGCCTCGCCCCTATGCACTTATGCGCAGTGCAACTAGTTGCATAGTCCCGGCCGGTCTGCCTACGCTGCCCCCGTGGCACTACCCCACGCGATCCTGGTGTCGCTGTGCGAACAATCGAGTTCGGGATACGAGCTCGCCCGCCGGTTCGACCGCTCGATCGGATACTTCTGGGCGGCCACCCACCAGCAGATCTACCGCACGCTGCGCACGATGGAGGGCCACGGCTGGGTGCACGTCACCGAGGTCGCCCAGCACGGCCGGCCGGACAAGAAGGTCTACCAGGTCTCCGACGCAGGCCGGGCCGAGCTGAGCCGGTGGATCGCCGCACCCCTGGTGGGCCGCGGCGGCTCGGTCGCCGACAACCGCACCCGCGACCTCGCCGTGAAGATTCGCGGCGCTGGGTACGGCGACGTCGATTCGGTGCGCACCCAGGCCGCCGACCTGCGCACCGAACGCGCCGGACTGCTGGACGCCTACCGGGGATTCGAGAAGAGCCGGTTTCCGGATCCGGCCGGCCTCAGCAGCACCGAGCTGCACCAGTACCTGGTGCTGCGCGGCGGGATCCGCGCCGAGGAGAGCGCCGTCGCCTGGCTCGACGAGGTGGCACAAGCGCTGGGAGGACGACCATGACGCGGCCGACACCGTACCCACACCTGTCGTCGCCGTTGGATCTCGGCTTCACCACACTGCGCAACCGGGTGGTGATGGGATCGATGCACACCGGGCTGGAGGACCGCGCCCGCGACATCCCGCGGCTCGCCGAGTATTTCGCCGAGCGGGCCCGCGGCGGCGTCGGGCTGATCATCACCGGTGGCTACGCACCCAACCGATCCGGCTGGCTGTTGCCGTTCGCCGCGCAGATGACCTCCGCCGCAGATGCCAACCGGCACCGTCGCATCACCGACCCGGTGCATGCGGCCGGCGGTAAGATCCTGCTGCAGCTGCTGCACGCGGGTCGCTATGCCTTTCACCCGTTTTCGGTGAGCGCCTCGTCGATCAAGGCCCCCACGACGCCGTTCCGGCCGCGGCGGCTGTCGTCCCGCGGGGTGCAGCGCACCATCGACGACTTCGCCCGTGCTGCGGCGCTGGCCCGCGACGCCGGCTACGACGGTGTCGAGATCATGGGCAGCGAGGGCTATCTGCTCAACCAGTTCCTCGCGCCGCGCACCAACAGGCGCACCGACGCGTGGGGCGGCACACCCGAAAAGCGCAGGCGGTTTCCGGTGGAGATCGTGCGCCGCACCCGCGCCGCGGTCGGCCCGGATTTCATCATCTGCTACCGGCTGTCGATGGCCGACTACGTAGAGGACGGTCAGAGTTGGGATGAGATCGTCGCGCTGGCAACCGAAGTCGAGGCGGCGGGGGCCACGCTGATCAACACCGGGATCGGATGGCACGAGGCCACGGTGCCGACGATCGTCACGTCGGTGCCCAACAGTGCGTTCGTCGACATCACCGACGCGGTGGCCGAGCACGTCGACATCCCGGTGATCGCATCGAACCGGATCAACATGCCCGAGGCGGCCGAACAGATCCTCACCGACACCGGCATCAGCCTGATCTCGATGGCCCGGCCATTGCTGGCCGATCCGCAGTGGGTGCACAAGGCGGGTGCCGGCGCCGCCGACGAGATCAACACCTGCATCGCGTGCAATCAGGCCTGCCTGGATCACGCGTTCGCACACAAGACGGTGTCGTGCCTGCTCAACCCCCGCGCCGGTCACGAGACGACACTGACCCTCGGCCCGACCAGGCACAGCCGGCGGGTAGCGGTCGTCGGCGCCGGACCGGCCGGGCTGGCGGCCGCCGTCACCGCGGCCCAGCGCGGACATCGGGTCACGCTGTTCGAAGCCCGGCCGCACATCGGCGGCCAGTCCGACCTGGCCCGCCGGATTCCCGGCAAGGAGGAGTTCGGCGAGACCATCCGGTACTTCACCCGGATGCTGGACAAGCACGGCGTCGACGTGAGGCTGCAGACCAGAGCCGACGCCGACGTTCTGACCCAGTTCGACGAGGTCGTGCTGGCCACCGGCGTCACACCACGCGTGCCCGACATTCCGGGCATCGATCACCCGATGGTGGTGTCGTATGTCGAGGCCATCACCGGGACCCCGATCGGGAAGGTGGTCGCGGTGGTGGGTGCGGGCGGGATCGGCTTCGACATCAGCGAATTCCTCACCACCGAGCACTCCCCCACCCTCAACCTCAAGGAGTGGAAGGCCGAGTGGGGTGCGGCCGACCCCCGCGAGGCACGCGGCGCGCTGACCACACCACTGCCGGCCCCCGCGGCGCGCGAGGTGTACCTGCTGCAGCGCACGAAGGGGCCACAGGGTGCGAAGCTGGGCAAGACCACCGGCTGGGTGCATCGGGCATCGTTGCGCGCCAAGGGCGTTCAGCAGCTCTCCGGGGTCAACTACGAGCGCATCGACGACCGTGGGTTGCACATCAGCTTCGGATCCGAGCGCAGCGGCGTCCGCCTGCTCGAGGTCGACAACGTGGTGATCTGCGCCGGCCAGGAGTCGGTGCGCGATCTCGAGGACGCGCTGCGGGACCGCGGGGTCGGCCCGCACGTCATCGGTGGCGCCGACGTCGCCGCCGAACTGGACGCCAAGCGGGCCATCCGGCAGGGCACCGAACTCGCCGCCCGGCTCTGACCCCTTTCTCCCGCGAGCGCGCGGGTTTGCACGCTCCCGCTCCGCGTGTCGCGTGCAACAGCGCGCGCTCGCCGGCGCTCAGCATGCTCAACCCGACAGCACGCCGGCGGTGACGGCCGTCGGATCGGCCAGCACGCCGAACTCCGCGGCAACCCGGTCGGCGTGCCGGGC
>NZ_JAIFZS010000021.1 GCF_019710635.1 Mycolicibacterium xanthum
CGCCGGCGCTCAGCATGCTCAACCCGACAGCACGCCGGCGGTGACGGCCGTCGGATCGGCCAGCACGCCGAACTCCGCGGCAACCCGGTCGGCGTGCCGGGCGTAGTCCTCAGGCGAGAGATCGGCGTGCCGGAACATGGCGATACGGACATACATGACGTGGCTATACGGACATACATGACGTACTCCCGTTGAGATCGGGTCCTGCGACGGTTCGCGCCCGGGCCGGCGACGGCACGGCGGTGCGGTGATCGACAAGGGGCACCACCAGATACCGGAGGAAGAACTGGGTCAGCGGTCCGATGCCGAACGCGAAGACCACCGTGCCCAGGCCGACGGTTCCGCCGAGCAGGAAACCCGACACCAACATTGACACCTCGATGAGGGTGCGGACGCGGCGCAGCGGCCATCCGGTGCGGCGCGCCAGGCCGGTCATCAAGCCGTCCCGCGGGCCCGGGCCGAGCTGGGCGCCGACGTAGAGCGCGGTGGCGAACGCGCACACCACCACACCGGACAACGAGTAGCCGTATCGCGCCACGATCCCGTCCGGCGTCGGCATCAGGGCGAAGCCGCCGTCGGCGAACGGCCCGAGCAGCACCGCATTGAGCACCGTGCCCAGCCCGGGCTTCTGACGCAGCGGTATCCACGCCGCCAGCACCACCGCCGCCGCGAGGATGATGATCGCCCCCAGGCTCAGCGGCAGGTGCCGGGAGACGCCGACGTGAAAGACGTCCCACGGCGCCGCCCCCACCGCGCCCTCGATCATCAGCGCGATCGACAGGCCGTACAGCCACAAGCCGACGATCAGCCGGGTGAGACGTTCGGGGAGGCGGCCGGCGGTCAGCTGGGCCAGCGGCCCGAGATTGGCCATCCGAATATCAACACTGGTCTTTTCCATGGCTCCACCATCGCGATAATTGGCTTTCGTTTAAATAGCCAATTGCGCCATGATGGCTACATGCCCGTCACCATCGGCCCCGAACGGCTCGCCCGCCTCGTGGGCGACTTCGATCGCACCCCCGCCTACCGCGGGTTGTGCGAAACGCTGCAGGAACTGATCGGCGACGGCCGAATTCCGGCCGGCACCCGGCTGCCCAGCGAACGCTCCGTCACCACCGCGCTCGGGGTGTCGCGCACCACCGTCACGCGCGCCTACGCCGAGCTGGTGGCCACCGGCTTCGCGGTGTCCCGGCAGGGGTCGGGCACCTACGCCGCGGTGCCGATCGACCGCCGCAAGGTCCACGACCGGGTCCGGCGCCCACTCGGCATGCCCTCGCCGGCCGGCCACTCCGTCGATCTGAGCATCGCGGCGGGCGGGGCGACGCCGGGGACGCTGGCGGCCTACGAGCGCGCACTGTCCGCTCTGCCGCCATATCTGGCCGAGGACGGGTACCTGCCGTCCGGACTGCCCGAGTTGCAGGCGCGGGTGGCCGAGTCGTTCACCGACCGCGGATTGCCCACCGGCGCCGAGCAGATCGTGATCACCTCGGGGGCACTGGCCGCGATCTCGGTGGTCGCACGGGCGCTCACCCGCCCCGGCGACCGGGTGATGGTGGAGTCGCCGGTCTACTCCAATGCCGTCGACGCGCTGCGGCTCGGCGGGGCCCGCACGGTCAGTTCGCCACTCGCCGATCCGCTGGGCCCCACGGGATGGGATCTCGACGGCGTCGAGGCCACGTTGCGCCAGACATCGCCCCGATTGGCCTATCTGATCCCGGACTTTCAGAACCCGACCGGCTTCCTGATGGACGACGCGGATCGGGATCGGTACGCAAAAGCTCTGCAGCAGAACAGGACCACGGCGATCATCGACGAAACGTTGCAGCCCATCGGCTTCGACCATGTCGTCACGCCGGCGCCGTTCGCATCGTTCGATCCGTCGGCGATCACCGTCGGCAGCGCGTCCAAGGCGTTCTGGGGCGGCCTTCGGGTCGGCTGGATCCGGGCGCCGCGGTCACTGGTGGACCGGATCGTCGCCGCGCGGGTGCGCGCCGACCTGGGCACCTCCGTGCTGGACCAGCTGGTGGTAGCCGACCTCATCGGCACCGATGGCGTGCTCACGCGACGACGCGCCGAGCTGCAGCAGCGCAGAGACGCGCTCGCCGCCGCGCTGCGGGCCGACCTGCCGGACTGGCGGTTCCGGCTGCCCGCCGGTGGGTTGAGCCTGTGGGTTCAGCTGCCCAGCGGAAGCGCCACCCGGTTGGCGGTCGAACTGCAACGGCAGGGGGTCCTGGTGGCGCCCGGTCCGGTGTTCACCGTCGAAGGTGGATCGGATTCCTGGTTGCGCATCCCGTTTGCCAAGCCGGAGGACGAGCTCGTCGCCGCGGTGCGGCTGATGGCCGAGTTGTGGCCGGCCATGATCGATGCGCAGAAAACCACCGAGGTGGCGCACACGCTGATCGCCTGACCCGATTCCCGCAGGCGGGCTCCGTCCACCGGGCTGGCGGGAATGGTTCCGGACCATAGTCCGTTTAGTCTCGGTGAGAGCGCCGGACCGGCCGGCGCCGAGCCAGAAAAGAGACATGCCATGACCACCGCCACCGCACAGCTGTCCACCGGCACGTGGGCCATCGACCCGGTCCACTCGTCGGTGAGCTTCTCCGTACGCCACCTCATGGTGAGCAAGGTCCGGGGCGAGTTCGAAACCTTCAGCGGCGCGATCGCCGTCGCCGAGGACGGCACTCCGTCGGTGCACGCCGAGATCGCCGTCGACTCGCTCAACACCCGCAACGAGCAGCGCGACGCGCACGTCAAGTCCGCCGACTTCTTCGACGTCGCGAACTACCCGGTGGCGACGTTCACGTCCACCACGGTGCGCCCCGAAGGCGACCACTACGTGCTCGAGGGCGACTTCACCCTCAAGGGCGTCACCCGGAGGATCTCGCTGGAGTTGGAGTTCAACGGGGTCAACCCCGGGATGGGACACGGCGAGGTGGCAGGCTTCGAGGCCTCGGTTGTGATCAACCGCAAGGACTTCGGCATCGACATCGAGCTGCCGCTGGAGACCGGCGGCACGGTGGTCGGCGACAAGGTCACCATCACGCTCGAGATCGAGGCGACCAAGCAGGCCTGACGGCACGGATGAGGAGCCGCCGCGACGATCCCGGTCGTCGCGGTGGCTTTGTCGTGTCGGCTTCCCCGCGCCCTAGCCCCAGACCGCTTCCGCGCCCGAGTGCCCGATGAGGATCACGCCATAGGTCACCGATGCGCCGATCGCCAGCGCGATGACCGTGACGATCACCGTCGCCAGGATCTTCGGCGACTCCGATCGCGAGGAGCGCACATGCAGGAAGGCCACCGCGATCGCCATGACCAGCAACCCGATCGAGAAGTATTTCATCCAGTCGCCACGCTCGGCGTGCGTCTGCAGGATCGGACTGTGCGTACTGGACTGGGCGTACAACCATTCGCCGGCCTCGGTCGTCAGCGGTGTCAACGCCAGGACCCCCAACGAAAGCGCCAACACCAGCCATACCAGACGCCGCCGGGCCGCCGGCCAGATCGCACACAGGATCCCGAGGCCGGCCGTCATGGGCGCGAGCACGACGATCGCGTGCACCAGCAGGGCGTGTGCGGGTATTCCGGCGAGGGTGGTCATTCGGGCTCCTGAACACTCGAGATCGGATGGCTGATTTCTCCGATCTGGTCGATGGCCAGCGTCAGCTGGTCTCCGGGCCGCAACCAGTGGCCCGTCTCCATGCCGCTGCCTCCCGGCAGCGTTCCGGTGGCGAAAAGTTCACCAGCATAAAGCTTTTCACCGCGGGAAGCGTGTGCGAGCACCTCGTCGACGCTCCACTGTATGCCACGGCTGCACACCGTGCCGACCGTGTTCCCGTTGAGGGCGACGTAGCCGCTGAGTTCATCGAAACGCGGCAGGATCTCGTCGGCGGTCACGGCGTACACCGACATGGACGAAGCGAAATGCTCGGACTTCCGCCACTGGGCACGAAGCTCAGATGGTTGGACATGTAGTAGATCGGCTGCCGGTGGAACAGGGGCTTGGGGGCGGACATCGGAAACGGTCTGCCGGTCAGCTTCTCGATCCGCTCCGCCAGCCGCGACTGGCCGGGATGGAACCGGCGCACCAACCCGCGTGCCGCGTCGATGGCGTGCCGCTCGTAGAGCATGAAGTCGCGAAACGACGCCGGCTGCACCGGAAGCACATGGCCCGAGGCGGCGAAGTGGCGCTGGGCGTTTGGCCGGTTCCCACTCCCGGTCGAACACCGCCCCGCCGAGCACCGACGGGTCGGGCGCCGGCGCCCACTCTCCGTCATCGCCCGCCGACTGCAGCTGCAGGCACCCGTCAACGAGGACCCGCCGCAGCTTCACACCCAATGTCCTACCAAAGCCAGCTGTGAATGCGCGCGCCCAGCGCGGTCACGAGCCGCGGGAGCGCGCAGATGCACACCAGCGACGGCGTGTCGGCGTGCAGACATGCACGCTCGCGAAGCGGACGTCAGGCGGCCAGCGGTGCGTACGTGGTGGTGCGCTGGCGGGCCGGCCTGCCGATGCCCGCGGCGATGTCGACCAGTTCCTCGACCGTCTTCGCCGAGCCGTTCTCCGACCCCGCCATCCGCGAGATCGTCTCCTCCATCAACGTGCCGCCCAGGTCGTTGGCACCGCCGTCGAGCATCACCCGGGTCCGCTCGACGCCCAGCTTGACCCAGCTGGTCTGGATGTTGGCGATCCTGCCGTGCAACATGATCCGCGCCAGGGCGTGCACCGCCCGGTTGTCGCGATGGGTGGGCCCCGGCCGGGCGCCGCCCGCCAGGTACAGCGGCGAGGACTGGTGGACGAACGGCAGCGGCACGAACTCGGTGAATCCGCCGGTGCGGTCCTGGATGTCGCGCAGCACGCGCAGGTGGCCGACCCAGTGCCGGGGGGTGTCGACGTGGCCGTACATCATCGTCGAACTCGAGCGCAGCCCGACCTCGTGCGCGGTCGTCACCACCTCGATCCACTCCGCGGCGGGCAGCTTGCCCTTGGTCAGCACCCAGCGCACCTCGTCGTCGAGGATCTCGGCCGCCGTGCCCGGAATGGTGTCGAGCCCGGCCTCGCGCAGCGCGGTCAGCCAGTCCCGGATGCTCAGCCCGCTCCTGGTCACGCCGTTGACGATCTCCATCGGGGAGAACGCGTGGACATGGATCGAGGGCACCCGCGCCTTGACCGCCCGCACCAGGTCGGCATACCCGGTGACCGGTAACTCCGGGTCGATGCCGCCCTGCATGCAGACCTCGGTCGCCCCGGCGACGTGGGCCTCCCAGGCCCGGTCGGCGACCTCGGCGGTCGACAGCGAGTAGGCGTCGGCGTCACCCTTGCGCTGCGCGAACGCGCAGAACCGGCAACCGGTGTAACAGATGTTGGTGAAGTTGATGTTGCGGTTGACGACGAACGTCACATCGTCGCCGACGGTCTCCCTGCGCAACGAATCCGCCAGCGCCGCAATGGCATCCATCGCGGGACCCTCGGCGGTGGCCATCGCGAGATACTCGTCGTCGCTGCACCCGGCCGGGTCGCGCTCGGCCGACCGCAATGCGGCCAGCACGTCGGTGTCGATCCGCTCGGGCGCACGGGCGGCCAACTCGCCGATCTTCTCCCGGATCGACTCCCAGTCGCCGAAAGCGCTGGCCAGATCGCTGCGGGCATCGCTGCGCCGGCCCTGCGTGTCGATCGCGCTGTGCAGGTCGGTGCGGCCCAGCGACTCGGCCGCCTCGTCGGGCTCCTGCCACGGGCGCCCAAGCGGGTTGATGTCGAGGGCGAACCCGGTGTCGGGGTCGGCCAGCGCGGCCACGTGCCCGCCCACCCGCGGGTCGATCCACCCGGCGCCGGCCTGCACGTACTGCGGCTGGGCCGTCAGCCGCTGCACCAGGTCGTAGCCGGCCTCGGCGGTCACCGCCGCCAGTTCGTCGAGCGCGGGCCAGGGACGTTCCGGGTTGACGTGGTCGGGGGTCAGCGGCGACACCCCGCCCCAGTCGTCCACCCCGGCGCCGACCAGTGCCAGGCATTCCGCCCGCGACACCAGGTTGGGCGGCGCCTGGACGCGCATCTTGGGCCCCAGCACCAGCCGGGTGACGGCCACCGTGGCCAGGAAGGCGTCGAGGTCCGCATCGGGTGCGGCGGCCATCGCGGTGTGATCCTTGGCGCGGAAGTTCTGCACAATCACTTCCTGCACATGCCCGAACTCTCGGTGCAGCCTGCGGATCGCGTGAATCGTCTCGGCGCGCTCGGTCAATGTCTCGCCGATCCCGACCAGCAGTCCGGTGGTGAACGGGATCGACAACCGTCCCGCATCGGCCAGCGTGCGCAGTCGCACCGCGGGGTCCTTGTCGGGGCTGCCGTAGTGGGCCTGGCCCCTCGTCTCGTACAGCCGCCGCGACGTGGTCTCCAGCATCATGCCCATCGACGGCGCGACGGGCTTGAGCCGCGACAGCTCCGACCAGCTCATCACCCCGGGGTTCAGGTGCGGCAGCAGCCCGGTCTCCTCCAGCACCCGGATCGCCATCGCGCGCACGTAGTCCAGCGTGGTGTCATAGCCGCGCTCGTCGAGCCACTGCCGGGCCTCGTCCCACCGCGCCTCCGGGCGGTCACCGAGGGTGAACAGCGCTTCCTTGCAACCGGATTCGGCGCCACGGCGGGCCACGTCGAGGATCTCGTCGGGCTCCATGTACATGCCCTGTCCGGCGGCGCGCAGCCGCCCCGGAACGGTGACGAAGGTGCAGTAGTGGCAGGTGTCGCGGCACAAGTGGGTGATCGGGATGAACACCTTGCGGGAGTAACTCACCGGCAGCCGTCCGGTGTGGCCCCGGCGGCCGGCCGCCTGAAGGCCGGCATCGCGCACCCGGGCGGCGCTGGCGCATAGGTCGGCGAGGTCCGCACCGCGCGCGGTCATCGCGATCGCGGCCTCCTCGGTGTTGAGCGCCACCCCGTCACGGGCGCGCCGCAGCACGCGCCGCACCGCGGCCGGACTGGGCGCGGCAGGTTTCGGGGGCACCACCGGGCTGGGCAGATCGGCGCCGTGCTGGGTGTTCAGAGCCACTCCCGTAGAACCCCGGCGTCGTCGCGGATCATCCGCGCGTCTCACCATCTGAAACCGCTGCGCCTGGCATAGGGGTCACAGTAGTCACCCGGTGCCACGCCCGGAGTGCGCCCCGGTCTGCCGGGTGAGCACCAGGGCGGCCGGACCGGCGCCCAGCGCGACGAGCAGCACGGCACCGTATTCCATGATCCCTGCGCCACCGAACACGATGTCCTCACCGGGTCCGCCCAGCGTGAACAGCGCCACGGTGGCCAGCCAGGTCCACAGCGGCGTGCCCGCGGCGGCCTGCGACGGTGTCCACTGCAGCCCCGTCCAGACCAGCGCGGCGTTGACGACGCCGCTCAGCACCGCACTGACCGGCAGCGGCACCGAACCCAGATACAGCGGCAGGAAGAAAGCGGCCAGCAGCGCCGACAGCACGCCGTCGACACCGAGGAGGACCAGTACGAGAATCCGGCGCCAGACCGGCGCGGGAGGGGCGGCCGGGATCAGGTCGGGATGCCGTCCAGCAGGGAGACCACGGAACCGGCGACCCACTGGACGTTGTCGACCCGGCCCAGCCGGTGCTGCAGGTTGGGATCCTGGTCCGGGTCCATGTGCTTGCCTTCCATGCGCGTCCGGTTGCGGGCAGCTTACCGTCCCGCTCGGGCGGTCAACCCAGGCTCACACCGGCCAGCAGGTCGGTTTCCCAGCCCCGGCTGTCCCGCTCGCCCGCGTCTCCCTCGGCGAGCACGTAGTGCTCGCACGCTTCGATCGGCAGCGCGATGTCGTTGGACAACGCGAACGCCCGCTCGTCCGCCGACACGGTGACCTGGGTCTCGTGGGCGCGCAGCGCGGCCACCTTGGCGGGCAGCTGCGCGGTGAGGTTCAGCTCGGCATCGATGTCCTCGTCCGGATAGCCGAAGGGCACGTCGGCACCGGTGACCCGGATCCAGTGCGCCGGCATGTCACCCAACGCGGCCAGGCGGTCTGAGAGCGCCGCCGACGACGTCACCGTCCAGTACACCTTGGGCACCCGCCACGCCGACGCGCCGGCTGCGGCCATGGTGACGCGGTGGGTGTGGATGTGGTCGGGATGCCCGTAGCCGCCTTCGGGGTCATAGGTGACGACGACGTGCGGGCGCAACTCGTCGATCACCGCCACCAGCGCCGCGGTCTGCTCGGCGAAGTCCCCGTCGACGAACCGCCGGTGGCGCCGCGGCGGGGTGTCCGCCATCCCCGAATCGCGCCACCGCCCGGCACCGCCCAGGAAGCGTGGACGGTCCACGCCCAGAGCGGCCAGCGCCGCGGTCAGCTCCCCGATCCGGTAGCCGCCGAGTTGATCTGCCGCATCCGCGGCAAGCTGCGCCCAGCGCTCGCCGACCACCTCGCCCTCCTCCCCCAGCGTGCAGGTGAGGACCTGTACCTGCGCGCCATCGGACGCGTAGTGCGCGATCGTCGCGCCGGTGGTCAGGGTTTCGTCGTCGGGATGGGCGTGCACGAAAAGCAGCCGTGGGATCTCCATACCGACAGCTTGCCAACTCGTCGTCCGCCACGGACGACGGTCCTGGCATACATTCGCCTCGTGACGCGACGCACCGTGGAGTTCGGGTGCGCGATCGTCATCATCGGGCTGATCGCCGGGGTGGCCGGCGCCACCACCACGCTGCTGCTGCACGCCGTGGAACACCTCACCTACCACTACGGCTTCGGCACGCTGCTGACCGGCGTGGAGGGCAGCGACCGGACGCGGCGCACCATCGGACCGTTGTTGGGCGGCGCGCTGGCGGGGCTGGGCTGGTGGGTGTTGCGCCGCCGCCACCACGTCCCGTCGCTGCAGGCCGCCATCGACTCGGGCAAGGCGCTGCCGCGGGTGTCGCTGACGGTCGACGCGGGGCTGCAGGTTCTACTCGTCGGCTCGGGTGCCTCGCTCGGGCGGGAAGGGGCGCCGCGCCAGCTCGCCGCCGCGTGGGGTGACCTGGGCACATCCAAGTTCTCGCTGACCGCGCGGGACCGCGAGGTGCTGCTGGCGTGCGCGGCGGGCGCCGGCCTGGGCGCGGTGTACAGCGTGCCGTTGGGCGGGGCGTTGTTCGCCGCCCGGATCCTGCTGGGCACCTGGCACCCCAGGGCGCTCGGTGCGGCCCTGATCACGTCGGCCCTGGCGGTCGCGGTGGCCTCACCCGTCACCCACCTCGAGCACCCGTTGGTGTGGCCGGACATGAGCCTGACCTATCTGTTCGCGTTCCTGGCGCTGGCGCTGGCGCCGCTGGGTGCAGCCGTCGGGCTGGCCTTCGACCGGCTGTTGAAGGCCGCCAGGCCCACCACCCCGATGAAGTCGTGGCTGATCATCCCGGCCATCGCGGCGGCCGGGCTGCTCACCGGGATCTGTTCGATCTGGCTGCCCGAACTGCCCGGCAACGGCCGCAGCATCCTTCAGGTCAGCGTCAACAGCGGGCTGACGCTGACCGCCGCGGCCGCCATCCTGATCCTCAAGCCGCTGCTGACCGGTGTGTTCCTGCGTGCCGGCGCGGTCGGCGGCCTGCTCACCCCCGCGCTGGCCACCGGCGCGGCTGCAGGATCGCTGGTCGCGCTGACGCTCAACCACTGGGCGGGCACCGACCTGAACGTCGCGGTGGTGTCGCTGATCTGCGCGGCGGGCGTGCTGACGATCACGCAGGGCTCGCCGTTGTTCGCCGCCCTGTTCGTCTGGGAGCTCGCCCATCCGCCGCTGTGGCTGGTGCTGGTGTTCGCGCTGGGCGCGGCGACGACCCACCTGATCGAGCAGCGCAGACGGGCGTTCATCGCCCGCCGCGGCGCTACTTGGGCAGCTTGACCCACGCCCCGGCGTCGCCGACGATGCCGACGGGCACCGCGCCGGTGAGGGTGACGTTGCGGACGCTGGGACCTGCCGCGACGATCGTGGTGTCCTGCAGGATCGGCAGCACCGTCCACATGTCCCACAGCTTGGGCTCGACCTCGTCGATCACCTCACCGATGTCCACGGTGCCCCGCAGCGCGGCGTCGATGTCGGGCTGGATGCTGCGGTCACAGATCCCGGTGATGTTGCTGGGCGCCTGGACGAGCTCGGAGGACTCCGGAGCGGGTGCCGCCGTGGTGGTGGTCCTCGCCGGCGGTCTGGGCCGCGACGTGGCGGACGTGGTCGGCTCGGCGGACGCGGGCGACGACGTCTGCGACGGCAACGCGGTGGTGGTCGCCACGGCGGTGGCCTCCAGGGCGGGGCACCCGTAGCGCGAGGCCAGCGACGTGGCGAGGTCACCGCCGGCCTGGCGCCAGCCGATGACCGCATCCACCCGGTTGTTGACCAGCGCGTCGCCGTACAGGGTCACCGGGTCCATCGCCGAAACCGACGCCGCGATGCCGACGTTGTTGAGCTGGTCGGCGGCGGTGTTGGCGACGGCCACCGAGGTCGGGTCGTTGGCGGCCACACCGATCACCAGCGTCAGCGGCTCACCGTCCTTGCTCAGCTGTCCCCTGTTGTTCGGCGGGCCGGGCGTCGGCGGCGTTTCGGTGTCCACCGGCTCGATCTGGTATCCGACGTCGGCCAGCAGCGACAACGCCGTCTCGCGGGTCATCGCCGGCGGGGCGGTCGGCACATAACCGGGATCCGACGGGGACCGCACCTGTGCCTGCGCCAGCGTCACCGTGTTCTCGTCGCCGGCGCCGACGGCGGCCAGCAGGTCCACGTCGAGCAGTCCGAGGATCGCCTGGCGTACCTGCGCGTCCGCCAGCTCGGGCTGCTGTGCGCGCAGCGTGAGCTGCATGACGCGCGGGGTGACGATCCGCGCCGTGCGCACGTCCGGGATGGCCGAGAGTTGTGCGAACACCGCTGCCCCGCCGTGCACCTGTGCGACCTGGGTGTCGCCGTTGCGGATCGAGTCGGCCAGCGCGGCCGGCGGACCGCCCCGGCGGAACAAGATGAGGTCGGGCTTGGCCGGCTCACCCCAGTAGCGGTCGTTGCGGGTCAGCAGGATCTCGTCGCGCTGTGGGTCGATGGACTCCACCCGGAACTGCCCGCCGGTCACCGGCAGGGCCCGAACCAGCCCGGCCGAGAACCCGCCGGGCACGTCCTTGACGATATGGGCGGGCAGGATGTTGTTGAACAGCTCCCGCCAGGCGGGGTAGGGCTGGGAGAACGTCACCACCGCGGTCTTGCCGCCGTCGACGGACTGCACGCCGGTGATCAGGTCGTAGCCGGCGGGGTCCACGGCCCCGGGCTGGCTGACCATCTGCCGCCACAGATACCAGTAGTCGTCGGCGGCGATCGGCGCGTTGTCGGTCCACTGGGCTTCCGGACGGATCTTGTAGGTCACCGTGAACGGGTCCTCGCTGGTGACCTCGGCGGACTCCAGCAGCGTGGGGTCCATCTCCCAGCGGGACCCGGTCGGCGACTGCGAGTCCGGGATCGGCCGGAACGAGCTGGGCAGCACCAGTGAGCTGATCGCCGCGTTCACCGGCGACTGGTCGGACAACAGGTGCGCGTTGAACCCGGGTCCGATCGAGTCGATCGCCATGATGATCTGGGTCGCCTTCATCGGCGGCGGGGGCGCGACCTCGGTGGTGTTGGTGCTTTGCGGTGCCGGCGGCGGACTGACGGTACAGCCGGTGACCAGCGCCAACGTCCCGACGGTCGCGGCCACAGCCGACCATCGGACGGCGCTGACGCGTCGCAGGATCGTCGGCACGTCTACAGGGTATCGACCGGCTCGGGCGGGCCGGCGAGTCCGGCCGGCGCCCGCTCAGCCGCGGGCCTTGGCGCGCGCCTTGGCCCTGGCGCGCAGCGACGCCACCAGTTCCACCTTGCGCACCCGCACGATCTCCGGCGTGACCTCGACACACTCGTCGGCCGCGCAGAACTCCATCGCCTTCTCCAGGTCGAGTTCCAGCGGGCGGGACAGCGTCTCGATCACATCGGCGGTCGACGACCGCATGTTCGTCAGTTTCTTCTCCCGGGTGATGTTGATGTCGAGGTCTTCGGCGCGCGGGTTGATGCCGACGACCTGGCCCTCGTAGGTCTCCTGGCCCGGCTCGACGAAGAACTGGCCGCGGTCGGCGAGCTGGATCATCGCGAACGGCGTGATCTGGCCGCTGCGGTCCGACACCAGCGAACCGGTGTGCCGGGCCCGGATCTCCCCCGCCCACGGCCGGTAGCCGTCGAACACGGCGTTGGCGATGCCGGTGCCGCGGGTCTCGGTCAGGAAGTCGGTGCGGAAGCCGATCAGGCCGCGGCTGGGCACGATGAAGTCCATCCGGACCCACCCGGCGGCATGGTTGGTCATCTGCTCCATCCGGCCCTTACGGGCGGCCATCAGCTGGGTGATGGCGCCGACGAACTCGTCCGGACAGTCGATCGTCAGCGCCTCGAACGGCTCGTGCAGCTTGCCGTCGATGGTGCGGGTGACCACCTGCGGCTTGCCGACGGTCAGCTCGAAGCCTTCCCGGCGCATCGTCTCGACCAGCACCGCCAGCGCCAGCTCGCCGCGGCCCTGCACCTCCCACGCATCCGGGCGGCCGATGTCGACGACCCGCACCGAGACGTTGCCGACGAGCTCGGAGTCCAATCGGTTCTTGACCATCCGTGCGGTCAGCTTGTGCCCGGAGACCTTCCCGGCCAGCGGCGAGGTGTTGGTGCCGATGGTCACCGAGATGGCAGGTTCGTCGACGGTGATGCGGGGCAGCGCATGTGCGTGGTCGGGGTCGGCGAGGGTGTCGCCGATCATGATTTCGGGCACGCCCGCGATCGCGACGATGTCGCCGGCGGTCGCCTCGTCAGCGGCGGTGCGTTCGACGCCGACGGTGGCCAGCAGTTCGGTGACCTTGGCGGAGGTGACGACGGGAACCCCGTCGACCTCGCGCATCCAGGCGACCTGCTGGCCCTTCTTGAGCCGGCCGTTGTAGATCCGGATCAGCGCGAGCCGCCCCAGGAACGCCGACGCGTCGAGGTTGGTGACCAGCGCCTGCACCGGCGCCTCGGGGTCGCCCGTCGGGGCCGGGATGTGCTCCATCAGCACGTCGAACAGCGGGTCGAGGTTGTCGCCGTCGGGGACCTCGCCGTCGGCGGGCGGGGTGGTACTGGCGATGCCGGCCCGCCCGGAGGCGTAGAGCGTGGGCAGATCGAGCGCCTTCTCCGCGGCGGCCTGGGCCTCGTCGTCGAGGTCGGAGGCGACGTCGAGCAGCAGGTCGTGGCTCTCCTCGACGACTGCGGCGATGCGGGCGTCGGGCCGATCGGTCTTGTTGACGACCAGGATCACCGGCAGGTGCGCGGCCAGCGCCTTGCGCAGTACGAACCGGGTCTGCGGCAGCGGCCCCTCGGAGGCGTCGACGAGGAGCACCACGCCGTCGACCATGGACAGGCCGCGCTCCACCTCGCCGCCGAAGTCGGCGTGGCCGGGGGTGTCGATCACGTTGATCACCGTGACGGTGCCGTCCTTGTGGACTCGGTGTACTGCGGTGTTCTTCGCCAGGATCGTGATGCCCTTCTCACGCTCCAGGTCACCGGAATCCATGATCCGCTCGGTGGCCTCGCCACGTTCGGCGAGCGCGCCCGACTGGCGCAGCATCGCGTCGACCAACGTGGTCTTGCCGTGGTCGACGTGGGCCACGATGGCGACGTTGCGGAAGGCGGGGCATGTTTGCACGCCGGTGATTGTCGCAGTGAAGTGCACCGATCGCGAAAACGAGAGAGGCAGCTCACGCATGGCCGGGCATATTCGCCACCCCGGTTTCGAAAAATGACGTGCTGCGGCGGCAAGCCGTGACGCGTGCGCCCGAAAGTCCCGATCTCGTGGGGGCGCCGGGCGTACCGTGGGTACTGCCCGTCAATCGTGAAGTGGAGGTTGGCCGATATGACGGTTTATGCGGTACTCACCATCGTGTTGATCACGGTGCTGGCCACGGCGGCGACACTGGCGATCTTCCTGGGCCTGCTGAACTGGATCGGCGCGTTCTACGTGGTGCGATGCAGCCACTGCCGGCGCCTGACGTTCAGCACGGCGAAGAAGAACCAGGCGTCATGCCCGCAATGCCGTCACCCGGTGCTCACCCATCCGATCCACGCGCTGACGCATCCGGACGACCGTTCGGACGTCAGCGTCGCAGATCCGCTGCACTACTGACGGCGGCGCTCCGGCCCGCGGCGAATCATGTTGATCCGCCATCTTTCTGGCGGGCGGTCAGCACGTCGGCCAGCTCGGCCAGCCAGGCCCGGTCCGCGGGCACCCAGGGCAGGTCGGCCAGCTCGTCGGCGCCCACCCAACGCAGCGCGCGATGATCGTGCGGTTGCAGCGCGCCACCGACCTGGGTGACCAGATAGGCGCGCAACATCATCGCCGCGCCGAGCGCGACGTCGTGGCCCAACCGCCGTCCCACCGCGACGTCGATGCCCAGTTCCTCCCGCAGCTCGCGGGTCAGCGCGGCGGCGTCGGACTCTCCCGGAGCCGCCTTGCCGCCGGGAAGCTCCCAGAGCCCGGCCAGTTCGGGTGGTCGGTCACGCTGGGCCACCAGCAGCCTCGCTCCCGAGACCAGCGCACCCGCAACGACGATCTGCTCTGCCATCGACGCAGACGGTATACCGTCGAACCCATGGCTGTGTTGACCGACGATCAGGTGGCCACCGCCCTGACCGGCTTGGACGGATGGGCACACACCGAGGGCGCCCTGCGCCGATCGGTGAAGTTCCCGGCCTTTCTGGACGGCATCGAGGCGGTGCGCCGGGTGGCCGAGCACGCGGAGGCCGCCGACCACCATCCCGATATCGATATCCGCTGGCGGACAGTGACTTTCACATTGGTCACGCACTCCGAGGGTGGGATCACCGAGAAGGACGTTCAGATGGCGCGAGAGATCGACGAGATGCTGCGCTAGCGGCGATCCAGCCCAACGTCGCCAGCGTCGCGACGATGTAGACCAGCCCCGCCCAGGCCAGGTACCAGGGCCGCGGGATCATCCAGATGCTGGGCTGGGCGAAGCTGAGCAACCAGGGCACCCCGACCAGCGTCAGCGCCAGCCATCCCCAGCCCAGGATCCGCGCGCCCAGCCGGCCGGACAGCGGTCCGTGCAGCAACCAGATCATCAACGGGATCAGCCACACCCAGTGATGGGTCCACGAGATCGGTGACAGCAGCAGTCCGAACAGTTGCACGACCAGGATCGCCCCGAGCCGGTCGGCCGCACCGCCGATGGCGCGCCAGGCCAGCAGGGCCAGCACGGCGGTCGCCGCGATCCCGGCCAGCACCGCCGGGCCGTAGCCGGCGTCGTGTCCGATGATCCGCGAGATCCCGCCGCGCCAGGACTGGTTGAACGACGTCCCGATCGGGCCGACACGGTCGGCGTCGCCGAGCAGCTCGGTGAAGTAGTACCTGGCCTGATCACCCACGACCAGCGCGGACACGCCGACGGTCAGGACGAACACCACCGCCGAGAACCCGGCCGCACCCCAGCGTCGGGCGCCCAGGAAATACAGCCCGGACACCGCCGGGGTGAGCTTGACGCCCGCGGCCAGCCCGACCAGCAGCCCCGACAGCCACCACCGCGTGCTGTAGACCGCGTAGAGCACGGCCAGTACCAACAGCACGTTGATCTGGCCGTAGTCGAAGGTGCTGCGCAACGGTTCGGTCCATATCCCGACCGCGGTCCACAGCATCGCCACTCGCCGGTCCGCGGTACCCGGTCCGGGGGCGAGCAGTCGTTGGCTGACCCGGACCACTCCGTAGAGCGCGGCGACGATGCCGAGTTCCCAGGCCAGCGCCACCAGCCCGAACGGCAGCAGATGCAACGGGTAGAAGACGACGGCCGCGAACGGTGGGTAGGTGAACGGCAGCGGGAAGTCCGGTGTCTGGTCGGCGTAGACGTAGTCGTAGAGCGCGCCGGGCTGATCCAGCGTCGCGGCACCCCCGACGTAGACGTGCAGGTCGACGAAGTTCGCACCGTTCGGCAGCAGGTAGGTCCAGGCCAGCCGCGCCCCGACGCTGAGGAGCAGCAGCACCGGCGCCGCGGCCGAAAGCCGGGTGCGGGTCCTCGCCGGGGCGGATTCGATGGCGTCTATTCGCCCGAGCCTAGCCAGCGGTCACCATCCGAATTCACGTCCGTAACACTTCCATAAATGCCACATGTGTCACTTGAGCAACTTCAGTAACAGGCTAGCTTCGGGTGCAGGCGTGCCAACGCGGCCATCACCGACCGACCATCGGCGCCATCGAGAAACAGGGAGAACCCATGCACCGCAACCGGAAACTGCTTGCCACCATGATGATCGCTGCAGCGGGGGCGGTCTCGGCTGCCGTGGCCATGAGCGCCACCGCGTCGGCACAGCCCGCACCGCCGGCACCCGCGCCGGCGCCCGAGGTGCCCGGCCTGCCGATGCTGCAGCAGCTGGCCGCCAACCCGGCGGCAGCCGCCTCGCTCATCCAGGCATTCGCCAACGTCATGGGCAACGCGCCGGCGGCCGCCACCACTGCGGCCGTACCGGGTGCCGCACCTGCGGCGACTGCCTCGGTCACGCTGCCCCAGCCCGCGACCGCGCTGCCGGCCACCGCGCTGCCCGCCACCGCAGCGGCCCCCGCCGCCGCGGCCCCTGCCGCAGCCCCGTCGATGCTGCCGGCCGCCCTGACCGATTCGCTGGGCGTGCCCGGCGGCCTGGCCTCGCTGCTGCCCGCCGGGACCGGGCTGGCCGGCCTGCTGCCGACGCAGCCCACCGCACCCGTGGCGGCGGCCCCGGCATCGGCTCCCGCGGCGATGACCAATCCGCTCGGACCGGCCTTCACCCCGCTGTCTGCGCTGCCCTGATCGACAGCGTCCCGACCGGCCCGCTGACCCACCGAAACGCATTGGGGAACCATGTCACTGACGTCAATGACCGGGACGCTGCTGCGCTCCGTCGTCGCGGTGGGCTCAACGGCCACGTTGTTCGCGGTCGGCGTGCCGGGTCTCGCGCACGCCGACCCGCCGGTCGCGCCACTGCCGATCGACGGCCTGCAGGCCCCGGGGTTGCCCGCGGTGGAGAGCATCGGCCCGGTCATCCAGCAGGCCGCAGCCGACCCGACCAACGCTGCGTCGATGTTGATGGCCGCCGCCGCGGTCTTCGCCGGGGACGCGGCCGCACCTCGACCCTCCCGTGACGTCGCGTCGGCGGTCAACTCGTTCGTCGCCCAGCCCGTCGCACACGTACCGGCGACCGGCGCGGTGCCCGGCACCGCGGCCCACCTGCCGGCCGGAGTGGATCCCGCTCATGCGGTCGGCCCCGTCCCGGAGGCGCTGGCACAGACGGCCCCGCTGCCCGAGGCCGCACCCGCACCATTGCCCGAGGTCGCTCCTGCGGCACCGCTGCCCGAGGTCGCACCCGCACCGCTGCCCGAGGCCGCTCCCCCGCTGCCCGAGGCCGCTCCCCCGCTGCCCGATGCGGCCGGCGCAGTGGCCCCGGCTCCCGGGCCCGCACCGGCGCCCGGGCCCAACGCTGCGGTCCCGGCGGCGACTCCCGACTTCGGCCCGAACGCACCGGTGACGCAGGACTTCCTGTACCCGTCGATCAGCAACGGATGCCTCGCCGACGGCGGGAACGTGCTGGCGACCGCGATCTCGGTGGCGGGCCCGGCGACGATCCCGACCCCCGGCCCCGGCCCGGGCCAGACCGCCTACGTGTTCACCGCGGTCGGCACGCCCGGCCCGGCCGCCGAGCAGAAGCTGCCGCTGAACGTCACGTGGGTGAACCTGAGCACCGGCAAGTCCGGCAGCGCAACCCTCAAGCCGCGCCCCGACATCAACCCCGAGGGGCCGACCACGCTGACGGCCATCGTCGACACCGGGTCGGGCAGCATCATGTCGACGATCTTCGGTCAGGTCACCACGACCGAGAAGCAGTGCCAGTTCATGCCGACGATCGGCTCGACCGTCGTCCCCTGAGCCCTGCCCCTCGACGCCGAACGTGCGTTCCCGGTAGCGCGCGAATCACACTCGCTACCGGGAACGCACGTTCGCGGACGATCAGTAGGCCATGAACAGGATCGCGTCGCGGTCGTAGTCCCGCCCGGGGTGCTTTTCCGACAGGTGCTTCTGGGCCTTCTCGACCAGGTCGTCCTCGTCCTTGCCGGTGATGGCTTCGCCGCAGGGGCAGTTCAGGTGCGTCTTCATGAGTTCACAATGGCACAGCCAACGGCGGGCGATGAGACAAGATCGACAACATGGACCTCTACGACGTGATGCGCACGACCGGCGCAGTTCGGCGATTCACCGACGACCCGCTGCCCGACGACGTCCTGGTGCGGATTCTCGACAATGCGCGCTTCGCGCCCAGCGGCGGCAACCGGCAGGGCGTCCGGGTGATCGCCGTCCGCGACCCCGACACACGCGAGGCCCTCGGCCGGCTCAGCGTCACCGGCATGCGGCGCTACCTCGCGCAGACCCGCAACGGGGAGGGCCCGTGGAACCCGGTGCAGCCCATGCAGGTCTCCACCGAGGACGTCGCCGCCACCGAGGTGCCCGCAGATCTGTCCACCCCGTTGCTGACGTCGGCCGTCGTCCTCGTGGTGTGCGTCGACCTCAACGTGGTCGCCGCACTCGACCAGGACCTGGACCGCATCGGGGTCGTCGCCGGCGCGTCGGTGTACCCGTTCGTGTGGAACGTGCTGCTCGCCGCGCGCAACGAGGGCTTCGGCGGCGTGCTGACCACGATGGCCATCGCCGAGGAACCGGGCATCAAGGAGTTGCTCGGCATTCCCGACGACTTCGCCGTCGCGGCGGTGTTGCCGATCGGCCGGCCGCAGCGCCGGGTCACCCGCCTGACCCGGCAACCCGTCGCCGCGTTCGCCACCTGGGAGAGGTTCGACGGCGCGTCTCTGTGACGGCGGGCCCGCCATCGTGAGACCTTGGACGGGTGACGGTCACGCTGGGTTATGCCACGGCCGCCGGAACCCGCCTGGATCTCGACGATCAACTGGCGGCGCTGGCCGCGGCGGGAGTGGATTCGCGGCGGATCTTCACCGACCTGACCCACGGCTCGGCCGACAAGATGCGCGCCGGACTGCTGGCGATGCTGAGCTACGCCCGCTCCGGCGACGTCGTCGTGGTGGTGGCGCTGGAACGGCTGGGCCGGTCGGTCGCCGAGGTCACCCGGACCGTTGCCGATCTGACCACCCGCGGAATCACGCTGCGCTGTCTGCAGAACGGCCTCGACACGGCCACCGCGACCGGACGGGTGGTCGCCGAGGTCCTCAGCGATCTCGCGGCGCTCGACGACAGCCAGTCCGCGCACCGATCCTGACGCCGGACGTCAGGGTTTGGCGGCCTTCGCCTTCTCTTTAGCCGCCGCCTTGGCCTCTTTCTTGTAGCTCCGCACCTTCTGCAGCGAGCCCGGATCGGTCACATCGGCGACCGACATGTGCGTGCCCGCCTTGCCGTAGTCACCCGCCGCGGTGCGCCACCCCTTGGGCGTCACGCCGTACTGCTTACCGAGCAGCGCCAGGAAGATCTTCGCCTTCTGCTCACCGAACCCGGGCAGCGCCTTGAGTCGGCGCAGCACATCGGATCCGTCGGCGCCGTCGGCCCACAGCGCGGCGGCATCTCCCCCGTACTGGTCGACGATCACCTGTGCCAGCGCCTGCACGCGTTGGGCCATCGATCCCGGAAACCGGTGTATCGCAGGCGTTTGCGCACACAATGCGGCGAACTTCTCCGGGTCGTAGTCGGCGATGCCCGCGGCGTCGAAGCCCCCGATGCGGTCGGCGATCTTCTTCGGGCCGCCGAACGCCACCTCCATCGGGATCTGCTGAGAGGTGCCAACACGATTGCTACCAGCCGCAGCCATGCGGTCGGCAATCTTCTTCGGGCCCGCGAAGGCCACTTCGAAGGGGATCTGTTGATCCAGGCACATCCCGATCAGCAGCGCCAGTGGGCTCGCTGACAGCAGTTCGTCAGCCTCGGGATCCTGCGCTAGGCAGAGCTTCGCTGTCATGCCAGCAGCCTACGGCCGCCAGGGAAAGCAGAGACCTAGCAGATTGCGGCCTCCACTGCTCACTTTCTCGGATCAAGTCCGGTACAGGGCGCGTAGGGTCACTTCCAGCCTCTCAAGCACAGATTCAACGTCCTGCCACTCCTGTTGCCAGCGACGGTCAAAGGCGGCGCTGCGTTGTGAAAGATGCCGAGAACTCTGTAAAAGCTCGTTCGTCAACTCTGCGATGTTTCTGAAGGCTGGATCGGTGTTTCTGTCGGATGTTAGGAATTCGGGCCTCGCGACTTCAGCGCCGTACTCAGCGACGACTAGACGCTGCACCGATAGCAGCATGCGATGCGTTCGGGTTCGGAGCAGGTACGCAGATTCCAAATCGTGGGCCGCTTCTCGGACTTGAGCAATTCGGTCAAGACACCGCTGAATACGTTGCATACTCCCTCACACCATTCAGCAGGAGCCTGGCAGAGGCCACTGCGAGTCGTCCATCGGGAACGCTTGACGAACACTCAAACGGCAGACCGCGAGCGAGCGCAATGCGGTAACCGTAGAGTTGTCGAAACTTTTCCTTCGACCCGGATTCCAATCCGAACCGATCACAACAGAGATCAAATGCGCCGTAACGGGTAAAGTTCTCGCACCCCATCAAGTAACACCCGAGTATCGCGCAGTGCCTCATCACCGTAGCCAAGCTTGCCAGCTCAAACTCAGTCGACGTGTCACCTAGCGCGAGCGCTGATTCACCATCAGCAATAGCTAGCTCGAATGAATGTAGATCGAATGCGACGCGGCTATACGGTCGTAGGCCCATTAGAAACTCATTCAACAGTCGCTGACCTCTGCTGTCAGAATTTAGTATTCGACCCTCGGATCGCAAATGACGGAGGAATAATGATCCATAGCCCGACATTTCGCTAAATTCAGCCCAAGTGTACCGAACAACCGAAGCCCACGTGTACGAAGGCAACCTATCGTTCCCATCGTCCACAATTAAAAGGTCCAGATCACTGTATCTATCACCATCGCCGCGCGCAGCCGAGCCGTACAATACTTCCACGAATGGTGACGAATCTCGGTCAGCCATCTCACTTCTCTCGTTCAAACACAGATCTGAACAACAGAGCAGTGATTAGCGCAGCGAAGAGCAGGCCCAGGAGCACCTCTATAAAGGCTAGAGCGAGAGTCCAACCTGAAACGAAGTGTACATCCGACAAACCAGACCCCGGGAGTATGTTCCCGAGACTAGCGAGCCAAGCGTCGCTTGCGGACGCCCGCTTGCCATCCCTTTCAAGTCCCGCGCCAAGCGCCAGGAATAGGAGGGGAAAGACACCCAGGCTCAAAATCGACCAGTTCCTCAATACAACGAGCCAACTGCGACGATAGCCCCAGGCTAATCCTCGTAAGCGACTCGCTGCCCACCTGTAAGCAGCACTAACCCGACCGGATCCTCTGTAATGCTCTTTGAAGTAAGGCGTTGTACCTCGGATAGCGTCAAACATGTGCCTTTCGAACGCCTCGGCACCAGCCTGTCGGTATAACCCTTCGTCGTAGGTTAAACCAGCCTTTCTGGCCTCTTGGGCAAGATTCGCACAAAGATGGGCTCGTAGATTTCCCTCGCCAGGAAGCGATTCTCGTAGCTGACCAAACTTGATAAGACAGTTTGCAAACGAATTGTAGTATCTGAAGTCACAAGATCTGATGTCAACTTTTGAAAGGTCGCTATTCACGAATTTGCAGCCAGAAAACTTTGACTTCTCAATCTTGGTGTTACGAAAGTAACAGTCGATGAATGCACAGTCGGTAAACGTAGCTTCATCCAGCACACAGTCCTTGAAACTAACATTTGCGAAAGTGCAATGGGCAAATTTCACACCCTCGAGCCTTGACCCGTCCGCACGAATCGAGGCATACAGCTGGTCTACACCGCCAGCGTCGACAGGAAGTTCGGCGATGATCTCACGACCCACAAGGTATGCATCCCCAGCCGTCACAACTGTTGGGTATAGCACACCTGAGGCACGTTGCGGCCCCAAGCGCGGCGTGGGGGCGTCGCTACGCTCACCTCCGGGAAACGTCGGGATCAAGTCTGAGGTGTGGTGCAAGTTGATTCTTTCGAAACCCTGGTCAGAACGCCGGTGCCTGCACCCGCAAACCCTCGGCGCCCACTTCATAACCGTGATGTCGTGTGCCACGTCCACGCAGGGCTTTGAAAAAGAAATCCACGTCGGCTGTCAGGCGCTAGCATGCGAGAGGTGGTGGGGTATAGAGGACCGCAGGGTGGCCAGTCGCTGAGGATCATTCACCTATCTGATGTCCACTTCGGAAAGGAGCACATTTTTGGGGGCGAGAAAACGCCCGCCGGCGACTTCGTCAGTGGAGGTCCGTCGCTCGCTGAGTCAATTCGCGCCGACCTTGCTCAGATAGAGGATGCAGCACCCCAGATAGTGTGCCTAACGGGCGATTTAACCCAAACGGCTTCACCTGCAGAATTCGAGCAAGCTCGTCTGTTTTGTGAGGCACTGTGCTACGACAATGCTTCGCTCGGACCGCTGGCGATCGTTCCTGGCAACCACGACGTGGACTGGACGGCGAAATCAGGCAAGACAAGGATGCGGCCTTGGAGTCACTTCCTAGTAGATCTTCGTGGCACGGCTGATGACTGGACCGATGACCGGCGCGACGCTTACGTTCGAACTGACCTCGTCAAATCACACGGCGTACTGATCGCCGAAATCAACTCCTGCAGGTTCGTCGAAAAAGACACCCCTGACGAACAACGAGGTCGCGTGTCTGAGAAGGCCCTCGATGAGCTGGAAACTCAACTCTCCAAGCTCAAGCGTGGTGCAGCTAAACACTGCATCAGAATAGCCTTAGTTCACCACCACCCTATTCTGATTCCAGAATTGGCCGAGCAGGGCAGGGGATACGATTCGATACATGGCGCAGGCCACCTGTTGCGAATTCTGCGCCAGCACGGATTTCATCTACTTCTGCACGGGCACAAGCACAATCCTTTCACTTTTACTGAAGACTCATTGCGGGCTCAGCAAGAGGAACGGCACGCTCACCCGTTATTCGTGGTATGCGGCGGCTCTGCATCAAGCTCTGCGCTTCCCGCCGAGTCACCGATTAATTGTTATAACCGAATCGACATCAAATGGCTACCCGACGCACAGCAGTATCGCTGCCGCGTTGAGACCCGAACGCTGATCCGAGCGAGGAGGGGCATGCCGCTCATTCGCACGCGATGGTCGTGGCAGGCGCTCTCTCGCGACGACCGGTCGTTCCGGCCCGAGCGCTTTGCCGCGAAAAATGATCGACTCTCGTGGCGCGAATTCAATGCTCGCGACAAGGACACGAGGCGAAAACAGCAATACAGACGCAGTCGCGGGGTCTTCCCGACCGTAGCGGTTCGACCATCGCTTACACCCGGCCAAGCCCACGAAGCTCTTGTCGAACTTCGATCACATCCGTGCGAAGACGTCGAAACAATTGACGTAGAAAGGGTTCGGTGGTCGGCCGGCCCGAAGCATGCCGTATTTGAGCTCGGACAGGAACATAGCAGGTCTCGCTTTCGCGCCGTTTTCAGCTACTACGGTCCCATGCTTATTCAAGCGTCGGTTACGTGGGTGGATGGGCACAAGGCCGACTTGTTCATCTACGCCCAGTCGGAGGAGATAGAGCAGTGAGTTCTCTTGCTATCGTTGGGCCCCAAGTGCTTCCCAATCCGGGCTATGGGTTCGAACCTGACGAAATCGTGTTCCAGAACCCGGGCACAGACCCTGTCGTAAGCGGGATGTACCGCACTGCATACCGCTCCGCCAAGCGTTTGCGCCTTGATGTGTCCTTTCCAATAGCGCAACCGGAATTCGATCCGCGAAGGCAGTGGCTTGACGCCGTTCACCGCTTGGCCAGCGCCGACGCAATACTTGCCGTATTTACTGGTGAGAGCCGGGCTATACCGACCGAAGCCTCCCTCGCAGTATTCATGAGTATCCCATTGCTGTTGGTCGCCGTAGATACATACTTCATCGAGCCATTCGAACAAAGCGGTATCCCGATTATAAGCGGTCGGTCCCAAGCCTTTGAAGTCGAGGATGCAATTCGAAGGCTGTTTGGGGAGAGTGCTGGCGGTGCTGGGCAGCCAACTGGCGTTCCGGTGTGGTGACGGAACGCAAAGGTGCTTGTTACCAACACGTCGACGGCAACCACTTTATCCAGCAATCCCGAGCACAATTTCTGCGCCGACGAGGACCGCCGCAAGGGCGGCGAATGGCCTAGCTATTCGTTCCCGGAGTTTGACGAGTTCCGAGTCTCGGGGAAGTTTTCCAGGTTCTTGCAGCCCGCACCCGGCGTGGGCCTTGGTCTACTCGATGCATCCACTTGAAGATGATTCCGAGAACTCGTGTGAGCCGTTCCAACGTTCTGCTCCTTCCTCGAGGAGTCGCTGCGAGAGGCCGCGCTGAGCGTGGAGTCAAGGATGTCGGTCCTGCGCTGTATAAAGTTCTGTTCAGTTCGTACCAGCACACTTTGGGGGCGTTGGAGTGATCACAGGTGAGTTGAAGGGCAAGGTTGATCGCGTCTGGGACGCCTTCTGGTCTGGCGGCATCTCCAATCCGATCGAGGTGATCGAGCAGATCACTTACCTGCTGTTCATCCGCCGCCTTGACGATCTCAACACTCTCGCCGAGAAGAAGGCCCGGGTGACCGGTATCGAAGAGGGCATCCTTTTCGGTCCCGATCAGCAGAACCTGCGCTGGAAGAACCTCAAGGACGACGAACCTGGAGTCATGTTCACCACGATCAGTCAAAAGGTTTTCCCGTTCCTGCGAGGGCTCCGAGGCGACGGTTCGACCTACTCCGAGCACATGAAGGATGCTCGGTTCACCATTCCGAACCCGGCACTGCTGTCGCGTGTGGTCGACATGATCGACGACATCCCGATGGCCGACCGAGACACCAACGGCGACCTCTATGAGTACTTGCTGTCCAAGATCGCCAGCGCCGGCGTCAACGGCCAGTTCCGGACCCCGCGCCACATCATCGCCACGATGGTCGCGATGATGAACCCACAGCCCACAGACGAGATCTGTGACCCGGCCTGCGGAACTGCAGGGTTCCTAGTGTCAGCCGCGGAACATGTTCGCGAGCACCACCCCCGCGTCCTGACCGACGCAGCGCAGCGGAAGCATTTCCACGCCAGCATGTTCCATGGCTATGACTTCGACTCCACGATGCTGCGAATCGGCAGCATGAACATGCTTATGCATGGAGTGGAAGCCCCAGACATCCGCTACAGGGACTCGCTGTCGGAGGGGGCAAGCGGGGACGCCGACAAGTACACCTTGATCCTGGCCAATCCACCTTTTGCCGGTTCGCTGGACTACGAGTCGACGTCGAAGGATCTCCAGCGCATCGTCAAAACGAAGAAGACTGAACTCTTGTTCCTTGCGCTTTTCCTTAAACTGCTCAAGCCGGGCGGCCGGGCAGCGGTGATCGTGCCCGACGGAGTGCTGTTTGGATCATCGACTGCTCACAAGGAGCTCCGCCGCGTGCTTGTGGAAGACCAGAAGCTCGACGGGGTCGTCAAGCTGCCCTCTGGTGTTTTCCGTCCCTACGCCGGTGTCTCCACCGCCATCTTGTTGTTCACCAAGACAAACTCTGGCGGCACCGACCACGTGTGGTTTTACGATCTCCAAGCCGACGGGTTATCACTCGATGATAAGCGCAGCCCCGTCGAGGCCAACGATCTCCCCGATGTGTTAGAGCGGTGGCCATTGCGGAACAGTTCGGAGCTAGAGCGCGACCGCACCGAGCGGTCATTTTGCGTTGCCAAAGACGACATCGTCGCCCAAGGCTATGACCTGTCGCTGAATCGGTACAAGGAGATCGTGCACGACTTGGTCAAGTACCGGTCGCCATTGGAGATCATCGCCGAGATCGAAAAGCTTGAGATTGACATCGCCAACGGGCTGACCGAGTTGAAGGCGATGCTGTCGTCGTGACGACCGTGGAGTTACAAGAAATCGCAACGATCGAACGCCAGGGAGTCGATCCCGCAGGCCTTGAGTCCAGCACTCCCTACATTGGGTTGGAACACATCGAACGAGGCGGTCGCATCATCGGTGGTCAAACACTAGCGAGTGCGGACGTGACGAGCACGAAGTACATCTTCACGGACAGACATGTCCTTTTCGGGAAGCTTCGGCCCAACCTTGGGAAGATTGCTCGACCTAGTGGCCACGGTGTCTGTAGTACAGACATACTGCCGATCCTACCGGGGCCATTATTAGACCGCGGATACCTTTTTCACTATCTAAATCAGCCAAAGATGGTTGATTTCGCAGCTTCGCAGGCTACCGGCGCGAATCTACCGCGGCTTAGTCCCAAAACGCTCGGTACCTTTCAGCTTCCGCTTCCGCCGATTGCCGAGCAGCGCCGCATCGCAGCGATCCTCGACCAAGCTGACGCACTCCGCGCAAAGCGTCATAAGACGTTGACTGCGTTTGATTCACTCGCGTCGTCCATCTTCTATGACATGTTTGGTGACCCCGTCTTAAATCCGAAGGCCTGGAAAGTAGTTCGCTTCGAAGATCAGATTAAAACGATGCAGTATGGCCCGCGCTTCTACAACGAGCCCTACTCAGCGCATGGAATCAGGATCGTGCGGATTACCGATCTCGACAAACATGGTCGGCTCGATTTCGATTCGATGCCCAGGATGGAGGTGAGCGATGTTGATCATCAGAAGTTCTGCTTGAGACCAGGAGACATAGTCTTCGCACGCACCGGAGCCACGGTAGGGAAGCTGGCCTTGATTAGGGCCAAGGATCCGCCATGTATCGCGGGCGCCTACTTCATCCGAGTCCAATTACGGGACGAAGTCGAGCCAGACTACGGCGCGGCCGTTCTCCGGTCTCCCACCATTCAATCGATTATTGAGTCCGGCTCTCGTCAGTCCGCCCAGCAGAACTTCAGCGGGCCTGGCGTACGTGCGCTACCACTGCCGCTCCCACCGCTCGAGCTACAGCGACAGTTCAGCGCGACTCTAGCCGCCTTGGAAGGACGGAGAACGCTTGCCTTGGAGGCGAAGGCAGCTGTCGAGGAACTCTTCGTTTCTCTCCAATCTCGTGCTTTTTCGGGCGAATTGTGAGTCTGCACGATGGGTAACTTTGACTTCCTCGAAGCGGTTGCCTGGAGAGAGATTTACAGCGACTGCGCCAGAGCCGAGAGCTACGCAACGAGCGATCCGCGCTCAGCATGCTTCTACAGTCGCCGATCCGTCGAACAACTCGTCGACTTTCTCTACGACATTCTCGGGCTGCCGCTGCCCTACAAACCTGACTTAGCAGCCAAGGTCAACGACACCGGGTTCCAGTCCAAGGTCGGAATGGGCATCGTCGCGAAGCTGAACCTGATTCGCAAACTCGGTAACTTCGCCGTGCACGACACCAAGCAGATCCCTCCTCGGGCTGCACTGGATTCCCTCAAAGAGCTACACCACGTGATGCTGTGGGCCGCGTTCCGGTACTCCACCGCCCCGCAGGCCGTGCCGATGAAAGCGCGCTTTGACCCCGCCCTCGCCGCAAAGGCCGCACCGCTGAGCCGCGAGGAAATTGCCGCGTTGGCAGCCAAGTTCGAGGCCCAAGATGAGGCACACGCAAAGGCGTTGGCCGAGAAGGACGAACTAGCCGCCGCCAACAACGCCGAAATCGCTGAGCTGCGAGCCCAGATCAAGGCCGCCCAGGCTACGAAGACCGCTACCGATGACCGCGACTACTCAGAAGCCGAGACCCGCGACCGCTACATCGACGTCCTACTCAGAGAGGCTGGCTGGTCTTTGTCCGAAGCCAGGGACCGGGAGTTCGAGGTCAACGGCATGCCGAGCAACAACGGAGTGGGCTACGCCGATTACGTGTTGTGGGGTGCTGACGGGCTTCCTCTAGCCGTGGTGGAGGCCAAGCGCACCACCGTCAACGCGGATCAGGGCCAACAGCAAGCCAAGCTGTACGCCGACTGCCTGGAGAAGATGACGGGTCGCCGTCCTGTCATCTTCTACACGAACGGCTATGAGCATTGGCTGTGGGACGACGCCGCGGGCTACCCGCCGCGTCAGGTGCAGGGCTTCTTTACTGCCGACGAGCTGGAGCTGATGGTCGCCCGACGCACGGGCCGCGCGCCGCTGCTAGACGCCCCTATCGACTCGGTGATTGTGGAGCGGCACTACCAGATTCACGCCATCCGCCGCATCGGCGAAGAGTTCACCAAGAGCAAGCGCGAAGCGTTGTTGGTGATGGCCACCGGATCGGGGAAGACACGTGCCGTCATCGCGCTGGTCAAACAGCTCATGAAAGCCGGCTGGGTCAAGCGAGTGCTCTTTTTGGCCGACCGCACGGCATTGGTCAATCAGGCCGTCAATGCCTTCAAGACGCATCTGCCCAATGCCACGACCGTGAACCTTGTGACCGAAAAGGTCTCCGACGGAAGGGTGTACGTCAGCACCTATCCCACAATGCTCAATCTCATCAACAGCATCGACGGCGGTCAACGCACCTTCGGGCCTGGCTACTTCGACCTTGTCGTGATCGACGAAGCGCACCGCTCGGTATACCAGAAGTACCGGGCCATCTTCGACTGGTTCGATTCGCTGCTGGTCGGGCTGACCGCAACCCCGAAAGACGAAGTCGACCACAACACCTACCGACTGTTCCATCTCGAAGATGGTGTCCCCACCGATGCCTATGGCCTGGATGACGCGGTTGCCGAGGGCTTCCTTGTTCCCGCGGTGGGCATTTCGGTGGGCACAAAGTTCCTGCGGCAGGGCATTCGTTACGACGATCTGACCGAAGAGGAAAAGGACGCCTGGGACGTCCTCGACTGGGGAGAGAACGGCGAAACCCCTGATGCGGTGTCCGCAGAGGACCTCAATCGGTTCTTGTTCAACGCCGACACCGTTGACAAGGTTCTCGCCGAACTGATGGCTCAGGGACACAAGGTCGCGGCTGGGGACCGACTGGGCAAGACGATAATCTTTGCCAAGAACCGCGACCATGCCCAGTTCATCGCCGAGCGGTTCGACATCCAATACCCCGAGTACGCTGGCCATTTCGCCCGTGTCGTCACACACGGAATGAGCTACGCACAGAGCCTCATCGACGACTTCTCCATCCCTGATAAGGCCCCGCACATCGCGATCTCGGTGGACATGCTGGACACCGGAATCGATGTACCCGAGGTCGTCAACCTCGTCTTCTTCAAACTGGTACGTTCGAAGAGCAAGTTCTGGCAGATGATTGGCCGTGGCACCCGGCGCTGCCCAGACCTGTTCGGGCCCGGTCAGGACAAGGCGAACTTCTACGTCTTCGATTTCTGCGGCAACCTCGAATACTTCAGCCAGAACCTTTCCCCATCCGAAGGCTCACTGCAGAAGTCACTGAACCAGAGGCTCTTCGAGACCCGCGTTGGTCTGGTTACGGCCCTGGATTCGGCGATCAAGCCGAACGGTGCCGACCCGGCAGAGGGCCATGGCACCGAATCTGAGCGTGGGCTACGAGTCGACATCGCGTGGGGACTGCACAAGGTCGTAGTCGGCATGAACCTCGACAACGTCCTCGTTCGCCCGCATCGGCGTCTCGTTGAGCAATACGCCCAATGGTCTGCGTGGTCACCGCTCACTGAAGAGGCCGCCGGTGAGGTAGCCGAGGATCTCGCCGGGTTGCCGTCCAGTGAATTGGACTCCGATGAGCAAGCCAAGCGGTTCGACCTTTTGATCCTGCGTCGCCAACTGGCCCAGCTGCAGGGAGATGCGCTGGCAGCTGAACAGGTACGCGAGAAGGTACAGAACATCGCCTCGTCGCTGCTGACCAAGACCACCATCCCGTCGGTCGCCGCCCAGCAGTTGCTGCTGGACGAAGTCGCCGGCGACGAGTGGTGGGTCGATGCCACCTTGCCGATGCTTGAGCTGGCCCGACTACGGCTGCGAGGGCTGCTGCAGTTCCTCGACGCGGTTACCAAGAGCCGCGTCTACACCGACTTTCAAGATGAGCTGTCTGAGTCGACGATGGTCGATCTCCCAGGAATCACCCCGGGTACTAACTGGGAACGCTTCCGCGCCAAGGCCTCCGCATACCTCAAGCAGCACCATGACCACCTCGCGCTACAACGGCTGCGCCGAAACAAGCCGCTCACCAACGATGACCTGGCCGCGCTCGAACTGATGCTGATCGACAGCGGCACCGGCGAGCCTGCCGACATTGCGCTGGCCATAGAGCAATCCCACGGGCTGGGCCTGTTCGTGCGGTCCCTCATTGGCTTGGACCGTGAGGCCGCGGTAGAGGCATTCGGCGCGTATCTCGACGGCACGAAGTTCACCGCGGATCAGATCCACTTCATCAATCTGATCATCAATGAACTCACCGCCAACGGCGTCATGGAACCTGCGCGACTCTACGAGTCGCCCTACACAGACCGCGCCCCGACAGGACCCGAAGCCGTGTTCTCAGAATCCGATGTCGACACCATCGTGGGCATCCTGAGGGTTGTGCGAGCCAACGCCATCCCAGGCGACGGCGCCGCGTGATCACCACTGGTCATGTACTTCAGCAATCAAATGCTCGGGCGTTCTAGATTTCACCGGGTGGCTACAAACTAGCCAGAAATCTCGATACTCACACCGGCGGGCGGATTGCTGCGAGTCACTGCAGCGCCCAGCAGCAACTTTACCAATTTCCGTGCTTCCGTTTCAAAGCTACGGAGTTCGCCGAGCGGTAGGTAACCGTCATGGATGAGCTTGCTTCGCGCGTTGTAGACATCTTTGGCTCTGCGCTGCAATTTTTTTCGCTCGTCTGCGCTCACATCGGAGAGATTTTCGAACAGGTCGGCGATCTGTGCGCCTATTGACTTTTCCTTCAGTCGACGAACTTGTCCGCTAAGAGAATTGAGCGTTTTGTACTCGCTAGAGGTCGTCTCGTACTTAGCCATCTCGTCTATGAGTTCGGCGCTCCATCGGTCCACGAGATCTAACGCGAGCTGCTCTTTTGGCGATGCCACGGCCAAAGCTTCCATCGCGATGACCAGAAGAAGGAAGCGAACGCGCGCTTGCCGCTCGTTGAAATGGGCCGCGTAGAGTTCCAACGCCGTTCGATACTTTTCGCCCTTGGTGGGATCGATCAAGAATCGCACGATGTCGTGGAGCGACTGCGCCAATTCGTGGGCATTTAGGTCCTGCCGCTCTTGGACCCAAATAGAACGGACTATACTTACGGTGGCTGTGTCGTCATCACCCAATTGCCTGATTTGGAACGGCAACGCAGGAACTATGAAGTCGCGAATGTGTAGATTTAGCAACCCTACGATTTGGTAGGCAGTATTCCGAAGTGCTTCTTTCAACTCTGCCGGAAGAGCACCTTCAAACTGAAAGTCAAGAATAATGTCCAGCTCACCTCGCCTCGCGTGGCGAGGCGGAGCGGTCAATAGCGGAACGCGCTCTGCCGGCGTCTTCAAGAACGATTCGCCAACCTGGTACAGACCTAAGCCTCGATCCACCGACGAATCGGCTGGTCATCGGGTGTCGTGACGAGGAAAGTGCCCTCTGAGCTGTGATGATGAGTGTTCCTTACGCACTTATCGGCACAACTCGGAAAGGCACTTCCAGTGAAAGTGTCCCACAGGTTCGCCGCCGCGTCGGCGGTC
>NZ_JAIFZS010000022.1 GCF_019710635.1 Mycolicibacterium xanthum
GGTGATCGCTGAATCTGTTGCCCCGCTTACCTACATCCGAGGGCATAACCGACTCGACGGCCGACCAGAACCCATCAGAAATCACACCCATCCGCGTCACGGTCACAATCGTCGCCGGTCAAGGCGCGAATATTACGGAGACACGCCCTAGGCGAGATTGCATACACAGGGCTCAATGCCTCTCGTAGAATCTTGGATCGTGGCGCGCATCCGTTCGATAAGTGAAGGTCTCCAAGCTATTCGCCCTCACGACTCCGAGGTCGACTGCTTCTACAACGTCGTTCAAACCGCGGACGGGGATCGGCTCCTCCACCTCAGCACATTTGGATCCGACAACCGGCAGTCGAAGCCGAAGAGCAGTCAGTCGATCCAGATCGACGAGGAGATGGCGAAAGTGCTCGTCCAGCTTCTGAAAACCACCTTCCCCAATCTGTGATCGCGAGAATCTTTCACTCCCCCAACAACTCCGATTTCTTCCCACTCCACGTAACCACAAGCGCATCCCGCGCCCGGCTGCTCGCGACGTAGAGCAGCGATCGCTCCCGAAGCATGGCCTCTGAGCGCTCTTCCTCCGGTACGGATCGAAGTGTGGCCGGCGACGGAACGTGCTTGTCGTCGGCTCCTGCCAACACCACGCGGGAGAATTCCATGCCTTTGGCCCGGTGCATCGTGAGCACCAGGGGTTGGCCAGGGGTCGGCGCGCTCTTGTCGAGGGCGCGTGCTGTCACACCCCGTTCGCCGAGACCGCGGACGATGCGGTCCCGTTCGTCCTGGCTTCGAGTCAACACAGCGATACTCTCGGGCTCTACCGCATCGTCGGCCAGCCACTGTTTGACCTTCGCCGCCACCACGTCCAATTCCTCAGCAATGTCGACGCACGGAATCAACTCGGGCGCAGGCCCGTTACGGGCCGATCGATACTCACCCGTCGTCTCTTCACCCTGTTCCAGATCGGTGTATTCCGCTCCGGCAAGCACGCTGACCGCGAAGTGCAGATTCTGCGCGGTGGTCCGGTAGTTCAGCGTCAAACGGCGGGACCGGCCGACAATCTTGATGCCGAAACGGCTCAGAATGACAGGGCTGCCGTAGATTCGCTGGTGCGAGTCTTCGGCAATGAAGAGATCGTTGGCTCCTTCCGACACCAACGCCCGCAGCAGCGCCCAGTGTGCAGCGTGGAGGTCCTGAGCCTCATCGACGAGGACGTGATCGGAAAGGAAAGTTCCGCCGCGCTCGGTCTTGATCCGCAGGGCTTCGGCGGCCAGGGCGAGAACCTCAGGGAAGCTCAGCGTTTCATCCATTTGGCTCTGACGCCGAAACGCCTCGACAAGTTTCCACACCGCGATCCGCGCCGGTCGGCTCAGCCGAACTCCTCGGCCGGGGCGGGCGACCTTCGCATATTGCTCGAGGGTGGTGATGCGGTTGGCGAGAACCACTGCCACGTACTCGGACTCCAGGAACGCCGGTGTCGCCAGTTTGGGGTCCAGCCCGGAGTCGACGCCTTGCGCAACCTCACGCCACACCGTGTCCCCCGAAGTCCTCCTGGCGCTGAACTCCGTTGCGCCGCTGCCGAGAACACGTTCGCCGGCCTCCGCCACGACATCGCGCGCGCGTTCCAGCACCGCCCGGCCGAGCGCATCGATACCACCGACGTAGACGCCGACGTCGCCGGGCTTGTCCGCGACGCGAACAGCGGGGTCGAGCGCGACCAGATCAGCCTTGAGTCCCTGCGCGAGGGTGGCGTTGAACGTCGTGAGGATGATCCGCGCGCCCGGGTTATCGCGGGCCAGGCGGCGGGCACGGTGGATAGCCACCACGGTCTTCCCGGTGCCCGCGCCGCCGGAGAGCCGGAATGCGCCGCCGTAATCCGACTCGACGTACTTGCGCTGCTCGGGATGCAAAAAAGTCCGCCAGGCCGCGAAGTCTCCGCCCTCGATCACGCGTCGCAGTTCTTCATCATCTTCGATGAACGCGAACTGCATCTTCGATGCCGGCCGGTCGAGCGCCTCGATGATCTGCTGATCGTCGTCACGCGTTGTGTCGACCGGCGTTTCGGTGAAGCCGTGTTTGTCTCGGATGGTGTCGATGGAGATCCCGGTGGCCAGGTCGAGAAGCGCGCTGCCTTCCCATTCCAATCCGTTGGCGGCGACCTCCAGCAGCGCGGATTCGTCGGGCGCCACCATGGCCCGCTCGGCGAGGGCCGGGTCGATGCCCAATCCCTCGGCCAAATCCGCATAGCTGTACCCGAAACCTGCAAGGTAGGAGACCTCAGGCTCAGTGGTGGCGACAGTAGGCGGCGGCGAATCGTCAGCCGCGACCTCGGGCGGTTCCCCGATCAGCCCCTCGAGCGTTCCGTTGATCGGGTTGACCCGCAGGGTTGCCCGTTCGGCGAGCTTGATCGCATCGTCGTGGGGCCAGGTACCCATGTAGATGTAGGTGGTGCCGCCGGACTTGTCGTCGACGCGGAACAGGATCGCCCGCCAGTACAGATCGACGCGCCCGGTGCGGACCCGCGGATCGACGGCCTTCTTCATGGGTTCGATGTGCAGTTTGGGCGACGTGTCGTCAGCGTTGAGCTTCTCGAAGAAGTCGTAGACCTTGTTCTTCACCGACCCGTCCAACTTGGACATGCCCTTGCTGTTGGACGCGATAACCAGATTCGCCACCTATACCACTCCGTTCATCTTCAACGCCTCGAGTATCTGTGCGGGGTCCGGCGGGCACAGAGTCCAGCCGTCCGCCTCGGCCGGACCGTCGAGCACCACCCCGATGCGCGAATCGGCCCAAGCGAAGTCGATGACGTCACCACCCTCGGTTTCGTAACCGAGCACCGGTACGGCGGCACCCGAGTCCGCTAACGCGCGGATCAGTTCACGTTCGGTGTCCGACACCGCCTCGTCGAGGAGCGACTGCCACTCAGGGGACAGCGCAGCCTCGGTCGGTCCCTCGGACACCGGTGCCGGGGCCGCCGCGAGCAGCGTCCGCGTGCAGACCCGGCTGTGGTCGCTGATCCCCAGCCAGTTGGACATTCGCAGCCACTCCTTCCAGGCCTTGCCGTCCAGAGCCCCCACCTGCGAGTCCCGGTCGTCGACGGCGAGGACAGCTCGCGGCACGTCGGCGGTACTGCGGACCCCGGCGGTGAGGGTGACTCCCCCGTCGGTCCAGGACCAACACACATCGGTCCCGTCCGTGGTGAAGGACGCCTGCCCGTCCAGTGCTGCCATCGCGGCGGCGGACAGGCCGTCCACGTCGGAGTGTGCGCGGTTGTCTGGACGAACGAATAGATACGGCATCCAGGTGCTGAGGTGCCGCCAGGCGTCGACGTCGGGTTCGACCACGAATTCCAGCAGTTGTGAGACCGGGTCTTTGGCCAGCAGTCGCAGCAGCCCGGGTTGGACGTGGAAGCGGCTGGTGACGATGCCGGCGGCTGCGCAAGCAGTGGGACGCCGAAGCCCAGGAAGGCCGCGACACCGTGCGCGGACCTGCTGGCACCCACCCAGCAGTTGGTGCGGCCACTGCTGGTGATCGTCGACGCCGGCACTCCGGTCGCCGCGGCCGAGGAGGGATAGACAGTGGCCTCTTACGATTCGATCGTCGTCGGCGAGGACTGGATCAGCGAGCACTACTTCACCACCGACTCGCCACGCGAGTCCTTCCAGGGCAAGGTGCTTGAGCAACCGGGATGTACGCGCGGTAGCGGTCCACGTCGGCGACCGGGCCAGGGTTCGACGAGCCGGGTTTCAGCGCGGTGTCGGAGGTCAGGAATCTGAGGTTTTCCAGCGTCTCCACCACGCAGAAGTTGGGGTTGGCCGGGTTTGGGAACACCGCGGTGGAGAATACCCGCGAAATCAGCTGGCCCCGTTTGTTGGTCAGTGTCCCCATTAACAGCACCGTCGGGACGTCGACGTCACCGCGGATGACGAACACCTGGTTGCGACCCAACGCGGTCAGCGCCCGGTCGCTGGCCCAGTCCAGCACCGGATGCAGCGGACCGAGGTAGTGGGCTTCGGGCCAGGTGGTGCCGTCGACGCCCTTGCCTTGCCGCGCGATGCGCAGTTGCGCCTCCCCCACCGAGGCGTTGGTGGCGAGCTTGAGTCGTTCAAGCACCCGGCCGTGTTGCAGGTAGTTCTGCGGCAACTGCCCCAACCGTTGACGCAGGTCTCTCGGTGGGGTGAGTTCGGCGATGCCGTGCGCGGCGCTGACCGTCCACCCGACGCCGTTGCGCTCGGCCGGCGCATGCGGTACGTCGTGAAAAGCGGCGTGCAGCGCTTCGTCGAGGAAGGTGAGGTCGTTCGGGTAGAGGCTCTGCCGCGCCGACGCAGGCAACACCGGTGGGGTGTCGTCGACCGCGTCGAACTGGGCGAAGAACGCGTCCAGGTCGTCACCGTCGGCGACCTCGTCGGTGGTGCGCACCGCCGCGTCGATGTCCATGCCCTTGGCCAGCACGTCGCGGATGGTGTCTTCTTCCTCCGAGACGCTGTGCTTACCCATCAGCGACGCCACATCGCCCAGGGTCGAGTGGGCCTGATTCTCCCGTTCCAGCAGCCGGGACAGCACCCGCAGGTCACCGGAGAATTCCGGATCCGACGGTTCCAGGATCAGCGACGAGATCACCGGCGGGTGCTTCTGTCCGTAACGGTCGATGCGGCCGTTGCGCTGCTCGATGCGGATCAGGCTCCACGGGATGTCGTAGTGAATGAGGTGATGGCACTGGGCGTGTAGGTTCACCCCCTCGGAGGCGACGTCACCGGTGACCAGCACCCGGATCGGGGAGGTCTCCAATTTGAAGTTGTCGACGATCTCCTGCTGTTCGACATCGGACAGCCCGCCGTGCAGCATCGCGATGTTGTCCGGGTTCAGGCCGGTGGCCTTCGGCAGGTGCTCGCGCAGCCAGGTCAGGGTGGCGATGCGTTCGGCGAACACGACCGCCCGCATCGGCTGCCCCTTGCCGACACCGATTTCTTTCAGGCGTGCCACCAAGGCAGCGAACTTGCCGGCCTGCTCGGTGCGGGCTTTGTCGTTGAGCTCGTCGAGCGCGTGCAGCGCGGCAAGCTCGTTGCGCTGATCGGGGTCGGCGTCGTCGAGTTTGTTGCGGCGCTGCTTGATTGACTCGGCAAGTGCCGCCGGCGAGGACAGGTACGCCTTGGCCAATGTCCAGGGGAACAGCGCCTTGGTGTCCCCGGAGTAGGGGGAACTGCCGGTGCGCGGATGCAACCAGGTTTGGGACAGTTCAGCGGCCACCGCGTCCTCGGCCGGCGAGGGTTTCACCAGGCGGTGTACGGGCTCGGCGCGTTCGGCCCAGTCACCGCCGACCTCGGCGGCCACATCGGTGCTGTGCCGGTGTCGCCGGATCAGCAGCGACTCGACGTCGCCCTTGGTGAAGGTTCCGTCGGGCTGCACCACCGTGGGGTCAAGCAGGCGCAGCAGCTCGGCGAACGATTCCTCGCGGCCGTTGTGCGGGGTCGCCGACGCCAGGATCAGCGCCTCGGTGTTCGGGGCCAGCACCCGGGCCAGCTCGTTGTTCTGGGTGCCGGTATTGGTGAGGTTGTGCGACTCGTCGATGACCACCGCGTCCCACTGCTGGCGCTCCAGGTGCGCCTTATAGCGCGGGCTCTTCAAGGTGTCGATCGAGATGATGGCCCGCTTGAAATACGTGAACGGGTTGCGCGTCGCGGGCAGCTTCTGACGGACCTTCTGGATGCCGGCCGAGTCCAGCCGGACGAAGGGCAGCGCGAACCGGCACCACAGCTCATGCTGCATCTGCTCCAGGACATGCTTGGGGGTGACGACCAGGACGCGTTCACCGCGGCCGCGTCGCACCAGCTCCGACAAGATCATGCCGATCTCAATCGTCTTGCCCAGACCGACCGCGTCGGCGATCAGGATGCGGGGCCGGATGTGCTGCGGATCCAGCGCCTTGGTCACCGCCGTCCGCTGGTAGGCCAGCGCGTCGGCGAGCATGTGCGTCGACACGGTCAGGTTCTGGTCGCCATACGGGACCGGCGTCTTACGTAGCAGTGCCTCCAGCCACAGCCGGGAGTCCCGATAGCCCGAGGAGCCGTCGGCGACGACGTTCGCATCCTTGGGGTCCTGCACCTCGATGGTGTCGAGGCTGGAGTAGAACGCCGCAGTGGTGTCAGCGACCAGTTCGGACAACCCGCGGACGTGCACCAGCCAGCCGTCGGCGCCCTGCTCGGCCTTGGTGACCAACCACTCCTCGTCGCGGATGACGACCACCGATCCCGGTGCGACGTTGAGCTCGTCCGGGTCAGGCGAGCGGTCTTTCGGCACATCGTCTCCGTGAGGTGGCTCTGGCGGCTTCGGGCTTGGTGGGGCCGGCGGCCCCGGTGTCGGTACGGGTTCTGGGACTGGTTCGGGTTCCATTTCGCCGCGGTCGATGAAGACCTCGAGCACGACGGCTCGCAGGTTCTTCGCATTGCTGAGCCCGCGCAGATACTCCATTTGCGCCCTGCGGTTGGTGATCTGGCCATCCTCGTGGCGAACGGACCGGATGGCCTCCACGACACGGCCGCGCGAATCGTGGTCGTGCAGCAGCCAACCTTCGCGCAGGACGTCCCAGGCCTCTACTAGGAAGTCTTCCTTCGGCCGAGCCCCGTACGCGTCCTCGAGCACTTCGGCCGGCTGGAAGCCCGCGCAGTCCACGAACAGGCTCTGGCAGAGCTCGCCGAGGAACTCACCCGGCAAATTCGACCATCGAAACCGATACCTAGGCAACGCCTGGTTCCCGCTGTGCCGTTTGAACCACCCCCGAGTCAACCCTTCCCGTGACCATATCCAGAGCAGCTTGATCGCACCAGCATTCCCCTAGCGCGCGGCGCTCGTCGCCAACACCGGGCTGTTGCTTGCAAGCAGTCCAGCAAGCGGGAGGACCGTCCAACCCTCAGCCTCCAGTTCCGTTCGGTCGGCGGCCTCCAGGCCGTGATCGGCAGCGACGAACCGGTCCGGCCAGGCAAGGCTGATCGGGATGCCACCGGCGCTCTCGAACCCGAGCTCGGGCCGCGCAGCGCCTCCGTCGGCGAGGGCGACAAGCATCTCTCGTTCCGTTCCGAAGGCGCCCGAGTAGAGCCGTTCCCATCCCGCGGGCAACGATGCCGGCGGCAGGTCGACCTGGGGATCTGGCATGGACGCCATATCGGCGGGCCCCGTGTGATCGATCAGCCTTCGGAGGACCTGCTCAGCAGCTCCCCTCGACAGGTCGTCGTGATCACGCTGGTTCTGATAGCTGCGCAGGCACCCGTAGCACGAGGTCTCTGGTCCGCACTCGCACTCGCTGACCCGTTTGAGCGCCACCTTCAACACGCGCTCCAGATTCTGCTCAACCTGCAGCACGTGTCCGGCTCCGCCGGGAACGGCGTCGAACAGCGTCAGCGCCCACCGATCCGCACCGGCCGGAGTCAACGATCCCCCGATGTCGTCGCGGGCGATCTCCAGAGTCTCCGAGGCAGCCTCAACGAGGGCATACATCGCCGATAGCCAGGCGGCATAGGTGCCATGAATCCCGAACACATTGACGTCGAGCGAAAGCAGATCCGTCTCGTAGACGTGGCCGAGGTCGAGCAGTCGCTGCGGACCCGTGCACGGCGAGTTCTTCAGCAGATGGTTGTGCTTGGGCGGTTTCTTTGGATTGAACAGTCGTGACGATCCGTGGCCGCACCAGTCGCACACCCAGAAGCCCATCTTGCTGGGGCCGTCAGCCAGGGCTACCAGACGCCCACGCGGTCCGACGTTGACGACGATGGATCCGCCACCCATCTGCTTGGTGTAGCTGCGAGATTCGGGAGGCTGCGCAAGTACATGAACCGCACCACTCCACGAGCGTTGCGGTGGCCGGGGACCGGGCTTGCCCGGCTCGGGCTCCGACACGAATCCGAACTCGGGGATCGTGATGGTCCGAGGGGCTGACTGAGCCACTTCTCCGCAGTGCTGACACTGCTCGTCTACCGACTCGATTCCGTATCTGAACCCGCCGCAGCGCCTGCACACCTGGTAGAGGTACTCCTGTAGCTCGCGCCCAGGTAGTCGGTAGATGCCGCGCGACACCCAGAGGCTTCCGCCCGCCACGATCTGCGCATCGGGAGCGTATTCGTAGATCGCCTGCGAGAGGTCACGGCTGAGGTCGAGCAGTCCACCCTTCGACTTGCCGATACCGAAGTCGGTCCGCAGCTCCACCGAGTCGACCGGGAAACCGTACTTCGGCAGCACATTTCGATTTGCCAAGTATCCGATCAAGTCGCGCTTACGCAGGGTGTTACCGACTTTCTGGTAGCGCTGAGCCAGGGAGTGCTTGCCGTCGCCGGAGGCCTTGTTCTCCAGCTCTTTCATGATCTCGACATCCTCGTCGAGTTCACATCTCACGGTCTCCAACAACTCGATCAAATCCTGAGCCCACCTGCCAGAGGACAAATCCAGTTCCGCCGCCACATCTTCGGGAAGAATCCTCTTCAGCGCTTCGGCCACCTGCGCCGGCACCGGTGTCAAGAAGTTCTTCACCAAGCCGACTGACGGCTCGTTGCCGTCCTGGTGGAGGAGGAACTCACCAGCCTTGCGGTCAATCCGGCCCGACGTCTCGAACAGCCAACGGAAGAAAGCGGCTATCGCCACCGAATGCGCGTGCCTGCGATCGATACGCGCATTGGTGAGCGGAACGTATGGCGCGCGCACTTGCCCCGCAATCATGACCTCGGGCTCGTTGAACCTCGTGAGGTCGTGCGACCGCCGCATCGCGTAAGTCACGACCAGCGCCGCTGCGCCGGCCCGGCGCCCGGCTCGGCCTGCGCGCTGCAAGTAGTTGGCCGTGCTGGGGGGCATATTGCGCAGCATCACCGCCTGCAATTCACCAACGTCAACGCCGAGTTCGAATGTTGTCGAACACGACAGCGCGTTGATCTCACCTCGGACAAAGCTGTGCTGAATCGTCGCTGCCTCCGTACTGACCCACTGCGCGGTGTGTTCCTTGACCGACAGGGGCACGGCGTTCATCGAGCGGTACAGCGTGCGGTAGTGGTCGCGATCCCGCTCCGGCGGTGGCGGCACGAAAGCCTCAAGTTGGCCCTCGCAGCCCAACGCAGGACAAACTCCGCGGACCGAGAACGGCGCCGTACGTCGGCAGATCCCACACTGATAGACCGGGGAGTTGTCGTTCACCCAACTGAGCCGCAAGCACTCATGGTCGATCTGCTGTATCTGCCCAAGACCAGGCTCGGTGGACGACTTGAGCCAGTCCACCGGGGTTTCCTTCCTGGTCAGGAAATCCCAGATGCCTGTCAGGAAGGTTTCCGCATCCACGTCGCTTTGAAGGGCCGCGAGGACTCGCCGGGTGTAGTCGACGCGGCGGTTGGTCCCGCGCCCGGGCAGCCACGCCAGCACCTTGCGGATCGCTTCCGGGGCCTCGCGGCGAACACGGATCGGCCCCAGTCGCGGTGCGAAGATCTCGTCGTTCGGCGCAACATCTTCCGGCATAGTTACGGCCCCCTGCTGCCGCAGGGTTCGCACCAACTCCTGAAGGAAAGCCCACGCTTCCTCTTCGGAAAGCCCCAGCTGCAGTAGCGGAGCCGGCGCGCGCCAGCGTGGATCGCGGTACAGGCTGATGCTGACCAGTCCCAAGCCTTCGAGCGATTGGCGGTCGTCCATGGCCAAAACTTCGGCCATCACCCAGGGTGCAACCATCCGGCTCTGCTGCTGAGCCGTCATACGGCCGGGGAAGTGCTTGACCGCAGCCGCTTTCGAACGCGTCTTGAACACGATGTCTTCGATACCCACCGGCTCCTCATCGGCGCGGGCAGCCAGCATGCCCTGAGAAATCAGCCTGCGTCGCTGTAGTCGCGAATAGGAGTCCTCGAGGTAGGGCGCAAAATAGGCAGCGGCCTGCCGACTATCGCTGAACGCCAGTAACTTTCGACCCTCGCCCGGCGACAGCGCGCCATGCGAATCATCGGCTACAGGGACATTCTGGTAGAGGGCGGTCGTGATGACCGCACCGCTAGCATCGGACCCAGTTTCGAAGATTCGGACCGTGCCCGCGCCACGGGCTCCGCAGACCAGACATCCGGCAACTTCCTCGCCGCGCTGTTTGAGTTTGCGCACCGGCCGCATGTCGGCTGCCCCGCAGCCGGGGCAGCCTTGTACGTCGGCCTCTGCGAGCGCGCCGCAGCGGGTGCAGAGCTTCGCTCCGTCACCAGATACCTCAGTACCGTCGTCGACAACCGCGGTTTCATCCTCATCGGTGAGCCCGTCGTGATCTCCGAGGACAAGCCAGATTCCCTTGCTGGCGGCCTTTCGCGGCCGCAAGTACAGCACACCGTTTTCTTGTGTTGGCGTGCCGTACACATGGACTGCTCCGCACCTTTTGCAGGAGCCGATCTCAAAGACCGGGGCGTCGCAGTCTGTGCAGACGGAGTGCCTGGCGAGATGCACGTGCGGCCCCGTCGGCGACAGGCAGGTGAACGCACCCTCGGTTGCCCGAAGGAACAGGTGATAGCGCGCGGACAACGGTGTCGTCCCATCGGCTTCTCGAAGCGAGCTGGCCAGATCCACCATCGCCGCCAGGCCAGCAGCGGCGCCTGTCGAGTCTCCGAATGTGGCCGAAGCGACGTTCTCGAAGGTTTGGGGGCCCTTGGCCAGGGTCGAACGCATGGTTGCCAGTGAGCTTTCATGGGAAAGCGCCGTCGCGGCTGTCGTCTCGCCGCCACCGGCCCGCGCCCAGCCCGCGCTTCGCGCCGTGTCCAGCAGTGCCGCGCCCGGGTCGGGGTCACACGCGATTCGCTGATACTCGGCTGCGGACAGCGGCCCCCAATACGGCCCGGCAGGCGCTTCGACCCGCTGCGCCATCACGATGTCTTGACGGCTGGTCTCGCCCTCACACCACTCGAAGGTTTGGCCAAACAGGTTCGACGCGAATCGCGTTACGGCAGTTGGATCGGAGTCGCTCCCGACCGTCGCAGACGTCGCAATGCACTGAATCGCTCGATCCGGTGCTACCCGGTCCCGAACGCGCCGCAGCAGCATCGCAATCTCAGCGCCCTGGGTGCCGTCGTAGACGTGTGCCTCGTCGACAACGACGAATCGCCATTTCGACTCCGCGCCGGTGCCGAACAGCTCCATGTCTTGTGGACGCAGCAGGAGGTATTCGAGCATCGCGTAGTTGGTCAGCAGCAGGTGTGGGGGGCGATCACGAATCTCTTGCCGACTCAGCATCTCGTTGGCCAGGAGTGGCTCATCAATGTTGAGCTCCGCAAACGCTTGGCGCGCTTTGAGCGGATCCGGCTCCGTCTCGCCCGTGTAGCGGCCGAAGGTGATGTCGGGATAGTTGGCTAGCAACCTGCGCAGACGCTTCATCTGGTCGTTCGCCAAAGCGTTCATCGGGTACAGCAGGAGTGCTCGCACTCCGGACCCCAGAGTCCCCTGTTCCCGCTCACGGACCAAGGCGTCGAGAATTGGGATAAGGAACGACTCGGTCTTACCGGAACCAGTGCCGGTGGCCACAACGATATTTCGTCCCGACGCGACCTTCCGGATCGACTGCTCCTGATGCACATACAGTGGTCGGTCCAGAGGCAGCGCGTTACTCGCAAGGTCTGTGAAACCCTCTGCCAGAACACCTTCCGATATGAGTTCCCGCACCTGCTTGCCCGACGCATACGGCGGCGTAGCTTCCAGATAGGGTCCCTTGTCGAGCATGTCGGTGCCGTCGATCGCTTCCCGCAGCGCTGCATCAATTTTGGGGTCGCGGACAGCGAGCAGCGACGACAGATAGCGACGATATGTCGCCTTGATAGTTGCTGACGTCGCGACCGCATCAATACTAGAACTCATTCCGAAGCCTCGACTTCCCCTTCACGGCGCCCAACAATCAACTCGGCAATGATCAAATCGATGGTGACGAGCTGAGGAGCTACCTCTGCTAGGCTCGTCCATGGTCGTTGTTCTCGGATAAGCCATTTGACTGCCTCCGCATTGCTACGGGAAGCATGCCGCGCCGCGAGGGCGAACGCCATCGAGATCTCGGGAAGCACGCGCCAGCCGTCGGTTCTCGCGGGATGACGCCGGGCATCGAATGCCTTTTGGGTTGCCGGATCACCGATCATCCGGATGAGTCTTTCCGCCTCTCGAAGCACGCTTCGCGCGTGCCGCACGAGCCATTCCAGGCGCGGATCACGACGTTCGGCGACCAGGTCCATCGCGGCAAGAACACGGGAGTCGGCCGAGAGCAACCCCTGGGGCACCAGGCGTGCGGCATGGATGAACTGGTCGCGAAGCGCTGGGTTCTGGTCCAACAACTCGGCAGAGTCATCGATCCGGCCGGCCGCCGCATAGGGGTCCTCGCCGTCCAAGAGTCCATTGACGGCGTCGCCGCAGACACTGATCGCGGCTTCGATCTCCTCGTCCGACCACAGCGAGTCGGCGGCTGACAGCAACGCGGCGGGCAGCGCTCCTCGCTTCGTCCAGGGGGGAGCCGAGCTCTTGTGCGCATCAACTAGGTTGGCCCAGGCCAGAGACGATCGAACCATCAGGGATGGGATGGCGTCGCTGGGTGCCTCCGACCCGGTCAGCGCCGAAAGCGCCTCAGCCGGATTGCCATAGACCTCGGTCTCGATTGCCTCTGCAATGTCAGAGATTCGGTCGCCCAGTCCCAACCCCGGGAGCAGTGCCCGTACGGTCCACAACCGGACGAAGTCGATGACCTCGACGGATTCCTGCGCCTCGCCCGCCAGGAACATGGAGATGGCGGTCTCTTCCGCATCACCGTCGGTGACCCATCCGTCTGCCTCGACCAGGGTCGACTGCCCCGGCTTCGGCCAACCCGGGACAGGAAGCGGCACCCACGGATCTTCAATGCGCGCCAGTACCCGAATCGGACCTGAATTGTTCAGCCAGCCAGGCAATTTCACTCGACCGTCGATCACCGGCACGCAAGCCGGCTCTCGCCACGGCGCCCGGGCAGCGAACAAGTAGGCATTGAGGCCCTCGATTGGCGCGCAGTTCTCCAGCACCAGTGCGTCGCCGTCGAGCTCGATGCCAGTGAACAAGGTCCGCGGCCGAAGAGTTGCGACCACGAGCTGCCCATCATCGCTCAACGCCAGGATGGCCTGCGGACACTCCCGCAGCGTGTCGACAATCTCAGCCAAGTTGAAGCGGAACATTCCGGCCCGTCCTGACCGGGCAGCGAGAGTCTGAACCACTCGGTTGTTGGAAATCATGTGCAACGTTGGTTCGGCTGCTGCACCGATATCGAGGACCAGCTCCCCCGGGCGATCCTGTACATCCTCGCGAACCAGCGAGAGCGGCCGGACCGACGGGCTGATTGCGGAGTCTGCCGCTTGATAGGCAACAGTCATGTGCGGCGGGGTGATGGCGAGCGAGCAGTACTGCGAATGCGCACCGGCGCGCAAGACAAACTCCCGCTTGCGCTCATCAAAGTCAACTTCGGTCCTGGTCAGCTCGACACCGTCAGCCGTCGAAATGCGCGCAACACAGGGCTGCAGTCCCATCGGAATGAAGCGACGCCATCCGGGCGTGAAGGTGACCGCCAGGCCCTCAACGACTGTGAATGTTCGGCTGGCGCCCCGACCCCACGGCCCGCGCACCCGAACTGTGTAGTTGCCGACAAGCGGGCGCGGAACACCGTCCCATAGCCTGTCTGGGTCAGCTGAGCCAGACACCCGGTGTCGAGCGATCACGTGTCCGGCACTGTCATGCAGGGTGACGTCCCAGTCCGCGTTGGTCATGCTTTCCGGGATTCGAATGCGAGGCAATTCGGCCAACACCGGCAGTCCAGTGCTGGTGCGAACACCCTGAACCGCGGGTGACGCTTCGATCTGGGCCGCTTCGAATTTCCTTACAGGTCGCGTACTGCCCCCCACCGAAACCGAGGTCGCGTCCGACAAGTCGGCATACACCAGGCAGAAACCAGCCCACCGCGGCGGCAGCGGGCTTTCAGAGACAACCTTGACCGCTCCAGCCGCGCGCAGTGACTCGGGATCTCCAGGAAATAGCAGCCATACCCTGCCCGCCGGCAAGGGCAGCCCACGCGGGATGAGCTCGTAATCGTCACCGAACACAAGCAGCGGGTCCTTGTCGTCCAGCACGCTCAGGGGCAGCTGCAAATGTTCGCGGCCGGCAAGAGCGACAGAAGCCGACCGCACCGGTTTGCCGATAGCCACGTCGGTTTGCGGGGCCGGTTCGGTCGACCCGGGCCACAATGACTCGGTGGCCACGCGCTGCACGTCCTCGTCGAGAGTGACGATCCAGACCGCTTGCCCGTCAGGTGCGTCCCCCACGGGTGGCAGTCGCAGCAGCAAGCCTTGCCCGAATGGGTCGACCACGAGCCGAGGCCGCACCGTCCCGGTCTGGTTTCCCAGTCCCGGCAGGGCGACGGGGTCGATCCCGCGCTGATCATGGAGCTGCTGCGCGACATCCCAGAAGCGCCGCGGCAGCAGAACGTCTTCCGCGGAGGATCCCGTTGCTACGGCATCAAGCAATTCAAATGAGCGGTCTGCGACATCCACCGCGAATTCATCGCCATAGCGGACAAATCGCTGCACCGGCATGTCGACATTGGCGAAGCCCGACCCGGCAGCCTTGGAGGCCGCCCAGGACACAAATTCTGCCGGAGTAAGCCCCGGGGCAGTGCTGCGTTTCCACGCCATGATCCGGAAAAAATCCCCGAGGCAGTAGGTGGGAATGCCGGCGTGGAGCAGGATACGCCCGACGTATCGCGTGCCCGCGTCACCCTCATTTTCGAAAGTAGGTAAACCCAGTTTCCGAAGATTGTCGAGAAAAGCCTCGCCCCAGTCCCGCTGAAATTCGGGATCCGGGACGATGTTGAGGATGGCCGTCAACTTCGGCCAAAAAGTTCCGCGCTCGTAGTGATCGGCAGCAACGCCAGCCGTCGCCAGCACATGAACGGCCGGGTACCGCCTGAACAACCGGTCCCGAGCCGGGCCGGGACCAAGCTTCTCCTGCAGCCGGCCATACGCCACCAGGGTCTGCTCTCGCCGGCGAGCGGGAATGTCGTCGAACGTTTCCGCCGCGAGCGAGCTGGCTTGTGCGCGCGGACGCCACTGTCGCTCGCGAATTTCTAGCAGTTCGGCTGACGAGACTTTCCGGTTTGGTGTGGGCTCAGACATCACTCGCCACCGGTGTTGACTGCATCTTCAGACTCTCCTTTGTGCGGTACTCGATGCGTTGTCGAGTGAGCCGAACAGAGTCGCACAGCCTACCGACAGACGGCGCGAGCACCAGAGCAACCGACAAGTCACCAGACGGGAGCCGCACCCCTTCGTCCCTGGGCCAGAGGAGCCCGGCACGGATGGCACTGCTGCCGTTCCGGCAGGCTCCCCTGCTGCGAAGTCGACAGGATCCGCTAACCCGAATAGTCCGTAGCCCTCGGCCATCCCACGGGTGCGGTGCACGAGCTTGCGCCGTTCCCATCGACGCAGCCACGGTCGTGGCAAGAGGCGGGAGCGCAACGATACAGTGACCTACCCGCAAACCGTCGATCCGTCCCCCAAGCTCGACGCTCGAGCCATCCTTGACGGCCCTGCCACTCCGGTCACGAACTTCTTCGACACGACGCACTCGTGGGAGCTAGCAGCGCACGGCTGGGATGTTTTCACAATCCCTGTTTACCGTAGTCAGCTGGAGTAAGCCGATACCGCCCATACTTGATTGCGAGCACTCGGGCAGGCTGGACCCCGGCCACGTCGCGTGACTCGCATCTGTAGAGGTTCGTTGAACTGGTGCGCACATCGGTCCATGGTCTTGATCTAGGTGCGGCCCCGAGGGAACCTGGAGGGCCTTTTGCGCTATCGATCGCGCGTGGCAGATCGATGTAGACCGATCGACCAGATTGCCCACCCGAAGTAGTACACCTGCGTGCAGGCGAAAATGTCTGTCCGTTTCGGGAACTCACAGTGTGTACCGCACCACCTGGCGGACACAGCGCAACCCGCATTCGGCGACATTGCCTCCCGAGTTATGTCGGCATCGTCGGCCTTCCGTATTCGTTCGGCGTACCTGCAGTCGAAGAGCCGGGATCATCTGGGTCAAAAGTCCCTAGTCAGACGGCAGAATGGGGTCGATTGTGGAGTGGCAATGGTTACCAGGACCGGCGTACCGCGAGTCGAGCGCGCACGCCCATCGTGACAAGGAGTGATAGCCCTTGGCTTCGCTTCTTGCCGCCACGGCTTCGTCGCAGACCACTAAGCGAACCTGATGGTCTACTACTCGCCCCGCGATCCGTTGGATGATCCGCAGAGCGGTGACGAACAGCCCAGGACGTCCCCGACCAGCTTCGGCCCATCTTATTGGCCGAACCTCATCACGGCCTTGGTCGCGAGCGTCGCGGTCTTCGTTGGCAGCCTCGGTCCGTGGGCTAGCTTTCTGGCGTTGAACGCGAGTGGGTTCGAAATCAACCTCAATTCAGGTTGGGGAGGCACACTGACGATCAGCGGCATCAGCGCCTTCGTACTGTTTGTGCAGCTCAACTTAGGCCGCGAAGGGCGCACCCCGTGGCTAATAGTGCTCCTGACCGGTTTGATTCCCGTGGTCGCCGCGACCAGTTTCGTCATCGCGCTGATTTTCATCATTCGCGTGCGGTCGGGGCCAGCCCTCGACATGTTCGGAACGCAGCTGGCTGCGCAGGTGGGATGGGGCCTTTGGGTGGTCGCCGCAGGGTCTGCAGTGCTGTGGCTCACGTCGTGGGTTGTCACCTCGGAGGTGTGCACCTCTATCAAGGTTGCTGGAGGTCAGGTAGCCAGCAGCTTGGCTGACGTCTACTTCGCCCTGGTTTCGGTTGCGCTATTGGCGCTCGGCCTCTACACCTATTACTCCTGGGACGAATTCACCTCAAGTGAATCGAAACATGTGCTCAACCTGGCCCCGTTGGCCCCGTCTCAGGCATCCGCGCCTACCCCGAGCCAGCCACCTACGTCCCGCACCCCAACAACGACGCCGCCAGGCGCAACCCACGAACCATTGCTAAAGGAGATCGGCGAACAAGCAGTACTTGTTGGCCCTGATGGACCGGTGCTCGACTTCGTAGTTGCCGATATCACCATCGACTCGTGCACCAGCACCTCTGCAGCGCCGATGAACGGTACGTTCATCGTCATCGATATCGCCGCACACACCCATGCTGACCCGATTGTCGCTAGCTGGTCCGGCATGTTCGACGCCGAGAACTGGCGGGTGGTCGGACCCGACGGCTATACCGAGCCGCATGTTGACACGTTGAACGGAAGTCTGTGCAGCCGCCATGATCCACCCGACACGTTTGCCGTGAACTCCAAATACTGGTTCCAAATCGTGCTAGACACCCGATACCGCTTAGGCGAGTTGGTATTTCAGCCATTTCCCGAGGATGGCAGCTGGGAATGGACGATCCCGCAGTGATACCCATCTTCGAAGCTGACAACACCGCCATCGGTCACGTTCCGTCACCGAAAAGGCACCGCCCCGGGCCACGTCATCGATAGGACGTTTCGAACCAATCGCCGCGGCGGCAGACACCCCGAGACGATCCGACTGCCGGCGCCCGACGATCGCGCGCGATGGCAGCATGGTTGTGATGGTCTCTCGGCCGCAACCGGACTCCTCCGGTCCCGACCCCCCGCTACCGTCTCCCCATGACCATCCTGGCCGCGGTGATCGTCGTCGTGACGCTGATCGTCATGACCACCGGCCGCCAACCGGCGGTTTTGGCACTGATCTGCGCCCTGGTGGTGGCCGGGCTGGCCGGCATCGCCACCCCGGCCGAGCTGTTCGCCGGACTGTCCAACGGCGGCGTCATTACCATCGCCGCGATGCTCGTCATCGCCAAGGGGGTGCTCTACACCGGCGTCATCACCCGCGTCACCTACCGACTACTCAACGGAGTCAGCACCGCGCGCCAGGCCCTGGCCCGGCTCATCCCGCCGGTCGGCGTCGCCTCAGCGCTGATCAACACCACCCCGATCGTCGCGATGCTCATCCCCGCCGCCAAGGAACTCGAACGCCAGTCCGGCGTCCCGGCCCGCGCCATCCTGCTGCCCGTCGCGCACGCCACCACGCTGGCCGGCTCGGCCACGCTGATCGGCACCAGCTCGAACCTGCTCATCGCCGGCATCGCCGGCCCGGCCGGCGTCGAGCTGACCATGTTCAGCTTCGTGCCGATCGCGGTGCCGGTCGCCCTCGTCGGCTGGGCGGTGCTGTTCATCCTGGCCCGGCGGATGCTGCACGGCACCACCAAGCACAAGGAGAGGACGCTGGACTGGCGCGCCGAGATCCCCGTCGCGCGCCACTGCAACGCCATCGGTCGCACCGCCGCCGCGCTCGGCGTCGCAGAAACCCCGGACTTCGCACTGCTCGAGATCCAGCGCTGGGGCGAACCGATCGACGCAGACGCGCCGATGCAGCCCGGCGACGTGCTGGTCTACCGCGCCACCGAATCCGGCGTGCGTACGCTGTGGGCCAGCCCCCGCTTCGGCCAGGCGCCCCAGGACCTCTACATGGTGTCCATCTCCACCGACGAGCAGAAGACCGTCCGCGACCTCGAAGCCGACGACACCATCCAGGTCATCGCCGCCCAGACCACGAAACTGCTGCGCGACACCACCGCCCGGCCCGGCGAAATGTGCCTGGTCACCGCCAGCTCGGTCGACAAGCTGGTCGACAACCCGCTCGTCGGGCTGTGGCAGAAGGTCGCCGGCAAGGCCCCGCAGACCCGCAAGACCTGGATCGCGCTGACCATCCTGCTCGGCGTCGTCACCTCCGCCGCGCTCAACCTCGCCCCCATCGAGCTGATCGCGGTTACCGGAGCCACCCTGATGGTCGTCACCGGAGTGCTCACCCCCCGCTCGGCGGTGCGGGCCTTGAACTGGAACATCCTGGCGATCATCGCCGGGTCCGTGGGCCTGGGCGTCATCGTCGTCAACAGCGGTCTCGGCGACATGATCTCCTCGGCGATCCTGTCGCTGTCCACCGGCTCGACCGCGCTGGTGGTGCTCGTCATCGCGGCCGGCACCGCGGTCCTGACCAACATCGTCTCCAACGCCGCCGCCGCGGCCATCCTCACCCCGGTGGCACTGACCATCGCCGAGACCACCGGGCTGGATCCGGTCCTGCTGCTGACGCTGATCGGCACGTGCATCTCGTTCACGTTCATCAACCCGTTCAGCCACCAGTCCAATCTGATGGTGATGAAACCGGGCGGCTACAGCACCGCGACCTTCGTCCGCTTCGGGATCCCGCTGATCCTGGTCTGCCTGGTCACCGTGTTCCTGGTCGGGTGGGGCCTGCTCTCCTTGCGTTGACACTGCACTCAGGGCGGAGAAGTTCGAGTGGGGGCCGCCGTGGACGCAGCCTGAACGCATCCGCGGGCCCCGTCGCGAGGAATTCCCGCCACGGCGGTCGTTCCGCTCGGGCGACAATGAGGCTATGTGTAAGGGTCTGACGTCAGCGCCGGTCAGCAGCTCGCCGAGACTGTGCTGCGGAAGCTGCTGCAGCGCATCGATAATGCCAATGCCGAGGGCCACGGGCCTTATCTCGTGTCTCATGCCTGGACCACCGGGACAGTGATCCACCTCGTCTACACCGCGCGTCCTTCGGGGCGGGTCTGGGGGCTGGCCCGCGACACCGCCAAGTCCATCATCGACCCCGGGCCCTGGCCGGATGAGGACGAGGCGGCCCGCTACTACTACCTGCTCGACTTCGAGGAAAACCAACCGTCGTAGTTCCGTGGCCCAGGAGACACCCACACCATCTGGTGGTTCGGCGCTCCTCGCGACGGTCTACCCGAGCACCTGTCCGATATACCCGACGAGCACAGATACCGGGTGTCGGAAACCCCAGTTCCGCCTCCCGCCAAGGGAGAAACTCCCCACGTCGACCCGCGGCGGTACGGCAATAGTCCTGAGCCGGGCGGCTCCTGAGGACCATCGACAGGGCTGTTCTCCCGATCTGATATCTCCTGCGATACCGAATCCCGGGAACGGTGCGATCCTACGTCCCGCGTCTCTCCGCGCAAGGGACATGGGGGCTGGCGCCTCGCTCGCATGTGGACGTGGATTGACAGATTGCCGACAGTCAAGCAACGCGATCAGATCCGTAAGACGCTGGAATACACCAAGTACTGGTTCCGCGTCTGCGGCTACTCCATCCGGCCATTGACGACCAGTAGCGACCCACTTAGTGTTGCATTAGAGTGCAACAAGCAGTGAGGAGTACCCATGGCGAACACAACCGCCCCGGCCGTGTCAGACGCGTCACGACGGGCCGCTAAGCTGACCCGCGACCTGCGGCGCGTCATCCGTGACCTCAAAGCCACCCGCGAGGCACGCGGGTTGTCCGCTTCGCAAGTCGCGGATGCCATCGGTGTGCACCGCAGCGTGATTTCGAAGTTCGAGAACCAAACCAGCGATCCGAAGTTGTCGACGTTGCTCCGTTATGCGCACGCCGTCGGCGCAGACCTGGAACTCACGGTCGTCGGCGCGGGTACCGCACCTGACGTCCGTGCGTGAGGAATTTGGTGACAGCGATCGACCGGGCTGTTCTGATCTGATATCTCCAGCGATATCAGGTTCCGGGGAAGAAGAGTGGTGCCGTTCCTGTCGGTGGCTGAGCGCAGCCTGTAGGTAACTACGACAGAAGGGTGCCGCCATGTGCTGGCAATGCGATAACCCCGAGAAGACCACCGACGACTACCTCGACGTCCTGCGAGAAACCATCCGCGAGCACGGTTGGGCCGTGCAGTTCGTCGAGGAAGAGCGACGACCGTTCGCCTACACCGTGGGCCTGCACGACAGGGGCCTGCCGGAGTTGTTGGTCACCGGGTTGCAGGCGCAGATGTCGGCGAAACTCCTGAACCTGACCGGCCGTCACATGGTCGACGGGAGCATGGTCCTACACCCCGCCGAGCGCATCGCCTACGGAAACAGGTTTCTCCTCGAGGTCGTCGAGGTCGAACACCCGATCGTGCACCTGAAGTTCGCTGCCGGCATCTACGGTCCGAAAATCCGTGCATATCAGCTGGTCTGGGCCGACGACGTGGGTCGCTGGCCTTGGGACCGTGGGTGGGGCCACGGTCGGCGCCGGCAACCGGTGCTCGGTATCCGCAGCCGGCGCGCGGCGTGAGGAGCCACCGGTTCCGCCCGAGCGAAAGCGCAGGTCCCACGACCGGTCGGCAGGTTCGACCCGTCGTCGTGGAAAGACTGCGGACAATCTGACTGCATATAGATACTATGACTGCAACGACTACAGATAGGCGGTACGAAGTTGCCGATCCTCACAGTCCGAAACTTGCCAGATGAAGTGCACCGCGCCCTCCGGATGCGCGCCGCGCAACACGGCCGTAGCACCGAGGCCGAGGTGCGTGCCATTCTCGAAGAGGCCGTCAAACCCGAAGGGCGCATCAAGCTGGGGTCGCTACTGGCCGACATCGGCGGGCGGACCAAGTTGACCGATGAGGAGCTCACGGTATTCGAGCAGCGCGACAAGAGCCCGGCTGAGCCGCTCGAGCTGAAATGATCCTTGTCGACACCAACGTCATCTCAGAGCCGCTGCGCAAGGCTCCTGACCCGGTAGTAGTCGACTGGATCGACGCGCAACCGCTCGAGACCCTCTACCTGTCCGCAGTGACCGTGGCCGAATTGCGCTTCGGCGTCGCTTGCCTTCCCACCGGCAAACGGAGAGACCGGCTACACGAGAGCATGGAAAGCCGCGTCCTCCCGCTGTTCATCGGGCGCGTCCTGTCATTCGACCTTGCCGCATCGCAGGCATATGCAGACACCATGTCGCGAGCCCGCTCGGCAGGACTGGCGATCGGCACCGCCGACGGATACATCGCGGCGACGGCAGCCGCGAACCGGATGGCGGTGGCAACTTGTGACACCGTGGCATTCGCCGCGGCCGGAATCCCCGTCATCGACCCATGGCATCAGGGTCAGAATTGACGCGACACATATTTGCGTCGCTGACCAGGTGCTGCGCGGCAACGACATCCGCCGACCAGGAGGTGCACCGGTGAAGACCGTGCGCCTGCAGGTGGTGTTGCGCTACGTCGAGCCGGCGGTCGACCGGGTGATCGACGTGCCCGCGTCGGCGACGCTTCCGGAGCTGCACGAGCTGCTGCAGGCCGCCATCGGGTGGACCGACTCGCATCTGCACCAGTTCGTCACACCGCAGGCGACCTACGGGATGGTGATCCCCGGCGTGGAGACGTGGCCCGAGGATGAACGCGACGAAACCGGCGCGCGGCTGGCCGATCTCGGCACCGAATTCGAGTATCTCTACGACTTCGGCGACGGGTGGACCCACCACGTGGAGGTGCTCGGGCCCGGCGGCCCGGCGCCGGGCTGCGTGGACGGCCATGGCGCCTGTCCACCCGAAGACTGCGGCGGACCCGGCGGGTACACCGAGCTGCTCGACGTGCTCGCCGACCCGGCCCACCCCGAGCACGAACACATGCGCAGCTGGGTGGGTAACCGGTTGCAGCCCTTCGACCGCGCCGCCACCGATCAGCGGGTGCGGCGGGTGGTCGGCGAGGTGCCCGAGAGCGTGCGACTGCTGCTCGACATGCTTGCCGGCGGGGTGAAACTCACTCCCGGTGGGCGGCTGCCGCGGACGGTGGTGCGCAGCATGCAGGAGCACCGTCCGCACTGGTATCCGCTTGGCCGCCCCGCGTCCATCGAGGACGACCTGCCCCCGCTGGGGGCGCTGCACGACGTGCTTCGCGAGGTCGGGTTACTGCGGCTGCGCCACGGGGTGCTCACCCCCACCCGCGCCGCCGGCGACGACCTCGACGTCGTCCGCCGGCTCAGGTCGTGGTTCGAGCCCAACAGCTTCGACACGACGATCACCGAACTGACCATCGGGGTGCTCGCCGCACACGGACCGCTTCCGCTGGAAGAGCTTGCGCCGCAGGTGTATCAGCACCTCGGTTATGGCTGGCAGCGCGGCGGGCAACCCATCGACGTGCAGGCTGTGCGGACGGCGATCGCCCAAGAGGGACGGATCATGAGGGGGCTCGATCTGATCGACGGCACCAATTGGCGCGAATGGGCCACAGGCCCCTCGGCGCTGTCCCTGCTGCCCCGCGCCGCCATGCTCGCCGAGGTCTGGACCGCCGGCGGCGGGTGACGACAGGCTCAATGTCGGACCCCCGTGCGACTATCGGGCGGTGCAGCACGATTGGTTCGAGGCCCTCACCGGCTTCCGGGAGACGGACTACGACGACACCCGGCGCCGGCTGCGCGTCGACGACGAGCAGCTGGTGTCGACCATCAACGGAAAGCACTACGGTATCGGCACGCTGACGCTGCCGACGCTGGCCACCCTGCGCGCGCAGACCGACATCCGCGACGGCCCGCGCAGCACCGTGCGCTGCGTCGCCGGCGATGCCCGCGCCCTGCATGCCGACCCCGAACTCGACGGGGCGATGTTTCAGGTCGCGTCGCAGTTCAACCTGCTGGAGATGACGGGGCCCAGCGTCACCCCCGAGCACGGGGTGACCCGCTACCGCGACGACCACACCCAGGGCCCGGCGTGCGCGATCGCCGCCGGCGCGGCCACCATCTACCGCAACTACTTCGTCCCGATCGGGGATGAGCAGGGCCAGACGCGGGACCGCCAGCTCGACGGGTTGGCCCACATCGGTCACGCATTGTCCGCGCACCTCGACCGTCCGGTGTCGGAGCTCTGGGAGATGTGCAACGGATACGCGTTGTGCACCGAGACCGGACTGTCGGCGATCACCCGGCTGCTGTCCGACGGCGGCGAGGACCTGCGCGACGCGCTGCGCGCCCAGCTGGCGATCGGCCTCCATCAAGGCGTCGACGTCACCGATGTGCGGAACGGCAAGCGCCCCAAGGTGTCGCAGGCCTTCTGCTCCGCACTGCCGGTCTCCTACGGCGGTGGCCGGACCTCGTCGTGGGAGGCCTTCGCGCGGGTGATCCTCGAGGCGGCCTACGAGGCGACGCTGCTGGCGGCGGTCGCCCGCCCGTCGAACATTGTGCTGCTGACCCGGGTGGGCGGTGGCGCGTTCGGCAACGCCGACGCCTGGATCGACGACGCCATCGTGCGCGCGGTGCGGAATGTCGAGCACGCAGGCCTGGACATCAGGCTGGTCAGCCACGGCCACATCCACGAATCGAACCGGGCGATCGCCGAGCAGTTCGGTGGCTGAGCCTCGACTCTGCGGACCGGAACCCGGAGAGGAGCGCGACGCCTGCCCGGCGTCGAAGATGAAGGTGCAGAAGCTATTCCACCGGGTCGTTGATGCGGAACCCGATTGCCGACGCCACCGTCTTCATGGTGGCGTCGTGCGTGACGATGACGAGATCCTCGAGGCCGGAGCGCAGCGCCGACGCGAGATGAATGGCATCGAGAGTTCGGACGTGCGGAATGATCGCTTCCGCTTCCTGGAGCACGGCGTGGTCCAGCGCAATGGTGTCGACGTAATCCAGGATCTGGTCCCGGTCAGCGACCGGCAGGCCTTCACTCCGCAGAACGCGGGTGATCTCGGTCCGGAGGATGCGCGAGGACACGACGCGCTCGCCGTCTTGGCCGGTGGTGCTGTCGAACCATTGGGCCGCGGAGCCCGAATGGCCCAGCATGATCCGGACCGCGACCGAGCTGTCGAGGTAGTGGAAGCTCACCACGAGCCCTTTACCTCGTCGAGGAGTTCGTCGATCGTTGCCGCCGTGGTGAGCTCGTGCCTGGCGATGGTGCGGGTATGTGCGGGCCCGTTCGATTTCCGGGGAATGAGAATCGCCGATGAGACGGCGGGAACGATGGTGCCGATGCGGCGGTTGTGCCGGGTCAGCGCATACGGCTCGCCGTCTTCGAGATCGGCGATCATCGCGGCGGGGTTCTGGCGCAGCTCACCGACGGAGATCGACTTCATGTCGGCAGGATAGCCCGAAATTGTCTACCATTATCTACGTTGTTCGTCGGGGGCTGGGAGCCACGGCCACGCTCCGACCGCCGCCGTCTGCGCAGGCCTCCAAGAGTCCTCGCACGTCCGGACACTGTCCGGACCCCTGCTATGCTCGACTTATGAGCGATCGCGCCAACACAGCCCGACGTCATCGACTAGAGGTCCGCGTCACCCCGGAACAGGACACCCTCATCCGCCAGGCCGCAGACCTCGAGGACACCACGGTGACGGCGTTCGTGCTCGACACCGTGACGGCACGCGCAAAGGGAGTGGTGAAGCAGCATCAGGACCTGCTGCTGTCCAACCAGGCATTCGACCGTTTCATCGCCGAGCTCGATAAGCCGGCCACGCCAGTGCCGGAGCTGGTCGACCTGTTCGAGAAGAACCCGAAGCTCCGCGAGGCGTGAGCAGCGCCTCGCACATCCTGCTCGAACACCTCGATGCTCACCACGACGTCAGCACCTTCGACTCGGGAAACGAGGTGCTCGACGGGTGGTTTCGCCGCCACGCGCTCGCTGCGCAGCGTATGGACTCGGCGCGGACGTTCGTGGCCGTACGAAGCGGTCGCGTCGTCGGCTACTTCAGTCTGACCATGGGCTCGGTTCTCCGAGCCGAAGCTCCTGCCAGGCTCGTTCGCGGTATGCCGGCGTATCCGGTCGGCATGGTGCTGCTGGCCCGGCTGGCAGTCGACCGATCACAACAAGGAAGAGGCATCGGCGCAATGCTTCTCGCCGAGGCGTTGCGAAAAGCGATCGCTGCCGGTGAGGTCGCTGCCGCACGCCTCATTGTGGTCGATGCCGTCGACGAAGATGCCGCTGCCTTCTATCGACGTTACGGATTCGTCCAAACACCCGAGAATCCGCTCCGGTTCTACCGCCGCATGAAAGACGTTCGCACCAGCCTTGATTCGTCGGCTGACGAGTGAGGGTTCAAGTCGGCCCCCAGCCGCGCATACGCCGGCCCCAGCAGCTCCACCAACCCGCGCCCCCGCACGGTGACCGCCACCTCGGGCAGCTCGTCCAACAACGCCGTCGAAGCGCTCACCGGCGGACGCGACACCGGAATATCGTGCTGCCGCACGAAGAACGAGTCGAGGCAGTCGGCCAGCTCAGGCCCTTTCGACTCGGCCCGGTCGGCGGCCGGGCGGCCGGAGCGCGCCGCGGCCACGTTCTGCAGAAGGTCCTCACGTTCGCGCCCTCGCCAGGCCAGGATCACGAACGGATCCTCGTCGAACGCCTCGGCCAGCAGGTAGAACGTCGCCGCGAGATGCTTGCACGGCACCGCACCGTCCGGGCAGGAGCAGTCCATCGACACCTCACGCGCCGCGCCCGGGAACAACGACAACCCCGCCGCGTCGAAGACGTCCTCGATATCCGAGGGCATCTCGCTGGCAAGCAATGCCGCTGCGAACAAGGCGTCTTCGGCCAGTGCGCGTTCGATCTGCGACCACTGCGCCTTGTCGAACGCGGTGATCCCGATGCGCACCCGGTAGGGGCGCGCCCGGCTGCCCTGCACCTGTGCGCTCACCAGGCCCGGAGCCACGTCCAGCGAGATCACCTGTCCGCGGCGGGCGTAGTTCCTGCCCCGCTGCAGCCGGGTTCCCACGCCTATCGCTTCGAGCACCTCGATGAACCGCTGCGACCACCAGGTCTGGGCGATCGGGCCGCGGGCGCTGCGGGCCTTGAGTCCGTCGGCCGGGCGGGGCCGCGCCGCCGGATACCAGTTACTCACCGACGGCCCCCTCCGCCAGCGTGAACAGCTTTCGCAGGTCACCGGTGGACAGTTCGGTCAACCAGCCTTCCCCGTCGCCGACGACCAGATCGGCCAGCGCCCGCTTCTGTTCGATCATGTCGTCGATGCGCTCCTCCAGAGTGCCGGTGCAGATGAACTTGCTGACCTGAACCGTCTTCTTCTGCCCGATCCGGAATGCGCGGTCGGTAGCCTGGTTCTCCACCGCCGGGTTCCACCACCGATCCAGGTGCACAACATGATTGGCGGATGTCAGGGTGAGACCCGTGCCACCGGCCTTGAGTGACAGCAGGAAGATCGACGGCCCTTCACCGGCCTGGAACCGGGCCACCATCTCGTCGCGGCGCTTCTTCGGGGTGCCGCCGTGCAGATAGGCCACATCCTGGCCGAAGCGGGCCGCCAGATGCGGTACCAGCATCTCGGCGAACTCGGTGAACTGGGTGAAGCACAGCACCCGATCCCCTTCGGCCAGAATCTCTTCCAGGATCTCCTCCAGCCGGATCACCTTGCCCGAACGGGACCCGATCGCCGACCGGTCGTGCAGCAGTTGCGCGGGATGGTTGCAGACCTGTTTGAGTTTGGTCATCGCCGCCAGAACGTTGCCACGCCGGGCGATTCCGTCGGTGCTCTCGATCTTCTCCATCATCTCGTCGACGATCGACTGGTACAGCGATCCCTGCTCGGTGGTGAGTCGGCAGTACTGCTTGGTTTCGATCTTCTCCGGAAGGTCGTCGATGATGCTCGGGTCGGTCTTGAGCCGTCGCAGAATGTAGGGGCGGGTGATCCGGCGCAGCCGCTCGGCCGGCTCGGTCTGGCCGTACTTCTCCACCGGAACGGCGTAGCGGGCCTTGAACACCTCCGACGAGCCGAGCAATCCGGGGTTGAGAAAGTCCATCACCGACCACAATTCGGCGAGCCGATTCTCCACCGGGGTGCCGGTGAGCGCCACCCGGTGCTCGGCGTCCAACCGGCGCACCGCCTTGGCTCCGCGCGACAGGCTGTTCTTGACGGCCTGCGCCTCGTCGAGCACCACCCGGTTCCACCGATGTTCGGCGAGTTCGTCGATGTCGCGGGCGGCGGTCGCATAGGTGGTGACGATCAGATCGGTCGCGTCCAGCTGCTCGGCCAGCTCGTCACCGTGCAGCCGCGCGGTACCGTGGTGGGCGTAAACCCGCAGGGCCGGTGCGAATTTCGCGGCCTCACGTTGCCAGTTGCCGACCAGCGACATCGGGCAGATCAGCAATGTCGGCGGCGTATCGGGATCCTCGTGCCGTTGCGTGGCCTCCAGCGCCAGCAGCTGCACCGTCTTGCCCAGGCCCATGTCATCGGCCAGGCAGCTGCCCAGCCCGAGTGAGGACAGGAACGCCAGCCAGGACAGCCCGCGCTGCTGATACGGCCGCAACGTCGCGGCGAAGCCAGACGGCGGTTGCAGTGGTCGAAGTGATTGCGCTGCAGCCCCGTTGAGCAGGTCGCCGAGCCAGCCGTCGGCGCGCACCGCGGTGACCTCCAGTGGCGCGTCGGCGGACTGGCCGGCTGCCAGCGCCAAAATCTCGCCGATGCCGGCCTGCCCGCTCGGATTGGACTTCAGGAACTCCAGCCCACGTCGCAGCTGCTCGGGATCAACCGCCACCCACTGACCGCGCAGCCGGATCAGCGGGGCCTTGGTCTGCGAGAGCGCATTGATCTCGTCCGCGGTGAGCGTGTCGTCGCCGACGGCGAGCTCCCACCGGAAGTCGATCAGCTGGTCGCGGCCGAACAAGCCGGCCTTCTCGACCACGCCGTCGACCGGTGTGGACGCCGACGCCGCCAGACCGAGTCTGCGCCGGCGATCCCACCACGACGGCAGCAGCACGCCGAACCCTGCATCGTCGAGCAGCGGTGCGACGCTGGACAAGAAGTGGTAGGCGCCGTCGACGTCGAGGTCGATCCCCGCGGGACAGGTGGTGCGCAGGCCGTCGGCCAGTTCCGGGTAGATCCGGACCGCCCGTCCCAGCTCGGCCAGCAGCAGTTCCTCGGGGCGATCCAGCCAGCGACGCAGCGTGCCGTCGTCGTCCCAGGCCTGCTCCGCCGACACGACCAGGCTGGGGTCGGCAACGGATTGCAGCAGGAACTCCAGCCGCCAGGACTGGGTCTCGTCGTCGCCGTCGCAAAGCCGGAAGATCGCCCGGGCCGGGCCCGGCTCCTCGATCCCGACCTCGTCCCACGGCGCCAGCGACTCGCCCAACGCGTCGAGTTCGTCGTCGTCGGCGTCGAACCGGCCGTCCGGCGTGGTCAACGCCGTCAACCACGCTTCGGCGACCGGAAGGCGCTTCGGACGGCGGCCGCGCCGCGGCCGCAACAGCTGGTCGACCGGCGGCATGGCGGCCCGCGCCAACGCGTCCACGAAGGTCGTCAGCGACGCCGTGACCATCTCGTGTGCCCCCGGGGCGCCCACCACGGCCCGGCACACCGGCGGCATCGCGGTGATGATCGCATTCAGTTCCAGCACATCGGCGCCCTGCACCACCGGCCGCCAGTAAGCGACCGGCACATCGTCGCGGAACTCCAGCGCCGGGACAATCCGGCCGCGCGACACCAACATCCGCGCAAAGTCGGCGACATCGGCGAGGAAGTAGCCCACCGAGGCGCCGTAGCGCACACCGGGTGCCGGATCGTCGAGCATGGTCAATGCGTCGGCCGCGGGCAGCGCGACGACCGGCACCGTCCACGGCAGCAACGCGGGTTCGCTGTGCGGCGCGGGGCGCGGAGTGACTCGCAGCAGTTCCGGTGAGTCCAGCGGAGAGCTGCGCAGTGACGGCAACTGCAGCTCAGCGGTGCCCTGTTTGCCGACGTGGATCTCGCCGAGCAGGTCGGCCGGGACGGCGAACGGATGGGGGCGTGCGGCCCGCAAGGCCTGGCTGGCACTTTTCACCGTCCGGTCCGAGTCCTCGGCCCACAGACACAAGCTGCCGTCCAACCAGAATCCGTGCATAACCAGCATAGAGACATCACTTTCCGAGATGGGTTGCGGCCAGGCTAGTCAGCGGATCACCGCTGCGGTGCAGCGCCACGCCGCGTCGGCGCGATCCGCGAGCGCATGCGCGCGGTTGCTCAAAGCCCACCAGCCACCTTCGCCCCATTGAGCCAATCAGCCTCACAAGTCACAGCCTTCGCGCACCGCTGACACCTCGGCCACGGGAAATGCGACAGGGGCGAAATCCGCCGCGAAGCGATGCACATAGAGTGAGCACATTGTTTGTGCAAATACTCTATGCACATCGTGTCTATGCTGAGCCCATGACGCGCACGATGCTCGACCTCGACGACGATCTGCTGGCTCGCGCGGCCAAGCAGTTGGGTACGACCACGAAAAAGGACACGGTTCATGCCGCCCTGCGGGCGGCGTTACGCGCCAGTGCGGCCCGGGCTCTCCTCGACCGCATGGCCGAAGACACCGACGCCGTTGCGGATGAGGCCCTGGTCAACGAGATGTGGCAAAGCCGGCAGCCGAATCAGCAATGAGCGTGCGGTACCTTCTCGACACGTCCGCGGCCGGCCGAGCTCATCTGCCTGCGGTGCGCGCCCGGTTGGAGCCGCTGATGGCGCACGGACTGCTCGCCAGGTGTGGCGTCACCGACCTCGAGTTCGGTGTCTCCGCACGCTCCCAGGAGGACCATCGGACGCTGGGCATTCTTCGACGCGATGCGCTCGAATACCTGAAGACCCCCGATGGCGTGTGGGAGCGCGCATGGGAGGTACAAGGGGAGCTGACCGGCGCCGGATTGCACCGCTCGGTCAAGGTACCCGACCTCATCATCGCCGCGGTCGCTGAACACCACGGCGTCTCGGTCTTGCACTACGACCACGACTTCGACCGGATCTCCGCCATCACCGACCAGGCCGTCGAATGGGTTGTCCCAGCCGGATCGGCCTGACGCCGGGAATGGCTGGGTGGCATGCCGATCCCGTCGGGCGCCGGCGATGGGAAATCGCGGCATCGACGCGATTTCACTCAGGCGAGGATGCGGGGGGTGGCGAGACGTAGCCCAGCGCAGTCCGGAAGCCGCCCGACGCGGACTGCGTTTCGATTGTTTCGATCCACGCGTAGACTTCGGCCATGACCACCGCCGTCGTTCCCCTGGCCGACGAACTCGCCGCACGCGCCCGCACCGACAAAGGGTTCGCCCGCGTCCTCGCCGTGCTGCTGGACGCGCCGAGCACCCCCGGCGGAACGCTGGCGCGCGTCGCGGCCCGCGAGCTCAACCGGCAGCGCCGGGCCGGCGTGGTCGCCGACTTCGTCGACGGGGCGATGCCCACCAGGGCGGTGCAGCACCTCCTGCACCTGCGCACCCCGCAGGCTGTACACCGGCTGCGCACCCGCGGCAAGCTGATCGGCACCGCTGTCGGCAACCAGACCTATTTCCCGGCTTGGCAATTCGACGACGACCGGATTCGCACCGACCTGCCGCGCATCCTCGAGTTGCTGACCCGCTTCACCTCCGACCCGATGGCTGCCGACCGCATCATGCGCCTCCGGCACGACGAGCTCGGCGACACGTCGATCGCCGAGGCGCTGCGCGAACCCCGCACCGCGGATGCGGCCTGGCGGATCCTGACCTCCCTCGGTGCCTGAGCTTCCCGCCGGCTACCTCGCGCCGCTTCCCGACGGGCGGCCGTTCGGGCTGCGCCGCACAACCCTGAAGGCCGGCACCGAGTTCTGGCGTCTCGACGCCACCGCGCCCGCCGACTGGGATTGGCGGGGCTTTCCCGAACCCCGCTACCGCTTCGACCCCGAGTCCGGCTCCTTTCGCACCCGCTACGCCGGCGCCACGCTGGCCGGCGCGGTCCGGGAGCGCTACCGCGCCAGCGGCCTGGTCATTCCGGCCGACCATCGCAGCCACCACCTGGTGCGCCTGGTCGCGTCCCGCAACGTGCGGGCGCTGGATCTGCGCACCGAGAAGAACCTCGACATCCTGCGCCTCGACGACCAGGTCAGCACCGGCCAGCACGCCGACGTGTGGCGCACCTGCCATCGGCTGGCCGACGCGGTGCGGCGCTGGTGGACCGACGTCGAGGCGATCGTCTACCGGTCCCGCACCACGCCGTCGTCGTCGCTGAACGTCGGGTTCTTCACCGTCGACGGGTTCGACGTGACCTCGCGCGCGCTGGGCGAGGCATCCGAGGTGCTGGCCGATCTCGTTCTGCAGCAAGGTGTCACGGTCGACTGGGACCTCGACGCCTGAGCTCTCACGCGTTGACACTGCACTCACGGCGGAAGAGTTCGAGTGGGCCCCGCCGTGGGCGCAGCCTCAACGCGTGGGACGTAGGAGTTCGTCCGGGAAGCCGCCGCGTGACCGCACGGCCCCCTGCACCCGGGGCAGTATCTGGTTGCGCTTCTGCCCCTTGACAACCCGCACCACGATCCACCCGACGCGTGCGAGATGCTCCATCCGGATGATGTCCTTGCGGTATGCCTCATCGTCTTTGCGATGGTGTTCGCCGTCGTACTCCACCGCGACCATGATGTGCTCCCAGCCCATGTCGAGGTAGTACCGCCGATACCCGTCGGGGCGCGGCACCGGGATCTGCGTGGTGGGCCGCGGGTAGCCCTCACTGACAAGCACCATTCGCAGCCACGACTCCTTCGGCGACTCCGCGCCGGCGTCGACGAGGTCGAGCAGCCGATCCACCCGGCGCAGACCCCTGACGTGCGGATGCCTGGTCGCCACCTCGAGGACCTCTGACGCCTTGAAGTGCGTTGCCCTGGCCAGGGCATCCAGCCGTCCGACGGCCACGCCGACGGAATCCCTGCGGGCCAGGTCGAACGCCGTACGCTGCACTGAGGTCACCGGAAGTCCTTCGACGGAGGCGATCTCGTCGCCCAGCAACGTGTCGTTGCGGGTCAGCACCCCGCTCGGCGCCCGGTGGTTGGGCCAGTTCAGTTCCGCGACATCGCCGTCCACCCATTTCGCGCCCAGCAACGCCGAGGCCGTCAGGCCCGAGAGCACGCCCTCGCGTCCCGACCACAGCCAGGCTGCCTGGGCACGCTGGCGCAGCGTCAGTTCCGCCCGCTTCGGCGCGTAGACGTCGGGCAGCAGCCGTCGAAATCCCGTCCGAAGCTCATGGCGCGTGATCACCCCGAGCGCCAACGCCTCACTTCCCCGGAACACCCCCTCCATGCCGAAAGCCTGCCATTTCCAGGTGGATCACCGCGGAATCCATCCACAGCCCCGTTGGGACTGCACAGGTGGAGAAGAAGTGCGAGTGCGGCACGCCGCCAGCGCAGTCTCAACGGGTCGACGGCGCATGACACGGTTCTGGCCATCAGTGCGGGCCCGGGCCTATCCTGAGACACGCCATGGCACGTCTGGAAACCCGCGTCGCGCGCATCGCCGAGGCCACGCTGGCCGATCAGCACTTCGTCACCCCCGTAGACGTACTGATCGGCCTGGGCTGGCTCGCGCAACCGAACGTCGAGCGCTGGCTCCGTGGACGCGCCACCTCCCTCGACCGCTGCGTGTCCGTCGATGCGGCCAAGTCCGCCGCCGCCTTGGCCGCGCTGCAGGCCTGGGCCGAAGACCAAGGCCTGCAGCCGTACCAGACCGACTACGCCGATCGGCAGTTCACCCTCGACGGCGACCCCGACACCGAGCGCATCCTCCGCACCCGCTGGGCCGCCGGCGAGCACCCCGCACCCGAACCACCAACACCACAGCAGCAGCGCGAGATCGTCGTGATCTCACCGCACGGCGCGTGGACCTGCGCGTCCTGTGAGGAGTCCGGGGATCTGCTGGTCAAGACGAACTCCGGCACCCTCTGCCTCGACTGCGCCGACCTCGGGCATCTGGTGTTCCTGCCCTCCGGCGACGCCGCGCTGACCCGCCGCGCCAAGAAGGCCAGCCGGCTGTCTGCGGTCGTGGTCCGCTGGAGTGTGCGGCGTAAACGCTATGAACGCCAGGGCATCCTGGCCGAGAACGACGCGATCGAACTGGCCGCTCAGCAGTGCCTCGAGGACGCCGACGCGCGCGCCGCGCGCCGCTCCCATGACCAGCTGCGCCGCGCGGCCGTCGACGAGGAGTTCCGCGACGAGTTCGCCAAGGCCATCCGCGACCAGTTTCCCGGCTGCCCACCATCGCGCGCCGACGCGATCGCCCACCACGCCGCGGTGCGCGGCAGCGGCCGGATCGGGCGGAGCGCCGCCGGGCGCGCACTCGACCCCGACGCGATCCGGCTGGCCGTCGCTGCCTCGATCCGCCATGTCGACACCGACTACGACGACCTGCTGATGGCCGGTGCGGACCGCGATGACGCCCGCCGACGGGTCAACCACCGCGTCGACGACATCCTCGACGCCTGGCGCGCAGGCGCCATCAACCTCGACTCCTGATGCGTTGAGACTGCACAGGTGGTGAAGAAGTGCGAGTGCGGCACGCCACCAGCGCAGTCTGAACGGGAAACCTACGCGGGCCAGCAGCCAGGCGGGCCGCCGCCTCGAGGGCTTCTGCGGCCACAAACTCCGTCGCTTTCTTCTACCGGCCCGACACGATCGCGCGGAATAACGGCCGGGTACGTCCGGTCATCGGCGACCAGCGCGACGTGTCATTCCGACGGTCCGCAACAGCCACGCCCTCGTGCCCGCCACGGTGAGTCCACGGTCGACGACGTCACGAACGACAGGTTCGCCGCGGGCGTCGATCAGCTCGGCAATCGTAAACTCGATCGGGCGAGCATCGTTGCCGGTCCAGTTCGTGACCGTCCGTGCGAGCTCGCCAATCTGGCGCGACCATACTTCGTCCGCGGTTCCGTCCTGCTTCACCAGCAGCAGGTCGATATCGCTGTTCGCCGTCATCGAACCCGTCACCGCCGACCCGAAGACCGCACCATAGACCGGGGGCGTTTCCCACCCGTCGAGCAGCTCTCCCAAACGCGTGAAGAAGATGCTGGACAGTCGGGCCAGCTCCACGATTGCATCGGCAGCGAGGTGATCGCTGTTGAATCGATACGCGTTCGTGTTGCCGACCCGTTCGACATGGACGACACCTTGAAGTGCAAGGCGCGAGAGCACTTTTCGAATGCCCTCCTCGGAAAACCTTTCCAGAATTCGGTGGATCTGTCCCGTCGTGAAGGTGACATCGTCACGGGCAAGCACGGCGAGCACGTCCCCGTCGAGCGTCGGCGTCACCGTGGCGAACGGGCGACCAAACTCCATCGAACAACTCCAACTATAGTTGACTTATACGTACGATAGTTGGCGTTCTCTACCGCGGGCAACCATCCACAGCCCCCGTTCAGACTGCACAGGCGGTGAAGAAGTACGAGTAGAGGGCACCCAGGACGCAGTCTCAACGAGAAACGGAAACTGCGAGGGCTGAACGGGAAACCTACGCGGGCCAGCCGGGGAAGGCGGGCTGCAGCTCGGGCGCGGCATCCAAAGGCGTGGTCGCGATACGCGTCCGCTCGGCGGGGTCGATCCCCAGCCAGTCCAGGCACTGCGCGCGCAGCGCGTCGGCCTGTGCCCGCGCGTCGAAGAAATGCTTCTTGCCCTCGTCATCGACCGGCCCCGGAAAGTCGGCGTTCCACCACGCCTCGACCACGTCCGAACCGGTGATGAACCACGGACCGAAGACATCGTCGCGCGGGGCCGGCAGCGGACCCTGCTGCGGGCCGGCCGGGGGCTGCACCGCCGAATCCCGGTCGGTGAACTCGATCCGCCAGACCGGCATGTTCATTATGTCCGTCACCGAGTCCCCCGACGACTCGGCGCGCAGCGGAGTCACCTGCGCGTCCCCCGGCGACTGCGTGTACACGCCGAACGTCGAGTCGCAGACCAACGCCCGAAAACCCGATGGCATCGGCTCGAGCCGCAGCACGTGCAGGTCCTCATTGCCCAGGATCCGCAGATCCGGGTCGTCCACCGACGAATTCCCCTGGTGGCCACTGGCATTGCGCACGGCGTACGGCAACTCACGCCATGCCGAGGAATCCAGCTTGGGCGGTGGTGGCGTGGCCCGCCGAAACCCCGGATAGCCGGCATCGAGGTCGTCGGCGTAGTAGGTCAACAGCCAGGACTCCAGATACGCCCGCAGCGGCACCGCCTGGCCGGTCACCAGATCCACCCCGGGCTCCGCACTCCAGCGGAACCGGAAGTCCGTCAGCTTCTCCGGCCAGTCAGGCCGCGACGCCTCGGTCGTCGACGCCTCGGTCGTCGACGGCTCGTCCGGCGCCGAATCCGTCCCGCAGCCCGTCACCAGCCCGGCCAGTGCGACGGCCGCCGCCGCACCGAGCACCGTCCACCGCCGCGTCAACCCAGCCATTCCTGTCACCTTGTCAGATCGTCGAACTCGCCGGGCGAGAACGCGGTCGCGTTGCCTTACGCCTCAACCCATTTGGTATACGGGATATCGTTGTTGCCGGAGACGTCGGAGATGTATCGTCGATCAACGACTGGTAGCCGTCGGCGACCAGATGACCGTCCCGCAGCGCTCCCCTGAGCATGTCCAGATCGCCGGCGTGCTGCTCGACCAGCATGCTCGCGACGGTCCTGGTGACGTCGTCGAGCTCGCGCAGCGGCATCGGCGCCAGCGGGTCCCGGGTGGGCGGGTAGCCGAGGAACAGCTGCCTGAGCGGATCGCCGGGGATCTTGTCGTACATGCCGACGGCCTTGTCGATTCCGGGGATCTCGCCGAGGATCCGATGACCCAGGTCGTACCACTGCCCGCGCTTGTCGAAGGCGGCCTGCGCCGCCTCGAAGGAGTCCTTGCCGGAGTCGAGCTGGTGGATGTACTCACCCATGTCCATCGCCCCCAGCAGCTTGCCGTTGGCCTGCAACATCTCGCCGTCGGGTACCCCGCCGTCGGCCAGTCCTTGCGAGTAGTCGATCAGGTACTCCTGACCGATCCGGCTGGCGTTGCCGTTCAACGTGTTCGACGCGATCTCGTCGCCGTCCATCACCGCGAACAGGCCGCGCAGGTTGTTGCTGTTGGCTCCCGGATCCAGATCCCAGAAGCCCGACGTGCCGTCCAGGTTGTAGCCGGCCATGTCGTCGAGGTAGGGCACGTTGGCGGTGGCCATCGCCCGGACGAGCTCCGGGTTCACCTGGGCCAGCGAGTCCCGGCCCTGCAGGTTGAGCAGCTCCTGGTAGTGCTCGCCGGCGTAGGCGTCGAACGCGTGCATCGTCTGACCCGCCCGCTCGGAGACGTCGGCGTTGTCCGGGAACAGCGAACCGGCGGCCACACCGTTGTCGGCCCAATCATGTTGGTAGAGATCCTTGATGAACGCGTTGGCGGGCGAATGCCCGTCGGCGCCGGCGATCGCGTCGTGCACCGCGGCCGGGTCGTCGGAGGCCGACTGCAGCAGCTGCTGCAGGGTCGGGTCGAGGTTCTGATGACCCCAGCTGTCGTCGTAGTCGGGCCAGGCGTCGCTCTGGTACTGCTCCAGCAGCTCCCGCGACTCGGCCAGCAGGCCGTCGTTGAGCGCGCTGCCCCGCTGCAGGCTGGGATCGCCGTAGTCGGCGATCACGGCGATGTCGCGGTACTCGTCGAGGAACTTGTAGGGCTTGTTGTAGTCCGGCGGCATGTGGATCTTCGCCCCGTCGGGCATCGTCTTCCAGTCCCCGGACGGGTCGTTGAGCAGCGGTGCGCCGAACACCTCTTGGATGCTGGTCGGCAGGTTCTCCTTGCCGCCGCCGGCCGGCACATACCCGGAATCGCCGGGTTTCAGCGAGGCGTCCACGCCCTCGACGTGCACGGTGTCGCTGCCCACCAGATGCAGACCGTTGGACACCGCCTGGGCCTGGCTGGGCGGCAACCCGTCCAGCATCGCCTTGATCTCCGCCGGCGACTTGCCGTCCATGGAATCCGACAGCCCGTTGAGGTAGGACATCTGCTCGGCCGGGATGGTCAGGTCGCCGCCGTCCAGCGCGGCCTTCTGCTCGGGGGTCAGGCTGGTGGCGTCCTGCAGCCGCTGCGCCTGCTCCGGGGTGAGGGCGCCCTCACCCAGCGACGCGCCGTCCTCGGCGCCCTAGTCGGCGGCGTCGTCGATGTCCCGACGACGTTCGTCGTCGCCCTTCTTCTTGTCCTTGTCGTCCTCCCCCTGGCCGTCGCCGTCATCCTTGCCCTCGGGGCCGTCTTCGCTCTCGTTGTCGGAGGCCGGGGCGAACTTCTGATCCCCCAGCGCGGTGTACTCCGTACCGAGCAGCGAGATCTTGCCGCCGATCGTATTGAGCTGCCCGTTGGAGGCGCCGACCACCTCCGAGACCCGGGCCAGCCCCTTCGACACGATCGGCATCAGCATCTGCTCGCGGTTCGGGCCGGGCGGCACCGACTGCGCGGCGGAGAGCACCCACTGCCGGATCGCGTCGAGGTTCCGCCGCCCGGTGGCCACCACCTGTGCGGACTCGGTGACGTGCGCGCTGAGCCGCTGGTCGAGCCCGCCCAGCGCGCCGATCACCCGGCCGTGTTCGGTGTTGGCGCCGCCGTAGGCGGTGGCCGCGCCGCCGGTCCAGTGCCCAGCCGGCGTGGCCGTCTGCACCGTGGACTGCAGCCGGCGCAGCGACCCGCTGTTGTCGAACACCTCGCCGGTCTGCGGGGCGCCGGAGCCGAACGTCCGGCGCGCCTGCGACCAGGTCGCCAGGAAAGCGTCGAGAACGCTCACGTCCCACCCATCATGAAGAGAGCTCAGCCCATCCATCCTATGGGCCCGCGCGACACCCGCTGCGCACCAAATCTGACGACCCCGCCAACGACACGCTACGGTTGGTTTCGGGTTGATTCTCCAGCCTCACGGAAACGTCGCGGCGGCGACAGTGACAGTTCCCCGCCGACCGGGCCGAAACTCGACGTCAGCCGCAGTTTCACGGTATGCGTGTCCGTTGGGAAGTGTCGTTTCGGGAAAACTACCTCTTTCACGCCTCGGGTTGGGGCGCGCTTGCGCGACCATCGACCACACAGTCGGTACAGTCGGTGACGTCTGAGACACTGCGCCCCGGCTCCGACCGGACCGGGGACCACCTGGGGTGGACTCGAGGAGACCACACATCGCCGCTTCCCCGACACGGGCGGCGGCAGTCGGATTCCAGCGGCCCACACCCGACCACCGGCGGCTCCGCGTCTCGCTGCGGGCCGATGTCACCGATCACCGGCGCTGTCGCGCCAATGCCGTAGGGGCTTTGATGAGCCGTTTCACCGACACGATGTACGCCAACGCCCGAACCAGCACCAAGGGCCTCAACACCGGTGAGCCCGGGGCGCCCGTGCGCCACACCTGGGCGCAGGTGCACGACCGGGCCCGCAGGGTGGCCGGCGGGCTGGCCGCCGCGGGAGTCGGGCCGGGAGACGCGGTCGCCGTGCTCGCCGGCGCGCCGGTCGAGATCGCGCCGACCGCCCAGGGCATCTGGATGCGGGGGGCCAGCCTGACCATGGTGCACCAGCCCACGCCGCGCACCGACCTGGTCCGCTGGGCCGAGGAGACCACCGCCGTCGTCGCGATGATCTCGGCCAAAGCCGTCGTGGTGTCCGACCCGTTCCTGGCGGCCGCGCCGGTGCTGGCCGAGCTCGGCATGACGGTGCTGACCATCGAGTCGCTGCTGGCCGCCGACCCGATCGCACCGCTGCCGACCTTCGACGACGACGTCGCGCTGATGCAGCTGACCAGCGGTTCCACCGGCTCACCGAAGGCGGTGCAGATCACCCACGCCAACATCGTCGCCAACGCCGAGGCGATGACGGTGGGTTGCGATTTCGACCTGGAGACCGACGTCATCGTCAGCTGGCTGCCGTGCTTCCACGACATGGGGATGACGGGGTACCTGACCGTGCCGATGCTGTACGGCGCCGAGCTGGTCAAGGTCACGCCGATGGATTTTCTGACCGATATCCTGTTGTGGCCCAAGCTGATCGCGAAATACCGGGGCACCATGACGGCCGCCCCGAACTTCGCCTACAACCTGCTCGCCAAGCGCCTCCGCCGTCAGGCCACCCCCGGTGACTTCGACCTCTCCTCGCTGCGCTGGGCGCTCTCCGGCGCCGAGCAGGTCGACCCCCTCGACGTCGAGGACCTGTGCGCCGCCGGCGCGCCGTTCGGCCTGCGCAGGGAGGCCATCATCCCCGCCTACGGAATGGCCGAGACGACGGTGGCGGTGTCGTTCTCCGAATGCGGCGGCGGCATGGTCGTCGACGAGGTCGACGCCGACCTGCTGGCCCTGCTGCACCGCGCGGTGCCGGCCAGCAAGGGACACACCCGCCGGCTGGTGACGCTCGGCCGCCCCCTGAACGGCCTGGAACTGCGCGTCGTCGACGAGGACGGCGCCGAACTGCCCGCCCGCGGCGTCGGCGTCATCGAGGTGCGCGGCGAACCGGTCACCAAGGGCTATACCACCGTTGCCGGGTTCATCGCCGCCCAGAACGACCGCGGCTGGTACGACACCGGCGACCTCGGCTATCTCACCGAGACCGGTGAGGTAGTCGTCTGCGGGCGACTCAAGGACGTCATCATCATGGCTGGGCGCAACATCTACCCGACCGACATCGAACGCGCCGCCTGCCGGGTGAGCGGGGTGCGCCCCGGTTGCGCGGTCGCGGTCCGCCTCGACGCCGGGTTGTCTCGGGAGACGTTCGCGGTCGCGGTCGAGTGCAAGGACTTCCGCGACGCCGATCAGGTGCGCCGGGTCGAACGGCAGGTCGCGCACGAGGTGTTCGCGGAGGTCGACGTGCGGCCCCGCAACGTGGTGGTGCTCGAGCCCGGCATGATCCCGAAGACCCCGTCGGGCAAGTTGCGGCGTGCGCATGCGCTGTCCCTGGTGAGCTGACCCCAGCCTGCCGGCCGTGCCGGCGAGTACCGTCGAACCCACCATGCCGGATTACGATGCGCAGCCCGGCCGAGGGTCCCGGACGGATCCCTCGGCCGCACAACGCGATGCCGACGAGCTCGACCTGGAGGCCGGCCTTCGCGGCGTCGCGGGACTGGTCGCCGACGCCCGCTCGGTCGGCGAGTTGCTCGGCGACGTCACAGCGTTCGCGTCGCACGCCATCCCCGGCGTCGATGGCCTGAGCATCGCGCTGGTGCACGAGCCACGGCTGCCGACCGCGACCGCGGAGTTCGTCACCGCCATCGACACCGCGCAGTACCACGAACTCCATGAGGGCCCGTGTATCACCTGCATGCAGACCGGTCGGGTGACGGTCAGCGGGTCGCTGGGCAGCGACGCGCGCTGGCCGCATTTCGGTGGCCGGGTCGCGCGGATGGGCGTGCATTCGGCTCTCTCGCTGCCGTTGATCGTCGATGCGGAGGTGGTCGGCGCGATCAACGCCTATGCCTACGCCCGCGACGCGTTCGGGGACCATGCCGTGGACCTGGGCAGCAGGTTCGCCGCACCGGCTGCGGTGTCGGTTCACAATGCGCAGTTGCTGGCCGCCGCGCGCGCTCGCACGGAGCAGCTTCAGCGGGCCCTGGGGCAGCGCGCAGTGATCGACCAGGCGATCGGGATCATCCGCAGCCGATCCGGGCTGAGCGCCGAGGAGGCCTTCGACCGGCTCAAACGCCGAAGCCAGACCGAGAACGTGAAACTCCACTCCCTGGCCGAGCACCTCGTCGATGAAGCGGTGCGCAGGGCACGGGCCAGGAACTCGCCCTAACCTGTCGGCGGCGCGACGAGCGCGGCCATCTCGGCAACCAGCCCCGGTCGGCGGTGGCGATCGGTCATCAGCTGACGCGCAACGTCGGTCAGGTGTTCACCGTGGGCGCGTGCGTAGGTTCGCAGGATCGAGAAAGCGCCCTCCACCGACACGTCGAGGGTTCCGCGCAAGAAACCCTTGGCCTGCTCGACGACGACGCGGTTGGCCCGGGCGGCGCGCAGCTGCTCGATCACCGCCGACGTGGTCGGCGCCCGCTCCTGCAGGATCGCGACACACGCGATGTGCGCGAGGGTCTGCGCGACGAGCTGGTCATGACGGGTGAGTTCGCCGGTTGCGGTGCCGAACAGTGCGAGGGCGCCCAGCACATTGCCCGCAGCCCGTAGCGGCACGGCATGCGCAGCGGCGAAACCCGATTCCAGCGCGGCGGGGACGAACCGCGACCATCGGTCGGTGACAGCCGCCAGGTCGGCCGCCGAGACGGGCTCACCGGAGGCATGGCAGTCCAGGCAGGGTCCCTCGTCGGCCTGGAGCTGGAACAGCTCCAACTCGCTCGCCGCCTCGGTCGTGGCCGCCAGCAGGTGCAGATGCCCCAGCGGGTCGGCCAGCAGGAAACCGGCGGCGGCCACGTCGAGCAACTGTGCGCACTGCTCGGTGAGCTCGGTGAGCAGATCGACGACGTCGAAATCGATGAGCAGGCGGTCGACGAGTGCGACCACTACATCGAGAACTGCGGTTTCCTGGGGATCTTCGGTCATCTGACCCTCCATCCTGGTGACGCTGTCGGGCGCATCAGTCCGCTTCCAGTGTGAGTCTGCGCTCGAGAATGTCACGGGCGACGTCGGTGGCTGTGCGCCCGGCCGCGTAGGCGTGCGCACGCAGCCGGAGCAGTGCCTCGGCGGGCTCGACGTCGAGCTGCGCGACGAGCATCCCGGTGGCCTGGCTGACCTCGGCGCGCGACAGGGTGTTCAGCTCGGCCCATGCGTTGCTGTCGGGGTCGGTGGCGGCGGCCTTGAGGTCGGTATCGAGCAGATCGAGCAGCGGCATCCCCGCCAGTTCAGCGGCGATCACCGCACCCGAGTGTTCATCGCCGGTGAGTGGACCCGGTTGCCTACGGAACAGGTCGAGCGCTCCCACGTATTCGCCGGCCACAACGACCGGTATCGCATGTACGCCGCGGATGCCCATGGCGATCATGGCCGGGCCGTAGAGGGGCCAGCGAAGGTCCGTCGGGTCGGCCAGGTCGGCCACCGACACCGGGCCGCGGCGGACCACCGAATCCAGGCAGGGACCCTCCCCCAGGGTGAACTGGAGTTCGTCGCACTCCCTGGCCAGGGTGCAACTGCAGCCCAGGGTCGCGGTGCTGGCACCGTCGAACACCAGCGAGATCGCGGCCGCATCGACGTCGAGCAGGGTCACGCACGCCTCACACAGGCTGTCGGCGGCATCGACCCCCCGGCGGCCGTCGACGGCCGCCGCCAACTGTTCGACAATCGCCACATTCAGCCGAACAGGAACCGGCGAGCGCATCCGGTCAACGCCGGAAACCCCGCTTATTCCACGTCTTTTCGTCACCCTCCACCTCGGACCATGTCCCTGCCGCATACCGGTGCGGTACCGGGGCACCGCCACGGACGACGTCGAGGCTCCCGTCGTGGTGTTTGACGAATGCGTCGCCGGACCGCATGTACTCGTCGGTACGTCCGTCGGGCAGAGTCACCTTGACTGTCATCGTCGCAAATCTCCTGAGGTGTGGTGTGGATGCCGGACCCGAGGCGCTGAACCACCGGGATGGTGGGAGCCTTCATCATGTCCTTGCCACCGAGCCTGTCCACTCACAGCGAGTCGCCCGATACCACCCACCGTACGCCGGGTTGGCGCCGCGCGGACGCGTAGTACCCCGAGACACGGCGTACCGCCCCCGCAACCGGCTTCGTTGACAGCCCGCACGAACAAGCGTGTACTTGAGGTACTTCGAACGGATCGGGCACTGCCATGGACCTCCAACCCGGCGCGCTGACTACAGTGGCCACATCGTTGATTTCGTTGGGAATTCGAGTCCTTCCGGTCGGGGCACGTCACACCGCGAGCCAAGCCGCCGACGAGCGCCGTGATACGGCGCGCCGCCGTGACGAGGCGGAGTTCGACGATCGGGCCCGCGATACCCGACTCGAACACCAGAAGCGCGCCGACGGTGGCTTCGCGGCGGGCCATATTCATCGCCAAAGTGCCTGAGAAGTTCCACCACTCGAACTGTGCATCCTCATCGCCACCACCTGTAGCGACGACGCCGTCGCTTCTCCGACATTCCGCGAGGCGTCACTCCTTCATCGGCATGCTTGCGTTCGGACGCCGTCTCCGGAGCGTCGTCGGACGTGGCCGTCAGGAAGGAATCGGGCAGTGCCAGCTTGTGGATCGTTCGCAGCGTCAGAAGATACTGGTGAGCAAGCGATCCCGTGGTGTAGGAGAGTCCGTACTTCTCGCACAGTTGCTGGACCCTAACCGCGATCTCGGCGTACCGATTGCTTGGCAGATCGGGAAACAGATGGTGCTCGATCTGGTAACACAGGTTGCCGCTGGCGAAGGCCAGCAGTGGTCCGGCCCGAAAGTTGGCGGCACCCAAGATCTGGCGCAGATACCACTCTGGCCTGGTCTCCCGGTCCAGTACGTCCTCGGTGAACTTCTCGGCTCCATCCGGGAAATGCCCGCAGAAGATCACCCCATAGGCCCACAGATTGCGCAGGATGTTCGCAACCGCGTTGGCGGCAAGCACTCTGCGCCAACGCTTTCCCGCCAGAGCGGGGAACAGGACGTAGTCCTTGACAGTCTGGCGGCCGATCTTGCCCCACATCAGTGACCTCGACTGCGCCACCCTGCCGTCATCCAGGATCAGCCGGTCCCGCTCGGAATGCAGTCCATGCCGCGCGATTCCCCATTCGAAGACCAAGGCCAGCAACAGGTTCCGAAGCGGCTGCGCGAGATGCACTGGTTGCCAAGGCTGGTCTCGCGTCATCCGCATCACACCGAACCCGAGGTCGTCGTCGACGCCCACGATGTTGCTGAACACATGGTGGCGGTAATTGTGCGAGTACTTCCACTGCGAAGACACCGCGACCATGTCCCACTCCCACGTGGTCGAATGGATCTCCGGGTCGTTCATCCAGTCCCACTGGCCGTGACTGACGTTGTGGCCGATCTCCATGTTCTCGACGGATTTGGCGAAGCCGAGCGCACAGGCGCCCAGCACCCACCCCGCCCTCGATCTGCTGCAGATCAGGATCAGTCGCGAGACGAGGTCGAGGATGCGTTGGAAGCGTATGGTGTTCCCGATGTACGCCGCGTCGCGTTGTCCGAGGGAGTCCTCGACATCGGATCTGATGGCGTCGAGTTCGCGCCCCAGTGACTCGATGTCGGCGTCGCTCAGATGTGCGTACGCAGCAATATCGGCGATTGCCACCTGAGTCCTGCCGATCCGTTTCCGAAGTTCAGTGGTCGGGCTCGGTGCGAACCCAGGGCGATTGCGGACCACCAGCCGATATCGGAGGACGACGGCAGCATGTCGGCGTCACTTCAGCGTAGTCAGACGCCCAGAGTGCGTCAAAGCGCTCGCGCGCCCGTCACCTGATGGACACCAGCTCGTCGATGGAGTCTCTGGGAAGCGCACCGTCGACGATCGCCGAGACCGTGAGCGCGTTCAGCGTGATCGCGCCCTTGTGGTTGTCCAGAAAAGCGATGTCGGCGGCGTCGCGCCCAGTGGCGATGCGCACCAGTGTCTGGCGAGGCGCCAGCAGCGTACCGTCGACCACCCGCCACGACCCGTCGACGAACGCCTCCGCGACAGCGTGAAAATCCATCGGGTACAGCCCCGGGGCATAGACCGACACAACTCGGGCGGGAACGTTGACGGCGCGGAGCAGTGCCACAGCCAGATGGGCGAAATCCCGGCACACTCCCGCTCCGGCGAGCAGGGTGTCCACCGCACCGTCGATCGGGTCGCTGGAGCCCTGAACATAGCTCAGCCGGCCCCCTACCCACTCCGACACCTTCTCCAACAGAGTCGTCGAGTCCAGATACCGGCCGAACTCTGTTGCCGCGAATCCGTAGAACTTATCGGCCTCGGCGTAACGGCTCGGTCGCAGATACATGGATAGGTCGTATTCGGTGACCGGCGCCGGAGCGGTCTGCCCGACGATGGTCGCGGCGTAGACCAACTCGAGGTGTCCCGCCGCCACATCCAACTTGTGTATGCGATTGCCGTGCATGCCGCTGATCTCCAACGGTTGTACGGGCTCGCCGTCCAGAACGAAGGCGAGCAACTCAAAGATCTCCGCACCCGGGTGCGGAGCGACCGCGATCTGGAACTCCAGCGTGGTCGGCGCCGATACGTCGACGTCGAGCTCAGCCCCCACGATCCGCTTCAAGGCCTGCGGACACTGCTGCCCCTCAGCGATATCCATACGGTCCCTTCGGTCGGCCCGGCCTCCGACGGTGGCGGAGTCAACCCGGCATGACTGACAGTCGTCGTGCCTGCTGCAGGATTGACAGCACGGCCAGGGTGGACTCGGCTCCCTGGTTGACGTCTACCCCGTCGGTACACAGTCCGTCGTAGCCCGCGCCGGTATCCGGGTCCCACATCGGTTCTCCGATGTCATTGGCCCCGCACACCCACGCGAGGGCGGCGTTCACTCCGTCCACCCACACCGGGTCGTCGTCCACTCTGGCGGCCCGCGCGCAGGCGTCGGCCAGAGCTGCCACCTCGGCCGGTTGTTGATCGAATCCCGGTCGAGCGTCCTGCGGCCCTCTTCCGGCGGCCGGAGTCGGCGACAGGTGCCCATCCCTCGTCTCGAATTCGACCAACCACGCCAACAGGTCCAGCCCGCGGCGACGCACCGCCGGATCTTCGAGCGCAGTTCCGGCAGCGATCATCGCCTCGGCAAGAACCGCGTTGGCGTAGGTCAACCGCGGTTCCGGCCACGGCCAGCGCAGATCACCGGACGACTCGGCGAGGCCCGCCACATAATCGACCAGAAGTGTGCGCGCCGGCGCGTGAACGGGATCGAACGACAACATCTCCGCCGCGCCCACCGCCGCGAAGGCCTGTGCCCGCAGCCATGGTGACCGTTTCTGTGCGGCGCGCTCGAACTGGATGATGGCCATCTGACGAACCCGCCCTACGTTACTGTGTGCAGCCGCGGTACCCAGAGCCCAGAGGCACCGCCCCCAGCAGTCCTGAACCGTCGGCTCGTCAAGCCAGATTCCTCTGCTGTCCATGTGATTTCGGCAGGGTCCGTCGAATGACTGCGCATCGGCCAAGAAGCGCAACGCGATACCGGCCAAGGCATTGAGTTCCCCATCGGGGCCGGGCTCGCGAGTCGCCACGACCAGCACGCGGGCCATGTCATCGGTGTAGTAGCCGCGGTCCGGTGCCGGCTGACCGAGACGGGCATTCGCCACGGTGCCGCGACGATCGGTCAGTCGCAGGAGGTGATCGAACTTCGCTTCGGGGACCGGTGTGCTCATACTCGCGCCCTGCGCTCGGATAGCAGTCGCCGCCCGAGACGCTGGTACGCCCCCGCCACCACCGACCACTGCATCCCCGGGGCCAGCCTGCGCGCCTCGGCGGCCATCGCGCCCGCCAACCGGGGGTCTGTCAACACCCTGCGCAACGCTGACACCAGCGCAGCCTGATCATCGTGGCCAACGAGGATGCCGGCGCCGGTGCACAGCATTTCGACCGCGTGCGGAAAGCCGGTCGCAACTACCGGTCGGCCGCCGACCACGGCATCGGCCAGTACGCCGGAAGCCAAATGATCGGTGGAATCGTAGGGCAGCACGATCACAGCCGCGGACTGGATGAGCTCGGTCAGCATGGCATCGCCGTAGTACCGGCCGTCAAACGTCACCGAGTCGGCCACCCCCTCCCGGCGGGCCAGCTCGATCAGGCCATTTCGGTACGTCTCGCCCTCGGCGGCGTGTTCCTTCGGATCCGTTCGACCCGCGACCAGGTACCTCGGGTGGCCCGGCGCATCATGTACGAAACGCATCGCCTCGATGACCCGCTCGATCCCCTTGCCCGGCCTCAGCAGGCCCCACGTCAAGATGATGGGCCTACTGGGGCGCTTCCCACGGGGCTCCAGTGGGACCGTCGCCCCGCGCGGAATCGTGATGACCCGGCGTCTTTCAACCGCGTAGCCGCTGCACAGCACCTCACGTGCGGCCTCCGACATCACCACGATGCGATCGGTTGTCGCGGCGATCCGCTCGAGAACCCAGCGCTGATGCGGTGCGGGATTCTTCGGAACGGTGTGGACGGTCACCATCGAGGGAACCCGCAACCCTTCCAGAACATCGAGGAGTTGGTCCCCGTGCGTACCGCCATACATGCCGTCGTCATGCTGGATGAGGGCAACGTCGCACCGGTTGAGAGATGCCGTGCATTCCGCCACGGAGGACGCCGAGCCGTTGAACAGTTCGCCGACCACTCGCCCAACCGATCCCGAGTCATCCGCGACTCGCACCACGGAGACTTCGGCCCCCTGCGCGCACATCTCCGCCGACAGATGATCGCTGAATCTGGCCGGTCCGCTCAGGGTTGGAGGACAGGTGCCGAGCAGGCCGAACCGCACCTTGCCCGCAACGGGGGGCAGCACAGGGCGCGCATACGGAGACTGCAAAGGAGGCAGAGTATTCATGGTGATCCAGCCTGACGGTTGATACCGCCGCGTCCGGTGTGAGCGGTTGCTCGGCGAGATCAGCGTATTGCTGACACTTTCCGGACTGGCTGGGTTCCCAACAGGTTCAACGGTACACCCGGTTGTTCGAGTAGGCCAGAATTGGAAGAGTAGGGTCTACGCATCGGGGCCAACCGGGCTCCACAATGAAGGGACCCTCGTGTCCGACAAATCACCGCGCCAATCGATGTCCAAGAAGTCCGGAAAGTCCCTGAAAGAAAAGCGGGCCGACAAGCATGCCAAGGCTGCGGAAAAGGCCGCGCACACCAGCGCGATCACCGACCAGAAGCGTTGACGATCAATCCTTTTCACTGACGCGGCGAAGTCCCGGCGTTTGCCGAGAGCGACTGCTTCAGCGCGATGATCTCAGCTTCGAGTTCGACGACCGCGTGCGCCACCACACTCGACGCCAGCGCAGCGCGCCCTTCCGGAGACTGCGGTCCCGCCAACTCCGGGTTGTCGATACTTTGAAGCCGCTGCAGCATGCGTCGTGAAACGACGGCATCAGCAGGCAGATCGTCGCTGCCGAAATTGTTGAACGCCTTGAAGATTTGATCCGGCGTGGTCATCGAAGACTCCCCTGTGCCGTTGCGAGCAGATCGTCGATGCCAGATTCGTCTTCGGCCCCGGCGGCCGACATCATCAGCGTGTGAGCGCCTTCGGCGCTGGTCTGCGCCGGGACGACAAGAAGTACCGTGCCGCGACCGTGGGAGTCCAGGACGCCCAACGTGTTGACTGGTTGCCGGTCGTAACCGTCGAGCCGCACGATCCGGTCGTCGATACGAATCTTGGCCGGCGCTGTACTCCATTCGGCGCGGTTGTATGTCACTCGCGCAACTTCACCGAGCCGCACCGAGAGAACCGCCACCAGATCGGGTAGTTCAGTGGTGAGATCTGTGCTGTGCGGCCACCATGCCCCGTCGACCCGTCCGCGGTGGATCGTCTTGCGCTTCAGGCGCAGCCGCGGGGTGTTCTGGGGACCGTTATGGCGCTGGCCAAAGCCAACGCCCCTATTCTGTTTTGCCATCTTGAGGTCCCGCCTGAGCGCTTTGTACAGCGGCCCGTGTAGTGAACCGGCGACGACACGATCTCAGCTGGCCGTGTGCGACATTCCGCCGATAACTCGACTCTACGCCCACCACGCCGCCAAGAGGCAGAGGCGTCGTGCGACGATCCGCACCGGCCCACGGCAGAGGCACACACCAGAAATGAAAGCGGGCTGGCGGGATTGCTCCCACCAGCCCACACACGGGTCTGCGTCTGCTAGACGGCAGTCACCCGGACAGCCTGCGGCCCCTTGGAGCCCTGCTCAACCTCGAACTGAACGCGCTGGTTCTCCTCGAGCGAGCGGAATCCACTTCCATTGATTTCCGAATAGTGGACGAAGACATCTTCCGCGCCGCCATCGGGGGCGATGAAGCCGAAGCCCTTGTCGCCGTTGAACCACTTCACAGTTCCCTGTGCCATACTCTGATCTTCTCTCATCGTGAACAGATGTCGAACGGACATCTGCGATCAGATTAGCACGGTCGCAGCACATCGCCCCTATCGCGAGCTGGACCTGTCAGTGAACCCGGGCGGAAACCGTTGGACTATACCAGTTTTTCTTCGACAGCCGCCTCGTCGATCCACTTGGCACATTCTGCCTGCGCCAGACGCATAACCACCTGCGCGGTTTCGAACACCCGGGCGTCGCCCACACCGCGAGAGGTGGGCATCCCCGCGGCAGTGCGCATCACCATCATGCCGAGCGCCTGTGAGGTCATGCTGGGGACGACAAGCAGGTTGGCCTGCCCGGCCCGGCCCGTGACGGCCATCAACCTGGGGTAGCGTTGTCCTTCATCGGGCCGCATCACGCGCGCACCACTGACGATGGTCTCGAGGTCGAGTTGCCCCTCGGTCGCCGTCCAGTTGATCCGGATGTCGAGAATCTCCCCCAACTGTCGGTGCAACGCTCCGACGAGGTCGGGCAACTCCGCGGCGATCAGCGCCGAGTGCGGCCACCACGCCCCACCGATGCCACCTAGCGATTGGCGGGCCAACGTCAGGCGCACCGGACTGGATGCGCGGCGTGACCGCGCGATCCCGTTCACGTCGACGGCGAATCGCCGGGCCGGGAAGGTTGAGGTTGGTCGGAGAAGACCGGGGGTTGCACCGGCTTGTGGGCCGCCGGGTCAGGCGCGGTGATCTGCGCCTCCTGACGATGCGAAAACAGGTCAGAGGAATCCATAGTCTACGTCCTCGAGTGGTACGGGGACTCCCCGTACTCAGCGTCCGAGCGAAGAGAATCGCGTCGCGGGCCGCACATCTTCGCGCTAGCACCGACAGGACTGTCGGTGCGGCCGCGGCCTTCCTCTAGACTACACCTTGCGTTGTCGGGCCTCGCCGGGACTCAGGCTGAGCCGGCCACCGCCCCCGTCGCCGTGTCCAGCATCGGCAGCGAGACCTCTATGTCCACCACCGTGATGGCACCCCACGAGTAGACACTGATGAACGGGAACGCCGAGGTCCTCACCTGCACCGTCAGCGACTGCCCGGCCTGCAAGGTGTAGGCGACCTGCTCCAGATCGCACGTGACCGTGTGGGTCTGCCCGTCCAGCGTCACCGGTATCGCCGTGACCTGGTTGCAAAGCACCAGGCCGGTCTCGTCGTCGACGACCCGCGCGTACACGTGCTGGGCGTTCCCGGTTCCCGAGTACGTCAACGTCAGCGTCGGCGCCCGACGATTATGCGCCGCAACGGTAGCCTCGATTCTCAGATTCGGCGCTTTGAGTGTCGTTGCGCCCGAGGGCAATCCGAGCAGCGCACCCACCGTTCCCTGGATCAGGATCAACGGGTTGGAGCCGGATCCACCGATGAACGGCACGAATGCCAGCGTCTTGTGATAGCTACCCGAGGTGGTGATCGCGCCTCCGGCTGCGACCGGATAGGTGGGTACGGAATGCCACCGCCCGGTTTGGTCGACCCACTCGAATTAGTCTGCGGTGTACACGCTTCCGTCGCCCTTGACGTAGCGATTAGAGGACCTTTTGCCGTGCGAGCGTCCAACCCATGAGCGTCTTCGGCCAAATGCCCGCGAACCGGCAGGCCGGGATCTACGCGCTTCGGCGTGTCGTAGTCGCGCGCCGCGCCCGTACCCGGATCCGCGCTCCGTGGTGCGGCACGAAGATCACATGCTTGAGCCGCCGCCGCTCGTCGCGAGCCGAGGTGGTCTCGAGCTCGACGCGACGCAGGATCTCGCGCAGCACCACCTGGAACTCGACCATCGCGAACGCCGCCCCCAGGCAACGCCGGTTCCCGCCGCCGAACGGCAGATACGTCGTCGGGCTCAGCGTCGCGCCGAGCATCCGGTCCGGGTCGAACCGCTCCGGATTCGGGTACAGCCGCGGATCCGTGTGCACCGCAACGATTCCGGGAACCACCATCACCCCGGCGGGCAGCAGGTGGCCGGCCAGCTCCACCGGCTCCTGCAAGATCCGGCCGACGTCGAACACGATCGTGCGCACCCGGAGCGTCTCCTTGGCGACGGCGTCCAGGTACTCGTCACCGCGCACGTGAGGAGCGATGAGGCCGTCGCCCTGCTGGGCGGCGCGCACCGCCTTCGCGAGCACCTCGGGATGGCGGGTCAACCGTTCCAGTGCCCAGGACAGCCCGGTCGCCGTCGTGTCGTGCCCGGCGAGCAGCAGCGTGATCAGCTGGTCGCGCAGCTCACGATCTGTCATCGTGCGGCCGTCCTCGTCGGCGGCACGCACCAGCATGGCCAGCGCGTCGGTGCGCGACGCCAGATCCGGGTCGGCACGGTGGTCGGCGATCTCGGCGTAGAGCAGCCGGTCAGCCTCGGCGATCGCGGTCCGCAGCGACCGCCACGGGCGGCGCTGCATCAGCTTGGGGTTGGCCACCGCCAGTGTCTCGAACGGCGTTATCCGCAGCACCCGCGGCAGCACGTCACGCAGCGCCGCCAGCCGGTCCGGGTCACTGGAGCCGATCACCGTCCGCAGAATCACCTCCAGGGTGATCTCCGACATCTTGGGCGCGGCGGGAAAGCTCTCGCCGACCGGCCAGCCGGCGATGTTGTCCGCGGCGATCTGCGCGATCAGGTCGGTTTGGCTTGCGACGGCGTTGTGCGCGAACGGGGCGAGCATCAGTCGGCGCAGATCGCGGTGCACGTCGCCGTCGACCACCAGCACCGAGCTGTCGCCGAGCAACCCCTTGAGGATCGAATTGGCCTCTCCCGCATGGTAAATACGCGGATCGCCGGCGAAGACGGTCTTGATGTCGGCCGGATCGGTGAGATAGACCAGGGTGCCCATCGAGGCCACCCGCAGCGTGAACGTCGGACCGTAGTGACGCCGGCAGGCGTTGATGTACCAGGGCCCGCACCCCAGCATCAGCGCCGCCTGAACGGACCGGGGCAGCCGCGGACCGGCCGGCAATGACGTCGTCGTCATGACCCCAGGGTACGAGCCTTGCGGGAGAGATGTCGTGCTCGTCGAGTGGCGCGGGGGCGCAAACCTTTTCACAAACGGGCCGCGCGGGGCCGATCGTTACCGCTCGGCGCCGTTGATCGCCGGCGCGTCGATCATGCCCCGCTCGACGCCCCACATGGTGGCGATCGCCCGGTACTCACCGGTCTCGATCAGGTGTTCCAGGGCCAGGCGCAGCGATTCGGCCAGCCCGGAGTCCTTGGCCACCGGCCAGCCGTACGGCGCGGTGTCGAAGACGTCGCCGGCGGGCACCAGATCGCCGCGGGACAGCTTGATCGCGAACCCGGTGACCGGCGAGTCCGCCGACATCGCGTCGACCTCGTCCTTGATCAACGCGGTGGTGACGGCGTCCTGGCTGGCGAACTCGACGATCTCGATCGGCGCCAGGCCGGCGGCCACACACTGGTCGCTCTTGTGCGGCAGCTCCTCGGTGGCCTGCAGTGTCCCCTCGGCCACCCCGATGCGCACACCGCACGGCGCCGCGGGCCCCACCGCGGGTCCGGGCCGACGCGCCCACTGGGTGCCGGCCTGGAAATAGGTGACGAAGTCGACGAGGTCCTCACGCTGTTTGGTGTCGGTGACCGACGACATGCCGACGTCGACGGAGCCGTCCCGGACCGCCGGCAGGATCTTGTCGAAGGCCATGTCGCGGTAGTCGGGCACCAGCCCCAGCACCCGGGCGATCGCGTTCATCAACTCGACGTCGAACCCGACCAGCTGACCGTCGGCGTTCTTGAACTCCATCGGCGCGTAGGGCACGTTGACCCCGATCACCAGCCGGCCGGTGTCCCGGATGTCGGCGGGCACGGTGGCCGCGATCGATGGCACCGCGCCGTCGGGCAGCTCCGCCGCACCGCCGTCGTCGCGCCACGGTGCCCACGCCCACAGCCCGACCGCGACGACGGCCGCCATCAGCGCCGCCGCCGCGGTCAGCACCAGCGGCTTCTTCGGCTTGCGGCGTTCGGTGCGGGCGGCATGCCGGGAACCGCTGCCGCGACGGACCGGCGCGTTGAGGGCCCGCCGCGCGTCCGCGGCGAGCTCCCCGGCCGTCTGGTAGCGCTTGGACGGCTTCTTGGCCATACCCTTGGCGATCACGTCGTCGAAGGCGGCCAACCGCGGATCCTTGTCCGACGGGCGGGGCAGCGTGGCGACCATGTGACCGGCGATCTGCTGCTCGAGGCTGTCCGCGGGGTAGGGCCGGGAGCCGGTGAGCAGTTCGTAGAGCACACAGGTCAGCGCGTAGATGTCGGAGCGGGCATCGACCTGGCCGGCCTCGAAACGCTCCGGAGCCATGTAGGCCAGGGTCCCCAGCGTGCTGCCCGCCGTGGTCAACGCCTTCTCTCCGGCGGTGCGGGCCAGTCCGAAGTCGATGAGATACACGAAGTCGTGGGCGGCGACCAGGATGTTGGACGGCTTGATGTCGCGGTGGATCAGGCCCGCCTTGTGCGCGGAGTCCAGCGCATGGGCGACCTGCTCGACGATGCGCACCGCGAAGTCGGGGCCCAGCGGCCTGCTGGCGTCCGTCAGCATCGCGCCCAGGTTGCGTCCCTCGATCAGCCGCATGTCCAGGTAGAGCCGGCCGTCGATCTCGCCGAAACCATGGATCGGTACGACGTTCGGATCGTTGATCCCGGCGGCCGCCTGCGACTCGCGGCGGAAGCGCGCTTGAAACACCTCGTCTTCGGCCATGTGGTGCGGGAGCACCTTCAACGCCACCACACGGTCGGTCTTGGTGTCGTAGGCCTGGTAGACCTCGCCCATCCCGCCCCGGCCGATCAGCTTCTGAAGCCGATAGCGCCCGAATGGTGTCGCATTCACCGGTGATCTCCTCGGCAGCGGCCAATCGGTATGTGGAACGAAGCTACATCATGTGGCTCTGGCCTGCCGGGACACGGCAGTCCTGCTCATGACGGTCCACCCGATCACCGGTGGTGCGGAGATCCGACGGCGCGGGGCGCTGATACCGGCGAAAGCCGGTGCTCCCCGGACAGGTGGGCTCTGCGCCCGCCTGTCAGCGACGGCGGTCGCGGGTCAGAGCCGGTACATCTCCCTGGCCATCGCCGCGTGCTCGAACACGCGGTCCCGTTGCGGCGGGTAGTGCCGATGCCTGCGCCGCGGTTCAGCGGCGACGGCGGCGACGGCGCGGTCGGCCGCCCCGATATCGGCCCGCACGGCGGTCCGGGGCGACCACTGCAGGCGCCGCAGCAGCCCGGAGAGGGTCCAGCGGCCTGTGGGGTTTCCGGCGATTGAAGCCATGGTCATTCACCTCGTCTTGAGTTCCACATCACGCGGGTTCTCCACGTGATCGACGGTTTCCGACGGTCGTTCGGATACAGTTCGAAACGTAACATAAAAAAATGAAGTAGCCAAGTTTTTCTTTAGTTCTTTCTAGAAAGAGGAGTTGAGGGGTAGGATCCTGGGCATGGGTCGGAAAACCTACGGACAGTTCTGCGGTCTCGCGCACGCCCTCGATGTCGTCGGCGAGCGCTGGACGCTGCTGATCGTGCGCGAGTTGAGCTCGGGCCCGAAGCGCTACACCGACCTGGTCGACTCGCTGCCGGGGATCGGGACCAGCCTGCTGGCGACCCGGGTGCGCCAACTCGAAGCCGACGGCGTCGTGCAGCGCCGGCTGGCCCTCGACCAGCCCGGATCGGCGGTGGTCTACGAGCTCTCCGACTCCGGACGCGAGCTCGCCCTGGCGATGCTCCCGCTGGCGAACTGGGGCACGCGGCACCAGATGGGCGACGCCGACATCACCGCCGAGGCCTTCCGCGCCGAGTGGCTGGTGACCTATCTCGCCGCCGACCTGCGCGGGACCGTCCCGACCGATCTGGCGGCGACCTACGAGTTCCACATCGCCGACAGCGTCGCGTGCCTGCACCTGCGCGGCGGCCGGGTGACCGTCACGCCCGGCGCGTGTGAGACCGACGCCGACGTCACGCTGCGGGCCGACGCGCCGACCGTCATGGCGATGCTCGGCGACAAGATCTCGATTTCCGAGGCCATCGCCGACAAACGCCTCGAGGTGTCCGGAGACCGTGCGGCGAGCAGCGCCCTGCAGCGGCTCCTCGAGCGGCGGATGGAGGCCGGGGCGTCCCTGGCCGCCGCCGAATAGCTCCGCCCTCCGTCCGTCCCCGGTCCGCCGAACTGGCATTCCGGCAGGCGCCTTCTCGCACTTTCGCTGCTGGAATGCCATTTCGGCGGACCGGGGGACCCCGATTGATCCAACTAGTGCATTAGTAGCGCGGGAATCGGTCTTGGACAGGCATTGATCTCCCCCATACCGTTGACGGCATGACCGGAACCATCTCTCCGACCGTGTCCGACACCACCCACCTCACCGGTCAGATGCTGATCGCCGGCACACCGGTGCGTGGGACGGGCAAACAGATCCGGGCGTTCGACCCGGCGGCCGGGCAGCCACTCGAGCCCGCCTACCGGCACGGCGACCTCGCCGACGTCGAGTCCGCCTGCGCGGCGGCCGCCGACGCGTTCCCCGCCTACCGGGCCACCACCTCCGAGCAGCGCGCCCGGTTCCTCGAGGCGATCGCCGCCCACATCGAGGCGGTCAGCGAGCCGCTGATCTCCCGTGCCGTCGCCGAGACCGGCCTGCCGCAGGCCCGCATCACCGGCGAGGTCGGCCGCACCACCGGCCAGCTGCGGCTGTTCGCCGAGGTGCTGCGCGACGGCGGCTTCAACGGCGCCCGCATCGACACCGCGCTGCCCGACCGCGCCCCACTGCCCCGGCCCGATCTGCGGCAGCGCTCCATCCCGCTGGGACCGGTCGCGGTGTTTAGCGCCTCGAACTTCCCGCTGGCCTTCTCGGTCGCCGGCGGTGACACCGCCTCGGCGCTGGCCGCGGGCTGCCCCGTCGTCGTCAAGGGCCACGACGCGCATCCCGGCACCTCCGAACTGGTGGCCCGCGCGATCACCGCCGCCGTCGCGGAGTCCGGCCTGCCGGCGGGGACGTTCTCGCTGCTGTTCGGCTCGGGCCCGCAGCTCGGCATCGCCCTGGTCACCGATCCACGGATCAAGGCCGTCGGCTTCACCGGATCACGTTCCGGCGGAACGGCTCTGGTCGCCGCAGCTGCCGGACGGCCGGAGCCGATCCCGGTGTACGCGGAGATGAGCTCGATCAACCCGGTGTTCCTGCTCGACGGTGCGCTGCACACCCGGGGCGCCGAGCTGGCCCGCGCGTTCGTCACCTCGCTGACGATGGGGTCCGGACAGTTCTGCACCAACCCCGGCCTGGTCATTGCCGTCGACGGCCCGGGCCTGGACGATTTCGTCGCCGCCGCCCGAGATGCGCTCTCGGCGGCGCCGGCCACCCCGATGCTGACCCCGAACATCGCCCGCAGCTACGCCGACGGGGTCAACGCCCTGTCCGGAGCCGCCGACACCGTCGGGCGCGGGCGTACGGGTGAGTCCGAAACATTTTGTCATGCAGCGCTGTTCACCACCGACGCGAAGAGCTTCCTGGCATCCGAGGCGCTGCAGGCCGAGGTATTCGGATCGTCGAGCCTGATCGTGCGCTGTGCCGACACCGAGGAGATGCGAGCAGTCGCGCGGGGTATCGAGGGCCAGCTGACCGCCACCGTGCACGCCGACGACTCCGACCTGCCCGCCGCCGCCGAACTGCTGCCGCTGCTCGAGCTCAAGGCCGGCCGGATCCTGTTCGGCGGCTGGCCGACCGGGGTCGAGGTGTGTCACGCGATGGTGCACGGCGGGCCCCACCCGGCCACGTCCGACTCGCGCAGCACCTCGGTCGGCAGCCGGGCCATCGAGCGCTTCCTGCGCCCGGTCTGCTACCAGAACGTGCCGAATTCCCTGCTGCCCAGCGTGATCGCCGACGGCAACCCCGACCACCTGTGGCGGCGCATCGACGGCCGGCTCACCCAGGACTGACCCCACACACCCCCACCACCATCTCACGAGGAGCCCCGACAGCATGCGCCCCATCTTCGACGGAGTCCTGTTCTTCCCCGTCACCCCGTTCGTTGAATCCGGCCCCGACGCGGGCCGCGTCGATCTCGACGCGTTGGCACGCCACCTGGCCCAGGGCGTCGAGGCCGGGCCCGGTGGTGTCTTCATCGCCTGCGGCACCGGCGAATTCCACGCCCTCGAGGAGCAGGAGTTCAGCGAGATCGTCGGCACCGCGGTGGAGGTGGTCGCCGGGCGGGTGCCCGTCTACGCCGGCGCCGGCGGCTCGGTGGCACAGGCCAAACGCTTCGCCGTGGCCGCGCAGCAGGCCGGGGCCGACGGCCTGCTGCTGTTGCCGCCCTACCTCGTCGAGGTTCCCCAGCCCGGCCTGGTCGACTACGTCGCCGCCGTCGCGGCGGTGACCGACCTGCCCGTCATCGTCTACAACCGCAACAACGCCAAGTTCACCGAGGACTCGGCCGTCGCGGTCGCCAAGATTCCCAACGTCATCGGATTCAAGGACGGCACCGGCAATTTCGATCAGGTGGCGCGCATCGTGCAGGCCGTCACCACCCAGGTCGACCCCGACTTCCTGTTCTTCAACGGCCTGCCCACTGCGGAGACCACACAGGCGGCGTTCCGCGCGATCGGTGTGCCGCTGTACTCGTCGGCGACGTTCGCGTTCGCCCCCGACCTGGCGCTGGCGTTCTACAACTCGCTGGAATCGGGCAACGAGGAACTGGCCAACGCGCTGCTCAACGCCTTCTTCATCCCGCTGGTGCGGCTGCGCGACACCGTTCCGGGCTACGCGGTGTCGCTGGTCAAGGCCGGTGTGACGATGGAGGGCACCCCGGCCGGACCGGTGCGCCCACCGCTGGTCATGCCCACCCCCGAGGACCTGGCCCAGCTGCGCCGGATCGTCGCCGCCGGCCGGTCGGTTCTGGCCGGTGCGCTGAGCGAGGCCGTCTGATCATGGCCCCGATCCGGATCACCGGTGCACGCATCACCCCGGTCGCGTTCGCCGACCCGCCGCTGCTGAACACCGTCGGCGTCCACCAACCGTACGCGCTGCGGGCGATCATCCAGCTCGACACCGACGCCGGCCTGGTCGGGCTCGGCGAGACCTATGCCGACACCCGCCACCTGGCCCGGCTGCGGGCCGCCGCCGAGGCCATCACCGGCCAGGATGTGTTCGCGCTGAACACGATCCGCGCCGCGATCGCCGAGCGGCTGCGCGGCGACGACGCCGCCGTCGGCACCGCCGGGATGATCACCACGGCCAGCGCCGTGGACCAGGTGCTCTCGCCGTTCGAGGTGGCCTGCCTGGACGTGCAGGGGCACGCCACGGGCCGGCCGGTGTCGGATCTGCTGGGCGGCAAGGTGCGTGACGCGGTGCCGTTCAGCGCCTACCTGTTCTACAAGTGGGCAGCCCACCCGGGTGCCGCCCCCGACATCTTCGGGGAGGCACTGGATCCGGACGGCATCGTCGCGCAGGCGCGGCGCATCGTCGAGGAGTACGGTTTCAGCGCGATCAAGCTCAAGGGCGGGGTGTTCCCGCCCGAGGAGGAGATGGCCGCTATCGAGGCGCTGCACGCCGCGTTCCCCACCCATCCGCTGCGGCTGGACCCCAACGCCGCGTGGACCCCGCAGACCTCGGTCAAGGTGGCCTCCGGGCTGGCCGGGATCCTGGAATACCTCGAGGACCCGACCCCGGGACTGGACGGCATGGCCGAGGTCGCGCAGCAGGCCCCGATGCCGCTGGCCACCAACATGTGCGTGGTCGCGTTCGACCAGCTCGCGCCCGCGGTCGCCAAAAGCTCTGTGCAGGTGGTGCTTTCCGATCACCACTACTGGGGCGGGTTGCAGCGCTCACGGCTGCTGGCCGGAATCTGCGAGACGTTCGGCCTGGGGCTCTCGATGCACTCCAACTCCCATCTGAGCATCAGCCTCGCCGCGATGGTGCACCTGGCCGGAGCCACCCCGAACCTGACCTACGCCTGCGATACGCACTGGCCGTGGAAGACCGAGGACGTCGTCATGCCGGGGGCGCTGCGGTTCGTCGACGGGGCCGTGCCGGTGCCGACGACGCCCGGGCTGGGCATCGAGATCGACGACGACGCGCTGGCCGCACTGCACGAGCAGTACCTCCGGTGCGGGATCCGTGACCGCGACGACACCGGCTACATGCGCACCGTGGAACCGTCGTTCGAGCTTGCCAGCCCGCGCTGGTGAATCAAGCGCGGCGGCACCCGCCGCGCCCTACGGTGGGGGCATGACAGATCAGTCGGCGACGATCGAGATCTCCCATCCTCCCGAGGCCGTCCTGCGGGCGCTGAACACCGTGCTGCGGCGGGCGCTGCGCACCCCGCTCGGCGCCCCGATCGGCGACTTCATGGTCGTCGGGTTCACCGGCCGCAAGACCGGGCGGCGCTACGCCGTGCCGGTCAGCGCCCACCGGCTCGACGGCGATTTCTACGCGCTGCTCAACGCCGGCTGGAAGGCCAACTTCCGCGGCGGCGCGGTCGCCGACGTCACCTACCGCGGAAAGACCGCGCCGATGCAGGGGACGCTGATCAGCGACCCGGCGGCCGTCGGCGAGATCGCCGAACGGGTCGCCACCGCCTACGGGCCCAAGAAGGCGCAACGGCAGATGGGGTTGCGGTTCCCGGGTGCGGGCGTGCCGAGCGTCGCGGAGTTCACCGAGGCGGCCGGCCGGCTGGGCCTGGTCGCGGTCAAACTGGCCCCGAAGGCCTGATGTTCTCGCTGGCCCGACTGGCCTGCTTCGTCGCCGTCGCCGAGGAACTGCATTTCGGCCGCGCCGCCGAGCGCCTGCACATGACCCAGCCGCCGCTCTCGCGGCAGGTCCAGCAGCTGGAAAGCGAGCTCGGGGTTCAGCTGATCGACCGCACCACCCGCACGGTGACGCTGACCCCGGCCGGGGCGGCGTTCCTGCCCGACGCGCGGCGCATCCTGCAGCTCGCCGAGGGCGCCGCACAGACCGTCAAACGCATCCCGGCGGGCGACCTCGGCACCGTCGTGGTCGGCTTCACCGCCGCATCGGCGCACGCCGTGCTGCCGCGGTTACTGGAGCGGGCCCGTGAGCGGCTGCCGGACGTGAAGCTGGACCTGCGGGAAATGGTCACCTCCGCCCAGATCGAGGGGCTGATGACCGGCGAGCTCGACCTCGGCATGGCGCGCCCGCCGCTGAAGCGTCCCGGGCTGGTGTCGCGGCCACTGCTGCACGAGCAGCTGATCGCGGCGCTGCCGGCGGGCCATCCGCTGACCGACCTGTCGCGGCAGCTGACGCTGACCGACCTCGACGGCGAGGACGTCGTCATGTACTCGCCGGTGCAGGCCCGGTACTTCAACGAACTGCTCATCTCCACGTTCACGATCGCCGGGGCCACACCGCGCTACGTGCAGTACGTGACGCAGGTGCACACCATGCTGGTCCTGGTGCGCTCCGGGATCGGGATCGCGCTTGTACCCGCCTCGGCGGCCACGCTGCATCCCGAGGGCGTGGTGTTCCGGACCATCGGCGCCTTTCGTGAGCGGCCGGTCGAGCTGGACGCGGTGTGGCGCGGCGACTCGACCAACCCGGCGCTGCTACGGGTCATCAAGGACGTGCTCCCCCAGCATGAGTGGACCACCGACGACCTGGTCGAGGGCGTCGAGGGCGTGGTCTAGTTCCCCGCCCGGTCCGCCGAAATGGCACCCCCTTGCGCCGAAATGGCATTCCGGCGGGCGCCTTCTCGCACTTTCGCAGCTGGAATGCCATTTCGGCGGCCGAGCGGGGCGGCCGAGCGGGCCAGCGGGGCGCGGCGGCCGAGCGCGCCCCGGCGGGCCGGGGAACGAGACTCAGAGCAACCGGGGCACGCGGTCGGGGACGGTGAACGACGCTGCCGTCTCCGCCGGCGCGCCGGGGCGGGTCACATAGGGCAAGGTGCGGAAGTCGGCGCGCAGCTCATCGGGCGTGACGCGGGCGCGGACATAACCCCGGCGGTTGCTGAAGTACCGGATGTGCGGGTTCTCCGGCAGGATCGCCGCCACGTCGTCACGCATGTCCGACCCGTCGCCACCGGAGCTGATCGACGTGGTCACCAGTTCGGTCGCCACCCTGCGCGACTGCGGGTCGCCGGCCCGTTCGTGCACCTCGGCGGCCCAGTGCGAGTGCACGTCGCCGGTCAGCACCACGCCGTTGCGCACCGCCGAGTGCGCCATGCCCGCGACAATGCGGTCCCGGTTGGCGACGTAGCCGTCCCAGGCGTCCGGGTTCACCCCGCGCCACGGTCCCGGGGTGAAGTCCACCTGAGCGAAGAACACCTGCTGGCCGAGGATGTCCCAGCGCGCCCGGGACTGCTGAAAGCCGTTGAGCAGCCAGCGTTCCTGCGCACCGCCCGTCATCGTGCGGCCGGGGTCGAAGCGGTCGGCGCAGTCGCTGCCGAACGTGTCGCCGCAGGGCTGATCGGAGCGGTACTGGCGGGTGTCGAGCATGTGGAACGTGGCGGTCGCGCCCCAGTGCACGCGGCGATACATCCGCATGCCGGCGCCACGCGGCCGCGCCGTCGAGCGCAGCGGCATGTTCTCGAAGTACGCCTGCATCGCGGCGGCGCGGCGGGCCGGGAAGTCGGGCTGCGGATCGCCGGGCACCTCGTCGGCCCAGTTGTCGGCGATCTCGTGGTCGTCGAACACCGCCAGCCACGGCGCCACCGCGTGCGCGGCCTGCAGGTCGGGGTCGGTCTTGTACTGCGCGTAGCGCTGCCGGTAATCGGCCAGCGTGACGGTCTCCGGCCCGACCGGCACCCGCACGCCGCCACCGCGCGCGGCGTACTCGTACTGGTAGTCACCCAGGTGCAGCACGAGGTCCGGGTGGTCTTCGGCCAGCCGGCGGTACGCGGTGAACCAGCCCTGCTCGAGGTTGGAGCACGACGCCGCGCACATCGTCAGCGCGGTCAGCGCACCGGGCGCCGGAGCGGTGCGGGTACGGCCGGACGGCGAGACGGCCCCGTTGGCGCGGAAGCGGTAGAAGTACTCGGTGCCGGGTCGCAGGCCCGCCAGCTCGACGTGCACGCTGTGCGCCGACTCCGGCGTGGCGATGACGCTGCCGCGCTGCTCGATGCGGGCGAAGTTCTCGTCGGACGCCACCTCCCACTGCACGTCGACGGCGCGGGCGGGCATGCCGCCGAGCCCGTCGTCGGCCAGCGGCCGGGGTGCCAGCCGGGTCCACAGCACGACGCCGTCCGGGCCCGGCTCGCCCGAGGCCACGCCCAGGGTGAACGGATCGCCCGGCACCGGGGCGCGGCGGGGTTCGGCGGCGAAGCCGAGCAGCGGGACGGCGGCGAGGCCGGCCGCGCCCCTGAGGACCGCGCGACGGCTGAGCGACAGCGACACGGCGAAGTGTCAGAAAGTCATCTTTCCCGCCGATGACGACCAGCCGTCCGGTGTCTCTCCATCGAGGTGCCGTCACGCGAAATGGTTGTGAACTCGGGTTGACGGACGGGGGTGAATCCGGCGCACCGACGGCATCGACGGACTAGCGTCACATATGCAGAGAGGAGCATGTCATGTCCAAAGACAAAGACCACAAGATCTCGGAGAAGCTGCGGCATCAGGGCTGCCGGTGCCATTGCGGCACCTGCAGTGGCGGCGGGCACTGCCACAACATCGCCGCCGGCTGCGCCGTCCGCCGCTGACCGACACCCGAAGTCAGGTCGACGCCGGTGCCGGCAACGGCACCGGCGTCACCAACTCACCGGTCGCCAGGAACGCGTCCAGGTTGCGCAGTGTGAGCGCCTCCATGGCCGCCCGGGTCTGCACGGTGCCGCTGGCCACGTGCGGCAGCAGCACGACGTTGTCCGACGCGAACAACTCCTCGGGCACCCGCGGCTCGTCGGCGAACACGTCGAGCCCGGCACCGGCCAGCCGCCCGTCGGCCAGGGCCGAGACCAACGCATCCTGATCCACCACGCTGCCGCGGGCGATGTTGATCAGGTAGCCCGTTGACCCCAGCGCGTAGAGCACCTCAGCGCCGACCAGGCCCTGCGTCCCGCCCCCGCCGGCCGCGGCGACGACCAGCACGTCGACCCCGCGGGCCAGTTCCACCGGCGACGGTGCATACCGGTACGGCGAATCCGGCACCGGATTGCGGTTGTGGTAGGCGATCGAGCAGCCGAAGGCGCTGAGCCGCAATGCGATTGCGGTACCGATGCGACCCAGCCCGATAATGCCCACGCGGGTATTGCTGACCTGCCGGGTCAGCGGGTAGTTCCCGTCGACGGGCCATCGGCCGGCCCGCACATACCGATCGGCGGCGGAGAACCGGCGCAGGGTGTCGATCATCAACCCCACGGCGGTGTCGGCCACGCAGTCGGTCAGCACGTCGGGGGTGTTGCTCACCGCGACGCCGCGCTGCGCGGCCGCGTCGACGTCGGTGGTGTCGTAGCCGACCCCGAAGTTCACCACCGCGCCCAGGTTGGGCAGCGCGGCCATCAACGCAGCGTCCACCCCGGTGCGTCCGGAGGTCACCACAGCGGTGATCTCCGAACCGTGCCGGGCCAGGAACGCTGCCCGGTCGGCGGGTGCCTCCGGCAGCGTCCGCGCGGCGTAGTCCGTGGCCAGCGTCTGGGCCAGCGAGGGCTTGAGCGGGCCGACCTGCAATACCGAACCGTGTGTACTCATAGTGAGACTCACGGTACGGCGAGCTGCGGATACCCGTCCACGTCCTAAATAGCATGAACTCATAGCCAAACGGCATGACACCCTCCCGCATCGACATCTTCCCGGTATCAACACTTCGCCCCAGCGTCGAACACGCAGGTCAGGCCCGGTTCCAGGGATGTTCGACGGGACCTGACGGGCGTCGAAAACCCCCAGATAGGCCCGTTTCGGTGGGGTTGACGGTCTCCAAAACGTGCTCTTACCGTGTGGTTGCCATCACAGCCAGCATCTACATACGTGGACATCACAACCCTCAGCGGAGGATCCATGAACTCCAACCCACGGCTCACGCGCCAGTGCCTGACCGCGCTGGTCGCTGCGGGCGTCGTCGTCACCGGCGCCGGCTGCACGGTCGCGAACTCCGGCGGGGGCGGCTACGACCCCTACACGCTGCGCATCGTGCTGCCCCAGGAGCCGCCCACGCTGGAGCCCTGCGAGAGCTCGCTGACCTCCACCGGTGTCGTGGTGCGGTCCAACATCACCGAGCCGCTCGCCGAGCGTGATCCCGACACCGGCGACCTGCAGCCACTGCTGGCCACCGACTGGGAGCAGACCAGCCCCACCGAATGGACCTTCACGCTGCGCGACGACGTCACCTTCTCCGACGGGGCGCCGTTCACCTCCGAGGATGCCGCGTTCTCCATCGACCGGGCCGTCAACTCCGATCTGCAGTGCAACGTCGACGGCTATGTGTTCGGTGACGAGAAGCTGACGCTGCGGACGCCCGACGCACACACCGTGGTCGTCGGTACCACCGAGCCAGATCCCATTCTGCCGCTGCGGATCTCGTTCATCGAGATCGTCCCGCGCACCACCAGCACGACCGAGAAGGTGCGCGAGCCGATCGGCACCGGCCCGTACGCGATCGACGACTGGGAGTACGGCCAGAAGCTGACCCTCAAGCGCAACGACACCTACTGGGGTGCCGAGCCCGCCTTCGCAAGGGCCGAATACCAGTGGCGCAGCGAAGGTTCGGTGCGCGCGGCGATGATCACCAACGACGAGGCCGACATCGCGACCGGGCTGGGACCCGAGGACGGCGCCGGCGAGCTGGGCGTGCCGTTCCAGAACGGCGAGACCACCGCGCTGCGCATGCAGGCCACCGAACCCCCGCTCGACGACATCCGGGTCCGGCAGGCCATCAACTACTCGGTCAACCGGACCGGCATCGTCAAGGCGCTGTTCCGCAACCTCGGCCAGCCCGCCGCGCAGCTGATCCCTTCCGGCGTGGTCGGATACAACGACCAGCTGCAGCCCTGGCCGCACGACCTGGACAGGGCCAGGGCGCTCATCGACGAGGCCAGGGCCGACGGCGTGCCGGTCGACCGGGAGATCCGGCTGATCGGCCGGACCGCACAGTTCCCGAACATCGCGGAGACCATCGAGGTCATCCAGAGCGAGCTCGCCGAGATCGGGCTCAACGTGAAGATCGAGATGATGGACACCGCGAGCCAGCTGGAGTACCAGCTGCGCCCGTTCCCGCCGAACACCGGGCCCTACCTGCTGATGATCCAGCACGGCAACCAGGCCGGTGACGCGGCCTTCACGATGGACCAGTACATGCTGTCCGACGGTCCGCAGAGTGCCTACGGCACAACGGCGTTCGACACCAAGATCCGGGCCGCCGAGCAACTGACCGGTCAGGCCCGCCAGGACGCGTTCGCGAAACTGTTCGCCGAGGAACCCGAGGAGATCATGCAGATGGCCTACATCGCGCACATGCGCGGGATCCTCGGAAAGTCGCCCCGCATCGACTACACGCCCGACGCCGCCACCGGCGACGAGATGCGGCTGTCCGCGATGACGCCGACCGCCGCCGACCACACCGACCAGTCCTGACGACCCCCCGACGAGTAAAGAAGGCCCAGCCCATGTTCTCCTTCGTCCGGCGCAGGATGTACACCAGCGCTCTGCCCTTGATCATCGTGCTCCTCGGCGTCTTCCTGCTCGCCAGGCTGACCGGTGACCCGACCAACCTGTACCTGCCGGAGTCGGCCACCCCGGAGCAGCGCGAGGCGTTCGCCGCGGCCAACGGCTTCAACGACCCGCTGATCACCCAGCTGATCGACTACTTCAAGGGTGTCATCCATCTCGACTTCGGCACCTCGCTGCGCACCGGGGAATCCGCCGCCGAGATGGCGCTGCGGGCCTTCCCCGCTACCCTGCAGCTGGCGTTCACGACCATGCTGCTGGCCGTCATCGGCGCGGTGATCGTGGGATGCTGGGCCGCCTACCGGCCCAACTCGCTGGCCGACCGGTTCTCCAGCCTGCTGTCGATGACGGCAGCGTCGATCCCCGACTTCTGGTTCGCCATCACCGGCGTGTGGCTGTTCTCGGTGCTGCTGGGCTGGCTGCCGACCTCGGGGGTGGACGCCGGGATGCTGTCGTGGATCCTGCCGGTGGCCACCCTGATGATCCGGCCGCTCGGGGTGCTGACCCAGGTCGTCCGCGGCGCCATGGTCTCGGCCCTGTCGGCGCCCTACGTGCGGCTGGCACGCAGCAAGGGCGCCAGCGACTTCCGCGTCGTCACCCACCACGCGCTGCGCAACGCCGCAGCCCCCGCGCTGACCGTCGCCGGCGACCTGATGGTCAGCCTCATCAACGGCGCGGTGGTGGTCGAGGCGATCTTCGGCTGGCCCGGCATCGGCAAGCTGATGATCGACGCCATCCTGCAGCGCGACTTCGCGGTCCTGCAGGCGGCGGTGCTGCTCACCGCGGTCAGCATCTTCCTGCTCAACATCATCATCGACGCCTGCTACGCGCTGCTCGACGCGCGGGTGCGGGAACCGGCACGGGTTTAAGAGGAGACAGACACATGAGCACTTCCATCGACCTGATCCCGGTCAAGCCGACCACCGCGATCGTCGGCGAGGACGACAACGAGACCTCGCGCCGGCGTGGCACCTCGGTCTGGTTCCGGCTGCTGGCCAACGACCGGGTCGCGTTCGCCGCGGCCGGGGTGCTGGGCATCGTGGTCCTCACCGCGGTGTTCGGTCCGATGCTGGTCGGCAACCTGGCCACCCACATCGACCTGGACAACTCCAACCAGGCGCCGTTCACGCTGGCCCACGGCTGGGCCAACGTGCTGGGCACCGATCCGCTGGGCCGCAGCATGCTGGCCCGCCTGATCGTCGCGTGCCGCACCACGCTGTCGGTGGCGGTCCCGGCGGTGGTCATCTCCGCGGTCGTGGGCTCGGCGATCGGCATGTGGGCCGGCTACTACCGTGGCTGGCGCGAGACCGTCGCGATGCGGGTCGCCGACGTGATCATGAGCTTCCCGTCCCTGCTGCTGGCGGTCGTCGTGCTCTACGTCTTCTCCCCCAGCGCCGCCAACATCGTTGCGGTGCTGGCTATCACCCGCATCCCGGTGTACCTGCGCACCGCCCGCGCGGAATCCGCCGAACTGCAGAGCCGGGTGTTCGTCGACGCCGCCCGCACCTTCGGCGCCGGCGCCACGTCCATCATCTGGCGCCACGTGCTGCCGATCGTGCTGCCCACCATGCTGACCGTGGCCACGCTGGACTTCTGCTACGTGATGCTGGCCGAGAGCTCGCTGAGCTTCCTGGGCATCGGCATCCAGCCGCCCGACGTCAGCTGGGGCCTGATGGTCGCGCAGGGCCGTACCTACCTGCACAGCGCCTGGTGGCTGTCGTTCTTCCCCGGCCTGGCCATCGTGATCACCACGGTGTCGGCCACCATCCTGGCCGCCTGGGCCCGCATCGCCACCGATCCCGGGCAGCGGTGGCGCCTGACCGTCCCGCAGAAGCGACTGACCAAGTTCACCAAGACCGGAAAGGCCCTCTGATGACCGCAGCAGTACGTCACGATGCACACACCGCCGCTGCCGAGCAGCCGGCCGCCGCCCCGGTGCTCGACGTCGACGGCCTGACCGTCGAGGTCCGCACCATCAGCGGCACCCTGCGCGCCGTCAACGAGGTGTCGTTCCAGGCCCGCCGCGGCGAAACCCTGGCGCTGCTCGGAGAATCCGGCTGCGGCAAGTCGATGACCGCCACCGCGCTGGTCGGACTGCTGGAGCCGGTCGCCGACGTGGTCGGCGGTTCGGCCAAGCTGTCCGAGGTGGATCTGCTTTCGGTCGACCGCCGCAGGCGCCGGGCGATGGCCGGCACCGAGCTGGCCATCGTCTTCCAGGACGCGCTGACCGCGCTCAACCCGCTCTACACCGTGGGAACCCAACTGGCGGAACCATTCCGGATCCACCGTGGGATGAGCGCCAGGGACGCCAAGGCCAAGGCCGTCGAGCTGATGGCCCGCGTCGGCATCCCTCAGCCCGAGACCCGGGTGAACTCCTACCCGCACCAGTTCTCCGGCGGGATGCGGCAACGCCTGCTGATCGCGATGGCCGTCGCACTGAACCCCAGCGTGCTGATCGCCGACGAGCCGACCACCGCGCTGGATGTCACCGTGCAGGCCCAGATCATGGCGTTGCTGCGCGACCTGCGCGCCGAGTACGACATGGCCGTCGTGCTGATCACCCACGACCTGGCGCTGGTCGCCGAGGAGGCCGACCGGGTGGCCGTCATGTACGCCGGCAACATCGTCGAGACCGGCACCGTCGCCGAGGTTTTCGCCGACCCGAAGCACCCCTACACCAAGGGCCTGCTGAACTCGGTGCCGGTCAACGCCCGCCGCGGCGACGGCCTCACCTCGATCGGCGGATCCCCACCGGACCTGCACAACATCCCCGAAGGCTGTGTGTATCAAGCCCGCTGCCCGCTGGCGCAGAAGATCTGCGCCACCAAGCGACCCACGCTGGAAGCGATGGGCAACGGCCGTCGCGCGGCCTGTCACTTCCCGGAAGAGGTGTCCGACAATGTCTGAGAAACTGACCATGCCCGAGAAACTGCCCACGTCCGAGAATCTGACCACGTCCGAGAACCTGCTCGAGGTCCGCGACGTCCGCAAGTCCTTCCGGGTGCCGCACGCCGGCAACAACACGCTGTGCGCGCTCGACGGCATCACCCTGGACCTGGCGCGCGGCGAGACCCTCGGCCTGGTCGGTGAGTCCGGCTGCGGAAAGTCCACGCTGGCAAGAACATTGATGATGCTGGAGCGCCCGGACTCGGGAACCGTACGGTTCGACGGAGTCGACCCGTTCAGCCTGCGCGGCACGGACCTGCTGAAGTTCCGCCGGCGGGTGCAGATGGTGTTCCAGGATCCCTACGCGTCGCTGAACTCACGGATGTCGGCCGCGGAGATCGTCGCCGAGCCGTGGCGCAGCCACAAGGGCCTGGTGAGCAACCGCAAGGACCGCGACATGCGGGTGCGCGCGCTGCTCGACCTGGTGGGACTGGGCGCCAAGGCGGCCGCCAAGTACCCGCAGGAGTTCTCCGGCGGGCAGCGCCAGCGCATCGGGATCGCCCGCGCGCTGGCCCTCAACCCCGACGTCATCATCTGCGACGAGCCGGTCTCGGCGCTGGACCTGTCGGTACAGGCCCAGGTGCTCAACCTGCTCAACGACCTTCAGCAGCAGCTGGGCATCTCCTACCTCTTCATCTCCCACGACCTGTCGGTGGTGCGGCACGTCGCCGACCGGGTCGCGGTGATGTACCTCGGCCGGATCATCGAGACCGGTCCGATCGAGAGTGTGTTCGACCGCTCCGACCACCCGTACACCGCGGCCCTGATGTCGGCGGCGCCGACGCTGGACGGCGGGGGGCGCAAGGACCGCATCCTGCTCACCGGTGAGGTGCCCTCGCCGATCAACCCGCCGTCGGGATGCCGGTTCCGCACCCGGTGCTGGAAGGCCACCGAGGAATGTGCGACGTCGACACCGGCCGCATCGGCCGATCCCGAGGTCGCCGGCCACACCGCGCTGTGCCACCACCCGATCCTGCTGGAGGGGAGTGGACGTGAGTCCGTGCCGGCATGAGCACGCTGGCGTATTGCGTTCTGGCGGTGGCGATCCTGTTGGCGTCGGCGCTGCAGGCGTCGATCGGGTTCGGCATCGGCATGTTCGCCGCGCCGATCGTGGCGCTGGTCGACCCTGCGCTCATCCCCGGGACACTGATCATGGTGGCCACGCTGGTCACGCTGATGGTGGTGATCCGCGAGCGGGAGTCGATCGACCTGACCGGCACCGGCTGGGCGTTGGTGGGCCGGGTACCCGGCACCATCGCCGGGGCGCTGCTGCTCGCGACGCTGCCGCACCGCGCGCTGGCCATCATGCTGGCCGGCGTCGTGCTCGGCGGCGTGGTGCTGACCAGCACCGGCTGGATCCCGGCCGCACGGCGGCGCAACGTGATGCTGGCCGGGGCGACGTCCGGTCTGCTGGGCACCGCGACCTCGATCGGCGGGCCGCCGATGGCGCTGGTGTGGCAGCGCAACACCGGAGCCCAGCTGCGGGGCACGATGAGCGGCTTCTTCCTGATCGGGTCGCTGCTGTCGCTGATCGTGCTGGCGCTGACCGGCGCGGTCGGCATCCGCACGCTGACGGGGTTCGCTGCGCTGATCCCCGCGGCCGTCGCCGGCTACCTGCTCTCCCGGGTGCTCAACCGGCACCTGAATCCGAACCGCCTGCGGTGGTTGGCGATCGGCGTCTCCGCGGCGGGCGCGGTGTTGCTGATCGGCCGCGAACTGCTGCCGATCTGAGAGGTTTGATGTGACCGAGGACGCCACTCCGGACATCGCCGTGCGGAAGGTCAAGTCGGCGGTGCGCACCGTGGAGCTACTCGAATATCTGGCCGAACGCCACGACGATCCGGCGCGGCTGCGCGAGATCAGCGACGCGCTCGGCATGCCGCGCAGCAGCGCCCACGCGTTGCTGCGCACCCTGGTGGGCGAGGGCTGGGTGCGCTCCGACCCGACCGGCACGCTGTACGGCATCGGCATCCGCGCGCTGCTGGTCGGCACCAGCTACCTCGACAGCGATCCCTATCTGCCGCTGATCACCCCGTTCCTCGAGGACCTGCGTTCCCAGCTGGACGAGACGTTTCACCTCGGCCGGCTCGACGGCACCGATGTCGTGTACCTGGCCACCCGCGAGTCCAAGCAGTACCTGCGCACGTCCAACCGGGTGGGCAGGCGGTTGCCCGCCTATGCCACCTCGCTGGGCAAGGTGCTGCTGGCCGAGCGGTTCGGCACCGATCGCGACGAACACATCCCGTCGGCGCTGAAACGGCTGACGCCCCAGACCATCACCGACCGCGCAGCACTCGACCGGGCGCTGGACGAGGTCCGGGTGCGCGGCTACGCCCGCGACGACGAGGAGAACACCGACGGACTGCGCTGCTTCGCGGTGCCCCTTCGCTACTGCCGGCCCGCGCAGGACGCCATCAGCGCCTCGGTGCCGGTGGACCGCCTGACCCCGCAACGGGAACGCGACATCGTCGACGCACTGCGCACCATCGGCGACAAGGTGTCCCGCGTGGTGCGGCCGCTGGCCAGCGGCGACAGATGGTTCGCGTCATGACCGCCACCAGATCCGGAGGACCCAGATGAGCACCAGAACACCCGTCGTCACCGCCGTCACCGTCATCCCGGTGGCCGGGCACGACAGCATGCTGCTGAACCTGTCCGGCGCCCACGGGCCGTTCTTCACCCGCAACCTGGTGATCATCGAGGACTCGGCCGGGCACACCGGCGTCGGTGAAGTGCCCGGCGGCGAGGCCATCCGACGCACCCTCGAGGACGCCCGCGCCCTGATCGCCGGGCGCAGCATCGGCGACTACCACGCGGTGCTGGCCGACATCCGCCGGAGGTTCGCCGACCGCGACGCCGGTGGACGCGGCGCCCAGACCTTCGACCTGCGGGTGACCGTACACGCCGTCACCGCGGTGGAATCGGCGCTGCTGGACCTGCTGGGCCAGCACCTCGAGGTCCCGGTCGCCGCACTGCTGGGCGACGGCCGGCAGCGCACCCGGGTGCAGGCGCTGGGCTACCTGTTCTTCGTGGGCGACCGCACCAGAACCGACCTGGCCTACCGCTCCCCCGGCGACGAGTCGCCCTCCGACGACCCGGCCGACGACTGGCTACGCGTACGACACCAGGAAGCCCTCACCCCGGATGCGGTGGTGCGCCTCGCCGAGGCCGCGCGGGCCCGCTACGGCTTCGCCGATTTCAAGCTCAAGGGTGGGGTGCTGCCCGCGCCGGAGGAGGCCAAGGCCGTCATCGCGCTGGCCGACCGCTTCCCGGACGCCCGGATCACGTTGGACCCCAACGGCGGATGGCGGCTCGACGACGCCGTCCGGACCTGCCGGGAGCTGGCCGGGGTACTCGCCTACGCCGAGGACCCGGTCGGCCCCGAGGACGGGTTCTCCGGCCGCGAGGTGATGGCGGAGTTCAAACGCGCCACCGGGCTGCCGACCGCGACCAACATGATCGCCACCGACTGGCGCGAAATGGGACATGCGGTCCGCGCCGGCGCGGTCGACATCCCGCTGGCCGATCCGCACTTCTGGACGATGGCCGGCTCGGTGCGGGTGGCACAGCTCTGCGACGCGTGGGGACTGACGTGGGGCTCACACTCCAACAACCACTTCGACGTGTCGCTGGCGATGTTCACCCACGTCGCGGCGGCCGCGCCGGGCGACATCACCGCGATCGACACCCACTGGATCTGGCAGGACGGGCAGGCGATCACCACCGAGCCGTACCCGATCGTGGACGGATATCTGACGGTGCCCGACGAACCGGGCCTGGGCGTGCGCCTGAACGAGGAAGCGGTGAGTGCCGCCCACGAGCTGTATCGTCGAGAGGGCCTGGGTGGTCGGGACGACTCGGTCGCCATGCAGTACCTGATCCCGGGCTGGACCTTCGACAGCAAACGCCCTGCTCTGCAACGAGGTTGATATGAGGATCGTCGTCGCCGACCGCAATCTGATCCCGCACCGGGACCGCTTGGAGGCCATGTCCCCGGCGGGCGCGGAGTTCCGCTGGCTCACCGACGGTGTCCCCTACGCCGAGCTGGGCGACGCCGAGGTGTTCGTCGGCCGCTTCTTCACCGCCGACATGGTGGATGCGGCTCCGCAGCTGCGGCTCATCCACGTCGCCGGGGCGGGCACCGACAAGATCGACTTCGCCGCGCTGCCACCACACGTGCTGGTGGCCAACACATTCCATCACGAGCGCTCGATCGCCGAGTACGTCGTCGGCGCCGCGGTGATGTTGCGCCGCGGCTTCCTGACCCAGGACCGCGCACTGCGGGACGGGATCTGGGCCACCTCCGTGCACGACGCCACCATTCCGCAGGCACCCATCCTCGGCGAGGCGCATATCGGCTTCGTCGGATTCGGGCACATCGGGGAATACAGCTGGAAACTGTTGCAGTCCTTCGGATGTACCGGCGCGGCGGTCACCGGTTCGGGCTGGGCGGCCGACGACTCGGGCCTGACCTGGACCGGCGACACCGGACAACTGAACCGGCTGATGCGCGAGAGCGACGTTGCGGTCGTGTCGGCGCCGCTGAACGCCCACACCGAGGGCATGATCGGTGCGGAGCAACTAGCAGAACTCGGCCCCGACGGCGTGCTGATCAACGTCGGGCGGGGGCCGCTGGTTCAGGAACGGGCACTCTACGACGCACTGTCCGGCGGGGTGATCAGCGGCGCGGCCATTGACGTGTGGTACCGCTATCCGCACGGCGAAGGTCACTGCGCCCCAAGCGAACTCCCCTTTGGAGAGTTGCCCAACATCCTGATGACCCCGCACTCGTCGGGCGTCACGACCGACACCTTCGCGGGCCGCGCCGATGACATCGCCGCCAACATCACCCGATTGCATCGGGGAGAGCCGCTGCACAACCTGGTCTCGCGCTGACCGACCGACGGCCCCGCCCCGAACCCGCCGAAATGGCAGTCCGGCCGGTCCGCTCTCGCACTTTCACGGCCGGAATGCCATTTCGGCGGAAGGGAGACGGCGGACAGGGGGCTAGTGCGTCAGGGCGTGCAGTCTGCAGTCCTGGCGTCAGGGCGTGTATTCGTACTGCGGCTCGTGGAAGCGGTTGATGATCGGGATCCGCTCGATGATCCGGTCGCGCAGCCGGGGCTGCGGCGTATTGACCTGCGGCGGAACCGTATTGGGTACCGGGGCCGACGCGGCCGGGGGTACGTAGACGGGCGCGGGCCCGGGCGGAACATAGGCCGGCGCGCCCGGCTCCTGATAGGCCGGCGCCTCGGGCAGCGGCGGCCCGGCGGCCGGCGGCTCGACCAGCTGGCGGGCCTCCGGCACCGCGACGGCGACCGGCTCGGCGGGCAGCGCGGGCGGAGCCCCCGGCGCGGCGGGCGGAGCCGCCGGCGCGGCGCGCGGAGCCGCCTCCACCGGAGACGGCGGGGCCGCATCGGGAAGCGGGACGTTCACGGCGTTGGCCATCCGGGGCGTCTCGGAGTCCGGGGTCAGCGTCATGCCCAGCGCGATGGACAGCGACACCACGAACGTCACGACCGCCGCGGCCAGCACGGAAGCCAGCGTGGCGGTCGGCGACAGCGTGCGCCCGGCCGGCGCGGCCTCGGCGTCGAGGATCGCGATCGCCGATGCCGACGCCAGCGCCGCTCCCCGGGCCAGCGCCAACTCGGCCTCCTCAGCGGAGACGACCTCGGCGTCGGTGCGCTCACGCAGCGCCGACACCACGCCCTCGAGTTGGCCGGACCCGACGACGAACACCGCCTCGGGTGAGTAGCTCTCGATCTTCCCGAGCGCCTCGGGATGGACCCGGTCGGCGGTCACCCCGTCCGGCGTCACCGCCGCGATCACCGACGTGCTGGGTTCGGCGACGCAGAGCACCACCCGGTCGAACCCGGACAGCGCGGCGATGCCGCGGGCCAGCGCCTCGGCGGCCTCGATGTCGGACACCGCGATGACGTTCTCCACGCCCCGGTCGGTCAGCGCCTGCCACATCGCACTGACGCCGGCCTCGGCCGACACCGTCCAGTTGAGCCCGACGGCGTGCAACCGCCGGGAGCCCGCGTCGTCGAGCAGCACGCCGAGCAGCGCGTCGGCGTCGAAACCCCGATCCGGGTCGATCGGCAGCGAGCCACGCTCGAGGGTGTCGCCCTCGCCGTCCGTTCCCTCCACGAGCACCCAGCGCACCGACGACGAAGTCATCGACACTCCGAGCACGAGATCCATACGGTTTGCTTCCAATCTGGTAACGATCAGCCCCCGACACTACCGCGCACGACCGCGGCGGCGCACCCGTGCGGGAACGGGATCAGGACGGACCGTGCAGCAGATGCCGTCGCCACGCCATGACCGCATGGGCCGTCAGCTGGTGATAGGCCAACCAGGAAAGGTTCGCGTCCCCGACGCACCGGTGGGGTTCCCCCAGCCACGAGGGGCGCTGCGCACCGCAGCTCAGGCACTCGTTCGGCGCCCTCCGGACCGCTGAGGCGCGCGGCGTCAGAGCCATGGCCGCTCCCTCCTGGACAGGTGTCTTCCATCGAAGGTCTCACCTCGGGGCGCCACGCGCGCGCCGAGTAGTGCATCGCACATCGGTGATGAAATGCGAGTTACATCACGTTCTGGGATGCCGACTCTGTGGATCGTGTGAGGAAAGCCCCGCCCGGGCGGCCACCGCTTCCACGGCCGGCCCGGCCCGGCGATCATTGCGGTATCGGGACGGGAGGACCGCGATGGCGGTGGACAGCAGGCCGTGGTGGCCCAGCCGCGATCCGTTCGGACGGTCACGTGCGGCGGTGGCGGCGCTGGAGTTGCCGCCCGCGGTGTTCAAGACCTGCCCGTGGCAACCGCGCGAGCTCGTCGAGACGGGTCTGCGGCAGTGGCTGCGCTGCTGCGCGGCGGCGCTGCGCGACGACCAGGTGATCGGGATGCCGTCTCACGCCGTCGACGAGGCGTGGCACGGCCTGATCCTGTGCACCAAACGCTATGAGGTGTTCTGCCGGCGCGCCTACGGCCGCTTCATGCACCACTGCCCGGTCGGCGGCGAACCCCCCGGCATGGTCGGCGACCCGATGCACGAGCAGCTGCGCCGGACGGTGATCGCGTGGTCGATGGTGGCGCTGCCCGGCGAGCAGTGCGTGCTGTGGGACCTCGACGGCAGGGTCGGCGTCGAGCACCCGTGGGGGCTGGATCCGGCACGGGTCGCCGCGATCGAGGCCGACCTGAACCGGCCTGACCGGAACCGCCGAACCCGGCCTGCCCCGCTCGGCCCCGTCGTACCCTGAGCCTCCGGTCGGGGAGGAGTCGCGATGGGCTTTCTGCAACCCAACATGCCGGTCGTCGATCTCGACACGTGGCGCATGCTGCCCCGCGCGCAGCGCATCCGGCCGGTGGCCGCGCACCTGGCCACCGCGGGCTTCGGGACCCCCGACGTGATGCCGCTGATGTATCTGGTCAAACAGGTGCTGTTCGTGCTGGGCGGGATGGGCTTCGCGCTGGCGACCCGCGGGATCGACGGCTTCACCGACGTCGGCAGTTGGTGGACCGAGCCGATCGTGTTCCAGAAGGCCGTGCTCTACACCATGCTCATCGAGGTCGTCGGCCTCGGATGTTCGTTCGGCCCGCTGTCCGGGCGCTACTTCATCCCGATGGGGTCGTCGCTGTACTGGCTGCGTCCCGGCACGATCCGGCTGCCGCCGTGGCCCGGTCGGGTGCCGCTGACCGGGGGCACCACCCGCACCCCCGTCGACGTGGTGCTCTACGCGGCGCTGCTGGCGCTGCTGGTGACGGCGTTGTTGTCCGACGGCACCGGACCGATTCCGGCGCTGCACACCGAGATCGGATTGCTGCCGGTGTGGCAGCCCATCGCGATCCTGTCGGTGCTGGCGGTGGCCGGGCTCCGCGACAAGGTGATCTTCCTGGCCGCCCGCGGCGAGGTGTACGCGTCGCTGACGCTGGCCCTGCTGTTCACCGGCGTCGACGCGATCGTCGCCGCGAAGGTGGTCTTCCTGGTGATCTGGATGGGGGCCGCGACCTCGAAGATCAACAAGCACTTCCCGTTCGTCATCGCCTCGATGCTGTCCAACAGCCCGGCGGTGCGCCCGGCCGCGGTGAAGCGGCTGTTCTTCGCGCACTGGCCCGACGACCTGCGCCCGAGCCGGCTGTCGGCGTTCGTCGCGCACGTGTCGACGGCGATCGAGATGCTGGTGCCGCTGGTGTTGTTCTTCTCCCACGGAGGATGGGTCACCGCCGTGGCAGCTGTCGTGATGATCGGCTTCCACCTCGGCATCCTGAGCTCCTTCCCGATGGGGGTGCCGCTGGAGTGGAACGTGTTCATGATCTTCGGCGTGCTGTGGCTCTTCGTGGCGCACGCCGGACTCGGGCTGACCGACCTGACCAACCCGTTGCCGGTGGCGGCGCTGTTCGGCGTGCTGGTGGCGGTCGTGGCGGTGGGCGCGGTGTCGCCGCGCCGGGTGTCGTTCCTGCCCGGTATGCGCTACTACGCCGGCAACTGGGACACCACGCTGTGGTGCGTGAAGCCGTCGGCCGACGACCGGATCCGCTCCGGCGCGCGGGCGCTGTGCGACATCCAGCACCGCGAGCTGCAGCGGCTCTACGGCTCCGCGGACGAGACGTTGGTGCCGCTTCACCTCGCCTACGCGCACCGGTCGATGAACACCCACGGGCGCGCGCTGTTCACCCTCGTGCACCGGGCCCTGGCCGGGCGCGACGAGGACGACTACAACCTCTGCGAGGGCGAGCTGATCTGCGCCATGACCGTCGGCTGGCATTTCGGCGACGGGCACATGCACAACGAGCAGCTGATCGCCGCGCTGCACGAGCGTTGTTCGTTCGAACCCGACGAGGTCCGGGTGATCATCCTCGACGGGCAGCCGATCCACCACCGCATCCAGGAGTACCGGTTGGTCGATGCCGCCACCGGCGAGTTCGAACGCGGCTACGTCGAGGTCGATGACCTGGTGATCCGCCAGCCCTGGGCCGACGACGTCCCGGTGCACGTCGGCTGGAGTTCGGCCACCGACGCATAGCCGGGCCGGCACCGACGCATAGCGAGGCCGGCGTCGGCCGGCAGAGAGCCGGGCCGACGTCGGGCAGCGTTGCCGACCGTCGGCATGCCGGGCGCCGACGGCGGCGCCGACCGTTGCTAGCGGGCCTTTCGCGAAGATTGCGCGCGATGCCTGCTGCACGTTTCGGCCTTGCGCCTGCGCGCCCTGCCCCCGGATTCGCTCCGGGCGGCACCCCGCCGGGCGCGCGGCACATCACCCGGCCGGGTACGGCGCGAAGTTTGCTGCGGCCAACGCGTCGGGTACTCGGGATGAACTGCCGGCAAACGACCGATGAGCACGATTCGGACGGTTCGCAGTACCGTGGCGACCGGGGGCCGGTGTACGCAACGGCGATGAGATCTGGAAGGTGCGTGTTGGTCGATGGGTTCAGCCGAACGGCTCCAGCGATGGGAATCCCGTAGCGAGTGGGTGCTGGCCGCGGTCGCGGTGGTGTTTCTGGTCGCGTATTCGGTGCAGGTGCTCGCCAGTCCGGACCGTGCCGTGTACGACATGCTCAACGTGGTGATGTCGGCGCTCTACCTGACGTTCGTGGTCGACTACATCGTCCGGCTCACCCTGGCACCCCGACGCACCCGGTGGTTCTTCCGGCACCTGCTCGACCTGGCTATCGTCGCGCTGCCGTTCCTGCGTCCGTTGCGGCTGTTGCGGCTGCTGGTTCTGGTGAAAGTGATGCACCGAGCCGGCGGCGACGCGATCCGCGGCCGGGTCGCCGTCTACACCGCCTGCAGCGCGACGCTGCTGGTCTATGTGGCATCCCTGGCGATCCTGGAGACCGAGCGTTCCGCACCCGGTGCCACCCTCACCAACTTCGGAAATGCGGTCTGGTGGTCGATCACCACGATCACCACCGTCGGCTACGGCGACATGTATCCGGTCACGGTCACCGGCCGGGTGATCGCCGTAATGCTGATGTTCGGTGGGATCAGCCTCATCGGTGTCATCACCGCGACCGTCGCCTCCTGGATCGTCGAGCGGGTGTCGGAGGAGGACTCCGCCAACCGGGCCGCCACCGCCGCCCAGATCGAGGACCTGCGCGACGAGATCCGTCAGCTGACCACCGACCTGAGTGTGCGCGACAGCGACCGCCAGGAGGCGTGGTCGCACCGCTAGAGCGTGTCGGACTCCGCGCCCCGGCGCCGCCGGCGCAGCAGCACCAACCCCAGCACCACGAACACCGCCGACGAGGTCTGCGGGACCACGGTGTATCCGAGGTCCTGCAGCATCGCCAGTTCCAGCGGGCTGATCACCCGCACGCTGGGACCCCGGTCGGAGTAGGCGTTCATCAGCTTCTCGTCGGCGCCGGTGAAGGTCTCGTCATCGAGATGCGAGGCCGAACTGCCACCCGCCCACGGGCTGGGTGAGAAGAGCGGGACGAGCGCGCCGTAGACGGCGACGGCGTGGGCCCCGCCGAAGAACAGGCCGCCGTCGCCGCCGGTGAGGGTGGCGTCGAAGTCGGTGTCCCAGGCGAAGCCGGTGGTGAACGTCGACGTACCTTCGGCGGTCACGATGAGGCCGTCCATCACCGTCCAGTGCGTGCCGGTGTTCTTGCCGGGCGCGTTCAGATTCGACAGGAAACCCAATGTGTGCAGCAGCTCGTGCAACGCGACCGCGGTGAAGTCGAACTCGTCTGACCCGACCGCATCCCCCAGCGCCCACGGCTGGCCGAAGTTGAACATGATTTCTCCGTCGGCGTCGTCGCCGTTGGGGTCGACCCCGGTGATCAGCTTCTGCTGCACCACCGTTTGGATGAATCCGGCGGAGGGACCGGCCCAATCGCTGCCCGCCGAGGCCAGCGAGCGACCGCTGACGTTCTCGCCCTCGAGGGTGAAGGTCAGCGTGACCGGCGCGGGCACCACGATGTAGGCACCGAGGCTCTCGGCGACCTCGCGCAGGGCCTCGCGTGCCTCCGGCGACCAGAACTCTGCCCCGGCACCGTCGCGGAACTCCACGGTGATGGCGCGCTGGTTGATCACCACGCCGGCCTTGGTGCTGGTCGGCCGGAACCAGGCCAGCAGGTTGACGTGCAGGCCGCCGTCTTGGGCCGCGACGGTGAAGGTGTCGACGCCGTCGAACCCGGTGTCCGGCGTGTAGGTGTAGGTGCCGTCGTCGGCGAGCGTGACCCCACCGAACTGCGGCCCACTGACCACCCGGTAGCAGATCGGGTCCCCTTCGGGGTCCACTGCGCCGATGGTGCCGGTGATCGGTCCGTCGAGCCGGCCGGTGAGCTGGATCGGCGCCACCGTCGGCGCCTGGTTGAACCAGGTCCGGCGGGTCAGGTACAGCGCGCCGCTGAGGAACTCCTTGAACGAATCGCTGACCGGCAGCCGGTCGATCCAGGCCTGGGCCAAGCCCATCAGGTGGTCGATCGTCGCCCCGACGGTCAGGGTGGCCGTCGCCGGGGCCGGCGGTGCGGCGGCCAACGCGACAGGGACGTTCTGCGTCGGTAGCTCGGCGACGAGGCCGGCGCGCTGCGTCAGCGGCTGATCGACGACGGCGTAGTGCCGCATCGACGGCTCGTCGGCGTGCGCGACGGCGGCGGGCGCGACGGCGGCGGCGGTGGCGGACTCGGCGACGACATCCGCGGGGTTCTCCGTCGCGACGGTGCCGTCCGCCGGCACCGACGGAGATCCATCGGCGGCGACGTCGTCGGTGCCGTCGCCCTCGTGCGCGCCGGCGTAGGTGTTGTCGATATGCGGGTCATCCGCGGCGTCGTCGCTCTCGGCCACCTCGGTGACGAGCTCCTCGACATCGGCGTCCGCATCTGCGGCGTCCACTTCTGCGGGGTCCTTGTCGGCGTCCGCGGCGTCCAGGTCCGCGGCGAGCTCGTCGACATCGGCGTCCGCGGCGAGCTCGTCGACATCGGCATCCGCCGCGAGCTCACCGGCATCGGCCGCGTCATCGGCATCCTCGACATCGGAGCCCTTAGAATCGCCGGCACCGCCGCCGGCCGAATCATCGGACTCCGCCGTGCTCCCGCTGTCCCCGGCCTGCACCGTCGACGCCGAGACCGGCTCATCCGCCGCTGCGATCGTCGGGTCCGGACCGGCCAGCGAATATCCGAGCAGTGCCGCGGTGACCCCGGCCGATGCGGCCCCCAGCCGCAGCCAACGGGTGACGGCCATGTCCCGGGCGCGGCGCCGACCGCGCCGCGACGACCTCGTGTTCGTGGTGGCATCCGCCATGACCTCGACCCCCCGTGCGACTCAGAATGCACAGCGTATGGGCGCCGACGGTCAAACACGGCGAATCCGGGAAGGAATCGCCGGCGGTGTCGGCTCACAACCGGATCATGGGCTCCCACCAGGGGATGACCCCGCACGGTGTCTGGCCCGGCGTGGGGTCGCGCGACCGCTGAGCAACGTCGCCACCGGCCCGAGAAAGGCCAGCACGAACACGTACGGCATCGCGATCGACTCGATGACCGGGATCGACTCGCCGACGAGCGCGATGATCACCAGCGAGAACTCACCCCGCACGATCAGCGCGGTACCGGCCCGCAATTGGCCGCGCCGGGCCACCCCCTCGCGGCCCGCGGCATACATCCCGGAGACGACCTTCGTCGCGGCGGTGACGACGGCCAGCGCGATCGCCAGCGGCAGCATCGGGATCATCGACGCCGGGTCCACCATCAACCCGATCGACACGAAGAAGATCGCGGCGAACAGGTCGCGCAGCGGGCTGAGCAGCTCGCGCGCCCGCTCACCCGTCTCCCCGGTCAGCGTCAACCCCACCAGGAACGCGCCCACCGCCGCCGACACGTGGACGTACTCGGCCAGCCCCGCCACGATCAGCGCGACGCCGAGCACCCGCAGCAGCAGCAGCTCCGAATCCGGATGGTTCATGATGCCGGCCACCCGGTGACCCCAGCGGTAGGCGGCCAGGAAGGCGAACGCCAGAGCGGCCATCGCGACGACGATCCCGACGACGGCGTGCCACCATGCGCCGCCGGCCGCCAGCACCGCCAGCAGCGGCAGATAGGCCGCCATCGCGAAGTCCTCCAGCACCAGCACCGACAGCACCGCCGGGGTCTCGCGGTTACCGAGCCGGCGCAGGTCGGTGAGCAGCCGCGACACCACGCCGGACGACGAGATGTAGGTGATCCCCGCCATCGCCAGGATCCCGACGAAGTCCAACCCGAGCAGCCATCCGACCAGCGCGCCGGGGGTGGCGTTGAACGCCATGTCCACCCACGCCGACGGCAGGTGCCGACGCATGCTGGAGGCGAACTCCCCGATCGAGAACTCCAGCCCCAGGGTCAGCAGCAACAGCACCACCCCGACGATGGCGCCGCTCTCGATGAACTCGTGGGCCGCCGGGACCAGCGGCAATCCGCCGTCGCCGAGGGCCAGACCGGTCAGCAGGTACAGCGGGATCGGCGACAGCGACACCCGCCGCGCCAGCCCCCCCAGGATCGTCAGGACGACGAGCAGCGCGCCGATCTCCAGCAGCAGCCCGACCGTATCGTGCACGCGTTCAGCCTTTGTCGAAGATGTGCTCGACCTGGGTGATGCCCTCGGCGGTCCCGATGACGACCAGTACATCGCCGGGCTGCAGGAGATCCCCGGGGCCGGGCGAGGGCAGCACCTCCTCCTCGCGCACGATCGCGACGATCGAGGCGCCGGTGCGGGTGCGTACCCGGGCGTCGCCCAGCGCATGTCCGGCGTACGGGCTGCCGGGCTCGATGGCCACCTGCCCGGCGTCCAGCCCCGGCACCTCGTGGGTCAGGTCGGCGAACCGTTCGGCGATGCGGGGGGCGCCCAGGATCTGCGCCAGCGCGTCGGCCTCCTCGGCGCTCAGGTGAAACAACGGGTGGGCGACGTCGGGGTCGTCGGCCTCGTAGAGCACGACCTCGAAGTCCCCGGCCCGTTTGGCGATCACACCGATCCGGTCGCCTTCGGTGTTGTCGAACTCGTAACGCAGACCCACCCCGGGCAGCAGCACCTCGTTGACGTCCATGGACCGATCTTCGCCGAAACGCCCGGCGCGCGGGCGCCGATGGCCATCAGCCCAGCGTGATCGGCGTGGGCGGCAGCTCGAGCGTGGACCGGATGCCGGGCGCGGCCGCACAGACCGCGTGCACGACGTTGACGGCGCGGTTGGCCGTGTAGCCCGGTGAGGTCTCGGCCATCTGTTCCAGCGGCACCGGCATGCGCAGTGCGACGTCCAGCGGGGCGTCGCCGCGCACCGTGACATTCCATCCGGTGTCCTGCACATCCCAGGACGGAACCAGCTCGGTGGTGCAGTACCAGGTGGCCCGGAAGGTGATCAGGGACCGTGCACCGCTGAATCCGGACACCGTGATTCGTTGCGCGGCAATGGAACCGGCCTTGATCACACCGGCGGCGATCTCGGTGTCGACGGCCGCGGCGGCGTATTCGCCGTCCGCGGTGACCTCGTCGAGAGGGTGGCCGAGCGCATCGGCGGTCAACCGCAGCGACGGCCCGAAACTGGACCGCAGGTGGTCGGCGCGATGGCCGGGGAACTCGGTGAGCTCAGCACCGAAGCCCATCAGCTCGAACAGCAGCTCCGGGGAGTCCCGCTCGGACAGGTCGGCGTACTCGTCGATGGCGATGGCATCGAGGCGGCGCTGAACCGAGGCCAGCACCAGCGGCACCGCCTCGGAGATGAACCCCGGGCTGCTGCCGGTGCTGTGGATCGATGTCCCGCCGGCGCGGCAGGCGGCCTCGACGCGGGCCGCCACCGCCGGGTCCACGCTCGGCGGGTGGTGGAACATCCCGCACGTCGTGACCACGTTGGTTCCGGACTCCAGCAACCGGCACACGTCGTCGAGGTCGAGCATCCGCGGCATGTAGAGCACGCAGTCCGCGCCGAGCGCCAGCACGTCGGAGATGCCGGCCGTGGCGGTGACGCCGACCGGCGCGATGCCACACAACTCACCGGCGTCGCGGCCGACCTTGTCGTCGCCGTAGACGTAGAGCCCCGCCAGCGTCATCTCCGGATGCTCGATGATCCCGCGCAACGCCTTGCGGCCGATGTTCCCGGTGGCCCACGGCACCACCCGCCGACCGGCCATGCATCGGAATGTAGTCACCGCCAACAATGCTGTCAATGACTACTTCGTTGGTAGTCTGCTGCGCATGCCGGACCGTCCGTACCACCACGGCGATCTGCGGGCGGCGCTGCTCTCCGAGGCCGGTGCGGCGCTGCGGCGGGGCGGGGTCGAGGGCCTGTCGCTGCGCGAGCTCGCCCGTGCCGCCGGGGTCAGCCACGGCGCCCCGCGGCGCCACTTCGAGGACAAGGCCGCACTGCTCGAGGCGCTGGTCGCCGACGGCCTGCGCCGGCTCGGCGCCGTGCTGCAGGACGCCGCGACACCGGACGGCCGACCGTTCGGCACGGTGTTGCAGGACCTCGCGGTCGCCTATGTCCGGTTCGCCACCGAAAACCCCGCGCTCGTCGACCTGATGTCGGCCAGCCGCTACCTCGCCGATGCCTCCGACGAGCTGGCCGCCGCGCGCGACGAGAGCTTCGCGCCGGTGCGCAGGCTGGCCGAACGCGGCCAGGCCGCCGGGGATCTGGCCCGCGGCGACGCCCGCCGGGTCGGCACGCTGATGTTCGCGACGCTGCACGGCCTGGCCACGATGGCCAACAACGGGATGATCGACCCGCTCGACGACGACCTGATCCGCGGTGCGGCCGACTCCCTGGTGACCGGGCTCGCCCCGACCGCCGGTGGGCCATACTGAGCCGATGGACAGCGAGCCGCTCTCCGACGACGACGCGCACATCCTCGGCCTGGAATCGGCGGCCATCACCGGCCACACCCTCAAGCTGATGGTGCTCGATCCGGGGCCACCACTGGATCTGGACCGGCTGCGCGCCGGCGTCGCCGACCGGCTGGCCGGCCAGCCGCGCGCCACCGAATACGTCGCGCTGGACGCCGACGGGCCGAGCTGGGTGCCCGACGAAGCCTTCGACATCGCCGCCCACGTCCGCCGCCGCACCGCCCCCGAAGCGGTCACCCGCGACGAGATGTGGCGCATCGTCGGCGAATTGATGGCCGAACATCTCGATCACCGCCGGCCGTTGTGGACGCTGGACGTGATCGGCCCACTGCCCGACGGCCGCGAGGCCATCGCCGCGCGGATCCACCACGCGATGGCCGACGGCATCGCCGGCGTCCGGTTTCTCGAGGCGGTGCTGTTCGACCCACACACCGACGCGCAACCGCCGGCGGCAGCCGGGATGCGCACCACCGCAACGCCGTCGCGGCTCACCGAGGCCCGCCGGCTCCCGGAGGCGGTGCTGCGCGAACTCGGCAGGCCCGTCCCGCGTTCCCCGTTCGACCGACCGGTCGGCGCCGCCCGCGAGCTGGCCTTCGCCGCGCTGCCGCTGGCGGGGCTCAAGGACATCGGCGCAACCCGGCCCGCTCACGCGACGGTCAACGACGTGCTGCTGGCGGTGGTGGCCGGCGGGCTGCGCAGCTGGCTGGTCGCGTCCGGCTCGGACGTGCACCGGCTGCGCGCGCAGGTGCCGGTCAGCCTGCATCACCGCGACGAGGTGGCCGGTGACCTGGGCAACCGGGACTCGTTCATCAACGTGGATCTGCCACTGGCCGAACCGGATCCGCTGGCCCGTCTCGACGCGATCCGCGCCGAGACCGCCACCCGCAAGCGTCTCGACGACGCCGAAGAGCTCTACGACCTGTTCCACGCGCTCGGCCGGCTGCCGCATGTCGGCACCGCTGCGCAACGGCTGGCCGGAAGTGCCCGCGAGTTCGCGGTGGCGATCTCCAACGTGCCCGGGCCGGCCGCCGCGGTGGCGGTCGCCGGACGCCGGGTGGCACAGCTGTTCTCGTCATCGGAACCGGCCGCGCATCACGCCCTGCGGATCTCGGCGATCTCGTGCGCCGGAGACATCGGGATCGGGTTGTGCACCGACCCCAACGCGCTGGCCGACCTCGGCGGGCTCGCCGAGGCGATCGAGGCCTCCTACGCCGAGCTGAGCGCCGCCGCGCTGGGCTGACGGGCCGCGGTCAGCACCGGTTGTCGACGAAGCAGTCCAGCAGCAGCTTGGTGACCTCGTAGCCGGGCGCCTGGGTCTTCTTCAGGTCCCGGGTGGGCGGCACCGTCACGCCGTCGAAGACCTGCTCGAGCACCCGGGTGCCGGACCGGAAACCATAACGCTGCCAGGCGATCTGCTGGATCGCGTCGTCCTGCATCGCCTCGATGAGCCGGCCCGCCGGCTCGGTCAGCGCCAGGATCGGGTGGTCGTTGAAGATGGTCGGCTCGGGATAGATCGTCACGAATTCTTCTGGCCCATCGGGCACCACACCCTGGTTGCGGGTGGTGATCCACTGCAGAAGCTGGTTCTCGTAGCCGGCCAGCAGGCCGCCCGTCTGCTGGATCACCCACTGCTCGAAGGCGCTGTCGGATCCCTTCCGCATCAGACCCTGCGACTCGACGAGCTGCCTGACCTTGCCACGTCGTCCTCGTGGATGAACGTGCCGTGGGCGCGCGCGGCGATGACGTCGCGCAGGTCGGTGCCGCCGCCGGGTTCGGAGTCGGTGATCTTCTGGCGCAAACCGAGCAGATCGTTGCGGGCGTTGCCGTCCACCGTCCACGGTCCGCCCTTGAGTCTTCCTAACGGCGGCAGGTGAACAGACGGTGAACACGCCCACCCAACCCAACCACGAAGACGGACACCGGCGGTCAGAATGATCGCATGCAGTCCAGCACCGTGACGTGCCCGAAACGCGGGCAGCGCAACCGGGTGGCCGCCGGCGGCACCGGCAAGCCGCGCTGTGGTAAATGCCGGCAGTGGTTGCCGTGGATCGCCTCGGCCGGGGATGCCGACTTCGCCGACGTGGTCGAAACGGCCTCGGTGCCGGTGCTGGTGGATCTGTGGGCCGCCTGGTGCGGGCCGTGCCGGATGGTCAGCCCGGCGCTCGAGCAACTCGCCGGTGAGCGCGCCGGGCAACTCAAGCTGGTCAAGGTCGACGTCGACGGCGCGCCGGGACTCTCACAGCGCTTCGAGGTGCGCGCGGTGCCGACGCTCCTTCTGATGGACCACGGCCGGGTTTTGGCACGTAAGTCCGGCGCGGCGCCGGTCGCGGCGCTGCGCAGCTGGGTGGACGAGTCGCTGGCGACCTAGCCTGCGCGCAGGTGCGGTGTGCGCTCCGGGTGATCGGCCAGCCACTGCCGCTCCACCCGCTTGACCCGTTGATGCTCCAGGGTGACCAGCAGCGCGCCGGCGGTCACCAGCGCCCCGGCGACCAACCCGAGGATCAGTGACGCATCGCGACTGCCGTACGCGGTGGCCGCGACCGTCGCGGCGATCAGCACGGTGCCGATACCGATCAGGATCAGTCCGGGCAGCCAGAGCGTGTCGATGAACGATTCACCGGCGTGCGGCTGGGTGGTGCGGGCATGGTCCACCGGATCGTGGTGTGCGCCTTTCATCGCATCTCCTTCCTCAGCAGAGATACCTCGAGGCTACGCCTGATGTGACACCGGTCACAGTGACCGGTGTGTGACCGTTTCATGAGGGTTGCGGGCCGTGCCACGGACCCTCCTGCAGTCAGGCGGCCGGGTCCCGGGAACCCTTCGACGGTAGTGGCCGATCCGCCCCGGTCCGGTCACTTCACGCCGCTTGTCCACAGGCCCTCGGCCGGCCGGGCACGCGGTGAACCGATGGGTCGGCGGCCCGTCGGCATGCGTGATACTGAAGCCATGACGGGGGCCGGGGACCGGTGAGCGCGATCGATGCGTTCTACGCGGCCTGGACGAACGCGCGGCGCACGTTCGGTGCGGGAGCGCCGCAGGGCGGCGCGCGGTTCGACGCCGGCGCCCGGCTCGGCGACCTCGGCGCCGACGTCGCCGCCGCGGCTCCCGGGCCGCTGTGGTCGGGCCGGGCGGCCAGCGCCTACGCCGCCAGGAACACCACCCACCGGGCGGTGTTCGACGGCCTCGCGACACTCGATCAACGCCTCGGGCGTTCCGTCGACCGCTCCGCGGCGATCGTCACGGCGGGACGCCGGGACCTGGAGGCGCTGCGCCGATGGGTGACCGACGCCGCCGACGGCGTGCCGCCCGGTGCGCAGCAGCAGGCCCAGCTGACCCGGATCGCCGGCACCGGCCTGGCGCGGCTCACCGGGATCGTCCACGGCGCCGGCAGCGACCTCCACGGCGTCGCGCAGGACATCACCGGGATCAAGACCGGCTACGACGCGCTGGGTTTCACCGGGGAGCCACCCGCCGCCCCGATCCCGGACGTGCCTGCGGCGGGCGGCGACACGACCGACATGTCCTCCGGCGACATCGACGCGATCGACCGGGCGAACCGTCGGCTGCTGGCGGAGATGTTCGACGAGTACCAGCAGCTCCCGGACGGGCAGGTCAAGACCGACCGCCTGGCCGACATCGCCGCGATCCGCGAGGCGCTGAAGGTGCCCGACTCGCACTTGGTCTACCTGGAGGAACCCGCCGACCCGTCGCAGATGATCCCCGCGGCCACCTCGGTCGGTGACCCGTTCACCGCCGACCACGTGTCGGTCACCGTCCCCGGGGTGTCGGGCACCACCCGCGGCACCATCGCCGGGATGACCGGCGAGGCGGCCGAACTGCGCAACGAGGCGATCGATGTCGCCACGGCTGCGGGCAGCCCGGAACATCCGATCAGCACCAGCATCGCCACCATGGCGTGGGTGGGCTATCAGCCACCGGCCAACCTCGGCCAGATGTCGGTCCTCAGCGACGATCTGGCGCAGGCCGGCGCCCCGAAGCTGACGTCGTTCCTGGGCGACCTCGATGCGGCCTCGAGGAACCCGGGGCAGACCACCGCGCTGTTCGGCCATTCCTACGGCTCGCTGACCTCCGGCATCGCGCTGGGCGACGGGGCGTCCCGGTACGTCGACAACGCGGTGCTCTACGGGTCACCGGGCTTCCAGGCCACCACGCCGGCCGATCTGGGCATGACCGACGACGACTTCTTCGTGATGTCGGCGTTCGACGACCCGATCAACTCGATCGGGGCGGTGGCGCCCTATCACGGCTGGGGATCGGACCCCAACGACATCATCGACGAGGACGGGCACCTGCGATTCCGGTTCCAACACCTCGAGACGTCGGCCGGCGACACACCCATAGCCGGATACGAATCCAAGACCGGGGCCTCCGGGCACCCCGACTACGGCCGCAACGCGGGAGAGCGGATGACCGGATACAACCTGGCGGCGATCCTGCTGGACCGCCCGGATCTGGCCGTGACGGAAACGCCGTACTCATGGCGATGACAGAGCGCCGCCGCATCGCGGCCGCAGCGATCCTGGTGTGCACGTCGACCCTGATAGGTGGGTGCTCGTTGACCGAAAATCCCTACGAATCAAAGACGGTCGGCGGTGACGATGCGATCGCGCTGATCGACGGGATGCGCGCCAGGGGCAGCTTCGAAGCCGCCCGGCAACGCCTCAACGCCGCCGCCGCCACGATCGCCGACCGGATCACCGCCGCCGTGCCGGGCCAGACCTGGCACTTCTCCGAGGATCCCAACGTGGTCGACGTCAAGCAGGCCGGGCTGCCGTGCGAGAAGCTCACCGGTGACATCGCCCGGCGCCCGATGTCCGACCTGCTCGAGTTCGGCCGGACGTTCGACGCCGGGGAGTTCGGCACCGCCAACGAGATCGTGCGCGACGAAGCCGCCAAGGTCGGCGCCACCGACGAGTCGTCGCTGTTCAACGACCAGGCCAGACGCGACCTCGCGGTTCAGGGCAACGGCTACGAATTCAAGCTCAGCCAGGGCGGATCGGCCATCTTGAACATCACCGGCGACTGCCACCTGATGCAGTCGGTGGTCGAACTGCCGCCCGGGCAGCTGCCGCCGGAACCGCCGATCGTGCCGTCCGCGCCGCCGCCGACCACGCCTACGCCGTGAGGCAGTCCACGTTTCGCGGCGGGGCTGAGGTCATCGACCACGGAGGTGACGTCGATCGGCACGCCGTGACGCACGCCGTCGAGCTTGACGCGCCCGATCAGTTACGGCACCACACCGAGATGTAGCCGATGGGAATACCGGTGTGGGCGGCGATGGATTCGCGGGCGGCGGTCTCGACCGCGCTGCGCGTCTCGGCCTCCGTCACGTGATCGATCTCGGGGATCCGGATGATCCACCGACTGCCGTCGAGGCGGATGTCGATCTCGAAGCACTGGCCGGCAATCGGGCGCAACACCCGCTTGGCACGAAGAGTGCGCCGCGGACGAACGACGAGGCTGCTGCGCTGGTAGGAGGTTCGCATTTTCAGCTTTCCGGAACGATTCTGGGCCGCCGAAAAACGTACGTCGGCACGGGCCGAAATAGCAAATCGGAAATCAACTCACCGCAGGATCGCATGAACGATCCTGTGAGACAGTAGCTTTCACGCTCAACATCAGGTCGGCGTCGGGTTCCGGCGTCCTCGTCGATGACCGCCGTCATCTCAGGTGTGAAGCCGTCCGTCTGCCGTCCGCGACTCCGTCGCGGACGATCCGCCCGCCTCGGTCCCGCCGCCGGCGCTCTTCGGCGAAACGCCCGTGGCTTCCCGTAGCTCCTCGAATGCCGACTGGATTCGCCGGGTGAACACCTCGGCATTGGACAGAGTTCGGGAGCAGCCGTACACCGCGAAATTGAGTTGGTCGGCGTAGCTCCAGACGGTGATGTTGACACCGGCCGCATATTTCAAATGGCCGCACGAGATGAAGTTCTCGACTCCCATCCCGCCGAAGTAGCGCTTCTCCCCCGGGCCCCTGACGTTCGAGACGATCACTGCCCCGTGCACCCGCTGACCCATCAGGCGGGTGAATCTGAGCATCGGCCGCAGCAGCAGGGGTGGGGCGAGGTCGAACCATTCCTCCCGTTGCACAGGGCGGGCATCCACGCTGGCCCGCACCGCTTTGGTCTGCACGGTCGCCGCACGCAGGCGTTCCACCGGGTCCGCGAGGTGGGTTGGGAGCGAGAACGTTCGATTCGTCGCCGCGGTGCCCCACAGCCGGGTGTCGTCCTGCCGGAACACCTTGGCCGCGGCGTTGGCGACCACCGGACGGTCGGTCGGTATACCGGCCTCGATGAGGTACTCGCGAACCGCTCCGGCGGCGATGGCGAAGATGACGGCGTTCACGGTCCCGGAAACGGCCTTTGCCATCTCTTTGACCTCATCAAGGGGCACCGACACCCACGAGAAGGATCGGCCGGGCGTCAACGGGCCGCGCCACGGCAGCTTCGGCTGGTCACGCAACATCGACGGTGGGCGCGGAGCCGCCGGGCGCCCGCCCGCAGACGCGTGGCCCGCCCGGATGGCACGTATCCGCCGTGGCACCTCGTGCCCGATCTGGTGCCACAGCTCGCGAACGCCGCTCCGCAGCGCATCGGTACCGCTCAGCACCTCGGGGGGATGCGGGATCGGCGGTGCAACGGTCGCTTCGTCGGGACCTGGGTGCGACAGATAGTCGAGCAGCTCGACGAACCTTCCGCCGTCGGCCAGCGCATGGTTCATCTTGAGCACCGCGACGACCTTGCCGCCCTCATAGCCTTCCAGGAACCACAGTTCCCACGGCGGCTGACCCGGCCGTACCGGATCGCTGGCGACCTCGCTGATCATCCGGCACAACTGCGTCTTGCTGCCCGGTTCGGGCAGGCGGGCGTGCCGAAGGTGGTTTCGCACGTCGAAATCCGGGTCGGTGATCCACACCGGCCGGCTCAGCCCGAAAAGCATCGGCCTCGCCCGCCACCGCATCTGGGGAAGCAGCTCGACCGCTCCGGCGAGCGTCTCGCTCATACGCTCGAACTCGAAGTCCCGGCTCGAAGCCTCGTCGAACACCGCGATCTTCAGGGTGTGCTGTGGCTCGATCGGTTCGTCGAGTATGAAAGTCGTGTCACTGCCCGACAGCGTGTTATCGGTGTCGGGCAGTCGGTTCGGTCCCATCGGTGTCGTCCTCCCCGGCCCTGGCCGGGGAGTTCCGGCCAGCCTGCACAAAGCACGCCATGCGTGATGCGGCTCACACTAAGCTATCGGAAATCGCCGCAATCCACGTCGAGTTGCCGCCGGTCGGGCTTTCGGATTCGTGCCGCATCACGGCCGGCAATGGGGAGGCCCACGTTGAACACCACGGATCAAACCGCCCCCCTGCCGGGGGACTTCACCGGAGAGTGGAACGCCGACACCATGCAACGGATGGTGTCGATCGCGCGTCCGTTCTTCAAGCGGTGGTTCCGCTTCGAAGTGCGCGGTCTCGAGACCTTTCCCTCGGGCGGAGCGCTGATCGTGTCAAATCATTCCGGCCTCCCGTTCGCCTGGGACGCGCCGATCCTCTGGGTCGCCTTCTTCGAGAAGTTCGGCTACGAGCGTCGGTTCTACACCCTCGGCCACGACATCCTGTTCCGGACGCCGGCCGCTGAGCGGTTGAGTCGGATGGGCATGCTCCGCGCCAGTCGCGACAATGCCAACAAGGCGCTGCGTTCCGGTGCCGCCGTCATGGTCTTCCCCGGCGCGGCCCACGATGCGGCGCGGCCGACCTGGGAACAGAACGTCATCGACTTCGCCGGCCACACCGGCTACGTCTCGATGGCGATCGAGGCCGGTGTGCCGATCGTGCCCGCCGTGCAGATCGGCGGACAGGAGACTCAGCTGTACCTGACCCGCGGCACCTGGCTGGCCAAGGTGCTGGGACTCAACCGCCTGGTGCGCCTCGAGCAATTGCCGGTCTCGTTCGGCTTCCCGTTCGGGCTGAGCGTGGGGACGGGGAACCTGCCGTTGCCCTCGAAGATCATCACCCGGGTGCTGGACCCGATCGACATCACCGCACAGTTCGGCAAGAGCCCCGATATCGCGGAGGTCGACCAGTACGTTCGCGAGGTCATGCAGTCCGCGTTGGACGAGTTGGCCGCCCAGCGGCGCTTCCCGATCCTGGGGTGAAGCGGCTACATCCCTTTCGCGATCTGGTAATCGCCTGCGCGTGACGTCACGGCGTTGTCGTGAACCTCGTCGAGGAACAGGCGGATCGCCGTCACCACCGAGGCGGTGCAGGCGCCGTCGGCGAGGTCGAAACCATGCTGGGCGCCGGGCACTTCCAGATAGCCGACCGGCGACCGCGACACCGCACGCAGACTTCCGACGAAATCGCGGGCCTGAGCGACCGGGATCACCGTGTCGTCGCTGCCGTGCACGACCAGGAACGGCGGGGCGTCGGGTCGCACCCGGGTGATCGGCGACGCGTTGTGGAAGATGTGCGGGTGCTCCGCTTGCCGCTTGCGGATGACGACGTTTTCGAGGAATTCGACGAACCGGTCACGTTCCGGGGTCGACCGGTCGACCCAGTCGTAGCGCCCGTAGATGCCCACCACGGCATCGACGGTGGTGTCCGCGCCGGCGGGCAACTCGTCGTGGAAGTCGGAGTCATCGTGGGTCAGACCGGCGAGCGCGGCCAGATGCCCGCCGGCGGAACACCCCGCCACGGCGACGAAGTCCGGGTTGCCACCGAACTCGGCGATGTTGGCACGAGCCCAGGCAACGGCGGCCTTGACATCGGCGACATGCCGCGGCCAGCGGTGCTGCGGGGAAACCCGGTAGTCGATCGACAGGCAGATCCAGCCCTGTTCGGCCAGGTGCGACATCAGCGCATAGCCCTGCAGCATCCTCTTGCCGTGCACCCATCCGCCGCCCGGCACGAAGACCACGACCGGCGCCGGCTGCGCCGGCAGGTCTTCTCGCCGCCAGATCTCCAGCAGCTGTCCCGGTGCGGGGCCGTAGCTGACCGACGATCGGTGCAGGTATTGCTGCCGGCTCCTGGCGTGCCTTACCACCGGGGGAAGCCGGTCGGGAGCGGGCCAGTCGATGTTCAGCCGCTGCGGCGACACCAGGCCTCGCAGCGCCGCCGCACTGACCTCGTGTGCCGGCTCCAGGTCTTCCCGGCGTGGCTTCGGCTCACCCGAGGGCAACCTGTTCTGCACCAGGTAGGACAACATCTCGGGTGCCACCCGGAGGCCCCACAGCGCCATCGCCGACAGCGAGACGATCGGTTCTATGCGCTTGCCCACCACCGGCACAGCTGCACACGATTCACCGAACGCCAACAGGCAGGCCGTCGGATTGATATCGATCCCCATAGGTCTTCCCTCCCCGACGAGGTACCGGCACGGGACCCGCCTGCATGAGACACACTGGGTGTGCTGTGTCTCATACTAAGCTAGCTTATGTGACGCACTTCACCTACGGGTGCGTTGATTCGGCCGCTGCGGCGCGGTGCGTCGCAGCGATTTCCAGCAGGGGTGCGCCCCGGCCGGGTACAGGAGGTTTCGCGTTGACCGATAACGAGCACGTCTGCGCCGGCCCGGGAGACTTCACCGGAGAGTGGGACCCCGCCCTGATTCGCCGCATGCTCTCTGTGGGCGAACCGCTCTTCAAGCTCTGGTTCCGGTCGGAGGTGCGTGATATGGACCGGGTGCCGCCCGGCGGGGCGCTGATCGTGTCGAACCACTCCGGCGGCCCGTTCGCGGCGGACGTACCGGTCATCTGGCGGGAGTTCTTCGAAACGTTCGGCGACGACCGCCCGATCTACACGTTGGGCCATGACATCCTGTTCAACGGGCGGTTGGCGGGTGTCATGGCACGGGTGGGCCTGCTCCGCGCCAACCGCGACAACGCCGTGAAAGCGCTCCGGTCGGGCGCGGTGGTCATCGTCTTCCCCGGCGGCGACAACGATGCGATGCGGCCCACCAGCCAGCAGACCACCATCGATTTCAGCGGTCGGACAGGCTATGTCGCCACGGCCATCGAGGCCGGCGTCCCGATGGTGCCGGTCGTATCGATCGGCGGCCAGGAAACCCAGCTCTTCCTGACCCGCGGCACCGGGCTGGCCAAGCGGCTCGGCTTCATCAAACGCCTGACCCGTATCGAACAGGTGCCGATCTCGTTTGGTTTCCCACTGGGGCTGACCGTGGGGGGCTACAACCTGCCGCTGCCCTCCAAGATCGTCACCCAGGTGCTGGAGTCGATCGACATCACCGCCCGGTTCGGCAAGAATCCCGACGTCGCCGAGGTCGACACCTACGTCCGCGGGGTGATGCAGTCCGCGATGGACGATTTGGCCGCCCAGCGCCGTTTTCCGGTCCTAGGGTGATCGCCGTGAGTTCACCGTTCCACACACCCTCGCGGCGCAAGGACCCGAAAGCCCATCTCGTCGGCGCGTGACCAGGCATGTCACAAACGTCGAGGCAAACCGCCGAGAAGGCTTATGCTCGCGCTGAGGGCAGCATGAACAGCGATCCCCTTCCGACGCAGCGCGACGCCGGATCCGCCGTCGCCGACGAACCGAGCGCCGGCGGATCCGCCGTCGCCACCGAACTGAGCGCCGCCGGTTTCGCCGACGCCGAAGAGATCGGCCGCGGCGGCTTCGGCATCGTGTTCCGCTGCACCCAGGTCGCGCTGGACCGTGTCGTCGCGGTCAAGGTGCTGACCGCTGACCTGCAGGAGGACCGGGAACGGTTCCTGCGCGAACAGCACGCGATGGCGAAGTTGACGGGTCACCCCAATATCGTCGGGATCCTGGAGGTCGGCGAGACCGCCAGCGGCCACCCCTACCTGGTGATGCAGTACCACCCCCAGGGGTCGGTCGAGGACAGGATCAAACAGCTGGGGCTGCTGCCTCTCGACGAGGCCCTGCGGGTCGGGGTGAAGATGGCCGGTGCGCTGGACGCGGCGCACCGACTGGGCGTTCTGCACCGCGACATCAAACCGGCGAACATCCTGCTGACCGACTACGGCGAGCCGGCGCTGAGCGATTTCGGAATCGCACACATCACCGGGGGATTCCAGACTTCGTCGGGCGCCATCACCGGGTCACCGGCGTTCACCGCCCCCGAGATCGTGTCCGGCGATCCGCCCACCGAGGCTTCCGACGTCTACGGGCTGGGCGCCACCTTGTTCGCCATGCTGACCGGTCATGCGGCGTTCGAACGCCGCTCCGGGGAACAGATCGTCGCCCAGTTCCTGCGAATCACCAGCGATCCACTGCCCCAGCTGGGCGAGCGCGGCATCCCCGCGGACATCGCGGCCGTTGTCGAGAAGGCGATGTCCCGCGAGCCCGCCGAGCGCCCGTCCGCCGTCGCGCTGGGGGAGGAACTTCAGCGTGTGCAATCGGCGCACCGGTTCCCGGTCGACGCGATGGCCTCGCGCGGCGCGGGAGAGGGATCCACGGCTGAGCCGCGCGCGGGCAGAGACACCACGCGGGCCCCGCGCAGCCACGGCGGCCTTCCGGCCGAGCTGACCAGTTTCGTCGGGCGCGACACCGAGTTGCACGAGGTGCGAGAGCTGTTGGCGCGTTCCCGGTTGGTGACGCTGGTCGGGCTCGGCGGGGTCGGCAAGACCCGGCTCGCACGGCGCGTCGCAGCCGAGGTCCAACGAGAGTCCACTGACGACGTCCGGGTGGTCGAGCTCGGTGAACTCCACGACGGCTCGTTACTCGTCGACGTGGTGGCGACGGGACTGGGCCTGCGTGACGAGGCGGGCAGATCACTGCATGATGTGCTCGTCGACTTCCTGGCTTCGCGCCGGCTGCTCCTGGTGCTCGACAACTGTGAACAACTGATCGACGATGTCGCGCGGCTGGCCGAAGAACTGCTGGGCGATTGCCCGGACCTGCGGATCCTGGCCACCAGCCGCGAGCGTCTGGGCGTGTACGGCGAAACCGTCGACGTGATCACCCCGCTCGGCTATCCCGATACCGACGACATACCCACACTCGATTCACTGGGCCAGTTCGATGCCGTTGCGTTGTTCTGCGACCGGGCCGTCGCCGCGGTGCGGGACTTCCACCTCACCGAGGCGAACAAGGCGATGGTCGCGAGCATCGTGTCCCGGCTGGAGGGACTGCCGTTGGCGATCGAACTCGCCGCGGCACGGCTTCGTGCCATGTCCCTCGACCAACTGCTGAAAAGGCTCGCCGACCGCTACCAACTGCTGACGCGCGGCAGCCGCGGGGCTCCCCGGCGGCAGCAGAAGCTGAGCTGGACGGTCGAGTGGAGCTACGACCTGTGTACCGAGGCCGAACAGCGACTGTGGGGAAAGCTGTCGGTCTTCGCCGGCACCTTCGACCTGGAAGCGGCGCAACAGGTTTGCGGTGTCGACATCCCCGACGACGAGTTCCTGGACCTGCTCACCTCGCTGGTCGACAAGTCGATCCTGATCCGCATCGAATCCCACGACGGTGCCCGATCGAACGACGGTGCCCGATCGAACGACGGTGTCCGGTTCCGAATGCTCGAAATGCTGCGGGAGTACGGCCGACTGCGGTTCGAGCGGGATGACGAGTACCGGCAGTTGCGGCAGCGACACGCCGACTGGTACCGACGGCTGGCGCGAGACGCCTTCGACTCGTGGTTCGGTCCGCGCCAACTCGACTTCCTTGCGCGTATCCAGCGGGAGATGCCGAACATCCGGGAGGCGCTGGAGTTCAGCCTGTCCGAAGACGACGGCACGGCGGCACTGGCGATCGTCGCTGCGCTGCATCCGTTTTGGCTGTGCCGCGGCATGCTACGCGAAGCCCGCCACTGGACGGACCGCGCGTTGGCGCGTGCGCCGCGCGAACCCACCCGCGATCGGGTGCAGGCACTTTTCAGCTCCGCGCTGATCATGCCGCTCTACGGCGACATATCGGCGGGTGCGGCACGAGCGGCGGAGGCCCGGGAGCTCGCAGCGCAGACCGATGATCCGGTCGCCCACGCAGGTGTGGCGATGGCCGACGGTATCACCGCGATCATGAGTGGCGATTTCCAACGGGCCGCCACCAACCTGGAGGAGTCGCTGCGGGACAGCGACGATCCCAATATGCAGCTCAATGCGATGCTGCTGCTCGGCTGGGCCCTGGAATTCGCGGGGGACACCGAGTGTGCGCTGAGTTGGCAGGAGAAGGCGCTCGCACTCGCGACCTCTCACGGCGAACAGATTTATCGATCATATGCGCTGTGGGAGTTGGGGATCCGTTGGCTTCAGCACGGCCAGTCCGACCGGGCGGAGCCGCTGCTCCGGGAAGGCCTCCGGTTTGCGCGACTGATCGATGATCGACGCAACGCCGCGGGCTGCCTGGAGGGCTTGGCATGGATCGCCGCACAGCGGAACGACCCGCGAGCCGCCGCGGTGATGATGGGGGCCGCCGACGCCGTCGCCACTACGGTGGGCAGTGTCCCGCTTCCACTTCCGCGCCTGCGCGACCTGCACACCGAATGCGAGCACCGGGCCCGCGAAGCGCTCGGCGACGAACAGTTCGACGCCGCGCGCCGCGAAGGCGGCGCGATGAGCTTCGACGAGGCCGCCGCCTATGGTCTCGACGACCACGGTTGACCCAGGTCCCCGCCGACGCTCAAAGTTGCGAACGGATGAACGTGAGGATCTCGTCGGCAGTGGCGAAGCCGCCGAGGTGGCTCTCCTGCGGGCGAACCACGAGCTCGGCATCGGCGAGCCGCGCGACCGCTTCCTGCGCGTCGCGCAGCGGCACGATGTGGTCGGCGTCGCCGTGCCACCACCGCACCGGTGCCGCAACATCGGCGAGCCGAAAACCCCAGTCGCGTCCGAAGAGGCGGGCGTCGTCGACGATGGCCTGGAAACCGCCCCTGGCGAGCAGCACGAGGTCGTCGATGAACATGCCTTCCATCTCCGGATCGGCGAGAACCCGCCGGTCGGATTCGGGGGTGGTGCTCGCGTAGGCCTGGGCGATCCAGTGCGCGAACGGGATGGCCGGCACCGCAAGCGTCGACACCACCCCGGCCAGGGGCTGGCGCAGCGCACCCAGCGCCGGCGTGACGCGGCGGGACAGATCGATGACACCGGTGGCCAGCGCATCCGGCCCGACCGACGGGACGACACCCCCCAACACCGCCACCGCCGCCACCCGGGTGCTCAGCGGCGGCACCGCGGCACACGCCAGGGCGTACGGTCCGCCGCCGGACAACCCGACCACACCGAGCCGCTGGGCGCCGAGGGCCTCGGCGACGTGTGCCACGTCCGTGGCCCAGTCGGCCACCGCCCGGTAAGGGTGCGGGTCGGACAACCCCGAACCCGGCCGCCCCACGACGACCACACGCAGGCCCAACTTCTCCGCGGCACGACGGCCCAGCAACGGCAACTGGCGGCGCCCACCGGGTGTGCCGTGGAACCACAACACCGGCGCCCCGGCCGGGTCGCCGAACTCGGCGTATCCCAGACGGCGGCCACCGGGCAGATAGAAACGGCCTTCGGCCCGGGGCTTTTCGACGCGCGGTACCCGGAAGGGGTGCCGCAACGGGTTCGTGATGCTCATGGTCCTGGGAAGTGATCGTAGCCGGGGGCGGGTGAACAACGATCACGGTCACTCTGGAGTGGACGCCTCGATGACGTCCGGCGCTGGAGTCGTGGCGTAGAGCTTGTCGATCTCTGCCGAATATTTCTCGGCGATCGGCCTGCGTTTGAGTTTCATCGTCGGGGTGAGTTCGTCGCCGCCCGGATCCCACGGGGTACCGACGATGTAGAACCGCTTGATCTGCTCGACGCGGGAAAGCTTGGAGTTCCCCTCGACGACGGCGGCCCTGATCATGTCCCCCGCCTCGTCGGATTGCGCAAAAGCGGCCGCCGAGGCATCGGCCAGGCCGGCCGCGGCCGCCTGCGCGCCGGCCGCCTCCCGATCGAGCACGATGAGTGCCGTCACGTACGGTCGCCCGTCACCGATCGCCACCACCTGGTCGATCAACGGAGACGCGGCCTGAACGGCCATCTCGATGTTGGTGGGGGACAGATTCTTGCCGGCTTCGTTGATGATCAGCTCCTTCTTACGGTCGACGATCGTGACGAAACCTTCGGTGTCGATGGTGCCGATGTCGCCGGTATGCAACCAGCCGTCAGCGTCGACGGCTTCGGCGGTCTTCTCCGGCTGATGCCGGTAGCCCCGCATCACGATCGGCCCGCGAATCCACAATTCGCCGTCGCCGGCCACCGTGATCTCGACGCCACGCTGCGCCCGCCCCACCGAACCGAGCTTGGTCGCGCCCGGACGGTTGTTGGTGCCACCACCCACGCTCTCCGACATTCCCCACAATTCGTAGACGGGAATGCCCAAACCCCAGAAGAATTCCAGCGTTTCGACCGGTATGGCTGCCGCACCGGAGATTCCCCAACGCAACCGGTCCAGGCCGAGAGCGTCGCGCACCTTGGCCAGCACCAGGCGATCGGCGACCCTTTGCCGGATGGTGAGCGATGCCGACAATGGCTTGTCGGCCAACGTCTGGCGCGCGGCGCGGATCCCGGTGTCGATGGCCCAGCGCGCCAACCGCCGCTTGGCTCGACTCGGCTCGGCGGCAAGCGTCGTTTCGATCCCGGATCTGACCTTGTGCCAGACCCGGGGCACCCCGAGCCACACCGTCGGACGAACATCCGGCAGCGCCTGTGCGATTGCCCGCGGGTCGGCGACATCGGTCACCGGGACCCCCAACACCATGTTGCCGTAGTGACCGGTGACCCGGTCGGCGATGTGCGCATGCGGCAGGTACGAAACGATCCGATCGTCCGGCCGAAGGTCCAGGACGTCGAGGATCGCCGAGAACTCGGCCATCACATTGGCGTGCGTGAGCTCGACACCCTTCGGCGGGCCGGTCGTTCCCGATGTGTAGATGATCGTTGCGACGTCGTCCGGCCGGACCGCACGCCACGCAGAGTCGAAATCGAAATCCGCTGCGCTTGGACTGGACTCGAGTTCTTCGAGGGCCAGGCAGCCCTCGGCGGTGCCGTCGACGACGATCACATGCGCCACGTCGGCGCCGGCGGCCCTGACCGCGGGCAGGAAGTCCTTCTCGGCGACCACGATCCTGTTCTCGGCATTGCCGAACAGGTACCGGATCTGATCGGGGGCCGAGGTGTTGTAGATCGAGAACGGGATCGCACCCAGATGCATGACGGCGGTGTCGACCAGGTGGAATTCGGGACGGTTACGCATCATGAGACCGACCGTGTCGCCGCGTTCGACGCCAAGTCCTGCGAGCGCGGCCGCGATCGTGCGGACCCGATCGGCATACTGTCGCCAAGTGATGACGACTCCGTCACCGACGGTGCGGATGGCGACGGAGTCCGGTAGCAGCGCCGCGGTCTGCTGAAAAGCCTCCGGCAGTGTGCTCACCGGCACTCCGCTCGGGTGCATGACCACGGTCAGATCGTTCTCTGCCATTTCCCTTCCACTCCTTCGATTCCTTCGATCACGATGCCATCCCCTGACGCTCCGCCTTGACCTGCGGCCCGATCAACCAGCCCCGACGGCACCAGCGCATCATCGACGAACTCTCGCACCGGCCCGGAACGGGAGAAACCGATGTGGCGGCCCGGTAGGCGCCGGAACTGGGCTCGACCCGCCAGTGCGCTGCCGGCCGATGTCGTCGGTTTCGGGCGCTGCCATAGCCAGACGTTAGGAACGGCTTGACGGAAATCACTAGGGCCTTACGTCCCTGGAACGGCACTCGACCGCCGCATGCGCCAACCATCGGTGCGGCTCGGATTCAACCGGCGCCAACCCGGCATTGGCGACCGCCATCCAGGCTATGGTCGTGGCACGACAGGAACTGTCGCTTTGCTTCGAGCGCGGGGAGACGCAGGGTGAAAGGTGACGACGTCGGCACGAATGCGGCGATGACGAATCGACAGTCGCTGATGAATGCGCTGAATCATGTCATCCTCGAACAGAAGGACGACATCGCCGTTGCGATCAAAGAGGTGGCCGACGCGATCGATTCATCGGGGAACGCAGAGGCATCCGTGCCGTTCAACGAGTTCCTCGAGGAATTGCAGCAACCTCAGCCACGATTGACGAGGCTGAAAGTCTTCTGGACCGCAGCGTTGAACTCGTTGCCGTCGAGTGCGGCCCGCGACGACGCCGCCGCCAAGGTCGAGCGCCTGTTCTGATCGGAACGGTGCCCAAGGACCAACCCGAAGCGGAGGATGAATCCGGAATGTCTGCTCTCGCCGTCATCACGGGAGGGGCCGGCGGCATGGGGTTGGCCACCGCCCACGTCATCGGCCGGGAACGCGCCGTTCTCATCAGCGACCTCGACCGGGAGCGCCTCGAGGCCGCCGAATGCGAACTGATCGCGGCCGGGGTCGAATGTACAACCGCCGTTTGCGATATCACCGATCGCCAGTCGGTGCGCAGGCTGGCTGAGCGCGCCCAGCAGCTGGGAACGGTCACCTCGGTCGTGCACACCGCCGGCGTCAGCCCCAGCATGGGATCGGCGGAGATGATCCTGCGGATCAACGCCGTCGGGACGGTCCTCGTCAACAACGCCTTCTACGAGATCGCCGAGGCCGGCATGGCCGTCGTCAACGTCTCCTCCGTCGCCGGACACCAACTCCCCGGGGCCCTCGCCCCGACGCGCAGGTACCGGCACTCACTGACCGACGTCGACCGGTTCCACTCGGATCTGTTGTCGATGTGCAACCTGCTGCCCCGCACGATGCGCCCCCAGCTGGCGTATGTCCTGAGCAAGAACTTCGTCATCTGGTACAGCAAAGCGATCGCCGGGCGGTTCGGCGGCAAGGGTGCGCGGGTGGTCTCGGTGTCTCCCGGCTCGTTCGACACACCGATGGGGAAACTCGAAGAGGACGCCGGGGCGGGCGCCCTGACACAGCTCGGCGCACTCAAACGCTTCGGCAAACCCGCGGAGATCGCCGAGTTGCTGGCCTTTTGCTCGAGCGACCGGCCGGGCTATCTCACCGGTGCCGACATCGTCTGCGATGGCGGTGGATTGGCCGCGATGACATTCGCAGACATGCTCCGGCTGGCTCGATCGCGGTAGGCCCTACTCCCCCGGCGGCAGCTGCCGCGGGTCCCGCCGTCCGTCCAGCCCGCGCGGGTGGTCGCCATGCGTCAGCTCCGGCGATGCATCCGGCGCGTCCAATCGGTCCAGCCGGCCGCGTCCGCCCGGGCCGATCGGTGTGTGCTGATCACCCGCCCCGCCTTCGTGACCGGTGCCGGGCCTGACGACGCCGACGTCGGCGGTCGCCGGATCGCCCGCAACCGACATCTCCTCGCTCTCGGAATGCACGGTCACCCTGCGCGTCCGTGTGAGCGTGAGATGCATCTCCTCGACCTCCTCGACGATCCCCGACACCACCTGTCGGGTAGCGCGCAATGGCCTCGTGGTGGTGTCGATCGCGCTGGCGACGATGGGCGGCACGAACGGGCGTATCCACCGCGCGGCGGTCCTGGTGATGTCCGGGATGCTGGGCACCAGTGTGGAAGCACCCGAGCTGGGTGGCTCCTGCCGGCCCGGTTCCACCGGCGCGGGCAGCCGGTCGTCCGCCGTGGCATCGGTGCCTGCGGTCAGCTCGGCCACCGGCGGCGTGGCCTCTGCTGCGGGCGGGAGGCCGGCGTCGTCGACCGGGCCGTGCGGACGTTGCGACCGGGCGGGGATCGGTGCCTCGAGGGCCTGCTCCACCCGACGGCGGTGTTGTTCGCGATCGATCTCGGTCTGCGCCTCGACGGCGAGCCGGGCGCTGACCAACTGCTGCTCGGCCCACAACATCTCGGTCGCCGCACGCACCTCGGCACGCTTCACCGCGATCGCGGTGTCGGCCGCCACCTCGGCCCGTTCCCGCGCGGCACGGCCCGCCGCGCGGCGGTCGTGCGCCGTCTCACCGCGCCACTGCTTGAGGATCAACGGCAGCATCAGCAGCAGCACGAAGAACCCGATCGAGCCCGCCCGCACCAGCATGCTCGCGGTGTCATGCCGGGTCAGCTCGTTCAGCGCGGTCCACCGCGCGCCGGGGCCACGATCGGCGGCCGCGACCGCGCGGTCCCTGGCCTGCGCCAGCGCCGTTTCACCGGCATCGATCTGCCCATCCAATACCGGTGCCCGCTGATCCCGCCGGGCGACCGCGGCGTCGAGCCGACCCTGGGCATCGGCGAGGAATTCGTCGGCGGTCCGGGTTTCGGGTCCGGCGCCCGGCACCCCGGTGATGTGGGTCTGTGGACAGGCCGGCGACGGGTTGAACTCGCACCGGGCGACCACCATCGCGTCATCGCGATCGCGCAGCGCCTGCTCCACGTCGGCGTCGAGTTCGCCGCGCGCCCGCCGGGTGCGATCGAGGTCGTCCGCGGCCACCACCACCGCGGGCGCCGTCCGGGCGCTGCGCGCCGCCTGCTCGTCCAGTTGACGGTCGATCGAACCGGCGAGCAGCACCATCGCGGCGAGCTCGCCGACCACCGCCGCCACGGCTACCGCAACCGTCGTTCGTGCCGCCACCCCGGCCCACCCGGTGACCGGCCCGGCGGCGATCGCGCGACTCACCGCGCCGACGAGCACGCCTGCGCCGAGCCCGACCGGGAGCGCCGCCGCCACCGGCCACTGGGTCGCGTCCGCGGCGGCCAGCGTCACGACAGACGCCGCCAGCAGCGCGCCGACGAGCACCACGGCCCCGCCGATCGCATGGACGGATCGCTGGCGCGGCTCGTCGAGCTCGCGCCGCTCACCGCCCCCGATCCAGGTCAGCACCGACCCCCATCGGGATCCGCCTGCGCGGGAATCGTCGGAATTGTTGGCGGGCATGCAAACTCCAGGATTTCGGGTGGCAACCGACGACCGTCATCCGGAACCCGTCTCGATGCGAGAGTCGACCGAGCGGAATCGCGGCCCCCACGGATCGCGCCGGCGGTGAACGCCAGAATTGTCGCACAGCGCCGGTCGGCATGCTTCACCGAACACACCGTCCACGATCGCCAACGGCGAAGTGGCGAAACGCGGTGTTTCGGCGGCTACCCGGACAACCGACGAAGATCCGGCAACTCGAAGTCCATCAGCCGCACCGCATCAGCCGGCAACGGCGGCCCCTCCGCCGTCCGGCGGCCCGCCGGGTGGACCGGACGGTCGCGCTCCAGCAGATCGGCGACCTCGCCGGCGGTCGGTGCCCAGGCCGGCTCACCACCGGCTTCCACCGGTGGCTGTGCCGCTCCGAGGGCTCGCAGCATGGCCTGATAGTCGGCGTCGAGCATCCCTGCCATAGCCCTCGACTGTCCCACTGCCACCGGCACGGTTCAACCCCCGACGGGGCTCGCGCGCCAGAATTCAGCCACAGAGCATTGCCGGGACAAGTCGGACGGCCCGCCATCAGCCCGAGCGCTCGAGCTGGTGTTCTCCTTCGTGGTGCTGTGGGTGCCGCCCGTCGCGAGGCTGCTGGGGCACTGGAAACCGCCGCTGTGGGGGTGGGCCGTGGCGCTGGTGTCGATGCCGATCCTGCTGGCCGTCGACGCGCTGAGCAAGAGCGTGCGTCACGAGCGGCGGTTCGGCGGGACCGGTCAGCCCGGTCACTGAGCCCCCGCACCGGCCACACCGGCCACACCCGGGGGGTCGTCCTGGGGCAGTCCACCCCCGAGCCCCGATCACTGCCACCCGCGAAAACAAAATGCAGTAGCGCACTACTGCACTGATTTGGCGCGTGATGAGCGATCCTTTCCATCAAGGGGGCGGACTCGGGGAGGCACGCCATGAAGGCTGGACGGATAGCGGGTCGCGCCGGCGAATTCGCGGTAGCCGTCGGCGTCGGCGTTGGACTGTCGTTGGCGGCCCCAACCGCGTGGGCGGACGACACGACGGGCGGCAGCTCGTCGGAGTCCTCGACCGCGAGCTCGACGTCATCCGACGACTCCTCGCCGTCGGGTTCGTCAGCACGGATCTCCGCGGACCGTTCGGAACCGGACGCCACGAAGGAGGATCCGACGGCACCCGACGACGGGGACTCACCGGATGCCGACGCTGCCGAGGAATCCGATGCCTCCTCAGACGACCTGCTGAAAGAGGTCGATGACGACGACACGACGGCCGCGGTGTCGGTGAGCACTGCACCCGAATCGCCGGCGCCGCCCGAGGAACCATCGGACGACGATCCCGGCGGTTCGGCGGATGCACCGGTGATGTGGGTGATGGCGGCGGCGGCGCGCCGGGAGCTCGGTGGCTCCGCGGACACCACCGTCGCCGAGACCGCGGACAGCTCCGAACCTGTCGACATCACCCCGTCGCCTCTGTCAGCGGACACGCTGGTGGCAACGGCGGAGCCGGCGGCGCCGGCCCCGATCGTCGTCGGCGAGACCACCGTCAAGGGAACCCTCACCGGTTACGTATTCGGTTCGGCCTCACTGACTCCCGACGGCACCCGCGCGATCGTCACCGCCTCGTCGACGAGCTGGTTCAGCGGCACGACGACGCGGGTCGCCGTCGTCGACACCGCCACCGGGGCCCGAAGGGGTGACACGGTCAGCATCAGCGGGACCCCGACCGGTGAGCCCCTGCTCACCGCCGACGGCACCCGCGCGGTGATCACCACCTCCAAGACCAGCTGGCTGACCGGCACCACTACCCGCGTGTCGATCGTCGACACCACCACCGGTGCGCGCGTCGGCGCAACCGTGCGGCTATCCGGTACCCCGACGAGCGATCCGCTGATCAGCCCCGACGGCACCCGTGCCGTCATCACCACGAAGACGAACAACTGGTGGACCCGCGAAACCAACACCCGGGTAACGGTCATCGACACCCGGACCGCAGCCCTGGTCGGCGACACCGTGCTCGCCGGCGGCGAGCCGTGGGACACATCGCTCAACACCGGTGGCACCCGGGCCGTGGTCACCACCTACCCCACCATTTACGACCCGGCCACCAATGCCGTACGCATGACCGTGATCGACACGGCGACCGGAAAACAGATCGGCGACACCGTCAGCGTGGCCGGAACCGTCACCGATACAACACCATTGAGCCCCGACGGCAGCCGCGCACTGCTCGTCGCGGAGGGGGCGGGCATAACCCGGGTGGCCGTCGTCGACATCGCCACCGGAACCCAGGCCGGGAACACGATCGCGCTGGCCGGCGCGTCGGTGTGGCCGCAATTCAGCGCCGACGGTTCCCGCGCGCTGATCGTCACCCATGGCAACGATCCCCAGACCAACACCGCTGCCACCCATGTCACCGTCATCGACAGCGGGACGGGCACACCGGTCGGCGCCGGGGTGACCGTCGACGGCGGCCCGACGACACTGCTCGCCGCCGACGGCGCGTACCGCGCGGTGATCGTCACCGAGACCTATGACTCTGCGGCCCAGATGGACACTGCCCACATAGCGGTGATCGACACGGCGTCGGGTGCTCAGATCGGCGCGGTCACCACCGTGGCGGGCCGCCCGTACTCACCGCTGTTGCAGCGGCTGACCGCCGACGGGGCGCATGCGGTGATCACCACCGGCGCCTTCGACCTGGACACCGGTGTCACCACCGAAAGGACGGTGGTCATCGAGACGGCTACCGGGACCCAGTCGGGCGCCACCGTCGTTCTCGAAGGCTCGTCTTTCCCGGGCACTCCGCTGGTGAGCCCCGATGGCACCCGCGTCGTCCGGGTGGCCACCACCGATGCCGCGTTCGGCGGCAACACGTGGATAACGGTGCTAGATCCTGCGACCGGCGCCCAGATCGGCACCACCACGGCGCTCACCGGAACGCCGGTCTGGCCGACACTGACCGCCGACGGTAGCCGGGCGGTGGTGACCACATACCTTTCCGACCACACGCAAGTGGCGGTGATAGACGTGGCGACCGGAACCCAGACCGGCGCCACCATCACGATTCCCGGCCTCCCCCGGGGCAGTTCAGTGTTGCTGAACGCTGGTGGCGACCGGGTCGTCATCGTGACCAACGACGGACCACTCACCCGCATCGCAACGATCGACACCGCCACCGGCACCCAGACCGGTGCCACCGTCGCCGTCTCCGGAGTCTCGCTGTGGCCGCTGTTGAACGGGACCGGGACACGAGCCCTGATCAGCGCGTTCGACTTGGCGTCCGGAACCACATCGGTGGCACTGATCGACCTCGCCACCGGCGCCCAGATCGGCACCGCGACTTTCGCCGGTCCCCCGTCGGGCCCGGCGATCACCGCTGACGGAAGCCGCGCCGTGATCACCACCCGCACCTACAGCCAGTTCAGTGGTTACACCACCCGGGTGGCCGTCCTGCAGATTGCGTGAGAGGTCTGTGCCCGTGCGAGCGGCACCCCGCTCACTGGGCGCCGGCACCGGCCACACCGCGGGGCCGTCCCCGCAGAAGCCAGATCCAGCAGCAGCAGGGCACTGCACGCCTGGAAGGCCGCGAACAAGACCCCGTTTCCGGTCGCCTGCCGGGCGACTTCGGCGATGAACGTCGAATCCGCGGGCGGAAGCCTGGTCCCGAGGCGGACCGACACGGCCAACCGGTGGCTGCTTATCGCTGTGGGCGTCGAGTTGGTGTTCTCCTTCGTCGTGCCGTGGGTGCCGCCCGTCGCGAGGCTGCTGGGGCACTGGAACCCGCCGCCGTGGTGGGCGTGCGCCGTGACGGCTCTCAGACCTTCTTGACGGTGCCGTAGTACCCCTGGATGGAGTCGGACTGATCGGTCGAGCGGGTCAGTACGGCGTATGAACGGATGAACGACTCTCCCACGCAACCGTCGATTTTCACGCGGAAGCCGCTGACCGACACCCACGGGTCCGGCCCCCTGAACTCCTTCTGGGCCACGGGCACGATGTTGACGATGCCGGGCTTCAGACCGATGGCGATACCCCCGGTCACCGGCGCCAACACGATCGGATTCAGGATTTCGGGCAACGGTGACACGGATTCGATGCCACCGAGGCCAAGCGACGGTGTGATGCCAGCGGCGCCGGTCAGCGTGACGCCCGGCGAGGTGCTCATGTCGATGCCACAACCGATCTGATAGCCAACCTCGAGCGTTCCGCGTGGGGGCTCGCCACCGTCGGGTCCCCGTAGCGAGCCGGTGAACACGCCGCTGACTTCGTAGTCCCGAGAGGACAACGCAGTGGTCAACGGGTTGACGTTGCGCAGTACCTCATCCCGTGCGCCGACCGTCAGCGTCCACCCGTCGGGAGCTGTCGTCGTTGCGGGCGGAGCGGATTCGACAACCGCGTCCGGGCCCGGCAGACCCGCCGCAGCGGCGTGGTCGACCCGCATCGTCGGGCCGGAGGTGAAGTCCGCCTGCACCGGGACTTCATCGGAAGGGACCGGTTCCGGATCGGCGCCAGCGGGCGTGGCGACCGCGGTGGCGATCAGTACCCAGGCGGTACCGAGAGCGCCGAGTCGACCCAGCTTCACAGAGGGAAGGTAATGCCGGTTCCGGCCGAACCAACCGAGCCAATCCCAATCGTTATCGGTCGCAAGCGGATTGTTATGCAGCAGCGCCCACCATCAACTCCTGCAGTAACGCTTGGGTCCGGCAGCCACAAAGGTGACCTTCTTCCCTAGCCAGCGCCGATGCCCGACGCACACGCTATCGATGACTTCGCCCGATGAATCGGCCGAGCAAGGAGCAGAACATGATCGAACATGACCTCGACGCCGCGCACTCCATCCTGCTCGTGCGACCACAATCGGCGCTCGGCGAGGACGACTTCGCCGAACTCGCCAGGCAGGTCGACCCGCAGATCGAGGCCCACGGCGACCTCGCCGGCCTCATTCTCGACGTCCAGTCCTTCCCCGGCTGGCAGAACTTCGGCTCGATGGTCTCGCACTTCCGCTTTGTTCGAGATCACCACAAACACGTCAAGAAGGTCGCCGTCGTGACCGACTCGGCGCTGGGAGACCTCGCAGAGCATCTGGCAGCTCACTTCGTGTCTGCAGAGATCAAGCACTTCCCCGCCGGGCAGGTCGACGCCGCCAGGCAGTGGATCACGGGCCAGACGTGACACCCCGCCGGCTCCGACGGTGCCGACGCCACCCACCCTCCGGTTCCATACCGATCGGATGCTGAGATGCGCGGACCGACTGCGGGCGAGAGCGCCCCACTCGGAGCGACCGTGCGCGCGGGCGGGGTCAACTTCAGCGTGTTCTCGAAGGATGCGACGCAGATCGACCTCTTGCTGTTCCCCGGCGAGCAGTCGACCGAACCCGACCGGGTGATCACCCTCGATCCGAACCGCAACCGGACCTATCACTACTGGCACACCTTCATTCCGGATGTGGGTCCGGGTCAGGTGTACGCGTATCGCGCGCACGGCCCGTTTGCGCCCGAGCGCGGCCTCCGGTTCGACGCCGACAAGGTGCTCCTCGATCCGTACGGGGTCGCGGTCGACGTGCCCGCGGCATACGACCGCGACGCCGCGGTCCGCCCGGGCGACAACGCCGCGACGGCGATGAAGAGCGTGGTGGCGGATCTGAGCACGTATGACTGGGAAGGCGATGCGCCGCTGCGCCGCCCGGCTTCTGAAACAGTGATCTACGAGATGCACGTGCGCGGATTCACCCGGCATCCCAGCTCCGGCGTCGGCGCGGACAGACGCGGGACCTTCGCGGGCCTGGTCGACAAGATCCCCTACCTCGAACAGTTGGGCATCAATGCCGTCGAGTTGCTGCCGGTATTCCAGTACGACCCGCACGACGCTCCGCAAGGATTGGTGAATTACTGGGGTTATCAGCCGGTTTCGTTCTTCGCGCCGCATCACGCGTATGCATCCAGAGGTGGCGCGTTGGCGGTGATCGATGAGTTTCGGGACATGGTCAAGGCGCTGCACCGTGCCGGCATCGAAGTCATCCTCGACGTGGTGTTCAACCACACCAGTGAAGGCGCACACGACGGTCCGACGTTCTGCTATCGGGGCCTGGCCAACGACTTCTACTACATTCTGCAGCAGGACAAATCGCGTTACGCCGACTACACCGGGTGTGGCAACACGCTCAACGGCAACCAGTCGATCGTGCGCCGGATGATTCTGGACAGCCTGCGCCACTGGGTCGCGGACATGCACGTCGACGGGTTCCGTTTCGATCTGGCCTCGATCCTGGCCCGTGACGAGAGCGGCCATCCCCGCTCCAGCCCGCCCGTGTTGTGGGATGTCGAAACCGATCCCACACTGGCCGGCACCAAGCTGATCGCCGAGGCCTGGGATGCCGCCGGGCTCTATCAGGTCGGGAGCTTCATCGGCGACTCCTGGGTGGAGTGGAACGGGCAGTTCCGCGACGATGTGCGGCGGTTCGTCAAGGGCGACCGCGGGACCGTGCGCGGTCTTGCCGCGCGCCTCTTGGGCAGCCCCGACATCTACGGCCGCCATCAGCGCGAGGCGGAGAAGAGCGTCAACTTCGTCACGTCACACGACGGCTTCACCCTCAACGACCTGGTGTCCTACGACCGGAAGCACAACGAGGCCAATCGCGAGGACAACCGCGACGGGTCGAACGACAACCTCAGCTGGAATTGTGGGATCGAGGGCCCCACCGACGACGTGGACGTCGAGGCGTTGCGCACCCGGCAGATCAAGAACTTCTTGACGTTGACCCTGATGGCGGCCGGTTTGCCGATGATCTTGATGGGTGACGAAATGCGCCGGACCCAGTTCGGAAACAACAACGCCTACTGCCAGGACAACGAGACCAGCTGGCTGGACTGGACACTGCTCGAGCGCAATCGCGATGTCCACCGGTTCGCCGCCAACCTCATCCCCTATCGCACCCGTCGCTTCGCCGAGGGAACTCCGCTGACTCTCGACGAAGTCCTGGAGCACTCCATGATCGAATGGCACGGCGTGCGGCTTCACCATCCGGACTGGGCAGACGACTCGCATTCGCTCGCGGTCTCGCTGAAAAGCCTGCGGGCAGACATGCGCCTGCACGCGATGAGCAACGCTTATTGCCGGCCGCTGACCTTCGAGCTGCCCTCATGCGTGCCCGCCGGCAGCGAATCGGCTCGTTGGCGGCGCTGGATCGACACGGCACTCCCGTCGCCGGCGGACATCGGGCAGTGGAGGACCGCGCCGCCGGTGACCGACGAACGGTACACCCTGCAGCCCCGTTCGGTGGTGGTTCTGGTCAGCCATACCGGAGCTTCCGCACCACCGGTGTGACCCACCCAGAACCCGCGCACCCGGCGTCGGCCCGAACCGTGGAACTGACGGGTCGAGGCGGCCGCAGCGCCGCGCGCGGACTGCTCGACACCGTCGGGTTGGCCGGTCATGGGTGCCGTCACTGGGCGCCGGCACCGGCCACACCGCGGGGCCGTCCCCGCAGGACCCAGATCCGCCACAGGTACAACGCGACCGCGCCGGACACCAGCAGGGCGACCAGCCCGTCGAGCCTCGTCGCGTTGACCCCGAGCATGATGGCGACCAG
>NZ_JAIFZS010000023.1 GCF_019710635.1 Mycolicibacterium xanthum
GACCCAGATCCGCCACAGGTACAACGCGACCGCGCCGGACACCAGCAGGGCGACCAGCCCGTCGAGCCTCGTCGCGTTGACCCCGAGCATGATGGCGACCAGCACCGCCGCGACCACGTTGAGCACCAGCGCGACACGTCGGCCGTCGCGGTAGGACAGGCGCGCGCAGGCCAGCGTCGCCGCCAGGAAGCTGGCGAACACGGCCACCGCGTAGAAGCCGACCAGTCGCTGTTCCCGCCCCCCGGCGGCGACCAGCATCCCGGCGGCCACCAACACCAGGGCCACACCCCACTCGGGAATCAGGAAGCGGTTGATCCGCCCGAAGCGGCTGGACACCAGCCCCTGCCGGCCGTCGCCGAGGGTCGCCAGCGCCTTGAGCACACCCGACCCGGCCAGATACGACGACGCCGCAGCCGACAGCAGCAGCAGGGCGCTGCACGCCTGGAAGGCCGCGAACAAGACCCCGTTCCCGGTCGCCTGCCGAGCGACTTCGGCGATGAACGTCGAATCCGCGGGCGGAAGGTTGGTCCCGAGGCGGACCGACACGGCCGAGAAGGCGATCGTCAGCACGCCCACGATCCCGACCATCAACCAGAGCGTCAGCCGCCCGAGCCGCCGCCGGCCACGATCGCCGAGCTGTGGCAGCTGGGCGATCGCGTTGGAGGGTGCCTCGACTCCCGTCGCGAGGGCCATCCCGAGCGGGATCGCGAGCAGCATCGCGCCCAGCCCGGGACCGAAGATCAGCGGGCCGCCCGCGTCGACGGGTGCGCGCTCGGCGGCCGAAGGAACCGCCGGGGAAACGAACGCGACCACGATCACGCACACCGAGACCGCGATGAACACCTGGGTGGCGATCGCGAAGACCACGCGGCCGCCCTGGCCGAGCAGCACGCCCGCGGCGACCAGAACGACCAGGCCCAGACCGATCGGCGTCCTCAGCGACTCCAGAGACGGCACATAGGCGATCAGCGCCGACGCCCCCGCGGCGCAGCTGACCGCGACGGTCAGCGTGAAGTCGACCAGCAGCGCGCCCAACGGGATGAACGCCCAGCCCTCGCCGAACGCGTGGGCGACGGCCTCGGGGCCGCCGCCGCCCCTCGGGAAGCGGCCGATCAATTGGTGATAGGTCGCCGCGATCACGCCGATGATCGCGATGACCGCCGCCATCGTGGGAACCAGACCCGAGATGTCACCGTCGAGCGCACGCAGCGTGGACTCGATCGCGTAGGCGACCGAGGACACCGGATCGGCCATGACGGTGAACGCGAAGGCCACCGGCAGCACCGTTCGCGCCATCCTCATGTGCGAGAGCGTAGCCAGCCGCCGGACCGCCCAGCACCGGGCGCCGCGACCGCCCGGAGCAGCGATGCCCTGACACGGGCTCGCAGGACCGGGGCATTTTTCGGCCCGCGCCGTTGCGCCGTGACATTCTTGAGGCGTGACAACCGATGACCGCGACGCGATGGGGCTCGGCGAGTACAGCGTCGACGAGGATGACCAACTTCAGCCGCAGGACACCCTCGTCGACCGCGGTGTCGACGACGTCCTCGACGAGGGCTATTCCCCGCCGGAACGGCCATACGGCCGCGCCGCCTTCGACCATGACGGGCGCGAAAGCCTGGACGAACTGCTCGCCGAGGAAGAACCCGACCCGCTGTCGCGCCTCAACCACCCGCTGGACCCGGAGGAACGGGAACGGTCCGACGAGGCCGAGCGCGAGGACGAGTTCCCGGCCCGAGACGAGGTCGGACGCGTGCGGTCGGGTCGGCTGGTCGCACCGGACCAGGGTTTCGGCGAGGACACCGACGCGGAGTTGTTCGCCAGCGATGTCGGTATCGACGGCAGCGCAGCCTCCGCCGAGGAGGCCGCCATGCACATCATCGACGACGAAAGCTAGCGTCGCGGGTCCATCATGATCGCGCGGATGTGGCGGGGCTGGGTCCGGACCGAACAGGCCGGCGGCTACGTCGCCTACATCAGCGGCACCGGCCTGCGCGAGTATGCGGAGACACCGGGCAACCTGGGCTGCCAGATGTGGACGCGCGACCTGGGCGACGGCCGGACCGAGGTCGTGACGGTCAGCTGGTGGGCGTCGCTCGACGACATCACCGGGTTCGCCGGACCCGACATCGACGCCGCGGTGTTCTACCCCGAAGACGATCGGTACCTGGTCGACCGCGAGACCCGGGTGTCGCACTTCGAGGTCGCCGCCGACCTCGACGGGTGACGGTCCCGGCGGTCAGGCTTTCACGCAGTCGAGCAACACGAACACCGGGCGCGCCAGCAGCTCGTCCCAGAAACCCGGTTCGTGGTCGGCCCCGGCGTCCGGTGGCAGCGCCGGCCCGTACACCCCGACGTCGGTGAATCCGGCCGACTGCAGTTCGCTGCGGTAGGCCTCCACCGGCAGGTAGTAGTTCTCGATCTCGAGCTCGGCGTCGGGAAGCCGCAACGTGAAGTTGATCGGCGCACCCTCGTAGACGTGGTCGGCAAGCCGCAGGCCCAGCCCGTACCTGCCGTAGTCGGGGGCCGGGCCGAAGTGGTAGAGGTCGGGGTTGACGGTGATGGTGACGAAGCGTCCACCCGTGCGCACCCGGCTGGCCAGGCCGCGGCACATCTCGGCCAGCTCGGCCCGGCTTCGTGCGTAGACCAACAGGAACGCCGCCGCCGCGAGGTCGAACTGCTGCGCTGGATCGATTACCCGGCGGGCGTCCTCGACGACGTAGTCGATGCCCAGCGGGTCGGCGGCCTCCTGTTCGCGGGCCAATCGGATCATCTCCTCGGAGACATCCAGCCCGACCACCCGCGCGGCGCCGGCCCGGCGCAGCAGGCGGGTGAAATGCCCATCGCCGCAGGCGACGTCGAGGACCGCGAGGCCCGAGACATCGCCGATGCGCTGCATCAGCGAGTAGGTGTCGACCTGGAAGATCGGCAGGGTGTTCTTGGCCCGCCGGTACAGCTCGGCGGTATCGCCCTCGTCGTAGTCGGTGACCATTTCGCCGAGCCTAGGCCGCCGGCGTCACGGCATGCCCTGAACCCGCCGACCGGCGGTGGGATCGGCGGGCGTCAGCGCAATGCGTGCTCCACCATCGGCCGCACCTGCTGCCCGAGCAGCTCGATGGTCCGGCACACGGTCCGCTGATCCATGCCCATCCACTGCACCCGGGCCACCAAGCGGGTGCAACCGGTCGCCCGGGCCAGCGCCACCAACTGTTCGGCACAGTCCTCGGGCGAGCCGATCACCACCCGGCCGGCCAGCAGCTCGGGGACGTCGTCGGCGGCGTCGGGATCGCCGACCACGTCGGTGAACAGCCCCCACCGGTCGAACACCCGGTAGCTGGCCTGCAGATAGGGCACCGCGTCGCGCAGCGCGGTGGCCCGGTCCTCGGCGACCACGATGTTGCGCAGCAACGGGAAGTCGGCCGGGCGGGGCTTACCCAGGGCCGCGAGTCGATTCCAGAACACCTCGGTCTGCTCGACGATCACCGGTTCGACGAGGTGTGAGGACGCCACCCAGGTGTCGCCGACGGCGGTGTCGGCCTGCTCGGCGGCGCGTTCGACCGAGCGGTTCACGCTGCCGCCCAGCCACAGCGGCGGCCGCGGCTTCCGCACCGGTCGCAACGCCAGGGCGGCGTCGCGCACCTGGTAGTGGTGACCGTCGAAGCTGACCCGCTCCTGCGTCCACAACCGCGTGATCAGGTCCAGCGATTCGGCGAAGCGCCCGACCCGTTCCCGGCGGTCCAGGCCCAGCAGCGCGAACTCGTCGTGCGCCCAGCCGGCCGACACGCCCAGGGTGAACCGGCCGCCGGTGAGCACGTCGAGGAACGCCGCCTCGGTCGCCACATGCACCGGGTGGTGGTACGGCAGCACCAGCATGCAGGTCGACAGCGTCATGCCCGCGGCCGCCGGTGCCAGGTGCGCAAGCGTCGGGAACGGCGGGAACCACGCCGCCGAGCCGTAGTTCATGTGCGTGCCGATCGTCACGCCGTCGTAGCCCGCCGCACGGGCGAGCGAAACCTGCTCGACGTGCTCGGCCAGCCGGGTGGCGAGCGGGTCGGTCGGGGGATGCTCGGGATTGACGAACAGCGTCAACTGCATGGAACCAACCTAGGTAGACCCGGCCGCACCTCACACCGTTACGCTGCAACTCCGGGCGCGCGCGGCGCCGCGACGCCACCTGCCGACGACGGAGGGTCATGCCGAGCTGGATAGCCGACCTGGTACAGCTCGACGGTGATGGCGAGACCTTCCGCAGCGCAGCGTCTTTCGGCACCGCCGGCCGTCTGTTCGGCGGGTTGATCGCCGCGCAGGCACTGGCCGCCGCCGGCGCAACCGTCGAACCCGAGCGGTTGCCCCAGTCGCTGCACGCGTACTTCATCAGGGGCGGCCGCGTCGGCGTCGATGTGCAGTACGTGGTCGAGCGCACCCGCGACGGCAGGTCGTTCAACACCCGCCGGGTGACCGCGAGCCAGGACGGTGCCGCCATCTTCGAGATGCTGGCCTCCTTTCACCGCCCCGAACCGACCACCGACTGGCAGCGGTCCGAGCAGCCGAGCCTGCCGTGGTCGGCCGCCGGCACGGCGACCCGGCTGCCGGAAGGCTGGGCCGACCACTTCGAGATCCGCGCCGGCGCCGGCGGCATGGACGACTGGCCGGTCCAGCCGATGTGGTTCCGCAGCCGCCACCCCATCGAGGACGATCCACTGCTGCGGGCGTGCGCGATGACGTTCATCTCCGACGTCGGCCTGGTGGCGGTGGCCCGGCCGCCGCGCGAGGCACAGCTCCCCCGCGGTGGCGCCGCCAGCCTCGACCACGCGGTGTGGTTTCACCGGCCCATCGATCCGCACCGGTGGCATCGCTACGAGGCGGTACCGGTCAGCCACCACGACGCCCGCGGCCTGGCCCGGGGATCGATCCTCGCCGAGGACGGCACCCTGGTGGCCAGCGTGGCGCAGGAGTCGCTGTGGCGGATCTGACCGCGCCCTAACACCGTTGCGTTCAGACTGCAGTCAGGGCGGATTCGTGCGAGTGGAGCCCGCCGCCAACGCAGTGCCAACGGGCCAGGGGGTGGGCCAACGGGCCAGAGGGCGGGACGGCGCTACCGTGGAGTCATGCGCTGGCGGGGAGTGCACCACATCGAGATCAATGTCCGCGACTACGACAGCTCGATCGAGTTCTACGACGCGATGTTCGGCTGGCTGGGCTATCGCAGCTTCTGGACCCTGGACATCGAGTACCGCTCGACCTACTACATGGCCCGCTTCCCGGCACCGCACAGCTACATCGGCGTCCAGCCCGCCGCCGGCGGGGAGACGCTGCGCCACACCGATCAGGCGGTCGGCATCAACCACATCGCCCTGTGGGCGCGAAGCCGCCGCGAGATCGACCGGTTCCACGACGAGTTCCTGGTGCCCAACGAAGTTCCGGTGGTGTACGCGCCCCGGGAGTACCCGGAGTACTCGCCCGGGTACTACGCGGTGTTCTTCGACGATCCCATCAGCGGCATCCAGTGGGAGCTGGCCCGGCTGCCCACCATCCCGTCGCCGACCGCCCTGTGGCGAACCTGGCGGGCGGTGCGTCCCTATCAGCGGGCCCACCCGGAATGGACGCATTCGGCGCCGCGGCAGGCGATGCGACCGCTTCCCGGACGCGCCGCCAGCAGCTGAGGTGACCCACCGCACGGGCAGGACCGGGCGCCGGGCAGGGCCCCCACCAGCAGTGATGCGATGGCGTCACTTCTGTTGATGCTATGCTGTCACCATGCGCACGACGGTGACCTTGGACGACGACACCGTCGCCGCGGTCCACCGCTTGATGCGTGAGCGCGGGGTGTCCTTCAAGAAGGCGCTCAACGACGCGATACGAGAAGGCGCCCGGCACCGTCCGGCGCCGGTACGGTTCGAAACCACGACCGCCGATCTCGGTGTGCCAACGGTCAATCTCGACAAGGCGCTACAGACCGTCGCCGAACTGGAAGACGAGGAACTGCTCCGCCGTCAGCGCCGTGGCGCATGAAGATCGTCGACGCCAATGTGCTGTTGTATGCCGTCAATTCGGCCAGCGAACACCACCGCGCAAGCCGGCGCTGGCTCGACGACGCCCTCTCGGGAAGCGACACCGTCGGCCTGGCGTGGGTTCCGATGCTGGCCTTCGTCCGGCTCACCACGAAGATCGGCCTCTTCCCGCGCCCGCTGCAACCCGGGGATGCACTGGCACAGGTGTCCGAGTGGTGCAGCGCGCCGGGTGCGGTGATCGTTGCGCCGACACCGCGGCATGGTGATGTGCTCGGAGCCCTGCTCGGCCGGGTCGGCACCGGCGGAAACCTGGTCGACGACGCACATCTGGCCGCCCTGGCGCTCGAGCACCGGGCCACGATCGTGAGCTACGACAGCGATTTCAGCCGCTTCGACGGCCTGCGCTGGAGCCGTCCCGAGGACCTGCTGTAGTGACCGGCCGCGCGCCGAGCACCAAGTCCTGGCGCGAGGCCGACGTCAAAACGGGAAGACGGACCGGCAATTCGATGACACGGCGCGGTCGCTGCCCGGCGAGCCGAATCCGGCAAGCCCTCAACCAAAACTCCGATGCAGCTGCGATGATCGTCCGGTGACCCCGCCACCGTCGATGGCGACCGGTCCCGTTCGAACACCCGACCGGTCCACGCCGATCCGACAGCCGGACCCGCTGTCCGGCCCACCCGCAGGTCTGCGGCGCCTGGTGCCCTCGGCGGCGCGCACCCGGATCATCGGCTGGATGCTGCTGCTGGTGATGGCCGCACTCGGCATCGCGACGTTCGTGACGTGGCGGCTGCTGGTGTCGGCCGTCAACCACCGGATGGACGAAGCGCTGCGCATCGAGGTGGAGGAATTCGCCGAGCTGACCGGCCCCGGCATCGACCCGGCCACCGGCACCCCGTTCACCAGCGTGGACAAACTCATCCGCGACGCCATCGCCTTCAACATCGCCCGGCCCAACGAGAAGTTCCTCGGCTACCTCGACGGCGACTTCCTGGTCAGGAGCCGTCAGCAGCCCGAAACCCCCGACGCGTTGTCCGACGACCCGGCGTTCACGCGCCGCGTCGCGACGGTCACCGAACCCATCGAGGGCACCTACCACGATCCTCAGTTCGGCGAGATCCGCTACCTGGCCATGCCGGTCACGCTGGCCGACGACCCGCACCGCGGCGTCATCGTCTCGGCGTTCTTCGGCGACATCGAACGCGCCGAGGCCGATCGGGCGGCCCGGCTGATGCTGGCGGTGGGCGGGGCCACCATCGCGGGCGCCGCGGTGGCGGCCTGGCTGATCGCCGGGCGCATTCTGCGCCCGCTGCGCGACGTCGCCGACACCGCCCAGCGAATCACCGACACCGACCTGTCGGCCCGCATCCCGGCCCGTGGCGGCGACGAACTGGGCAGCCTGGTGCGCACCGTCAACGGGATGCTCGACCGGCTGGAAGCCGCGCTGTCGGAGCAGCGTCGGTTCACCGACGACGCCGGCCACGAGCTGCGCACCCCGATCACCATCGTCCGCGGTCACCTCGACGTGATGGATCCAGCGGATCCCGATGACGTGGCCTCGACGGTGGCCCTGGTCGACGACGAACTAGACCGGATGAACCGGATGGTCTCCGACCTGTTGCTGCTGGCCCGTTCCGAGCAGCCGACGTTCCTGCGCTTGTCGACCGTCGACGTGGGCGCACTGACCCGGGACGTGTTCGAGAAGGTCAGCCGGCTGGGCGCGCACGTGTTCACCCTGGAGGGCGTCGCCGAGATGCCCGCCGTGCTCGACCCACAACGCATCACCCAGGCCCTGATCGCATTGGCCGACAACGCGTGTCGCTACACCCCCGACGGCGGGCGGATCGGCATCGGGTCGGCGGCACACGACGGCTGGCTGCGGTTCTGGGTCACCGATTCCGGGCCGGGCATCGCCGAGGCCGACCGCGACCGCATCTTCGGCCGGTTCTCCCGCGGCGGTGCGGGGGCCAGGCAATCCGAGGGCGCCGGTCTCGGATTGGCCATCGTCCGCGCGATCGCGGGGGCCCACGGCGGCACGGTGGAGCTGGACAGCGCCGGGCCCGGCGCCACCTTCGTCATCCGCATTCCCGTGAAAGGTGATCCATGGCCCGAATCCTGATCGCCGAGGACGAGCCCCGAATCTCGAGCTTCATCAACAAGGGGCTGTCCGCCAACGGATTCGCGGTGACCGTGGTCGCCGATGGCCGTTCGGCCTACGACTACGCGACCTCCGGTGACTTCGACCTGATGGTGCTCGACATCGGCCTGCCCGAGCTGGACGGCTTCGAGGTGCTGCGCAAGCTGCGAGCCGACGGGAACGCGATACCGGTGGTGGTGTTGACCGCGCGCGACAGCGTGCAGGACACCGTCGCGGGCCTCGAGGGCGGCGCCGACGACTACATGGCCAAACCGTTCCGGTTCGAGGAGCTGCTGGCCCGGGTGCGCCGCCGCCTGGTCACCGAGCGCGCCCCCGAGTCGATGGTATTGACCTGCGGCGGGCTGCAATTGGACCTGCGTACCCGGCGGGCCGTGGTCGACGGAAAGACCGTCGACCTCTCGGCGCGGGAGTTCGCCCTGGCCGAGACGTTTCTGCGGCATCCCGGCCAGGTACTCTCCCGTGAGCAGTTGCTCAGCCACGTCTGGGGCTATGACTTCGACCCCGGCTCCAATGTCGTCGACGTCTACGTGCGCTATCTGCGACGCAAACTCGGCGCCGACCGGTTCGTGACGTTGCGGCGGATGGGCTACCGGCTCGACGAGATCCCCTGACCCACCGCAACGCTCGATGCCCGCCACCGCTGGATGCGGTGGCGGGCATCTGGCGCCTCGCCGGCGTCAGCCGTTGGGTTCGGCGCCCGGCTCGCCCACGTGCACCGACAGCGTGGCGGTCCGGGTGGTGGGCGGCAGCTTCGTGGTGTCGACCACCAGGAACGCACCCGCATCCTGGGCCCCGTTGGCCAGCGTCTTGGGCGTGAGCGCGAACGGCGGTGTGTCGTTGTCGATCCCGACCAGCCCGTAGTCGCTGTCGTTGGAGATGATCAGCGTCTGTCCGCCGTCGGGCGTGACGACCCCTTCCACCTTGTCGTGGCCGAAGAACTTGCCGTCGGGATTGAGCTCGGTCAGCAGTTCGCCCAGATCCAGCTTCAGCGTCTTGGCCGCCACCTGGATGCCGGCGGCGTCGAGCTTGGCGACGGCCTGTGCGTCGGTGCTCACGCCGACATAGGCCTCGATCGGCGTGCCGTCGATCAGCAGACCGCCCGCGGCGGCGTCGTACCGGGCGCCCGGAACCGTCGAGTTGGGCCCGACGTCGGTGGCCCCGGAGATGTCGGCGACGTAGATCTTCTTGTTGCCGTCGGGGGCCAGCGCGGTGTCGCGCTCGTCGATCAGGAACTCGGTGTCGCTGAGCGCGGTGATCTCGGAGACGAGCACCTTGCTGTCCTGCGGATCGGCCAGCGGCAGCAGGTACATCCGGGATTCCCGGGTGTCCAGGTCGACGGTGACGATCCGGGTCAGCGGCACCTCCCTGGGCCGGCCGTCGATCCCGGGGGTGGCCAGCGCCGACTGCATGACGCCCACCAGCGTCGAGCCGTCCGGGGTGATGGTCAGCCCCTCCATTCCGCGGTTGGGGTCGCGCATAGCCAGCTCGCCGGGCAGCGAGCCGTCGTAGGGTGAGAGCCGTTCCAGCTCGGTGCCGTTGGCATCGAAGTGGATGACGAACGGGCCGTACTCGTCGGCCACCCAGAACGTGCCGTCGTCAAGCGCGACCAGGCCCTCGCTGTCCAGGCCGCGGTCGGAGTTGGGCATCGGGTTGCCGTGGATGTCGACCATGGTCTCCCCGCCGGTGTCACCGACGGCGGCGACCAGGCCGTTGAGCGGATGGCCGTCCGGGTCCTTGAGGACGATGGCCCGCTCCTCGGTGGCGACCCCGTCGGCCAGCGTGTACTTGATGATCTGCGGGGAGTAGTCGGTGACCGGCAGCACCTTCTCGTTGTCGATGCGGCCGTCCACGTTCGGGCCGCGGTCGGTGAGCCCGTAGATCTGGTTGGGGCTGCCGGGCACCGCGGCGATCGCCGAGCCGGCACCGCTGCTCTGTACCGGCACCCCGCCGACCACCGCCATCGGCGGGCTGGGAACCGAGAACACCTGCACCGCGTCGGTGGTCGTCACCGTCAGCTCGTCGGTGCCGGTGAAACCCTCGTTCGGGGTGTAGACGATGCTGCCGTCGCTCTGGTAGCTGATCTGCCCGTTGGCGGGCTGTTCGAACGCCACCGGCGTCAGCCCGCCGGTGGCGGCCAGCAACTGCGACGGCGTGATGGTCAGCGGTCGGCCCTTTTCGGTGCTGAGCCGCTGCTGCTCGCCGGCCACCTTGGCGGGCTCGCGTACGTCGGCGGCGGTCGGGTCGGTCGAGCACGCGACCACCGTGACCGCGAGGGCAACAGCCCCCGCGCTCCCCAGCAACTTTCGCCCGATGCGACGCTCCATGATGTCCTCCTCTTGGTGATGATCTGTGGGCCGGGATCGGTTCGCCCCGTCCGTCCCTTTCAGGGTCTCGTCACAACGTGAGAACCCCGGGAGCCGCAGATGAGCGATCTCTCATCGGACGCATCAGCCAGCGCTGGGCCAGCTCGAGCCGCTGAGCGGTGTGAATATGCCAGTCCGGGAGCCGGTTTCGGAACGGACCGGTGGACAGGCCGAGCACCACTGCGGCGATGCGGTGGCACAACCCGGTCGGTTCGACGCGTCGCCGGGCGTGCTCGAACGCGATCGCGCAGTATTCGCGCGCGCCGGGATGGCCGATACCCAGCACCGACAGATGGCCGATCAGCGTCGCCCATTCGTCGACGCGCTCGCCCGGGCCGGCGGTGTCGACGTCCAGCAGTGCGGTGATCTCACCGTGTCGTGCCAGCAGCTGGGCATGGTAGAAGTCGCCGTGCGCCGGAACCGTCGGCTCCGGCACGGTCTGCGACAACACCCCGTCCACGATGCGGTCCGCAGCATCGATGAGTTCGGCCGCGAACGCCACCGGTAGCTCGGGATCGGCTGTCGCACAGATACGCAACACCTGGGCGCTGCCCTCCACCCGCTGCAGCACCGAGCGCTGTGGCGCCAGTTCGAGTAGCTCGTCGGGCAGAGCGTCGAGCAGCTCCTCCAGATCCCCCGGGGTCGGTGCGGACCCGAAATCTCCTGTACCCGTGAGTGACTCGCGGACCATGACGCCGGGCGCCTCGGGAAGTACGACTATTCCGTCGGCGCGGTGGCCCAGCACGGGCGGCACCGGCAGTCGGCCGGCCAGCAGCCGGTGCCGCACGCACAGATCCGCCACGGCGGCGGGGCGTACCGCCTTGAGGAAGTAGCAGTGGGTGCCGTCGTCGACCTGCAGCACCGCCCGCTGGGCCGGCCGGTAGGCCCGCACCGCCAGGCGCGGTCGTGCCGAGATCGGCAGGCCGAGATCGGCCAGCAACGCGGCCACCATCGTCGGGTCTTCGGCGACCTGCAGCGCCGGCAGCGCCGGATCCTGCGGCCACCGCCACACCCCGACGTCGATCGGCTCGCCGCGGTACTCGCCGGCGACGACGGCGGCGCCGGCCGGGATGGTGCTTCCGCCGACCGCCACCAACGCCTCGCGGCCGCGGCCGCCGTCGGCGCGGCGCACATCGGCCACGTAGCGCGCACGCACCGCCCCGGCGGGTTGCACCCGGACGTCGGCCAGGGCGAGATCGAGCAGTTCGGCGTCGTACTCTCCCAGGGCTGCACCGAGCACGTCAGCGGCCTGCGGCCCCGACAACAACGTCAGGGCGCCCGTGTCTGTCTTCGTCATCGCGGTCACGGCCTTTCTCAACCGAAGGAAACGGCTCGACGCCCGCCAACCGCTGATGCGAATGGCGGGCGCCGGACCCTGCCTCATCGGGTCAGTCCCAGGAGTCGTCCCACGAGGTGTCATCCCAGGCCAGCACCGTCTGCGTGCCGCCGGAGAACCCGCGGTCGCCGAGGTCGGCGTTTGCGATGCCGGCTCCCAGCAGGGCGAAGCCGGTGAGGGCCGCGCCCGCGGTGACGACCTTCCAGGTGGCTGGGCTTTCCATGATCGATCTCCTTTGCTTCGTGTTGGGCGGGACCCGTTGTCCTGCCCGTCCTTCACAGGATTTCGTCCGTACGTGAAAGCGTGGGGAGGCGCGGATGAGCGCCTTCTCATCTGCTTCGAGGAGTTGATCCCTGCTGCTCGCTGACCGAGAACCCTCACGAGTCCACGACCGTCAAGGGCGACGAGGCGGTGAAACTCATCGACAGCATGCGCACCGACGGCTCGTACTAAGCCGCCCGGCAACGACTCACCGCCAAGTAGTCCGTCGCCGTTGCCATCGTCCGTGACGAGGCCGCGGAGTACGGCGCCGCCGAGGAGTCGTCGTCGTTCAACGAACAGCAGCGGCGCGACCACGACGTCGGCGGCGGCTACGAGTTCACTTTGGACCAGGCCGAGGTCGACACCCTCAACATCACCGGCAAGTGCTTCCTCATGCAGTCCGTGGCGGATCTCCCACCGGTGGCCGGTGCAGGACTGAACCTGCGTAGGCGTGAGCCGACGGGATCTGCGGTCCATCCTCCGCATCGGGCTCGATTTTCAGCAAATCTTGCAGGGATGCTGATAGCGATGCCTGCACATGGAGGATAATTCCAGCTGTAAGCAGCTTTCGAGCACCTTCAGCAAAATTCTTGGTGCGCCGTATATCGCCTACTCCCGGTTTCGCCCGGACCGGGCAGCCCCCAGGGTGCTGGGGTGAAATGTGCGCCCACAGCAACGTCGGTTGGGCCCTGAAGGGCGATCCAAAGGTGGTGGCCTGGCCTTGCGGCACTCCCGGTCACGCGGTGTCGGGCGAGCGTTCGATACACACGCCGTCAACCGGCCAGCACGGTCCCGGTGCAGACCCTTCCAAGAGGGCGCACAATGGGTTGGTCTATCAGGGAGCATAGATACGAGGGCTGGTTCATGGTCTCCGAGGATCTAACTGTGGCGCGCCTCCTAATCGCCGGGCTACCACGCACGACCCCGATGACGTCGGCTTGCCGCAAGTCGAGGGTCCATCGAGATAGTCGATTTCCCCGAACGTGGTTCAACAGCGGCCCGCCCGCCGGTGTACTCGGGACCGGGGGTGCCCGCTGTGGGCTGACCCCGCCAGGAAAGCTCGCCGAGTTCGAGCCGACCCGCGCTCCCCGCGGGTCATCGCCTACCGCCACGCCCACCGGGCCCTGGGCGGACCAAATCGTTCTTGTGGCCCGTTAGCGTGGAGATCGACGATGGCCCACTTGTCGCAAACGGACAACGTGTCGGCACACTTTCGCTGTTCGGCGGATTCACGCTCGAGGTGGCGGGCAGACAGGTCTGGCTGCCCAGACACTCCCGGCGGGTGCTCGCGTATCTGGCGCTAGCCACCAAACACCCCGCCGGCATCGACCGGAAACTCCTCGCCGAACGACTGTGGCCGGACTCTCCAGGGGACAGGTCTATGGCGAGCCTTCGGACAGCGCTGTGGCGCATCCGTAGGGAAGCACCGAATATCGTGCGCAGCGACCGTGAACACATCGCTCTCGATCACGGCGTCGTCGTCGATCTCGACCAGTTCCGGTGCCTGGCATCACGGCTCCTCAACACCGATTGTCAACCGCACCGCGACGAACTCCAGGGCCTGATCGACACACTCGACCTGTTGCCGGCGTGGGATGAGGACTGGCTCGTCGCGGCGCGCGGACAACTCAGACAGCAGCGTTTGATGGCACTCGAGTCCGCTGCCCAGAGGCTGTCGGCGCAGGGCAGTTACATGCAGGCCATCGAGCTGATACTGGTGGTGGTCGCCGCAGAACCGCTCCGGGAGAGCGCCCAGCGGATACTGATCGACGCCCACATGAGCCAGGGAAACATCGCCGCTGCGTCCACGCAACTGCTCGAATTCGCCCGTGAACTCTGGTTCGCGCTCGAGCTGTTCCCATCACCCGAGCTGCTCGGCAAATTGGGACTCAGCACCGGGCGTCTGGAGCATTTTCTGTCCGCGTGATCGACCAGTTACCAAGCACATCAAAATGTTGACGGTGCTGCATACGGCGGTTCCACACAATGGGCCACATGCGCCAGGACCTGCTGCCCATGCGCACACAGCGGTACGCCGAAGAACGGCCGAACGAGTGTGTGCTGTCGTTTCTCGACGCACAGTTGCGGGTGGCCGACTCACTGACCTATCGCGAGTTGGATCATCGAGCGCGAGCAATCGGCGCGGTTCTGCTCGAGCGCGGACTCAGCGGTGCGCAGGTCGTGCTGTCCTATCCCGCCGGTCTGGACTTCGCCACTGCGTTTTGCGGGTGCCTGTACGCCGGCGCGGTCGCAGTGCCCGCACCGCTGCCGCGCAGGAGTCGCGCGGACCAGCGGATGGCCGGGATTCTGGCGGACAGCGACGCGCGGTGCATACTGACGGATGCCGAGCACACTGCCGAGCTCGGCCAACAGGCAAGCGCCGCTGCAGGAACGATCGACGTCGTCGCCACCGACATGATCGCACCGCTGCCCGACGGCGGGGAGACCGGACTCGACGCAGACCGGCTCGCTTTCCTCCAGTACACCTCGGGGTCGACACGATCACCGCTCGGTGTGATGGTCCGACACGGTGACCTGGCGGCGAACCTCGACTCACTTCGCGAAGTGCTGGCGCCCGACCGCGAGTCGGTGGGGGTCAGTTGGTTGCCGTCGTTTCACGACATGGGGCTGATCGCTGGACTCCTGCTGCCGGTCTGGCTGGGCTACCCCGCCTTCCTCATGGCACCGACAACCTTCATCAAGAATCCGATGAGCTGGCTGCAGTCGATTTCCCGACACCGCGGAACACACAGTGGTGGACCGAATTTCGCTTATCAGGCATGCATCGACGCGGTCTGCGACACCCAGCTCGACGGGCTCGACCTGTCGAGCTGGAAAGTGGCATGGAACGGTGCCGAACCGATCCGCCCGGAGACCGTGGACCTCTTCCGTGCGCGGTTCGCAGCAACCGGCTTTCGTCCGCAGAGCATCGCACCCGGCTACGGATTGGCGGAGGCGACTCTCGTGGTGAGCGGCAGCGACGGCACAAATCATGCGGTGGAGTTGGCCGTCGACGAATCCGAACTGCGGGTCGGACAGGTCCGGCCACGGGACCCCGGAGATCCAGGAGTCAAGAGGCTGTCCGGGTCCGGCCGGCCGCCGAGCGGAGTGGAGGTGCGGATCGTCCGTCCCGATGCCCGACGGGTCATCGACGAAAACTCGCTCGGCGAGATATGGGTACGTAGTTCCAGTGTGGCACAAGGATATTGGTGCAAACCCCAGGATACCGCAGAGTTTTTCGACGCATACCTGGCGACAGGTGAGGGCCCATACCTGCGCACGGGCGACCTCGGCTTCCTACGCGATGGCGAGTTGTTCGTCATCGGCAGGCTCAAGGACACGATCGTCATCCGAGGGGTCAATTACTTTCCCCACGACGTCGAGGGCTGCGTCGATCACAGCCACCCGGCGCTCCAGCGGGACGCCGGTGCGGTCTTCGATGACGAGGCGTCCGGCCGAACGTCTGTCGTGGCAGTGCAGGAGATACGACGTGACGCCCTCGGCGCGATCGATCCAGATGAAGCGGTGGAGGCGATCAGGCGAGCGGTGGCCCGCGAGCACCAGCTCGCTCTGCAACGAGTGGTGCTGCTGCTTCCCGGCGGCATTCCCAAGACGTCGAGCGGGAAGATCCAGCGATCGCTGTGCCGGGACAAGTTGCACCGCAAGGAGCTACCCATCCTGACGGACTGGCGGATGCCGGAGCCGGGTCGCGTGTCGGTCGACATCGGCATGGAGTCACTCAGCCAACCCGGAATATTGGAGCGGCAACTCGTCGAGTGGTTGCAGAAAGAGCTGGCGTTGTCCGACCTGACATGGCGTAGCCCGCTCACCGACATGGGCATCGACTCGCTCAAGGGGGTGGAACTGGCCAACGCCCTGTCCACCGCGTTCGACCACAGCTTCCCCGCCACCTCGATCCTCGACCATCCGACCGTCGCCTCGTTGGCCACTCTCATCCGAAGAGTCAAACTGGGCGCCGACACGGATCTGCGGGATCGCACCGACGGCTGCTACACCGCCGAGCAGATCGACGCATTGGACGCGGATGAGCTGGCCAAGGTCTTGCAAGAGCGTGTCGACACCGTCCTCGACGGAGGCGGAGCATGACAGTGCCATCCGGGTTCGCGGTGATTGGATATGCCGCAAGATTTCCCGGCGCCGGCAATATCGATGAATTCTGGAACGTACTGACCGAGGCACGTGATGCGGTATCCGAGGTGCCGGCCGACCGATGGGACGCCGACGAGTTCTACGACACCGATCCGGATGCCGTGGGCAAAATGGTGGCCCGCCGCGCGGGATTCATCGACGATGTGACCGCGTTCGATGCGCCCTTCTTCGGGGTATCGGCGCGCGAGGCGATGTTCATGGACCCCCAACACCGGCTCATGCTCGAGACGGCCTGGTGGGCGCTGGAACACGCGGGGATCGCGCCCGCGGGACTGGCGGGCACGCGCACCGGTGTCTTCATGGGATTGTCCACCCATGAGTTCCTGGGAATGCTGATCCGCTACGGCGGCTACCAGGACGTCGACATCTACTCCGGCACCGGTACCTCCCCGGCCGCAGGAGCGGGACGGATCAGCTACCGACTGGGCCTGCAGGGACCATCCGTGGTGATCGACACCGCCTGCAGTTCGTCGCTGGTTGCCGTGCATCAGGCGTGCCGGGCCATCGAGGCCGGCGACTGCGACATGGCACTCGTCGGCGGCGTCAACGTGATACTGACCCCGATTCCGATGATCAACCTGACCAAGGCCCGAATGTTGGCTCCAGATGGTCGGTGCAAGACCTTCGACGCGACCGCGGACGGCTACGTGCGCGGCGAGGGGTGCGGCGTGCTGGTGCTCAAGCGCACCGACGACGCAGCACGTGACGGCGACCGGGTCCGCGCGGTCATCCGTAGCAGCGCCGTCAACCAGGACGGTGCCTCCGGGGGCCTGACCGTCCCGAACGGCATCGCGCAGCAGCGGGTCATCGCCGAAGCTCTGCGACGCGCCGGGGTCTCCGCAGCGGACATCGACTACCTGGAGGCACACGGGACCGGAACCTCTCTCGGGGATCCCATCGAGGTACAGGCCGCTGCCGCGGTGCTGGGCGAGGAGCGAGATCCCCTTCGCCCGTTGCTGATCGGCTCGGCGAAGACGAATATCGGGCATCTGGAAGCGGCATCCGGGATCGCCGGGCTGATCAAGGTCATTCTCTCGCTGGAACACCAGATGCTGCCGCGCCATCTGCACTTCAGGGAGCCCTCACCTTATATCCCGTGGGACCGTCTGCCGGTTCGGGTGGTGGAGCAGACCACCCCCTGGCCGCGCGGCAGCCGGCCGCGGCGGGCCGGAGTGAGTTCCTTCGGCTTCTCCGGAACGAATGCCCACGTGATCGTCGAGGAGTCTCCCCTCGCGGATCCGGCACCGTCGGTTGAGTCGCGAAAGCACCGCTACCAACTGCTTCCGCTGTCTGCGCGCACACCAGAAGCTCTGATGCAGTTGGCTTCTCGCTATGGCGACTGGCTCGCCGGCAATCCCGATGCAGAGTTGACCGACATCTGCCGTACGGCAGGCGCCGGGCGCTCACACTTCGAACTCCGGGCAGCGCTGGTGGCGGATTCGCAGACCAGGGCCCGTCGGCTACTCCGTGCACTGCACGAGGATCGCCCCGCCCCCGGCTTGCACCGTGGCGTGTGCGGTGACAGACCGAAGACGGCATGGCTGTTCCCGGGCCAGGGGTGCCAATACCCGGGAATGGCGCAGGCGTTGGTCGACAGCGAACCGTTGTTCGCTCAGACGGTGGCCCGGTGCGCGGCAGTGGTCGACGAGTTGCTGCCACGTCCGCTGCTGGAGGTGCTCTGCGACCCGCAGATCGACCCGGAAACCCTCCGCGATACCTCTCTCGCGCAGCCGGCGCTCTTCACGGTGGAGGTGGGGCTGGCGCGGCTGATGCAATCATGGGGTCTCCGGCCGGACGTGGTGCTGGGCCACAGCGTCGGCCAGTACTCGGCGGCGTACGTCGCGGGGATCATCAGCCTGGAAGACGGCGCCCGACTAGTCGCCGAACGCGGCAGGCTGTTCGGCCTGCTGCCCCGCACGGGCGGCATGCTGGCTGTCTTCGCCGACGCCGAGTTGGTCGAAGGATGCGCCGCGGAATTCCCACGGCTGTCGGTCGCGGCCTACAACGGCGCCAACACGGTGCTGTCCGGTCCCGGTGACGACCTCGCACAGATACAGGCCTCGTTGTCGACGGCCGGAATCCGTTGCGAACGACTGGCAACCAGCCATGCGTTTCACTCGGCATCGCTCGATCCCGCCCTCGATGAGTTCGAATCCTGCGCTGCTGGGTTCGACTTCGCACCGCCCGAGGTGGCGCTGATCTGCAACAGGACGGGTGAAGTGCTGCCGCGGAGCGCGGCACTGGATGCGCGCTACTGGCGTAGCCACGCCCGTCAACCGGTCCGGTTCGCCGACAGCGTCGGCACACTGGCCCAACTCGGTTGCTCGGTCCTGATGGAGTTGGGTCCGCAACCGATTCTTACCGCAGCCGCGATGCGGATCTGGCCGGACGGCGTATCCACACCGCAGACCATCGCGGCCATGCGCATCGATGCCGACGCCCACCGCTGCGTCACCGAGGCCCTTGCCAGCGCCTACACAATGGGTCACCAGCTCGATTTCGCCAGCCGGTGCAGCGATCGGCGCCCACCACTGGACCTTCCCACATACCCGTTTCAGAAACATCACTACTGGTTCACCACCGCCGGAGCTCCGGCGCCGTCGTCCACCCTGGACGCCGATGCACCCCAACCTTCGTCTACCGAACCCAGAACCGGGGACCGGCTCGCCGGTGTGCCGCCCGAGCAACGGCAGGAGCACGTCGTCGCGCTCATCCAAACCGAACTCGGCAATGCGCTCAGGATGCCGGCTGCCGATATCCCGCCGTCCGCGGAGTTCATGGCGCTGGGAATGGATTCGCTCATCGCGATGGAGCTGCGCCGCCGTCTGCAGCTCAACCTCGGCGCCGCAGTGCCCGCCTCGTTGTTCTTCAGCCACCCGACCGTGTCCTCGCTCGCCGAGGGCCTGCTCACCTTGTGGTCGACCGCCGACGCCGATCCGCGCACCATGCAACAACCCATATCCGCGGCGCCTCGTCCCGTTGCTCTGCCCGGCCCGCTTCCTCTGTCCCATGCCCAGGAACAGCTGTGGTTCCTGCACGAACTGCTCCCGTCCTCGAGTGCATACAACGTAGCGGTCCGTGTGGACGTCCCCGGACGGCTCGACCACGACCTGCTGCGGCGCAGCCTCGAAGCGGTGGTGGCCCGCCATGAAGTACTCCGGACGGCGTTCCGCAGCGAAAACGGCGTACCGCAAGCGATCCTCCTCTCTCCCCTGCCATTCGAGATGCCCGTCCTTCGATTCGACAACGATGACGAGGCCAGGGCAGCGGCGCAGCGGGAGGCGAGCACGCCCTTCGACATCACGACGGGACCATTGATCCGAGCGCGGTTGTTGGAGGTCGGCGACCAACGAAGTGCGCTTGTGGTCACGATGCACCATATCGTCACCGACGGCTGGTCGTTCCGCGTCCTGTTGCGAGATCTGGGCCTCATCTATCAGGCGCTCGAGCGTGGCGATCCCACAACACTTCCGGACCTGCACATCCAATACGCCGACTATGCGCAATGGCAACGCGACAGATTGCACGGCAAGGATCTCGACGCGAACATCGAGTACTGGCGCAACCACCTGGCGGGTGCTTCGCCCCTGGAACTCGATACCGACCGTCCACGCCCGAAGACGCCGACGTTCCGCGGCAACCGGATACGGTTCGATCTCGGTCAGGAACGTGCGCGCGCACTACGCGACCTGTGCCGCTCCGAGAACGTCACGCTCGCCGTCCCGCTGCTTGCCGCGTTCGCCATCCTCCTGCAGCGTTATTCGGGCCAAGACGATCTCGTGATCGGCACCCTGACAGCCAACCGCGACAGGATGGAGACCGAGGATCTGATCGGGTTGTTCGTCAACGCGCTACCGGTGCGGATCCACCTCGGCGGCGAACCCGATGTCGCCGAACTCGTCGACAGGGTCCGGCAGCGAACAGTCGACGCGCTCGCACACCAGGACGTGCCCTTCGATCTGATCGTCAATGCGACCGCGCCGGACCGCGACGCGAACCGTAACCCTCTCTTCAACACCCAGCTGGTGGTCCAACCGGACACCGGGGCTGCAGAACTCAGCGGTTTGGGCATCGACGTCACCGAGATCGACACGCAGACCGCAAAGCGCGATCTGACCCTGACCTTCTTCGATGATGATCTGCTCTCCGGCCACATCGAATACGCAACCGAACTTTTCGACGCCGTTCGCGTCGAACAACTGATCGCTCATCTCGAGAAGATCGTCGACGCCATGGTGGCGGATCGCCGACAGCGCATCTCGGCTATCTCCATCTTGACCGAACCCGAGCAGGCGCACTACCGCGTGGAAACTTCGGCACCCACCACCGATGCGCGGTCGATAACCGAGCTGTTCGAATCGACCGTCGACCGCGTACCGGAGGCGATCGCCGTAACCGCCGTGGACGGCTCACTGACCTACCGGCAACTCGACGACGCGGCCAACAGACTGGCGAGACGGCTGCAGCACCTCGGTGTCCGAACGGGCGCGGCGGTCGGACTATGTGTGGGACGAACGTCCTCGATGGCGATCGGGATGCTCGGAATCCTCAAAGCCGGCGGCGTCTACGTCCCCGTCGATCCTTCCTATCCCCAGGACCGGATCGAACACATGCTTGCCGATGCCGGCGTCGGACTCTCGTTGGACGAGGACGGCATCGACGGTGCCGATGTCGGGCGATACCCCGCCGACCGCCTCGACATCCGCACCGCAACAAACGATCTCGCCTACATCATGTTCACCTCCGGATCCACCGGACGGCCCAAAGGGGTCGCGATCAGCCACGGCAGCGTCGTCGAGTACGCCGAAACCCTCGGCCGAGAGGTCGGCATCCGACCGGACGACGTCTACCTGGAGACCGCATCGGTCTCCTTCTCGTCGTCCATCCGCCAGTTGCTCTTGCCGTTCGCAGTCGGCGCGCAGGTGGTGATCGCCACCACCGGGGAACGGCGCGACCCCGCCGCGCTGCTTCGCCGCATTCGCGGATCCCGGGTGACGGTCGCCGACCTGGTCCCGACGGTCGTACGCGGTGTCGTCGAGACGATGGCGGCCACCGTCCCCGAGGACAGGGCCGACCTCATCCCCGATTCGCTGCGGCTGTTACTCACCGCGAGCGAACCGCTCAGGGCTGCGGTCGTGCGCGGCTGGCGCGATCTGATGGGCCCCGCGGCGACGTGGATCAACATGTACGGGCAAACCGAGACCACCGGAATCGTCAGCCTGCACCGAGTGGGCGATCCCGACGGTCACGACCAGAGCATCGTTCCGATCGGGCGCCCCCGGGGCAACACCGGTATGTACGTCCTCGACCGCAGGCTTCGGCCGCTCCCGCCGGGGATCGACGGAGAGTTGTACATCGCCGGTCCGGCGTTGGCACGTGGATATCTCGGCCCACCCGAGATCACCGCGGCGAAGTTCGTCACCGCCCCATGGGACTATTTCGAGCGCTTGTACGCCAGCGGCGACATGGTCCGGCTGCGCTGGGACGGCACCATCGAGTTCCGCAACCGGACCGATCGGCAGGTGAAGATCCGCGGACTGCGAGTCGAACCGGCCGAAATCGACAGCGTGCTTCTGGCGCACCCCGGAGTACGGGAAGCCGTCAGCGCGGCCCAGCAGACAGCAGACGCCTCGAGTGTGCTCGTGGCCTACTACGTCCCCGAACACGCTCCAGTCCCGCTGGCCGAGCTGCGGGCCCACGTGCGTCGACACCTGCCCGAACACATGGTCCCGTCCACCTTCGTCGACCTGGAGAGGCTGCCCCAGACGCCCAACGGAAAACTCGACCGGACGGCGTTGCCGGTGGTCGTCGTCTCCCGCGACCGCGACGTGGAATTCGTCGCGCCACGCGACGGTGTCGAGGAATCGCTGGCCGAGATCTGGCGCACTACCCTGCACGTCGACCAGATCGGAGCCGCCGACAACTTCTTCGAACTCGGCGGACATTCGCTGCTGGCAGCGCAGGTGCGCGCACAGATCCACCGGGTGCTCGGGATCGAGCTGCCGTTGGAGGCGTTGTTCGAGGATCAGACCCTCTCGGATCTCGCCCGCCGCATCGAGACCGACACCGGCGCCCACGCTGACGAGGCGCCCGCACTGGTGCCCGCCGGACGCACCACCACGCTGCCTATCTCGTATGCCCAGGAGTTGATGTGGCACGCCGAACGTGACCGCCCCGGGTCGGCCGCGCACTGGATCGACGTCTCGGTTCGCATCGGCGGCAGACTGGACACCGGCGCACTCGTGGACGGCCTGCAGGAGGCTGCACGGCGTCACGAATTGCTGCGCACCACGTTTCGTCCGTCGGCCGGGTCGGTGTCGCAGGTGATTCTCGACCCGCACTCTCTCGATGTTCCGGTCCTGGAACACTTGCCGGACGCCGGCGGGACGAACCTCTGCCACGACATGGCCGACGAATGGCACGATCTGGACACCCGGCCACCCATCCGCCCCGAGCTGGTTCGGCTGTCCGACGACGAACACGTTCTGCGTCTGCGCGTGCACCGTATCCTGGCGGACGGCTACACCATGCGGTTGCTTTTGAGTGAAATCGGCGGCCTCGTCGCGACACGGCTGGGGTTCAACGACTTTCCGCTGCTCGACGGCGATCTGCAGTACGCCGACTACGCGGTTTGGGAGCGGTCGTGGCTGACCAGCACGGCCCTCACACGGCGTATCGATCACTTCTGCGCGCAGTTCGCGCGCTCGCAACCGCGCGACGTCCTGCCCACCGACCACCCCCGCTCCCACGCCAGTCTCGGAGTCGGGCGGCAGTTCGGCTTCGAATTCCCCGACGCCGCCGCCCACGCGGTACGGGCATTGGCCGTCCGCGAGCAGACCTCGCTGTATACCGTGCTGCTCGCCGGCTTCGCGGCAGCGCTTGGCCGATACGCGGGACAGCGCACAGTGGTGATCGGTTCGCCGATGACCCGTCGCAACCACCCGGCCACCCAGCTGATCCTCGGACCCTTCATGAACACCGTGCCGCTGTGCATCGATCTCGCTGATGCAGAAGATCTTTCGGCATTGGTCCGCGCCACCAGGGCGGCCATGGTGGGCGCGCTTGCCAACCAGGACGCTCCGTGGCAGCACGTGCGTGCCGCCCTGGTCGAGCAGCTCGGTCCCATTGCGTCCGGAATCGGCGAGATCGCTTTCCTGATGGACGAACCGACTCCCGACCAATTCGCAGTGGGCGGGTTCACCCTGACCCGCATCCCCGCCGAAAGGGTGGTCGCCCGGCGAGCATTGACCGTTGCCATGAGCACGCGAAATGACCAGCTCACCGGAACAGTCACCTACGACCGGGCATTGTTCGACACCACCACGATCCAGCACATTGTTGCCGATTTCGTTTCGGCGCTCAGCTTGTCGCCCGCCGACCACACCTGAGCCGAGGAGAACACGTGAACACACTCAAGGACGCCGATTTCGAGCACACCGGCCCAGCCCGGCCGGCCGGTCACCTGCTGCGCCAGCGCTGGCAACCCGTTTACGCCGCCGAAGACCTCGAACCCGGGCATGCGGTGCCGCTGAAGATTCTCCACGAAGAGCTGACCCTGTACCGCGGTGTGGACGGTGAGCCTCACATCGTCGCGGGCCGGTGCGCACACCGCGGGGTACTCCTGTCGGTCGGCATGGTCGAGGGCGACTGCATCCGCTGCCGGTACCACGGTTGGCAGTACGACGGATCGGGTCAGTGCGTCGACCAGCCGGCCGAACCGAAAAGCTTTGCCAAAAAGATCCGGATCCCGAGTTACCCGGTCGAGGAATACTTCGGGTTCATCTGGGTGTATCTCGGGCACGCGCCCGTGCCCGAGCTCCCGCGGTGGCCGGAACTGGAGGAGTACGGGCGTTTCCACGTGGTCGAATTGCGGAAGTGGAACTACTTCCACGACCTCGAGAACACCGTGGATGATGTCCACCAGTACTGGGTGCACAAGACGGGTGTCTATCAGGACGACGGCATGTCCGGTGAGATTCCCGAGATCACCGCGCAGACAGCCGATTTCGGTCTTGTCCAGGCCAGCAGGTTCTCCAACGGATTCGTCCGGCGGTTGGCCCTGCTGATGCCGAACACGCTGTACTTCAATTCCGGTGCGGGCGCACTGCGCGGGTTCAAGAGCTTTCTGTGGAACGTGCCCGTCGACGACGAGAGCCACATGATGTTCTTTCTGTTCATCGCCGCCCACCTGCCACCCGAGGTGGGCGCTCGAGTGGCTGCCGGCGTGCGGGAGGGCCGCAAGTATCTCTCGGGCCTGCAGCCGGTCGACGAGATCGTGCGTGCAGTCCTCAGCGGGCGAAAACGCTGGGAGGACATCGAGGAGCGCCCGGATCAGGTGCTGATCGAGGACGGCATCGTCCTGCTCGGCCAGGGCGTGCTCCCGGATCGTTCGCTCAACCGGCTCGGCAGCTCTGACGCGGCGATCATTCTGCTGCGTAGGCTCTACGCGACCGAACTGGCCGCGATCGAGAAGGGTGACGCGCTCACCAAGTTTCCCACCCCCGATGCCACCACGCTGGCACGGCTCGACGGTTGATCACAACAAGGTGAAAAGGCAGGCACTCATGACGACGATCCAGGACCTGATGGAACGAGCCTCGACCATGATCACGCAAAACCCGGACCAGGCCCGCGAGTTCAACGGCGTATACAAATTCGTGCTGGCGGGCACGGATGCCCGGACATTCATCGTCGACCTCACCGACAACCCGCGGGTCATCGACGGTGATGGCGCCGCACAATGCACCATCCACATGGAGACAACCGATTTCATCGACCTCGTCGAGGGACGGGCCGACAGACGCGCGCTGTTCTTCATGGGGAAGCTGACGGTGCAGGGCGACTGGGGACTGGCGATGAAGTTGAAGTCGCTCGACGAGATGATGAGCGACCGTAGATGACCGACCTTCAGCGCCGGGCACTTCTGGCCATCGAGAAACTCCGGGCGCGGGTACGCGAACTCGAGGGGGCCAGTCACGGCTTTGCGGTGATCGGCTATGCCGCGCGGTTCCCGGGCGCGGACACCGCCGACGAGTTCTGGACACTGCTGCGCGATGCACGAGACGCCGTCTCCGAAGTGCCCCCGGACAGGTGGGACATCGACGAGTTCTTCGACACCGATCCCGACGCGGTAGGCAAGATGGTGACCAGGCGGGCCGGGTTCGTCGACGATGTCACGGGGTTCGACGCTCCGTTCTTCGGGGTGTCCGCACGCGAGGCGACGTTCATGGACCCACAACACAGACTGCTGCTCGAGACGGCATGGCATGCTGTCGAGCACTCGGCCACGGCGCCATCGGACCTGGGGGGTACCAGGACCGGCGTGTTCATGGGACTGTCCACCCATGATTATCTGGGCCTGCTGACCGACGGTCTGACCTATGACCAGATCGAGGCATACCTCGGGACCGGCACCTCCCCGGCCGCGGCGATCGGTCGGATCAGCTATCGACTCGGCCTGCAGGGCCCGGCGGTCGCGGTCGACACCGCGTGCAGTTCATCGTTGGTGGCCGTTCACCAGGCATGCCAGGCACTGCGCAGTGGTGAGTGTGACATCGCGCTCGCCGGCGGGGTGAACGTCCTACTCAGCGCCGCGACGATGATCAACTTCTCCCGGGCCCGAATGCTGGCGCCCGACGGTCGCTGCAAGACCTTCGATGCCGCTGCGGATGGCTATGTCCGCGGCGAAGGCTGCGGTGTCGTGGTATTGAAACGCCTTGACGACGCCGTCCGCGACGGTGATCACATCCGGGCGGTGATCCGCGGCAGCGCGGTCAACCAGGACGGCGCATCCGGAGGGCTGACGGTGCCGAACGGCGGTGCTCAGCAAGAGGTCATCGCCGCGGCGCTGGAACGCAGCGGGATCTCGGCCGACGACATCGACTACCTGGAGGCGCACGGCACCGGTACCTCGCTCGGCGATCCGATCGAGGTGCAGGCCGCGGGTGCCGTTCTGGGCGGCGAACGACATCCCGGACGGCCGCTGCTGATCGGGTCGGTCAAGACGAACATCGGCCATCTCGAGGCCGCCTCCGGCATCGCCGGCCTGATCAAGGTCATCCTTTCACTCGAGCACGAAGCCCTGCCCAAACACCTCAACTTCCGCACTCCCTCACCGCACATCCCATGGGGAAGCCTGCCGGTGCGGGTTGTGCAGGACACTCTCGCCTGGCCCCGCAACGACCGACCTCGACTGGCCGGAGTCAGCTCGTTCGGATTCTCCGGGACCAACGCACACGTCATCGTCGAGGAGGCGCCGTCGTACCCTGCCGACTCCACCGACAGGGTGCGGCCGCCGGAGCGACCGGAGTCGTCGCGCTTCGAAGTGCTGCCGCTGTCCGCCCAGAGCCCGGAAGCCTTGGCGCAACTCGCCGTCAGCTACCGCGACTATCTTGCAGCCAATCCGGATGTTCGGCTGGCCGACGTGTGTTCGACAGCCGGAGTCGGCCGTTCCCACCTCGCGCACCGGGCCGCGCTCGTCGCCGATTCCACCCAATCGGTCGATGAATTGCTTGGGGCACTCGCCGAGGCCCGACCGATGACCGGCCTGGTTCGCGGTACGTGTGGCGATCCACCGAAGACCGCCTGGCTGTTTCCCGGCCAGGGCAGCCAGTTCGCCGGGATGAGCCGTGAGTTGTTCGATACCGAAGCGGTATTCCGGACGACGGTGACCGAGTGTGCCGACGTCATGGCAGCCGAGCTCGAACGTCCATTGCTCGATGCACTCTTCGACCCGCACGGCGGAGCTTCCCTGCAGCACACATCTTTTGCCCAGCCTGCACTGTTCGCCGTCGAGATGGGCCTCGCCCGGCTGTGGCAGTCATGGGGGCTCGAGCCAGATGTGTTGTTGGGGCACAGCGTCGGGCAGTATGCGGCGGCCTGTGTCGCCGGGGTGTTCAGCCTGGAAGACGGAGCGCGGTTGATCGCAGAGCGGGGCCGCCTGTTCGGCACCCTTCCGGCGGGGGGCCGAATGGTCGCAGCCTTTGCCGACGCCGACCGGGTCGAGCGGTGCACCGACGACTTCCCGCACCTGTCGGTGGCCGCCTACAACGGTGCCAACACGGTATTGTCCGGTCCTGCCGGTGATCTCCAGCGAGCGGTCGACGGCCTGTCGTCGGAGGGCGTGCGCTGCGAGTGGCTCGATACCAGCCACGCCTTCCATTCCGCGCTGCTGGACCCCGTACTCGACCGATTCGAGCGCTACGCAGAACAATTCGATTTCGGACCGCCGCAGCGGACGTTGATATGCAACCGCACCGGAACGGCAGTGAGCAGACAGACGCGGCTCGACGGTCACTACTGGCGGCGCCATGCCCGCCAGCCGGTCCAATTCGCCCAAAGCGTGCGCGCTCTGGCCGATCTCGGCTGCACCATGCTGCTGGAGGTCGGGCCGCAATCGGTGCTGTCCGCCGCCGCGCTGCGGGCGTGGCCCGACTCGGCGGCGCCCCGCGTGGTCGCCTCGCTGCGGCGCAACGGCGCCGACCGTCGCCAGATCGCCGATGCTCTCGCCGCGGCCTACGTGGCCGGTCACGTACCCGACTTCGGCTCGTGCGCGAGCGGAGCGCCTCATGAACTCGACCTGCCCACCTATCCTTTCCAGCATCGGCAATACTGGTTTCCCGCCGCGACCAGCGTCCCGGACCGCAGCGAAACGGTGCTCACCGAGACAGTTCAGCTCCTCGAAGAAGAGAGAATCGACGAGCTCGCGGAGCTGCTGGAGGTTCCAGACGACGACCACCACGCGATCGATCTACTCACACATGTCGCCGCCCAACACAATCGGCAACGCAGCACGCGGTCGATCGCCGATGCGCGATATGAGATCGGTTGGCAGGAACACCCGGCCGCCGGCTCGCCGACCGGGACCCACAGGGAAACAACCTGGCTGGTGCTCACCGAGGACGACGACGTGTCCGAGCCGATTGCCGCCGCGTTGGACGCACACGGCCACCGGTATCGGGTGCTGAAACTGCCGACATCCGACGTCGACGAACTCCACGAGGTGTTGGGCGGTGCCGCCGCCGACGAACCGAACCTCTGCATCCTGCATGTCGCGGGCATCGACCCCGTCGGAGCCTCACCGACCCGGTGCCTGCACCGCATGCAGCACAACATCCTGCCCGGAACCCGACGAATCTTCCGCGCCGCGGCCGAGGCCGGACTGCACACCCCCATCTGGCTGGTGACGCGTCGCGCACAACGAGTCGTCGATGCGGACACGGTGTCACCCGCACAGTCGTGTCTGTGGGGATTCGGTCGTGCCGCAGCCCTGGAGCTTCCGGACCTGTGGGGCGGACTGGCCGACCTCGCGGAGGACGGGATCGGCCAATGGTCGCGACTGCTCGGCCACATCACCACCGCACCGCCCGGCGAGACCCAGATCGCGTTGCGCGGCCAGGCGATTCACACTGCCCGGCTGATCCGGCGCGAGGAGCCGAAGACGACCGCCCCGCCTCGCCTTCGTCGGGATGCCAGCTACCTGGTCACCGGCGGCCTGGGCGCGCTCGGTCTGGAGATCGCTTCCCATCTCGCCACACACGGCGCAGGTCATCTGATACTCATCGGAAGGCGGGAACCCACCGAGGCGGCCCGACAGCGCATCGACACCCTGCAGGAACGTCACGGCTGCCAGATCCGGGTGCTGTCCGCGGACGTTTCCGATGCCGACGACGTCAGCCGCGTCCTGGCCACCGTGGGCGCCGAACTGCCGGTCCTGGCCGGCATCGTGCATACCGCAGGCGAGATCGGCACCGCACCGCTCCGCTCCCTGGAGGATGCCGAAACCGATCGGGTCTTTGCCGGGAAGGTCTGGGGTGCTTGGTATCTGAGCGAAGCGACCTGCGACATGGAGCTGGACTTCTTTGTCAGCACCTCGTCCATCGCCTCGGTATGGGGCAGCTTCGGTCAGACCGCCTACGGCGCGGCCAACGCCTTCCTGGATGGACTGGCCTGGCGGCAGCGGGAACACGGTGTTGCCGGGACCAGTGTGAACTTCGGACCCTGGTCGGCGGGCATGGCCGATCAGAACGCGCGCGAGCAACTGAACCTGCGTGGCATCAAGACCCTGTCACCCGCCGACGCGCTGGCCGGAATGGCCGAGCTCGTCGCGTCCTCGGCCACAACCGGGGTCGTAGCCCGGGTCGACTGGGCCCGATTCCTACCCATCTACCAACTCCAGCGCCAGCACGCATTCTTCAGCCTTCTCCAAAAGGAGATTCCCGCACCCGCCCCGACGCCGGCGCCGCAGACCCCCCAGACGACCGAGTTTGTCGAAAGGCTCGCCCTCGCCCCCGCCGAACAGCGCAAGAAGCTGGTTCTCGAACACCTTCGCCAAGCCGTCGCGGAGGTGACCCACATCGATGCGGTCGAGATCCGCGACGAGGCAGGATTCTTCGACCTCGGCATGGACTCGCTGATGGCCATCGAGCTGCGGCGCCGGCTCGAACAGGGCTTCGGCAGGCAACTCCCCGCGACACTCGCGATGGATCATCCACGGCTCTCCGACGCCGCGGAGTACCTGGTCGGCGAGGTGCTCGGGATCCAGGACCCGAAACCGATGCCACCTGGGCCGCGCGCGGCGGTCGGCGACGAGGAACCCGTCGCGATCATCGGAATGGGATGCCGGCTCCCGGGTGCAACCGACCCCGAGGCATTCTGGGAGCTGTTGGCCGGCGGCGCCGACATGATCCGGGAGATCCCCGATGACCGCTTCGACATCAACGAGTACTACGACCCCGATCCGGACACGCCGGGCAAGATCTACAGCCGGTACGGCGGCTTCCTCGACCGGATCGACGAATTCGACCCGGAGTTCTTCGGGATCTCACCTCGTGAGGCCGGGTGGATCGACCCCCAGCAACGACTGGTGCTGGAAACCGTGTGGGAGGGGCTGGAACGGGCAGGATATGCGCCCGCGGGATTGCGCGGCAGCCGAAGCGGCGTGTTCATCGGGGTGGGCGCCAACGAATACTCGCACCTGCTCGCCACCGGATCGGCCGAGTCCATCGAAGCACAGTTCATCACAGGCAACGCACTCAACGTCATCGCCGGCCGGGTCGCCTTCACGCTCGGCCTGGAAGGCCCGGCGGTCGCGGTGGACACCGCCTGCAGTTCGTCCCTGGTCGCGATCCACCAGGCCTGTCAGGCCCTGCACTCCGGCGACTGCGATCTGGCCCTGGCCGGCGGGGTCAACGTCCTGCTCAGCCCGGCCACCACGATCGCCACGTCACGGGCCCGGATGCTCGCGCCCGACGGACGGTGCAAGACCTTCGACGCCGCGGCGGACGGCTACGTGCGCAGTGAAGGATGCGGCGTACTGGTCCTCAAGAGGCTGAGCGACGCCATTCGCGACGGTGACCCGGTCAAGGCGGTGATCCGCGGCAGCGCCGTGAACCAGGACGGCGCGTCCGGTGGGCTGACAGTGCCGAACGGCGGTGCGCAACAACGGGTCATCGCCGCAGCCCTGGCACGTGCCGGAGTCGGCGGACGCGATGTCGACTATCTCGAGGCACACGGGACCGGCACCTCGCTGGGCGACCCGATCGAGGTTCAGGCAGCGGGGGCCGTCTTCGGCGTCGATCGCCCACCCGATTCGCCATTGCTGATCGGTTCGGTGAAGACCAACGTGGGGCACCTCGAGGCGGCCTCCGGTGTCGCCGGTGTGGTCAAGGTCGTGCTGTCGCTGGACCACGAAACCCTCCCCCGGCACCTGCACTTCCACAACCCGTCGCCACACATTCCGTGGGACCGTCTTGCGGTCCGAGTGGTGGACGAGGCGACACCGTGGCGGTCCAACGGCAGGCCGCGCCGGGCCGGTGTGAGTTCGTTCGGATTCAGCGGCACGAACGCACACATCCTGATCGAGGAGGCGCCGGCGAGCATCGCACCCGAGCCGGTACCGCGGCCGCAGACGCTCGGCGTGCTGGCGTTGTCGGGACGCACGCAGGAGGCGCTGGCGGCTTCGGCGCAGCGGTACGGGAAGTTCCTGGCCGCTCATCCCGACTGCGACATCGTCGAAGTGTGCTACACCGCGGGGGCGGGTCGTTCGCATTTCGAACACCGGGCCGCCATGGTCGTCGACTCCGCACAGGGTGCCGGCGAGCTGTTGCCGGGTGTCACCGAGAACCCACCCCGACCGGGTGTGGTGCGCGGGGTGTGCGGGGATCCGCCGAAGACCGCATGGCTGTTCACCGGGCAGGGCAGCCAGTACCCGGGGATGGCACGTGAGCTGTTCGACGCCGAGCCGGTCTTCCGCGACACCGTGATGCGTTGCGCGGATGCTGTCGACGGTATGCTGCCGCGTCCGCTACTGGAGGTCGTCTTCGACGACGGTGACGACGGAGTCGCGCTGCAGCACACCTCCTACGCACAGCCGGCGCTGTTCGCCGTCGAAATGGGTCTCGCCCGGTTGTGGCAGTCCTGGGGGGTCGAGCCCGATGTGGTACTCGGACACAGCGTGGGCCAGTACCCCGCAGCCTGCGTGGCCGGGGTCTTCGGCCTCGAGGACGGGGCGCGGTTGGTCGCCGAGCGCGGCCGGCTGTTCGGCAGCCTGCCCGAGGGTGGGCGGATGGCGGCGGTGTTCACCGACGCCGAACACGTGGAGGACTTCGCCGACGAGTTCCCCGCTATTTCGGTGGCTGCCTACAACGGCGCCAACACCGTGCTGTCCGGACCGGAAGCAGACCTGGAACGGATCGTGGCCGACTGCGCCGCAGCCGGGATCCGCACCACGTGGCTGGACACCAGTCACGCGTTTCACTCCGAGCTTCTGGAACCGGTGCTCGCCGAGTTCGAGACCTACGCGGCCGCGATGGTGTACGCCACCCCGACTCACCCACTGGTGTGCAACCGCACCGGTCTGGTGCTCGACGGATCGGCACCGCTGGATGCGCAGTATTGGCGGCGGCATGCCCGCCAGCCGGTGCAGTTCGCCGAAAGCGTTCGCACGCTTGCCCAACTGGGATGCTCGGTGTTGATGGAGATCGGCCCCCAGCCCGTCCTCACCGCTGCCGCTGCGCAGGCGTGGCCCGAATCTTCGGCCCCGCCGAACGCCATCGCGTCGCTGAGGAAGGGCCAGGGCGACTGCCGCCACATCGCCGGGGCGGTGGCCGCCGCATACGTCGCGGGGCACCGACCTGACTTTGCGGCGGTACATCACGGACCGCACCGCACCCTGCAGCTACCCACCTACCCCTTCCAGCACCGCCGCTGCTGGCCGAAGACCTCCGCCATCCATACCGACGGCGCCGGCGGATCGGGGATTCTCGGCACCGCACACGATCTCGCCTCCGGCGACACCGTGTACACCAGCCGGATCGGTGTCAGATCGCAGCCCTGGCTCGCCGACCACATCATCTACGGCACGGTGGTCGTCCCCGGCGCCACCTATGCAGCCATGGCCCTTGCCGCGGTGCCCACCCCGGCCGAGGTTACCGAGGTGTACTTCTACGAACCGATCATTCTGAGTGACAAGGACTCCCGGGAACTGCAACTCACCCTGCATCCATCCGACGACGGCGACGGGTGGACGTTCCAGGTACACAGCCGCCCCTACCGGGATCGAGACGCGGCCTGGTCGCTGAACGCCGGCGGTTCGGTCGCCGGTCACGTCGAGGACGATGCCGCACCCGCCCAGGTGGAATCCATCGACACGGTCCTCGAACGGTTGACCCGCACCCGTACCCAGGAACTGTTCGACGCCTTCGCCGACAATGAACTGGCCTGGGGACCCACCTGGTGTTCGTCGCTGAAAGGGCTGTGGGTCGACGGGGGCGAGGCGGTCGCAGACATCACCGTCGGCACCGAACTCGGTGAGCACATCGGCGCCGAACCCATCCACCCGGTGCTGCTGGACCTCTGCACCGGTATCGCCGGCGCCGCACTTCTCGCCGCCGCCGAACGCACCGGGGCGGCAACCGACCTGTTCCTGCCGCTGAGATACGGGCGGGTCACCGTCCGCGAGCGAATGCCCCGCCGATTCTATTGCCGCGCCGCCTGGCGGTCCGGGGGCGTCGACAGCGAGACACAGGTCTTCGACCTCGACTTCGTCGACAGGGACGGCCACATTCTCGGTGGCATTGGGGAATTCACCGTGAAACGGGCTCCGCGGGAGGCACTGTTACGCGGGATCGGCGGAGATGCGACGCGCTCGTTGTACCGCATCGGGTGGCGCGAGACCCTGCCGCACGCCGGCGACGGCACGTCCGGGTCGGGCAGCAGGTGGCTGGTCGCCGGATTCGACCGGCTCGCCGCCGAGCTTCCGGGGTCGATCAGCGTCGAGTTCGGCCACGACCGTGTCGGGGACGACGCGGTGGTCCTCGATCCCGCCGATACCGGTTGGTGGGGGCGACTGTTCGCCGCCGAACCGGAGCAGGGTCGCCGACCCACCGGGCTGATCTGGCGCGCCGCCGGCCGTTCCGGCACCGATGCGTCCGCAGTCGACGACGTCGACCTGCTCGAGAGTCAGGTCGGCGCGATACTCGTTGCCGTACAGGCGCTCTTGGCCCCGGACGCGATGACACTGCCCGGCGGGCTGTGGATCGTCACCGAGCGTGGAGTGGCGACCGAGCCCGGTGAACACGTGGACCCGGTGCAGGCGGCGATATGGGGCCTCGGCCGGACGATCGGCGCCGAGCAGCCGGGCCTGCGCTGCAGGTTGGTGGACCTCGACGGGTCCGCCGATGCGGTCGACCAACTTGCCGGTCTGCTCACCGCACCGGATCTGGAACCGGAACTGGCTTTGCGGCAGGGTAAATGGCTGGTGCCGCGGCTGCTGCCCTGGGCGCGCGCCGGGCAACTCGCGGTGCCCCGTGGGGAGGACTACGTGTTGGCACCCACCGAACGCGGCGTGCTCGACAACCTCCGCCTGGTGGCGACGGAGGTACCCGCACCCGGGGAGGGCTACGTTCAGGTACGCGTGCAGGCTGCTGGGCTCAACTTCCGGGACGTGCTCAATGCGCTGGGTCTCTACCCGGGTGACCCGGGACCGATCGGCGGTGAACTTGCCGGGATCGTCGATGCGGTCGGTCCCGGTGTCGACGAATTCCAGCCCGGTCAAAAGGTATTCGGGTTCGCGCCCGGCGCATTCGCCAGCCGGGTCAATGTGCCGGTCCAGTTCCTGGCGGCCACCCCGACCGGACTGGACGCGGTGTCGGCAGCGACCACGCCGGCCGCGATGCTCACCGCGCGGCTGGCATTCGACTGGGCCTCTCTGCGCGCCGGCGACCGGGTGCTCGTCCACGCCGCCAGCGGCGGAGTCGGACTCGCCGCGGTGCAATTGGCGCAGAAGCGCGGGGCCATCGTGTTCGCGACCGCCAGCACCTACAAACGGCAGATGTTGCGGGATATGGGTGTCGAACACGTCTATGACTCGCGGAGCACCGATTTCGCCGATCAGATACTCGTCGACACCGACGGATCGGGAGTCGACGTCGTGCTGAACAGTCTCACCAACGAGGGCTTCGTCGCGGCCACGGTGCGTGCGACAGCAGCAAACGGCCGGTTCGCCGAGATCGCCAAGCGAGACATCTGGTCCCCCGAGCAGATGGGCGAAGCCCGGCCTGACATCGACTACGAGATCCTCGCGCTCGACGAGGTCATGCAGGGCGACCCCGAACGCATCCGGCGCCTGCTCGCCGACCTGGCGGAGGAGTTGTCCCGCGCAGAGGTGACCGCGCTGCCGTTCGAGGTTTACCCGGTCACCGAGGCGAAAACGGCGTTCCGCCGCATGCAACAGGCGCGGCACATCGGCAAGATCGTTCTGCAGATGCCGCTTCCGCTGCAGCCACGCGGCGACCGCAGCTATCTCATCACCGGCGGCCTCGGTGCGCTCGGCCTGCACACAGCGGCCTACCTTGCCCAGCTGGGCGCCGGCGACATCGTGTTGGCGGGCCGACACGCACCTGACGATGCTGGGCGAGAGTCGATTGCGGAGATGTCGGACCGGTACCACTGCCGAATCCACCCCATGGTGGCTGACATCGCCGACGAATCGCAAGCCCGCGAGTTGGTGCAGCGGATTCGCGCGGAGCTACCTCCGCTGGCCGGCGTGGCGCATCTCGCGGGTGTGCTCGACGATGCGCTGATCCCCCAGCTCGACGTGGAACGGTTCCGCAAGGTGCTCGAACCCAAGGCGCTCGGCGCGCTGAATCTGCACAGGCTGTCGGTGGACGACGATCTCGAGTTCTTCATCGTCTACTCCTCGGGTTCGAGTGTGCTCGGTTCACCGGGCCAGGCGAACTACGCCACCGCGAACGCTCTGCTCGACGGGCTCGTCGCGGAGCGCAGGGCACAGGGCCTGGTGGGGACCAGCATCAACTGGGGCCCGTGGGCGAACAGCGGCATGGCCACCTCGGCCGCAGCGCGGGCCAACCTCGGCGCGCACGGACTGATCCCCCTCGAACCCGCCGCGGCGCTCAACGCGCTGGGCGAGGTGGTCACGCACGGAATCGGGCAAGCGGTGGTGCTAAAGGCCAATTGGCAACGCGCGGCGAAGCTGCTCGGCGCCAGCCGCCCGCCGATCCTCGATATCGTGCTCCCCAGTGCCGTTGCGGTGACGGCCGGGAACAGCGAGTTGCTCCGGCAGCTCTACGAAATACCGGTCGCGCAGCGCGGCAGCTTCGTCACCGAGCACCTGCAGCGCCAGCTACAGCAGATCCTCGGCCTGGCCCAACCACCGACCGCGAACAGCCGGTTCCTGGAACTCGGCATGGACTCCCTGATGGCCGTCGAGCTTCGCAACCGGCTGCTGGCCCAGTTCGGCAGTTCCTTCGTCATCACCGCCACCGCTGTCTTCGACTACCCGACAATCGGTTCGCTGGCCGAGTACCTTGCCGCTCAGACACCAGAGCAGGCCGGCGCCGAGGCGGTCGCAGGGCCGGCCGCATGACCGGCCACCGTCGGACGTAGCACCGGTCGCGACAAGGAGGTGCGCTGATGCTCGATATGTGCGAGGTCACCAAGGGCTACCGCGTTGGCGGTCAAAACGTACGCGCGCTCGACGGTGTCACGCTGACCCTGACCGGTGGAGAGTTCGTCTCGGTCGTCGGCCCGTCGGGCGCGGGCAAAAGCACCCTGCTCCACCTGATCGGAGCGCTGGACAGACCCGATTCCGGTTCAATCCGGTTTCAGGGCGAGGAGATCGGCGATCTCGACGACGAACAACAGTCGGAGTTCCGCCGCCACAGTGTCGGGTTCGTCTTCCAGTTCTTCAATCTGCTGCCGACGATGACCGCCTGGGAGAACGTCGCCGTGCCCAAGCTGCTCGACGGGTCGAGAATGTCGAAGGCCAAACCCCGGGCGATGGATCTGCTCGACCGGGTCGGGCTCGGCGATCGCGCCGAACACCGGCCTTCGGAACTCTCGGGCGGGCAGATGCAGCGGGTGGCGGTGGCACGGGCACTGATGATGGACCCGCCACTGATTCTCGCCGACGAGCCGACCGGCAACCTCGACACGAAGACCGGCACAGCCATCATGGCGCTGCTGACCGACGTCGCCCATCAGCAGGACCGCTCGGTCGTGATGGTGACCCACAATCTGGAGGCCGCGTCGTCGACGGACCGGGTGATCACCCTCCAGGACGGCCGTCTGGGAGCCGACACCCGCGCCGGTGGAGAGTACGCGTGATCCTCGACCGGCTTCGGCTGTTCAACCTCCGGGAGCTCAGGCGCCATCCCGGCCGTACCGCGATGTCCCTTGCGGTGGTTGCTATCTCGGCGACACTGCTGGTCGCCGTGTTCGGGATCGCAGGTTCGATCACCGGGTCCTCTGACCGGTTGGTGGCGGGCATCGGGGGAAACGCCAGCCTCGAGGTCTCCGGCGTCACCGACACCGGATTCCCCGACGACATCCAACGGGCCGTCGCCGCAGTGCCCGGCGTTGCCGCGGCGGTGCCGATGCTGCGGACCTCGGTCGGCAAACCGTCCGAACGCGTCGTGGTACTCGGCGTCGACCGCACCATCGAGGCGATGCTCAGCGATCTGCAACGCGCAGTACGGGATCAGATCGGTCCACTGCTCGAGGAGCCCAACAGGGTCGCCGTGGGGGCCGGCACGGGCCGTGCCGAGAACGACACGTTCCCACTGGGGAACGGACGGGTCACCGCCGCCGCCGTCATCACCGGCGCCGACGCCGAACGGATCAACGGCGCGAACTTCGTCGTGGGTCCCCTACCGTTGATCCAACGCCTGATGGGGCGGGAGGGGATGCTCGATTCCGTGCTGGTGGTCGCCGCACCGGATACCGACCTCGGTGCCCTGCGCGCCGATATCACCGAGGCGGTGGGCGGACGGGCCGTCGTCACCGAACCGACCTTCCGGTCCGTGCAGTCCGGGGGCGCCGTCGCGGTGATGAGGGCACTCATGTTGTCGGCCGCTTCGTGCGCGCTCGTCGTCGCCGGCTTCCTGGTCTTCAACGCGATGAGCATGGCGATCACACAGCGCCGCCCGGTGATCTCGCTGCTGCGCGCCATCGGGGCCAGGAAAAGACAGATCGTGGGCGACCTGCTGCTGGAGTCCGCGCTGGTCGGCCTCGTCGGCGGACTTCTCGGATCGGCACTGGGCGTGTTCATCGGCAAGCAGGCCATCGGCTCGCTGCCCGCAGCCCTGTTGCAGGGCTACGAGACCCGCACCGAATTCATCCTGCCCGGGTACGCGATCCCTGTCGGTGTGACGGCGTGCGTTGCGGTCAGCGTCGCGGCCGCGGCGCTGGCGGCGCGCCAGGTGTACAAGGTCGAACCCGTCGAGGCGCTGGCGCCCGTCGGGGCGTCGGCGGTCGATGCCGTCGGCGTTCCCGCCCGGGTGGTCGCGGGGATCCTCGGCGTCGGCCTGATCGCGACGGCCGCTGTGGTCGCCTCTGCCGACCTGGGCAGGCTCTCGGTGGCGTCGATCGGACTCGCGGCGTTCGGCGACATCGCCGTGTGTTTCGCTTTCGCCGCAGCCATCGTCGCCGCGGCCGCGGCCGTTGCACGACGGTTCGGTGCGCCCGGCGCTCTTGCTGCGGCGACGATCGAGCGAGCGCCACGCCGGGTGTGGGCGACCCTGATGACGGTGCTGATCGCGGTGTCGATCACCGTGCAGAGCACCGGTTCCAACGCCAACGCCATCGACTCGACAGACGCCAGTTTCGCCTCGCTGGGTGACGTTGACATCTACGTGAGTTCCGCCGGCCCGGGGGTCTACCCGACAGCGCCCATTCTGCCTCCACAGACCGAATCCGCGATCCGCTCGACCCCCGGCGTCGCCGACGTCACCCCGGGACAGATGGCGTATGCGACGGTGGGCAACAACCGCATCATCATTCAGGGGCTCGCCCCGGGCACCGTGGCTCCGCCGTCGACCGCGATGAGTCAGGCTGTGCGAGAGGAGGTCCTGTCCGGAAACGGGGTCGTCGTCTCCCGCGACATCGCCCGCACCCTCGGAGTGCGGGCCGGTGACGAGTTGAGCCTGCCCACCCCCACCGGTGTGCACGACGTCCGTGTCCTCGAGGTCGTGCCGTTCTTTTCGCTTCTCGGCGGCGTGCTGTCGATGAGCCTGGCCCAGCTGCGGGACTGGTTCGACCGTCCGGGCTCGACGATCCTCGCCATCACCCTGGCACCCGGCGCCGACCCTGCCGAGGTCGAACCGGCGATACGCGCCAAGATGCCGCCCGATGTCCAGGTCTACACCGGAAGCGACGCGGCCACGGCGGTCGGCGCATCGATGTCCCAGGGCGTCGCACTCATCGCCGTCATGGCGTGGATCGTGGTCTTTGTCGCCAGCGTCGCACTGCTCAACACACTGATGTTGTCGGTGCTGGAGCGACGCCGCGAACTCGGCGTTCTGCGTGCGATGGGTTCGTCACGCGGGTTCGCGTTGCGCACCGTCCTAGCGGAGGCCGCGGGCATCGGCGTCGTGGGCGCGGCCATCGGAGCGGCATTCGGCGCCGTCAACCAATACCTCAACGCGGCGGCGCTGACGAATGTGCTGAGCATCGACGTCATCTACCAGCCCAGTGTGCTTGCATTGGTGTTCGCCGGCGCCGCATTCGGTTTGACCCTGCTGGGAGCGATTCCCCCGGCGGTTCGCGCCGCCCGCCTTGACATCGTCGAAGCCGTGGCGGTCGACTAGGGTGACGATGAAGCGCCGCAACGACGTGGGGACCGGCCGGTTCTTCAGAGATCAGACCTATCACCATGCACTGCTTCGCGCATTGAACCAGGTGGTCACACACGGCGCCGACATCTCGGAGGTCCTGCAGGCGTCAACGCACATGCGATCCGGCGACGAGCAGAACTGGTACGCACAGTGGAGTGCGCTCGCCGAACGAAATGTGCTCCGCGCCGAAGCCGTTCACAACGCCAGGAGCCGCGGTGAGGCGCTGCTGCGAGCACACACCTACTACACGAGGGCCCAATTCTTTCTGCCGCCAACCGATCCCAAGCGTCCCGCGGCCTACCGGCGGTGCCGTGACCTCTTCTACGCCGCCCTGCAGACCCTGGGCACCGGCTACGAACGGATCGCCGTTCCGTATCTCGAGAACCATCTCGACGCCGTCTACTATCCCGCCCCTCACCCGGCGAGCGAGGTGTTGATCGTCTTCCACGGCGGTTACGACACGATAGTCGAAGAGTTGTACTTCTTCCTTGCTGCCGAGGCGAACTCGCGTGGTTTCTCGGTCCTGACCTTCGACGGACCCGGCCAGGGACAGCCGCTACGCGATCAGGGTCTGCGCTTCACCCACGAATGGGAGAAGCCCACTTCGGCGGTCCTCGACGCGTTCACCGCAGCCCACGGCCCACCGGAGAAGGTCGTCCTGGTCGGCCTGAGCTTAGGCGGCTGCCTGGCTCCCCGCGCAGCCGCGTTCGAGCCGAGAATCGATGGCGTCGTCTCCTACGGTGTGCTCTTCGACATGCACTCCGCCCTCTTGGACAGGACCCCGTCGATATTGCGAATGCTTCGACGACTCGGTTGCGACGGACTCGTCGACGCCCTGGCGCGCCGCGGCGCTGCCTTCGATCCCGGGGTGAGGTGGGGTCTTGCGAACGCGGAATGGACGCTGGGCAGCGTCGGACTGTCCGGAATGCTCGACGCCGCAAAGTCGTACACGCTGTCGGATGTTGCCGAGCGCATCCACCAGGACGTGCTGATCCTGGCCGGCACCGAGGACCAGTTCATCCCGCTCGGCCAGGTCGAGCGCTACCGGGAGTCGCTGATCAACGCTCGAAGCGTGACGACACGCGTCTACGACCGGGCGTCCGGCGGTCAGGAGCACTCCCAGCTCGGTGCTCCCACGCTGTGGCAGGCCGACTTCTTCGACTGGGTCGCCGAGAAGTTCGGCTAGCCCGGCGGTGAGTTCGCTCGGCACCCACGCCCGCAGACTGCCGCCAGGCGACCCCGACACACTCATCGTGGCGTTCCCGCACAGGGAGGGGTTCCCTGCCGGGTCGGGTACGCGGTCGCGGTGTTGTGGCTGTGGCTTACCGGGTTTTCGTAGCTGTCGGGGGCGGCAGTTTATGCTCACAGTAGGCACCACCGTGAACAGCGCACATCTCATCGAACCAGTCGTTTTGTCGATGGTCAGCCCTCTCCCATCCCACGACCAGGTAGATGTACCCGGCCAAGAGTGCCGCGGTGACGATGAACATGAACCAAAAGATCATGGGCCATCGCCGGTGGGGCAGTCTCGACAGATTCTGGGGCATTGCGGGCATCCGTATCCAAGCCGTTGCGACCATCTAGTCTTATCAGAGGAAAGTTATCGTTGCCGCCGACCTGAGCGCCAACGTGTTGGCAGCCCTGGCGGCAGCGGGCGCCGAATATGGCTCGGCGATTGTCTCAAGTGTTCGCCGAAGAAGGCCAGACGCCGCTGCCGGGCATCCTCGGCTCCAGGTTCCGCGTAGGCCATTCTGGCGATGTTTTGAATGACCTTCGAGGGTTCCTGGGTTCCCAAGTCATTCATGAAGCAATGTCCAACGTTGGGACACTCCTTGACGCTTGCGGCGTCGGTTGAACCGGACGGGCACGGGCTACTCCCAGCCGCCGGGCGACAGGTATTTCGCGTAGTGCGTGGGAGTAATGGCCCGCGGGACGATCGCCGGAGGGCGCATAGACTGTAGCAACCAGTGAGAAAGACCGACGGGGGCGTGACGTGCTGCTGGCAGTCACCCGAATCGCCATCCATGCACCACGGCAGATCATCGCCGTCGCGCTGCTCGTAATGGTCGGCGCGGCGATCGTCGGCATCCCGGTGACCAAGAGTCTGTCGGGCGGCGGCATGCGCGATCCGACATCGGAGTCGTCTCAGACCGCAAAATTGCTGTCCGACAGTTTCGGCCAGGGCGACATGACGATGGTGGTCAGCGTTACATCGAATGACGGGGTCGAGAGTCCCGCGGTTCGAGCGGTCGGCACCGACATCGTCCGACAGCTGCAGAACTCCCCGTACGTCAGCCAGGTGACGTCCGCATGGACCGCCCCTTCCACCGCCCTGATCAGTGAAGACGGCAAGACCGGGCTGATCCTGGCCGGTATCTCCGGCGACGATAACGAGGCGCCGAGGTACGCCAGAGAACTGACCGACGCACATGTGCATGACCGCGACGGCGTCACGGTGCGGGCCGGCGGCGAGCCCACGATCTATTGGGAGACCACCGACCAGACGCTGACGGATCTGATGCTCGTCGATTCGCTGGCGCTGCCCCTGAGTTTCCTGGTGCTGGTCTGGGTGTTCGGCGGTTTGGTCGCGGCCGCGCTGCCGATGGCGGTCGGTGTCTTCGCGATCCTCGGGACGATGGCGGTGCTGCGCCTGATATCGCTCTTGACGGATGTTTCGATTTTCGCCTTGAATCTGGCGGTCGCGCTGGGCGTGGCACTGGCGATCGACTACACCCTGCTGATCCTCAGCCGTTATCGAGACGAGATGGCCACTGGCGCCACCCGGCATGGGGCGCTGGAACGCACCATGACGACCGCGGGCCGCACCGTGTTGTTTTCGGCGATGACGGTGGCGTCGTCCATGGTGCCGATGGTGCTGTTCCCGCAATACTTCCTGAAGTCTTTCGCATACGCGGGCGTGGCCGTGGTCATTTTGGCGGCGACCGCGTCGATAGTGGTGACCCCCGCCGCGATCGCCCTGCTCGGCGAGCGCCTCGACCTGCTGGACATCCACAAGCTGTTACGCCGGATGCTCGGTCGCCCGGCCCCGGAACCCAAGCCGGTGGAGCAGACGTTCTGGTATCGCATGGCGAAGTTCGTCATGCGCCACGCGGTGCCGATCGGGGTTGCAGTAGTCGCCGGGCTGCTGGTGCTCGGAACGCCTTTCCTCGGAGTCAAGTGGGGCTTTCCCGACGACCGAATGCTGCCATCCTCGACATCCGCGCGCCAGGTCGGCGATCAGCTGCGCAACGACTTTGCCGTCAACCCGTTGACCAACATCACGATGGTGATGACCGACGCCGACGGTGTCGGCGTTGCCGACTTCGGCCGCTACGCGGCCGCGCTGTCGAAGGTGCCTGACGTCTCGTCGGTGTCTTCACCGGGCGGTACCTTCGTCGACGGCCGGCCCGCCGGTCCGCCGACGACACCAGCCGACGTCAGGGACGGCAGCGCGTTCTTGACCGTGACCAGCACCGCGCCGCTGTTCTCGGACGACTCGGCGGCCCAGCTCGACCGGCTACACGCAGTCTCCACCCCGGCCGGCACAACCGTGCTGTTGGGAGGCGTCGCGCAGGGCAATCACGACAGCGTGCATGCGATCACCAGTCGCCTGCCCTTGGTGCTCGGGATCATCGCCGGCATCACCCTCATCCTGTTGTTCCTGTTGACCGGCAGCGTCGTGCTGCCGGTCAAGGCCGTGTTGCTCAACATCTTGTCGCTGACGGCCGCGTTCGGTGCGCTGGTGTGGGTCTTCCAAGACGGGCATCTCGGCGCGCTCGGCTCGACGTCAACCGGCACGCTGGAGGTGGACCTGCCGGTATTGTTGTTCTGCATCGTATTTGGACTATCCATGGATTACGAAGTCTTTCTGATCTCGCGGATCCGTGAGTACTGGCTCGAATCGGACCGCACGTCGGCCGCCAACAGCGAGAGCGTCGCCCTCGGCGTTGCGCGCACCGGCCGGGTGATCACCGCGGCCGCGCTGGTGATGTCGATCTCGTTCGCCGCGTTGATGGCAGCGCAGGTGTCCTTCGTGCGAATGATCGGCCTCGGTCTCACGCTGGCGGTGCTGATGGACGCGACCCTGGTTCGGATGCTGCTCGTGCCTGCCTTCATGCGGGTGGTCGGCCGCCTGAACTGGTGGGCGCCCAAACCGCTTGCCCGGCTCCATGACCGGATCGGGCTCAGCGAGCCCGCAAGGCATGGCGCATCCGATGCTTTGCAGCCGCGCGAATCCGCGTAGCGGAGTGCCCCGGCATTGCAGGCCACCCCCCCAAGGCATAGGTGATTTCGTCTCCGGCTCAGGGTCAGCCCGTTGTCTCTGGATATCCTGGCGTCGGATTTTGGTCGACGATCCACGCGGGATGCATTGCGACCCAGCCCGGTATCGGGCTGGGTCGCCGGCATCGACGAAGGCTGTGGATTCGGCTTCAGCTGGTGGTCAGCGGGGTTGGCCTGGCGGTGGCCGCGCCGGGTGTTTCTTGGAGCAACAGTTCTCGAGCGTCGCTGCGGCGCAGCTTGCCTGAAGCGGTCTTCGGCAAGGTTCCGGCGGGGAACAATCGAACCTCACGCGGGGCATATCCAACATGGCGGTTCACCCTCGCGATGATGTCGCGGCTGATACGCAGGCGCACGTCCTGCCGGTCCACGTCATGCACTTCGGCGAGTACCGCGAAACCCTCTCGCTCGGCGTCGACACGCAGTGCGATCACACAGCCCGTGCGCACGCCGTCGACCATTTCGGCGGCACGCTCGATGTCATGGGGATACAGATTCGTCCCGGCCACCACGATCAGGTCCTTGGTGCGGCCGCACACGTAGATCCGGCCCTCCTCATCGAGGTATCCCAGGTCTCCGGTATCCAACCAGCCATCTTGCCCGGCGAGCGCAACGACCCCTTCCGCCGTGAGATAGCTGCCGGCGACCGCAGGGCCGCGAAGTTCGATGGCACCGATCTCTCTGGGCCCCCGCGCCGTTCCGTCACGGACGATGCGCACGTCCATGCCCGCGACCGCTGGTCCGACCGACACGACGTGCTGCGCGTTCGCCGAGTCATCCGTAACCGGCTGCGCGCAGTGCGCCTCCATGAGGGCCTGCCGGGAGACCGAGTCGACCCTCAGCTGTTCTTGCGAAGTCCCGATCGACACCAGCAGGGTGGCCTCGGCGAGCCCATAAGCGGGCGTCAATGCACTGGGTCGCAGGCCGAAGCGGGCGCCAACGGTGGCGAAGTTCACCAGATCGCTCTTGTTGATGGGTTCGGCTCCATTCACCGCGACCCGCAGCGATGAGAGGTCGATATCGGTGGGTTCGGCCCGCTGCAGGACACGGGCCAGCACGGAGTACGCGAAGTTGGGGCCCGAGGTGATGGTCGCACGGTGCCTGCTGATCAACTCGGCCCATACGAGTGGTCGGCGCAGGAACTGGTCCGCCGTGACGATGACGGTGTCCATACCGACCTGCATGGGGAACTGTACGAAGCCGATCATGCCCATGTCGTGAGAGAGCGGCAGCCAGCTGGCCATCACATCCCGATCGGTGTCGATCTCCAGCCGATCGCGCACTGCGACGCTGTGCGCGAAGAGATTGGCGTGACTGATCTCGACGGCTTTCGGCACGCCTGTTGACCCGGATGTCAGCTGGCGCAACGCGATATCCCCTTCGTCGGCCTCGTCGGCGTCGGCGGGCTCGATCGGGTTGGCGCCGCGCAGCGATTCGACCGTGCAAACGGCGATGTCGTGGGCCAGCAGGTGATCCCGCATCAGCAAGAAGGGCTCCGCGACGACGACAACGTCTGCATGGATCATCAGGATCGCCCGCACGGTGTCGTCCAGCCACACCGCCAGGTCGGTGCGGGGTGTCGGTTGCTGAAGCATCGTCAGCGCGGCGCGGCGCAGCCACACTGCCTGCGCGAGCGGTGCGACATCCGCTGCATCAGTAGCCAGCACCGCGACCGAGCCGTGGCGGCCGACTCCCCTGGCGGCCAGGCCGCCGGCCATCCTTTTGGCTTGGTCGTGGACTTCGCTCCAGCTCAAACGTATGGGATCCGCAATGGTGCCGGCGGTCAGGCCGTGCGGCGACGATGCCGCAGACCCGAGGATCTCGCGGGTCACGATGCTCATCGGATCAGCTCCTGCGCGATCTCCGCACCCGGTGCCGCCAGAGCCGGGCGCAACCGATGACGCTGACCTGCGGTCAGCGTGGTGGAAGCACAGCAATCGGTGGGCGTCATCCGGTCACGCCGGCCCTATCCAACCACTGCGCCACGAAGTCGACCAGATCGCCGACGCTTCGAATCTTCGGCAGCACCTCGGCGACGGTGATGTGCTCGAGTTCGGGATATTCCGCCCGCAGCCGATCAATGAGTCGAAGTTGCAGCAACGAGTCGTATCCCAAGTCTTCAGCAAGCCGGCTGGAACGGCCGAGCTTGGCGACCGGATAGCCGCCGACATCGGCGATCAACGCCAGTACCGCTTCCTCTCGGCCGGCCGGCGCCGGCGCGCGCTGCTCTGGCTCGGCGACGGGTGTGACAATGGGGGGCTGAGCCGTCGGCGGCGCAGCGGCGACCCCACCGTCCAACCAGAACCGAGTGGAGTTGTCGAAGACGTACGGTGGAATCCGCTGCAGCGGTTCAGCCGGGGCGCCATAGCACGGCGACAAGTCGAACGAGTACCCATCGCGCAGCATCGCCGCAGCTGCAGCCAGCAGCTCTGTTCCGTCTGAATCCGGCCCGCCGCACAGTGGTAGCAACCGGATCTGCGACGGCAGTCCACACTGCACGGCCAGGGCCAGCAGCGTCGAACGCGGGCCGGCCTCAACGACATAGCCAGCATTTCCAGCATTCCGGGCAGCCTGTACTGCGTCGAAAAATCTTACTGGTGAACAGATCTGGTTGACCCAGTAGTCGCAGTCCATTTCGTGGCCCTCGACCTCTCTGCCGAGCACGGTGGAGAAGAGCGAGAACTCCGAGGGGCCCGGAACAAGGCCTGACAACTCACGCCGGAATGGCGCCACGATGGGCTCCATCAGCGGCGAGTGAAAGGCATGGGACACCCTGAGGTTCCGCGCCCGTCCGCCCTGTTCGCAGACCGCGGCACGGACACGCGCCACCGCGTCGGCGGCACCCGAGATGGCCACCGAGCGTGGCCCGTTGACGGCTGCGATCGCGCACTCCGGCTCGGCTGCGACCAGCCCCTCAGCCTGCTCGACATCGAGGTCGACCGCGATCATCGCCCCACCGGGGGGCAAGGAGCCGATCAGACGTCCCCTGATTGCGATGAGCCTCGCCGCATCGTCGAGGGACAACACGCCCGCCAGACAGGCGGCGGCGACCTCGCCGACACTGTGGCCGACGCCGAAGGCCGGACGGATCCCGCTCTGCAGCAGTGTCTTTCCCAGCGCGTAGGACACCGCGAACAGCGCCGGCTGCGCGAAGCTGGTGTGATGCAGGCGGGGATCGTCGCCGAACATGACCGCGCGAAGGTCCGATGACAGATGGGGGTCGAGGGCGGCCGTCACGGCATCCAGATGTTCGCGGTAGCTGGGATTGGCGTCGTAGAGCGGCCGCGTCATGCCCGGATACTGGGTCCCTTGCCCCGAGCACAAGATCCCCACTGCGGCGGGAACCTTGCTCATCGGGGCGGACGATGCCAGCTCGGCCCGCGCGCCGGCGAGAAACTCACGCAACCCATCGACCAATTCGGCGCGGTCACCTTCCAGCACAACGCGACACCGATGCGATCGCTTCACGACGTTGGTGGTGTGGCACCAGGACGCCAGCCGTGGCTCGTCGATGGTCGGCAGCACGGTGGCGATCGACGCAACGTTGCGGCGCAAGGCCTGCTCGGAGGGCGCCGACAGGGTCAGGACACCGGTCCTACCCGGATGAGGTGCTGCCGCGACCGGCGCGGACTCCAGCACCGCGTGCGCGTTGCTGCCGCCGAGTCCGAATGAGCTCACCGCTCCCAATGCGCCATTGGCAGGCAATCTCTGCGGACTCTCGGCCAGACGCAGCCCGTGCGCGTCCAGCCGCAATCTCGGATTGGCCCGGTTGCCGAACACCGTCTGCGGCAGCGTGCGATGGTGCAGCGCCAGGCATGCCTTGATGAACGACGCAATCCCCGCGCAGCCCTCGGTGTGCCCGATGTTTCCCTTGACCGAACCCAGCAGGCATGGCTCGCTGCGCCGCGTCTTATGAATATCGCCCAGTGCGTTGGCCTCGATCATGTCGCCGAGAATCGTTCCGGTACCGTGTGCTTCCACGAAGTCGATCTGTCCGGCCTCGAGTTCTGCAAGGTCGAGCGCGCGGCGCATCAGATTCACCTGGGATTGCCGGTTCGGGGCAGTGATCCCATTGCTGCGGCCGTCGTGGTTGGCGACCGAACTCTTCACGACGGCGTAGATCGGCTGGCCGTCGGCAACGGCGTCGTCCAGTCGACGCAGCACCACCGCGGCCACGCCCTCACCCCGGCCGATGCCGTCGGCGCACTGCCCGAATGGTTTGCAGCGACCATCCGGCGCGGAAAGCCCGGCCTGGGTGTAGAAGATCGAAAGCGCCGGTGTCAGAAGCAGATTCGCACCAGCAGCGATGACAGTCTCGGATTCCCCGGACGCCAGGGCGGCACAGGCTTGGTGCACGGCCATCAGTGATGACGAGCAGGCGGAATCGATGGCCATGCTCGGTCCGGTGAGGTTCAGGTGGTATGAGATGCGGTTTGCCGTCATGAAGTAGCCGCTGCCCGTACCACGGAATACCGTGATCCCGGCGAAGTCGAGAATCTGACGGATGCCCCACTCGCTGGACATCATGCCGACGAAGACCCCGGTTGACGTGCCGGCCAGCGACCGCGGATCAATTCCGCCGTCTTCGAGTGCGCGCCATGATGCCTGCAGCAGTAGTCGCTGCTGCGGGTCGAGCGCCGCCGCCTCGATCGGCGCTATGCCGAAGAAGTCGTTGTCGAATGCGTCCACTTCGTCGATGAAATGGGCGCGTCGGGTGTTCATCGATCCGGCGACGCTGTCGGAGCGATAGTAGGCGTCGATGTTCCAGCGCTGCGAAGGCACTTCGGTGTCGGTGACGACGCCGTCCATGAGTAGTCGCCAGTACGCCTCCTTGTCGGGTGCACCCGGGAAGCGGCAGTCGATGCCGACCACGGCGATCGGTATCACGGCACCGCTCGCTCGGCGAGAAGATATGCGGCAATGGCCTCGATGGTCGGGTAGTCCCAGACGATGGTGGTTTCGACGTCGAATCCCTTCTCGTCCAGTAGGTCCACGCACAACGCCAGGCCGGAGGCGGAGTCGATCCCACAGTCGGCCAACGGCTTGTCGATGTCGATCACGCCCGGAGGAACGTTGACATATCCGGCGACCTTGATGGTCAGCCAGTCGACAAGTTCCTGATACTCCGAAGCGTGAGCGGTCATGGGACTCTCACATCCGGATCGCTGGTCGGCCCATCACGGCGTCACCGCCTCGTAGACAGCTGCCCCCACCGAAGAGATCCGCCGGCGCACGAAACCCTCCACCATCGCCCCGAACCGCGCACCGCCCGCGAGCGCCGCGCACCCGATCAGCGGCAGACCGACCACGATGGCGATCGTCAATCCGAGCACGAACGTTGCCAAGCTGACGGCCTGCGCAATCGTGCCGTATCGCTGAGCCGATCGAACGGTTTCACCCCACCGCCGAAACACCGTCCCGGCAAGGAGGTCGCCGGCAGCAAGGGTGGGAACAATGGGGGCCGCGTCTTGCGGGCACCGCCCCGATTCGCCCATCCGGCGCCCCACATCCCCGATCCGAGCCAGTTCCGCGTCACCGATCCCGGCTCTCCCGAACCACAGGAAAGGTTCGCGACGGCCGGTCAGCAGCCAGCGCAGCGTGGTCACCAATGTCGTCGCCTGCAGCCGCGTGTCGGTCGCGGCGATCACCCCGACGTGTCGCGCGCCCGCGGAGCGCAGCAGCGCGGACACCTCGATTGCCGCCGAGTACCACATGTTGCGGCAGGCGACCAGCGAAACGACCGACCGGTTGCAGACCACCTCGGGATGCGCTTTCAGCAGTGACCGGATGGGCAGCGAGGGTGCCAGGTACCACACCTGATAGGCCAGGATCACCAATTGCCCTGGTTCGGTACCGAAACCGCCCGCCGGCTCGATGAGATCCACCAGCGACTCCGGATCCACCGCTGCGGGGAACACCCCAAAGAATCGCCGGATCGGCCACGGGAACGGGAACTCGACGCGTGGTTTCACCGGCACCCACCGGATGTCCCACCCCTGGGCGAGCAGAGGAGCGGTCAATGCCTCGGCGACCTCGCGCAGCTGCCCGGTCTGCGAATACCAGTACACCACCGCGCGAGGGTGAGGCTGGTCGGCCGAGACGGCATCCGGCGCAGTGGTCATGGCTGGGCATCCGAGACCGAATCCGCCGTCACTGCGGTCAGATGCATGAACGAGACGACGAAACGCCCCGACTCCGGGACCATGCACAACAGCGTGTCGCCGTCCCTGATCAGGCCCTCCGTCATCATCTCGTCGAGGATGACGAAAATGGCTGCGCTGCCGATGTTTCCGACTCTCGTCAGGTTGCTGTACCAGATCTCCGGACCGCCGGCGGGGACGCCGCGCCGAGTGAATTCGCCCAACATCATGGACTTCATCCGTTCGCTCGAATAATGCGCGGGAAACCAGGTCACTGTCTCCGGGTCGAACTTGCCCATCGCGAGCAGACGCTCGTACTCGTCGATTCCAACGCGGACCAAGTGGGGCAGCAGGGAGAGCTTCTGCCGAAGAGCGAACGCACCGTCGGCGGCGGCGGCCGCAGTGCTCGGGTAGTCGCCCCAGGTCTTCTCGCACGCATTGTCGTTGCTGCCGAAGAACATGCACGCCTTCTCGGTGTTCGCGAACGACGTCAGCGAGATCCAGTCGACGCGAAGGCTGACCCCCGATGTCGCGGGCGCGCTCTCGACCACCACGGCACCCGCGCCATCGGAGAGCATGTAGCGCAAGAACGCGGTTTCCATCGGCAGCGACCCGTCGTCGTCGATCGCTCTCATTTCCTCGTAACGGGTGCTCTTGAACCCCCGAGACGCCAACTCGCTGGCCACGCAGATCGCGTTGCGTTTCTCGCCGATCGCCACCTGAAGATAGGCGGTCTTCATCGCCATCATCCCGCAACTGCAGATACCGTGCGCGGTCGCGATCTCGAGCGGACCGTAGCCCAACTCGCCGTGCACCATGCTGGCGTGGCCGGGGCCCATCACGTCCGGCATCGTCGTCGCCGCCGAGAGCAGTTCGACGTCGTCGGGGCCCAGCCCGGCGCGCTCGGCAGCGTTGCGGACCGCAGCAGCCGCCATCGCCGCATTCGACACCACGGTTCGCTGACTTTTGTCGATCGCGTAGTGGCGCGTCTTGATCCCGCAGTTCGTCAGGATCAGGTCCTTGAGATCCGAGGACGCGTGTCCCGCTTTTCCTATGTAGTCCTCGATTTCATCGTTGGGCACCGGGTAGCCGGGAAGAAACGAGCCGGTTGCCGTGATGTACGCACTCATGCCGATCTGGCTCCGATGGTCTAGTCGTCAACGAGGTGCTCAGCCGTAGGCCACTGCGCTCGGTTCAAGAAGACGAACTTCTTGAAATCGGAAAATGTGCGGACCCCGGCGATGCGCTCATCGTCGAGCGGGAGGCCGTACTTGGTCGACAGAATGTCGCCGATGGCGAGAACTCCGAGCGAATCCAGCCCCAGATCGGCAAGCGTGGATTCATCGGTGATTTCATCGGCGTCGACACCGTAGTGCGCGTGCAGGTACCCGATGATGTCACGTTCGACATCGTTTGCTAATGACATGACAGTCGCCACATCCTTCCCGCTAGACCCTTTGCCCGAACACGCTCACCACTGACGGCGTCTCGCGGGCTGCGAAAGGACCCGCTGAGCGGAACCGGGGGACTCAGCGCGTTGGGCAGTCGATCTGGGTTTGTCATCACGCAGACCTCCTCCTCAGTGATACGAACCAACAGCATGGTTGGTTCACCGCGGAGGCTACGGGCAGAAGCCGGTGTGCATCGCGCAGGCGATCACAACATCAGACGATACGCCGGTTCGTGTTGCTGGCGAAACGAGTCAGCGGCGGCCACATCCACTGATCTCGACCGACCAGACCGCACCCGCCTCGTGCTGCCCGATCCGCACCCTGCGACCCACCACGATGGCGCCGGCGGAGGCCCGCTCAATGGGGTCCGCGGTGCCTGCACACGCGGTAACCTTGGTGCGGATCTCACCGACGGATACCGGCGGGCACTGAACGGGGCCGATCCCCCGTTAGCCGCGTCCAGTCGGGAAGGACCGCGTCCAGCCGGGAAGGACGTAGCCATGGACCAGCGGACCGCCCCACCGACTTTTCCCACTCCTCCGGTTCCACTGGTGCGCGCACTCGAACGCGTCCGACACTATCTCTACCGCCTCAATCAAAAGCTCGTCCCGGCCCCGCTGGCCATGACCGAACTGATCATGGGTCACATGCCGCCGCAAGCCATCGCGGCGGCCGCCGAACTGCGGTTGGCCGACGCACTCGCCGATGGGCCACTGCCCGGAGACGAATTGGCCCGCCGCGTCGGCGCGAACCCTGCGGCGCTGGCGCGGCTGCTGCGAGCGCTGATCAGTCGCGGCATCTTCCGCGAGCTGCGCGATGGCCGCTATGCGCTGACTCCGCTGGCCGGCACATTGCGCTCGGACGCACCCGTTTCGTTGGCAAGCTGGGCGCGGTTTTACGGCTCACCAGAGTATCGCGAATTCTGGTCGTTGCTGGTAGACGCGGTGCGGACCGGGCAGTCGGTCGTCCCGTCGCTGAAAGGCACCGACCCTTTCTCCTACCTGGCCGAGAACCCTAAGCTGGCCGCGCTGTTCAACGACGGCATGACGGCCATCTCCGAGGTGACGGCGGCGTCCATCGTGGCGGCCTACGACTTCGGCAGGTTTCCGGTCATCGTCGATGTCGGAGGCGGACAGGGCCGACTGCTCGCGGCGATCCTTGCTGCCACGCCGAGCGCCCACGGCGTGCTCTATGACCTGCCCAATGTCGTCACCGGTGCGCCGGCAGTGCTCGAGCGGGATGGCGTCAATGACCGGGTGCGCATCGAGGGCGGCTCGTTCTTCGCCAGCGTGCCCGCCGGCGGCGATGCCTACGTTCTTCAAAGGGTCATCCATGATTGGGACGATGAAGCTGCGCAAACGATCCTGCGCAACATCGCGGCAGCGGCACCCGATCAGGCCACGCTGTTGCTGGTTGAGATGGTGATTCCCCGACATCACCGCGAGTTCGCCGGCAATTGGGCCGACCTGGACATGCTGGTCCTTGCCGAAGGCCGTGAGCGTACCGCAGAGCAGCATCGTGAACTATTGCGGCGCAGTGGCTTTCACCTAACGCGAATTATCGAGACGGCCTTGCCTTTCTGCATAATCGAGGCCTCACCCATCAAGCGGGATGCCTGACACGCGGGGGTTGATCTGCCCCGCAGGGACGCCGATCGGGATCAGTCGCTGTGGGAATGACGCCCTCGCCGGGCGGCACCTCGGCGCCGCATCCACCGACCTCTGCAAGCCGGGCGCCGGCGCTCGTCGGGCGTGCAAACGCCCGTACAGCCGAGCGTCCCACGGTTCGACAAAGCGCTGAGCGATGACCGACGACCAGATTGTCATCGTGGGCGGCGGTTCGACCGGTTGCACCCTTGCCCTGCACCTGGCCCGACGAGGCATATCCTCCATCGTCCTCGAGCGTCGGGAGGAACCCCTGGTCCATCCCGCCGCCCACGTGATCAACGCGCGCTCCCTGGAGATCTGGCATCAGGCATCACCCGCACTGACGGAGGAGCTTCTTGCACTCGCGACACCTACCGAGAAGTTGGGAAGCATCCGCTGGTGCTGCGGGTTGGCTCACGAGCCACTGGGTGAGATCGATGTGGCGGCGGACCCTCAACTACAGGAGCGGCTACGCACCTACAGTCCGTTTCTGATATCCCACATTGGGCAGCATCTGCTCATGCCGGTCTTCTGGGCGGCGCTCGAACGCGAACCACTGGTGAATTTTCGGCGCGGTACGTCGGTCGAGCGAGTCTGCGAGAGGGCCGGCCGCATGGTCGTCGACATCCGCCCTCGGTCAAGGCCGGCCGAGCGCCTCAGTGCCCGCTACGTGGTCGCAGCGGATGGGGCGAACAGCACCGTCCGCGAACGTGCCGGCATCGCGATGCAAGGCAGGGTCCTGACCCACATCGGCAGCGTGTTCTTCCATGCCCCCCGGCTGTTTGCCGCCGACACCCCCAGGCCACTGCTGGCTTGGATATACCAGCCGCGGTTTTGTGGCGCGCTTGTCTCGCATGCCGCCGATCACTACGTGTTGATGACGCCATACCTCCACCGGGACCAAGCGGTTGCCCGGGACAGCGACGCGTACTGGAACCGCGTGCTCCCCGAAGTCTTGGGCATGGGCCAGGGCTTCACCGTCCGCTCCACCGGCACGTGGACGATGACCTCGCAGATCGCAAGCCGCTTTCGGCGCGGGCAACTGCTACTCGCGGGCGACGCCGCCCACCGGTTCCCGCCGGCAGGCGGTTTCGGTCTGAACAGCGGCGTGCAAGATGCGCAGAACCTGGCCTGGAAAATCGCAGCGATCATCGACGCACAGGCGGATGACGCCTTGCTCGATACCTATGATCCCGAGCGGCGACCAGTCGTTGAGCGGTTCGCCCGGCAGAGCGTCAAGAACTTCTTCCGCCTCGACGAGGTCACCGCTCCACTTGGCATCACCAACCGGGCGATCTGCAAGGCGACCGAGGCCGTCGGCCAGCCGCCCCTCTCCTGGGTGCCGGGACGGCTCTTGGGATCGGCCTGTGACCGGGCGACGCGGCTGCAGACCAGGCGCACCAAGGTGCTACTGGCCGGAGGGGCCCGCGGCCGGCGCCTTCGTGCACAGATTTCGGCCACCATCCCGGGCCAACTCGAACACTTCGTGTTCCAGGGGCTCGAATTCGGCTATATGTATCGGGGCCCACTGATCGCACCCGGGCCCGACGACAATCCGCTCGAGCAGTCCGACATCGTTACGTACCGCCCCACCACAAGGCCCGGGGCACGACTGCCGCACGCCTACGTGCTTCACGAGGGTCGGCGGGTACCGGTTCACGACATACTCTGCCCCGCCGGGCTCACCCTCCTCACCTCGAGCGCAGTGCAATGGCGCGCTGCGCTGCGCACGCAGCGACACTCGGCCGCACTGCCCGTCTTGATCACCTGCCTTACCGCCGCGGACCCGCACGATCAGGGTGAACTGCTCGCGCTGTTCGAGGTCGGTCATCGAGGCGCCGTCCTGGTACGTCCCGACGGCCATGTCGCATGGCGAACCACCAAACCCGCCCCCGAGGGGAGTTCCGACCTCAACCGATTTCTCGAGGAGCGATGGCTGCCCTACTGGCAGCGGACGCAACAGCGACACGTCTGATGTTTCGAGCGACCGGCGGACGGCGTACGTTCGCCCGGCAGGCACCGGCGAGTGGCGAATTAGCGAGCGGCGCCGAACGCGGCAGCCCAAGCATCCCGTTGACTTGAGCCCCGCCGGGTTGGCAGATGCAGTGTGTGGCAGGTACAGGATTCGAACCTGTGTAGGCGTAAGCCGACGGATTTACAGTCCGCTCCCATTGGCCGCTCGGGCAACCTGCCTGGGTGAAGCGTGCGCTGCTAAGCGCGCACAGCAGGATACAACGAAGCCCCACCCCGGACACAAACCGGCGGGTGGGGGGCGGTGTGCACCGCTGTTCTCCGGGCGACGAAGATGGGGTCAGGCACGTACACCAGCAGGGAGGAACGAGACCAATGGCGGATTCATCGTTCGACGTCGTCAGCAAGGTCGACCGGCAGGAGGTCGACAACGCGCTGAACCAGGCGGCCAAGGAACTGTCCACCCGCTTCGACTTCCGCGGCACCGACACCACCATCGCCTGGAAGGGCGAGGAGGCCATCGAGATCGTCTCCTCGACCGAGGAACGGGTGAAGGCCGCCGTCGACGTGTTCAAGGAGAAGCTGGTCCGCCGGGACATCTCGATGAAGGCCTTCGACGCCGGCGACCCGCAGGCCAGCGGCAAGACCTACAAGGTGACCGGCAGCCTCAAGCAGGGCATCAGCAGTGAGGAAGCCAAGAAGATCACCAAGATCATCCGCGACGAGGGCCCCAAGGGCGTCAAGGCGCAGATCCAGGGCGAGGAGATCCGGGTCAGCTCCAAGAAGCGCGACGACCTGCAGGCCGTCATCGCGCTGCTCAAGGGCGCCGACCTCGACGTCGCGCTGCAGTTCGTCAACTACCGCTGAGCGCCCACCCCGCCGAATCCGAGGTCGTATCCGAAACCGCCCAGAACTGCGCAGCTTCTTCAGTTTCGGCGGGCCGGCGCCGCGTGGCACCGGGCTGACCAAACCCGCCCTGGGGCGCAGGCCAGCGACCTAATGTGATCGGCATGGCACCTGCGCAACGCGAACCCAAGGTCGTCGTCCTGGGCGGCGGATCCTGGGGCACCACGGTGGCCTCCATCTGCGCCCGCCGGGGGCCGACCCTGCAGTGGGTGCGTTCGGAGGAGACCGCCGCCGACATCAACGACAACCACCGCAACACCAAGTACCTCGGCAACGAGGTCGAGCTCGCGCACAGCCTGCGCGCGACGACGGACTTCTCCGAGGCCGCCGAGTGCGCCGACGTGATCGTGATGGGGGTGCCGTCGCACGGATTCCGCGCGGTGCTCACCGAGCTGGCCACCCAGCTGCGGCCGTGGGTGCCGGTGGTGTCGCTGGTCAAGGGCCTCGAGCAGGGCACCAACTACCGGATGAGCGAGATCGTCGACGAGGTCCTGCCCGGGCACCCGGCCGGCATCCTGGCCGGGCCGAACATCGCCCGCGAGGTGGCCGAGGGCTATGCCGCGGCGGCGGTGCTGGCCATGCCCGACCAGCATCTGGCGGCCAACCTGGCCCAGTTGTTCCGCACCAAGCGTTTCCGGACCTACAACACCGACGACGTGGTCGGCGTGGAGATGGCGGGCGCACTGAAGAACGTGTACGCGATCGCCGTCGGCATGGGGTATTCGCTGGGCATCGGCGAGAACACCCGCGCCATGGTGATGTCCCGCGCGGTGCGCGAGATGTCCAAGATGGGTGAGGCGGTGGGTGGCAACCGGGACACCTTCGCCGGGCTGGCGGGCATGGGCGATCTGATCGTCACCTGCACCAGCCAGCGCAGCCGCAACCGGCACGTCGGCGAACAGCTGGGTGCAGGCAAGCCGATCGAGGAGATCACCGGGTCGATGAACCAGGTCGCCGAGGGCGTCAAAGCCGCCAGCGTGATCATGGAGTTCGCCGACAAGTACGGCCTCCCGATGCCGATCGCCCGCGAGGTCGACGGCGTCGTCAACCACGGCTCGACCGTCGAAGACGCCTACCGCGGCCTGGTGGCCGACCGGCCCGGGCACGAGGTGTACGGCTCGGGCTTCTGAGCCGTCGTCAGTTGAAGTACGGGGTCGTCAGTTGAAGTACGGGTTGGTGCCCTCCGGGCGTTCCAACAGCGGGTTCACCTGGTTGACGACCCAGGTGGCCGTCGGGCTGATCACGAAGCCGGCCTGGTTTCGGCTGTCCACGCAGGCCAGTGTCGCGCCGTCGCCGCCGCAGCTGACCGTGCCGTAGCTCATCCGGGTGTTCGGCGGCAGCGGGTTGACCGGGCCGTCGTACATCGGCTTGGGGGCGGCGAAGAAGCCGGGAACCCCGCCCGAGATGCCGCTGATCATGTTCGCGTTCTGCGGTGCGCCGGGCAGCGGGCCGTTGCAGCCGTAGCCACCGGAGCGCTGCATCATGCAGGTCACCCCGGCGGAGGTGAACGCGTACGCGGAGCCGTCGTACACCGCGAAGTCGGCCGGGCTGACCGGCGGCAGGGCGTTGACGTTCGGCGGCGGGGGCGGCGGAGGCGGTGCGGGTTGCGCCGCGGCGAGACCCGGCGTGACGAGGGCGACGCCGGCCGCGGCGATGCACGCGGCTGCGGCGAGGATTCTGCTCAGCACGATCACAGCCTAGATGTCGTCAAAAGGGCCGGCAGTGTTTCACCTGCGAGGCCGGCACCGCTCGCCGAAACCTCGTTCCCCGCGAAAAATCCGGCGTCGGGGCAGCGTGGAACACAGTTTCGGCGATTTCCGGGCACAGTTTCGGCGATTTCCGGGGCGAGCGGAACCGGGTCAGTACTGGCCGGGACCGCGGCCGGCCATCGCCTCCAGCCTGGCGATCCGCTCGGCCATCGGCGGGTGCGTGGAGAACAGCTTGCCGATCTTCTCGCCGGCCCGGAACGGGTTGGCGATCATCAGGTGGGCCTGGTCGGCCAGCTGCGGCTCGGGCGGCAGCGGGGCCCGCTCGACCCCGGAGCTGATCTTGCGCAGCGCGCTGGCCAGCGCCAGCGGGTCACCGGTCAGCTCCGCGCCGGACTGATCGGCCTGGTACTCCCGCGACCGCGACACCGCCAGCCGGATCACCGTCGCGGCGATCGGGCCGAGCAGCGAAACCAGAAGGATCGCAAACGGATTCATACCCCCCTCGCGGTTCCCCCCGAACATGCTCGCGAAGAACGCGAGGTTGGCCAGCGCGGTGATCACCGAGGCCATCGCGCCTGCCACACAGGAGATCAGGATGTCCCGGTTGTACACGTGCGACAGCTCGTGGCCGAGCACCGCACGCAGCTCACGCTCGTTGAGAAGCTGCAGGATGCCCGTCGTGCAGCACACCGCGGCGTTGCGCGGGTTGCGGCCGGTGGCGAACGCGTTGGGTGCGGCGGTGTCGCTGATGTAGAGCCGCGGCATCGGCTGGCGGGCCGTGGTGGCCAGTTCGCGCACGATCTTGTACATCACCGGCGCCTGCATCTCGTTCACCGGCTGGGCGTGCATCGCCCGCAGAGCGAGCTTGTCGCTGTTGAAGTAGACGTAGGCGTTCATGCCGACGGCGAACAGCACCGCCAGGAACATGATGTTGCGCCCGAACATGGCGCCGACACCGACGATCAGACCCGAGAACACCACCAGCAACAGGAACGTTTTCACCCTGTTGGCATGCGGATGCCACGTCATCGTCGTTTCCTCCTCGCAAGCCGTCGACCCGCCGAACCTGCATGAGTCGTCGGTGGTGTAACGCCCGAGGCCGCCACGCGGGTTCCTGCCGACTCCGACCGGCTCAGCCGTGCCGATTGACCGTGTAGTCGACCAGCGTTGCCATCGCCTGCCGTCCCGGGCCGTCGGGCAGCGCGGCCAGTTCCTGCTGGGCCTGCCTGGCGTAGTCGCTGACGATGTCCTTGGCCTTGCGGATGCCCTGGGAGGCGCGCAGCAGCCGCAGCGCCTCGGCGACGTCGCCGTCGTCCTCGACCGGGCCGGCCAGCAGTTCCCGCAGCCGGTCGGCGTCCGGCCCCGTCTCGCGCAGCGCGTAGAGCACCGGCAGCGTGTGCACGCCCTCCCGCAGGTCGGTGCCGGGCACCTTGCCCGACTCGTCGGGGTCGCTGTCGATGTCGATGATGTCGTCGGAGATCTGGAATGCGGTCCCGACGATGCCGCCGAGCCGGTGCAGCCGCTCGATCTGCGCGTCGTCGGCACCGGAGAACGTCGCCCCGAACCGCCCCGAGGCGGCGATCAGGCAGGCCGTCTTCTCGTAGACCACCTTGAGGTAATGGTCCACCGAGTCGACCTGGTCGGCGGCCCCGCGCGTCTCCCGCATCTGGCCGGTGACCAGCAGCGCAAACGTGTCGGCGATGATCCGGACCGCCTCCGGGCCCAGCTGCGACACCAACCTCGATGCCGTGGCGAACAGATAGTCACCGGCCAGGATCGCGATGTTGTTGCTCCACCGGGCGTTGGCGCTGGGCGCACCGCGGCGCACCTGGGCCTCGTCCATCACGTCGTCGTGGTACAGCGTGGCCAGGTGCACCAGCTCGATCACCGCCCCGGCGACGGTGACCTGCCACGCGTCCGGTTCCGGGCCCAGCTGCGCCGAGAGCACCGTGAACAGCGGCCGGAAACGTTTGCCACCGGCCTGGAACAGGTGCTGGACCGCTTCTGACATCAGAACGTCGGCTTTGCCCAGCTCATCGGACATGAGCGCCTCGATACGGGCCACGCCGTCACGGACATCCTGGGCGAACCCGGGGTCCCCGAAATCCACGCCCGCCACCACGCTCGCCGGTGTCCTCACACTGCCAACATACTGGGAACCATGGACGGTACGACGGGCGGAGCGACGACACCGGGCGCGGCGGGCGCCGATGTGGTCGTCGTCGGGGCCGGACCCGCGGGTTCGTCGGCGGCGGCCTGGGCGGCGCGCGCCGGCTACGACGTGCTGGTGGTCGACTCCGCACAGTTCCCGCGCGACAAGGCGTGCGGCGACGGGCTGACGCCACGCGCGATCGCCGAGTTGCGACGGCTCGGTCTGGACACCTGGCTGGGTGGCCACATCGCCCACCACGGTTTGCGGATGTCGGGCTTCGGCGCCGATGTCGAGGTTCCGTGGCCCGGCCCGTCGTTCCCGCCGACGAGCAGCGCGGTGCCGCGAACCGAGCTCGACGAGCGCATCCGGCTGGTCGCCGTCGACGACGGCGCGAAGATGCTGCTCGGCGCCAAAGCCGCTGATGTCCAGCGTGATTCGTCCGGCCGGGTGTCGGGTGTGGTGCTCGACTCGGGCGCGGTCGTGCGGTGTGCGCACCTGATCGTCGCCGACGGCGCGCGCTCGACGCTGGGCCGGGTGCTGGGCAGACAGTGGCACCGCGAGACGGTCTACGGGGTGGCCATCCGCGGCTACATCGCCACGCCGCGCAGCGACGAGCCGTGGATCACCTCGCACCTGGAGTTGCGCTCACCGGCCGGTGCGGTGCTGCCCGGCTACGGCTGGATCTTCCCGCTCGGGAACGGCGAGGTGAACATCGGCGTCGGGGCACTGGCGACGTCGAAACGGCCCGCCGACGCGGCGCTGCGCCCGCTGCTGAACTACTACACGGACCTGCGCCGCCGGGAATGGGACTTCGACGGGCAGCCCCGCGCCGGGCTGTCGGCGCTGCTGCCGATGGGCGGCGCGGTGTCCGGGGTGGCCGGGCCGAACTGGATGCTGATCGGCGACGCCGCGGCGTGTGTGAACCCGCTCAACGGCGAGGGCATCGACTACGGGCTGGAGACCGGCCGGTTGGCGGTCTCATTGCTGGGCAGCGGCGACTACTCGCAGTCCTGGCCGGCTCTGCTGCACGCGCACTACGCGCGCGGGTTCTCGGTTGCGCGCCGGCTGGCGCTGCTGCTGACGTTCCCGCGGTTTCTGCCGTCAACCGGCCCGTTGGCGATGCGTTCGGCCGCGGTGATGAAGCTCGCGGTGCGGGTCATGGGCAACTTCGTCACCGACGAGGACGAGGACATGGTGGCCCGGGCCTGGCGGGGCGCGGGCCGGCTGTCGGCCCGCATCGACGCCCGCCGCCCATTCACCTGACCTCCCTCTGTCCGGCCTGTTCGGCGAGCGAGCGTGTTTGTGCGGCGGCGCGCCGCGATTGCTGTGCATCAGCGCGCGCTCGCGGAAGGTCCGGGCCGGGCGCGGCCCGGGTCAGCCCAGCGAGTGGGCGAAGCCGCTGACGTCGCGGATGCTGGCCTCGAACACGTCGGGCATCGCGGCCCCGAACAGCAGGTCGCCGCCGTGACAGGTACCTGCCACCACCCGACCGACCGCGGGCACGCCCGCCCGCAACAACCTCCGGTAATACTGCAGGCCCTCATCGCGCAGCGGATCCAGCTCGTTGACCGAGATCACATGCGGCGGAAGGCCACCGAGCTCCTCGTCGGTAGCGACCGCAGCCCAGCAGGCGGCGTCTTCGGCGTGGCTGCCGTCGGGATCGTAGAGCGAACCGAGCAGGCCGAGTTGCACCCGGTCGACGAAGTAGCCGTCATTCTCCTCCAGTGACGGCAGGTCGTCACACTGCTCGAGCCAACGGTTGGAGATGAACGGGCACTGCGCATAGAACCCGGCGATCTCGTCGATCCATCCGTCTCGTCTGGCCTTGTGCGCCAATGCCAGCGTGAGGTTCCCACCACCGGACTCGCCGGACACGATGAGGTGGCTGATGCCGAGTTCGCCACGATGGGCGCTGGCCCACCGGGCCGCCGATGAACAATCATCCAGCCCGGCCGGATACGGGTGCGGGCCCAATTTGCCACTGGAATTACGGAATTCGACCCCGATGACGATGAGCCCGGTCGCGGCCAGGTGCTCGCGCAGCCGGATGTACCCGAGGTCGGCCGCGCTTCCGATCGCCATCCCGCCGCCGTGCAGGTGCACCACCGCGGGCCGGGCACCGGCAGCTCCGACCGGCCTGCTGATGAACACGGTGATGTCGTTGCCGTCCACGCCGGTGATCGTCGTGATGTCCGTCGCCACGCCGTCGGGCACCGGCACCCCCTGGGCCAGCGCCTCGAAGATCGCGGCCATCCCCTCCTCGCTCATGCCGGCGAAGGCATGCCGGTCGGCCAGCGGCGCGTCGACGGCGATCTCGATCGGGGGCGTTCGCCCGTCGAGGCCGAAGCGGGCGAAAACCTCCACCATGCGGGGGTCGGCGCGCGGGTCGGTGCCCAGCGTGGCGTCGGGGTCGGCATGGCGTCCATTCAACATGGCCGTGACGCTAACCCCCGCCGGTGTGCACGCGGGGTGCTTTCGCCGAGCGCGGACGCGCCCGAAATGCCGCGACGGGCGGCGTGTCGGCGTACAAACCCGCGCGCTAATGGGTCTTGATCGGTGTTTCGTTGCCGGGTTTGGAGGCCTTGTCGCGCGACGCTGATTGTGAGCGGCTGGTCGGTGAGTACTTGCGCGCGCTGGACCTCGAGTCCTATGGCGAGATCGTGCCCCGGCCGGTTGTGGGTTCACCGTAAGTGCTGAAGGGATGTCGTGCCGGAGGTCGAGCACTATCCATTAGGTCGCTACTGGGTGTCCTCAGCTCGTCGTGTCAGCTCACCCAAGAACCGGAAAGGCGATGAGAGTGCATGATTTTCGTAGGAGACGACTGGGCCGACGATCACCACGACGTGTGGGTCATGGATGAGCGGGGAAAACGCCTGACCCATGCTCGGGTGCCCGAGGGCTGGGACGGAATCGCGGCTTTCCATCAGCTGGTGGGCCGCTACGC
>NZ_JAIFZS010000024.1 GCF_019710635.1 Mycolicibacterium xanthum
CCCAAGAACCGGAAAGGCGATGAGAGTGCATGATTTTCGTAGGAGACGACTGGGCCGACGATCACCACGACGTGTGGGTCATGGATGAGCGGGGAAAACGCCTGACCCATGCTCGGGTGCCCGAGGGCTGGGACGGAATCGCGGCTTTCCATCAGCTGGTGGGCCGCTACGCTGAGCAGCCCGAACATGTGGTCATCGGTATCGAGACCACCAGCGGCTTGTGGGTCCAGGCCCTGGCCAGCGTCGGCTATCAGGTGTATGGCATCAACCCGCTGTCGGCCTCGCGCTACCGTGATCGTCACTCGGTATCGGGAGCCAAATCCGATACCGGTGATGCCAAGATGCTGGCCGACCTGGTGCGCACCGACCGCCACAACCACCGCCGCCTGGCCGAGGACAGCAGCGCGGTCGAGGCGATCGCCGTGCTGGCTCGGGCTCATCAATCACTGGTCTGGGCGCGCACCCGCCACAGCAACACCCTGCGCGCCGAGTTGGGCCAGTACTACCCGGCCGCGCTGGCGGCCTTCCCCGATATCGACAGCCGCGACGCGTTGGCGGTGCTGCACCGCGCGCCCGGCCCGGCCCAAGGTGCGGCGTTGAGCCTGTCCAAGATCAGCGCAGCCCTCAAGGCCGCAGGGCGACAACGCAACATCGATACCCGAGCTCGAGAGATCCAGTCCGCGCTACGGAGCCGCCACCTGCGTACCTCCGATGAGGTCGTGGCCGCGATGTCAGCCACCACCACAGCCACGGTGAGCGTGCTGCAGGTCCTCAACGACCAGATCGCCGCGCTGGAAGCACAGCTGGCCGACCATTTTGAGAAACACCCGGACGCCGACATCTACCTCTCCCTGCCAGGACTCGGTGTCATCCTCGGCGCCCGGGTGCTCGGTGAGTTCGGGGACGACCCGAACCGGTTCACCACAGCCAAGTGTCGCAAAAACTATGCGGCCACATCACCGATCACCGTGGCCTCGGGGCGACGACGTGCGGTGCTGGCCCGCCACGTCAAAAACCGGCGCCTGGCGGCCGCCATCGACATGTGGGCCTACTCCAGCCTGCGATCCAGCCCCGGCGCCCGCGCCTTCTACGACCAGCACCGCAA
>NZ_JAIFZS010000025.1 GCF_019710635.1 Mycolicibacterium xanthum
GCCCGAGACCATGCCCAGGATGAGTTCGCCGGCATGGCGCAACGGTTCGTAGCGGGCGAAGCGCGGCGCGATCCGATCGATCATCGCCGAGTACTCGGTCTGCCACCGGTCAGGGTCTACGCTATGAACCGCGGTGACCGCGGCCAATTCAATTGTCTTCACAAACATCGAACGATGCCGCGGTCACCGCCCTGACCAGCGCAGACACGCCGAAACTCGTCAGCCCCGATCTACGGCTGCAGTACTAGCGGACCACCGCCGTCATCCCTTTAGCGACTTCCCGCGCAACGTAACAGCCACAGTCCGATCAGCACGGGACTTGCCGACACCCTCGACCAGCTCGACAAGCCTGCATAGGCGAGCGGCCCAACGCAGACGGCCCGCACTACTCTCCGGTGGCGGGCCGATCTCATTTCAGACCTCGGGGGATAGCGTGCTGGGCTACCCCCGTGCCCTACCGCCTCAAGGCGTGATGACCCCGAGCTATCCGTTTCTAGCCGTACAGCGACTGGAGCACTGCCGCTCCGTCCGCGTCTTCGACAAGAGGGGTGGCCTCGATCGCCATAAATTCGTACCACTCCGCCATCCAACGGAATATCGCCTTCGGATCGTCGCTTTCCGCGATAGCGAAGCCCTTGCCATTGGAGCCGTGCCAGCGGCCGATCATTTGAGCTCCAGCAGGAGGGGAGCCGCCGGTCTCGAGAAATCGCGCGACCGCTGCCCGGTAGGCGTCACCGTGGGGCAATGTCCATGACATCAGGAACTTCATAATCGACTCCCTAACTACGTTGTTCTGTTGAGCGACTAGTGGAAACCTCCGTTGACGCGGAACCTGCCCGACACTAGGGGCCACAAGGCCCTGGGAAATAGGGCCGAAGGTCCCAACCTAGACCCATCGTCGACTCCATGCAGTCCGCTGATCCGAAGAGCCGGGCGGTCTCCTTAACCTTGCCGCCGGTATCACCCCCGGGTCACCCTCTCAGTAGCCCGTATCGGTACCGACGCATCGGCTATCAATAATCGCCGCGTTCACGGAAGCACGATGATCCGTTGCCGTTTCGGCGGCCGCCAGGCCGTGCGCAGCTGCGCCCCAATGCGCCAACGACGCGGCCACCAACGGGCTGATCGCCACCGTGGCATCACGGCGGTCCCATGCATGACCGCCAGCGATCAACCGGGCGCTGCCGCGCCGGAACCCGCCGGATGGTCGGCTCCATCAACGTCGACATCATGGGCTGGCAGTACAGCGACCGCACCGTGAGCGGACCGTCCGCATCGAATCGACCGAGGAATTCAACGACGGCGACAGGCCTGGCTTTCCAGGCGCGCCTCGTCGCAGCGTCCGAACTCGCCGCGGTCGGTGACTCGGACGATGTTGGGATGCCGCTTCCCGGAGAACCCATGAATCGAACATTAGTGCGACCCACCGACACATCCGCCCCCGCCCGGAATGTGACCACAGAAACCAAAGTGATGAAAGGGATTTCAGAGGTCAGCAGATCGGTGCGCGAACAGCAAGGGCTAGGGTGAGCCCATGCGAGTCGGAGTGTTGGGCGCCAAAGGCAAGGTCGGCGCGACGATGGTGTCGGCGGTCGAGGCGGCGGAAGATCTGGAGTTCAGTGCCGGAGTGGACGCCGGCGATCCGCTGTCGTCGCTGGTGGACTCCGGTACCGAGGTGGTCATCGACTTCACCCATCCGAGCGTGGTGATGGACAACCTGAAGTTCCTGATCGACAACGGAATCCACGCGGTCGTCGGCACCACCGGGTTCACCGACGAACGCCTCGAACAGGTGCGGGAGTGGTTGGCGGGCAAGCCCGGCGTCGCGGTGCTCATCGCGCCGAACTTCGCGATCGGTGCGGTGCTGTCGATGCACTTTGCGCAGCAGGCGGCGAAGTACTTCGAATCCGTCGAGGTCATCGAGTTGCACCACCCGTTCAAGGTCGACACTCCGTCGGGCACCGCAGCGCGAACGGCCCGGTTGATCGCCGAGGCGCGAAAGGGGTTGCCGCCCAATCCCGATGCCACCAGCACCGGACTGGAGGGCGCCCGTGGTGCCGACGTCGACGGTATTCCGGTGCATTCGGTGCGGCTGGCCGGTCTGGTCGCGCACCAGGAGGTGCTGTTCGGCACCCAGGGGGAGACGCTGACGATCCGCCACGACAGCATCGACCGCACGTCGTTCGTGCCCGGCGTGCTGCTCGCGGTTCGCAAGATCGCCGAATTCCCCGGCCTGACGGTCGGGATCGATCCGCTGCTCGACCTGTCATGACCGACGGCGCGCGCGTACTGCGGATCCAATTGCTGATCGGCTTCATGTGTGTGGCGCTGCTCGTGTACTTCGCCTTGCTGCTCCGCCTGGCGTCGAAGCTGATCGGCTCCGGTGAGCTCGCCGCGATCGGGCTCGGCGCGGCCATCTTGATCCTGCCGGTGATCGGTGTCTGGGTGATGGTCGCCACGCTGCGGGCCGGGCTGGCCCACCAGCGGCTGGCCCGCATCGTGCGCGAGGACGGCCTGGAGCTCAATGTCGCCGACCTGCCGAGGATGCCGTCGGGGCGCATCGAGCGTGACGCCGCCGACGCCCTCTTCCACACGGTGCGCGAGGAACTCGAGGCCGACCCCAATGACTGGCGCCGGTGGTATCGACTGGCACGGGCGTACGACTACGCCGGCGACCGGGGTCGGGCCAGGGAGACGATGAAGAAGGCGGTCCAGATGCAGGAGGGTCGTCTGTGAGCAAGACCCTGCTGATTGTGCACCACACGCCGTCCCCGCACTGTCAGGAGATGTTCGAGGCGGTCGTAGCCGGTGCGACCGACCCGGACATCGAGGGCATCGAAGTCGTTCGGCGACAAGCACTCACGGTCTCACCATTCGAGATGCTGCAGGCTGACGGCTACCTGTTGGGGACTCCGGTCAACCTCGGCTACGTTTCCGGCGCTCTCAAGCACGCCTTTGACGTCAGCTACTACCAACTGCTGGACTCCACCCGAGGCAGACCATTCGGGCTGTGGCTGCACGGCAACGAGGGCACGGAAGGGGCGGAGCGGGCGGTGGACGGGATCACCGCGGGGCTGGGCTGGGTGAAGGCAGCCGAGCACGTTGTGGTGATGGGCAAGCCGACCAAGGCGGACCTCGAGGCGTGCTGGAACCTGGGCGCGACCGTCGCCGCGACGTTGATGGGGTGAAGCAGTCAGAGCGAACACGGAAGTCACGATGTTGACGCGTCGCCGCCTTGTCGCGCGAAGAACATCGACCGCAGCCGACCCCTTCACGGCCCGATGATCCGCGCCGCCGAGGTCGTGCGGGAGGCCATCGCGGCCAGCGGAACCGGCGAACCCTGGTGCGTGTTCGATGACCGCCTGCCCGATGCGGTTCGGGCCGGTAATCGCTTGATCCTGGTCGAGACCGACACCGACGAGCGTGGACGGCCCGCTGGTCTGGGCTGGCTCATCACCGTCTATGCGGTCGATGGTGGAGACGCCACGCCGGTCGCCGTGCACGTTGCGGAAACGAAGAACGCGGCTCGCCGGGGGCTCACCTCGTTGATCCGTCAGACCGGACGGCCGGTCGTGGAACGACCACTGACGTGGACGCGGGAGAAACCTGGACTGTACCGGTCGGGCAAGTACCTGGTCGGGCATCTCGACACCGGGGAGTGGTTCGGCGAAGGTCCCGGCGTCGATCAGGTGTACGACTCCAAGGCCGACGCCCAGGCCGCGTGCGACGCCGCACGGGGCAGGTAGTCATCGCAGGACTCCGGCCTCCAGGGATAGCCGCGATTCCGTGCGCATGGTACGAAGTGGCCATGCTGACAGCACCGATGCAGATCCCCGGGATCACCGGAGCCGTGATGGTCAACGTGAACGCCTGGACCGGCAAGCGTAAGCTGTTCGTCGACGGTGCCGAGGTCCCGACGACGCGGGGGAGCTTCGAGTTCACCGGGGCGTTCGGGCAACCGGTGTCCGGTCAGATCAAACGGCTCATGCCCTGGGAGGTCTATCCCAGGGTCGCGATCGGGGACGTCATCCACCGCACCGGCGAAGAGCCGCCGGTCTGGCTGAAGGTGGTCGCGGGGTTGCCCATCCTGCTGGCAGCCGGTGGGCTGCTCGGCCTGCTGATCGGGTTCCTCGGGGTGATCGCGAACTTCGAGGTGATCCGCACCGGGGCCGCCAGGGGTGCGGTCGTCGCGATCAGCATCGGTACATTGCTGGTGTGCGCCGTCGTTCTGCTGATCGTGGCGGGGTTGATCGGCGCCGCCATCCGAATGTGATCATCGCGTCGAACAGGGAGAAACATGCCGGGCCTTGCTGAAATCGCCGTTGCCAGCGCCCCGCTCGCCGGTGGCGCCCTGCTGGGAATGGCTGCCGGAAACTTCAAAGCCCCGGACATGCGCGCGGCCATCAGTAAGGACATGGATCTGCTGGACCGGATTCCCGCCGACCAGGAACATCGGCGCGCCGACCTGGAGCGGGTGATCGACGCACGGATCGACATGCTGATCAACGGCTTCGACAAGAACCAGCAGATCCGTGCGGTGGCCGCCGGTTACGAAGGCAACTGGCGCGACATCGTGGTGTTCCTCAGCGCGATTCTGTTCACCGTCGTGTGGTGGAACGTGGAACACTCCCGCGCCGACTGGCTGATACTGTTCCTCACTCTGCTCACGTTGACGGCCATCTCAGGGTTCTACGCGGTGCGCGGCATCATGCGCGGCGTCAAGACCTACCGGGAGTCCCGCCAAATCCAGCAGCATCCCCACGTTCAGTAGTGGTAGGTGTCTGACGGCGCCGGGATGTGAGCCGGATCGTCGACGTCGTCGAAGTCCGACGATTCGATGCCGTAGGCCCGCGCCAGATCGAGGATCTTGGTGGCCCGTGGGATGCGGGGAGGTCCGAGCCGTTGCGGATCTCCCCGCCGTCGCGTTCGTACTCGACGAAAAACTCCTTCGCCCAGCCGATCTCCTCAACCGAGGGGGAAAGCCCTTCGTTGATCGTGGGGCATTGGTCGGGCGTCAGGCAGATCTTGCCGGTCATGCCGAACTCGGCCGACACCGCGGTCGCCTCGCTCAACCGTAGAGCGCTGGAGCCCACCATCGGGCCGTCGATGGCGCTGGGCAGGTGCGCCGCCTTGGCGGCGATGGTGAACCGGGACCGCGCGTATGCCAGCGTCAGCGGATCGTCGCCGAAGCCGGTGTCCCTGCGGAAGTCGCCGATACCGAACGCCAGCCGGAAGGTGCCCTTCGCGGAGGCGATCTCGGTGATGCGTTCCAGCCCGCGTGCGGTTTCCACCAACGCGACGATCGGCACGTCGGGCAGCCGCTTGGCGGTCTCGGTGACGTGGTCGACGGACTCCACCATCGCCAGCATCACGCCGCCGACCGAGGTGCCCGCCAGCATCTGCAGGTCACCGGCCCACCATTCGGTGCCGAAGCCGTTGATGCGCACCCAGTCGTCGTGGCCCTCGGCCAGCCACCGGGTGACGTTGTCGCGCGCGGCGGCCTTGTCCTTGGGCGCGACGGCATCCTCGATGTCGAGCACCACGATGTCGGCCCGCGACGCGGCCGCGGCCGCGAAGCGGTCGTACTGTGCGCCGTTGACCAGCAGCCAACTGCGGGCGAGCACCGGGTCGATGCGCCTGCCGTGTTCGCCGAAGGCCGATTCACTGAAGGTGTGGTCATACGCGGCGTTCATGGTCGCTCATCGCCGCCGCGCTGAGCAATACGATCAGTGCAGGTGAGAGCCGAAGAAGGACTCCATGGCCGCCCAGTGCCGCCGCGCGGCCGGTTCGTCGTAGGGCGCGTTGTCGGGCACCGCGAAGCCGTGGGACGCCGAATACCACTCGATGGTGTGCTCGACGCCGGCCGCGGTCAGGGCCTTGTCCAGCGTCTCGCCTGCCTCGGTGGTGAAGGACGGGTCGTTCTGGGCGGCCCCGACGTACACCGGCGCCAGCATGGCGTCGGCCAACCGGTGCGGACTGCCCGGATCGTCGGCGGCCAGGCCGCCGCCGTGGAACGACATCGCCGCCGCGACGCGGTCGGGCACGCGGCCGGCCACGATCAGTGAGGTCCGGCCGCCCATGCAGTAGCCGGTGGTTCCGAACGTCGCGCCGCGCACCTCGGGCCGCGCCGCCAGGTAGTCGAAGAACGCGGAGGCGTCGGCGGCCATGAACTCGGGGGTGACTTTGGAGATCATGCCGAACAGGCGGTTGCGTTCGGCCTGGTCCTCGAACACGGTGGCCATCGTGAACGGTGCCCAGTCCCCGTCGCGGTAGTAGACGTCGGGGACCAGCACCGCGTAGCCGTAACCGGCCAGTTTGTCGGCCATCGCGGCGAAGGTCTCTCGGGCGCCGCCGGCGTCGGGATACATCACGATCCCGGGCCACGGGCCCTCGCCGTCGGGTGTGTGCAGGGTGACGGGACACGAGCCGTCTGCGGTCGTCACGGTGTCGGCGATCCTGGGCATGGCTTCTGTTCTACTCCGTCCGGTTGCCCGTAAGCTGGGCGCGTGCCGATCGCCACCCCTTACGAGGACCTGCTGCGACTCGTGCTCGAGACCGGAATCGCGAAATCCGACCGGACCGGCACCGGTACCCGCAGCCTGTTCGGGCATCAGATGCGCTACGACCTCGCCACCGGGTTCCCGCTGATCACCACCAAGAAGGTGCACACCAAGTCGATCGTCTACGAGCTGCTCTGGTTCCTGCGCGGGGATTCGAACGTGCGCTGGCTGCAGGACCGCGGCGTCACGATCTGGGACGAATGGGCTTCTCCGACTGGAGATCTGGGCCCGGTGTACGGGGTCCAGTGGAGATCGTGGCCGACGCCGTCGGGTGAGCACATCGACCAGATCAGCGCGGCGGTGCAGCTGCTGCGAACCGACCCGGACTCGCGGCGCAACATCGTCTCCGCGTGGAACGTCGGCGAGATCCCGCAGATGGCCCTGCCGCCGTGTCATGCGTTCTTCCAGTTCTACGTCGCCGACGGACGGCTGAGCTGCCAGCTGTACCAGCGCAGCGCCGACCTGTTCCTCGGGGTGCCGTTCAACATCGCCAGCTACGCGTTGCTGACCCACATGATGGCCGCACAGGCCGGCCTCGGGGTCGGGGAGTTCATCTGGACCGGCGGGGACTGTCACATCTACGACAACCACGTCGAGCAGGTCGCCGAGCAGCTCTCGCGCGAGCCGCGACCATACCCTGTTCTCGTTCTGGCCCAGCGGGATTCGATCTTCGACTACGCCTACGACGACGTCGTCATCGAGAACTACGACCCACACCCGGCGATCAAGGCCCCGGTGGCGGTGTAGGTGTCCATGAGGATTGCTTGCAGGTCCGAATCATGACTGCGGGCGTATCGCTGATCTGGGCCCAGTCCAGCTCCGGGGTGATCGGTCGAGACAACGCGATCCCGTGGCGGGTACCCGAGGATCTGGCCCGCTTCAAGGAGCTCACGATGGGCCGGACCGTGATCATGGGCCGGCGCACCTGGGAGTCGCTGCCCGGTTCGGTGCGGCCGTTGCCGGGCCGCAGGAATGTCGTGGTGACGCGGCAGGCCGGCTACCTGGCCGAGGGAGCGGAAGTGGTCACCGACATCGAGGACGCCCCACTCGAGGGCGCCTGGGTGATCGGCGGATCGCAGATTTACGGGTTGGCGTTGCCGCTGGCGAACCGGTGCGAGGTCACCGAGGTGGACATCGACCTGCACCGGCGGGACGACGACGCGCTGGCGCCGGTGCTCGACGACTCGTGGGTGGGTACCGTCGGGAATTGGCACGACAGCACATCGGGGTTGCGCTACCGGTTCTACAGCTACGTCAGGCCGTGAGGCTCACCGCTGCGCAGGCGCGGCGGGTGGCGGTCGCGGCGCAGGGCTTCGGCGAGCCGAAGCCGGCCGGGCCGGTCACGCGTGCCCATCTCAAGCGGCTCGTCGCGCGGCTGCAGGTGTTGCAGCTGGACTCGGTGTCGGTCGCGGTGCGTGCGCACTACGCCCCGGTGTTCAGCCGGCTCGGGCCCTACGACCGCGACATCCTGGATCGTGCGGCCTGGCGCCACTCGGCCCGGTCGCCGAGGCTGCTGGTCGAGTACTGGGCGCACGAAGCGGCGCTGATGTCGGTCGAGGACTGGCCGCTGCTGCGCTGGCGGATGCGCGAGTACTCCCACGGCCGGTGGGGCAGCGAGATCGTCCGGCGCAACGCCAAGCTGGCCGACGACGTGGTGGCCGCGGTGACGGCGCTGGGCCCGTCGACCGCCGGGCAGATCGAGGCCTATCTGGAGTCCGAACCGCGGGGCCGAAAAGGTCCCTGGTGGGATCGCAGCGACACCAAATGGGTGGCCGAGGCGCTGTGGTCGTCGGGGGTGCTGACCACCGCCACCCGGGTCGGGTTCGCACGCCACTACGACCTCACCGAACGGGTGCTGCCCGCCGACGTGGTGAACCGGGAGGTGGACGAGCCCGACGCGGTCCGCGAGCTCGCGCGACGGGCCGCCGCGGCGCTGGGCATCGCCACCGAGGCCGACATCCGCGACTACTTCCGGTTGGGTGCCCGCCAGATCAAGCCCGCGATCGCCGACCTGGTCGCCGCCGGTGAGCTCGAACGCGTCGACGTCGACGGCTGGTCGGCCCCGGCCTACCTGTGCGCCGGGCAGACGGTGCCGCGGCGGGACCGCGGGACGGCTCTGCTGTGCCCGTTCGACCCGCTGATCTTCTTCCGGCCGCGGGTCGAGCGGCTGTTCGGGTTCCACTACCGCATCGAGATCTACACCCCGGCACTCAAACGGAGGTTCGGCTACTACGTGTGGCCGATGCTGCTCGACGGCGAACTGGTGGGCCGGCTCGATCTGAAGGCGGACCGGACCCGGGACGCGCTGCAGGTGCTCGGTGCGTTCGCGGAAGACGGCCGGAACCCGGGCCGGGTGGCCGACGCGATGGCGGGCGAGCTGCGGTCGATGGCCTCGTGGCTGGGGCTGGGCGACGTCGTCGTCGGTGACCGCGGCAACGTGGTGGCACAACTAGGTCGTGCGCTGAGATAACGTGTGGTACGTGTAAGTACCGTAGGGGGGTACAACGGCGAAGGAGCTGCACCCGTGGATGTACTGCGCACCCCCGACGAGCGATTCACCGATCTGCCCGACTTTCCGTTCGAACCGCACTACGTGCAGGTCGGCGAGGTGCGCATGCACTACCTCGACGAAGGTCCGGCCGATGCCCCGGTGGTGTTGCTGCTGCACGGCGAGCCGTCGTGGAGCTACCTGTACCGGTGGATGATCCCGGTCCTCGTCGATGCGGGTTTGCGTGCGGTGGCGATCGATCTGGTCGGCTTCGGCCGCAGCGACAAGCCGACCCGCCGCGAGGACTACACCTACGCCGCGCACGTCGACTGGACCTGGGGCGCGATCGACGCGATCGGGCTGACCGACATCACCCTGGTGTGTCAGGACTGGGGCGGGCTGATCGGGTTACGTCTGGTCGGCGAGCATCCGGATCGCTTCGCGCGGGTGGTGGCGGCCAACACGATGCTGCCGACCGGCGACCACCACCCGGGCGAGGCGTTTCTGGCCTGGCAGAACTTCAGCCAGCAGACGCCGGACTTTCCGGTGGGGCAGATCGTGAACGCAGGCTGCGCCTCGACGTTGGCGCCCGAGGTGATCGCCGCCTACGACGCCCCGTTCCCCGACGATTCGTACAAGGCGGGGGTGCGTCAGTTCCCGCTGCTGGTGCCGATCAGCCCCGAAGACCCGGCCGCCCCGGCCAACCGGGCCGCCTGGGAGCTGCTGCGCCGGTTCGGCAAGCCGTTCCTGTGCGCCTTCTCCGACTCCGACCCGATCACCCGTGGCGGAGATGCCGTGCTGCGCAAGCTCATCCCCGGGGCGCAGGGGCAACCGGAGCTGACGATCGCCGACGGTGGGCACTTCCTCCAAGAGGACAAGGGCGCCGAACTGGCGCGCGTGGTGGTCGATTTCGTCGCCGCGAACTGACCGCTAGCCCAACGGAATATCGTTGTCGCCCTTGGATTCCTGATACTGGTTCGACAGCGCGTCGTAGCGCTCGCGGATCCGGTCGCGCTGTTGGAGCAGTTCGGTGCGCTGTGGCTCGGGCTCGGTGTCGATGAGGTCGGCGATCGCATAGGCGGTCCAGAACTCGTTGGTGCGGCGATAGCCGCCGGGTTCCAGGCCGAACAGCTCCTTGAGGATCTTCAGGTCGTGCGGGATGGCGAAGCTGTCGCGGGAGTCCTCGTGGCTGTAGAAGTAGTAGTAGTTGTCGAACCCGGACCAGGTGATCGCCGACATGCACAGCGTGCAGGGCTCGTGGGTGGTCAGGAAGACCAGATCCTTGGTCGGTGGCCGCGCGGGCATCTCGTAGAACTGGCGCAGTGTGTTGATCTCGCCGTGCCAGAGCGGGTTGTCGGTTTCGTCGTTGGTGCCGGCGATCACCACGGACAGATCCGACTTGCGCAGCAGCGCCGCGCCGAACACCTTGTTGCCGGCGGCCACGCCTCGCTCGGTGAGCGGCAGGATGTCGGTCTCGATGACGTCGAGCAGTCGCGCGGCGATCGTGGTGTCGGCCATGGGCCACCCTAACGTCCGTTGGCGCTGCGCTCACGGCGAGGAAGTTCGAGTGGACCTCGCCCTGAGCGCAGTTTCAACGCGGGGTGGGGCCGCCAGCGCAGCCTCAACGCGGGGGTTCGCCCGTCCCGCGCGCTATCCTCGCCGCGTGGCCGAGATCGCTCCGCTGCGTGTGCAGCTGATCGCCAAGACGGAATTCGCGCCGCCGCCGGACGTGCCGTGGAGCACCGACGCCGACGGCGGTCCCGCACTCGTCGAGTTCGCCGGGCGGGCCTGCTATCAGAGCTGGTCGAAGCCCAATCCGCGCACCGCCACCAACGCCTCGTATCTGCGGCACATCATCGACGTCGGCCATTTCTCCGTGCTCGAACACGCCTCGGTGTCGTTCTACATCACCGGCATCTCGCGGTCCTGCACGCACGAACTGGTCCGGCACCGGCACTTCTCCTACTCCCAGCTGTCGCAGCGGTACGTGCCCGAGGACGACGCGCAGGTGGTGGCGCCGCCGGGCATCGAGGACGACCCGGAGCTGACCGCGATCCTGGCCGCGGCCGCCGACGCCAGCCGGGCCGCCTACCTCGAGCTGCTGACCAGGCTGGAAGCCAAGCTGGTGGGCGACCAGCCCGAGGGACGGGCCGTGCTGCGGCGCAAGCAGGCCCGCCAGGCGGCCCGTGCCGTCCTGCCGAACGCCACCGAGACGCGCATCGTGGTGACCGGCAACTACCGGGCGTGGCGGCATTTCATCGCGATGCGGGCCAGCGAACACGCCGACGTGGAGATCCGCCGGCTGGCCATCGAGTGTTTGCGCCAGCTCGTCGATGTCGCCCCCCAGGTGTTCGCCGACTTCGAGATCACCGTGCTCGCCGACGGCACCGAGGTCGCGACCAGCCCGCTGGCCACCGAGGTCTGAGCCGGAAAGCCATTCGTGGCTGGAGTGGGTGAGCAGGTAATCTTGACGCCCGTGAGTGCCAGCGGATTCGACGCCCCTGCCCGGTTGGGCACCCTGTTGACCGCGATGGTTACCCCGTTCAAGCCGGACGGCGAGCTGGACACCGACACCGCCGCCCGGTTGGCGATCCACCTGGTCGACCAGGGTTGCGACGGCCTGGTGCTGTCCGGAACCACCGGCGAATCCCCGACCACCACCGACGACGAGAAGATCGCGCTGTTGCGGGTGGTGCTCGAGGCGGTGGGCGACCGGGCCCGCATCATCGCCGGGGCGGGCACCTACGACACGGCGCACAGCGTGCACCTGGCCAAGGCGTGCGCGGCCGAGGGCGCGCACGGCCTGCTCGTGGTCACCCCGTACTACTCGCGTCCACCGCAGTCCGGCCTGATCGCGCACTTCACCGCCGTCGCCGATGCCACCGAGCTGCCGGTCATCCTCTACGACATCCCGCCCCGGTCGATGGTGCCGATCGGCTGGGACACCCTCCGCACGCTGTCGGGACATCCCAACATCGTCGCGGTCAAGGACGCCAAGGGCGATCTGCACGGCGGTGCCCAGATCATCGCCGAGACCGGGCTGAGCTACTACTCCGGCGACGATTCGCTGAACCTGCCGTGGCTGGCGATGGGCGCGGTCGGATTCGTCAGCGTGTGGGGCCATCTGGCGGCCGGTCAGCTGCGGGACATGCTGACCGCGTTCGCGTCCGGCGACCTCGCCACGGCCAGGAAGATCGGCGTCTCGCTGGCACCGCTCAACGCCGCGCAGACCAGGCTCGGCGGGGTCACCCTGTCGAAGGAGGGCCTGCGGCTGCAGGGCTTCGACACGGGGGATCCGCGCCTGCCCCAGATGCCGGCCACCGCCGAGCAGATCGAGGGCCTGACCGACGACATGCGCACCGCCGGGGTGTTGCGCTAGTGGGCTGCTAGTGGACTCCGCACTGATCGCGCCGCAGCCGCTGGCAGCGGGTGGCCTCCGGGTCACCGCACTGGGCGGTATCAACGAGATCGGTCGCAACATGACCGTTTTCGAACATCTGGGCCGGCTGCTGATCGTGGACTGCGGGGTGCTCTTCCCGACCCATGACGAGCCCGGCGTCGACCTGATCCTGCCCGACCTGCGCCACATCGAGCACCGGCTCGACGACGTGGAGGCACTCGTCGTCACCCATGGTCACGAGGATCACATCGGCGCGATCCCGTTCCTGCTCAAACTGCGGCCGGACCTCCCCGTGGTCGGGTCGAAGTTCACGCTGGCACTGGTACGGGAGAAGTGCCGCGAACACCGGATCAAGCCGGTGCTGGTCGAGGTGGCGGAGCGGCAGAAGTCCACGCACGGGGTGTTCGAATGCCAGTACTTCGCGGTCAACCACTCGATACCGGGCTGCCTGGCGATCGCGATCCACACCGGCGCGGGAACCGTGCTGCACACCGGGGACATCAAACTCGACCAGCTGCCACCCGACGGCAGGCCGACCGACCTGCCCGGCATGTCGCGGCTCGGCGACGCCGGCGTCGACCTGTTCCTGTGCGACTCGACCAACTCGGAGATCCCCGGTGTGGGCCCTTCGGAGAGCGAGGTCGGTCCCGCGCTGCACCGGTTGATGCGCGGGGCGGAGGGGCGGGTCATCGTCGCGTGCTTCGCGTCCAACGTCGACCGTGTGCAGCAGATCATCGACGCCGCCGTGGCGCTCGGGCGCCGGGTGTCGTTCGTCGGCCGGTCGATGGTGCGCAACATGGGCATCGCCCGCGAACTCGGGTATCTGCGGGTCGCCGACGAGGACGTCCTGGAGATCGCCGCGGCGGAGATGATGCCCGCTGACCGGGTGGTGCTGATCACCACCGGGACCCAGGGCGAGCCGATGGCGGCACTCTCGCGAATGTCGCGCGGCGAGCATCGCAGCATCACGCTGACCGCGGGCGACCTGATCATCCTGTCGTCGTCGCTGATCCCGGGCAACGAGGAGGCCGTGTACGGGGTGATCGACGCGCTGGCCAAGATCGGTGCCCGCGTCGTCACCAATCAGCAGGTGCGCGTGCATGTCTCCGGCCACGCCTACTCCGGCGAGCTGCTGTTCCTCTACAACGGTGTGCGGCCCCGCAACGTGATGCCGGTGCACGGCACCTGGCGGATGCTGCGCGCCAACGCGGCACTGGCCGCGCGCTCCGGTGTTCCCGAGGAGAACATCGTGCTCGCCGAGAACGGTGTCAGCGTCGACCTGGTGGCCGGCCGGGTCAGCATCGCGGGGGCGGTGTCGGTCGGCAAGATGTTCGTCGACGGGCTGATCACCGGCGACGTCGGTGATGCAACGCTCGGCGAAAGGCTCATTCTCTCTTCGGGTTTCGTCGCCGTGACGGTGATCGTGCGGCGGGGGACGGGCAAGCGGGCCGCGCCTGCGCACCTGCATTCGCGCGGCTTCTCCGAGGATCCCAAGGCGCTGGAACCGGCGGCCCGCAACGTCGAGGCCGAGCTGGACCGGCTGGCGTCGCAGAACATCACCGATCCGACGCGCATCGCGCAGGCGGTGCGTCGCACGGTCGGTAAATGGGTGGGCGAGACCTACCGCCGGCAGCCGATGATCGTGCCGACCGTCATCGAGATCTGATTGTGTTCGCGGGCGCCGGTTTTCATCGTTCGGCCAGCGCCGTCCACTCGATGGGGGATGCCGACAGCGTGCGCCCGGTCGGCCGGATGTAGGTGTCCCGGAAGTAGCTCGGACCCGCCTGCTCGACCAGCCTCCAGCCCGATTCGGCGAGCAGATCGCCGACCGCCTCGCGCACCAGGCCCGACTTCCACACCTGTGCGCGCTGCCGGAACCGCCGGTAGAGCGCGTCGCTGCCGTAGCGATTCTCGCCGTCGATGAAGTCCTGTCTGATGTAGGTGAAGACGAGCCGGCTCCCGGGCGCCGCCGAGCTGGTCTGGGCCAGCGTGGCGCGGACCGCTTCCGGGCTCAGGTATTGGGTGACGCCCTCCCAGATGAAGAAGGTGCGGTCACCGCGCCGGTATCCGCGGTTCTCCAGGGCGGCCATCAGGTCGTCGGTTTCGAAGTCGACCGGTATCAGCTGAACCGAGGCGGGCGTGGCACCGAGCACCCGCCGCAGCAACGCCTCCTTGTGCTCGATCATGACCGGCTGGTCTAGCTCGTAGACCGGCAGCTCACTGTGCCTGGCGATGCGGCACGCCCGGGTGTCCAGCCCGGCGCCGAGCACCACGACCGCATCGACCTCGTTGAGGGGATCCGACAGCCGTTCGTCGATGTAGTGCTTACGGCAGGCGATGCCGGCCCACAGCCCCGGGCCGGATCTCTGCGAGGCGGCCGAGACGGCCCGGCGGATAACACCGATGCGGGTCACGGCCACCAGCGCGCGAAGTGTGGCGGGCAGAAAGGATCCGGCGAGGTCGTCGTCGACGAGGCGGCGGTGCGACGGCTCGTGGTGTTCGACGGCCGCGAGCACCATCGGCCCGAAGGCGGTCCGGGCGGCGGCGTTTCGTCGCATGCTCACCGGTTCAGCGCTTGTTCACATAGCCTGCGTCGACGGGCAGCGTGACCCCGGTGACGTACCGGGCGGCATCGGACACCAGCCAGAGCACCGCGTTGGCGATGTCCTCGGGCTCGAGTGTCTGCACCGGTAGCGCGTTGCCCATGTCGGGTCCACCCTCACTCTGCTGCGCCATGCCCTCCAGCCAGGACCGGGTGAAGTCGTTGTCGATCATCGGTGTGTTCACCCCGGCGGGATGGATCGAGTTGACCCGGATATTGAACTGGGCCAACAGGTTTGCATACGTCCGCATCAGGCCGACGACGCCGTGCTTGGCCGCCGCGTAACCGACCGACCCGGCGATCGGCGTGCCCACCCCGACCAGTCCCATCACCGAACTGGTCAGCACGATCGAACCGCCGTTGCCGTACTTGATCATCGGCTTCATCGCGACGTCGATCGTGTGATAGACGCCGGTCAGGTTGACGTCGATGACGTCCCGCCAGGCGTCGGCCGCGGCCATCGGCGCGATGCCCGCATTGGCGACCACGATGTCGAGGCGCTCGCCCAGCGCGTCGGTGCCCCGGCGCACCGCCGCCTTCACCGCGTCTCGGTCGCGTACGTCGGCTTCGACGGCCACGATCCGCGCGCCGGTCTCTTCGACCAGCTTGACCGTGGCGGCCAGGTCGTCCGGGGTCGCCAGCGGGTAGGGCACCGAGGCGATCTGATCGCACAGGTCCAGGGCGATGATGTCGGCGCCCTCGGAGGCGAGTTTGACCGCGTGGGCCCGACCCTGGCCGCGGGCGGCGCCGGTGATGAATGCGGCCTTGCCGCTGAGCTCGCCCATGACGCTACGAACGCAGCTTGCCCTTGGCCGGATCGCCCGCGGCGACCGGCTGCAGCATCTTGATGTCCGGCGCTCCGTCGAGAAGCTCGCCGACGGCGCCGAACAGCGCCGCGATCGCGGGGGCCTTGCTGTGCGCCGTCAGGGCGTCGGCGTCGGCCCACTGCTCGACGAAGACGAACGTGCCGTCGGCCTCGTGCAGCGAGTACAGCTCACACCCGGGCTCACCGTGCACCGCCTCGACGGCCTGCGTGCACGCCTCCCGGACGGTGTCGACCGATTCGGGCTTGGCGGTCATGGTGGCGACGACGACGATCGGATTGCTGCTGGGCACCGGTGGCGCTCCTTGATCTCGGCGATGAGCTGGACAGCTGTCCACCCTACTCATGCGGCCGTGGTGGGTGTCAGGCCGTGTCGACTCACCCCATGTCGACTCACCCGAGGTCCACCCACAGCACCAGCGCGAGCAGTGCCGCGGCCAACGCCGCGAGCCCGACCGCATCGACAACGGTGACCGGACGACGACCGGCCGCGCCGATCCGCAGTTCGCGGGCGATGAGGAACAGTGGGAAGGTCACGCTGATGGCGATCGCGAAGCCCCCGATGATGTACAGCCAGACGAACCGCACGCCGTGCTTGCGGGCCTCGGTGACCATCAGGATCCCCGCCGACAGGAACAGCAGCAGGATGTCCACGGTCATCGACCTGGACCCCGGGTTGGCCTTGGTGTCGTCGAGGAAATCGATCAGAAATCCCGCCGGACTGTCCAGGTAGGCGATGTTCTGGCTCCATGTCGCGACCAGGGCCACGACGGCGATCACCGCATAGACGCTGCACAACAGCCTGCCGGTGAACGAAACGCCGGTCGTCGGTGGTGCTGGGTTGTGGTCGGCCATGCGGGCACGGTAGATCGAATTCGCGCGATCGACACCAATCTGTGACCAGTGTGGCAGATGGTGCATATGAGTCCATTGCGACTAGGCTTGTCTCCATGGCGAGTAAGACCGCGTCCCGATCTGCTGCCCGTCCGACCAGGTCGAAGACCAGTTCGCGGGGTGGATCGCGGCCTGCGCGCCCAGCGGCTCCGCGGCGCAAGCCGTCGCGACAGGGGCCGTCCGTGATCTCGACCGCAGGCACGGCGGTGGGCCGCGGCGTGCGCGCCGGCTGGCTGATGCTGGCCAAGGGTGCGGGCAGCACCGCCCGCTCGGTCGGCCGGGCCCGGGATCTGGAACCCGGGCACCGTCGTGACGGCATCGCGCTGGCGCTGCTCGGCCTGGCGGTGGTGGTGGCGGCAAGCTCCTGGTTCGACGCCGCCCGTCCCGTCGGGGAGTGGATCGACACGCTGGTGCGGGTGATCATCGGGTCCGCGGTGGTGCTGGTCCCGGTGGCGCTGGCAGCCCTCGCCATCGCGCTGATGCGCTCCGAGCCCGACCCGGAGACCCGGCCGCGGCTGATTCTGGGCACCGCGATGATCGTGCTACCTGCGCTCGGGCTGTGGCACCTGTGGGCCGGGTCGCCGCAGGATCCGGTGGCCCGCCAGCATGCGGCGGGATTCGTCGGGTTCGCCATCGGGGGTCCGCTGTCCGACGGGCTCACGGCATGGATCGCCGCACCGCTGCTGTTCATCGGTGTGCTGTTCGGTGTGCTGCTGGTGACCGGCACCACGATTCGCGAGGTGCCCTCGACGGTGCTCACGATGTTCTCCACCCGCTGGCGCGGTGGCTACGACGAGTATGGCGACGACTACGACGACGAGTACGACGACCGCGCCGGCGACGCGGCGCCGGAGGACTTCTCCGACGGCTATTACGACGACGCGGCCTTCGGTGGGGACGAGGCGTCGGCGTGGCCGACCGCAGACCAGCCCACCGAGGAATTGCCGGCGCGCTCCGGTACGCCGATGGACAACTATCCGCTGACCGACGATGCGCCCACCGTGCCCGAAGCCGGGCGAAGCCGAAAGGGCAAGAAGGGCAAGGGACTGTCCCTGGACCGGGTGGTCGAGGGCCCCTACGCGCTGCCGTCGCTGGAGCTGTTGATCGCGGGCGATCCGCCCAAGCGGCGCAGTGCGGCCAACGAGCAGATGGTCGATTCGATCACCTCGGTGCTGCAGCAGTTCAAGGTCGACGCCGCCGTCACCGGGTGTACGCGCGGGCCGACGGTCACCCGCTACGAGGTCGAGCTCGGCCCGGGTGTGAAGGTCGAGAAGATCACCGCGTTGCACCGCAACATCGCCTACGCCGTGGCGACCGAGAGCGTGCGGATGCTCGCCCCGATCCCCGGCAAGTCGGCGGTCGGTATCGAGGTACCCAACACCGACCGCGAGATGGTGCGACTGGCCGACGTGCTGACCGACCCGGCGACCCGCTCCGACCATCACCCGCTGGTCATCGGGCTCGGCAAAGACATTGAGGGCGAGATGATCTCGGCCAACCTGGCGAAGATGCCGCACCTGCTGGTGGCCGGGTCGACCGGGTCGGGCAAGTCCAGCTTCGTCAACTCGATGCTGGTCTCGCTGCTGGCGCGGGCCACCCCCGAGGAGGTCAGGATGATCCTGATCGACCCGAAGATGGTGGAATTGACCCCCTACGAGGGCATTCCGCACCTCGTCACCCCGATCATCACCGAGCCGAAGAAGGCCGCCGCGGCGCTGGCATGGCTGGTCGAGGAGATGGAGCAGCGCTACCAGGACATGCAGGCCTCCCGGGTGCGCCACATCGACGTCTTCAACGAGAAGGTGAGATCCGGGGAGATCACCGCGCCGCTGGGCAGCAACCGGGAGTACAAGCCCTACCCCTACATCGTGGCCATCGTCGACGAGCTGGCCGACCTGATGATGACCGCCCCGCGGGATGTCGAGGACGCCATCGTGCGGATCACCCAGAAGGCCCGCGCGGCAGGCATTCACCTGGTGCTGGCCACCCAGCGGCCGTCGGTGGACGTCGTCACCGGTCTGATCAAGACGAATGTGCCGTCCCGGCTGGCATTCGCCACGTCGTCGCTGACCGACAGTCGTGTCATCCTCGACCAGCAGGGCGCCGAGAAGCTGATCGGCATGGGCGACGGGCTGTTCCTGCCGATGGGTGCCAACAAGCCGATCCGGTTGCAGGGTGCGTTCATCACCGACGAGGAGATCCATGCAGTGGTCTCGGCCACCAAGGAGCAGGCCGAGCCGGAGTTCGTCGAGGGCGTCACCACCGCCAAGGCCGGCGGCGACCGCAAGGACGTCGATCCCGACATCGGCGACGACATGGATGTCTTCCTGCAGGCCGTCGAGCTGGTGGTGTCCAGCCAGTTCGGGTCGACGTCGATGCTGCAGCGCAAGCTGCGGGTCGGCTTCGCCAAGGCCGGCCGGCTGATGGACCTGATGGAGACCCGCGGGATCGTCGGGCCCTCGGAGGGATCCAAGGCGCGTGAGGTTCTGGTCAAACCCGACGAGCTGGCCGGCACGCTGGCCCTGATCCGCGGCGGCAGCGACGCCTCGGGCGGGGACGCGGAGGACACTTACTTCTAGCTTTCCCCCCGCCGAAATGGCATTCCGGCAGTAAAAGGTCGAGTGGCGGCCTGCTGGAATGCCATTTCGGCGAGGCTGCGAGGTCTTCGGCGATGTCAGAGGGTGAGCAGCATCCGGGTGTTGCCCAGGATGTTGGGCTTGACGTAGGACAGGTCGAGGAACTCCGCCACGCCGGTGTCGTAGGACCGGCACATCTCCTCGTAGACCTCGGCGGTGACCGGGGTGCCGTCGATCTCGACGAAACCGTGCCTGCCGAAGAACTCGACCTCGAAGGTGAGCACGAAGATCCGCCGCAGGTGCAGGTCGGCGGCGACGTCCAGGAGGCGCCTGACGAGAGCGTGGCCGACACCGTGCCCGCGGACCTTGGGGTGCACCGCCACGGTGCGGACCTCGCCCAGGTCCGACCACATCACGTGCAGCGCGCCGCACCCGATCAGCTCACCAGCCAGTTCGGCCACCCAGAACTCCTGGACGGCCTCGTAGAGGTTGACGAGGTTCTTCTCCAGCAGGATCTTGCCGGAGTAGATGTCGACGAGCGCCTTGATGGCCGGCACGTCGGAGGTGCGGGCACGCCGCACGACGGGTTGCCCGGCGGACTCACCGGCGTCTGCGCTCACACACCGAAGAGTATCGGTTTGGCCAACAAGTATTCTGTGGCGGTGCCGGGCCAGCCAGATACCGATCCGGTGGTTCCGCGTGCCAGTGTGGCGAACCTGGCCAATGCGCTGACCATCGTGCGGCTGGCGCTGGTCCCCGTCTTCCTGGTGGTGCTCTTCGTCGGTGACGGGCATGAAACGTTCTGGCGGGTAATCGCATTCATCGTGTTCGTGGCGGCGGTCATCACCGACCGTTTCGACGGCGCCCTGGCCCGCAGCTACGGCATGGTCACCGAATTCGGCACCCTGGCCGACCCGATCGCTGACAAGGCGCTGATCGGCGCCGCGCTGATCGGGCTGTCGGTGCTGGGCGACCTGCCCTGGTGGGTGACCGTGGTGATTCTGCTGCGCGAGGTCGGCGTCACCGTGTTGCGCTTCGCGGTGCTACGGCGGGGGGTCATCCCGGCCAGTCGCGGCGGCAAGCTCAAAACCCTGGTCCAGGCGGTGGCGATCGGTCTTTTCATCCTCCCGCTGAGCGGTGGGTGGCTGGTCGGGGCCTGGGTGGTGATGGCGGCGGCGGTGGTGCTGACGGTGCTCACCGGCGTCGACTACTTCGTCTCGGCGGTCAGGGATTGGCGTGGACGACCCACTGGTCACTGACGACGCCCGGGCGCTGGTCGCCGATCTCACGGTGCGCAGGCAGACGGTCGCGACCGCGGAGTCGCTGACGGCCGGCCTGCTGGCCGCGACACTGGCCGGGGTGCCGGGCGCCAGCGTGGTGCTGCGCGGCGGGCTGGTGACCTACACGGTCGAGTCCAAGATCGAGTTGGCCGGCGTGGCGCCGGAGCTGCTGGCCGACGTGGGGCCGGTGGCAGGGCCCACGGCGCGCGCGCTGGCCGTCGGCGCCCAGCAGCGCTGCGGTGCGACCTGGGGTGTGGGGCTGACCGGCGTGGCGGGTCCGGAACCCCACGGCGGACATCGGGTCGGCACGGTGTTCCTCGGGGTGGCCGGGCCGGTGGACACCGAGGTCGACGCACTACTGCTGGACGGCTCACGCTGGGACATCCGTCAGGCGGCGGTCCACGCGGCGCTACTGGTGCTGCGCCACCTCGTCGAGCAGCAGTGAGCGACCGGATTTTGGTGCCCCGATCGGGGAACCATCCGGGTGACACCGCGCGTTGGGGTTGATAACGAATAGATGAGGGTTGATGAGGCTGCCGACGCGACCGGAAAGGAACAGTGCGATGACGCCATTGTTGCGCGAGGTGATCGGCGACGTGTTGCGTCGCGCCCGGGTCGAGCAGGGCCGGACCCTGCGCGAGGTGTCGGACTCGGCGCGCGTGAGCCTGGGCTATCTCTCCGAGGTGGAGCGGGGCCGTAAAGAGGCCTCCAGCGAGCTGCTCGGGGCGATCTGCGGCGCCCTGGAAGTCCCGCTGTCGCGGGTGTTGTCGGAGGCCGGCGACGAGCTGGCGCTCGAGGAGTCCCGGGCCGCTGCGCGCGAGGCGGCCGGCACCGCCAACATCGACGTCAGCACCAAGGTCGTCATTCCCCAGGTGGTGTCGATGGCGGTGGCCTGATCCGTTTCCCCGAGCAGGGGTGTGGTGATCTGCGCAGAACCGATAGGTTGGGGTCTAGGCACAGCCGACACTGTTCGACACACACGAAGGCGGAATGAACTCATGGCCAACCCGTTCGTCAAGGCATGGCGCTACCTGATGGCGCTGTTCAGCTCGAAGGTTGACGAGTACGCCGATCCGAAGGTGCAGATCCAGCAGGCCATCGAGGAGGCGCAGCGCCAGCACCAGGGGCTGACGCAGCAGGCGGCCCAGGTGATCGGCAACCAGCGCCAGCTGGAGATGCGGCTGAACCGTCAGCTCGCCGATATCGAGAAGCTGCAGGTCAACGTCCGTCAGGCGCTCACCCTCGCCGACCAGGCGGTCGCGGCCGGCGACGCCACCAAGGCCACCGAGTACAACAACGCCGCCGAGGCGTTCGCGGCGCAGCTGGTCACCGCCGAGCAGAGTGTCGAGGACCTCAAGGCCCTGCACGATCAGGCCCTGCAGGCCGCCGCGCAGGCGAAGAAGGCCGTCGAGCAGAACGCGATGGTGCTGCAGCAGAAGATCGCCGAACGCACCAAGCTGCTCAGCCAGCTCGAGCAGGCCAAGATGCAGGAACAGGTCAGCGCGTCGCTGCGGTCGATGAGCGAGATCGCCGCTCCGGGCAACACGCCCAGCCTCGATGAGGTGCGCGACAAGATCGAGCGTCGCTACGCCAACGCGATGGGGGCCGCCGAGCTTGCACAGAACTCGGTGCAGGGCCGGATGATGGAGGTCCAGCAGGCCAGCGTGCAGATGGCGGGCCATTCCCGGCTGGAGCAGATCCGGGCGTCGATGCGAGGTGAGCAGTTGCCGGCAGGCGGCGCCACCTCCGCCACGCCCAGCCAGACGCCTGCGAGTCCCGCGGCCACGCCCGAACCGACACCGGAAAATCCGCTGTCGCAGTAACTCTCACGAAAGTCACGCCGTAACGTCATGAGCAACCCGACCAGCAGACCGCAGGCCTGGCGCTCGTTGGCGCAGCGCGGCGTCGACACCGCTGCGGAGTGGTCGGACGTGCTGGCCGAGAGGCTGTATGCCGCCGCCGATCCGCGGGCCAAGCTGCTGCGCAAGCGGCGCTGGGCCCTGCGGCTCGGGGTGTTCTTCACCGTCTCGGCGGTGTTCTGGGTGGGTGTGACGGGTCTGCTCGCGTCCTGGAGCACCCCGGTGTGGGCGCTGTTCATCCCGTCGCCGATCGCCGTCGGTGCCGCGTTCCTGGCCACCCTGTCGTTTCTGCGTTACCGCTGGTTGCGCGGGGAGCCGCTGCCCCCGCAACGGTCCCGCGCCGCACACCGGCTGCCGCCGTGGGGGTCGGCCGCCCGGGCGCCGATGACGGCGCTGGCCACCTCCGAGCGCGGCCTGTTCTCGCTGATCGGCGTCATGGAGCGCGGCCGGATGCTGCCCGCCGACGAACTGCTCGAACTGCGGGTGACCGCCGAGCAGACCGCCGCCACCATGGCCGCGACGGCCACCGAGGTGGTGTCGATGGAGAAGGCGGTCAAGGCGGCGCCGCAGTCGCGTGCCCACCTGGCCCCGACGATCGCGGCGTTCACCACCCAGCTCGACCGCGGCGCGCGCCAGTACAACGAGATGGTCTCCGCGGCAGCTCAATTGGTGTCGGCGGCGAACTCCGGTTCGATGTCGAGCTCGCCGATGACGCAGCGGCGCTACCGCGACGAGCTGGTGCTGGCGACCGACCGGCTGACCGGCTGGGCGCAGGCCTTCGACGAGCTCGGCCGGCTGCGCGGGGCGTAGCCGGGCCCGGTCACGTCACGTCGCGGGCCAGCAGGTCCTGCCGGGTGTCGCGGCGCACCACCAGCCGGGCATGCCCGCCGGCGACGAGCACCACCGGGATGCGGCACGCGGGGCGTTCCCTTCGGCCGGCCCCGGTCACAAGGTCGACCGCAGCGACGGTATGACCAGGCCCGCCAGGGCCCGCAGCGGTGCCTTGACCATGAACTCGAAGTAGTCGAAGTGGTCGCGCCACAGCGTGATCTGGCCGTCGCGTAGCTCGAACGAGCCGCACACCCAGAATTGCAGCCGAAGCGGGCCGAAGATCAGCGCGTCGGTGCGTTCGGTGAGCACCGTGTCGCCGTCCTCGGCGATCCGGTGGAACTTCACGCCGAAGCCGGTGCGGCCCTGCATGCTGCGCAGCATCTTCATGGCGCGGTTGCGCCCGCGAATCGAGGGCAGCCCGACGTTCTGCCACAACAGGTCGGGTGCGGCCAGTGACTCCATGGTGTCGAAGTCCTCGTCGGCCAGCGCGAACAGGAAGCTCTGCACGGTCTGGGCATTGTCGGCCGGTGCGGCGGGCGGGGTCGGCATCGGCGGATTGGTGGCCTCGTCGGTCATATCGCCCGAGCCTAACGGCGGACGCTGTGGCAGGGTAGCCGCATGCGCGTCGCCGTGGTCGCCGGACCCGACCCTGGTCACGCGTTTCCGGCGCTTGCGCTGTGCCTGAAGTTCCTGGCCGCAGGCGACGACCCCACGCTGCTCACCGGCACCAGGTGGCTGGATCTGGCCCGTGAGCACGGCATCGGAGCGGTCGAACTGGCGGGGCTGGATCCGACCGCGGACGACGACGACGGCGACGCCGGGGCCAAGATCCACCGGCGCGCCGCGCGGATGGCGCTGCTCAACCGCGAGACCATCGCCGGCCTGGCACCGGATCTGGTGATCTCGGATTCGATCACCACCTGCGGTGGTCTGGCGGCCGACCTGCTCGGGCTGCCCTGGATCGAGCTGAACACCCACCCGCTGTACCGGCCGTCGAAGGGGTTGCCACCGGTCGGCAGTGGTCTGGCCCCCGGAGTCGGGGTCCGCGGGCGGCTCCGCGACGCGGTGCTGCGGGCGCTGAGCGCGCGCTCGTGGCGCACCGGCCTGCGCCAGCGCTCGGCCGCCCGCGTCGAGATCGGCCTGCCCGCCGAGGATCCGGGGCCGCTGCGGCGCCTGATCGCCACGCTGCCCGCGTTGGAGGTGCCCCGCCCGGACTGGCCCGCGGAGGCGGTGGTGGTGGGCCCGCTGCACTTCGAGCCGACGACCGACGTGCTGGCGATCCCGGCCGGCGACGGTCCCGTCGTCGTGGTGGCGCCGTCGACCGCCACCACCGGTGCGCGCGGCCTGGCCGAACTGGCACTCGAGACCCTGGTGCCCGGCGAGGTGCTGCCCCCGGGTTCCCGGGTGGTGGTGTCGCGGCTGGACGGCCCCGACGGCACGGTGCCGCCGTGGGCCGTCGTCGGCCTCGGGCGTCAGGACGAACTGCTGGCGGGCGCCGATCTGCTGATCTGCGGCGGCGGGCACGGCACGGTGGCCAAGTCGCTGCTCGCCGGGGTGCCGATGGTGGTGGTCCCCGGTGGTGGGGATCAGTGGGAGATCGCGAATCGTGTTGTGCGGCAGGGTAGCGCGCAGCTGATCCGGCCGTTGAGCGCGGATGCCCTGGCTGTCGCGGTCGGTGAGGTGCTGGGCTCGCAGAGCTATCGGCAGGCTGCGCGCCGGGCCGGTGCCGGGGTCGCGGAGGTCGCCGATCCGGTACGGGTGTGCCATGACGCGCTCGGCGCCTGGGCGTAGGTTGGGCCCGTGCGACTGACGGAGTTCCACGGACTGGTCGAGGGCCAGTTCGGCGCGGTGCGGGCGTCGTCGATGCTGGTCGACCATGTGCTGACGACGATGGGCGGGCGGACCGCCGCGCAGGCCATCGAGGACGGGGTCGATCCGCGCGACGTGTGGCGGGCGCTGTGTGCCGATTTCGACGTTCCCCGCGACCAGTGGTGACCGCTGCCCGTTCAGAGTGGGGCTCGGGTGCCGTTCACCAGATCCAGCGTCTGTTGTGTCGCCTGCTGCAGCGCGACGCAGTCGGCTTCTGTCAATGACCCGCACACCCAGTCCCAATGTGCGGCGACGGTGTCGCCGACCGCCGGCGTGCCGGTCAGCGACCTCCCGGATCTGCTCCACCGCACCCTTTCGGTGCACGGATCGCCTGGTGTCAACCGGCCGCCGGAGTCGAGGGTCAGCTGCGGCGATCGCATCAGCACGTGCTCGTCGTCGACGGCCTCGACGGTGCCCCACCGGATCCGGCAGTTCTGCAGAATCCGTAGCGGTGTAACGGGGTCCTTGCGCAGGAAGCGCACCCACGGGTAGACGACGAAGACGTGAAAGCTGTGGTGCGCCAGGGCTGATGCATCCGCATCCACGACGCCGAGTAACCCGGTCACCTGCCGGGCGAACGCCGTGCGCAGATGCCGGATCAGCCCGCCGCCGTCGACCGTGTCGAGGAGCCCGCCACCGATCCAATAGCTCCGCACCACGGCGAGGTCGAGAGGGTCGTCGATGCCCGCGGCCGCCGCGATGACCTCCAGATACGGCCAGGCGCCGTCGAACTTGCGCGCCACCGAAGCCACCCGCTCGCCGGAGAGCAGGCCGGACCCCTCATCTGCCGGTCCGCAGTAGCCGAGCTCGTTCGGCGGGAAGGCATACCGCGCGAACAGCGCTTGGCCTGCAGCCGGCGGCGGTGTGCCGCCGGGCCGCGATGCCAACTCAGGCATCGGTCAGCTCGAGGCGACGGTACCGGTAGTAGGCGGCGCACGCGCCCTCCGATGACACCATGGTGGCGCCGAGCGGATTTCGCGGCGTGCAGGCCGTCCCGAACGCCGCGCATTCGTGCGGCTTGATCAGCCCCTGCAATACCTCGCCCGACCGGCATCGGTCCGATTCCGCGGTGTGGATGTCGGTGACGGCGAAGCGGTACTCGGCGTCGAATGCGCGATAGGCCGGTGACAGTCGCCAGCCGCTGGCGGGGATCGTCCCGATTCCCCGCCACGCCCGATCCGTCACCTCGAAAACGTCGAGCAGCATCGCCCTGGCTGCCGGGTTGCCGGCATCCTGGACGGCGCGTGAATAGGCGTTTTCCAATTCGTGGCGGCCCGCCTCCAGTTGCGCGACGGTGCGCCGGATCCCTTCCAGGATGTCCAGCGGTTCGAAGCCGGTCACCACGATCGGGACGCGGTATCTGTCGCACAGCGGCGGATATTCCGCCGTGCCCATCACGGTGCACACATGCCCGGCGGCCAGGAATGCCTGGACGCGGCAGGTGGGCGACTCCATGATCGCGGCGATCGCGGGCGGCACCAGCACATGCGAGACCAGCAGTGAGAAGTTCTCGACGCCGAGGCGGTGCGCCTGATACACGGTCATCGCGTTGGCCGGCGCGGTGGTCTCGAATCCGATGCCGAAGAACACCACCTGTCTGGCCGGATTCTGCCGGGCGATCGTCAGCGCATCCAACGGCGAGTAGACGACCCGAACGTCAGCACCCTCACTCTTGACCTGGAACAGATCCTTCTCGCTGCCCGGTACCCGCAGCATGTCGCCGAACGAGCAGAAGATGACATCCGGGCGTGCGGCGATCTCGAGGGCCTTGTCGATGATCTCGAGCGGGGTCACGCAGACCGGGCAACCCGGTCCGTGGATCATCTCGATGCTGTCGGGAAGCAACTGGTCGATACCGTGCCGGATGATCGAATGTGTCTGCCCGCCACAGACCTCCATGATGGACCACCTGCGGCTGGTGCTGTCGCGGATCTGATCGATGAGCCTGTGCGCCAGCGCGGGGTCGGCGAATTCCGTCAAGTACTTCATGAGGTCACCTCTGACCGGCCTGCCGGGCGGCCGCTTCGAAGCCGTCGGCGAACTCCTCCTCGAGGACGCCGAGGCGCTCGAACTCCGCCAGCGTGCGCATCGCGGCCTCCTCGTCGAGTCGCTGGATCGCGAATCCGACGTGTACGACCACGTACTGGCCCACTTCGGCATCCGGAATGTAGTGCAGACAAACGTCTTTCTCGACTCCACCGAAGTCGACGACCGACATCAGCGCGCCGTCACGCTCCTCGATGCTGATGATCTTGCCGGGCACCGCCAAACACATCGGCCCACTCCCTTCTGAGGTCGGCGGCCGGCCGGTCGTCGTCGACGTCCTCGATGTCGCGGCCCCGGCCCATCAGTTCCAGTCCGTGCAGCGCAGCCTCGGCGCCGGCCGCGTCGGTCTTCTCGACGACGAATCCCATGTGGATGATCACCCAGTCGCCGGGGCGGAATGTCTCCTCGGGCAGCATCCCGACATTGACCCTGCGGTGCTCGCCGGCCACGTCGACGAGGGCCAACTGGTCCCCATAGCCGTCGATCATGCCGACGACCTGTCCCGGGATACCCAGACACATGGTCAACCCCTCGTCGCGGCGGGCCGGGCCAGCAGCCCGGCCAGTGTGGTCTCGATGGCCTGCACGGCGGGGCCGACAGCGGCCGTGACGGGTTCGGACAGGCCGATACCCTCCTCCACGGTGCTGACCTCGCATCCGATGACCACCGTGTAGGGCGGGGTGCCGCCCAGTGCCTTCAGGCTGGCGAACACCGCGGCCGGGTCCATCGCGTGCGCATCGAGACCAATTGTTCTGGAAAGGCTTTCAGGTTCAGCCTGGAAGACGTGCACGGTGCCGGGTGCCCCTCGGTCGGGGATGGCGTCGACCAGCACCAGCGCTGCGCATCCGTCGAGCAGGTCGTAGGCCAGGTGCATGCCCCTGATGCCGTAGTCGATCAGCTGCACCGGCGGTCGCGCGAGTTTCGGCGGGACGTGACGCAACACCTCGGGGCCGAAGCCGTCGTCTCCGAGGAATATGTTCCCGATCCCGGCTACCAGTATCCGGGACGTGGTGCGGCCGTCCACCGGTTCACATGCGACGCATCTTGAGGTAGCGCTGAACGTCCGGGATGGACCGGACGCCGACCAGCACTCCCGCCAGCAATACGGCTGCCACCACGCCCACGGCAACCCAACCGACTACTTCCATTTCGGACTCCTCTCGGTGAGTGGTTCGACCTCGTCGGGTGCGAAGTACAGGTAGCGGCCGTACCAGTCGTGCAGGTCGGCTGCGGGGTCGTCCTCGAGAACGACCCCGAGGTGCTGACCGCCGTCGACGTCCTCGTGGACCGATGTCACACGGGCGATCTTGTCGGCGTAGAACAGGTCCTGCGCGTCGGCACGGCGACAGGGATGCAACCGAACCCTGGTGCCCCGCGCCACCGTGGTCCCGTTGACCAGGATCGCGTCCACATCCGGGCGGACGGCGTTGTCTGCGGCAGGATCCCACCAGTTCATGTCGAGTGGGATCTCGGGGATGAGGTCTGCTCCGGCCTCGGCGTGCGGATCGCGCAGCACACCGTGCAGATCGAGCAGCGCCTCCGGGGACATCGCGTCGCACCGGTCGATGATCTGGGCGGCCCGCGGATCGGTGGCGCGGGCCTGCGCCTTCTCCTCGTCGGTCATCGTGAGGATCCGCAGCGTCAGGATCTCGTCGATCTCGCATGCGTCGTACAGGTCGCCCTGGCTCTGTTCGGCGATTTCGGGGTGGTCGTACAGGATGATCGGGGACACCAGCATCAGGTCGCGGGCGCCGGGTGGCCCGGCCAGCACCGGGAAGCAGCGGTGCTGGCGGCACCGGCGCGCCGGCCCGTCGGCGGCGTCGACGTGATCGAGAAGGGACACGAACTCGCCGCCGCTGACCTCGATCAGAAGATGGGTCCCGATCAGGGAGGTGGCGATCGCCTCGGCCTTGTCTGCCGCAGGTGGTGCCGTGTTGTGCAGCTCGAACGTCAGGCGGAGCAGGCCGCCGTCCGGTTCGGCGGAGATCGCGAGCCGCCCGTGCAGGTCGCGGCGGCTGCGCACCAGCCTGCCGCCGTCGATCTCTTCGATGTCGGTGCCGGCCGGGACGAAGATGTCGACCATATGCGGCAGCCTCGACACCTCGTGGGCGCCGAACATCACCTCGTGCTCGACCGCCTCATCCCAGCTCAGCCATCGCTGCGCGCCCGCCCGCAGTTCCCCGACCGGCTGATACCGGCCATCGCCGAGGTCGCGCTCGACAGCGCGGTGCTGCAGTTGCAGGAAACGCACCACGCCCGAGACCGCGGGTGCGGCCAGCGGGTTGACGAGCACCTGCGCGGACATCGAGTCGTTCTCGCCGATACCGCAGTCCTCGGCGCCGTGCGGTCCGAGCACACCGAACTGCCAGCGGGACTGGTTCTTTCCGGCGCTGGCCCGGTACGGGTAGAGCAGGTACCCCTCGTAGAGCACCGCGTCGGCAACGCGGCGGCAGTTCTCCCAGCGCGCGCTCATCGCAGCTCCCGTGCGTCGGCCAGCAGGCCGGCGATGGCGTCGTCGAAGTTGAGCAGTCCGCGTGCCGACCGGTAGGCGGCCAGTTCGTCGAGCGTGTCGCGGTCCAGGCGCAACCAGCCCGTGTTCGGGTAGTGCATCCGGATCAGGTCCTGCCACACCGACACCGGCATGTCGTAGTGCACCTCGCGGTCCCACGGGATCTGATGCACCTCGAATCCGCGCGCGCCGGGCACGAAAACCGTTCCGCTGAAAAGGAACTGCAGCGAGATGGCGCCGTCCCGCAGGGCGAGAAGGTACTTTGCGGCCTTCACCTCGAAGTCGTAGGTGCATTCCAGCCGAAGCACCGCCTCGGTGCTCCCGCTGAAGCCCGGCACCATCGCCGCGGCATGTTGCCAGAGGAAGGCGTGCTGGGTGCTCGACCACCGTTCGCGCGTTCCGAACAGGTCCACCAGTCCGTCGGCCTCGTCGTCGGAATAGTTGCGCCGCATCGGCTCGATGCGCACCTGGGTGCGCAGCGCGATCGCGTGGATCGGTTCGTCGCCGTCCGCGGCGATTCCGACGCGGGCCGCCAGCACCGGCGTCACCGCGTAGGGCTCGGCGGCGATGTCCGCCACGGAGAACGTCAGGCCGGTCATGCGCGCTGCACCGTCCCGCCGCGGTCGTCGAGCAGTTCGAAGAACCCGTCGATATAGTCGCGGGCCTGGCCGCCGCCGTCGAACCCGTGCCACAGCATCCGCAGCCGGCCGACGAACTCGTAGCACGCGTCGATCGGGACCAGGTAGCCCCGCGGCGCGGCATCAGGGCGTTCCGGCACCCGGACCAACAGCGCCTCGGTGTCCTCGGCGAGGAGGTCCACTCGTGGTTCCGCGGTGCGGATGTCGGCCCAGGCCTGCAGGTCCAGTTCCGATTCGGTGGCGCCCGCGGGGCCGGGATAGAACGCGACTGTGCGCCCGAGCGAGGAGTTGTGGAAGAAGAACGCGAGCCCGACCGGGATCTGGAGGGCCTCCCACTGGCGCCGGTCCATCGCGAAGCCGTCGAAGGTGAGATATCGATCGGGGACCGCGCGATAACGCAGTTTCGCGCCGGTGTCGGTGAACAGCAGATAGCAACCACGACATACGCACAACAGTTGGCGGCCCTCGGTGTTGACGAGGTGCTGGTGCTCGTCGGCGATGGGTTCCGCGCACATCTCGCACCGTTCACCGGCGGGCTCAGGCGCCGCCCGGTTGGCGCGGATGCGGCTCAGCACGTCCGAGGTGCTGCTCGCCGCGTCCATCAGGCCACCGCCTCGGGCGTGGGCAGGGCCATCGACAGCACACCGTCGCGCTCGAGCACCGGGACGGGCTCCAGATGGCCGTCACCGCCGACGCCGCTGCCCGCGTGGATCACGTCGAACCCGGCCCCGCAGCCCGGACAGTGCAGCACGGCGCCGGTCAGGTGGGCCCCGGCCAGCGACCGGGCGCAGGCCGCGCACCGGTCCCGGTAGGCGAACACATCCGACCCGATTCGGCAGGCCAGGGTCGGGGTCCCCGCGATGCGGAAGCCGCCGACCTCGCCATCGCGCAGCTCGGCGAGCCCGGGCACGGGTTGCCACGTCGTCGGGTGCCGACGCTCGGTGTGCATCCGGCTCAACAGCGAATCGACCGGGATCACACCGCCGTCGTGATCCGGTTCGACCGCCAGCACCTCGATGTCGCCGATCTCCGGTGCCGCCGCGAGAACGGCGTCGCGCACGGCGAGGTCGAGGGTCACCGACGAGGACGGGCAACTCTTGCAGCTGCCCTGGAACTGCAGCCGGACCACGCCGTCCTGCACACCGAGAAGTGTCACGTCCCCGCCGTGTGAACCGAGATAGGGCCGGACGGAGTCCAGCGCCGTGCGCACCCGCCGCTCGGTGTCGTGCGGGTGCAGTCCGTGCACCAACAGCAGGCTGGCCACCAGATCATCGGCCGCGAACCCGTCCGCGAGCCGCGGATCGGCGGCCAGCGCCAGCGCCATCATCCGCTCGATCGCCGCGCCGTACAGGTCAGTGACCTCGCCGACCAGTCGTTCGGCGCGCTGCCGCGCCGCCGCGCCACCGGCGGCCGACGCATCGAGCAGCGTCTGGATCCGATCGCCCGCCGTGCGCCACTGCGTCTCGTCGGCATCCGGCGGCGTCGGCTGGGCCATGGGCTATTCCCCGGTGACGGACTGGGTGGGGGAGTGCAGCAGGTCCAGCGACTTGCCTTCGCCGAGATACATGTGCACCCCGCAGGGCAGGCACGGGTCGAAGCTTCGCACCGTGCGCATGATGTCGATGCCCTTGAACTGCTCCCGGTCGTTCTCCTCGAAGATCGGCTGACCCTGCACGGCGTCCTCATACGGGCCGGGCGTGCCGTAGCTGTCCCGCGGGTTGGCATTCCACGGCGTCGGGGGATACGGGTGATAGTTGGCGATCTTGCCGTCGCGGATCACCATGTGGTGGGACAGCACTCCGCGCACTGCCTCGGTGAAGCCGCAGCCGATGCCTTCGTCGGGCACCTCGAACTTCTCCCACGTCTTGGTGCGGCCGGCGCGGATCTCCGCGAGCGCCTTCTCGGCGAAGTGCAGCGCGCAGGCCGCCGCATACGCCTGGAAGTAGGTCCGTGCGCGGTTGCGTTCGAGCGTGTTGCTGCCGTGCCCGGGTATCTTCCACTCGAACTCGACCGGGCCTTTCAACGCGGTCTTCGGCAGGTTGATCTGCACACTCGATCCGGTGGCCTTCACGTATCCGACGTCGACGAGCCCGGCCAGCGCCGTCGACCACAGACGGGCCAGCGGCCCGCCACCGGTGTCCAGCGCCAGGTGGTCCTTGCCGTCGAACCAGCGCGGGGCCATCACCCAGCTGTAGTTGCCGTCGAAGTCACGTTTCTGCGGCTTGGGATTGGTGTGCTGGTTCCACGGATGCCGCCGATCGACGGGGTTGCCGAGCGGGTCGGTCTTGACGAACATCTCCTGATCCGACCAGTCGTCATAGTACGAGTGCCCCAACAGGATTCGGATGCCGAGGTTGATGTCCACCAACGAGTGGGTGTGCAGCTTGCCGTCGATCACCACCCCGGGGGTGACGAACATGGCGTCGCCCCAGCGCTCCATGTCCTTGTAGGCGAAGTTGCACACCTCCGGATCCTGGAACGAGCCCCAGCAGCCCAGTAGTGTCCGTCGGAGCCCGACCTGCTCGTATCCCGGAAGCGCTTCGTAGAAGAAGTCGAACAGGTCGTCGTGCATCGGTACGACCTTCTTCATGAACTCGACATAGCGCATCAGCCGGGTCATGTAGTCCGTCATCAGCTGCACGGTGGCGGTGGTGCCGATGCCACCGGGGTACAGCGTGGACGGATGGACGTGCCGACCCTCCATCAGGCAGAACATCTCGCGTGTCCAGCGGCTGACCTGTAGCGCCTCCCGGTAGAAGTCGCCGGTGAACGGGTTCAGCGCGCGCATGATGTCGGCGACGGTGCGGTAGCCGTGCATGTCGGAGTGCGGCGCCTCGGTGTTCTCCGCCTTGGCCAGGACGCTGGGGTTGGTCTCGGAAACCATCTTCTCGCAGTAGTCCACACCCACCAGGTTCTCCTGGAAGATGTTGTGGTCGAACATGTATTCGGCGGCCTCGCCGAGGTTGACCAACCACTCGCCGAGGTGGGGTGGCCTGACGCCGTACGCCATGTTCTGGCAGTAACACGAGCAGGTGGCGTGGTTGTCGCCGCAGATGCCGCAGATACGGCTCGTGATGAAGTGCGCGTCGCGTGGATCCTTGCCTTTCATGAAGATCGAGTAGCCGCGGAAGATCGACGACGTGCTGTGACACTCGACGACTTCCCGGTTCTCGAAGTCGATCTTCGTGTAGATGCCGAGGCTGCCGACGATCCGGGTGATCGGGTCCCACGCCATTTCCACCAGTTGGCCGGGGTCACGCTTCACCTGCGACGGCTCGGGGATGATCGTTGTCATCGAAACTTCTTCTCTCTTGTGTATTACGCAGCAGCGGAGTGCTTTTCGTCGAGCCGATGGCCGAGACGCAGGGCGGGCCGCACCTACCAGGTGCGGACCGCTCCGGTCTCGAGTCGGGTGCCGGTGTGCCGCCACTTCGGTTCTTTGTCGACCGTGCGGCCGGTGACCTGGCGCAGGCTGCGAATCACCGAACCGTAGAGACCGGAGGCGGTGGTAGAGATCTTGCCGCCCGGTGGCTCGTCCATGAACGGCATGAACTTGTCGGGAAAGCCCGGCATGGTGCAGCCTATGCAGATACCGCCGACGTTGGGGCAGCCGCCGATGCCGTTGATCCAGCCACGTTTGGGTACGTTGCACTTGACCACCGGACCCCAGCAGCCAAGCTTGACAATGCATTTCGGCGAGCCGTACTCGGTGGCGAAGTCGCCCTGCTCGTAGTAGCCGGCCCGGTCGCATCCTTCGTGCACGGTGTTTCCGAACAGCCATTTGGGGCGTAGTGCGTCATCCAGCGGGATCATCGGCGCCTGGTCGGTGGCCATGTACAGCAGGTACGTCAGCGTCTCCGACAGATTGTCCGGATGGATCGGGCAACCCGGCACGCACACGATCGGGATACCGGCCTTGCTTTTCCAGGACCATCCCAGGTAGTCGGGTACACCCATGGCCCCGGTGGGGTTACCCGCCATCGCATGGATTCCGCCGTAGGTCGCGCACGTGCCCACCGCGACCACCGCGGTCGCCTTGGGCGCGAGTCGATCGAGCCACTCGCTGGTGGTCATCGGCTGGCCGGTGGCCGGGTCGTTGCCGAACCCGCACCAGTACCCCTCGTCCTTGATCTTCTCGTTGGGGATCGATCCCTCGACGACGAGGACGAACGGCTCCAACTCGCCCCGCTGGGCCCTGAAGAACCATTCGAGGAAGTCGTCGGCACCGCCGTTGGGGCCGCATTCGAAATCGATGAGAGGCCAGTGGACGGCGATCTTCGGGAGCCCCGGGAGAGCGCCGAGTGCGATCTCCTCGATGCTGGGTTGGGTGGCGGCAGTCAGCGCCACCGAGTCACCGTCACAACTCAAACCTGCGTTGATCCACAGAACGTGGATCAGGGCCTCTTCTGCTTTGACTGCCGCCTCGGTGGGCATGTGTCACAGCTTTCCGGGGTCTGGCAGCGACCCCTGCGGCGCTGGAGTCGACCCTCGGCCCACTTGCGCGCCGTTGTTTCTCGGTCTACTCCGGCGGCATGGTCTTGTCAACGGATCCGTGCGACACGGCCTCGTTTGCTCGGATGTCGATCCAGTCGTACCACTTCGGGATGCCCTCCCCGGTGGTCGCCGACAGCGTCAGGATGTCCACCCCGGGGTTGATCGACCGTGCATGGGTCGTGAAGGTGTCGACGTCGAAGTCGACGTAGGGCAAGAGGTCGGACTTGTTGACGACGACGAGCGCTGCCGCAGCAAACATGTGTGGATACTTCAGCGGTTTGTCGGCGCCCTCGGTCACGGAGATGACGACGATTTTTCCGCTCTCCCCGAGATCGAACAGCGCAGGGCACACCAGATTGCCCACGTTCTCGATGAACAGCAGCGAGTCGCGGGGTGGGGCCAGCGTTTCCAGTGCCCGCCGCACCATCGCCGCATCGAGGTGACATCCGGCGCCGGTGTTGACCTGGATCGCCCGCGCCCCGGTCGCCCGGATGCGCTCGGCGTCGAGCAACGTTTCCTGATCGCCTTCGATGACGGCCACCGAGCGAGATCTGCCCAACTCGCGGATGGTGCGTTCGAGCAGTGTCGTCTTTCCCGACCCCGGTGAGCTGGTCAGGTTGAGCGCCAGGATGTGGCGTTCGGTCAGCCATTGGCGGTTCTGCGCCGCGAGCTGGTCGTTCTTCGCCAGCACCTTCTGGTCCAGCGAAACGGTATCGGTATGCGCGTGCCGGTGCGGGTGGCCGTCATCCGGATGAGGGTGGTGGTGCTGGTGGTGTCCGTCGGTCAGGGTGATTGTCGCGCCGTCGTCACCGCATCCACACGTTGCACACATGCTCAGCTCACTTCCATGGAAAGGATCCGCAGTTCCCGGCCGGTCAGCACCTCGACGTCGGCACTTCCACACGTGCACAGCAGGATCAGATCGTTCAGGTCGAAGGTTTGCGCGCAGCTGCGGCATCGGGCCGACCCGGGTTGGATGTCGACGTCGAGGCGGGCGCCGTCGGCAACGGTCCCCTCGGTGGCCAGCTCGAAGCAGAACTGCATCGCGCCGGGGACCACCGCGCACAGCGCGCCGACCTCCAGCCTGACGCTGTTCACCCGGCGGCCCGCGGCGTGCTCGCACACGGCGTCGACAACACTCTGGGTCAGCGCCATCTCGTGCATGTCAGTTCCATCCGGCTGGATGACCTTCACGATATGACCGCTGTGTCGCGGCGTCCAGCCTCGGTCAGGCGGCGGTCCGGTCCATGACCCGCCGCAGGAAGGCGACCTGATCGGCCTTGACCTGCTGATCGTGGTAGATGTTGAAGTGCCCGTAGGGGTAGCGGCGCAGTTCGCCGCGCGGAGCGCGGTGCGCGGCGGCGACCGACGAACCCGGCGGGGTGACGGCGTCGTCGTCGCAGACGCACACCAACAGCGGCATCTGCAGGTGCGCGGTCCCGGCGCCCGGCCGGTAGAACGCCAACCGCAGCATCAGGCGCGCAGCGACCTCATTGCGCCACAACGAATTCGGGGCCAGGATCGCTTCGAAGCCGGGTTTGGCGTCCGGTGAGGTCATCGCGGCGACGGTGCCGGGTTCGCCGACTGCGGGCATCAGCACGGGCGGGCGTCTGCGCCACGCACTCAGCTGGTCCCGCACCCCGGCGAGGCTCAGCGCCGCGACGGTGCGTGGCGGAACCTCCCGCAGAACAGGCAGGGAGTCGGTGAACGGCGCCTGGGAGATCACCGCCGCGACGCGAGGGTCGTCGGCGGCGACGGCGAGCACGTGACCGCCGGAGAACGAGGTTCCCCACAGCACGATCCGGTCCGGGTCGACCCCCTCGAGATGACGGGCCCACCCGATCACCGTGCGGTAATCGGCTTGCTGCATGGCGATGTCCAGCAACTGTCGGGGTTGTCCGGTCGAGGCGCCGAAGTGGCGGTAGTCGAATACCACCACGGCATAGCCGGCGTCGCAGAACGCCTCGGCGTAGGCGGGCAGACCGTCGTCGCGGGTGGCGCTGAACCCGTGGGCCATGACGACGCACGGGACCGGGCCGCCGGTGTCGTCCGGCCGGTACAGATAGGCGGCCAGCCGATCGCCGTCCGCCGGGATCTGGACGTCTTCCCGTGTCGCCATCGCTCAAACGTAGCCCTCCGGCGTGTCCGCTTGAATCGAACACGTGTTCGTCTACTGTGGGGGATGTTCGACGCTGACTTGTCGGTGCCCTGGCCTAGCGTCACGGCCAACCGACCGAGAACCGGTCAACAACGACTACCGGAGAGGTACCCACCATGGCGCAGCAGGCCCCCGATCGCGAGAAAGCCCTGGAACTGGCGCTCGCCCAGATCGACAAGAACTTCGGAAAAGGTTCGGTGATGCGGCTGGGCGAAGAGGTGCGGCAGCCGATCTCGGTCATCCCCACCGGTTCGATCGCGCTGGATGTCGCGCTCGGCATCGGCGGTCTGCCCCGCGGGCGCGTCATCGAGATCTACGGCCCGGAGTCCTCCGGCAAGACCACCGTGGCCCTGCACGCAATCGCCAATGCCCAGGCCGCCGGCGGTATCGCCGCGTTCATCGACGCCGAGCACGCCCTGGACCCGGAGTATGCCAAGAAGCTCGGGGTGGACACCGACGCGCTGCTGGTCTCCCAGCCCGACACCGGTGAGCAGGCGCTCGAGATCGCCGACATGCTGATCCGCTCCGGTGCGCTGGACATCCTGGTCATCGACTCGGTGGCCGCTCTGGTGCCGCGTGCCGAGATCGAGGGGGAGATGGGCGACAGTCACGTCGGTCTGCAGGCCCGGCTGATGAGCCAGGCGCTGCGGAAGATGACCGGTGCGCTGAACAACTCGGGCACCACCGCGATCTTCATCAACCAGTTGCGGGAAAAAATCGGTGTGATGTTCGGCTGTGGATCTTGGTACACCAACGTCACACTTGCCGACGGTTCCACTGAGAAGCTTGGCAAAATTGTGAACCAGAAGATGGATGTCGAAGTTCTGTCCTATGACTTCGAGTCCGGGCGGATCGTGCCCCGCAAGGTGACGAATTGGTTCAACAACGGTACGACCGAAGAGTTCCTGCACTTCAAGGTCGACAGGGCTGGCGGAGGAACGGGACGTGGTCATGCCAGCCTCGCGATGACCCGCAATCATCTGATCAGAACTCCTGGTGGGTGGCGAGAGGCCGAAGACATTCTCGTTGGCGACCGCGTGATGCTTGCGCAACCGACTTTCTTAAGTGATCAGCAATGGGAAGTTGTCCTGGGCTCTCTGATGGGAGACGGTTGCCTTTCCCCCGCCGTCCGGCAGGATTCCGAGAGCGCATGCCTACGAATGGGGCATGGGGCCAAGCAAGCGGACTACCTCGACTGGAAGATCGCGCTTCTCGATAACATCCCCCATTGCCGTACCACCAATAGCAAGGGCTCGGCTTTCGCCGACTTCACCACTCTTGCCGAGCTCCATGAATTACGTCGTGCTGTGTATCTCGGTGATGGCAAGAAGTTTCTATCCGAGGACTATCTCAAGGCCTTGACTCCGCTGGCGCTGGCCATCTGGTACATGGACGATGGCAGTTTCAGCCTGCGGTCCAAAGGACTTCAGCGGCGGACCCAGGGTGGCAGTGGTCGTATCGAGATCTGTGTCGAGGCGATGACAGAGGGTTCACGTATTCGGTTGCGCGACTATCTGCGTGACACCCACGGTCTCGATGTACGTCTACGTACTTCCGGCAAGGCAGGTAAAGCCGTTCTGGTCTTCTCGACGCCAGCCACCGCGATGTTCCAAGAGTTGATCGCCCCGTACGTCCATCCGTCCATGGCGTATAAGTTGCTGCCACGCTTCAGGGGCCAGTTTGCCGTGGAACCGCGATTCATCGAGCCAATAATGCAATTGATGCCGGCGCGCGTCGTGGAAATTGAATCGAAGACCGACTATCAGAAGATGGATCGTTTCGACATCGAGGTGGAGGGTTCGCACAACTACTTTGCCGACGGCGTCATGGTGCACAACTCGCCCGAAACGACCACGGGTGGAAAGGCATTGAAGTTCTACGCCTCGGTGCGCATAGATGTCAGGCGAATTGAAACGCTCAAGGATGGCACCGACGCGGTGGGTAACCGCACCCGGGCGAAGGTTGTCAAGAACAAGGTAGCGGCCCCCTTCAAACAAGCCGAGTTCGACATCCTCTACGGCAAGGGCATCAGCAAGGAGGGTTCGCTGATCGACATGGGTGTCGAGCAGGGCTTCATCCGCAAGTCCGGATCGTGGTTCACCTACGACGGGGAGCAGCTCGGGCAGGGCAAGGAGAACGCCCGCAACTTCCTGCTGGAGAACGTCGACGTGGCCAACGAAATCGAGAAGAAGATCAAGGAGAAGCTCGGTATCGGCGCCGTGGTGACCGACGGGGACGATGATGTCCTTCCCGCTCCGGTCGACTTCTAGCCCGGCGGAGGGCGACCCCGAACGTCGCGAGGAGCAGGCGCGGGCATTGTGCCTGCGTCTGCTCACCGTGCGGGCGCGTACCCGCGCGGAGCTGGCGGCCCAGCTCGCCAAGCGGGGCTATCCCGAGGACGTCAGTACGGCGGTGCTCGACCGGCTGGGGCAGGTCGGTCTGGTCGACGACGACGACTTCGCCGAGCAGTGGGTGCGGTCGCGACGGGCCAACGCGGGCAAGAGCAAGCGCGCGCTGGCCGCCGAGCTGCGGGACAAGGGCGTGGACGCCGAGGTGATCTCCGCGACGCTGGATGGTATCGATGCCGGCGATGAACGTATGCAGGCCGAGAAGCTGGTCCGCGATCGCCTGCGCCGCGAGAAGCTCGGTGACCCGGGCGACAGGGACGCCGAGATCAAGGTCACCCGACGGCTGGTCGGGATGCTGGCCCGCCGCGGCTACGGCCAGACGATGGCCGTCGACGTGGTCACCGCCGAGCTCGCGGTTGAGCGGGAGCGCCGCCGGGTGTAGCCGGGTGACGCCGACGCTCAGGTGCTCCTCTGGTGCGCCGGAATGGCGTGGAAGTCCGCGGTCAGGCTGCGGGTGAGGACTTGGCGAAGCGAGATGACCACGACCGCGGCCGCGATCGCGGCCCACGAGCTGTCGGCGCTGAGCCGGAGCAGGCCCGCGGCGATGAACAGCTCCATCATCGTGCGCAGCGCAGGAAGCGGCCGGCGGAAGATCGCCAGCGCGGCCACCCCCAGCAGAATCCCCGAGATGCCGAAGCACCACGACGCGGCGAGAACGAAGTCGGTCACGTCGGCGTCGGTCCCGACGCGCGCGGACGGGACTTCCCCTTCTCGATCTCCTGCTGTTCCTGGGCGATCTCCCGGTTCAGGAAGTAGTTCAGCAGCGTCCGGATCGTTGCGATGGCGGCCAGCTTGCCGATCTCCTCGAACGACGGGGAGATCGCGGTCCGCAGCACATCGGCGGCAAGCTGGAACTCCAACCCGAGGACCAGGAATCGGGCCAGGGTGAGCCGCACCGACGAGAACTGGTTGATGTCACGTTGGCCCAGCGCGATGGCGAACTTCACGATCGCAATGACGGCGCCGATCATGATGACGACGGCGCCGCCGGCCTCGATGAGCCGCACCATCAGGTCCACCATGCTGCGCAGCGCCTCCTCGGGGAGCACCTCGAATGCCAGCTGCGAAGTGGCCATGTCAGCGCTTCGGTGTCATGGAGATCAGGTGCCCCGGCTCTGGTCGCCGGCGGCCTCCATCGCGGCCACCTCTTCTGGTTCGGTGCCCTTGCGCGACTGCCGCAGCCGACGCTCCAGCCAGGTCGCGAACCACGACAGGGTGAAGTTCAGGCTGATCATCAGCAACGCGATCACCATCAGGGCGGGGATGTAGTTGCTGTACGCCGAGCCCACCTGGGTGCCCTGGCGCACCATCTCGACGAAGGTGATCTGATAACCGATCGCGGTGTCCTTGAGCACCACCACCAGCTGGGAGATGAGCACGGGCAGCATCGACGTGATGGCCTGCGGCAGCAGGATCGAGCGCATCGTCTGGCCCCAGGACAGACCGAGCGCGGAGGCGGCCTCACTCTGGCCGCGCGGCAGGGCGTGCACACCGGCACGCACGATCTCGGCGATGACCGCGCCGTTGTAGAGAGTCAGCGCGGTGATGACCGCTGCCAATGCCAGCTGCCTGGACGGAAAGAGGTTGTAGACCGCGAAGAACGAGAACGCGAAGATCATCATGATCAGCACGGGAACGGCGCGGAAGAACTCGACGAACACCGAGCTCGTCCAGCGGATGGCGGTGTGCGTCGACAACCGGCCCACCCCGAGCACGAAACCCAGGATCAGCGCCAGCACGATCGACACCGCCGCAGCGGTCAGGGTGCCCTGGATACCGGGCAGCACGTAGGTGGTCCACAGGTTGCTGGTCAGAAACGGTGTCCACTTGTCGGCATCGAGCTGGCCCTTGGCCGCCAACCCCCGGTAGACGAACCACACGACGACCAGAACCGCGACCACGGTGGTCACCGAGATGATCCGGTTGCGGACCCGAGCGCGGGGGCCCGGTGCGTCGAAGAGAACCGATGCTCCGGTCATCGGGACTGTCCGTTCTTCGCGCGAGCGCTCATCACCGCACCACCGCCATCCGTTTACCCAGCCAGCCGAAGAACAGCCCCATCGGAAGTGTCAGCACCAGGAACCCGAGCGCGAAGATCCCGCCCACCACCAGCGTCGCCGCGGTGTTCTCGATCATCTCCTTCATCAGCAGCGCCGCCTCGGCCACTCCGATCGCCGAGGCGATCGTGGTGTTCTTGGTCAACGCGATCAGCACCGAGCCCAGCGGGATGATCACCGCCCGAAACGCCTGCGGCAGCAAGACGATCCGCAGATTCTGGCCGAAGGTGAGGCCCAACGAGCGGGCGGCTTCGGCCTGCCCCAGCGGCACCGTGTTCACACCGGAGCGCACGGTTTCGCAGACGAACGCCGCCGTGTAGACCGTCAGGCCGAGCAGTGCCAGCCGGAAGCCGCTGTCCTCGATGAAGGTCGTCGACTGCCGGCTGGCCAGCGTGATCCCCAGGGTCTGGGACAGGCCGAACGAGCAGAACAGGATGATCAGCGTCAACGGGGTGTTGCGCACGACGTTGACGTAGGCGGTGCCCAGCCAATTCATCATCGGCACCGGCGCCAGCCGCATCGCAGCCAGCACGGTGCCGAGCACCAGCGCACCGATCGCCGAGAACACCGTCAGCTGGATCGTCGTCCAGAACGCTTCGAAGATCCGCTGGGAGTACTCGCTGAAGATCTCCACGGGCGGCGGTCCTTATCTGCTGTCGTCGACTGCTCGGTCCCGGAGGCGTTGCTGCTACCGCTCGGTTCTCAGCACGCGTCCGGGGTCGGCGGAGTCGGGGCGGGCAGTCCCGCCGGGCCGAGGTTCTTGTCCCAGGCCGCCTTCCAGTCCCCGTCGGCTTCCATCTTCTTGATCGCGTCGGTGATCTTGTTGCACAGCTCGGTGTCGTCCTTCTTCAGGCCGATCCCGTAGTTCTCCACCGAGAACGGCTCGCCGACGATCTTGAATGCGCCGGGGGACTGGGCGGCGTAGCCGGCCAGGATGGTCTCGTCGGTGGTCACGGCGTCGACAGCGCCGTTCTTGAGTGCCTCGACGCAGGCCGAGTAGGTGTCGTACTGCTGCAGCTGTACGCCTTGGTACTCGTCTTTGATCTTCTGCGCCGGCGTCGAGCCCGACACCGAGCACAGGATCTTGTTGTTCTCCAGGTCCGCCGGGCCGTTGATGTCGTTGCTGTCCGAGCGCACCAGCAGGCTCTGGCCGGTGACCAGGTACGGGCCGGCGAAGGACACCTTCTCCTTGCGGGCATCGGTGATCGAGTACGTCGCCGCGATGAACGTGACCTGGCCGTTCTGGATCAGGGTCTCGCGCTGCGCCGACGGGGACTCCTTCCATTCGATCTGCTCCGGGGTATAGCCGAGCTGACCGGCGACGTAGGTCGACACATCGACGTCGAAGCCGCTCATCGTGCCGTCAGGGTTCTTCATGCCGAGGCCGGGCTGGTCGAACTTGCTGCCGATGACGATCGTGTCGCCGCCACCGCCGCCACCGCCGCTGTCACCGCCGCACGCGGTCGCGGCGAAGGGCAGCGCGATGGCCAGAGCGACGGCACCGATGACGCGCTTGGACAATGATGTCGGGGACATGAGGATGATTTCCTTTCGTCGGGCATCCGGTCGTGGTCGGGTCAGTGGTGCAGGATCTTGCCCAGAAAGTCCTTGGCCCGGTCAGACTTCGGGTTCTCGAAGAATTCGATGGGTTCGGCGTCCTCGACGATCGCACCGTCGGCCATGAACACGACGCGGTTGGCGGCCCGGCGGGCGAACCCCATCTCGTGGGTCACCACGACCATCGTCATGCCCTCACCTGCCAGGGAGGCCATCACGGCCAGCACCTCGTTGATCATCTCCGGGTCCAGCGCGCTGGTCGGCTCGTCGAACAGCATCACCTTGGGGTTCATCGCCAGTGAGCGGGCGATCGCCACCCGCTGCTGCTGGCCGCCGGAGAGCTGCGCGGGGTACTTGTCGGCCTGGTTGGCGACCCCGACGCGCTCGAGCAGGCTCATCGCCTTCTCGCGGGCGGCCGCCTTGGCGGTCTTGCGCACCTTCATCGGCGCCAGCGTGACGTTGTCCAGAATTGTCTTGTGCGCGAACAGGTTGAAGGACTGGAACACCATTCCGACGTCGGACCGCAGTTGCGCGAGCTTGCGGCCCTCGGCGGGCAACACCTCGCCGTCGATCTCGATGGTCCCCGAGTCGATGGTCTCGAGGCGGTTGATCGTGCGGCACAACGTCGATTTGCCGGAGCCCGACGGTCCCAGCACGACGACGACCTGCCCCTTGCCGACGTCGAGATTGATGTCCCTGAGGACATGGAGAGCGCCGAAATGCTTGTCGACGGCCGTCATCGAGATCATCGGCACTTCGCGGGTGTCCGAGGGGCTCTCCATGCGTGTTGACCTTACCCAGGTAGTGCCCAGCCTGCCGGGAAGTCGGCAATCCGGTCGGATCGCCGCCGCGCGGCGCCCGTCGGATCCGGTGTCCGCGGGTCCGTAGAATGGCGCCGTGACTTCCTCGGTGACGGAGCAGACCGCCGGGCCGCTGCCCGGTGGCCGCGGCGACCGCACCTACCAGGTCAGAACATACGGCTGCCAGATGAACGTGCACGATTCCGAACGGCTCGCCGGCCTGCTCGAGGCGGCGGGGTACCGCCGCGCCGACGACGGGGCCGAGGCCGACGTGGTCGTGTTCAACACCTGCGCGGTGCGGGAGAACGCGGACAACAAGCTCTACGGCAACCTGAGCCATCTGGCTCCCCGCAAGCAGGCCGATCCGGACATGCAGATCGCCGTGGGCGGGTGCCTGGCCCAGAAGGATCGCGACACCGTGTTGCGCAAGGCGCCGTGGGTCGACGTCGTGTTCGGCACCCACAACATCGGTTCACTGCCCGCGCTGCTGGACCGTGCCCGGCACAACCGGGTCGCCCAGGTCGAAATCGCCGAGGCGCTGCGGGAATTCCCGTCGACATTGCCTGCGAGCCGCGAATCGTCCTACGCCGCATGGGTTTCGATCTCGGTCGGGTGCAACAACACCTGCACGTTCTGCATCGTCCCATCGCTGCGGGGCAAGGAGGTCGACCGCAGGCAGGGCGACGTCCTCGCAGAGGTTCGTTCGCTGGTCGAGCAGGGCGTTGTGGAGATCACCCTGCTCGGGCAGAACGTCAACGCCTACGGGGTGTCGTTCGCTTCGGACGAGCGCTTGCGCGAGGACACGACGACTTGGGCCGACGAACCCCGCGACCGCGGCGCCTTCGCCAAGCTGCTGCGGGCCTGCGGCGCCATCGACGGTCTGGAGCGGGTGCGATTCACCTCGCCGCACCCCGCCGAGTTCACCGACGACGTGATCGAGGCGATGGCCGAGACCCCCAACGTGTGCCCGACACTGCACATGCCTCTGCAATCCGGTTCGGACCGGATCCTGCGCGCGATGCGGAGGTCCTACCGGGCCGACCGCTACCTCGACATCATCGAACGGGTGCGCGCGGCCATCCCGCACGCGGCGATCACCACCGATCTGATCGTCGGATTCCCCGGCGAGACCGAGGCGGATTTCCAGGCCACGCTGGACGTCGTGTCGGCCGCCCGGTTCGCCGGCGCGTTCACCTTCCAGTACTCCAAGCGACCCGGCACCCCCGCCGCCGATCTGGCCGACCAGGTCCCCAAGGCCGTTGTCACCGAGCGATACCAGCGCTTGATCGAACTGCAGGAGCGAATCTCGCTGGAGGAGAACTCGGCCCAGATCGGTCGCACGGTCGAGCTTCTGGTGGCCACCGGTGAGGGACGCAAGGACGCCAGCACCGCCCGGATGTCCGGGCGTGCCCGCGACGGCCGGCTGGTGCACTTCGCGCCGGGGGAGTCGGCCGCACAGATCCGCCCCGGCGACGTCGTCGTCACCACCGTGACCGGTGCCGCGCCGCATCACCTGATCGCCGACGCCGGCCTGCTCGGGCATCGGCGCACCCGCGCCGGTGATGCCCACGCCGAGGGCCGCAAACCGCGCACCGGCGTCGGGCTGGGTATGCCCGGGATCGGTCGACCCTCGGCCTCCGTCGTCACAGGGGGTTGCGCCCGATGAGCGACCCGGTAGCCGGCGGCGGCGAATCCCGGGACTTCACGGACTTCAAGGGCGATATCGACGCCGCCGAGCGCCGCATCGCCCGCGAGATCGATCCCGGCGCCCGCGCACTGGTCATCGCGATTCTGGTGTTCGTGCTGTTGGCGACCCTGCTGTTGCCGCACGCCGGTCCGGCGCGGGGACTGGACGTACTCGTCGGTTCGGACGTGGCCTCCGAGGTGGCGATCTCGTTGCCGTCGCGGGTCTTCGCCTGGATCGCGCTGGTGTTCGGCGTCGGGTTCTCGATCACGGCCCTGGTGACGCGCCGGTGGGCGCTGGCCTGGATCGCGCTGGCCGGCTCCACCGTCGGATCGTTCCTGGGCGTGCTGGCGATCTGGTCGCGTCAGACCGCGCCCGGTGACCATCCCGGTCCGGGTATCGGGCTGATCGTCGCGTGGATCGCGATCATGGCGCTGACCTACCACTGGGCGCGGGTGGTCGCGGCGCGCACCATGCTTCAGCTGGCCACCGAGGAGCATCGCCGGAGGCTGGCCGCGGAGGGGCAGAGCAAGACGCTGCTGGACACGCTCGGCGAGGAGACCGACGGCGGGCCGTCGCAACGGTGACCGACGGCGGGCCGTCGCAACGGTGACCGACGGCGGGCCGTCGCAACGGTGACCGACGGCGGGCCGTCGCAACGGTGACCGACGGCGGGCCGTCGCAACGGTGACCGACGGCGGGCCGTCGCAACGGTGACCGACGGCGGGCCGTCGCAACGGTGACCGACGGCGGGCCGTCGCAACGGTGACCGACGGCGGGCCGTCGCAACGGTGACCGACGGCGGGCCGTCGCAACGGTGACCGACGGCGGGCCGTCGCAACGGTGACCGACGGCGGGCCGTCGCAACGGTGACCGACGGCGGGCCGTCGCAACGGTGACCGACGGCGGGCCGTCGCAACGGTGACCGACGGCGGGCCGTCGCAACGGTGACCGACGGCGGGCCGTCGCAACGGTGACCGACGGCGGGCCGTCGCAACGGTGACCGACGGCGGGCCGTCGCAACGGTGACCGACGGCGGGCCGTCGCAACGGTGACCGACGGCGGGCCGTCGCAACGGTGACCGACGGCGGGCCGTCGCAACGGTGACCGACGGCGGGCCGTCGCAACGGTGACCGACGGCGGGCCGTCGCAACGGTGACCGACGGCGGGCCGTCGCAACGGTGACCGACGGCGGGCCGTCGCAACGGTGACCGACGGCGGGCCGTCGCAACGGTGACCGACGGCGGGCCGTCGCAACGGTGACCGACGGCGGGCCGTCGCAACGGTGACCGACGGCGGGCCGTCGCAACGGTGACCGACGGCGGGCCGTCGCAACGGTGACCGACGGCGGGCCGTCGCAACGGTGACCGACGGCGGGCCGTCGCAACGGTGACCGACGGCGGGCCGTCGCAACGGTGACCGACGGCGGGCCGTCGCAACGGTGACCGTCCGCTAGCGGCGCTTACCCAGCGCGTCGGCCGCCGCGTCGGCCCACTGGCGCCACTGCTCGGCGTTGGCCCGGGCCTGCTCCGCGTCCTTGGTCCGGCCCGCGGCGGCCGCCTTCTCCGCCTGGCGTTCGTACTGCTCCGCGCGGACGCGGAACTGGTCGGCGCGCGCCTGCGCCTCGGGGTCGACACCACCGGTGGGCGCGTCGCGGATCTTCTTCTCCACCACGCGCAGGCGGCGTTCCAGGTCGGCGCCGCGCTCACGGGGCACCTTGCCGATGGCGTCCCATCGGTCACCGATGGCGCGCAGCGCCGCCCGCGCGCCGTCCAGATCGGAGGTGTCGAGCCGCTCGGCCTCGGCCAGCAGCGCCTCCTTGGCCTCGGCGTTGGCCCGGAACTCGGCGTCGCGTTCGGCGGTCACCGAATTGCGCGCGGCGAAGAACTTGTCCTGGGCGCCCTTGAACCGGTGCCACAACGCGTCGTCGACGTCCTTGGCGGCGCGTCCCGCGGCCTTCCACTCGGTGAGCAGGTCGCGGAACGTCGCGGCGGTGGAGCCCCAGTCGGTTGAATCGGACAGCGCCTCGGCGCGCTCGCACAGCTCTTCCTTGGCCCGCCTGGCTCCGGCGCGCTCCCGGTCGAGTTCGGCGAAGTGCGAGCCGCGGCGGCGGTTGAACATCTCGCGGGCCGCCGAATACCGCTTCCACAGGGCGTCGTCGGTTTTGCGGTCCAGGCCGGTGATCGTCTTCCACTCGTCGAGGATGGCGCGCATCCGGTCGCCGGCGGACTTCCACTGCTGGGAGTTGGCCGCCAGCTCCTCGGCCTCGGCCGCGAGCGCTTCCTTGCGGGCAGTCTGTTCGGCACGGGCCTCTTCGCGCCGGGCCTTCTCCTCCTGGGTGGCGCTGGCGGCGTGTTCGACGATCTCGCTCAGACGCGCCGCCAGGGAGTCCACGTCGCCCAGCACGTGCGCCGTCGGCAGCGTCTCGGCCAGCGCGGCGGCTGCCGAGCGGATCTTGCGGGCATCTCCGGAACCGGAGGCCAGCCGCTGCTCCAGCAGCAGCACCTCGGTGTGCAGGTCGTCGAACCGGCGCCCGAAGTGGGCGTAGGCAGCCTCGGCGTCGCCGGCCTGCCACGAGCCGATGGTGCGTTCGCCGGACGCGGTGACGAGCCAGACGGTGCCGTCGGGGTCGACCCGGCCGAACCGGTGTGGGTCGCTGCTCGGTATGACGCTGACGGCCGGGGCCGCGGAGGGTGCAGCCGGGCGTGGGCCGGGCCGGGCCGGGCCGGGTTTGGGTCTCGGGCCGGCCGACGGCGCCGGTTTCGGGGCCGGCGGGGGTGACGGCGCGGCGGCGGCAGTGCCGGTCACGTGCTGCTCGGCGTCCTGGGATCCGCCCGGTTCGGTGATGGTCATGTTTCGGTTACCTCGTGCCCTCCGCGCGCAGAACCGCGCACCTGCCGCGCACCGCGGCGCCTACCAGCTGATCGGGAACACCGGTGAGCGCTCCCGAAGGCTATTGAAACAGGTCAGCGGCCGCTGTGCCCATGCCTTGCCGATGGCCGCTCTCTATCCTCGGTGCCAAACCCCGGGGAGGTCGCCGATGGCGAAAGCGGATATCGCCGCTCTGCTCGCCCTGGCCGCCGCCTTCTTCATCGCGGTCGGCAATGTCATCCACCAGCGCTCGGCCCGCGATGTCACCGGGGATCAGGCCGGTGGTCTCGAGCTGTTTCTGCGGTTGCTGGGGAATGGCCGGTGGTGGCTGGGCAGTGGGGTGGCCGCCGCCGGTTTCGCGCTGCAGGCCACGGCGCTGGGACTGGGATCGGTGCTGTTGGTGCAGTCGCTACTGGTCACGTCGCTGTTGTTCGCGCTGCCGGTCAGCGCCCGGCTGGCGCACCGCCGGGTGACCCGGTGGGAGTGGCTGTGGGCCGCCCTGCTGGCGGGCTCGGTGGTGGTCATCGTGACCGTCGGCAACCCGACGGCAGGACAGTCGCGCGCCTCGCTGGCGACCTGGCTCGGTGTCGTCGCCGTACTGGGCCCGGTGCTCGTCCTGTGCGTGCTGGGTGCCCGCATGTGGTCGGGCCCGATCAGCGCCGTGCTGCTGGCGGTGGTGTCCGGCGCGTTGTGGGGGGTGTTCGCGGTGCTGACCAAGGCCGTGGTCAACCGGCTCGACGTCACCAGCTGGGCGGGACTGACGGAGCTGGTGCGCACCCCCGAGCTGTACGCGTGGGCGCTGGTCGCGATCGGGGGCACCGCGATGCAGCAGGCGTCCTTCGGTGCCGGTGCGCTGACCGCGTCGCTGCCGACGATGACGGTCGCCGAGCCGATCGTCGCGTGCGTGCTGGGCGTGGTGGTGCTCGGCGAGACCATGCGGCCGGGCGACACGGGAGGGTTGATCCTGGTCCTGGCGGTTGGCGCGGTGGTCGCCGCCACCGCGGCGCTGGCCCGCGGTCAAGCCGTCACCAGGGCGCCCGCCTGAGCCGGTGCGGCTAGTTTGGGTGGCGTGCTGAACGCCATCGCGATCGTTTCGTCGGCACCGGTCATGGTTCCCGAACTGGCCTCCTCGGCCGCTACCGAGACCGCCGACCTGCGGGAGGCCGCGCTGTCCGCGGTGGCCGGCCTTCCGTCGAGGTGGGTGGGCATCGGCGCGGCGGCCACCGACAGCGTGGCCGGCCCCGAGGCGGTCGGGACGTTCGCCGGTTACGGGGTCGACGTGCGCGTGGGGCTGTCGGCCGAGGCCGTCGAGTCGGGGCGGCCGCCCATGCCGCTGCCGCTGTGCGCGTTGATCGCGGGCTGGCTGCGGGGCCGGGCGCAGCCGCAGGCGCGGGTCGAGATGCGGGCGGTGCCCGAAGACCTGGCGGTCGCCGAGGCCCTGGGGCTGGGATCGCGGCTGCGGGCCGAACTCGACGACGCCGCCGAACCGGTCGGGGTGCTGGTCGTCGCCGACGGGGCCAACACCCTGACGCCGCCCGCGCCGGGCGGCTACGACCCCGATTCGGTGCCGGTGCAGGCGGGCCTGGACGACGCGCTCGCCGGCGGTGACTGTGACGCGCTGACCCGGCTGCCGGCGGGCGTCGTCGGTCGGGCCGCCTACCAGGTGCTGGCCGGGCTGGCCGGTCCCGCGCCGCGGTCGGCCAAGGAGCTCTACCGCGGCGCGCCCTACGGCGTCGGCTATTTCGTCGGCGTCTGGGGACCATGACGCCGGTGCGCCCGCTGGCCGTGGTCGGCCCCACCGGTACCGGCAAGTCAGCGCTGGCGCTGGCGATCGCCGATCTGCTGGCCCATGAGCGGCCCGTGGAGGTGGTCAACGCCGACGCCATGCAGCTCTACCGGGGCATGGACATCGGCACTGCGAAGCTGTCGCTGCACGACCGTCGGGGCATCCCGCATCATCAACTCGACGTCCTCGACGTGACCGAGACCGCCACCGTCGCCCGCTATCAGCAGGCCGCCTCGGCCGACATCGAGGCGATCGCCGCGCGCGGCGCGCTGCCGCTGGTGGTCGGCGGGTCGATGCTCTACATCCAGTCCCTGCTCGACGAGTGGACATTCCCCGCCACCGACGCGACCGTGCGGGCCCGCTGGGAAGACCGGCTGGCCGAGATCGGCGTCGCCGCGCTGCACCGCGAGCTGGCCCGCGTCGACGCCGCCGCCGCCGAATCGATCCTGCCCTCCGACGGCCGCCGTATCGTGCGCGCGCTGGAGGTGGTGGAGTTGACCGGACGCCCGTTCGCCGCGTCGGCCCCCCGCATCGGGGAGCCCCGCTGGGGCGCGGTGATCATCGGGTTGGATTGGGAGACCGCGGTTCTCGACGAGCGGTTGGCACAGCGCACCGACATGATGTTCGCCGACGGTCTGGTCGACGAGGTCGTCGGACTGCTCGACCGGGGACTGCGCGACGGGGTCACCGCGGCCCGCGCGCTCGGCTACGCCCAGGTGATCGCCGACCTCGACGAAGGTGGCGACGGGTCGGGGGCGCGGGAACCGACATTCGTCGGCACGCGCCGCTACGTACGCCGCCAACGCTCCTGGTTCCGCCGCGACCACCGGATCAGCTGGCTCGACGGCGCCGCGGCGGGAAACGCCGACCGGGCCCTGCGGATCTGGCGAGACGTATCCTGAGCAGGTGAAGTTCGCCAAGGGGCACGGCACGGAGAACGACTTCGTGCTGCTGCCCGACCTGCCCGGCGCGCTGGATCTGACCGCCGGCGCGGTGGCCGCGCTGTGCGACCGCAGGCGGGGCCTGGGCGCCGACGGGCTGCTGCGGGTGACCGTCGCCGGCGCCGCGCGCGAGGCGGGTGTGGTGGACCGACTGCCCGAGGGTGTCGACGCCGACGACTGGTTCATGGACTACCGCAACGCCGACGGCTCGGTGGCACAGATGTGCGGCAACGGCGTGCGGGTGTTCGCCCACTACCTGTGGGCGGCCGGGCTGGAGGGTCGCCGGGAGTTCGTGGTGGGATCGCTGGCCGGCCCGCGGCCGGTCCAACTGCACTCGGTCGGCGACACGTTCGCCGATATCAGCGTCGAGATGGGCAAGGTCAACCAACTCGGCACCGGACACGCCGTGGTCGGTGGCAGGCGGTTCGCCGGGATCGCCATCGATGTCGGCAACCCGCACCTGGCCTGCGTCGACCCGGCACTGACCGTTGCCGAGCTGTCCGCGCTCGATGTCGCCGCGGCCGTGGAGTTCGACCGCGGCCAGTTCCCGGACGGGGTGAACGTCGAGGTGGCCACCGCCCCGGTGGACGGTGCGGTGCACATGCGGGTGCACGAGCGCGGCGTCGGCGAGACCCGCTCCTGCGGAACCGGGACGGTCGCGACCGCGGTTGCCGCGCTGGCCCAGACGGGCGAGGCCACCGGGACACTGGCCGTGCGTATCCCCGGCGGGCAGGTCAGCGTCCGGGTCACCGAGGCCACCAGCTACCTGCGCGGACCGTCGGTGCTGGTGGCGCACGGAGACCTCGCCGGGGAATGGTGGGCGGCACAACGCCGTTAAACGAGGTGCATGAAAAGTGATCTCCGTGCGAATCTTGATTCGCCTATGACCCATCCCGAATTTCCCGACCAGAACCCCAGCGCGGGCGAACTCGCCCTGGAGGACCGCTCGGCGCTGCGCCGGGTGGCCGGGCTGTCCACCGAACTGGCCGACATTTCCGAGGTCGAATACCGCCAGCTGCGGCTGGAGCGTGTCGTGCTGGTCGGGGTGTGGACCGAGGGCACCGCGGCCGACGCCGACGCCAGCCTGGCCGAGCTCGCCGCGCTGGCCGAGACGGCCGGCTCGGAGGTGCTCGAGGGTGTGATCCAACGGCGCGACAAACCCGACCCGGCGACCTACATCGGTTCCGGCAAGGCCGCCGAACTGCGCGACATCGTGCTCGCCACCGGTGCCGACACCGTCATCTGCGACGGCGAGCTGAGCCCGGCTCAGCTCACCGCGCTGGAGAAGGTGGTCAAGGTCAAGGTCGTCGACCGCACCGCGTTGATCCTCGACATCTTCGCCCAGCACGCGACCAGCCGGGAAGGCAAGGCGCAGGTGGCGCTGGCCCAGATGGAGTACATGCTGCCCAGGCTGCGCGGCTGGGGTGAGTCGATGTCCCGGCAGGCGGGTGGCCGGGCGGGCGGCGCCGGCGGTGGTGTGGGTCTGCGTGGCCCCGGCGAGACCAAGATCGAGACCGACCGGCGCCGGATCCGGGAGCGGATGGCGAAATTGCGCCGCGACATCCGGGCGATGAAGCAGGTGCGCGACACCCAGCGCAGCCGGCGGGTGTCCGGGGACACACCGTCGGTGGCGATCGTCGGCTACACCAACGCCGGCAAGTCCAGCCTGCTCAACGCGCTGACCGGCGCCGGCGTGCTGGTCGAGAACGCACTGTTCGCGACGCTGGAACCGACCACCCGCCGCGGCGAGTTCAGCGACGGCCGGCAGTTCGTGCTCACCGACACGGTCGGGTTCGTCCGACACCTGCCCACCCAGCTGGTCGAGGCGTTCCGTTCGACGCTCGAAGAGGTCGTCGACGCCGACCTGCTGCTGCACGTCGTCGACGGCTCCGACGCCAACCCGCTGGCGCAGATCAACGCGGTGCGACAGGTGATCCGCGACGTCGTCGCCGACCATGACGGCCGGGCGGCGCCGGAACTGTTGGTGGTCAACAAGATCGACGCGGCCGGCGGCCTCGCGCTGGCGCAGCTGCGCCAGGCGCTGCCCGGCGCGGTGTTCGTCTCCGCGCGCACCGGTGAGGGACTGGACCGGTTGCAGACGCGGATGGCCGAGCTGATCGTGCCGCGCGACATCATCGTCGACGTCACGATCCCGTACGACCGGGGGGATCTGGTGAACCGGGTGCACGCCGAGGGGCGGGTCGACGCCACCGAGCACACCGCGTCCGGCACCAGGATGAAGGCGCGCGTGCCGGTCCCGCTGGCCGCGGTGCTGAGTGAGTTCGCGACCTACTGACCTCGGCGTCTGCGGTCTGCGGGTCCACATCGGGTAGCATTGCCCGCGACGTCGGCCGCAGGCGATCGGTAAGGAACGAGCCGCCCAGGACAGCGCCGACAACCAACCACCACGGCGACATCGCCACTGTGTGCACACGTCCGCTCTGACGATCCCGTCGCGGCTGGGGGCACACGCCGCCCGACTCTTGCCGCAACGACAGGAAGACCCGACATGTCCACCCCCTCCTTCGCCGACCTCGGCGTGCCCGCAGCACTGGTGCAGGCGCTGACCGCGGGCGGTATCACCGATCCGTTCCCGATTCAGGTGGCCACCCTGCCCGATGCGCTGGCCGGCCGCGACGTACTCGGCCGCGGCAAGACCGGCAGCGGAAAGACGCTGGCCTTCTCCCTCCCGTTGGCCGCGGCGCTGGCCGGCCGGCGCAGGCAGCCGGGGCGTCCCTCGGGCCTGGTGCTGGCTCCCACCCGCGAGCTGGCCACCCAGATCACCGCCACGCTGGAGCCGTTGGCGACGGCGTGCGGGCTGCGGGTCACGACGATCTACGGCGGCGTCTCGCAGCACCGCCAGGTCACTGCGCTGCGTGCCGGCGTCGACATCGTGGTCGCCTGCCCCGGACGGCTCGAGGACCTGATGCGCCAGAAGCTGATCAGCCTCGACGGGGTCGCCGTAACGGTGCTCGACGAGGCCGACCACATGGCCGACCTCGGCTTCCTGCCCGGGGTGACCAGGATCATGGCGGCCACCCCGACCGGGGGCCAGCGGCTGCTGTTCTCCGCGACGCTGGACAACGGCGTCGACAAGCTGGTCCGGCGCTTCCTGAGCGACCCGGTCCTGCATTCGGTCGACGAAATCGCGGCCGCGCCGACACAGATGACCCATCACGTGTTCCACGTCGGGGGGGTCGAGGAGAAGAAGGACCTGGTGCACCGGCTGGCATCGGGCACCGGCCGGCGAATCCTGTTCATGCGCACCAAGCATCAGGCGCGCAAGCTGGCCAGGCAGCTGACCGAGGCCGGCGTGCCCTCGGTGGACCTGCACGGCAACCTCTCCCAGCCGGCCCGTGACCGGAACCTGGCCGCGTTCAGCAGCGGTGTGGCGAAGGTCCTGGTGGCCACCGACATCGCCGCCCGCGGCGTGCACGTCGACGATGTCGAGCTGGTGGTGCACGTGGACCCGCCGATGGAGCACAAGGCGTACCTGCACCGCTCCGGTCGCACCGCGCGGGCCGGTAGCGACGGCGACGTGGTGACCGTCGTGCTGCCCGAACAGCGCCGCGACACCCAGCAGCTGCTGCGCCGCGCCGGAATCACCGTGCGCCCGAGCGACGTCCACGCTGACTCGGCCGAAGTGCACGCGCTCGTCGGTGAGATCGCACCGCTGCGCGCGCCCGAGCCCAAGACCGCGCCTGCGGCGAAAAGCCCCGGTCCGCAACAGGATCGCAGTAGCGGCGGGCAGCGTCACGGCGGATCGCCGCGCAGCAGTCGCGCGCCGCGCCGGCGCAGGCCGCGTCGGGGCGCTCAGCGTGGGGCGATCACGGGCGGTTGATGGGCGCGCACCGGCGGCGGTTCGCCGGCGTGCTTGCAGACCTCGACCAGCACGTGCGCGCCGGTGCAGCCGTGCGCCAGCGCGGAGGTGCCGACGTCGTCGGTGAGCACGTTCGGGTTGCCGTGCACACACATCGAGTCCGGATCGGCGGGGTCTGCGGGGTCGAACCACGCCCCGGTCGAGAGCTGGACCACCCGCTCACGCACGCCCGCGTCCAGCACCACGCCGGCCAGGCAGGCGCCGCGGTCGTTGAACACCCGGACCACATCGCCGGGCGTCAGCCCGCGCGCGGCGGCGTCGGCCGGATTCATCCGGATGGGTTCTCGTCCGGCCACCTTCGAGCGCTGACTGGCTGGTCCACCGTCGAGCTGGCTGTGCAACCGGCTGGCGGGCTGGTTGGCCAACAGGTGCAGCGGATACCGCGTCGCACGCGGACCGCCGAGCCATTCGGTCGGCTCGAACCACTTCGGGTGTCCGGCGCAGTCGTCGTAGCCGAAACCGTCGATGTCGCGGGAGAAGATCTCGATGAGACCCGACGGTGTGGCCAGTCGGTGCCGTTGCGGGTCGGCGCGGAAATCGGCCAGCAGCGTCAGGCCCTCCTCGGTGGGCAGTCGCAACCGGCCGGCCCGCCAGAAGTCGTCGAAGGACGGAACGCCGAAATCCAGCGTCTGCGCCCACGTCTGATAGAGGTGGCGCAACCATTGCGCGGCCGAGCGGCCCTCGGTGAACCGGTCTCCGAACCCCAGCCGGGTCGCCAGCGCGGTGAACGTCTCGTAGTCGTCGCGGGCCTGCGCGTAGGGTCGGGTCAGCTGCGGCATCGCCATCAACAGCGGATCGTTACGCGAGCCCGAGAAGTCTTCGCGCTCCAGCGATGTGGTCGACGGGACGACGATGTCGGCGTGCTTGGCCATCGCGGTCCAGTACGGGTCGTGCACCACGACCGTGTCCGGCCGGCTCAACGCCCGCCGCAGCCGCGGGATGTTCTGGTGGTGGTGAAACGGGTTGCCGCCGGCCCAGTGGACCAGCCGGATGTCGGGGTAGCGCAGCCGGGAGCCGTTGTAGTCGAACGGCTCGCCCGGCTGCAGCAGCATGTCGCTGACCGCGGCGACCGGGATGAACGAGGAAACCGGGTTGACGCCCTGCGGCAGGCGCGGCAGGCCGCACCGCAGCGGGGCGAGGCCCGGTTCGTTCATCGACCCGTAGCCGTGGCCGAATCCGCCACCGGGAAGACCGATCTGGCCGAGCATCGCGGCCAGCGTCAGCCCCATCCACGGCGCCTGCTCGCCGTGCCGGGTGCGCTGCAGCGACCAGCTGACGGTGACGATCGTGCGGCCGGCCGCCATCCGCCGCGCCAGCGCGCTCAGGTCATCGGCGGCCAGCCCGCAGATCGGGGCGGCCCACCGCGGTGACTTGGGCACGCCGTCGGTCGCGCCGAGCAGATAGCGCTCGAAGCGCTGGTAGCCGGTGCAGTACGTGGCCAGGAAGTCGCGGTCGACCAGCGACTCGGTGGCCAGCACGTGGGCCAGTGCCAGCATGGTCGCCACGTCGGTGCCCGGCACCGGCGCGAACCAGTCGCAGGGCCCGGCGACGTCGTCGCGCAGCGGGGACAGCGACACGATCCGGCCACCGCGGTCACGAAACCGGTTGAGCGCGTCGCGGGCCGGGTGCGCGGTGGTGCCGCCGTGGTTCACCGCGGTGTTCTTGGGTGCCAGCCCGCCGAAACACACCAACAGGTCGGTGTTCTCGACGATGACGTCCCACTGCGTGGACCGCTTGAACAGGTCGTCATGGGTACCGACCACCCGCGGCATGATGACCCCGGTGGCGCCCAGGCTGTAGGAGTGCCGCGAGAACGTGTAGCCGCCGAGTCCGTTGAGGAACCGGTGTAGCTGGCTCTGTGCGTGATGGAAGCGACCCGCGCTGGCCCATCCGTAGGAGCCGCCGTAGATTGCCTCGTTGCCGTGGGTGTCGACCACCCGGCGCAGCTCGCCGGCCAGCAGCTCGGTGAGCTCGTCCCACGACACCGCGACGAAGCCGTCGGCGCCGCGGCGGGCGTCCGGCCCGGGGCCGTGCTCGAGCCAGCCGCGGCGCACCGCCGGGGTGGTGACCCGGGACGGGTGCCGCACCGACCCGGGCAGGTTCCCGAGGGCAGGGGAGGGATCGGTGTCGCCGGACAGTGGGCGGACCGCGGCGACGTCGCCGTCGCGGACCGTGGCGGTGAACGCGCCCCAGTGCGTGAGGCTGCTCGAGGCGGATGCCACCCGACGAGTCTATGCGGGCGGGCGCATTGCCCACCCGAGGCGCAGTCGACCAACCGACCGGTTGAATGGGGTACCTTGGCGGAAATCGTCCGTACCGACCCTGGAGGGCCGTACCCATGGGCTCCGACGCCGCCGTCATCGCCTACCAGCGCACCCTGTTCGAACCGGAGCACGACCTGTTCCGCGAGTCCTTCCGCGCTTTCCTCGACCGTCACGTCGCACCCCATCACGAGGAGTGGGAGCGGGAGAAGCTCGTCGACCGCGGGGTCTGGCTGGAGGCCGGTAAGCAGGGCTTCCTCGGCATGGCCGTGCCGGAGGAGTACGGCGGCGGTGGCAACCCGGATTTCCGCTACAACACCATCATCACCGAGGAGGTGACCGCGGGCCGCTACAGCGGTCTGGGGTTCAGCCTGCACAACGACGTCGCCGCGCCCTACCTGGTCCGGCTGGCCGACGAGGAGCAGAAGCAGCGCTGGCTGCCCAAATTCTGCACCGGCGAGCTGATCACCGCGATCGCGATGACCGAGCCGGGCACCGGTAGTGATCTACAGGGCATCAAGACCCGCGCGGTCAAGGACGGCGATCACTACCTTCTCAACGGCGCGAAGACGTTCATCACCAACGGAATCCACTCCGACCTGGTGATCGTCGTGGCCCAGACCGATCCGGACAAGGGGGCGCTGGGCTTCTCTCTGCTGGTGGTCGAACGCGGCATGGACGGCTTCGAGCGGGGTCGCAAGCTGGACAAGATCGGCCTGGACGCCCAGGACACCGCCGAGCTTTCGTTCACCGACGTCCGGGTGCCCGCGGCCAACCTGCTCGGTGAGGAGGGGCAGGGTTTCGTCTACCTGATGCAGAACCTGCCGCAGGAACGCATCAGCATCGCGATCATGGCGGCGGCGGCCATGGAGGCGGTGCTGGCCGAGACGCTGCAGTACGCCAAGGAGCGCAAAGCATTCGGCAAGCCCATCGGCAGTCAGCAGAACAGCCGGTTCCTGCTGGCCGAGCTGTCCACCGAGGCCACCGTCGTGCGGATGATGGTCGACGAGTTCGTCAAGCTGCACCTGGCGGACCAGCTGACCGCCGAGCAGGCCGCGATGGCCAAGTGGTACTCGACGGAGAAGCAGGTCCACCTCATCGATCGTTGTCTGCAACTGCACGGCGGGTACGGCTACATGCGCGAGTATCCGGTGGCGCGCGCCTACCTCGACGCCCGGGTGCAGACGATCTACGGCGGCACCACCGAGATCATGAAGGAGATCATCGGCCGCAGCCTCGGGGTGTGACGGGCCGCCGTCTGCACAAACTTGCCCCGGTATCGGCGGGGTGACTTGGTTATCGACGTTCCCTGACGCAGAGTGAACGCACGGGGTAACTTCGCAGAATTTGCAGGGTGCCTGCAGCAAGGACCTAGAAGGACACACTCGCCGACCGCGGGGAGGATGAATGAGCCGGCAGCACAGGCTGCGCCTGGGTTTCGGTCGTGCGGCGATCGGGCTGTTGGGGATCGCCACGGCACTGCTCCTGGCCCCCGCGGCCGTCGCGCAGCCCGAGGTCGAGGCCAACGACGCCATCACAGCGGCCTGGCAGGCCAGCGGTGGTGACACCGGTCCGCTGGGCACCCGCTCGGGTGACGTGTACCCGGTGGGCGCCGGATTCGCGCAGAACTTCGCCTCGGGCAAGATGTTCTTCACCCCTGCCACCGGTGCGCATTTCATGCAGGGCGCCATCCTGGAGAAGTACGAGTCGCTGGGCGGTCCTGCGGACAGTGACCTGGGCTTTCCCACCATCGACGAGGGACCGGGCCGTGCTCCCGACAGCCTCAACAGCACCTTCAGCGCACCCGACAGCCCGGTGATCTTCTGGACGCCGGCGACCGGTGCACGGGTGGTCCGCGGGCCGATCAACGAGGCCTGGGACAAGCTGGGTGGATCGTCCGGCGTGCTCGGGGTCCCGGTCGAGGACGAGACCTATGACGGCGCCGTGGTGTCCCAGAAGTTCGGCGGCGGTGAGGTGACCTACGACGGCCGCGCTAAGACCTTCACCACGGTGCCGCCCGAGTTGGCCGATCAGCTGGCCGACCTGTCCATCGCCGACGACCCGGTCGCGGCCATCAACGCGGCCCGCCGGGCCGCGGGGGGCCCGCTCGGGCCGCTGGGGGCCGCCGAGGGCGACCCCTATCCGATCGGCGACGACGGGATGGGGCAGGACTTCGTCAACGGCAAGATCTTCTACAGCCCCGACACCGGGGCCAATGTGGTCACCGGGCAGGTGCTGGAGAAGTACGACAGCGTGGGCGGTCCCGAGGGTGACCTCGGCTTCCCGGTGACCAGCGAGGCGGACGGCGGGCTGGCGCCGGCGAGCCGGGTCAGCAAGTTCGCCGCCGCGGACCAGCCGGTGATCTTCTGGACGCCGGACTACGGTGCGGTGATCGTGCGCGGAGCGATGAACGCCGCGTGGGAGAAGCTCGGCGGCGCGACGGGTGACCTGGGCGCCCCGGCTTCCGACGAGTCCCGGGACGGCGACGTCATCACCCAGAAATTCGCCGGTGGTGCGATCTCCTACAACACCAAGACGAACAAGTTCAGCACCGAGCCGGGCAGCCTCGCCTCCCAGCTGGCCGGGCTCGAGGTGCCGGGCGAGGGGGCGCCGCAGGCGCCGCCCGCCGAGACCCCGCAGGCCGACGAGGGCACCGGATTCCAGTGGAACTGGTGGTGGCTGCTGGCGATACTGCCGGTGCTGGTGCTGATCGGGGTCGTGGTGTTCGCCGTTGCGCGCAACCGCGGGCGCGGGGGCGAGGATCCGTTCGCCCATGACGGCGACGAGACCCCCGGCTTTCCGCCGGCCCCGCAGCGCCCCGAGGGCGGCGACGGCGGGGAGGACGAGCTGTTCGGCGACCGTTATGCGCGTGAGGGTCTCGGATCGCTGACCGCTGCGGCCCCCGGGGCGTCGGCAGACGAGTTCCGGCCCGGACATGCGGACTTCTGGGGCGCTGGATCCGACGAGCCCGGGGCGCCGTCGGACGTCGAGGAGGAGGACCCCGACACCGTCGACACCACTCCGACGCGGATTCCCACGCTTGCCGAGATCGCTGTCGGCCCGGCGCCGTCGGACGACCACCTCGAGGAACCCGACGACCACCCCGAGGAGTTCGAGGGTTATGTCAAGGAGTCCGAGGGTGATCTCGAGGAGTCCGAGGGTTATCTCCAGGAGTCCGGCGAACCCGTCGGGGAACCGGACGGGGAGATCGACGAGCCGGCCGGTGAGCTCGTCGAGGAAGCGTCACCGGAACCGCCTGCGCAACAACGTGATCTGTTGACCGACACCGGCCGGCACGCAGCCATCGACATCGATCAGCCGACCCCGGGCGGGACCGCGCTGCACATGCCGTTCGACGATCCCCACCGGATCCCCGCGGACTACCCGGTGAAGGCGGACACCAGGTCCGGCCTGTTCTGGACACCGGACTGCGCGGACTACGGCGACGCTCCCGTCGAGATCTACTTCGCCAGCGAGGAAATGGCGCTGACGATGGGATTCGTGCGGGGCAGCTGACGGATTTCCGCGGCGCCCGCGTCAGATCTTGCGGATGACGGTGACGACCTTGCCCAGCACGGCGGCGTCGTTGCCGGGAATCGGATCGTATGCCGGGTTGTGCGGCATCAGCCAGACCTGGCCACGGGTCCGCTTGAACGTCTTCACGGTGGCTTCGCCGTCGATCATCGCCGCCACGATGTCGCCGTTGTCTGCGACGTTCTGCTGGCGGACGACGACCCAGTCGCCGTCGCAGATGGCCGCATCGACCATCGAGTCGCCCACCACCTTGAGCAGGAACAGCGACCCCTCGCCGACCAGTTCGCGCGGCAACGGGAACACATCCTCCACGGCCTCCTCGGCCAGGATGGGCCCGCCGGCCGCGATCCGGCCCAGCACGGGCACGAAGGTCGGCTCCGGGAGGGCGTCGGTGCCGGCCATCTCGGTGGTGGCCACCGACTGTGCGACGTCGTCGACCCCGCGGACGTCGACCGCGCGGGGGCGGTTGGGGTCGCGGCGCAAGTAGCCCTTGCGTTCCAGCGTGCGCAGTTGATGGGCGACCGACGACGTCGATGTCAGGCCCACGGCGTCGCCGATCTCCCTGATGCTCGGCGGATACCCGCGGGTGGTGACCGACGCCCTGATGACCTCGAGGATGGTGCGCTGACGTTCGGTCAGGCCCGAATCGCGATCCCGCCGCCCGCTTCCGCTGTCCGTGCTGTCGCTGCTCTCGTCGCTCATGGGCCCGAATGTAACCCTTTGCCCGGACATAATCAAACATGTGTTCGACGTGTGGCGTGTCGCCGCGGGTGGCGTGCAATCGCGGAATGCAGGCCACGCGAACTTGTCGGTGGGGTGTCGTAGCGTTCGCAACAGTTCGATCACGTGTTCTATCAATCGAACAGATGATCGACTAGTATTCGAACACAGGAGCGAAAATCATCCCGAATGGAAGGGCAGTCAGATGACGATCATGCACATGCGTGAGACCTGGGAGACCTCGGGCGAGTTCGGCCCGGACTCCGATCAGGAGTTCCGGGCGGGATCCGGCCCCGGGTTCCGACATGCGCTTCCGCGTGAGATCCCGCCTGCTCGCCCCAACCGTGCCTCGGCGTCCCGCCGGCCGAAGTCACGCAGGCCGGCGGGTGCGGCCGTCCGGTATCGCGGCACCGGTGTGCGGATGTCGCGGGCGCCGCACCGGCGCAGCCGGATCACCCCGGGCACCACGGTGTTGTTGGCGCTGCTCGCCGGTGTGATCACGGTGTGGCTCGGTCTGGTGGCGCAGGCCGGTGGCGTGGTCGGCGAACACGTCGAGACACCCAGTCGGCTGGCGGTGGTCCAGGTCCAGGCAGGGGAGTCGCTGCAGCAGGTGGCAGAGCGGGTGGCGCCCGGTGTGCCGGTGACACATGTGGTCGACCAGATCCGGGAACTGAACAAGTTGGAGTCGGCGGTCCTCGACGCGGGACAGTCGCTGATCGCGCCGGTTCGCTGAGCGGCCACCGGTTCGCTGAGCTTCTGTCAAAGGCCCTGCTGTTCAAGCATTCTGGGGGACGGCTCCGTGAGATACTCGCCAATCGGCCCGGCACTGGGCCACCCGCGGATCGCGCAGGTACGCTCGAAGGGATTCTGTCGGTGCGGCGAAGGAGCGGAGATGCACTGTCCGTTCTGCCGTCATCCGGACTCGAGGGTTGTCGACTCCCGGGAGACCGACGAAGGCCAGGCGATTCGCCGGCGCAGGTCCTGCCCCGAATGTGGGCGACGGTTCACCACAGTGGAGACCGCGGTGCTGGCCGTGGTGAAGCGCAGCGGCGTCACGGAGCCGTTCAGCCGGGAGAAGGTCATCAAAGGCGTGCGCCGCGCCTGTCAGGGGCGCCGGGTGGACGACGACGCGCTGAATCTCCTGGCTCAGCAGGTCGAGGACGCCGTCCGGGCGACGGGGTCACCCGAGGTGCCCAGCCACGAGGTCGGCCTGGCCATCCTCGGCCCGCTGCGCGAGCTCGACGAGGTCGCCTATCTGCGCTTCGCCTCGGTGTATCGGTCGTTCAGCTCGGCGGAGGACTTCGAACGGGAAATCCAGGCCTTGCGCGCCCACCGCGAGGTGCCCGCGCAGAGCTGAATCGGCTCAGTCGATCCGGCGTGACGGGTCCTCGGCGACCCGGCCGGCGATCCGCACCCAGCCCTCCGGGCTCCACGTCGTCTGGATGACCGATCCCTGGCCCTGCACGATGGTCAGATCCCGGCTCAGATACTCGGTCATGCGCACTGCCGCGGCGCCGGTGGCCTCGTCTTCGCGGATTCCCAGCTGAGGGGCGAACATGCGTGACCTGATGGTGCCCGCGTCGCGGTCCAGCCACGTCCACAGGTAGTGCTCGACCTCGTCGGCGTAGTCGTCGGGGTCCGCGGACGCCAGCTCGTCGAGCGAGGCGAGGTCGTAGATCGAGAAGTCGGGCGCCCATTCGGCGCGTGCGCTCACCGCAGCCAGATCGCCGTCGTAGCCGACCTGGACGATGCCCGCGGGCACCTGCAGGGTCTTGACCGGTGTGCCGGTGTTCTTCAGCCACCAGGCCGCCCCCACGGTCGGGTGCCCCGCGAAGGGGAGCTCGGTGGTCGGTGTGTGGATGTGCAGGTGTGCGGTGTGGGTCCCCGCCTCGGGTACGGCGATGAAAATGGTTTCGCTGTAGCCCAATTGGGCCGCAACTCGCTGCCGGTCGCCGGGATCGACGGCGGCCGCGTCCACGACGCCAAGTGGGTTGCCGTGGCGGCCCTCCGCATCGGTGAACACCCGCAGCACTGTGACATCGATGGCCATGTGGCCGATGCTACGTCTTTTGGGTCGCGCGGTGTTCGGGTGGCGCCCAGAGTCAGGTAGCGCTGCGTTCGTCTTGTCCCATCGCGTCGAGAACGGCGACGCGGGTGTCCATCGGCCCGCTGATGGTGCCCTCGCTGATCCCGGCGCGCAGCAGGTTGCGTAGGTAGTCCTGGTCGTAGGTGGCCGGCTGGGTCGAATCGATGAATCGTTCGACGACTTCGACGAAGTGATCGGGATCGTCGTGGAACGGGAAGTGGCCCGAGCCCTCGAAGACCTCGAGCTGCGAACCCGGCATCGCCGCGTGCGCCATCTCCGCGTGGCTGACCGGGATCACCGAATCACGGCTGCCCCAGATGAGTTGCACCGGAACGGATTGGGTCAGATAGCAGCGGTCGAGCATGGTCACCACCTGGCCGCGCCAATCGACCACCGCCCGCAGGGTGCGGGCGAAGGCGGAGGAGGCCGTCGGCTCGGGCAGATCGGCGAGGATCCGCAAGACGTCGGGGATGTCGCGGCCTACGCCGGTCGATCCGAACAACGACCCGCCGACCCGGCCGACCACCTGCAGCGCGGGAAGCACCCCCGGCAGGCGTAACAGCGCCAACGCCTCGCTGCCGAGCGGAAGGGAGGCGATGCGCAGCGCGATGTTCACGTCCTTGGTGACACCGCCCGCCCCCACCAGGATCAACCGCTCGACCAGTTGGGGGAACTGGTAGGAGAACTGCATGGCCACCCCGCCGCCGAGCGAGTGCCCGATCACGGTGACCCTGTCCATGTCGAGCACGCTGAGCAGGTCACGCATCCCGTTGGCGTAGGCAGCCACCGAGTAGTCGGCCCGGGGCTTGTCGGACTTGCCGTGGCCGAGCAGGTCGGGCGCGATGACCGTGAACCGCTGCGCCAGCTTCGCCTGCACGGTGCTCCACGTCGTGGAGTTGTCGCCGATGCCGTGGATGAGCAGGATCGCCGGGCCGGATCCGGCGATCCGGAACGCGCGGCGGTAGCCGTGGATGGTGCGGAACTGCAGGGTGGGGGTCAACTCGCGCACCGAGCGCAGGTTCGGCTTGCGTTCGGTCATCGCGCAAACCCGGTCGTCACGGTCATGTCGCCCACTTCGTCGTCGGGACGGACTCGGCAGATGCGGATCCGGGGGACGGAACTACGGGGTGTCTCCGGGATCCTCCTTGTCCTTCTTGTACTCACCGGCCTGTTGAGCGAGGAATCGCTCGAATTCTGCGCCCAGTTCCTCACCGCTTGGCAAATCCTCGTCACGGGCCAGGAGAGACCGGTTCTCCTGAGCGGCAACGAACGCATCGTACTGGCGCTCCAGGGCCTCCACCACCTGAGCCACCTCCGGGCTGGCGGCGACCTGCTCGTTGATCTTGTCGAACACCTCGGCGGCCGCCTTGGTCAGCTCAGCGGTCGGAATCTGCAGCGACCCGCTTCTGGCAACCTCCGAGAGCAGCGTCTCGGCCGCCGCAGGGTAATCGGTCTGGGCGAGGTAGTGGGGCACGTGGACGGTGAAGCCGACGACCTCCTGGCCGTGCTGGGCCATCCGGAACTCGAGCAGGTTCGACGCGCTCCCCGGGACCTGCACCTCGCTCACCCACGGCTGGTGGTCGGCGATCAGGCTCTTGTCGTTGGAGTGTGCGGTCAGCGTCATCGGCCGGGTGTGCGGCACCGCCATCGGGATCGATCCCAGCCCGATGGTCCGGCGCACACCGAGTCGCTCGGCCAACAGCCGAACCGCCGAGATGAAGCGCTCCCAGCGCAGATCGGGCTCCAGGCCGGCGAGCAGCAGGAACGGGGTGCCCACGGTGTCGTGCAGCGCGTAGAGGTTCAGCTCCGGCTCGTCGTAGCCGGTGAAGTGGTCGGTCTTGAACGTCATCAACGGCCGGCGCGACCGGTAGTCGAGAAGTTCGTCGATGGCGAACGACGCCACCAACTCGGTGTCGAGGGTGTCCTTGAGGTGCTGGGCGGCCAGCCGGATCGCCCGGCCGGCATCCGAGAAGCCCTCCAGTGCGTGGATCAGAACCGGGCCGCGCCCGTCGGGTGAGGACAACTGCGGGGCGGGGAACTCGAGCTCGTACATGCCGGTCGGCTCGGGTTGATACTGCTGGCCGCGGTCGTCGGTGTTGTCAGCCATCTGTCTCGCCTCCTCGCCGCGGTGCGTCGCGACAGTGATGTCGGTCTCGACCGCGAACATCCAGTGTCTCGCACGTTCGGGGTGACGCCACACCGGCGCTGCCGGCGTCACCCATTTGTTCGAACGCGCACACGCCGATGTGACATTCCGCGGGCCCGACGGCGCCCGGCTGCCCGCGGGGGCCGTCGTGGAGGAGGATCGGTGGGTGAGGATGCGCCGATGCATACCGATTCTGCTGGTGGTGGGGTTGTCGGCGTGTACCCACCACCCCGCCGGATCTCCGGTCGAGGTGGCGATGGCCGCGACGCCGACCGCGCATCGGGTCGCGCCCGATCCCCGGATCGGGGCCCTGTTCGTCGGTGGCGGCGACGTGCACTTCTGTAGCGCGTCGGTGCTGGACTCGGAGACCGGGGATCTGATCCTGACCGCCGCGCACTGCGTGGCCGGGGGTGAGGAACTCGGCTTCGTACCCGGCCTGAGCGGCGACGGGGACGGGGAGCGCTGGCAGGTCGACGAGATCTACCTGGATCCGCGATGGGCGCAGAACCAGGACCCGGTGGCCGACTACGCGATCGCCAGGGTCAGCCGCGATGACGGTGCCCGGGTGGAGTCGGTCGTCGGTGGCGGGCTGCGGCTGGGGACCCAGCCGCAGCCCGGATCCGAGATCACTGTGATGGGCTATGCCGCCGGAGTCGGGGGAGATCCGGCGTCGTGCCGGGTGGTCGCGGCGCCGCGGCGGCAGGATTTTCCGGCGATGCACTGCGACGGGATCGTCGACGGCTTCTCCGGGGCTCCGTGGATCAGCGGGTCGACCGTGACGGGGGTGATCGGTGGCCTCGACGGTGGGGGCTGTGCGGATGAGGTGTCCTACACGCCGCCCTTCGACGAGGCGATCGCGGCGTTGCTGACCCGCGCGGAATCGGGTGGCCCGGGCGACGACGCTCCGACCGTGTTCGACGACGGCTGCCGGGGCTGAGCGTCAGGAGCGGAACTGGTTGAGCGCGCGCAGCTTGTTCATCACGTCCAGCGCCGCCACCTTGTAGGCCTCGGAGAACGTCGGATAGTTGAAGACGGCGTCGACCAGATACTCGATGGTGCCCCCGCATCCCATGACGGCCTGTCCGATGTGCACCATCTCGGTGGCGTTGGTGCCGAAGATGTGCACACCGAGCAGCTTCATGTCGTCGGTGGACACCAGCAGCTTGAGCATGCCGTAGGAGTCCCCGGCGATCTGGCCGCGGGCCAGTTCGCGGTAGCGGGCCACACCGACCTCGTAGGGGATCGCGTCCTTGGTCAGCTCGACCTCGGTGGCGCCGACGTAGGACACCTCGGGGATCGAGTAGATGCCGATCGGCTGCAGTTCGGTCATGCCTTTACAGGGCTCGCCGAACGCGTGGTAGGCGGCCAGCCGGCCCTGGTCCATCGAGGTCGCGGCCAGTGCCGGGAATCCGATGACGTCACCGACGGCGTAGATGTGGTCGACCTTGGTGCAGAAGTTGTCGTCGACGAACACCCGGCCCCGCCGGTCGGCCTCGAGCCCGGCATTGGCCAGATCGAGGTGATCGGTCTGGCCCTGCCGTCCCGCCGAGTACATGACGGTCTCGGCGGGGATCTGTTTGCCGCTGGCCAGCGTGGTCACCGTTCCGGCGGCTCCGACGTCGACGGCGGTGACCTCCTCACCGAACCGGAACGTCACCGCGAGGTCGCGCAGGTGGAACTTCAGCGACTCGATGATCTCCGGGTCGCAGAACTCGAGCATGTTGTCCCGCTTCTCGACCACCGTGACCTTGGTGCCCAGCGCGGCGAACATCGACGCGTACTCGATGCCGATCACCCCGGCGCCGACCACCACCATCGAGGCCGGCAGCGACTTGAGGTCGAGGATGCCGTCGGAGTCCAGCACCCGCTCCTCGTCGAATTCCACTCCCGCGGGGCGGGCGGGTTTGGTCCCGGTGGCGATCACGACGTACTCCGCGCTGATCATCGTCCGTTCGCCCCGATGGGACTCTTCCACCAGCACCGTGTGCGGATCGACGAACCGGCCGTGGCCCTCGATCAGGTCGACGCGGTTGCGCATCAGCTGCGAACGCACCACGTCGACCTCCTTGCCGATCACGTGGGCGGTGCGCGCCAGCAGGTCGGCCGGGGTGATCTTGTCCTTGACCCGGTAGCTCGCGCCGTAGAGCTCGCGCTGGTTCATCCCGGTCAGGTAGACGACCGCCTCGCGCAGGGTTTTCGACGGGATGGTGCCGGTGTTGACGCAGACGCCGCCGAGCATCCGGCCGCGCTCGACGACCGCGACCGTCTTGCCGAGCTTGGCCGCCGCGATCGCCGCCTTCTGCCCGCCCGGGCCTGAACCGATGACGACAAGGTCATACTCCAGCATCGAAGCCATGGCAAAAGGTCTACGCCGGTTGCCGCGATCTCGCATGTCGGCCGGCGTCAACAGCTGGTGAACACCGGCGCTGCGGGGGCCGTCGGTGGCTTCATCCCCACCCGCGATTTCATCCACAGATCGGCCGGGCGGGAGCATCGACGGACGCCACCCGTCGGTGCCGGTTGCGAGGTTTGCCGTATGGCTATCACACCTCGCCCCGAGACCCCACTGGACCGACCCGGCGCCCTGATCGCCGCGCTACCCGCCGTGCTCGGCTTCGTACCGGAGAGATCCCTGGTACTGGTGACCGCCGCCGACGGGGAGATGGGGGCCGTCTTGCGCATCGATCTGGAGAGTGCGTCGACCGGACAGCTGGCCCGCCTCGCCGAGTTGGCCGCCGCGTCGGGGGCCGACGCCGCCGTCGCCGTCATCGTCGACGAGAACGGCTCGGTGTGCCGCATGTGCGCCGAGGACCACCGCGAGACGGCCGATCTGCTGGCCGACGAACTCGAGACCTCGGGTGTCACGCTGCTGGCCGCACATGTGGTCGATGTCGTCGCCGCCGGTGGACGCTGGTACTGCGCCGATGGATGTGGAAACTCGGGTCTGGTGGAGGATCCGACCGCGTCGCCGATCGCCGTGGCCGCCGTGCTGGACGGGCGCCGGCTGTATGCCCGCCGGGCCGACCTGGTCGAGGTGGTCGCCCTCGTCGACCCCGACCACGCGCAGATCCTCGCGAAAGTGCTCACCGAAGCCGGCGACCTCGATCCGGACCGTCCGGACGCCGAGGTTCGCGCCGACATCGAGCGGGCGTTGGACTGCGCCGGGCAGGTCGACGGCGGCAGCGCGCTCAGCGACGGGCAACTGGCCGGGCTGGCCCGGTCGGTGACCGACCCGCGGGTGCGCGACACCCTCTATGCGTTGGCCGTGGGCGACTTCGCGGCCGCGGCGGAGGGTTTGTGGGCCGAGTTGTCGCGGCGGCTGCCGCAGCCGTGGCGTGCAGAAGCGCTGGTGCTGCTTGCCTTTTCGGCATACGCCAGGGGAGACGGCCCGCTGGCGGGAATCGCGCTTGATGCCGCGCTGCGCGTCGATCCCGCGCACAACATGGCGGGCATGCTCGACCGGGCGCTGCAGTCGGGCATGCGGCCCGAGCAGATCCGGGAATTGGCCCACACCGGGTATCGCCTGGCCGAGCGGCTCGGCCTGCGGCTCCCGCCGCCGCGAATGTTCGGCCGCCGGGCGGGATAGCCGGGGGTCAGACCTTCTCGATCTTGACGGCGTGGGCCATCTCGTGCGGCAGATCGACCTGTTCGTGGCCGGGGATGACGATCATCACGCCGCCGTGGTCGTTGGCTTGGACGGTCACCCGGGCATTGGGCACGACGCCGGCGTCCTTGAGCCGGGCGATCAGCTCGGCGTCGCCCTGCACGTGCTCGGTGAGCTGGCGGACCACCACGGCGACCGGCATTCCGGACGGCACCTCGGTCAGCCGGATGAGGTTGGCGGTTCCGTCGGCGAGCTCGTCGCCGACGCCGAGCTCGGACAGGCCGGGAATCGGATTGCCGAAGGGGGACGTGGTCGGGTTGTTGAGGACCTGGACCAGGCGGCGCTCCACGTCCTCGCTCATGACATGTTCCCAGCGGCAGGCCTCGGCGTGCACTTCCTCCCAGGGCAGCCCGATGACATCGACGAGCAGCCGCTCGGCGAGCCGGTGCTTGCGCATCACGGCGACGGCCAGCGAGCGGCCCTTGTCGGTGAGTTCGAGGTGCCGGTCACCGGCGACGTGCAGCAGGCCGTCGCGCTCCATCCGTGACACGGTCTGGCTGACGGTGGGTCCACTCTGCTCGAGACGCTCTGCGATCCGCGCGCGCAGCGGAATCACGCCCTCTTCCTCGAGGTCGTAAATCGTCCGCAGATACATCTCGGTGGTATCGACCAGGTCGTTCATTAGGGCACCCTTCGTCTGGGCGAGAGTCTACCGGCCCCACCCCTGAACAGCGGTCCTTCCTGGGGCGACACGGCTTACGGCGGTACGACGCGCAGAAGGCCCGCCGGCGATCCGGCGGGCCTTCCGTGGGGGTGCCTCAGCTGGCGTACGACCGAAGACGGTCGGCACGTTCGCCGTTGCGCAGCTTCACCATCACCTCTCGTTCGATCTGGCGGACGCGTTCGCGGGAGAGCCCGAACAGCTTGCCGATCTGGTCGAGGGTGCGCGGCTGGCCGTCGTCGAGACCGAAACGCAGGCGAATCACCTGCTGCTCGCGCTCGTCGAGCGTCGCCAGCACGTAGCGGATGTCGGTGTGCAGCAGCTCCGAGATCACGGCGTTCTCGGCAGACATCGCCTCGGCGTCCTCGATGAAGTCGCCCAGTGGGGCTTCCTCGTCGCTGCCCACCGGCATGTCCAGGCTCACCGGATCGCGGCTGTGCTCGAGCAGATCGGTGATCTTCTCCACCGGGATGCCCGACTCGTCGGCCAGCTCGTCATCGGTGGCCTCCCGGCCGAGGTTCTGATGCATCTCCCGCTTGATCCGGGCCAGCTTGTTGACCTGCTCGACGAGGTGGACCGGCAGCCGGATGGTGCGGCTCTGGTCGGCCATGCCGCGGGTGATCGCCTGGCGGATCCACCAGGTGGCGTAGGTGGAGAACTTGAAACCCTTGGTGTAGTCGAACTTCTCCATCGCCCGGATCAGCCCGAGGTTGCCCTCCTGGATCAGGTCCAGCAGCGGCATGCCGCGGCCGGTGTAGCGCTTGGCCAGCGACACCACCAGGCGCAGGTTGGCCTCCAGCAGATGACGCCGGGCCGCCTCGCCGTCCCGAACCACCGCGGCGAGGTCACGTTTGCGGTTCTCGCCCAACCTCTTTCGGGTGTCCAGCAGGTGCTGTGCATAGAGGCCAGCCTCGATCCGCTTGGCCAGTTCCACCTCGTCGGCCGCGTTGAGCAGCGCGGTCTTGCCGATGCCGTTCAGATACACCCGCACCAGGTCGGCGGCTGGGCTCTGGGCGTCGAGGTCCTGGTCAACGCGGCTGGTGGTGGCATTTGCCATAGCGGCCTCCTGATCGGGTGGGACGTTCATGGGCTACAACGCCCGATGCGCCCGAAGAGTTCCCGGCCGCACGCCGTTTCACACGTTCTGATCTGCGGTTATTCGCGGTCGACCTGAGAATGTGCTGAGAATAGGGCCAGAACTCACTCAGCGGGGAACATCGCCGCCGAATCCGTCGGCATCCTGTTGCGGCGCCTCACCCGGGGCGCCCTCGATCGCCGGTCGCTCTGCGGTCGGGAACAACGGGATTCGCCGTGCCGACCGGTAGCGGCGAGGCTCCTCGGCGCGCCGGGGGGGACGATCGTTGGCGATCAGAACCGCGATCCACGGCAGCGGGATGGACACCACGATGATCGCCAGGGAGATCAGGCCGTTGTGCCAGACCCCGTAGGCGAGTGCGGCGAGGATCAGCGCCGGAACCCGGAACGACATCAGGGTCAGGTACTTGCGTACCCGTTGGCGATGCTGTTCCTCGTAGGGCTGTGCGGCCCGAGTGATCAGCACCGGTCTGCCGTCGTCGTCGAAACTCAGCTCGTCGCCGTGTTTCATACTTCTACTGTTCCACAGAACGCGACCACCGTGTCATCGGGGAGACATGACGGCGCTGTGACGGTGCTCCGAGACGGTGCCCGGAACGTTCCGCCCGACCAAACCGGATCGGACCACCACAGAATTGGGCGTGGTCGATAAAATCGGCCTGTGATCGGCGGCGAGTGGCCTCTGATCGGTCGCACAGCAGAACTGGACGTGATCGCCGCTGCCCTGCGTGACAGCGCTGGCGGCAGCCGTGGGATTGTGCTCGCGGGTGTCGCCGGTGTCGGCAAGACCAGGCTGGCAGCCGAGGCCGCGACGCGATTCCGGGACGCCGGCGGACGACGGTGGTGGGTCAGCGGCACGGCGTCGGCCCGAAGCGTCCCGTTGGGGGCGTTCGCCAACGTCGTCACCGAATATCGGACGGATCCGCTCCGCCGCGTCGGTGAGGCGATCGACTCCCTGGTTGGCGACGGGCTCCGGCCGGTCGCCGTCTGCGTCGACGACGCCCACCTGCTGGACGACCTTTCGGCCTTCGCCGTGCTCCAGATGGTCACCCGGCGGCTTGCCACGGTGGTCCTCACGATCCGGACTGGTGGGGCGGCGCCGGATGCCATCACCACGGTGTGGAAGGACCACCTGCCCCGGCTCGAGATCCAGCCACTGTCGCTGACCGACACGGCCCAGCTTCTCGAGGAGGTGCTTGCCGGCGCCGTCGAGTCCCTCACCGTGCGTCGGCTCTGGCGGCTCACCGAGGGGAACGCGCTCTACCTTCGCCATCTCGTCGCCGGGGAGCTCAGCGCCGGCCGCATCGTGCGCCGCGCAGGGATGTGGGTGTGGGAGGGTGACCCGGAACTCCCGCCGACCCTCGTCGAACTGCTCACAAAGCGTGTCGCCGAGGTGCCGGAACACGTCAGAGGTGTCCTCGACGCGTTGGCTGCCGATGAGCCCCTCGAGCTCGACGTGTTGGGGAACGTGTCCGATGTCGACGCGGTCGCCGACGCCGAAGCCCTCGGGTTGGTCCGGATCGACTTTTCCGGCCGCCCTCCGAGGGCTCGGCTGGCCCACCCGATGCTGGGCGAGGTCTCGCGGTCCGGGTCGCTGCGGCTGAAGAGGCTGCGCGGCAGGATCGCTGGTGAGCTGGCCCGCATGCCGGGCACCAGCCCCCAGGACCTGGTGCGTCGCGCGGTGTTGACGGTCGAGTCGGATCTGGAGCCTGACACCCCACTGCTGGTCGACGCCGCGTCGGCGGCGATGCAGATGAACGAGTTGCGGCTGGCGGAGACGCTCTCGGCGCACGCCCTCGAACGGGGCGACTGCGCCGAAGCGATGATCCCGCATGCGATGGCCATCATGTGGCAGCAGCGTGCCGGCGAGGCCGAAGAGATCTTCGCGGAGCTCAGCATCGCTCTGCCGGGGCCGGAGCGCGCCCACGCGGCGATGCTGCGTGCGATCAACCTTGCGGCGATGTTGGGCAGGCTCGGCGCCGCCGAGGCCGTGTTGGCCGACGGGCCGCCCAACCCGTTACGCGGCACACCGCTGATCGAGTCTGCGATTCGTGCCCTCATCGTGCTGGAGCGTGGCCATGCCGCTTCCGCGGTGAGAGCGGCCGTTCCCGTCGTGACGGATCCCGCCGCCGACCACATGGCCCGGACCCTGTCGTCGTGGACCGCGATCACGGCTCTGGGCGACCTCGGACGGGTAGACGAGATCGCTCCGATAGCCGAGGTCGGCTATCGGACCGCCGAGGTGTCGACGGTCGTCGCGCATGCGCGGTTTCCCCTGGCGGCGTTGCACACCAGGGCCCACTGGCTTGCCGGTTCGCTTGATGCGCTGGACGCCACCGCCGCGCGCGTCCAACTCGACGCGGCCCGTGTCCCGCACCAGCAGGCCTGGAACGCCTTCTTCGCCGGGATGTCGTCGCTGAGCAGGGGTGCTCTGGCCGACACCTGCAGGCAATGCCGCGAAGCACTGGTCAACCTGGGTGACACCGGCGGCGGCTGGTTGATGCAGTTGTTCATCCGGTCGTGGTTGGCCACCGCCACCGCCATGGCGGGCATGGGGGCGGATGCCAGAAAGGCGCTCGACGCCAACCATTGGTGGGATCGGGCCGACCCCGATGCGCGCATCTGGGACGCCGAGCGCGCCCTGGCCCAGAGCTGGGTTTGTGCAGCCGAGGGGGCTACCTCGCAAGCGATCACGATCGCGCGGGGCGCCGCACGGCGGGAGTGCCGCTTCGGGCGCGGCGCTACCGAGACCCTGCTGTTACAGACGGCGACCCAGTTCGGCGATCGCACCACGGCTCCCCGGCTGACAGAGCTGGCTACCAGCGTGCAGGGGCCGCGGGTGCGCGCCGCGGCCGGCCACGCCCACGCCCTCGCGCAGGGATGCGGGGATGAGTTGGTGCTGGCGGCGCGGCAGTATTCGGCGTTCGGTGACCGGTTGGCCGCAGCAGACGCCTGCGCGCATGCTGCGGTCGCCTACCGGGCCGCCGGACGTCGCGGGGCGGCGTTGAATGCGTCCGCAGACGCCATTCGTTTCAGCAACGAATGCCAGGGGGCCGACACACCGGCCCTGCGCGCGGCGAAGATGCCGCTGCCACTCACGCCGCGCCAGCGTGAGATCGTCACCCTCGCGGCCGAGGGTTTGTCGAATCAACTGATCGCGCATCGGCTTCGGGTGTCGGTGCGATCGGTCGAGGGACACCTTCTGCGGGCCTCGCGGCGGGCCGGCGTCAACGGTCGTTCCGAGCTCGTCGAGCTGGTGCGCCGGCGCCCGGATCGGTTGGGCTCCGGCGGTACCCGATCCCTACGTTAGATGAGCTAACGGAAGCAGGTAGTCGCCTACGCTATTTGGGCCGACCGCTCGAGCCCATACTGGTCGTGTCTGAATTAGCGAAACGCCGATTGGTGGGTCGATGTTTCGTCGTGGGGGAAGAGGACGGGTGGCGCGCAGCCACCGAGGAGCCTTCGCGATACGACGACAGAGACTCGAGTTGAGGTTCCGTACTGGGGCGGTGAGGGTAAGTGAGCGGCTGTGTTGTCCTTCGGGAGAAACTCAGGGTGCCCGATCCTTCGGGGCTGGAACGGGAACGGCTGGAGAAGCCGCTGTTATGCGACGCGCCAACCACATTGGGCATGGTGATCGCTCCCGCCGGGTCCGGGAAGTCGACCCTGTTGGCCCGCGTCGCCGCAGCAACCGAGGGGCCGGTCGGTTGGTACCGCGTCACCAGCGATGACTCGTCGGAGGCTCGTCTGGTGGCGCACATCGCCGAGGCGCTGGCCGAGCTGTTGGAAAGCGGCCGCCCACCCGCCGGGATGGCGGAACTGCTCGCTGCGCTGGAGAGCTGGAACGGTCCCGGCGGCCTGCTGGTCCTCGACGATCTGCACGAAATCGCCGATAGCCCGGCCGAAAAGGCCCTCGAGGACTTCATCTGGCTGCGTCCTCGCAGGCTCCGGGTGCTCTGCGGCTCCAGACGATCGCCGGAGATCAACGTGCCCCGGATGCGGGTATCGGGCGCCCTGCGCGAGATCGGACCGGACGAGTTGCGGTTCCGCACCTGGGAGGTCGAGGAGCTGTTCGCCTCGGTCTACGACGAGCCGCTGCGTCCCGAGGCGGCCGCGGCGCTGACTCGGAGGACCGGCGGATGGGCCGCCGGCCTGCAGCTTTTCCGGCTGGCCACCTCCGGTCACACGACGAGGGAACGTCATCAGGCGGTCAGCGATCTGGCAGGCCGATCGAAGCTGGTGCGCGCCTATCTGGCTCGCAATGTGCTGGCGGACCTGCCGGCCGATCGTCGGCGATTCCTCCTTCGCACCTGCGCGCTGGGCCGGCTGTCGGGGGAGGCCTGCGACGCGTTGCTCGGGGCCACCGGAAGCCACCAGGTCCTCGAGGAGCTCGAAGCCGCGCAATTGTTCACCTCCACCGACGACGGTGGTGTCTACTTCCGCTACCACGCGGTGCTCCAGTCGCATTTGGAGCTGGCGCTGGTCGAGGAGTGTGGGCAGGCGGAGGCGGATGCGTGGTACCGGAGGAGCGCCGAGGTGCTCGAGTCGCTGGGCGAGATCCAGGCGGCCGCCAGGGCGTTCGCGAAGGCCGGTGACTGGGGGTCGGTGTCGCGCTTGGTCCGCGACGTGTCTGAGGCGCGACTCGACGTCAGCGCGGTCGACGACCCGGACCTGCTGCCCGCCAGCACGTGGCAGCACGATCCCTGGTTGGCGCTGGCACACGCGCGCCGGCTGGTACGCGAAGGTGCTTTGAGTCGCGCGGCCGAAACCTACGGCCGTGCGCAGCGGCTCTACGACGATCCGGGCTATCAGCAGATCTGTCTGGACGAAGCGCACGCCGTGGCCATGTGGTCACCCGGGCATCGATGGACCGAACCGGGACAGCCGGAGGGCGGCGGGCACTGGAGTGGGTATCTGCGCGAAGCACTCCGGCAGGCACCGGAGTTCGCCGAAGCCGGGTGCCCACCCGTGTCGGCCCGGGCCCGGCTTTCGCGTGGGCTGGCGGCGCTGGCGGCGGGGGAGCTGCGGCAGGCGCGGGAGTTGCTGACCGTCATCGGAAGAGAGGAATCCGCGGACCAGCTGGCGGCGATCTGTGCCGGTGCGGCCTGCGCTGCGCTCGAGCTCATTGACGGCGCCTGTTCGCAAACCGCGTCTCGGCTCGGCACGCTGGCAGCGATTGCCGAAAGCGAAGGTCTGCCATGGGTGTCGCGGATGTGTCATGGGCTCGAGCACATCTCGCTACTGCTGTCTCAGGACGCTGACTGGCTGCTGGACGGTGGCTCGGCGTTGGTGAGATCGGCCGAACGTGCCGGCGATGGCTGGGGAGCCGGGTTGCTCGGCTTCGCGCTGGGGATGGCGAAACAGAGAATCGGGCACGACGGTTCGGACGACTTCGCGGCGGCGGGCGAACAGTTTCGCGTATTGGATGCGCCGGTGCTGGAACTGTGGTGTCGCCTGGCCGCGATGACCAGCGCGTCGGCGCCGGGTGCGCTTCGCGAGGCCGTGGTCACGAGTCGCAGGTTGGGTTGCCGTGGCGCGGAAGCCCGGGCGATGGGTTTGTTGTCCGCATCGGTGCCCGAGGATCATCCACAGGCCGACGCGGCGGAGGTCGCGGGTCAGTGCGGGATCCCGCTGTCGGCCGTGCGGGCAGAGCGGCCGGCCGCCAGGGGTGGCCCGGCGGTGGACATCACGTGTTTCGGCGGGTACCGCATGCGCATCGGCGGAGCCGACGCTCCGGTAGACCGGCTGCGGCCCAAGGCCCGTGCGGTGCTGCAGATACTGTCGCTGGCGCCGGGTCAGGATCACCACCGGGAGTCCCTCGAGGACATCCTCTGGCCCGGGGTGGATCACGCGGTCGCGGGACACCGACTCCAGGTCGCGGTGTCGAGTGCGCGCGGCCTGCTCGACACCGCCGCCACGATCGAGCGTCGCGGTGAGTCCTACCGGCTGTCATCGCCCGGCGCCGTCGCGGTTGATGTCCGTGACTTCGAGACGGCTCTGGCACAGGCCGATCGGCTCTCCGCGAGAGGTGACATCGCGGGCCGGATGGCCGCGCGGCGCTGCGCGCTCGGTCTCTACGTCGCCGACCTACTGCCGGAGCTGGCGGGCGTGGAGTATTTCGACATCGAGCGGGACCGGCTGCGGCACCTCGCCGCGGCGGCCGCCGCCGCGCTGGCCGCCGATCACCGCGACCGCGGCGACTACGAGCAGGCACTGGCCGGCGCACGCCGGTCGGTGCAGCTCGACCCCTATCAGGACTGTCCGTGGTCAACTCTGGCGGAGGTCCACGAGAAGCTCGGAGACACCGGCTCAGCGGAATACGTCCGCCGCGAACATTCCCGTCGACAGGCAGAGCTACGGCTGCCCGTCCTCTGACTGCCCGGCGTCGCCGACGATCGGTATCCGGGTGGTTTCGGCCAAGGTGTCTGCCGCACCCGTTGCCGCCGCAGCCACTGTGTCCCCCGCGCCGATGACCGGCTCCACCCGGTGCGGGATGTGCGCCGGTTTCACCGCGTTCACGATCTCGCCCAGCCATCGGGTGTCCACGGCGTCCCCGCGTTCGACGGTGACCCGCACGACAAGAGTGGGCACCGGGTGTCCGGGGACCTCGAGCACCTCGGTCGGCCGCTGACAGGCCGCCGCCACCGCTGCCTGTACGCCGCGCTTGGTGCCGCGATACGGCAGCAGCGCAATGGCGGTCGCGATGAGCTCGCGTTGACGTTCGACGGTTTCGTGGCCGTCGACGTCGGCCCCGATCCAGCCGGCCAGCCAGCCGAGCATGTCGGCGGGGGTGGTGCGCGGGTCGAGATAGGCGGTCAGGCAGTCCAGCGTGGCGAACACCGGTGCCAGTACCTCGTCGAGCGCCGCGCACAAACGCTCGGTCTGTGGATCGGACCGGTACACCGCGGGCATGGTGTGCAGCAGGGGAAGCGGTGAGGTCAGGCCCTCGACTCCGTGTCGCATCGTCACCTCACCCGGATGCTGTGCCGGCCGAACGAATAGACCAGCGCGTCGCGGGCCAGCGGGATCCGGTCGACGGGCTGGCGGGCCCGCTCCCCGGTGGCCGGGTTTACCGGGAAGAGCTGGATCGTGATGTCCTCGCCGGTGTTCAGGCCGGGAACCCACGCCAGCGCGGCGGCGATCTGGTTGGCGCTCAGGGGATGTCCGAGGGGCCAGCCGCGGCCGTCGGGGCCACCGGTCAACGGGTGCAGGAACCGGTTCAACTCCCGCTGGATGTCCCCGGTGAGCCGGTCCTGGGCACAGCCGGGCAGCGCGCCGACCGTCGCGACGACCGTCACCCCGACGTAGGTCGGCGCCTGGACGGCGACCCGGCAGCCGATCACCCGGCGCTCGTCAAGGTGTTCGCGGATGGTGTCGACCGTCGCCGGCAGCGGATCGAGGTCCTCGCGGCGCACCATTCCCATCGCGTCGCTGGACACGTGCGGCACGATCAGCACCCGCACCAGTCCGGCATCGCGGTCGTCGGTGGCGGTCAGGCAGTGCGCCCGTGCGATCCCGGGAGCCTTCTCCCGGGTGAGTTGCTCGAAATCTTGTGCGGTCACCGCCTTTCCGTGGCTTCTCAGCAGCATCGGTCCGCGGTTCTTCAGGTCCTCGACGGTCTCGGCCGCGGCGCCACCGACGGCTGCCCGACGGTTCTCCACGCGCTCGACGTACGGAACGCTGGTCTTGAGCACCCGGATCTGTCGCACCCCGACATTGCCCTGGGTACCGCCCCCGGTCCGGTAGGCGGCCATCGTCAGTGATGCCGACTTCGGCGGAATCTGGCCGTACTGGCTCAGGCGCCCGTCGGCTTCCCGCACCGACGGGCCGAACACCACCTTCCCGTTGACCGGGTCGATGTGGAAGCAGCGGCTGGTCGCGTTCTGCCCGCCGAAATCGTCGACCGGGTGCCATTCCGTCGTCTCGCCGTCGGCGGTGACGGTCAGCGTGCAGTGCGGCCAGGGCAGCACCGGGTTGTGCCGCAGGGCGAACCGCTGGCCCGGGGTGCCGTCGGAGGTTCCGATGCTCTCTCCGCGGATGACCCTGGCTTGCACGATGGGGACGGTGCCGCCGACGGTCTGGGCCGAAATCGATTTGATCAGAGGGGATTCCTGATAGGTGTGTTGTCCGGGCACGCCGTCCTTGAGGCGGCACCGCAGCCAGCCCTGGGGTTTTCCGCCGATCTCGCGAGGGGAGTCCAGAAGGTGCCCTCGGGGCACATGCAGCACAACGTGACCGAGCTGGTTGAACGCCCTGGTCTCGTCGCGTTCGGTCTCGCAGCGCGCCCACCCCTGGTCCGTCCATGCCTCCCACTCATAGGGCGGGTCGTTGGGGTCGACGCCCACCCCCGACACCCGGCAGTCCACCCGCAGGGACACGGCGCACGACGGCACCGCTCGATCGAGGCCGATCAGCAGGGCGTCGCCCGGTGACGGACGCTCCGAGAAGCAGGGGAACTCGTCGCCCGCGGAGCCGTTGAGTCGGGGGCGCGGTTCAGAACCCGCGCCCGCCGTCGCGACCCTCCCGGTGTCCAGGGAACACGCGACGATGTCGAGCTGCTCGGTGGTCGAGAACACTATCGGATCGGTGACGTCGGAGCGGTCGGTGCTGACCTCGGTCTCGGCGCGCACGGTGATGGTGTGGCGTTGGGCCGCCGACAGCCAGAAGGTGACCTCGCCCTGGGCGGCTCCGGGGGCACGCAACTCGAGGCCGAGCATGTCCAGGAATTTGATGTAGTTGCGGTCGGGAACCTGGTTCAGCCGGTAGATCAACTGGTCGACCATCATGGCGAAGGTCTCGATGAGGGTGATGCCCGGGTCGGAGATGTTGTGATCGGACCACTGCGGGCAGTGGCGGTGCACATGTCGCCGGGCATCGTCGACCAGGCTCTGGAAGGTCCGGTCGTCCAGGTTGGGTGCGGGCAGCATCGGTCAGGCTCCGTTCGGCGCGGGGACGGGAGGCCGGTCCACCACACGCGGTTCGCCGGGTTCGTCGGGGATGACATAGAACGGGAAGACCAGATTGCGGTCGTCGTTGTCCCCGCGGATGCGATAGCCGACATCGATGTAGAACATGCCCTGGTGATGTTCGTCGAATTCGACGCGGACGTCCTCGACGTCGATGCGCGGCTCCCACAGCTGAAGGGCCGAACGCACGTCGTGGGCGATCGCGGCGCGGGTGGTCTCGTTGGTGGGGGAGAACAGGTGATCCTGGATGCGGCAACCGAATTCGGGTCGCATCGGCCGCTCGCCGGGCGCGGTGCGGATGATCAGCTCGATCGCTTGCTCGATGTCGCGCGCCTGTGTCACCAGGGCGAAGGCGTTGGTGGGATCGAGGCCCAGCGGGAAGCTCCAGCCCGCGCCGATGAAGTCGGGTGTCATGGGTCAGCCTCCGATCAGGACGGTGGGACAGCCGGGGCCGAGAATGGGGGCGGCCACGGCGAGGTCGCCGACGCGGGCGGCCGGCTTGCCGTCGATGAACACCGTCGAACTACAGGGGCCGGTGATGGCCTCGACTCCGTGCGGGCCGGCGGGCGGCGGCATGGTGCAGATGTGGGGCGTGCCCACCGTGATTGCCGGCCCGCCGCCGATGAACACGCTCGGTAGCGGGATCGGCGGCCCGATGGTCCCGGGGTGGCCGGTCTGGTCTCCGACCCGTGCTGCTGGTGGCATCGTCATCCCCTCAGTTGATCCTGACCACGGCGCCGCGGACGGTGGTGGGGCCGCCCGAGGTGAGCTCCGCGGTCGCCTTGCCCTCGACCTTGACCTTGTTGCCCTGCAACGACATTGCGGTGTCGGATTCGACGTCGACCGGACCGGCGCCGCCGGACACGCTCACCCCGTTGGTGGCGGCGATCGCGACCCTGCGGCCCTTCAGGTCCAGGTCGGCGCCCCCGGCGTCGACGACGATGCCCTTCCCGCCTTCGATGCGGACGCTGCCGTCACTGTGCACCTCGATGCGGGTACCCACCGCATCCATGGTGAATCGCAGTGTTCCGTCGCCGCTTTCGGCGGTGATGCCTTCGCTGCGGCCATCGTCGTCGAGCAGGTCGATCCGGTGACCGTTGCGGGATACCAGTGAGCGCCGGTCGACCGCGCCGGTGCCGCCGTCGACCAGCGTGGTGCCCTTGTCGTCCGGGGTGTCGACGCCGTTCCAGAGGCCGCCGATCACGTACGGACGGTCGGGATCGCCCTGTTCGAACGCGACCAGCACCTCGTCGCCGACCTCGGGGATGAACATCGCGCCGCGGCCCTTCCCGGCCCCGGGTGACACAACGCGGGCCCAGTCACTGACGTAGTCGTCCGACAGCCACGGGAAGGTGAGCCTGACCCGGCACTGCGCACTGGGGTCCCTGACGTCGCTGACCTGTGCGATGACGACGCCCGGCGTGCGGGGGGTGCGGCCGCTGCCCGCGGTCAGGCCGTACATGCTCCGCTCCTGCCGGCCGGTCACCGAGAACGCGGTGGTGTAGCCGCCGTTGGCCGGCTCGAACCGGTGGCGCGCGGCGGTGATCGTGTACTTGCCGTCGAACGGCTTCCCGGCGTTCTCGATCGTGATGCCGACGTCGGCGCGAAGCTTCGGGTTCCCGCGCGCGACCGCGTCGAGCTCCGCGAACGAGCTGCCGATCTCGTCGGCAAGCGCGGTGGCCGCGCCGTCGGCCTCGCTCTGGGTGCGGTACGCCACGTCGGCGGCGACGTAGCGCGGGGCGCCGAAGGGTTTCGCCACATCTGCGGGGGTGATGGCGGGGAGGTCGACGCACGCGGTCTCGGCCGGTGCCACGCTGACGATGGCGCGTTTCTGCGCGGTGTCCCAGCCGCGCACCTCGACGTCGGCGACCTGCTCGGCGGCGGTGATGACGGAGCGAAACCGGAGCAGGTCGGTGCCGAGCCGGAGCACCAGCGGATCGCTGTCGCCGGAATCGGCGGAGGGCGCGCTGGCGGCGGGCTCGCGGGGCCGGAAGTCCAACTTGTGGTCCCGGACGGCGATCTCGTAGCCGATCCGCCTGGCGATCCGGTCCAGGAAGTCCCAGTCCGTCTGCCCGAACTGGCCGAGGTGATCGAAAACCGTTCTGCTGGAATCGATCCGGCCAGCCGGCAGATCCGCCCGGTCGGCGACCTCACGGACCGCATCGGAGGCCGTGATCTGGGTGTAGGACCGGGTGTGACGACCGCGGAACAACCGGTGCGCCGGATCGTATCCGCGGATGATGGTGAACGATCCGGAGCCGCCGGCCTCGGCCTCCAGCGAGGTCACCTCGGCGCTGATCAGCGTCTCCGGCGTCTGGGTCTGGCTGCTGGAACACCTGACGGTCACCTTCGTGCCGATCGTCACACCGGACTTCTCGATCACGATCCGGTTCGGATCGCGGAAGCGCAGCAGGAAGGCGTCCGGGAGTCGCAGGCTGCTGTCCACGTAGGCCGAGGTCATCAGGTCGGCGAGGTCGTCTGCGAGGGCGGTTCCGTCGAACTCGACCAGAAATCCCGCGGTGGTCGCCATCTCGATCACCCCACCCCGGCGAGCAGCGTCTCGAGGGTGGGGAGCCGCAGCTGGGAGCCGGCGGGCACCCGCATCGGGTCGTCGATCCCGTTGTGGGTGGCCAGCGGGCGCCACAACTGGGGGTCGCCGTACTCCCGATAGGCCAGCAGGGCGAGCGTATCGCCGTCCACGACGGTGTGTACCCGGTCGGCCGACATCGATCCGGAGGTGGGATTCTGCTTTCCCGGGGTGATGTCGATCTCCTCTAGACTGACGGTGCACACCGCCCGGACCGGGATGCCGTTGCTCGCGAACCGCGTGTATTTCGCCTGGACCTGGGTGATGAACGCCGGGAAGCTGGTGACGCTGCCCCACTTGAACTGGACCAGGTAGGGCATCGGCTTGTCGCTCTGGGTCGATGCGTCACACGGCACGCAGCAGCGGAACAGGTCGTCGACCGCTGCGACGACGTCGATGCCGGTGTCCATGGCCGAGTCGAAGAACAGTTCCAGCGACAGCTTGCACGGTTCGGCGCCACTGTATTCGGGCGGTCCGGACTTCTTGCTTCTGCTCGTCTTTCGTTCCCACTTGGCGGATTTGGTGATCGAAACCTCCTTCGGGTTGAACTGGAAATCGACCTTTCCCGCCGATGATCCCAACTGCGGTGACCCGCCCTTGTTGTGTCGGGGCTCGAAGAATTCCAGGCAGGCCCGCACGGGTGAGGCGCCCACCGCCGGCACGATCTCGTCGGCCTTCGGCGTACCTTCGGCCTGCAACGCGATTCCCTTGCCGGCCATCATCCACCGGCCTTCGGGGTGAACCCGTGATGGGCGATCTCGAGTGTCTCGGTGAACACTTTGGCCGAGTCGAGGTTGAGGCTCGGGCCGGTCCAGCGAACCGGCACCACACCCTCCAGCGACCATTCCACGACGAGCCTGCCCTCGGTGTCCAGGGCAGAGATGACGCCGGTGGTGGGTTCGAGACCGTTGAGCGCCTTGATGATCCACGCGGTCAGCTTCTCGCTGTCGGGTCCGATGGGGCGGCTGAGTTTGATGTTGCTGTACTTCAGCCGGGTGGGCAGCTGCCACACCATGCCGTTGTTGCCACCTTCCTCACGCTGCTCGAGCACCACCTCCAGGCCCAGTCCCTCACAGCTGCTGAACCTGCCGACCTGCATCTTGTCCAGCTCGACGGCGAACGTGACGCCGACGAAAGCGTCGTCAGCCATCGTTGCTCCCTTCGGTCATCGGCCCAGGTCCATCAGGGCGCCGGCCCGCTCGCGGTCCAGCCAGAGTTCGGCCCGCAGCCGGGCGGCCAGCGGGTCGTAGATCCGGTCGACCAAGTCCTCGATGTCGTCGGTCCGGGTCTCGGGATGCGGCGCCGCAGGTGCGCTCACGGCGGATGGGGCCGGTGTCGGTTCGGCTGGGGGCGGAGAGGTTTCGGTGGTGCGCTGGATCGACGGTGGTGCGAACGTGATGGTGTTGGTGGCCCGGTCGTAGCTCGCCGCTGACGGTGCCAGGACGGCCGCTGATCCGCGGTCCTCCGGTGCGGACCGGTCGGACGGGCCGAAGCCCTGCTGGGCGAACATCCGCTGCAGGCCCAGCGGCCGCGGGCTCTCCGACAGCACCGACCGGGCGGGGTTGTCCGATGCGGTGGGGGTCTCGCTGCGGCGCACCGGCGGCAGAATCTGGATTCGTCCCCGGGCCGCCGGCTGGTCGGGTGCCAGGGCGGCAGCGGGATCACCGGCGTCCGCCGCGCGCTGCACCACCGGTAGCGCGAGGGACCGCTGTGCGGTCGTCGACGCCATCGACGACGTCGGGACCGTTGGGACGGCGGTCGCCCCGCCGTGGCGGGGCCCGAGCGTCGGCGTCGTTGTCGCCGGGGCATTCTCGACGGAGAGTGCCGGGCTCGACGGCCAATTCGGTACGGAGCGAGCCGGGGCGCGCGATGGCGAGGGTCCGGCGTCGACGGCCGGGAGACGTTGTGGCGTCGGTTCGGCGTCGACGACCGGGATGCGTTGCACCGAGGGGGCCGGCGGGTGCATCGCGGGGGGTGGCGTGTGTGCCGGGCGGACATCGGCGGTGGAGAGTGCGCTGTCCCTGAACACCTTTGGTGCGCTGTCGGGTTGGGCGCTGTCGGGTTGGGCGGTGTCGACGGCACGCAAAACGGGTAGCGCGGCGAGCGGGCCGGCCGGAACCTGCGCCGGTGCTTTGCATACCGGGGCCTCGACCTGTACGGCTGTCAGCCTCGGCGCCGGGTCGCCGAGGCTGGTTGGGGTGCTTGGTTCGGTGCCGGCATCGGCCGCGCGCTGGACCGTGGCGAGTGAGTCGATGGTCCGCAGCACTGGAAGGGGTGCAGTCGTGCCGCCCTTCGGCCGCGGGGGATCTGGGGAGTCCGCCGCGGCGGCCCGGACGGCCGGAAGTTCTCGCGGCCGGGGCGGTTCGACGCCCGCGAGGCTGCGCTGGATGGCCGGCGGGGCAGGGGTGGTGACCGTCGGCGGGTGGGGCGCAGTCGTGACGGGTGCCGGCCCGGTGACAGGAAGGCTGATCGGTGTTGCCGCCGTCTCGATCGCCTGGTTTCGCGCGGCGGGTGGAGGCTCGGTCGCGCCGTCGGCGATTTCGAGGGAACGCTGGATGGCCGGTGCAGGAGCCGGCCCGGCGTCGCGGGGTGTCCCACTCGCGGTGGCGGTGTCGGGTGCAGCGACGGCCAGGGGGCGCCGGTCGTCCGGGCTGGGTGCGGCCAGTAGCGAGCCGGCCGGCCGGGCGTCCGGCAGTGGTGCGACCGAGTACAGCCGGCGCACCGGGGCTGTGGGTTCGGGCACCGCGGATTCCGGCGCGCGCTGCACCGGGGTGGTGGTGCCGCCTAGGGCGCGTTGTAGCGCGGCCGGGGACGGCGCCCAGGTGCGCGGGGTCGATGTGGGTGCGGTTTTCGGCCGCGTCGCCGGGGAGCTGCCCTGCCCCAGGTCGAGGATCGACAGCGGCTCGTCGTGCCCGGTCGACAGCAGCGGCAGCGCACCGGTGAGTCCCGGGTTCTGCGACGTGGTGAGCTGCTCGGTGAACCCGGCGAACCGGGCTACGGGTTCGGCCGGCCCGACGCTGCGCTGCACGGGGGGTACGTGCCGCCACTCCCGCCGCGGCGCGGCCGGCTCGGGCTCGGGCTCGGGCCGTTTGGCCTCGTGGGGGTCCTCGGACCGACCCCAGGGCCACCATTTCGGCATCCTCACCCCTCCGGTTGGTCCCGTGCTACCAGCCGCCGAACCAGCTGGACGTAGCAGCGCCGGTCGGCGTGCTCGAGGTCGAGCAGCTCGTGTAGCGGCCAGTGCAGGTGGTAGGCGATGTACGAGACCTCCTCGTGCAGTTGGTCGGCCCCGTACGTCACGATTCCCCCAGGCGGCTCCCCGCGACGTCGACGGCGAACTCGTTGTCGCATTCCGGACAGGTGACTCGTGCGTGGGTGTGTCCGTCCTGGTTGACCCGCCGGTACAGGTCCTGCAGGAAGGCCAGGTCGGAGGCGAACAGGTTCTCGATGATGCCCGCGTGCACGTCCTCGATCCCACCGAGCTCGGTGACCACCCGGCTGATCAGCACCACGGCAAGGTAATTCGGGCTCTCCCTTACCCGGTCATCGCGCTGGGAGGTGAGCTCGTCTCGTGCCGTGGCGAGCCGCATCACGCCTCGGCGGTGCACGGTTCCCGACGCGTCGACGTATCCGCGGGGCAGGAGGAACGGGAACTCGGTGCGCATCGTCGGGGCGTCATCGACGGCGTCCTGCCCGGGCGGATCGGTCAGGGCGGTGGCACCGTACCCGCGTTCCCTACGCACCCTCGGGCTCGCATTGCTCGTAGGTGAGCACCAACTTCTCGGTCAGCACGCTGGTGTCGCCGGCCTTCAGCGTTCCCAGTTCGAGGCTCTTGGGCCACGCATTGGTGATCGTGTAGCGCTTGAGCGGGTTGCCCTCGTAGTCGTAGACGATGATCGCCCCGCCCTTGCGGGCGTCCGTCATCTTGCCGATCTGGGCGTCCTTGACCCATTTCTCGAAGCTGTTGCTGTCGGTCAGGGGGCGGGTCAGCGTGACCTCGCCGGCCTTCCAGCGACCGGGGAGCTTCTTGATCAGGTACTTGCCGTCGGAGGCGGTGTTCGACTTGTACTCGATGACGTCCTGCTCCATCTTCAGGCCGGTGCACTCGGTGATGTGGGTGATCTGAATGCCGTCGAATTCCAGACCGAACGAATGGCCCACCGAGCTGTCGTTTTCGGGAAGCGCCATGACTGTCACCTATCTTTCTACGTTGGTGTTACTCGGCGACCAGGCTGGTTCCGCCGGAGAACTGAGAGAGCCGGAAGACCACGAACTCGGCGGGTTTGACCGGGGCTACGCCGATTTCGCAGACCACCTCGCCGGCGTCGATGCCCTCGGCGGGGTTGGTCTCGTCGTCGCACTTGACATAGAAAGCCTCGGCCGGGGTCAGGCCGAACAGCGCGCCCTTGCGCCATTCGTTGACCAGGAAGGCGTTGACGGTGCGCCGCAGCTTGGCCCACAGCGCCTGGTCGTTGGGTTCGAACACGACCCAGTCGGTGTTCTCCAGGATCGACTCCTCGAGGTAGTTGAACAGCCGCCGGATGTTCAGGTAGCGCCACGCCGAGTCGGAGGACAGGGTGCGTGCGCCCCACACGCGGATACCCCGGCCGGGGAACGCACGAATGCAGTTGATGCCGGCCGGGTTCAGCAGATCGTGCTCCTTGCGGGTGATCTGGGTCTCCAGGCCGATGGCTCCGCGGACCACCTCGTTGGCGGGAGCCTTGTGCACCCCGCGGGTGTCGTCGTTGCGGCCCCAGATGCCGGCCAGGAATCCCGACGGGGGCAGGCACTTGTGGCCGGCGACGTTGAGCCAGGGCCAGTACAGTGCGGCGAACTTGGAGTCGTAGCCGGCCTTGTCGACCCGCCACTCCTTGACCTGCTGGGCGTTCAGCCCCGGCGGCGGGTCCAGGATGGCCATCCGGTCACCCATCAACTCGCAGTGGTCGATCATCGCCCTCTGCACCACCTGCACGGTGTCGAGGTCGATGGCGCCGCGCTGGTATGCGGTCAGCAGGTCGGGCATGCAGAGCATGGTGATCTCGTCGACAGCCTCCAGACCAGCTATGCCGCTGCGATCCTCGACGTCGCCCATGTAGTCCTCGCTGCTGAGCCGTGCGGGTGGACTGGCCATCGCCACCTCGGCCGGCGCGGCAAGGGCTACCTGCATGCCGGCGTGCAGGTCCTCGGCGGTGCGTCCGGCGATCTGCTCGAGCGTGACGAATTTGGAGGACGCGTTGACGACTGTCTGAATGTTGGCCTTGCCACGGCCGGTGGTGACGCCGGGGAACTCCTCGACGACGTCGCCGTCGCGGTGCACCACCAGCTTCAGTCCGGCCGGGTGCTCTTCGCCCTCGTTGTGGTACTCGGTGACCTCGACGCGCACCGTGTCGGGTGGGGTGTGTGGGTCCAGTGCCAGCACCTTGTAATTGGCCAGCACGCCCTGCGGAGCAGACTCGACCTGCTTCTGGGCGCCGTTGGAGCCATTGCCATTGGCGCCTTCTCCGATGCGCACGACGTAGGCGTTGCCGCCACCGTTTTGGAAGTATCCGAAGACGGACTCGGCCAAGCATGCGCCCTCGACGAACCCGCCGAAATTCTTGTTGTACTGGGTCCAGTTGCTGACCAGGGTGGGTTTGTTGAAAGGCCCCTTCTCGGCGAGGCCGACGAACGCCGCGACGGCGGTCCCCACGCCTTGAATAGGCCTTGAGCCGGAGTCGGTTTCCTCGACATAGACGCCCGGCGAAAGATACGTCGGCATTTTGCCTCCTCGGTGATTGCGATGGGCTGGTCATGATGTTGCGCCGCTTGGCATTCGGGCGTCAGTATCGAGCGGACTGCCGCGCGGGCATCCACTGGTGCACTTTGGGGCAGCAGCTGCTTTGTTGCCCCTTCGGGCATTCGATGCTGCCCTGTCGCACTCGCGGTCGTGTCTCCCATTGTCGTCGGATCGGGTGGATCGTTGTCCCATCCGAGGGAGGCGAGGACCAAATGCATGCCCACGACCATGACCATGGAACAGAATCGGAGCTACGGCCCAGAGCGTCCCGGCTGGAGGAGCCCGATGCCGTCTCGCTGCGGGCCGCGCTGTCGGGTCGGCTCGACGCGGCCGGCCCGGACGCCCTGATGGGCCTGCAGCGGACCGTCGGCAACGCCGGGGTGGCGGGGCTGGTGGAGGAGGAGACTTCCCCCGTTCAGGACGTGATCAACACCGGCGGGTCGCCGATGTCAGCCGATGTGCGCGCGGATATGGAAAGCCGCTTCGGCCATGACTTCGGTGACGTCCGCATCCACAACGACGGGGCAGCGCACGACTCGGCGAAATCAGTGAATGCACAGGCGTACACGGTGGGATCCGACATCGTCTTCCAGCACGGCAAGTACGACCCAGGCTCCGACTCGGGCCGGCACATGCTCGCCCACGAGCTCACCCATGTGGTGCAGCAGCGCAGTGGTCCGGTGGACGGCAGCGACGCCGGCGGGGGAGTCAAAATCAGTGATCCCTTGGACCGGTTCGAGCGGGAGGCGGTGGCCAATGCGTATCGGGTGGCGCCGGAGCTTCAGCGTCAGGAGGAGGCGCCCGAGGAAGAAGATGAGATGGTGCAGACGTACGTCCAGCGGCAAGAGGACGAGTTCAAGGACGGATCGGCCTAGCCGAGCTCTTACGTTGACGGAGGTCACCAATGCGCGCTGTACGGCCTTGCGGCGAGTACGGCAGTAGCCAAACCACCAAGCCCGAGAACCGCTCCGCAGCCCGCCAACGGTCGCCGGCAACCCTTCCTGCCGGGCTGTCCGACTTCGCCACGGTGGTGAGCCTGCAGAATCTTGTGGGTAACCGCGCGACCGCCGGAGCCGTGAAGCTACCCGCCCTGCGGCTGCAGCGGGCGTTGGACGCAGGCGCCGAATCTATCGCTTTGCCCGAGACCACCCCTTTGAATATCACCGGTAGCTATGAAGCTATCGATCCGGGTGCCTACAACCGGACCACGCTGCAATTCAACCAGGCTGGATATCACTTGGAGGGGTGGTACCAGAACCGCGAATCCCTGACCTTCGCCGGTCGGCAAACTCAGTCGATGACTCAGCGCCGCATCACCGCGGACCTTGTCGGCCAGGAGGGTGGAAAGACGCAGTTCCGCTACCATAAGTACGATTCGGCGACGGGGCGCTACGTTTCCAGCGGCTTTCTCACGGTCCGTGAGGGCAGCAAGGGTTCCCCGTTGCTCACCATGTCCTCGGGCGGCTGGTCTCACGAATTTGAGCAAGTATCTACCGCGCCGAGACCGCCGCAGGAGGCGATTGACGCATTGCCCGACGGGGTGCGCGAAATCATTGCAGCCGGCGTGGCTGCACCGCTGGATCGCGAGGAGCACGAGAATCTAAATCACAACCTGGAAATCCTAGAACGACGTATTCGCGATTACTGGACTGAAGACAGCGACATCGTGAGGATTGCTCCAGCCAGTCACGCCGATGATTGCCTTGCGAAGATCTTTGCGATGCACGCCCACGAGCAGCGCCCCCTCGTGCGCCGGCTAGTCATGGAAAAGTTGATGTGCGACCTCTACACCCATGAGGGCAACCAAAAATCGTACTGGAATTGGTTGCAGCTGTTAGTAATCGGACATCCGGAGTTCACCCGGGACGTTCAATCGCTATTGGGCTTCCGGTCTGACGGTGGCACCGATCAGATGAGGACGTACCGCTACGCGATCAATTTGTGGGGTTTCAGCGGTGACCTGCTGGCTGGCGCAGGCTTGATGGAAGGAACCTTCGAGATCGAATATCTTGGTGACGGTCCTGACGCTGCAGACAACACCGAGCCAGTGTGGCGGCGAGAACTGGGCATGGGAATTGTGCAGTTCTCCCTCGGTGCATCAGGTGGTTTCACCACAAATCTAATCACCCCGTGGTCGACGTTCGAGACTCCATACCCCTGGGATCCGCAGAACTTCAACGGACCCTTCTTGATCACCGGCGTTCAGGCGTCCGCCTCGGTCGGCGCTGGTGGAGGCGGCAGCGCTGCCATGATGACAGTTTGGGGCGACGGCTCTTTGCCTCCCCTTCCGCTGCCTGGGTTCGGAGCGCTCGCAGAGGTCGGTATGCACGCCGGTATCGAGGCGGGCGGTACAGCAGGTTGGATTGGCGGAACCGATGATGAAATCCGTGCCAACCTCACTCCTCCGCCAGAGGTGCGCGGCGAAGCAGCGTTCACCGCCTCGGAAGCAATTCATTTCGGTATCGACGATCCGCTGCTGTCCGCGGAGGGTATCGCGGAGGTGCGACGAATCTCAGCGCTGCACCTCAGTACTCTCGAAAGCTCGAACACGAACATGCGAATCGATGGGTACGCCAGCACTACGGGCACAGACGAGCACAACATGCAGCTGTCACTTTCTCGGTCGCAAAATGTGCTTCAGCAGATCAAGGACGTGGTCCCCGGCTTCGCTGTGCCAGATGAGCAGATAACCGTCACCGGGCATGGCGAGACCTCTGCGCGCGAATCAGGTGAGCAGGATCAGACCGAGAATGTGGCCTGGCGGCGGGTCGACATTGCGTTGAACGGCAGAATTGTCCTGAGCCTCCGTTAGGGGCGAGTTCTGGTCACGAATGCCTGCACGGCGGGAAGGCCGTGGCGTAGTTGACACGCCGGCATCGAAGCGGCAGCCCAGGTCAGCGGGCCCTGACGAGAATAGGCGTTCAACCGATCACCAGCAGCTTTCGGATATAGCTGCCGGTCTTGCTCCACGGCACGATCATGTCCCGCTTGGAGGACCGTCCGGGATCGTCCACCTTCAGTCCGCTGTCGGTGATGGCCTCGACGCGGACAAAATGCCCGGGTGTCAACGCGACAATCTGGGCGCCGGAGTCGAGCAGCCCTCCGATGGCCTCGACGTGACGGTCGTGCCGGTTCGACACAGATGATCCGAGTCCGTCCCGGACATACGCGGACACCCCGAACTTGACGGCCACCTCGGCCATCCGGCTCGGGAACAGGATGTCGTCCCACGCGCCTTTGACCGCGCCGCGAATGTCCTTTCCCGCGGCCATGTTGCGAGCCACCATCGCCAGTTGGAGGAAGTCCGGCAGGCGCAACCCGTCGAGGTCCTCACCGACCCTGTCGCTGTACTTGGTCTCGCGGTCGAACTCGCGCTTGTAGTTGTAGTGCTTCCCCGTTCCCTTGTAGTCGCGGATGCTCTGCAGTAGTTCGCGGTCCCCGCCGTAGCTCGAGGTGCCCTTGCCGAGCGCCTCGAGCGCCATCGCCATGCAGGTGAGATTGCAGGTGCGAGTCTTGCCCGAGGTCTCGAGGAAGTTGACGTTGCGCCCTTGGGAGTAATAGGGCGACAACGCGTTCAGTCTGCGATGCGCCCAGGTCTGCACCGCCTGGAGCTCCGCGGCGGGAAGGCCGGCGCTGTCGAGGCCATCGACCAGGGCGCGCAGCTCACCGATCTTGTCCACGAGTTCGTCGCGGGCGGCGCCCTGCTCTTCGTTCGCGACCTGCGCGATCGATCGCTGGAACGTCTCGAGGCTCTCGATCCGGAATCGTAGGTCGACCACGGCGGGATTGGTGTGCGCGGCTACCACCCCGGCGACCTCGGTGTCGCTGGCTCCGGTGCCCGCTCCGGCTCCGATGATCAGCGCGTTGTGGGTCTGTCCTGCGACCGAGACGAGCCCATCACCGTCGGTGTTCAGCGCGTCACGTTGGAAGCTCTTGATCGCGGCGGTGAGCCCTTCGTCGGTGTCGCCCGCCTGGTAGCCGAGTTCGCCGAGTCGTCGACGTACCGCGGCGACATCGGCTGAGTGGTTCGCGCCGCCTGATCCGACCGATCCGGATAGCGGCAGCGCAACAGAGGATTTCGGTGGTGTCGTGGATGGTCCCGGCGCTGGCGTCGGATCGGGTTTGGGTGCGGGCGCTACCGGGTCAGGCGACGGCTCGGGGGAGGGTGCGGTGGGCGGCGTCGACTTGGTTGACCCGCCTGACCAGACGCGGTTGAGCGCACCCAGCGTCTTCCCGCCCGGGTCGATCCGCCCATCCCCGGTTTTCATGCCGGCTTCTTGCTGCTGGAACAGCCGGATCGCGTCGACCAGTGCCTGGGCGCTGATCGACAGCTTGGCTCTCCCGAGGCCGATGAACCGCAGTAGCACAGCCGCCAGCTCGAGCGGCTTGTTGTCGCCGTTGCGCCCGACCGAGCCCTTGAGTTGCAGTGGTGACAGCAGGGTTGTGGTGGCCATGACGGTAGTCAGGGGCGAGCGCGCGAGGTCGAGCGCACCCGCAAGATCGTCGGGCGCCGCCGAAGGACCGGACGGTGCCTGCGGTGCAGGTTCCGGGCTCGGCACTGGCGTAGGGTCCGGCCTGGTGGGGGTCTCCGCCCCGGGCGGTTGCCAGGGGCTGCCGCCCGCACGGTCGGAGCGCAGCTGGCGGAACCGGGCGAGCGTCCGCGTCCAGTATTTGGAGCTGCGGTCGACGGCGTGCTGGGACTGGTGAGCCACCGCACGCTCGAGCACGTCTTCGTCGGACAGCTGCGGGTTTGCTGCGACGATACGTCGCACTGCCCCTTCGATGTCGACGCGCGGAAGCCGCCAGCCGCCTTCGCCCTCGGCGGCCGCTTCGATGCGGGCGCCCAGATCGTCCTGACTCCCGTCCGCCTTCGGGCGGGTCAAGGCGACCCGCTGCCAGGCGGCGGCGTCCTCGCCGAAGCCCTTGATGATGTAGACCCGGATATCGGCGGCGCGCAGATTGGCGGTCCGCGCACCATCCGTTTCGGCGAACTGGTCGGCGACTTTGGCCCGCAGGTTCTCGTCCTTCTTGAGCGCGCTACGCCCCCCGTGGGCCGTCATCGTGGTGCGTAGCTCGTTGAATACTTTTCGGCTGAGGAGCAGACCTTCCAGGTCGGCGTCGGTGAGTCTGCTTCGTGCCAGCCAGTTCTTACCGCGGTCTGCGATGCGCGCCTTCAGCGTCGGCACCGTCTCGACGCCGGAGCCGTTGACCGCGATGTCCCAAATGATGCCGACACGGTACGTGATCGCGTTTGCTTCCTTCACGTCGTTGCGGCTCAGGTCGAGCTCGTCGAGCTGCTCGTCGGACATCTTCTTGAGCGTTGATACCGTTCGCGACGCGATATGCTGCGAGGCGCTTGCGTAGGACGCCGACACGCCGGCGACGGTGTGCATGGTGGATTCCCTGACATTGCCACCCGTCTCGGTGCCCACGATGGCGCCGAACACATCCGACGCCAGATCACCGAGCACGCCGGGCGAGCGAGGTTTCGTCTGTTCGTCCTCGCCGGGCGCACGCTGGAGAAGGACCGAGATCGCGTGGTTCCCCGCAGCGCATTGGAGGCTCAGCAGCCCGCCCGAGTGGCCCGCGGTCTTCTGCCGCTGCCCTCCGGTGTTCGAATCAGACTGCGGCACTTCCTGCTGAACGCGCCTCACCGCTATCACGATAAGCCGAAGCGCCACCGTCGGTTTTCCCCTTCGGGCAACCGCAGGGGAGAACTGTCGCCACAACGCAGCGTGCTCCCGCAGTGGCTGGATCAGGCTCTTCGCGATCGCACCCCAAATGGTTCTGATCTCTTACGGGCCGTTCGGAAGAGGCGACATGACGGAATGGTGGGAACTGCGGGCGGAGAGGGCCATCGCTTTGCTGGCCCCTGAAGCGGCTCTTGTTTCGGTGAGCAGATCCTCGTGCGCTTCCCGGCTTGTGACGGGCGCGCCCAGATTGTCTCCCGCCCAGCGGTCACATGGGACCGATGCCGGTGGCGCGAGCAGCGCCACCGACGACTCAGTTGCCTACTGTGTGGCCACACCGGCGAGTGGACCGCGCCGCGTACGCAACGCGGGTTCGTGCTCGTTCCTGATCCTGTGCGCGGATGATCCGCATTTCGGGCGCCCGCCATGGCTGCAGACGGACTGTTGTGGTGGCCATACGCTTTGGTGTTACAACGCCGAGCATGTCGGTGTTCTCGAGGTATACCTTGTCGCCCCGATTCGTCAACGCGGTGAGCACCTCGGCTCGATGAGCATGATCGAACGCTTGCCGGCCGGCTCAAGTCTGCCAAACATCGACAGGATGCACTGTCGCAGTCGACCGACCGAGGCCGCTGCTCGACCAACCTGCCGTGAACTGACAATTGTATCGCGACGCCGATGAATCCGGGTTGCATCAAAGCAGACTTCGCTCACAGTTCTGGGTTCAGCCATCGCAGCGAGTTAGTTTGTTGCTGTTCGGTTTTGGGCCTCCTGCACTGGCACCCTGATCAGGCTGCCCGGATTTGTCGGTAGGGACTGCCATGCTGAGGTTATGTCTTCGTCGACTGCTTGTGGGGTGGTGGGGCTGAGTCCTCTTGACCGGCTGGATGCGTTGTTTGACGAGTTGTCGCAGTTGGCGGGTCAGCGCAACGCGATCGACGGCCGCATCGTGCAGATCGCCGCCGAACTGGACCGCCACCAGCTGTTGGGCATCACCGGAGCACGGTCGGTGGCCGCGCTGATGGCCTGGAAAACCGGCTGCTCCCCCAACAACGCGCAGACCATCACCGCCATCGCCGAGCGCCTCGACGATTTCCCGCGCTGCGTAGCCGGACTGCAGGAAGGCCGACTGTCCCTGGATCAGGTCGGCGTCATCGCCGAACGCGCCGGACAGGGCTCCGATGACCACTACGCCGAGCTGGCCCGCTACGCCACGGTCACCCAGCTGCGCACCGCGGTCAAACTCGAACCCCGCCCCACCCCCGAGCCCGATCCCCGCTTCCAGCCACGAGCCACGATCAGTAAGGGCAGCGATGAGCAGTACACCTGGTGGCGCATCAAACTGCCGCATTTGGAGGCCGCGACGTTCGACGCCGCCCTGCAATCCCACCTCGACGCGCTGGTCGCCGACTACAAACGTGACCACGACACCGGCGGGCAGGACGGTCACGGCGGGCAGGACGGTCGCGGCCCCGGCGGCCCCGGCGGCCCGGGGGGCCACGAGATCGGTGAGCGCGCCACCGATACCGCGGCACCGTTCCCGACCACGATCGACGCGTTTATGCGGCTGGTCGAGGCCGGCTTCGACGCCGAAGCCGCCGCCCGCCCGCATGGGCACCGCACCACTGTGATCGCGCATCTGGACGTCAAGGACAAGATCGCCGCCCTGCACCTGGGCCCGCTGCTGTCCGAGGCTGAGCGCCAATACCTGCTCTGCGACGCCACCTGCGAGGTGTGGTTTCACCGCGACGGGCAGCCGATCGGCGCCGGGCGCACCACCCGGCTGATCAGCCGGCGGCTGCGCCGCGCGCTGGAGCACCGCCATCCCACCTGCGCGGTGCCCGGGTGTGGGGCCACCCGCGGCCTGCACGCTCATCACCTGCGGCACTGGGAACACGGCGGGCTGACCGAGCTGGACAACCTGGTGCTGCTGTGTCCTTACCATCACCGGCTGCATCACCGCGGCGGCATCACCATCACCGGACCCGCCCCCCGCATCACCGTCACCGACCGCTTCGGCCGACAACTCAGCTCCGCATCACTGGCCCGCCCCCCCACCCAACCCCCACCTGCGGCACCGCCCTACCGTGGACCCACCGGCGAACGCGCCGACTGGTGGTGGTACGACCCCTACGAACCCCCAGCACCAGACACCAACTAGACCGGGCAGCCGGCGGTCACCGCCTCCCAGCGCGGGTCATCGCTCAAACACCCTGGCGCGTAGAGGAATCAACGCACCACCCGCGGGCCGCAAGCCGGTGTCAAGATCCGCGCTGACGCACGTAGAAATCGAGTCGGGGCGTTGCCGACGGCCTGCCGCACAACGGGCACCTGCGGGGCGGTGCCCGGCTGCTCAGTGGGACCCAGGCGGTGAGGTTCTCACAGATGGTCCACCCTTCAGGACCTGGGTGCCACCGGCGAGGTTGTCGTGTAAGCCCTCTTTGGTAGGGCTGTAGTGGATGGTCGCGGCGATGGTGATGTACACGACGCCGAAGAGCGAATAGCTGACGGCGTCGGCAGCGGCAAGCGGTAGAACAAGGTGGATGGGAAGGATGTCCAGCAACTCGAACGAGTTGCGGAAAGCTGACTGCCTGAGCACAGGATTGGGCATGCCGCCGGGCCCGCGCACGGACAGACCCAGAACCTTCTTGGCCGGGGTCCAGCCCAGGGTGATCTCGAAGACCACAAAGTAGCCAAAAGTGACCACGGCAAGGATCACTTCGAGGACGTAGCTTGCGATTGCGTCCTCCGACTCCGCGTACAACCACAGCAGGGGGAACACCAAGAATGCAATCAACAACCAGTCCAGCAGTCGTGCAGCGAAACGCCTTCCGAGTCGGCCCGGTTCAGGCCCGGAAGGCCGGCGGCCAGGGAACTCCACTACGTCATAGCTGCGGTAGCGGGATACCCACTGTGCGCCGTCCCAGTAGGCGCGTCTGCACTCCGTTGCAGATCGCGGTCGGATGCGCCAACTGTTCCGTGCCGGCCATCAACTGTAGGCCACGCCGAAGGCGCCGGGACGGACTGTGGATGGTAATTCTCCATCCAGCGAGCGCCGTCGAAGTAGCGTTGCCGACCCGATCCTGCCGGATCGACGTACCGCCCAGGCGAAACCATCTCTCCCCCTCACGTTAGCGGTACGCCTCCAGTGGCTACAGGCCGTCGCCCGCGTCGAGCGGGCTAGCCAAGGGAGTAAACGTAGATCAGCGGAATGGCGAAGCCCACTCCGAGACCGGCGCTGACCCAGTCGGCAATCTTTTGGCCGCCCGCGGCAAGGTGGGCTTCGAACTGGGTGCCCTGGTAATACTCGGCTACGAGATGGCCGATTCCCGCGTAGGCACCGAAGACGACCACGTACCAGATGCCCAGCGGCCAGATGTCGACGGGCATCAGGAAGGTGAGTGCCCCGGCGATCATGATGGTCGCCAAGATGACTGCGGCGAAGCCGAATCCGGCTTCGGCCTTCTTGTCCCAATTCCAATAGTCCAATGCCAGCAGTGTGCCTCCCGCGATTGGGCTGCCGAAGCCGCTGGCCCAGGAGACGCCGGCTGGCGAGAATGCGCCGTGTCCGGTCGTCTCGACAGGTGCTGCGGCGTGTGAAGGTCGTGTCGTCGAATCCATTGCGGTTCCCCCGTTGCCGTTGTGCAGGTCAGTGGGCTGTCGACACATCGACGATCAACGACAGCCCCGTAATGTCGGCGCTATGGCCCGGCGCCGCCGGTGACCACGTCCGTAGGGGCATCCGATGGGGACACAGCCCAAGCCGAACGGGCCTATCCGGAGACAAGCCCGACGACGGCGCCAAGCGCATGCGACCGCGACGAGCGCATACAACGGCGCGGCGGGTGCAGGGATCCGGGTGGCCAGGGTAGCCGGTCCGGGCCTGGGGAGCGCGCTCCTCACGTAGCGCCCAGATCCTTGAATTTGCCTCACCGGACGGGCGGAATCGCTGATGTAGGCGTGTTCGCGGTCGCCGGCGGGAGGACGATGACGCTCGATTTCGGCGTCCGGGGTGCGACCGGGCAGGTTTGTGGTGGGTACACCGTGGTGCCGTCGGGGCACGAAACGGGGATCCGCGGACACTGTTCTCCCACCAGGACCGAGCTGCCGTCGGGGCACGCAACGGTCGGCGGCTCAACCGGCGGGCAGGTCTCGCCGGCGGAGACGGTGCTGCCGTCGGGACACGTCACCGGTGGGGCGGTGGTCGTGGTGGTCGTCACCGGCGGCGGTGTGGTCGGCGTCGGGCAACTCTGGTCGGCGGGTACCGTGCTGCCGTCCGGGCACTGCTTGGTACGCGGCGTGGTGGGCGGCGGCGCCGACGGGCACAGCTGATCGGGCGCAACGGTGCTGCCGTCCGGGCAGACCTTCTGCGGTGGAGGGGGATTCGGTGCGCACGGCCCATCGGGTGGCGGCTGGTGCGACTGCCCGGGCGGACAGGCCTGGGTGCGGTACTCGTTCACCGGGAAGAAGCTGATCTCGACCACGCGCCAACCGTCGGCGGTCTGCTCCGCCACCACGCGAGGAATGTCCATGACGATGGAGTCGAGCTCGTTTCCGGTCGGGTCGACCACCATCTGGGTGAGCCGTACAGCGCGTTCGACGCGATCAGCCTCATCGGCGGGATGTTCTCCGGCGACCAACAGCGCGTCGGCGGTCACCTCCGCCTCGGCCTGCATCCACTCCTGCCACCACACACTGTTGCCACGTTCGACCCGGTTGTCCTTGCCGGCCTGCAACTCGGGCCCCAGATAGGGCAGCGCGCGCTGGTAGGCGTCCAGCGTGGAGGAATCCGTGGTGGGGTGCCAGGTGAACATCGTCGCCAGCGCGTCGACGATCACGTCCTGAGCTTCCTGCGGGGCCGTCTCCTCGGCATCCGACCCCGACCAGTGCGGCGACTCCTCGGATGAGCCGCCGCATCCGGTGGCGGACAGGACGAGCGCGGTGAACAGCACACCGATGATCCGTCCCATGTCACCTCCCGTACGCCTGCCTTCATTGTTCAGCCGACCCCGGCCGAGCACGACAGTCGTTCGGGCAGTCCTGCTGTCCGAAAGGGCACTACCGCCGGCAGCAGGCTGACGCGCCGTAGCACCGCGACCACACTGAGACGTGCATGCCGCAACCCGGTACGCACACGAATTCGGTTATGGCGGGAGAACGCTGACCATGACGGCGCTGGCCACGCTGCACAGGAGGGCGATCGTGGTCGTGCTGTGCCTGAGCCTGGCCGCGCTGTCGATCGTCACGTCGCCGAAAGCGGAAGCGGTCGGCGCATGTCCGCGCAACGGAAAGCCGCTGGCCGACGGCACCTATGTGGAGTCATCTCCGTTCGGGCCGCGCGGCAACAGCTTTCACCGGGGTGTCGACCTCGCCGGCAACGAAGGAACGCCGATCTTCGCGGCGCTCGACGGGACGGTCGCCGACGCCGGCCCGGCCAGCGGCTTCGGGCAGTGGATCGTGGTCGACAGCACCACCGCCAACGGGCTGGTGTCCACGGTCTACGGCCACATGTACCCCGCCGATGTTCTGGTTCGGAAGGGAACGCAGGTCAGCGCCGGCCAGCATATCGCCAACATCGGCAACAACGGTCAATCCAGCGGCCCTCACCTGCATTTCGAGTACTGGGAAGGCGGCCGGCTCACCCAGGGCCAGGCCGTCGACCCGTCCTTCCTGCTGAAGGCGCCGCCGGCCGATCCCTCCGTCGCGCAGAACGTGTCGGCGTCGGCCGACTGCCAGATCGGAGTCCTCAAACCGGGGCTGGTCCCACCCGAATTCGTGCCATGGCTGCTGAAGGCCGGTGCCCTCTGCCCGGGCGTCACGGCGCCGGTCCTGGCGGCACAGTTGGAGGCCGAGAACGGCTTCCGGCACGGGCCGACCGCCCCGGTGTCGTCTACCGGCGCCCAGGGCCCGGCCCAGTTCATGCCGGGCACCTGGTCGACGTGGGGCAAGGACTACGACGGAAGCGGGCCGCCTCCGGACGTCAACAGCATTCCCGACGCCGTCATGTCGCAGGGTGCGCTGATGTGCGAGAACTACCGGCTCTGCGCGGCGGGCATCGCCGACGGATCCATCATCGGCGACCCGGTGGCGCTGGCGTTGGCCGCCTACAACGCCGGCTTCGGGGCGGTGCAACGCAACGGCGGAATGCCCTCCGGCGGTGAGTACACCACCCAGACCCAGCCCTACGTGTACAAGATCCTGCAGCGTGCGCAGGCGTTTGCGGCGGCTCCCTGGACCGGCGGAATGACACCGTCGATCGGCGTGCGCGGCGTCACATCGATCGTGGATGCCGCCACCGAGTTCACCGGGAAACCCTGGGTGTGGGGTGGCGGCGATGTCGAGGGTCCCACCAAGGACGGATTCGACAGTGCGGGGCTGACATTCTTCGCGGTGGCCCAGGGCACCCAGGGTGGCGTGGTGCTGCCGCGCACCGCCGATCAGCAGTGGGATGTCGGCAAGGCGGTGGCGATGGCCGATGTCCGGCCCGGCGACCTGGTCTTCAGCGGCTGGGACAGTCGAGGCCGCCCGTCGCACGTGGGGATCGCGGTCGGCAACGGGCAGATGGTCCATACCGACCTCGACCAGGGGGTCGTGATCGCCGACTTCTATCCGGACTCGCGTGCCCGGCGGGTGACATGAGGAACCCGGCGGTGGCGGTGGCGGTGGCGATCACCGTCGTCGCAGCGGGCTGTGGATCGGATCCAGTGCCCGACTCCACGCCCGCGGGGGTCGATCGCAGTGATCCGGATCAGGTGATCTCCACCGCCCTGGAGACGATGTTCACCTGGGCGCCGGCGCAGGACGCCTCGCCGAACGACGCGCTGGAGCGGGCGTCCGGGTTGTTGACCTCCGATCTCGCCGAGCAGGCCGGCGGTGCGCCGGAGCCGGGACCCGGGTCGCAGTGGGAGCAGTGGCGCGCCGACGGCGCCGTCGTCGAAGCCACCGCGTACTTCGTCGCCGACGAGACCCCTCCCAACTCGGCCGACCGCGCGCACCGGGTGGTGGTGATCGTGCAGTCGGCGACCACACCCGACCACCGACTGATCAACGAAACCCGGCACACGGCCTGGGTGGTCGCCGACAGATCCGACGGCGGCTGGCGGGTGTCCAGCATCGACTTCTGACTGAGGAGGACAGGCCATGCTGATCACTGGCGGCCGGATCCTGGTGGCGGCGATCGGTGCGATAGTGCTCGTCGTCGTGGGGATCTTCGGCCTCAGGGCCGTTTTCGCGAATCCGCACGTCCCGGAACCCATCGCGACATCGACGTCACCGTCGCCGCCGCCGGAACCACCGCCGGGCGGTGGATCGCCCGACACGGGAGGGAGCGGGCCGGACGGCTCAACACCTCCGGGCACCGATCAGGGGCCGGGCGGCGACCCGGGCGGTACCGGGAACCCTCCTGAACCGGAGGTCGAAGAAACCGCTGAGCCCTATGCCGCCACCTCGAAGCCGATCAACACGCTCCTTGGAACCGTCGCGGTCGCCGTGGATCTGCCCCAGGTCCAGGGCGGGAAACCCCAAGTCGCCCAGACCTTCAACGACGCCATGGACTCCGCGTTGCAGGAGCAGGTGGACGCGTCGCCGGGCGCATTCCTGAAGAGTTCCTCCGACAGCGGTGTCCGGATCGGCGAACACGTGCTCAGCGGCGTGCTGCGGAGCTCGGCGACCAAGATGAGCCCGTTGACGACCGATCTGCTCACCAACACCGTGGTGGTCGACACCGACAGCGGAGAGCTGATGAACTTGGCATCGCTGTTCACCGACCTCGACCAGGGCCTGTCCCGGTTGAGGGTGCTGGCCAACGATCTGGGATCGACGTCGACTGCGGGCGCCGCGTTCGACGGCAGCGCGTTGCCCGCCGAGGAGGAACCGTTCTCACAGTGGACCGCCGAACCCGAGGGCATGCGGATCTTCTTCGCGCCGGGAGCGGTCGCTCCCGATGACGAGGGCGTTGTGGAACTCACGATCCCCTGGGACAGATTCGGCGCGGTGGTGAGGCCCGATGTCAGGGAGATCGTCTCGAGTTGATCAGCCCGGCAGGGGCGGTCAGGCTTTGCCGCCGCGTTTGATACACAACCCGCCGACCACACCCGCGACGGCTCCGATCATCACGAGGATCGCCCCGAACGCCGGGCCCTCCGCGGAAAGCTCGTATTGGGCGTAGAGAAGGTAGGCGCCCATCGCGATGAACATCGCGGTTCCGGCCAGCACGGTGATCCTGCCCTTGGCGCTGAGGATGCCCAGCATCATCACCCCCGCGAGCACCAGCACCACCGCCCGGCCCACGGGCTGTGACAGCACCGACTGGGTGTCGCCCGCAGGCAGGCGCAGGACGGCGTCCGGGCCGGGGAGCACATCGAGGAAATACTTCGGCAACTCGGCGAACCACCGACCGCGCCACGCCCCCCATACGGCGAACAGCCCACCGAGAAAGGTGAACACGATGCGCAGAATGGGCAGCAGCTCCGATTTCGTCTGGCTGAAGCGCGCCTCGGCCTCGACCTCGCCGACGCCGTCGTCGGCGCTCACGGTGATCTCGCGGTCGACCGCCTCCCCGCTGCCGGGCAGCGGGGCCTCCAGCCGCAGTGCGGCCTGCCCGACGCCGCCGGGCGCGACCTCGAGCTGTGCGGGGGTGAAGGTGAATCGAACCTCGCCTTTCGGGTCCCGGCCGGACAGCCATACCGAAAGCGGCAGCGCGCCCCGCGAATTATCCACCGTCACAACCATTCTTCCTCGTCTGCGGTCCTGAACGGTCACGTGTTCGGGGGTCAGATCGATCTGCGCGGTGGTGATCGGAGAGGCGCTGGCGGTCATGTGCAAGGACCCCGGCGCCTCGCTTTCGTCGGTGCCGTCATGACACAGCACGGTGAAGGGACGCTCCGCTGCCTCACCGGGTTCCGGTAGGGGAGCCTCGACCTGGGCGTACACCCGGGTCTGTTCGCCGGCGTTGACATACAGTTGCGGTTGGGAGAATCCGAATCGCACCAGTCCCTCGGGGTCGCGCCCCTTGAACACCACCCGCCGGTCCTTGCTGCCGCGGCGGTTGTCGACGACGACGGAAACCTTGGTGCCGGTCTGATCGGTCAGCCGGGTCACCCGCGGCTCGAGTCGCAGCTGTACGGGTTCGTCCGGCGGGGCGTGGGACGTCTGCTGGAGGAGGTTGACCACCGTTTCGACCCGGCCGTCGTCGCCTGCGGCGGCCACTGTCAGGGTGTGGTTCTGCTGCTGGCCGGGGCTCGGCGGTCGGACATCGGTGAGGTCGACCTCGACCGAGGCCTGGGCCGACCGGTATGCGGCGACCTCGACAACGCCGGGGTGGAAGCCGAACCGAATGATCCGCTCGGGATCGGTGGCGCTCAGTGCGTAGCGCTGCGGATAGTTGCTGGCGCTGTTGTCCAACCGAACCGTGAACCGGCCCTTGGCGGTGTCACGGAGCCGCACGAACGGAGGTTCGGCGCTGAGTGTCACCGGGCCCCCGACGCGCTGGACCACAACACCGACCTGGGCGCCGGCTCGTACGGTCGGGTCGTTCACCGAACAGACCTGCAACCTGAGCAGGAAGCGCTGAGCGACTACGTCCGGCCCTGGGCGAACGGTCAGCGTGATGGGAAAGACATCCTCCCGATCGGTCATCAGCCGGATCTCCGGATGCGAGATCGTCAGCCAGGGAGGTGGATTCGTCGCGACGACGGTGTAGCCGTCGACGATCGTCGACCGGTTGCGGATGCGGATGTCACAGCTCGTCCCGGTGGTCGGATCCAGCGCGACCTCCTGGGCCGGCACCTGCACGCCGGGCGCGGGCACACTGGCACGTGCGGGTGCAGCGGCGCGGGCGGCCCGGAAGTTGGTCGTCGCGTCGGGATCCGTGGGCGGGCGCGGCGAAACGGCCTGCAGCTTTTCGGTGCGGCCCTCCCGTTCGCCGGAACGAGGTTCGGTTGGTCCGGTGTCGGTCTGGGCCGCGGGTGCGGTGTCCCAGCCGAGATAGAAGTCGCAGGTAGCGCAGAACTGTGCGTCTGGGGCGTTCTCCGCGCCGCATTGATCGCAGACGTGCTCGCTCATGTCGACCTCCTCAGCGGTGCGCCGTTGGCCGGCAGCAGCCGGCCGAGCTTGCGATACTCCCGGGCCGCCGCGGCCCGCACATGGCGGTCACCGACCGCCGATTCCGTCTCGGCCGCCAGATAGGCCGCGGTGATCGCCGCGGACCGGATGTTGCCGCCGGACAACGCGTATGCCTTGGCGTAGTCGGCGACGTCGAGGTCGGCCAGCGTGGGGACCGGGGGTGCGAGGCAGCCCCGCCACAGCGCCAGCCTCGCGGCTTCATCGGGCAACGGGAAGTCCACCACGAGGTCCAGCCTGCGGGTGAACGCGTCATCGAGATTGGCGCGCAGGTTGGTGGCCAGCACCGCCAATCCGTCGAAGGTCTCCATCCGTTGTAGCAGGTAGGCGCTCTCGATGTTGGCGTACCGGTCGTGGGCATCGCGCACCTCGCTGCGCTTGCCGAAGATCGCGTCGGCTTCGTCGAACAGCAGCACCGCGCTGACCCGGGACGCCTCGGTGAAGATGCGCTCGAGATTCTTCTCGGTCTCGCCGATGTACTTGTCCACGACGGTGGCGAGATTCACCGTGTACAGGTCGAGCCCGAGTTCCCCGGCGATCACCTCGGCCGCCATCGTCTTGCCGGTTCCGGAGTCCCCGGCGAACAGGGCCGTCACACCGGTGCCGCGGCCACCACCGGGCCGCATCCGCCAATCCGATAGCACCACTTCGCGGTTGCGTGCGCGGACGGTGAGTTCGCGTAGTTGAGTGAGCGCTTTGTCGGGCAACACGAGGTCGTGCCACGACACCGCGGGTTCGATGCGGCGGGCCAGCTGCTCCAGTCCGGCCGCGTTCTGTGACCGGGCTCCGCGCCGCAGATCGCCGGCGGTGGGTGTGCTGTGTGCGGCCCGGGCCAGCGATTCGGCCGCCGTGATCGCGGCCGCGATCTGGCGGGGCCCGAACGCGTACTGGGCGGCGACATCACCGACATCGACGACGTCAGCCATCGAACCCAGTTCGCGCTGCCACAATTCGGTCCGTTCGGCCACGGTGGGCCGGACGGTCTCCGCCAGTAGCGGTACCCGATCCGACCATCTGGGATCCCAGGTGGCGGTGCCGGTCAGCACTACCGGGACGGGCAACTGGGCCAGCCGGTAGACTACGGCGTTCTGGTTGGGCGCGAAGGCCTCGACCGGCGACACGACCAGGCCGGCCGAATTCAGCAGCGCCTCCCGGCCCAGCAGGGTCACCGCCTCGGACACATCGCCATGCATGGCCAGCCGCACAGCGTCACAACACATCACCCGCTGTCCGGCAACGGTCAGCGCATCCACCGCGACCGCGGCCCCGGAACCGCCGACGGTCTCGCGGACGTAGCAGAGGCGCTCGCCCGCCTTGATCGCCGCCGCGATCGTGCGAGACTGATCGCAATGCAGCCCAACCGGTTCGATGAGCACCTCGGTCAGGGCGGCGTCCGGGGTGTCGTCGCCGAGGAGATAGCCGGCGACCCGGTCGGGTATCCGGATGGCGCGGGTGAGGAATGGCCGGTCGAGGTCGTCGATCAGGATCAGCGAGTTGTCGACCAGCGGCGCTCCGGGGGCCAGCCGGCGCCGTGCCGCGGGGTCGAGCGGTGACAAACCGGCGAGTTCGAGCGCCAGCCCGGTCGTTGCGCGCCGACGGGTGACGTCGTCGTTGAGATAGCCGTAGAGCCGTTCGAAGCGAGCGTCCACGTCGGGCAGCAGGCAGATCACCAGGAACTCGACGTCGTGGTCGGACAGGTTCGCCGAGCGTGCGAGGTCGCGCAGTCGCAGGCGCGTGCCGGCGGCCTCGGCGGAATCGGCGCGCTCCTCGAGCGCTGAGCGCAGACCCATCGACGGCGCCGGCGCCGGTGGGTGGTGGGAGAGCATCGCATCGACGGCCTCGTCGCTGAGGTAGAGCCCACGGAACGGATCGTCGGGCGCCGGGTCATGGGAGCGCCGATGGGCCACCAGGGTCTGCACGCGGTCCTCGACGAGCATCGCGCGACCGAGCAGATAGCGCATGCTGTCCAGGCGCATGCTGTCCAGGGCGGCCGCCATGACGTCGCCTCAGCCCTGCTTGCGCCGCCGCTTGCGCACGCGCACCTCGGCGGGCGCGTTCGCGGTGGCGCCGGTCGAATCGTCGATGCGGGGGCGGCTGCGTGTCTCGCGGGGCTCCGCACCGTTGCGGCCCGCGGCGACGACCACGGTCGGTCGCAGCACCGGTGGACCGGCGGGGAACGACCGTCCGGTGTACGCGGGTGCGGTGACGACGACGTCCAGCGACGGTTTGAGCTCACCCCCCAGCGCGCTCCAGACGTCGGCGAACGAACGGTCTTCCGGTGGCGGTGACGCCACGCTGATCGGAAGCGGAAGCCCCTGTTCGGCAAGGGAACCGGTGAGCACATCGGTGGGCAGGGCATCGTAGCGAAGGAAGCACGACAGAAGGTCGCTGAGGAGCCGGTGCTCGTCCTCGGGGCGTTGGGTCCACGCGGCGACGAGGTAGGACAGTTTGAAGAATCGCGGCGGGTTGTGCCGTGCGACGATCCGGTTGCCGTCGTACTCGTTGAGCCAGCCGCGTTCGCGTCGGCGCAGATCCTCCCTGATGTCGTACAGGTAGACGTCGACGGTCGGCGCATTGCGTCGGCCGGCCCAATCCTTGGTAGGAGCGTCGAACTCGACCTCGACGTCGGCCGGGTCCACCGCCTCGCGCTCGATCAAGGTCCGCAGCGCGTGATCGACCTCCGGTATCACGTACTCATCCTTTCCTGTCGGCGATGCCCTCGGCGACGGGCTCAGGTACCACTCAGGAGGCACCCCGTGATGCCCGAAAGGGCAACGCGCCCAGCCCGATAGGACACCGGTGAGGACGGCTACGGCGTCGGGGTCACCTGGAAGATCATGGTGGGGCCGGATGGCGGGGGCGGGTCGGTCACCGGCGTCGAGTTGGGATCGCCCAGCTGTGGTCCACCTTCACCGGTGGCGGGGAGGTCGGGGTTCACCTGGGGATCCGGTTCGGGGGAGTCCGGATCCTCGGTCACCTCAGGATCTGCGGGGGAATCCGGGTCGCCGGCCGTGCCCGAATCGTCGGGCGGCTCGGGCACGGCGGTCGGTTCGGGTTCCCCCGCCGGTGCGGGTGTCGTCGGCGCGGGCGTCGTCACGGTTCCCGTGCCGCCCGAGCCCGGGTACTGACCCGTGCCGCCCGAGTCCGGGTATTGGCCGGTGACCCCCGGGCTCTGGGGCGGGATGGGGTCCGGTTCGGGCGGAACGCTGGCGGTGGGGACTTCCCGCGGTGGCTCTGGCGGAACGATCGACGTGGGCTCGTTCGTCCCTTCGGGCAGCGGGTCCGAGCCGTCCCGGGGCCACAGCATCACCGCGAGCACCGACGCCACGACGACGAAGGCCGTCGCTGCGGAGGTGAACAGAATCCACGGTTGCCGGTACCACTGCGGTGCGGGTTCGGCCATCAGCTCGGTCGGCATGCCCTGTGCCGGATCGGCGGCTTGGGGCCCAGCGCAGTCCGGCGGTCCGTCGTAGGCCGGCTCGGCGTCGGTGGCCGGCCCGGCTTCGGACCAGGCCAGGGGCTGGCCGCCGGTATCGCCGGCCGGTGGCGCCGAGGGCATCCGCTCCGTCGGCGGGGACGGGTCCTGCCGGCCGTGGTTGCGATCATCCATGAATCTCCCCCTTCGGAGTCCCGGTGTGCGCCTAGATCAGGCCCTCCCGGACCGCGTAGGCCACCGCATGAGAGCGGTTGCGCAGCTGCAGCCGCGTGGTGACGTCGTGCAGAACGTTCTTGACGGTGCGCTGGCTGTAGCACAACTGCTCGGCGATCTCATTGGTGTCGTGCCCGTCGGCGATCAGCCGAAGGACCTGGACCTCACGGTCGGAGAGCCCGGTGAAGGTGAGCCCGCGGGGCGCCAGTACCTGGCGTTGCAGCCGGCCCACCTGACCCAGCAGGTGCCCCAGCAGGTCCGGTGGAATGACGCCCTGCCCGGTGGCCACTTTCTGGATGGTGCGGACCAGCGCGTCGGGTGTGGCCTCAGACCGGCGCAGCAGGCCGCCGATTCCGACCTCGGCGGCATCGACGACGGTGCTCTCGTCCAATGCCCCGAGTACCACGATTGTGTGGGAGACGCCCGCCTTCTTCAGCGACCGCAGAATCCTGCGGGTCTCCTCGTCGAGCGCATCGGCCACCGCGATCCCGACGTCGACGTCATCGAGGTCACTGGACCCGACCACGTCGATCTCGGGACGCATCCGGAGCTGACTGATCACCCCGGCCTGCAGGATCGGATCGTCGGCGTAGACGTAGGTGGATACTCGTCGCTGCATTGTCATCCCCTCCGAAGATTTGTCCGTTCGGGAAGTAAGTGTCCGATCGGGCATAAACGCCGGCTCAACAGCGGGGCGCGGCTTCTCAACAAACGCTCAACGCCGGGCCTGCCGCGCCGTCGGGATCCGACCGACCCGTTGCTTCCACCTGTGCGCAGGGCAGAATGGAGCCATGCAGACCCAGACGATCGAACGCACCGAGACCGACGAACGCGTCGACGACGGGACAGACGACGACACTCCCAAGGTCTTTCACTACGTCAAGAAGAACAAGATCGCCGAGAGCGCCGTCATGGGTACCCACGTGGTGGCCCTGTGCGGCGAGGTGTTCCCGGTGACGCGGTCGGCCAAGCCGGGCTCGCCGGTGTGCCCGGACTGCAAACGGATCTACGAGCAGCTCAAGAAGTAGCCGAGTCCCGCTCTCCGGCGGGGGATTCGGGGCCGGTGGTGTCATTGAGTTCCCCCGCCCTGCCGGCGTTGCCGTTACGTTCCCCGGCCTTGGCCTCCAGCCAGTGTCGGACCCGTTTGGCGTGGGTGTGCGGGGCCGGGAACTCCTCCTCGATGGCGGCATTCAGTTCGGCGCCGATCATGATCGCGAAGCCGAGAAAGAACGCGAACAGCAGAAACGCGATCGGCGTGGCCAGGGCGCCGTAGGTGTATCCGGTGGCGGTGATCCACGTCAGGTACAACCGCAGCCCGGACGTGGCGATCAGGAACACCACGGTGGCCAGCACCGAGCCCAGGATCAACCGGTGTGACGGCAGCGGTTTGGGCAGCGACACGCGGTAGAGCACGTTGACCGCCACCACCAGCGTCAGGATGAGCACCGGGTAGTAGCCGAACCGCAGCACATTGTCCCAGCTGTCCGGAATGAACTCGGCGATCTTGCGTGGCCCCAGCGCGATGAACGGCGCGGTCACGATCGCGCCGATCAGCATCACCACATACAGGCCCAGCGCGTAGAACCGCTGCCGCACCGGGTGCCGCAGTGGGGTCTGGTCGTGGGCCTCGGTGATCGAGTCGACGAACGCCGAGATGGCCGACGAGCCGGCCCACAGTGAGATCACGAACCCCACCGACACCACCTCGCCGCGGGCGCCCCTGACGATGTCGTGCACGGTCGGCTCGATGATCTCGCTGACCACGTTGGGGGAGAAGAACCGGCCCGCGGTGCTGATCAACTGCTCCTGGATCATCGGCAGCGTGTCGGGCCCGAACAGCGGGGCGATGAAGGCCAGGCTGCCGAGCATGCCCAGGAGCAGGGGAGGCAGCGACAACGCGCACCAGAACGCAGCCTGGGCGGACTCCGAAAAGATGGAATCGTCCCAACTCTTCACCAGGGTCCGGCGGGTGATGTGCCGAATGTGATGGCGCGACGGCCGGGCTCGGGTGGACGGCCGCGTGTCCGGCGGCGCTGACTGGTCACTCATGACCAGTCCAGCATTACCGATCGGCCGCTACGGCTCCAGAGGGCTGACCTCGAGCACCGCCGCCAACTCGACCAGCTTGGCCTCGTGCTCGTTGGCGTGATGCTGGCAGAACAGCAACTCGGCACCGGACGGCAACTTGGCACGCACACGGGCCGCGGCGCCACAACGGTCGCAGCGGTCAGCCTTGGTCAGTTCGGGACTGGTGAGCGTTGCGGTCATGGCACCTCCATAGGGTGTAGCGACGTAGGTCTACTGTGTCAGACGCTTGGGGTTCCGGCCTTGTTCCCCGGGGCTTTGCGGGTGTGTCGTGTCTCACGGGCGTCGGTGTTGCGACAGTGAGAGGCGGGCGCTATGAGCTCGGATCCGGAGGTCCTCGTCCATCTGTGCCCGGGCGCGCAATGGCGCATCGCCGAACAGGCGGGACAGCACCGGCCGGAATCGCTGGACGCCGTCGGATTCGTGCACCTGTCGACTCCCGAGCAGGTTCACCTGCCGGCCAACCGAATTTTCCCGGGGCGTACCGATCTGCTGTTGATCCGCATCGACGCCGCGCGTCTGACCGCCCCGGTGAGGTGGGAACCGGGCGTTCCCGGCGATCCCGACGCCATGCTGTTCCCACATCTGTACGGACCCCTGCCGCTGTCCGCTGTGATGAGTATCACGCCCTACCCGCCCGACACCGACGGCCGGTTCGCGCCCTCGATGTAGGCGTCGGCCTCGATCTCCACGACGAGGTCCGGCGAGATCAGCGCCGACACCTCGACCATCGTGGCGGCCGGGCGGATGAAGCCGAAAACCTGTGCGTGCACCGCGGCGACCTCGCGCCAGCCGGTGATGTCGGTGACGAAGATCCGGGTGCGCACCACGTCGGACAGCGCCGCCCCGACCTGGTGCAGCGCCGTCTCGATGCGGCGCAGCGCTTCTCGGGTCTGGGTGCCGGCGTCGGCGCCCGGGGCGGTGGTGCCGGCCACCGCGACGTGTGGACCGGTCCGGACCGCGCGGGAGTAGCCGACCAGGTCCTCGAACTCCGAGGCGGAGGAGATGTTGACGCGCTCGCTCACCGTGCCAACCTACGTCCGATCTGTAACGCGGGTGCATGCCTGCCCGGCCGCGCCGATCAATACACTGACCTGTCGTGGGCATACTTTTCGGCTTCGCGCCGTGGATCGTGTACTGGGTACTGGTCGGCAATGTGCCGTTCCACACCGCCGTCCTCGTCGCGCTCGCCGTGTCGGTCGCCGCAGTGGTGGCGGCGCGGGTCAGCGGATCACCCGGACGTACGCTCGAAATCGGCGCGCTGGCAACATTCCTGGTCTTGACGGTGCTCACCTTCACGGTCAGCCGGCAGTTCATGGAGCAGTGGCTGCAGCCGCTCAGCAACGCCGGAATCTTCCTGGTGGCGTTGACCAGCGCACTGATCGGTCGACCGTTCGTCCGGGAGTTCGCCGTCGTCGGCCAGCCCAAGGAGGTCATCGAGAGCGAGACGTTCGCGCGGATCACCTCGGTGCTGACCTGGATCTGGATCGCCGCGTTCGCCGGGATGACGGCGTCCTCGGTGATCCCGCCGATCGTCGACGGCGACGCGACCATCCTCGACGTCCACACACCGCTGTCATTCCTCTGCTACTGGGTGATCCCGTACTCGCTGTTGGGGGTGGCGGCGCTGCTCACCCGCCTGCTGCCGGACCGGATGGTGCCGCCCCCGGAGGAGATCGTCCGCAAGACGACGTTCGTCGCGTTCGCCGAGGCGGAGATCGACCAGCTCATCTACCTGGCCACCGAGCACGCCAACCGTGAGGTCGGCGCGGGCAAGGAAGCCTACGACATCCGGATCGGCAGCAAGGGCGTCCCGCTGGTGGGCGACGACACGCGGGAATCGTGGCCCTCGACCTACAAGGTGCGCGACCGCAAGCGCTGAAAACGCGCCGGGCCCGTCGTTCGGCGTGTCACAGGCGCTGCGGACGTCGGTTCAGCTGTCATCGACCGGCCGGCATGCCATGGTAGGGACCATGCGTCGGGTCGACCTATCCCTGCCCACCGGACGGCTGGAGGCCTTCTCCGACGGGGTGTACGCGATCGTGATCACGTTGCTGGTCCTCGAACTCGACGTTCCGGCCTCACCCGATCGGCTGCTCAGCGCGCTGGCCGAGAACTGGCCGTCCTTCCTGGGCTATCTGGTCAGCTTCGCGTTCATCGGCGCGTCGTGGGTGGCGCACGTGAAGCTGACCCGGTGCATGTCGGCATGCGACGACGTGTTCGTCGGGCTGAACCTGATCAAGCTGCTGTTCGTCAGCTTCCTGCCGTTCACCACCAGCCTGATGGCCAACCACCTGACCGGGGCCGGACAACGTCCGGCGGCGGTGCTGTTCGGGCTGAACCTGGTGATGGCCAACGCCATGCTCACGGTGCTGGCCGCATACAGCCTGCGCGCCAAGGGGCTGGCCGAGCCCGAACGGCGCGCGGACCTTCGCCGCCTCGTGCGCACGCAGTGGCCGTCCACCGTGCTGCTGGTGGCCGCCACCGTCGTCGCTGCGTTCTTCCCCGCCGCCGCGGTGATCTTCTACCTGGCCATCTCGGCGCTGATGCTGATCAGGCCGCTGGTGCGGATCGAGCGCACGATCCGGGTGGGGCGTCAGTCCAGGTAGTCGCGCAGCACCTGAGAACGGCTGGGGTGGCGCAGCTTCGACATCGTCTTGCTCTCGATCTGGCGGATCCGCTCGCGGGTCACACCGTAGACCTGGCCGATCTCGTCGAGGGTGCGGGGCTGACCGTCGGTCAGGCCGAACCGCAGCCGCACCACACCGGCTTCGCGCTCGGAGAGCGTCTCGAGCACCGACTGCAGCTGATCCTGCAGCAACGTGAACGACACCGCGTCGACGGCTACTACAGCCTCGGAATCCTCGATGAAGTCGCCGAGCTGGGAATCGCCCTCGTCGCCGATGGTCTGGTCCAGCGAGATCGGCTCCCGGGCGTACTGCTGGATCTCCAGCACCTTCTCCGGGGTGATGTCCATCTCCTTGGCGAGCTCCTCCGGGGTGGGCTCGCGGCCCAGGTCCTGCAGCAGCTCGCGCTGGATCCGGCCCAGTTTGTTGATGACCTCCACCATGTGCACCGGGATGCGGATGGTGCGGGCCTGATCGGCCATCGCGCGGGTGATGGCCTGCCGGATCCACCAGGTGGCGTAGGTGGAGAACTTGTAGCCCTTGGTGTAGTCGAACTTCTCCACCGCGCGGATCAGGCCGAGGTTGCCTTCCTGGATCAGGTCCAGGAACGCCATGCCGCGGCCGGTGTAGCGCTTGGCCAGCGACACCACCAGGCGCAGGTTGGCCTCCAGCAGATGGTTCTTCGCGCGATCGCCGTCGCGGCAGATCCACTGGTAGTCGCGGCGCACCTGCGTGGTGAGCTTCTCGCCCCGGTCGGCGAACTCCTGCAGCCTCTGGGTCGCGTAGAGACCCGCCTCGATCCGCTTGGCGAGCTCGACCTCCTCCTCGGCGTTGAGCAGCGCCACCTTGCCGATCTGCTTGAGGTAGGCACGCACCGAGTCCGCCGACGCGGTGAGCTCGGCGTCCTTACGGGCCTGGCGCAGCGCCTCGGACTCCTCCTCGTCCCAGACGAAGTCCCCCGAGGCCTTGTCCTTCTCCGACGGCTCGGGGATCTCCTCTTCCTCGGCCGCGCGCTTGGCGGACTTGCCGGCCGCCTTCGGCGCGGTCTCGGCTTCGCTGTCGGCCGTGGCCTCGGCGGGGCTCTCGTCAGCGTCGGACTCGTCGGTGTCCTCGGTGTCTTCGGACTCCTCGGTGTCGTCGGACTCGTCGGTGTCCTCGGAGTCCTCGGAATCCTCGTCGACGTCGAGATCGTCGAGGTCGAGGTCCGACTCGTCGAGGTCGTCGCCGGGCTCGCCGTCGAGCTCGTCGTCGTTCCCGAGGTCCTCGCCGGCCAGCTCCTCGTCGACGGCCTCGGTGTCGCCGGCGGAGGCGGTGGCCTTCTTCGCGCGGCCGCGACCGGCGGGCGCATCGGCGGACTTGGCGGCGCGCGACCGGGTCGCTTTCGCCGGGGCGCTCTTGGCGGCCTTCTTGGCAGGCGTGGCACCGTTCGCCGACTTCGCGGGCGAAGCCTTTTTGGCGGGGGTTTTGGTGGCGGTGCGCTTCACCGGCTCATCGGTTGCCGGGCTTGCCTTCGTCGCTGCCACGTACAGCCTTTCGGTCGTGCGGTTCTCGGCGCGCACACGTGCGCCACCGGTGGGTGTCGGCCCTGTCGAATGTCGGCGTTGATCTCACTCGGGATACCTCGCCGCTCTCGGGTGGGCGGCCGCCGGTGACCATTGTAACGACAGTAGGTGCCGAGACTGCGCCGAGCGGCAAATTCGACGCGCCCGCCGAGCCGCCCGGAGGGGTTACCTGCCGGTAGCCGTGACGTCCATGGACGCCGCCATCGCGGCGCCGACGATGCCCGCGGTGTTCTGCAGCGCCGCCGCGACGACCGGTGTGCGGTTCTTCAGCAGCGGGATCCACTTGCCGGCTTTGCGGCTGATCCCGCCACCGGCGATGAACAGGTCCGGCCAGATCGCGTTCTCGATGGCGACCAGCACCTTTGTCACCTCCTGGGTCCAGCGCTCGTAGCTCCACTCCTTGCGTTCCTTGACCGAGCTGGCGGCCCGGTGTTCGGCTTCCTTGCCGTCGACCTCGAGGTGGCCGAACTCGGTGTTGGGCAGCAACACACCGTTGTGGATCACCGCCGATCCGATTCCGGTGCCGAACGTCAGCAGCACCACGACGCCGCCGTTGGCCCGGCCCGCGCCGAACCTCTCCTCGGCGAGTCCTGCGGCGTCGGCGTCGTTGAGGACCGTGACGGCCCGCCCGCCCATCGCGCCGCCGATGACCTCCTGGACGTTGGCCCCGATCCAGGCCTTGTCGACGTTGGCGGCGGTGCGCACGATGCCGTCGGTGACCACCCCGGGATACGTCACGCCGAGCGGCCCTTCCCACTCGAAGTGGGCGACGACGTCGGCGATGGTCTTGGCGACGGCCTCGGGTGTGGCGGGTTGCGGGGTGAGCAGTTTGAACCGATCGCCGATCAGTGCTCCGGTGTCGAGGTCGACGATGCCGCCCTTGACGCCGCTTCCGCCGACGTCGATGCCGAAACCGCGCCGCTGCGCGCCGGTGGGCGATGGGGTGGCCGGTGACTCGGTGTCGGTCATGCAAGGCTCCTCTGCGCAGATGGGCGGCTTGTCGGGCAGCAAGGACGCGCGCTGATCACCCTATCGGCTCGCCAATTCCGATGTATGCCAGTCGCCCATCCCCGCGCCGCGCGCATGTGCTGCGATGGACGGGTGAGCGACGCGACGATCGAGTCCGGGCCCGAGCAGCTTCGCGCGGTGGCCGCGCAACTGGCCGCCGAGGCGGCCGCGTTCGTCCGGCGGCGCCGCGTCGAGGTGTTCGGCGCGCGGCCCGCAGCCTCGGGCGGAGCGCCGCCGGGGGTGCGGGCCAAGAGCACCCCGACCGACCCCGTCACCGTGGTCGACACCGAGACCGAGCGGCTGCTGCGGGACCGGCTCGCGCGGCTGCGACCGGGGGAGCCGATCCTCGGGGAGGAGGAGGGCGGGCCGGTCGGCGCCGACGACGGGCAGATCACCTGGGTGCTGGACCCGATCGACGGCACGGTGAACTTCGTCTACGGGATCGAGGCCTACGGGGTGTCGGTGGCCGCACGGCGTGACGGTGCCTCACTGGCCGGGGCGGTCGCCGACGTCGCGGCCGACGCCGTGTACTCGGCCGCGCTGGGGCACGGGGCGTGGCTGTCGCGAGCCGGCGCCGTCACGCCGTTGCGCTGCAACGCGGTCAGCGAGCTGTCGATGGCCCTGGTCGCCACCGGGTTCGCCTATCAGCGCGACCGCCGCAGGCGACAGGGCGAGATCGTAGCGAAGCTGCTTCCCGAGGTGCGCGACCTGCGCCGGATCGGTTCGTGTGCGCTGGATCTCTGCATGGTCGCCGCGGGCAGGCTGGACGCCTACTACGAGCAGGGCGTGCACGTCTGGGACTTCGCGGCGGGTGTGCTGATCGCCGCGGAGGCCGGTGCACACGTCCGATCGTCCGAATCGGCCGACGGCGGGACGCTGGTGGTCGCGGCCGCGCCGGGGATCGGTGCGGCGTTCGAGGAGGCACTGGCCCGTGCGGCCGCGCTCGCGGCCGGCGAGGTCACCGACGGAGGCTGACGCCGGGCCGCCGACTCAGCAGGTGCCGTTGTGGATCTTGGCCAGTAGCGCCGGGTCGGCCGGCTGGGTGGCCTCGGGCATCAGGCTGGCGAGCATCGCGTCGATGTCGTCGCTGTGGGTCAGCTCGCTGAAATCCGTCCCCACCGCCAGGTCGACGGTGTCGTCGGTGCGCTGATCCTGGAACAACTCGGTGCAGGGCGCCACCAGCCAGACCGCGGCGGCCGCGGCGCGCCCAGACGGGCCGAACCGGATCTGGCCCTGGCACTGCAGCCGGACCGATTCGTAGATCGTGTCGTTGGCCGCCTCGGGTTCGGCGAAGCCGAGGTCGCGCAGCGCGCCGGCCACCTCGGCGGCCTGACCGCCCTGTCCGCTGGCGTTGAGCACCCGGATGTGGGTGTCGGCGAGCTTGGCGGGGGTGACCTCGATCATCGACTCGCGCGACACCTGCTCACCGAGGTCGATCGGGGGCGCGTTGGGGTCCGCCGGCGCCGGCGGCGGATTGCAGACCGCCGCTTCCTGGATATCGGGTGGGCGCGACAGGGCCATCACCCACACCAGCAGCGCCGCCACTGCCAAGGCGGCGAACATCAGCACGGCGGGCACGAAACGGCGCCGGCGGAACGGCCGTCCGTGCTTGTCGAAGGCGGTGCCTTCGGTGATTTGCGCGACCACGCTGAGCACTCTAAGGCCACCGTCGCCACCCTTACCGACCGGCGGCGGAAGTGATCGGGTCCGAGGTGTGATGCAAATCACATTAGAACCGGTGTCAATACGGGCACGAATCATTTGGCGGATGCGTTCGACGCTGGTACAAAGCACTGCTGCAACAAGCTTCACGGAGGGGACAATGGCTACCGACTACGACGCCCCACGGCGCACTGAGAGCGACGATGTTTCCGAGGACTCCCTCGAGGAACTGAAGGCACGGCGCAACGAAGCCCAATCGGCCGTCGTCGACGTCGACGAATCCGAATCTGCAGAGTCCTTCGAGCTTCCCGGCGCCGACCTGTCGGGCGAGGAATTGTCCGTGCGGGTGATCCCCAAGCAGGCCGACGAGTTCACCTGCTCGAGTTGCTTCCTGGTCCATCACCGCAGCCGGCTCGCCACCGAGAAGAACGGCATGATGATCTGCACGGACTGCGCAGCCTGACCGCTGCCCGGTCAGCTGGCGAGCGCTGCCAGCACCTTGTCCGGACGTCGCGCGCTGACCAGCCAGTACGGCGTCGGATCGTCGGGGTCGTCGAGTACCAGCAGGACCATCGGCCCGACCCACGCGCGGTGCACCACGTAGGCCGCGGGATCGAGCTGACGGCCCAGCGCGGCCGATTTGGCGGTGCGGGGCACCGCCGCGGAGCGGGCGACGACGCCGGCGGGCAGATGCGCGTTGCCCACCCACAGTTCGGCTTCGCCGTGCGCCCCGGAGACCACCCGCAGCTCGGTCCTGCCGAGTGCCAGCAGCACGGCGCCCGCCACCGGCAGCAGGACGGCGTAGGGCACCCAGCGCGGCACGGCCGGGACGCCCTGGTTGACCTCCAGGGCGATCAGCGCGGCCAGCCCCAGCGCGGGCAACCACCACCACAGGGGCACCCGGAGCCGCTCGCGGTAGCGAACGGTTTGCGAGGTGGCGCGCGTGTCGGACACGCGGCCAAGAGTAATCTGTGACGTCGTGTCCACCTCTCTGGCGGTAGTGCGGCTCGATCGTGATCTGCCGCTGCCCGGCAGGGCCCACGACGGTGACGCCGGCGTGGACCTCTACAGCGCCCGTGACGTCGAGTTGGCGCCCGGTGAGCGGGCGCTGGTGGGAACGGGCGTCGCGGTGGCGATTCCGCACGGGATGGTGGGTCTGGTGCATCCGCGCTCGGGACTTGCTGCCCGCGTGGGACTTTCGATCGTCAACAGCCCCGGCACCATCGATGCGGGCTACCGTGGTGAGATCAAGGTGGCCTTGATCAACCTCGACCCCGCCACGTCGATCGCCATCCGGCGTGGCGACCGGATCGCCCAGTTGCTGGTGCAGCGGGTGGAACTGCCCGAACTGGTCGAGGTGGCATCGTTCGATGAGGCCGGATTGTCCGACACCACCCGCGGCGACGGCGGGCACGGTTCCTCGGGTGGGCACGCGAGTCTGTGACACTTGACCGAACGCGCAGCGAAATGGCAGGAAAATGGCACTGAGACGGCACCGCAAGGACAACAGCACCGAGACCCCCGCCGAACCCGACGAGGTCACCCCGGCCGAGGCTGAGGACGAGCTGGACGGCCCGTTCGACATCGAGGACTTCGACGACCCGGCGGTGGCTGCGCTGGCCCGGCTGGACCTGGGCTCGGTGCTGATCCCGACGCCCGAGGGGGGGCAGGTGCAGGTCGAGGTCAACGAGACCGGTGTGCCCAGCGCGATCTGGGTGGTCACCCCGAACGGCCGCTTCTCCATTGCGGCCTATGCCGCGCCGAAGTCGGCCGGGCTGTGGCGCGAGGTCGCCTCAGAGCTCGCCGATTCGCTGCGCAAGGGTGCACCCCAGGTGAGCATCGAGGACGGGCCCTGGGGCCGCGAGGTCGTCGGATCCGGCGGTGAGGGATCGGCCGTGGTCCGCTTCATCGGCGTCGACGGCTACCGCTGGATGATCCGCTGCGTGGTCAACGGCCCGTTCGAGCAGATCGGCGCGCTGGCCGAACAGGCGCGAAATGCACTGGCCGACACCGTTGTACGCCGTGGTGATACGCCGCTGCCGGTGCGCACCCCGCTGCCGGTGCAGCTACCCGAGCCGATGGCCGCACAACTGCGCGCCGCCACGGAGCAGGCCGCCGCCCAGCAGCAGCGGGCGACTGCGCAGGAGGCGCCGCCGCAACCCGTCGCCCGCCGCAGCACCCCGGGCTCGGCGATGCAGCAGCTGCGCACCATCACCGGCGGCTGACGGGTCAACCTCGCACGCTTCTGCGCGCCGGGTTGTCGGCCTCCCACAGCGCCTCGAGGCACTGCTCGCCCAGCACCGCAGGATCGGCGCCGATCTGATCCAGCCTGACCGTGCGCAGCGACGCCACCGGCGCCGCCGAGACCCACTCGATGCCGACCTCCACCGGGTGTACCGGGTCGTCGACGGCCGAGACCACGCCCATCGGCACGTCCAGGCCCTCGAATTCCCCCGTCGTCGGCGCGACGTAGTGCGCGGCCTCGTCCATCGCCTCCGGCAGGTCCGGCCACAGCCCGAGCCACGACCGGGCCAGCTCGTCGGCCAGCCACTTCGGGCTGGACGCCTGCATCTGGGCGGTGGCCGACACCAGACCGTCGCGGCGCAGCAGCTCCGCGGAGTGCCGTGCGGCCAGTGCGGCCGGCGCGGCATCCGGGTCGCCGGTCCACGGCGGCAGCGCGGCCAGCACCGCCACCGCCCTGCCCGGATGCGCGAGCGCCCACTCGGCGGCCACGGCGGCGCCGATCGAGATTCCGCCCACCGCGATGGGTCCCGACATCGCGGCGGCGTGCAGCGCGTCGCGGTAGCCGCCGAGCAGGCGCCGCGGCGTCGGCGCCACCGTCACGACGGCCGCGCCGACGTCGTGCAGCGCGTCCGAAAAGGCCCGGTAGACGAAGTCGTCGTCGGAGCCGGTGCCTGGAAGCAGAACCGTGGTCACGCCGCGCAGATTGACTGCCATACCCTGATCGTGCCCGCTCGCGGATTTCCCCGGCGCGGCGGCCCGCCTCCACGTGGCATCCGGCTGACAAGAGGGCTACCGTGGCCCTTGGTTGAGCAAATCCACAGTGGATTGACAGAAGGTGAACGCCATGGCCACGGCCGAGGGGTATCTACGGCGGCTGACCCGTCGGTTGACCGAGGACCCGGAGCAACTCGACGTCGAGGAAATCAGTGAGGACCCGGCCAACACCGGCGCGCAGAAGGCGATCGACTGCCAGCGCGGGCAGGAGGTCACCATGGTCGGAACCCTGCGCAGCGTCGAATGCAACGGCAAGAGTTGTGCGGGCGGAGTGAAGGCCGAACTCTTCGACGGCACCGACTCCGTGATGCTGGTGTGGCTGGGGCAGCGCCGCATTCCCGGCATCGAGTCGGGCCGCACGCTGAAGGTGCACGGGCGGGTCGGCAAGCTGGACAACGGCAGCAAGGCGATCTACAACCCCCACTACGAGATCCAGAAGTGAGTGAAGAGATCCCGAAGTGAGTGATCCCGGCACCGAACCGGGCAACCAGACCTCACCGGCGCGCGGCGGTGCCCTCCTCGAGCAGATGGGCGGCATCAGCGGGCTGATCTACTCCTCCCTGCCCGTCCTGGTGTTCGTGCCCGTCTCATCGGCGTTCGGGCTGATGCCCGCGATCGGTGCGGCGCTGGCGGTGGCGACGCTGATCCTGATCTGGCGGCTGGTCCGCCGTGAGTCCGCCCAGCCCGCCATCTCGGGTTTCTTCGCCGTCGGGATCAGCGCGTTGATCGCCTACCTGGTCGGCGCATCCAAGGGCTATTTTCTGCTGGGCATCTGGACATCGCTGTTCTGGGCGGTGGTGTTCACCGTCTCGGTGGTGATCCGCAGGCCGGTGGTCGGCTACATCTGGGGCTGGGTGCACGCCACCGACCGGCACTGGCGCGACGTCCGGCAAGCGGTGCTCGCCTTCGACGTCGCGACCCTGGTCTGGGTCGCCGTCTTCACCTCACGCTTCGTCGTCCAGCACCACCTCTACGACGCCGACGAGACCGGCTGGCTCGGCGTGGCCCGCATCGCGATGGGCTGGCCGCTGACCGCGGTCGCGGCGCTGGTCACCTACCTGGCGATCCGTCGCGCACAGCACGCGCTGCGTGCGCGGGACGCCGCCGAGGGTGGGCCGGACGTCTCGGCCGCGGCCGGGCAGGACGGAACCCGCGACGACGCTCAGCGCTGAGCGGGGTGCAGCAGCAACTCGCGTAGCTGGTCCTCGACCTCGGCGACCGCGACGAACAGCAGCTCGTCGCCGCCCTCCAGCGGCTCGTCGCCCTCGGGCACGATCACCCGCGGGCCGCGCAGAATGGTCACCAGCGCGGCGTCACGGGGCAGCTCCAGGCGTTTGACCGGCTTGCCGCCCCACGGGGTGTCATCGGGCAGCGTGATCTCCACCAGGTTGGCCTGGCCCTGGCGGAACTCCATCAACCGCACCAGATCGCCGACCGACACCGCCTCCTCGACCAGCGACGCCAGCATGCGCGGGGTGGACACCGCCACGTCGATGCCCCAGGCCTCGTCGAAGAGCCACTCGTTGCGGGGGTCGTTCACCCGGGCCACCACACGCGGCACCGCGAACTCCGTCTTGGACAGCAGGCTGACCACCACGTTGGCCTTGTCGTCGCCGGTCGCGGCGATGACCACGTCGAACTCCTCCAGCCTGACCGACTCCAGCAGGCTCAGCTCGCAGGCGTCGCCCAGCCGCCAGTGCGCCGCCGGGATCGCATCGACGTCGATATGGTCGGGGTCGCGCTCGAGCAGCGTGACCTCATGGGTGTCGACGAGCTCGCGGGCGATGGACCGGCCGACCGCGCCGGCCCCGGCGATCGCGACTTTCATCTGCGCCGCTCCTCATGATCGTCGTCGGCGGTGTTCATCTGCGCCGCTCCTCATGATCGTCGTCGGCGGTGTTCATCTGCGCCGCTCCTCGCCTGCGCGGCATCACTCCTCCGCCTCCTCGCCCGGCGGCAGCGCCGCGATGGCCAGGGCCTCGGCGATGTGACCGGAGATGGCCGCCAGATAGACCTGGTCACCGGCCTGGATCACGGTCTTGGCATCGGGCAGCAGGCCGGCTCCGAACCGGATCATGAACGACACCCGGCCCGCGGTCGCGGTCTCCAGCTCGGTGATCTTGCGGCCCACCCAGTCCTCGTGCAGCGCGAGCTCGGCGACGCCGACGTTTCCGGTGGGGTCGCGCCATTTGGTGGTCTCGGTGTCGCGGGTCAGCACGTGTAACAGCCGGTCGGTGGTCCACGGCACGGTGGCGACCGTCGGGATGCCGAGCCGCTCGTAGACCGCCGCCCGCTTGGCGTCGTAGATGCGTGCCACCACCCGCGGCACGCCGAAGGTCTCCCGGGCGACCCGGGCCGAGATGATGTTGGAGTTGTCGCCGGAGGACACCGCCGCGAACGCCGCGGCGTCCTCGATCCCGGCCCGGACCAGCACGTCGCGGTCGAAGCCCATCCCGAGCACCCGCTCCCCGGGGAACTCGGGGGAGAGCCGGTGAAACGCGGTGCCGTCGCGGTCGATCACCGCGACGTCGTGGCCGATCCTGGCCAGGCTGTCCGATAGGGATGCGCCCACCCGGCCGCAGCCCATGACCACTACACGCACCTGACGGTCCTTCCCGGCCGGAGCCAGACGTGGCGTCCGCGGGTCTGCGGTTGTACAACCCGCGCCCGGAGAACGCTACCGCTTTCCGACGGCGAAGGGTCTGCGGGCTTAGTGTTGGCACTCGTGTCCAAGCTTTCGACGGTCGCCCGGCGCCTGGTGCTGGGTCGGCCGTTTCGCAGCGACAAGCTCTCGCACACCCTGCTGCCCAAGCGGATAGCCCTGCCGGTCTTCGCCTCCGACGCGTTGTCCTCGGTGGCCTACGCCCCCGAGGAGATCTTCCTGGTGCTCTCGGTGGCCGGGCTGGCCTCCTACTCGATGGCGCCGTGGATCGGGCTGGTGATCGCCGGGGTGATGCTCATCGTCATCGCCTCCTACCGGCAGAACGTGCACGCGTATCCGTCCGGCGGCGGCGACTACGAGGTGGTGACCACGAACCTCGGTCCCACCGCCGGACTCACCGTCGCCAGCGCGCTGATGGTGGACTACGTGCTGACCGTTGCGGTGTCGATGTCCTCGGCGATGACCAACATCGGCTCGGCGGTGCCGTTCGTCGAGCACCACAAGGTGTGGTTCGCGATGTTCGCGATCATCGTGCTGGCGTCGCTGAACCTGCGCGGCATCCGCGAATCCGGCACCGCGTTCGCGATTCCCACCTATGCGTTCATGATCGGGATGTACGCGATGCTGGCCTGGGGGTTCTTCCAGATCTACGTCCTGGGCACCCCGCTGCGTGCGGAGTCGGCGGATTTCGAGATGCACGCCGAGCACGGCGAGGTGCTCGGTTTCGCGATGGTGTTCCTGGTCGCGCGGGCGTTCTCCTCCGGCAGCGCCGCGTTGACCGGGGTCGAGGCGATCAGCAACGGCGTCCCGGCGTTCCGGAAGCCCAAGTCCCGCAACGCGGCGACCACGCTGCTGATGCTGGGCCTGATCGCGATCTCGCTGTTCATGGGCATCATCATGCTGGCCAGGGCGACCGGCGTGCAGATCGCCGAACGCCCCCTCGAACAACTCGTCGGCGCGCCCGCCGACTACCACCAGAAGACCCTGGTGGCGCAGCTGGCCGACGCGGTGTTCCACGACTTCCCGGTCGGCCTCTACCTGATCGCCGGCGTCACCGCGCTGATCCTGGTGCTGGCCGCCAACACCGCGTTCAACGGATTCCCGGTGCTCGGCTCGATCCTGGCGCAGGACCGCTACCTGCCCCGTCAGCTGCACACCCGCGGCGACCGGCTGGCGTTCTCCAACGGGATCCTGTTCCTGGCCTTCGGCGCGGTCGCCTTCGTGGTGGCGTTCCAGGCGCAGGTCACCTCGCTGATCCAGCTCTACATCGTCGGCGTGTTCGTGTCGTTCACACTGAGCCAGATCGGCATGGTGCGGCACTGGACGCGGCTGCTGCGCACCGAGACCGAGCCGAACGCGCGAAGCGCGATGAAGCGGTCCCGGGTGATCAACACCATCGGCTTCCTCTGTACCGGCACCGTGCTGATCATCGTCGTGATCACCAAGTTCGTGGCCGGCGCGTGGATCGCGATCCTGGCGATGGGCGGGCTGTTCGTCATCATGAAGATGATCCACAGTCACTACGCCGCGGTGAGCCGCGAGCTCGCGCTGCGCGCGGCCGAGACGCAGGACATCGTGCTGCCCAGCCGCAACCACGCCGTCGTGCTGGTGTCCAACGTGCACCTGCCGACGCTGCGCGCGCTGGCCTACGCCAGGGCGACCCGCCCCGACGTGCTGGAGGCGATCACCGTCAGCGTCGACGACGCCGAGACCCGCGAGCTGGTGCACAAGTGGGAGGACAGCGACATCAGCGTGCCGCTGAAGGTCATCGCCTCGCCCTACCGGGAGATCACCCGGCCCGTGCTCGAGTACGTCAAACGGGTGTCCAAGGATTCCCCGCGCACCGTGGTCACGGTGTTCATCCCCGAGTACGTGGTCGGGCACTGGTGGGAGCAGGTGCTGCACAACCAGAGCGCCCTGCGGCTCAAGGGCAGGCTGCTGTTCGAGCCGAACGTGATGGTGACGTCGGTGCCGTGGCAGCTGTCGTCGTCGGAGCGGCTCAAGAACCTGGAGCCGCAGTCCGCGCCCGGTGATGCGCGCAAGGGGTTCCTGGGTTGAGCCCGGGTGCCGCCGATGAGCTGACGCTGACCACCGGTGCCCCGGCCAACGGCGGCAGTTGCGTGGCCCGCTACGAGGGCCGGGTGGTGTTCGTGCGCTACGCGCTGCCCGGCGAGACGGTCCGGGTCCGCCTGACCGGCGGGACGGGCCAGGACCGGTCGTACTGGAACGCCGAGGCGATCGAGGTGCTCGAACCCGCCGCCGACCGGGTGGCGCCGCTGTGCCCGATCGCCGGTCCGCACGGCGCGGGCTGTTGTGATCTCGCGTTCGTCGACCCAGCGGCGGCGCGCCGGCTCAAGGGTGCGGTGGTGGCCAATCAGCTTGCGCGCCTTGGCGGTTACCGCTGGCGCGACGAACAGGAGGCGACCGCCGAGCCGGTCGGGCAGCAGGGTGCCACCGGATGGCGCACCCGGGTGCGCCTGGCCGTCGCGCCCGACGGGCGGGCCGGATTCCACCGCTACCACAGCGCCGAGCTGGTGCACCGGCTCGACTGTGCGCAGCTTCCCGCGCCGCTGATCGCCGACGTGGCCGGGAAGCGCTGGCCCGTGGGCGCCCACCTGCACGTGGTGCTGGACGACGACGGTGTGCGGCACGTGGTGTCGGCCGGGGAGCGCGGCGGGCGTCGCACGACGGTCCTCGAGGGTGGCTACGAGGCCGTGCAGCGGGTGGGGGAGCGAACCTGGCACATCCCGGTCACCGCGTTCTGGCAGGCGCACCGCGACGCGCCCGCCCTCTACAGCGCGCTGGTGGCCGAGTGGGCGGAGCTGCGACCCGGCATGACGGCCTGGGATCTCTACGGAGGGGCGGGCGTGTTCGCCGCGGCGCTGGCGGCGGGCGTCGGCGACACCGGCAAGGTGCTCACCGTGGACACCTCCCGTGGGGCCTCCCGTGCCGCCCGGGCCACGCTGGCCGACCTCGGGTACGTCTCGGTGCTCACCGACTCGGTGCGCCGCGCGCTGGCAGCGCAGCGCGGCCGCGCCGACGTCGCCGTGCTCGATCCGCCCCGCACCGGCGCCGGCCGCGAGGTGATCGACCTGTTGTCCGCCGCCGAGGTGCCGAGGATCATTCACATCGGTTGCGAGGCAGCATCTTTCGCACGTGACGTCGGACTGTATCGAGAGCGCGGCTATCAGGTCGAGAAGCTGCGCGTGTTCGACTCGTTCCCGTTGACCCACCACGTGGAATGCGTCGCAGTGCTGCGTCGATAGTCGGCGTGATCGACAGGGGTGGCATAGCATTGCCGACAGGTGAGCCGGGAAGCCTGGTCGGCGCGATCTTGTCGACTCCAACCGAAGGCAGATGGTGATTTCAAAACCCCGAGGACGAATCCCACGAGCGCTGTTCTCGCGAGGATCGTGGTCGGAGACCAGCAGGATCTCCGAGATCCTGCGCAAGGAGACCGTCGGCGGCGTGATCCTGCTGGTGGCGGCCGGAGCCGCCCTGGTGTGGGCCAATTCGCCGTGGAAGGAAAGTTACTTCGGGGTGCGCGACTTCGTCGCCGGCGGGCATTGGCTGGGCCTGCACCTGGACCTGAGCATCGGGGAGTGGGCCGCCGACGGGCTGCTGGCGATCTTCTTCTTCGTCGTCGGGCTCGAGCTCAAACGCGAGTTCGTCGCCGGTGACCTGCGTGACCCGGGCCGCGCCGCGCTGCCGATCGCCGCGGCGGTCGGCGGGATGGTGGTGCCCGCGCTGATCTTCGTCGCGGTCACCGCGCAGGTCGGCGACGGGGCGTTGCGCGGCTGGGCGATCCCGACGGCCACCGACATCGCGTTCGCGGTCGCGGTGCTGGCGGTCATCTCCACGCACCTGCCCTCGGCGCTGCGCACCTTCCTGCTGACTCTGGCGGTCGTCGACGATCTGCTCGCGGTGACGGTGATCGCGGTGTTCTACACCGATTCGATCAACGTGTATGCGCTGCTCGGCGCGCTGGTGCCGCTGGCGCTGTTCACGATCTGCGTGCAGCGCGGGGTGCAGTCGTGGTGGATCCTGGTGCCACTGGGAGTCGTCACATGGACCCTGGTGCACGAGTCCGGTGTGCACGCCACCGTCGCCGGCGTGCTGCTCGGGTTCGCGGTGCCGGTGCTGCGCCCGGCGACCAGGAACGGCCAGAAGGTCGGCGCGAGCATGGCCGAACACTTCGAACACCTGCTGCGCCCGATCTCGGCCGGCTTCGCGATCCCGGTGTTCGCCTTCTTCGCCGCGGGCGTGAGTATCGGCGGGCTGTCCGGCCTGGCCCGGGCGTTCAGCGATCCGATCACCCTGGGCATCGTGCTGGGGCTGGTGCTGGGTAAACCGATCGGCATCTTCACCACCACCCGGGTGCTGGCGGCGGTGACGCGCGCCAACCTGGACAACTCACTGCGCTGGATCGACGTGGTGGGCGTGTCGATGCTGGCCGGAATCGGCTTCACCGTCTCGCTGCTGATCGGCGACCTCGCCTACGGACTGGGATCAGAACGTGACGAATTCGTGAAGATCGGCGTGTTGTCCGGATCACTGTTGGCCGCCGCGCTCGCCTCGGTGCTGCTGCTCTCCAGAAACCGTGCCTACCGGCGCATTTGCCGCGACGAGGAGGTCGACGCCGACCACGACGGGGTGCCCGACGTGTACCAGGCTCGACAGGACTGACCTTCGCCCGCGTGCGTACACTGACCTAATGCTTGAACAGATCCGCGGTCCCGCTGATCTGCAGCACCTGTCTCAGGCGCAGCTGGACGAACTCGCCCGCGAGATCCGCGACTTCCTGATCCACAAGGTCGCGGCCACCGGTGGGCACCTGGGACCCAACCTCGGCGTCGTGGAGTTGACACTGGCGCTGCATCGCGTCTTCGATTCCCCGCACGACCCGATCCTGTTCGACACCGGTCACCAGGCCTACGTGCACAAGATGCTCACCGGGCGGTGCCAGGACTTCGACACGCTGCGCAAGAAGGACGGCCTGTCGGGCTATCCGTCGCGCGCCGAGAGCGAGCACGACTGGGTGGAGTCCAGTCACGCGAGTTCGGCGCTGTCCTACGCCGACGGTCTTTCGAAGGCCTTCGAGCTCAACGGTCACCGCAACCGCCACGTCGTCGCGGTCGTCGGTGACGGCGCCCTGACCGGCGGTATGTGCTGGGAGGCCCTGAACAACATCGCCGCCTCGGGTCGCCCCGTGGTGATCATCGTCAACGACAACGGCCGCAGCTACGCCCCGACCATCGGCGGGTTCGCCGAGCACCTCGCCGGCCTGCGCCTGCAGCCCGGCTACGAGCGGGTGCTCGAGGAGGGCCGCAAAGCGGTGCGTGGCGTCCCCGTCATCGGGGAGTTCTGCTATCAGTGCATGCACAGCATCAAGGCGGGGATCAAGGACGCGATCGCCCCGCAGGTGATGTTCACCGACCTCGGCCTGAAGTACGTGGGTCCGATCGACGGCCACGACGAGCATGCGGTCGAGAGCGCGCTGCGGCACGCCCGCGCCTTCAACGCGCCGGTGGTGGTGCACGTGGTCACCCGCAAGGGGATGGGCTACGCGCCCGCCGAGAACGACGAGGACGACCAGATGCACGCCTGCGGCGTCATCGATCCGCAGACCGGCCTGGCCCGCTCGGTGCCCGGCCCGGGCTGGACCTCGGCATTCTCCGACGCGCTGATCGAGTTGGCCGCGAAACGCCGCGACGTGGTGGCCATCACCGCTGCGATGCCGGGTCCGACCGGGTTGAGTGCGTTCCGGCAGCGGTTCCCGGACCGGTTCTTCGATGTGGGCATCGCCGAGCAGCACGCCATCACCTCGGCGGCGGGGCTGGCGATGGGCGGCCTGCATCCGGTGGTCGCCGTCTACTCGACGTTCCTCAACCGCGCCTTCGACCAGATCATGATGGACGTCGCGCTGCACCAACTGCCGGTGACGATGGTGCTGGACCGCTCGGGGATCACCGGGCCGGACGGCGCCAGCCACAACGGCACCTGGGACCTGTCGATCCTCGGTGTGGTGCCCGGCATGCGCGTCGCGGCGCCACGCGACGGAGCCCGGCTGCGCGAGGAACTGGCCGAGGCGCTCGACGTCGATGACGGCCCCACCGCCGTGCGTTTCCCGAAAGGCGATGTGGGCCAGGATGTTCCGGCAGTCGAGCGGTGCGACGGGGTGGACGTCCTCGCGGTGCCCGCCGACGGGCTGTCCTCGGACGTGCTGGTGGTCGCCGTCGGCCCGTTCGCGTCGATGGCGCTGGCGATCGCCGAGCGGCTGCGCAACCAGGGCATCGGCGTGACGGTGGTCGACCCCCGCTGGGTGCTTCCGGTGCCCGCCCAGATCGCGACGCTGGCCGTCGGCCACAAGCTGGTCGTCACGCTCGAGGACAACGGAGAGCACGGCGGCGTGGGATCGGCGGTCTCGGGTGCGCTGCGGCGCGCCGAGATCGACGTACCGTGCCGCGACGCGGCGCTGCCCCAGGAGTTCTTCGCCCACGCGTCGCGGGGTGAGGTGCTCGCGTCGGTCGGGCTGACCGAACAGAACATCGCCCGGCAGATCACCGGCTGGGTGGCCGCCCTCGGGACCACGGTGACCGATCGGGAAGTCAGCGAACACCTGGACTGACGGAGTCAGTCGATTCGGCCTGGACTGACGCAGGTCAGTCCGGTTCGGCCAGGGCCTGCGCCAACACCGGGACGGTGAGTTCGCGCTGCCACTGACGGGCCCCGGAATCCGCCAGGAACCGCTCGACGGCCGCGGCGGTGTCGGTCGTCGCCTCCCAGTCCCAGCACAACCGGCGGACGGTGTCGGGCGCCAACAGGTTCTCCACCGGCACCGAGAACCGTTCGGCGACGTCGGCCAGGCCGGCGCGGGCCGCCTCCAGCCGGGCCGCGGCTTCGGGCTTGCGCCTGGCCCACCGCGATGCCGGCGGCGGGCCGTTGGACGGTTCGTGCGCGCTGGGAGGTTCGGCGGCACGGGCCCGGTCGAGGGCCTCCAGCCACACCCGCGCGCTACGGCGCTGCTTGGAGCCGCCGAACACGGGCAACGCGGTGAGCTTGTCGACGGTGTCGGGGTTGACGGTGGCGGCGTTGATGATCGCGCTGTCGGGCAGGATCCGGCCCGGGGCGATGTCGCGACGCCGGGCGATCGCATCACGGGTGGTCCACAACTCCCGCACCGCGGCCAGGGTGCGCGGGTCGCGCACCTTGTGAATGCCCGAGGTCCGGCGCCAACGGTCGCGACGGGTCGGGGCCCCCTCGAACGTGCGCAGATGCTCGAACTCCTGACGTGCCCATTCGGACTTGCCCTGCTCGTCGAGCAGCTCTGCGATGGCGTCGCGCAGTTCGGCGAGCACCTCCACGTCCAGCGCCGCGTAGTTCAGCCAGTCATCGGGCAGGGGCCGCTTCGACCAGTCCGCCGCGCCATGGCCCTTGGTCAGCTGGAGGCCGAGCAGGCGCTGCACCATCGCGGCGAGGTTGACCCGGTCGAAGTTGGCCAGCCGACCGGCGAGCTCGGTGTCGTACAGCGTGGTCGGGCGCATGCCGATCTCGGCCAGGCACGGCAGGTCCTGGTCGGCGGCGTGCAGCACCCACTGGTCGGTGGCCAGCACCTGCGCGACCGGGGCCAGCACCTCGACCGGATCGCCCCCGTGACCGACCGGGTCGATCAGGACGGTTCCGGCCCCGGCGCGACGGACCTGCACCAGGTAGGCGCGGTTGGAGTAGCGAAAGCCCGAGGCGCGCTCGGCGTCGACCGCAAACGGGCCGGTGCCCGAGGCGAGAAGCTCGGCGGCCCCGGCGATCTCGCTGCGACTGACCGAGACGTCGGGAACGCCGTCGCGCGGGGCGAGCAGCGGCGTGGCCTCTGGTGCCGGCTGTTCGGCTGCGTCCTGCTCCCCGGTTTCCGCGGCGGATCCATCGGGTTCGGTGTCGGGCATCGAGGTCAGGCGCGGGTGCGCGAGCTCAGGTCGGTCACCCCGGCGGGCGGCAATCCTGCGGCATGTTCGAGCACCTCGCAGAACGCCTCCACATGGGGGCCGAGGTTCAGATCGGTGGCGGTCCACGAGGCGCGCAGCTCGAGCTGGTGGGCGCGGGGCGGGCCGGAGATGTCGCCGTAGCGCACCGAGGTGGTGGCGGTGACCGTGCCACCCAGCGCGGTGGTGTGCTCGGCACGCTGCTCCAGCGCATCGGCCAACCAGCTCCACGCCACCTCGGGCAGCAGCGGATCCACCGCCTCGCTGGAGTCGAGGTCGGCCTGGATGTAGGCGACCAGGCGCATCGTGCCATCCCAGGCTTCGGCACCCTCGGGATCGTGCAGCAGGATGAGCCTGCCGAACGCGTCGCCCTCGGAGCGCTCCGGGATGATCGCGGTCTCGGGATGCTTGATCTCGGCGCCGAGCGCGTAGCTGTACGGCGCCAGACGCTGCGGCGGCCGGATGGGACCGAGCTCGATCTCCGGTCGAACGGTGGTGGCATTCATCGCCGCCACCGCTTCGCGGAACTGAGCCGGTTCGGCGGTGGTCACGCCGTCTGACGGTAGTCCATTCGGGCAGGTCTGTGGTCATGGCGCGCCGATCCGGACGCGTCGGGGACATGGCAGCATGGGGGGCGATGAATACGCGCCGCGAGCTGCCCGAATCCCCCTACCTGGCCGCCGTCGCCGGTCGCAAACCGCACCGGGTGCCGGTGTGGATGATGCGCCAGGCCGGTCGGTCGCTGCCCGAGTACCGGGCACTTCGGGCGAAGAACACGATGATGCAGGCCTGCTTCGATGCCGACTTGATCACCGAGATCACCCTGCAGCCGGTGCGCCGGCACGGTGTGGACGCGGCGATCCTGTTCTCCGACATCGTGGTGCCGCTGCGCGCGGCGGGTATCGCGCTCGACATCGTGCCCGACGTGGGTCCGGTGATCGAGCGCCCGGTCCGCACGCCCGCCGACGTCGCGGCGATCGCGCCGCTGGACCCGCAGCGGGTGGCGCCGGTGGCCACCGCCGTCACGCGGCTGACCGGCGAACTCGGCGACGTCCCGCTGATCGGCTTCGCCGGGGCGCCGTTCACGCTGGCGTCCTACCTCGTCGAGGGTGGGCCCAGCCGCAACCACGAACGCACCAAGGCGATGATGCTGGGCGAGACCGCCACCTGGCACGCCCTGATGACGGCGCTGACCGACATCACGATCGCGTTCCTGCGCGCCCAGGTCGATGCCGGGGTGGACGCCATCCAGGTGTTCGACTCGTGGGCCGGCACGCTGTCGCTGGCCGACTACCGCCGCTATGTGCTGCCGCACAGCGACCGGGTGTTCGCGGCGCTGGCCGATCGCGGGGTGCCGATGACCCACTTCGGGGTCGGCACCGCCGAGTTGCTCGGCGCCATGTCCGAGGCGGTGGCCGGGCACGGTGTGCCCGCGACGGTCGGGGTGGACTGGCGGACGTCGCTGACCGACGCGGCCGGGCGGGTGCAGCGCGGGTGCGCGCTTCAGGGCAACCTCGACCCGGTGGTGCTGCTGGCGGGCTGGCCGGTGGTGCAGCGTGCGGTGCGGTCGGTGGTCGAGGACGGCAGGCGCGCGATCGACGCCGGCGCGGTAGGCCACGTGTTCAACCTCGGGCACGGGGTGCTGCCCGGCACCGATCCCGACGTGATCACCGACGCCGTGGCCCTGGTGCACGAGCTGTGAGCACGTCGTTCTGCATCGTCGGTGGCGGCATCTCGGGGCTGGTCGCGGCCTACCGGCTGCGGGCGGCGGCGGGCCCGGACGCGGACATCACCGTGCTCGACCCCGCCGACCGACTGGGCGGCATCCTGCGCACCGAGCGCATCGGCGGCCAGCCGATGGACGTCGGCGCCGAGGCCTTCGTCGCCCGTCGGCCCGAGGTGCCCGCGCTGCTGGCCGAGCTGGGGTTGGCCGGCAGGCAGATCGCGACGTCGGGGGCCCGCCCGCTGATCTACTCCGAGAACCGCCTGCACCCCCTGCCCGAGGGCACCGTCAACGGGATCCCGTCGCGGCCGTCGGCGCTGACCGGTCTTGTCGACGACGCGACGATCCGGTGGATGGCCGATGAGCCCCACCGGCCGCTGCACTGGCGGGCGGGCGCCGACCCATCGGTCGCCGAGCTGGTCGGTGACCGGTTCGGCGAGCAGGTGGTGACCCGCTCGGTGGATCCGCTGCTGGCCGGTGTGTACGCCGGTTCGGCCGCGACGATCGGACTTCGGGCTGCGGCGCCGACGGTGGCCGCGGCACTGGACCGCGGCGCGCCGAACCTCACCGCGGCGGTGACCGCGGCGCTGCCACCGCCGACGGCGGGCTCGGTGTTCGGCGCGGTCGACGGCGGCTACAGCGTGCTGATCGACGAACTCGTCCGGCGCTCACGGCTGCGCTGGGCGCAGGTCGCGGTGCACCGTGTGCAGGGCGCTCCGGGCGCCTGGGAGCTGACCGACGACGAGGGCGCGGTCTGGCGCGCCGAGGGTGTGGTGCTCGCCGTTCCCGCCCCCCGGCTGCCTGCACTGGTCGCCGGCCTGGCGCCCCGCAGCGCAGCCGCGGCCCGCACGATCCCGGTCGCCTCGGCGGCGGTGGTGGCGCTGGCACTGCCCGGCGGCACCCCGCTGCCCGAGCAGTCCGGGGTGCTGGTCGCCGGCCGCACCGGGCTGCACACCAAGGCGGTCACGCTGTCGTCGCGCAAGTGGGGGCGGCGCGGCAGCGTGGAGCTGCTGCGGCTGTCGTTCGGGCGGTTCGGCGACTCGATCGCGGCCCACACCGGCGACGAGGAGCTGCTGGCCTGGTCGGCCCAGGACCTGGAGGCGCTGTTCGGCGTCTCGGCCGAGCCGGTGGACTGCCGTGTGGTGCGCTGGATCGACGCGATGCCGCAGTACGGGCCCGGGCACGCCGAGGTGGCGGCCGACGTGCGGGCCGGGCTGCCCCCGACGCTGACCGTCGCGGGCGGCTACCTCGACGGCATCGGCGTACCCGCGTGTGTGGCGGCCGCGACGAAGGCGGCCGCCGCGCTGATGGCACGATAGGCGGATGGCCAAGCTGGATTACGACACCCTCAACTCCACCATCCGCTACCTGATGTTCTCCGTGTTCGCCGTCCGCCAGGGCGCGCTGGGCTACGACGAGGACGCGCGTGCGGCCGTCGTCGACGAGACCGCGACGTTCCTCAAGCATCAGGAGGACAACGGGGTGGTCGTGCGCGGGCTCTACGACGTCGCCGGTATGCGTGCCGACGCCGACTTCATGATGTGGACCCACGCGGAGAGCGTGGAAGCGCTGCAGGCGACCTACGCGGACTTCCGTCGCACCACGGCGCTGGGCCGGGCCTCGACGCCGGTCTGGAGCAGCGTGGCGTTGCACCGCCCCGCCGAGTTCAACAAGAGTCACATCCCGGCGTTCCTGGCCGGCGAGGATCCGGGTGCCTACATCTGCGTGTACCCGTTCGTCCGGTCGCTGGACTGGTACCTGCTGCCCGACGACGAGCGCAGGCGCATGCTCGCCGAGCACGGCATGGCCGCGCGCGACTACAAGGATGTCCGTGCCAACACCGTGCCGGCGTTCGCGCTGGGGGACTACGAATGGTTGCTGGCGTTCGAGGCCCCGGAACTGCACCGCATCGTCGATCTGATGCGCGACCTGCGCGCGACCGACGCCCGTCGGCACGTCCGCGAGGAGACCCCGTTCTTCACCGGGCCGCGGGTGTCCGTCGAGCAGCTCGTCTCCGCGCTACCGTAGGAACCTTTCCGGCGGCGGCCGGGGGAGTCGAGAATGCCGAGGCCGCAGGCGAATTGCCGAAGCGCCCGGCCCGCTCCTAGGCCTCGGCCGGGACGAGCCGCAGCGAGATCGAGTTGATGCAGTAGCGCTGATCGGTCGGCGTCGGGTAGCCCTCGCCCTCGAAGACATGGCCCAGGTGGCTGTGGCAGTTGGCGCACAGCACCTCGACGCGGCGCATGCCCAGCGAGTCGTCGGTACGCAGGATCACCGCATCGGAGTCGGCCGGATCGAAGAAAGACGGCCAGCCGCAGTGGGATTCGAACTTCTCGCTGCTGCGGAACAGTTCCGCACCGCAGGCGCGGCACTGGTACACGCCCTCGGCCTTGGTGTTGGTGTATTCGCCGGTGAACGGTCGTTCGGTACCCGCCCGGCGCAGCACCGCGAACTCCTGCGGGCTGAGTCGCCGGCGCCACTCGTCGTCGCTGAGGACCAGTTGCGGGCCGGACTCCGGACCTGTCGCTGCCATGGCTGTCAGGCTACCCGCCGGCGGCGGATGCGGGGGTGGCGTCCTTCGGTGCGGCCGTGAGCCAGAGCGGATCGATGCCGTCGTCGAGCCGACCGTCCTTGCGGGCGTCCAGATAGCGGAACAGCAGTACGCAGAACACCACGATCAACATCAGCGACCAGCCGTAGGTGATCTTGAGGTATTCCATCGCACGCCCGGTCGTCGGCAGCTGCCACAACAGGAACCGGTCCATGGTCAGGAAACCGTAGGCCGCCAGCCAGGCCACCCAGTTGCGGATCACCGAGTTCGGCAGTACCACCGTCATCAGGAACGGGAACAGTGCGATCGAGTAGTAGCCCTGGCCCAGCGAGAGCACCAACCACGAGGTCAGCAGCAACACACCCGAGGACGTCAGCATCCAGAAGAACGGGTCGCGGGTCCGGTAGTAGCGATACAACAGCCACAGCGCTGCCACGCCGAGAGCGGCGAAGGCGATGCGCAGCAACATGATCAGCCACATCGGCAGGCCGTAGTAGATGCCGTTGCCCAGGATCGAGCTGTTGAAGTAGTCGCGGGTGGAGAAGATGTAGGGCACCGTGCGGGTGATGAACCCCATCGGGTCGTTGATCAGCGGCCACGCCGCGAGGTTGAAGACCACCGGCACGATGAACGCTGCCGCCAGCGCCCGCCACTGCCTGCTGACCAGCGGGAGCAGAAGTAGCGGCGCCAGAAGGGGTTTGACCACCAGGGTGAGCCCGATGGACACCCCCGCCAGCCACTCGCTGTTGCGGTTGCCGTCCAGCAGCCACCGGAAGAACAGCACCTCCAGCAGCAGGATCACGCCGTTGACGTTGCCGAAGATCAGCGTGTTGGACACGCTCTCGGTGCAGAACATCGCCAGCAGCAGCGCCGGTGCGGCCACCGAGGACAGCGTGAACCCGAACAGCCGCAACAGGAAGTAGCCCGCGAGCACGACGGCCAGCGCGTTGAAGAAGATGAACCAGTTGCGCGAGGCCACCTCGGGCAGATAGCCGAACGGTGCCATGATCAGCGTGCCGCCCGGCGGATAGAGATAGTGCGGATCCACCTGGGTGAAGTTCTCGTCGTAGATGTCCAGGCCGAGCTTGAAGCGCACGGCCGCCCGGTAGACCGGCGCGAAGTCGTCGGTGATGTACCGGTTCAACACCAGCACATAGCTGCGGTGGAAGACCGTCAGGATCGCCAGGGGCCACAGCACCGACCGCAGGACCGTCGCGGTGGTCGGTGCAGACGTGCGAGGCCGGAAGGCCGCCAGAACAAGATCACGCACGTGCGCACCGTACACCGACGCCGGTGGCGGGCATGTCAGGCCGGGCAGTACGTGTCGGTCTCGGGCACCTCGCCGGATTCCAGGTAGCCGATCACCGGCGGCAGCGCACAGGGCGAGAAGATCGACGCGCCGTGCCCGACGCCCTGCCAGATCACCCGGCGGTTCGACGAGCCCGCGTTGATCGCGGTCGCCGCGACCGCCGCGACGCCCTCGTTGCCCACGATCGGGTCGTTCTGCACACCGAGCAGCAGGGTCGGGATCTTCAGGTCGCTGGGGTCCTTGGGCGTGCTGCCGCTGGGCCAGTTCAGGCACTTGACCATGTCCAGCGCGCCGACGGTGCCGAACTGGGGGTACATCTTGCCCCAGGCCACGACGAGTTCCCGGACCCGGTCGGGGGTCGGCCGGTTGAGGGCGTCGCTGCAGGCGTTGACGAACTGGCCGTCGGTCTGGCGCAGCGACTCGGCCTGGTTGATCAGGTTGTTCAGCCGGCTGGTGTCCCCGGAGCGGGCGTCGGCGACCGCCAGCGCGAGATCGGTCACGGCGTCGACCCGGCTGCCGCGCGGATAGGCCAGTGCGGTGGAGATGGCGTCGGCGACGGCGGCCACCGAGGCGCCGCCGGGCCCGCGGCCCGCCCGTGCCGCGTCCAGCAGCGCGCCGACCGCGTCCTTGGGGTCCGAGCCCAGCGGACAGTTCGCCGCCACGCACTGGGTGGCCCACGCGTCCAGCGCGGCCTGCTCGCCCTTGACGCGCTGCTCGGTGGCGGCCTCCGCGCCGATGCCGAGCGGCAGCGGCGAGTCCAGCACCAGCCTGGCCACCTTGCTCGGGTGGGAACCGGCGTAGGCCAGTGCCACCTGCGCGCCGTTGCCGACCCCGAGCAGGGCCAGTGCCGGGACGTCCCAGGTGGTGCGGAGCCGCTCGAGGTCCTCGGCGGCGTGCGCGTTGTCGTAGGCGGAGTCGCCGGGGGCGATGGTGTCGGTGCAGTTGGTGGTGGCCGTCATCGTGATGGCGCCGAGGTTGGCCACCGGGTCGTCGCCGGACTGGAACTGGGCCTGGTCGAACATCTCCTGCCGGTCGTAGACGTCGCGGCAGTTCAGCGCGCCGGACATGCCGATGCCACGCCGGTCCACCGACACGACGGGGTGCTGTTTGAGCACGTCGGCGCCGGATCGGGACAACCACACCGGCAGCTGAACCGACGACGGGAGATCCGAGCCGGTCGTCATCACCAGCGGCCCCGCATCGGCGGGGGTGTCGGCCGACCGCGCCCGGACCACCCCGATGCCCACGGTCCCGCTGGCCCCGCTGATCGGGTCGAGGTCGGCGTCGTAGCTGGCGCAGTCGAGGCTGACGCCGGGCACCGGGTCGACGCCGGCGCCGGTGAACACCCGTGATGTGCAGTCCCGCCAGGACAGGTCGTTCTTCGGGGCCTCCACCGGCGGCGGACCGGCGGGAGCCTCGGTGGTCTGTGGCTCGCCCTGCGGGCCCGCGCCGGCGTCGGTGGCGTAGCGGGGGTTGGCGGCCAGCCCGGGTGCGCAACCCGCGACCAGCACGGACAGCACGACGGCCGCCACGACACGCACGCGAGGCGCGGTGCGGCCGCCCCACCCGGGTCCCGGCGCCGGACGCAGATCACGCATGCCGACCACACTACTGATCGGTCTCAGCCGGTCGTCTCGGTGCGATCCCGGGTGTAGCGCAGGAACAGATAGCCGTCCTCGTCGGTCAGCACCTGCTGCAGGGTCATCGCCGCGCGGGCCTCGCCGGGACCGCTCACGATGCGCCCCGACTCACCCCCGACCAGCACCGGGGCCAGCGTCAGGCACATCTCGTCGAGCAGGTCGGCCGCGATGAACATGGCCAGGATGCCGGGCCCGCCCTCGGTCAGCACCCGGGTGAGGCCCCGGTCGGCGAGTTCGCCGAGCGCCCGCCGGAGGTCGACGGAGTCCCGCTCGACCCCGGAGCAGTCGATGACCTCGGCGAGCCCGCCGAGGCGGGAACGGGTGGCGGCAGTCGCTTCTGTGCAGGTCAGCACCAACGGGGCGACCTCGGTGCGGTGGAACAGTTTGGCCTCGCGGTCCAGTCGGCCGGAGCGGGTGAGCACCGCGATCGGCGGCACCTCGGACTGGCCGCGGCGCCGGCGCTCCTCGCGCTGGACAGCGGAGAACTGCACTCCCGAGTAGTTCTCCACCCGAGCGGTGGATGCGCCGACGACGATCACGTCGGCGAGCTCACGCAGGGCGGCGAACACCGCGCGGTCGCCGTCGCCGCCCAGTGCGCCGGATTTGCCGCCGCTGGTGGCGCCGCCGTCGGCGGAGCTGACCATGTTGCCGCGCACCCAGCTGGTGGCGATGCGGTCGGGGTAGGAGTAGCGCGCGACGAGCTCGCGCCCGGAGATCCGCCCGGCCGAGCCCAACATTGTGAACTGCGTCCCGTCACCCTGCTCGGACATACGAAGAATCACAGCACGCCGTTAAGGTGCCTGCATGCACGGGTCCAGCGATGTCGCCCATCTGGTCGACCGACAGCCCAGCGTCACCCCGGAGCGGTTGATCGCACAACTGATTCCGCCCCCGACGTTCGCCGAGGTGGGCTTCGACAGCTACCGGCCGGATCCGGCGGAGCCGTCGCAGGCCGCCGCGGTGCAGGCGTGCCGCCGGTTCTGTGAGCAGGCGCTGCAGCGCCGGGCCGGCAAGAAGAAGCTGTTCGGCAAGCGGGCGGTGCTGCCCGGGGTCGGGGTGTACCTCGACGGCGGGTTCGGTGTCGGCAAGACCCACCTGCTGGCGTCGTCGTACTACGCCGTCGGGGAGGCCGTCGGGGAGGCGGAATCCAAGCGGGCGTTCGCGACGTTCGGTGAGCTCACCCAGCTCGCCGGGGTGTTCGGCTTCGTGGAATGCATCGACCTGCTGTCGGACTACGCGCTGGTCTGTATCGACGAGTTCGAGCTCGACGATCCGGGCAACACCACGCTGATCTCGCGGCTGCTCTCGGCGCTGGTGGAGCGCGGGGTGTCGGTTGCGGCGACGTCCAACACGCTGCCCGAGCAGCTCGGCGAGGGCCGGTTCGCCGCACAGGACTTCCTGCGCGAGATCCACACCCTGGCCGCGATGTTCACCACGGTGCGCATCGAGGGACCCGACTACCGGCACCGGGGGCTTCCGCCGGCGCCGGAACCGCCGAGCGACGCCGAGGTGGCCGACCGCGCGGCCCGGGTGGACGGCGCGACGCTGGACGACTTCGACGGACTGTGCGCCCATCTGGCCACCATGCACCCGTCGCGCTATCTGACGCTGATCGAAGGGGTGAGCGAGATCTACATCACCGGCGTGCACCCGATCGACGACCAGAACGTGGCGCTGCGGTTGGTGTCGCTGACCGATCGGCTCTACGACGCCGGGATCCCGGTGGTGGCCTCCGGCGCCAAGCTCGACACGATCTTCAGCGACGAGATGCTGGCCGGCGGGTTCCGCAAGAAGTACCTGCGGGCGACCTCGCGGCTGCTGGCGCTGACCGCGGCCGGTCAGGCCGGGCGCACCATCACGTAGTCCTGCTCGATCTCGCTGCCGAGCCGGAACGTCTTGGTGCCGGCGACGGTGAAGCCGTGCTTGGCGTAGAACCGCTGGGCGCGCCGGTTCTGCTGGTTGACGCCGAGCCACACGCACGCCGCGCCCGTCCTCGCCGCGTGGGCGAGCGCGCCGCGCATCAGGGCCGCGGACGCGCCGGCGCCGTGCGCCTCCGGCAGCACGTACATCTTCGACAGCTCGACGGCCGGGCGGTCGACCACCGCGCGCACCACGTCCGGGTCGTCGGGGACGCCGCGGATCATCATGGCGTAGCCGATGATTCGGCCGTCTTCGGTGGCGACGAGCACGTCTCGGTCGGGGTCGGCGAGGTACTCGGTGAAGCGGGCGTCCGACAGGTTCTCGGCGATGAACGCGCCGATGTCCTCGGCGGTGGATGTCGGTGGACAGGCCAGCGGGAAGGTGGCCGCGGCGACGTCGGCCAGTTCGGCGGACTGGCTCGGGCCGGCCGCGCTGATCTGCGGGGTCAAGGCGTCAGGTCGCGTTCCACTGTGTCAGGCGGACGCCATTGAGAACGGCCGTGGTGGCGATCGGCGCCACGAGCCGGCGACGCATGTCAGAGCCCTCCCTCGACGGCTTTCCTCGACGTCCCCCGTCGACGTCCCTTCCGGACGTGCTTCGGATGATCGCACACCCGGCGCAGGGGGTTCACCGGCTCTGCCGGTCGGTGGGTTGCCGAGCCGTCGATCAGACGGGCGTGAACCCCGCGCTGGTGAGGATGCCGGGTTGCCACCCCTGGGCGCCGAGGCACAGCAGGGGACGGCCGTCCGGCGCCTGTGCGGCGGCCTGCGGTTGCGGGCACGGGCTGCCGATGTCCTGAACGCCGTGCAACTCGTAGGCCGCCTGCCAGAACCCGGTGTAGATCGGTGGCCACTGATTGGGGATCCACCGGCACTGCAGCGCCTCGCCGCCCGGTCCGCGGCCGAACGTGAACCGGCCCATGTTGGTGCACGGTCCGGAGAGGTGGGCGTCGTAATTCATGCCCGGTACGTCGGTCGAGTAGTGGCCGGGGTCATCGGGGAATATCGGGCCCGGCTGAGCGATCGCGGCAGGGGCGGTGCACAGGGCGGTGGCGGCGATCGCGCCGGCTGCGAGCGTCTGGCGAATCATGTGTCATCCCCGCGTCGTCGAATGCGTGCCGGTACACCGCGAACATTAGCGGCCGGGCTGTGACCGCCGCGAGCTTTCGGGACGGTAGGGACGGTAGGAAAGATCTCGGCCCGCCACCCAGGGGGGGTTGGTGGCGGGCCGAGCGTATCGGGGGATGTCTTGCACCTTTGAAGTTATGGGGACTTCCTGAGAGGAACCTGATAGTCGCTTAGGTCTGCGCTTCGAAACCGGACACGGTTGGATTGCGCCGGCGTGGCGCTCAGGTGGAGAAGACCAGGGCCGAGGTGCGCCGGGACAGTTCGGTGCGGGCACGCCGTTCGACGAACAGTGGCACGAACTCACGGACAGGGCTGTCGGTGAATCGGGTGAGCGCGGCGCGCACGACGTGCTCGACCTCGCTGGGCGGTAGGTCGGCGTAGGTATCGGTGAGGGATTCGATGATCTGGCCGATGACCGCCTCTTCACTGAAGTCGCGCATGCACCAAGCGTGGGGCCAATCTTTACACCCGTCAAATTCTGCGGGTAAGGCCTTCGTCACAGCTGGCGGTACCTGGCTGAACGCGTTAATTTTCTCCGATGACCGCGAACGAGCACGCCTCGGCGGCGGCCGATGCGATGCAGGCCGACTACTTCCGGGGCTTGCTGGCGACGCTGCGGTCGGAGCTCGAGGCCGACCTCGCCAAACAGGTCAAGCGGCTGACCGTGTCGATGACGGCCGGCGATATGAGCGCGGTCAGCGTGCTGCGGCGTTCCATCCGTAGCGGTGAGGGCGACCTCCGCGCGATCGGTCGCATGGTCGAGGCGCTCAACGGTCGCTTCCCCGGCGATCACGCGGACCGCAAACTGGGGTGAGGGCCGGGCCGGCAGACCGGCCCGTCGCCGCCCCCGCCGGGCTTATTCTCGGGTGGGGAGGCGATATGGACACGTCAGCTCGGCGCACGCCGCCGGTCCGCGACGAAGAGGTCGAGATCGCAGTGGGGGCGGTGCGCGTCGCCGGCCACCTGACGATCCCGCCACGGCCCAGGGGTGTGGTGGTGTTCGCCCACGGCAGCGGGAGCAGCAGGTTCAGCGCGCGCAACATCTTCGTCGCCGACGTGCTCAACGAGGCCGGCTTCGCCACCCTGCTGTTCGACCTGCTGACGCCCGCGGAGGAAGCCAACCGCGCCAACGTCTTCGACATCGCGTTGCTGGCGCGCCGGTTGGTCGGCGTCGTCGGGTGGCTGGCCGGCCAGGCCGACACCGCGGCGTTGCCGGTCGGGTTGTTCGGGGCGAGCACCGGCGCCGGTGCGGCGCTGCGCGCGGCCGCCGATCCGGGAGTCGACGTCAAGGCCGTGGTTTCGCGGGGCGGCAGGCCCGACCTCGCGGGTGAGTGGCTCGCCCGGGTCGACGCACCGACCCTGCTGATCGTCGGCGGCCGCGACGAGGTGGTGCTCGGGCTGAACCGGCAAGCCCAGCAGGCGATTCGGGTCGAGTGCCAGATCCGGGTGATCCCCGGTGCCACCCATCTGTTCGAGGAGCCGGGTGCGCTGGAGATCGTGGCGGAACTGGCCCGCGACTGGTTCCTGACGCATCTCGCGGCGGGCCGGGCCCAGGGCTGAACCGGCGCCGGGCCCGCTCTGCTGTCAGCTGGCGAAGCAGTACGAATCGCTGGATGCATCACCGCCCTGCAGCCGGGTCTGGTGGACGCGCAAGCCGCGGAAGTCGTCACCGTGCGGGAAGAACCGAGCGTCGGGCGCCAGACCGCCCGCGTCGGTGTCCGCGTCGAACTTGGCCATCCACGCACCCACGCCGTCGGGATAGAACTGGTCGTCCCAGGCCGCGTACAACGAGTTGGTGGCATACACGCGGCGCCCGTCGCGGCTGATCTCCACCATCTGCGGCCCGCCCCTGGGCGCCAGGTCGGGGGCCGCGGGGTGGGGTACCCGGCCGACGATGCCGCCGACGCGCACCGAACCGGTCTCCCGGGGACGGTGCGGATCGGCGACGTCGAACTGCTTGAGTTCCCCTGTGCCCCAGCAGGAGACGTAGAGCCAGCGGTCGTCGACCGACAGGTCGATGTCGCTGACCAGCGGTGGCACCGCGCCGAACGGCTTGAGTGCGGGCGGCAGATCGTCGACGTCGGCCGGCTCGGCGGGGATGGTGATCACCTTCTCGACCGCCCACCGGTCGTCATCGCGGTGCCACAGCCACACCGACGCCGACAGATCCTCGACGCTGATCACCACGCCGGCGAAGCCGTACGGCTTGGTCGGATCGTGGGCCGGGCGCAGTTCGAGCACCATCTGGTGCTGATCACCCAGGTCTATCCGCTGGGTCAGCTTCCGGTCGGACATGCTCCAGAAGTTGAGGTGGTGCCCGTACCTGCGGCCGAGCAGGTCGTCGGGCCGCAGCCCGTCCTCGATCATCGGCGGGCTGCCCCACTCCGAGGTGATGACCGTGTCGTACTGCAGGTGCCACCACACGTCGTAGGCGAAGAACTGCTCGCCGTGGTCGACCTCCCAGGGCCCGATCACCTCGAAGGTGTCGTGGTCGATCAGCGCGACCCCGCCGGGGCCGTCGTTCCCGTTCGCGCCGCCCAGCGCCGACATGAAGATGCCGCCCGGCCCGCAGTGCACGGTGTGCGGCCGCGAGTAGCCCGCCTTGCCGGCCAACTCGGCGGCGCCGATGGTGCGGGTCAGCGCCGGGGCGCGCGGATCGGGTTTGGTGTCCAGCACGTAGGTGTCCGACGACCGGATGCCCGGCACCAGCAGGTAGCGGCGCTCGAGCGGCGCCGTGTGCTCGTGGGCGTGATGGTCGCCGTGACCGGCGTGGCACAGCGCGCTCGAGCAGGCGTTCCAGCCGAAGTGGTGCAATTCGTTGCCCGCCGTCGGCAGTTCCGCCCAGCCGACCACGGTGCCGTACGTCGGGGCGTCCGGATCGCAGTCGACCACGGCCAGCGCGTCGTGCTGCGTTCCCGCCGGATCGAACGCGGCGACGTAGGCCAGGTGCTCGGGATCTGCGGCCACTGCCGCCGCCGGGGTTCGATAGAAGGTGGGGTCGGTCACAGACATGATGCCTCCTTCGACGCGGTGCTTTCCGGGACATCGCCCCGGGTAGCCACTGATTTGATGATCCGCCGCGCGTTGCCCGGAGTCCAGATCCGGAACTACCCGAAGTCGTTGTGTGGTTGTCCGGCGCTCACTGCCGTCGGGGCGACGACGCGGCGGGTCAGCGGCGCCTCTCGAAGTACTTCCGATACGCCTGCGCAGCGACGGCCAGCTCGGGTCGGACATCGAGCACCGGTTGCATCTTTGCGCGAGCCTCTTCGCGTTTGTACGGGAGGAACTCGGTCGGGAAATTGCCGTCGTGCGGGCGATAATCACGCAGCACGCGGCGCGCCACGGTGGCGATGTGCACCTCGTCGACGCCGTCGGCGATGCCCATCGTAGGCGCCGCGGCGTACATCGCCTGGATCGGCGTCAGGTCGGTGGTGCCCAGCGAGCCCAGGATGTGCAGCGCGTTGAACGACACCTCACGCAGCACCTTCGCCATGGTGAACTTGACGGCCGCGATCTCGGTGCGGGCCTCCTGCGTGGAGGTGTTGTCGATCTTCCACGCCGTCTCGAGCACGAACAGGCGCAGCATCTTGATCATCGCGTAGGACTCGGCGATTTTCTCCTGCACCATCTGGTGGTCCGCGATGATCTTGCCGTGCGACTCCCGGCTGAGCGCCCGCTCGCACATCATGTCGAAGGCCAGGTTGCACTGCGCGACGGTGCGCATCGCGTGATGGATGCGTCCGCCACCAAGTCGCCTCTGCGCCAAGACCTTTGCGCCGTCTTCGGGGCCCAGCAGATGATCCAGCGGCACGCGCACGTCGCGGTAGATGATGTGGTTGTGGTTGCGGGGCTCGGGCAGGATCTCCACACCCGGCGTCTTGCGCGGCACCACGAACATGCCGTTGGTGCACATCACGAACAGGATGTCGGCGACCCGCCCGGCCGAGGTGAACCACTTCTCGCCGTTGATCACCCACTCGTCGCCGTAGCGCTCGGCGTGGGTCTTGAACAGGCTGGGATCGCTGCCGCCCTGCGGTTCGGTCATCGAGTAGGCCGAGAAAATGTCCTGGTCGAGCAGTGGGATGAGCCAGCGCTGCTTCTGTTCCTCGGTGCCGTACGCGGCGAGCATCTCCATGTTGCCGGTGTCGGGCGCGGAGGCCCCGAACATGTGCGGTGCGCCCGGGTAGCGGCCGATGATCTCATTCAGCAGCCCCAGTTTGAGCTGACCGAAACCTGGCCCGCCGAGGTCGGGGTCGAGAAAGATCGCCCACAGCCCCTGGTCCTTGACCTCCTGTTGAAGTTCTCGCACATAGGCCTTCACCGCGGGGTCCGGCGAACGCACGGCATGGGGGAAGACGTGGTCGAGCGGTTCGACCTTGTCCTCGCAGAACGTCTTCACCCAGTCCAGCTTCGACTGGAACTCCGGTTCAGTACTGAAATCCCAAGCCATGTAGGTCCCCTCGGGTTCGAAGTTCTCAGCGGCCGACGAAGACGGGCGGGCGCTTCTCCAGGAATGCCCAGTCCGGGTCCAGGGCACGCCGCAGCCCGTTCTTGATCGCCCGCACGTCGTCACCGCTGCGGGACGTCGGGTCGGCCCACGTGATGACAAGGACACGCACCGCGCCGTCGAGGCCGAGCACGGCGTCCTCGATCTCGGTGCAGGTCTCCAGGCGCATGGCTTCTTGTCTAGCACCCTGGTCCCGTCGCCGAAGCTGGGTCGGGAAACCACTGGCGCCGGACCGAATATCGGCATCCCGGACACGTCGATGATCGCGGCATGCGCCAACTTCCCGAATCGTTGGGGCAAACTAGCGTCAGAGGTGGGTGGCCATCACGCTCAGGACCGGAGGTGCGGGATGAACCTCGAGAAGGTGGTCTTCGGTTTCTTCGTCCTGCTCGCCGCCACGCTGAACTTCGGCTTCTTCCTCGGCGCCCTGGACGACCCGCGTGTGCACAACGTCTACGAGCTGTATGCGGCGGTAGCGGTCAACCTGATCGCCACGGTGCTCAAATTCGGCGACCGCACCCAGATCGGCGCCGTGCACCTGGCGACCAGCCTGGTCGCCGACCTGCAGCTGCTGGCGGCCGCGCTGGTGTGGGGCTATGCCGCCTATGTCTCCACCGGCGGTGTCACGCCGGAGGCGATGTCGAGTGTGGTGTCACTGTCCGGCGGCGCGCTGCTGGCCAACATCGTCTCGGTGGTGCTGCTGGTGGTCGAGACCGTGTCGTTCCGCCGACGGTAGCGGGTGCGTCGGTGCCCAACCCGCTACTCGGCTTCTGGTATCACCTGCTCGGCGCTGACGCTCAGCGTGCCCGGCGTCTGCAGCGACTGCCCCACGCCTCGGTGACCGAAGCGTCCGAGACGATCTTCCTGGTGCTGCGCCGGATGCGCGCGCCGCTGATCCTGCTGATCACGATCTTCGCGATCAGCGTCCTGGGCCTGACGTTGATCCCCGGTCAGGACGCGCAGGGCCGGCCGTGGCGGATGGGCTTCTTCGATTCCTTCTACGTCATGAGCTACACCGCCTCGACCATCGGATTCGGCGAGATTCCCTACTCGTTCACCTACGCGCAGCGGATGTGGGTGACGATCACGATCTACCTGACGGTCATCGGCTGGGCCTACGCGGTGGGGTCGCTGTTCGCGATGGTGCAGGACCGGGCCTTCCGGCAGGCGCTGGCCCTGCAGCAGTTCCGCCGCAAGGTGTCCCGGTTGCGCGAGCCGTTCCTGTTGATCGTCGGATACGGGCAGACCGGACAGCTGGTCGGCCACGCGTTCGACGCGCTGGACCGGCGCTTCGTCGTCATCGACATATCGAGTGAGCGGATCGACGACCTGCAGCTGGGCTCATACCGGGCCGACGTGCCCGGCCTCGTCGCGGACGCACGCGACCCGGGGCACCTCGTCGTCGCGGGTCTCGGCCACGAGTCCTGCGAAGCGGTCCTTGCGCTCACCGACGATGACGAGGCGAACCTGGCGGTGACGATGACCGCGGCGTTGCTGCGTCCGGATCTGCCGGTGGTGGCCAGAACCACCTCGTCGGCGACGGCCGCGCGGATGCGCGCCTTCGGCTCGCCGTCGGTGGTCAACCCGTTCGACGTGTTCGGCGACCATCTGCGACTCGCATTGCGCGCACCGGCCTCCTATCAGCTGCTGACCTGGCTGGAGGCCGGGCCGGGTGCGGAGCTGCCCCCGCGCGGCCAAGTGCCGAGGTCCGGTCGCTGGGTGGTCTGCGGATCCGGGGCTGTGGTCGAGGAGCTCACGCTGGACCTGCGTGCCGAGGGTCTGGAGGTCATAACCGTCGAGTCTGGGGCCCCCGCCCCCGTCGCCGGCCAAGACGGCGCGGTCGCCCCCGGGAGCATCTCCGAAACGACGGCGTCGGTGGAGGTTGAGGTGCGGCGCGCAGTCGGTTTCATCGCCGGCACGGACAACGACACCTCCAACCTCTCGCTGGTGGTCGCGGCGAGGCAGTCGAATCCCGAACTGTTCATCAGCGCCTGGCAGAACCGTCCCGCTAACGCCACCCTGTTCGAGGCGATGGCACTCGACACGCTGCTGGTGCCCACCGACGTCGTGGCCCACGAGGCCTACGCGCTGCTGAGCACGCCGTTGCTGAGGAGGTTCCTGCGGGAGATGCCCGAGCGGGGTGATGAGTGGGCCGCCGGCATGGTCGACCGGTTGACGTCGCTGTGCGGCCACCACCTGCAGATGCTGTGGAAGGTAGCGCTCACGGCGGGGGAGGCGCCGGCGGTCCAGCCCTGGCTGGCATCGGGACGCGCGCGACTCGGTGACCTCACCAGGGATCCGACGGAGCGCACCGAACGGATCCCCGCGGTCGCCCTGATGGTGCTGCGGGGGGACGACTCCGCGCTGGCCCCCGACGACGATTTCGTCCTCACCGCCGGCGACGAGATCCTGTTCGCCGGCCGTCCCGCCGCCCGCCGGGCGCTCGACAGCACCCTGCTGCTGGATACCGCCGGTGAGTACGTCGTCTCGGGCAGGCAGGTGCCGTCGAGTTGGATCTGGCGACGGCTCACCCGGCATTCGGGCCGACGCGACCCGGCCTTGCCGGGGTGACTTTCCAGACGGTCGGCTACGCGGCCGTGCGGCAGTCGTCACCGTCGGTCGAAATCCATGCCCTGGGTCGGGGCGATCTTCGAGGTCAGCGCGGGTTCGGTGTGGCATTCTGCGGAGGTGTCCGCTGATCGTGCGGTGCCGCCGTCGGGGGTAGTGACGTTTCTGTTCACCGATGTGGAGGGGTCGACCCGTCGGTGGGAAGCCGATGCCGAGGCGATGCGGGCGGCGCTGGCGCTTCACGACGAGGTGCTGCGCAGCGCCGTCGCCGGACATGGCGGCTGGGTGTTCAAGCACACGGGGGACGGATTGTGTGCCGCGTTCACCTCGCCGCAGGGTGCCGTCGATGCGGCGATCACCGCGCAGCGAGCACTGGAGTTGCCGGTGCGGATGGGCATCGCCACCGGGGAGGCCGAGCGACGGGGGACCGACTATTTCGGTGCCGTGCTGAACCGCGCCGCGCGGGTGATGGCCGCTGGTCACGGCGGGCAGATCCTGCTGGCCGAGTCGACGGCGGGGTTGCTCAGCGGAGTCGGTCTCATCGATCTGGGGCCGCAACGGTTGCGGGATCTGCCGACCCCCGTCGAGGTGTTCCAGGTTGAAGCGGCCGGTCTGCGCACCGAGTTCCCTGCGCTGCGAGCGCTCGACACCGGTCCCGGGAACTTGCGGGCTCAGACGACCAGCTTCATCGGGCGGGAGTACGAGGTTGCCGAGCTGCAAGCGGTGGTGAAGGCTCATCGGCTCGTCACGCTGACCGGGGTGGGCGGGGTAGGGAAGACGCGCTTGGCGATCCAGGTTGCGGCGCAGCTGGCCGACGAGTTCTCCGACGGGGTTTGGCTTTTCGAGCTGGCCGCCGTCGCCGACCCGGCGGCGGTACCCGATGCGGTGGCCGCCGTCCTGGGTATCACCCAACAGCCTGGCAAGACCCTGGGCGAGTCGGTGGCCGCCGCGCTGGAGGGCCGGGTGCGGCTGTTGGTGTTCGACAACTGCGAGCATGTGCGCGACGCTGCGGCAGATCTGATCGAGGCCATCCTCACCCACTCGGCGACGGTGACGATCTTGGCCACCAGCCGGGAAGGACTGGAGGTCGCCGACGAGCAACTGTGGCCGGTGCCCTCGCTGGATGTCCGCGCAGGCGTCGACTCGGCGGCGGTGAGTCTGTTCGTCGACCGCGCCCGCAGCGTGGCCCCCCACTTCACCCTGGCTGAGGGCGGGGAGGCGGGTGCGGTGGTGGAGATCTGCCGCCGCCTCGACGGGATCCCGCTGGCCATCGAGCTGGCCGCCTCCCGCATGGCGTCGATGACAGCCGGCGAAGTCAGGGATCGGCTCGATCAGCGTTTTCGGCTGCTGGTCGGCCCCCGGCGCGGCCGGCACCACCACCACACGCTGCGCGAAGCGGTCGCGTGGTCCTACGACCTGCTCGACGAGGCCGAAAAGTCGCTGCTGATCAGGTGTTCGGTGTTCGCGGGCGGTTTCGACCTCGAAAGCGCTTGCGCGGTGGCCGGATCCGTGGACGTAGACGAATACTCTGTTCTGGACTGGCTTGACACACTGGTGCGCAAGTCGCTGCTGGTCGCAGTCCGGTCGTCGGGGCGAACCCGATACTCGATGCTGGAAACCATCCGTCAGTTCGCCGAGGAGCAACTGGTGGTCAGTGGTGCGGCAGCCGAGGTCCGTGCGGCGCATGCGCACTACTTCGCCCGGCGCGAAGCCGACGTCATGGCCATGTGGGACAGCCCTCGCCAGCGCGAGGCATACGAATGGTTCGGCACCGAACTGGCAAATCTGCGTGCCGCATTCCGCTGGGCCACCGACCACGGCGACCTCGACGCCGCCGCTGCCATCGCCACCTACACGGCATTCCTCGGTTATCTCGTGGAGAACTACGAGCCGATCACCTGGGCCGAAGAGCTCATCGGACCCGCCCGCGCGGTAGACCACCCCCGGCTCGCCTACCTGTATGTGATCGCGTCACAGTGCTGTGTGGCTGGACGACCCGAGGAGGCTGCCGGTTACAGCGACGCCGGACGGAGGGTAATTGGCAAGTACGGCAACGAGTTGCCTTACGGAATCGGGGTCTGGGCCGCCAACGCCTACGTGTACATCGGCCAGCCCGAACGGGCGATCGAGTGGTGTCACAGCGAACTTGCCCGCGGTCGGGACACTCATTCGTTCAAGACGGCGTCCCTGGTCCTGACCCTGGCCATTGCGGGTTTCCCTGAGGAGGCGTTGGCCAGGGCAACCGGCCTCATTGACGCCACCGAGGCCACCCACAACCCTCATGTGCTTTCCTACGTGTTTTATGCCTACGGCTTCGCTCTCCGCGACGCCGACCCTGGCCGCGCACTGGACGTTCTGCGTCGAGGCCTGACAGTGGCCCAGGAGACCAGAAACCGCTGGGACGAGTCCAACCTGGCGGGCAGCCTGTGTCAGCTCGAAGCGAAGTACGGTGACCCGCTGGTCGCGCTCGAGTACTTCTCTGTGGTCATCGGCAACTACCACAATTCGGGCAACACCACCACGATCCGTGTCCCGCTGGCTATCCTTGCTGCCTTTCTCGACCGGCTCGGACGCCACGAACAGGCGGCCACCATCACCGGCTTCGCGTTCAGTCCGCTCACCGCCGCGTGGGTCCCCAAGATCAACGCCACAGTTGCCCACCTGCGCCGGGTTCTTGGCGACCAGACCTACGAATCCCTCGCCGGCAACGGCGCGGCCATGAGTACCGCCGCGATGGCGGCTTACGCCTACGACCAGATCGACCAGGCCCGGGCCAGCCTCACACATTCGGACTGAGCCTCGGTCCCGCCGGTGCGCCGGCGCGGTGGGTTCGCGATGGTCACCCTCCGGTGGTCGTGGTTTATCAGCTTGCGTAGTGCGACGTGTTGTAGTGGCCGCACATGGTGGACCCGTCGTTGCGCTTGGCTTCACAGGTTCCGTAGGCCCGGCTCGGGTTGTAGCCCTTGCAGCTGCACAACGTGCACGCCCCGAACCCCTCGGTGCCGACGGTCGTGTCGACCACCCCGGCGTCCGCGGCGTTTTCCTTCACCGAGGCGATGCCCGTCTCGGCGCCGGCCTTCGTCCCATAGGCCTGGCTGGAGGCGATGACTTCGCCGTCGGCGGCCTTGAGGTGGAACCGGTACTTGCCGGCCTTGTCTTCGATGATTTCGAACGTGGCCGCGATGGTCGCTCCGTTTCGTGGTCGGGTGCGCGGTCCTTCTTGACGCTAACAACCGGACTGGACACGCTGGACAGACTTGCGAGAACTCGGCGCCGGGGGAGTTGGTGGCGGGTGGGTCGTTCAGTGCTGCGTCAGCGCGTAGGCGACGAAGCCTGCCGCCAGCAAGAACAGCGTTGCGACGGTGACGAATCCGACGGCTGGGTGCGCGGTTTCTCGACGCATCTGGAGTTTGCGGCGCAGGTGCCTCAGTCGCCGCCGCATCTGCCTCCGGTAGTGATTTCCCCGATATTCCATCCCCTCGTCTACCGCGTGAACCTGTGTAGACCCTGGTGGTGCGATCGCGGCTGCGTTATTTCCAGATGCACGAACCCGATCACGGAGCATTCGGCCCGTCACCACAACGATAACGGGCCGAATCCGGGCTGGAACATCGCGGTTCGGGGGACATCCCGACGACCCCACCTGGGTTCCAGCATGCTGCGCATTGTCGAATTTTCACATCTGTTTCGCGGCGGCAACCAGTTCTGTTCGAGCCTGGTCGATTTGGTCGTATGCATACGTCACCATGGCGGCGGTGCTCATCGCCTCGCCCTTGCGGGCGAGCGATTCGTACGTCTCGTCGCCGAGAAGCTCGCGGAGGTGGGCAACCGTGGTGTTGACCTCGACGAACCATGCTCCGGTAACGGGGTCGAACGCGAAACCGGCGATGACAGCGCCCGGTTCGTAGCGCCCTAGCCGGTCGAGAAGGGCGGCCATGGCGCACAGAGCGCCACGCAGATTGATCGTGTTACCCGCATCGCGGAAGTTGACGATCGCCGTAGCAAAGTTGTCGAGCGCGGCCAGCGTGTCACCGAAGCCGTTTTCGTGGCGGCCCAAGAAGTTACCTTCGAGGCGGGCCAGCATGGACGTCAGGAAGGTTTCATTGTCTCGGTTACCGCTGTCATGGGCGATGTCCAGGCCCCGGTGCAGCGCGTCACGCGCCCTGCCGGGATCGGCGTCGCTCAACGCGAATCCTTGGGCCATGAGCGCGAACGAGAGCGCGCACGGGTTGTCGGTGGCCTCGGCGGCGTTGACCAGACCGGTCGCGGCTGCCATCGCCTCCTCAGCGGACCCGGCGTTCATCAGCGCCATCACCAGTGCCGACCTGGTGAGGGTGTGGGTGTCCAGACCGTGCGCAATCTGGGCGCGAGACCACTCCACCGATCGTTCGGGCTGGCCGGTGAATTGGTAGGAACTGCCGAGGAAGCCCTGGATACCGAACGGCACATTGTCGCCGTCATCGCTGACGACCAGCTGTCCGGCATCGCTGTAACCGACCGCGGTTTCGGGCCGTCCGGCCAGGCAACACAGCGCGGCCATCACATACAGGAACGCAAGCCGGGGGTGACTGACCGCGCGGGCTGGTTCGATCAACTCTTCGGCCCAGGTGATCGGCTCGTACTGATCGATCCACACGCCGAGGAACGCGGCATACGTGGCAATTGTGGCGGCGACGTCGAGATCGCCCTGGTCTGCGGCCCACCGAAACGCGGTGCGCAGGTTGGGCAGCTCAGTGGTGAACCACGTGTATGCCTCCCGTTGGCGGGGGCTGTCCCACAGGTCCATGATGTCGGCTTCGCGCCCGGCGAAGTAGCGGGCGTGCGCCGACCGGATCTCGGTGGCCTCACCGCGCGTGACCAGTTGCTCCTCGGCGAAATCGCGGATCGTCTCCAGCATGGAGTAACGGGTTCGCCCGTCCGAGCGGTCGGCGACCAGCAGCGACTTGCGCACCAACGCATCCAGCAGGTCGAGCACGGCGAAGTCCCCGGAGTCATCGGTTCCTGCCACCGTACAGGCGCCTTCGAGGTCGAATGCGCCCGCGAACACCGAACACCTTGTCAACAGCGACTTTTCGGCCTCGTCGAGCAGATCGAAGGACCACGCCACCGCCTGGCGCAGGGTGTGGTGGCGGTGCAGGCCGCGCCGGGAGCCGACCAGCAGCCGGAACCGGTGATCGAGACGATCGCGGACCTCGCCGGCTGTCATCGACGCCATCCGGGAGGCCGCCAGTTCGATGGCCAGCGGGATGCCGTCGAGCCGAGCGCAGATCTGCACCACTGCGGTCGCCTCGTCGGACTGGGCCAGACGGAAGTGCGGGACCACGGTACGGGCGCGGTCGACGAACAGGGCCGCTGCCGTCGAGTCGACACCCGAGTCGACCTCCAGCGGGGGCACCGGCCACAGTTGCTCGTCGGGGATGCCCAGTCCTTCACGGCTGGTGGCCAGGACTCGCGCCGTCGCCGAGGCGGCGAGGATGGCTTCGATGAGATCGGCGGCGGCATCCAGTACGTGTTCACAGTTGTCGAGCACCAGCAGCCGGATTCGGCCCTCCAGCGCCGTGGCCACCGACTCGGTGACACTCTTGCCGGGCTGTTGGGTGATGCCCAACACGGCGGCCACCGCATCGGGCACCGCCGCCGGGTCGGCGACGGCGGCCAGGTCGAAAAACCACACCCCGTCGGGAAATTCCTCAGCCACCCCAGCGGCAACCTCGGTCGCCAGCCGGGTCTTGCCGACCCCGCCCGCGCCGGTCAACGTCACCACGCGGTGGGCCCGCACCGCGGACTGGACTTCGGTAACCGCGGACTCGCGCCCGATGAAGCTGGTCGTCGCGGGCCGCAGGTTTCCCGGACTCACATCCGGTGATCGCAACGGCGGGAATTCGGTGCGTAAACCCGCTGCCCGGACCTGGAACACGCCGATCGGGGCCGGCAGGTCCCGCAGCCGTCGGGACCCCAGATCCACCAGATCCACGCCGCTGAGCAGAGCCGCCGTGGACTCGGCCAGCAGGATCTGCCCGCCGTGCCCGGCGGCCATCACCCGCGCCGCACGGTTGAGCGCCGCACCGAAATAGTCCGTCCCGCGCATCTCGGCCTCACCGGTGGCCACCCCCATGCGCACCGGCAGTTCCAGTGCGCGCTGTGCAGCCACCGCGGCATCGACGGCAGATTTCGGCGAGGCGAACGCCGCGCACACTCCATCCCCGGTGTGCTTGAAGAGAAAGCCCCCGTGGGTGTCGATCGCCTCGGCCAGGACCTCGTCGTGGGCGGCCAGCGCCGCCCGCATTCCGTCGGCGTCGTCCTCCCACCGACGGGTCGAACCCTCAACGTCGGTGAACAGAAACGTCACCACACCCGACGGTGCAGCCCCGGCGGACACCCGCTCAGAATCTCACACGAACCCACGTCAGCACGGCCGACCGGCGCGAATGCCATCTGGTGGTTGTAAGCCGGGTTGGGGGCACGCGCGTTCGCTGTGCAGCGCACTGTGGGCTGGTCGCGCAGCTCGAGGTCATGTATTCACTTCAGCCCCCGGCAGATTCTGCTGCCCTCGCCGGATCCGACTTCGAGCCTGCGACAGTTTGTCGCAGCACCAGCGATTGGTGCGCCTATGGCACGAACCGAAAGTGCCGAGGAGTGGGGTGTGCGCTGGCTGCGCGGCGGACCTTCGGCCACACCGTGTGAGGTTCCGGCTCCGCCCATCGCGCGGCCGCCGGCCATGGAAACGGCCGAAGATCGCCTTCCTGCGACACTGAGCGGGTCGGCCTAAACTGGATACACACCTAGGGGAGGTGTGCGATGAAAAAGATCTTCCTCAGCTTGGCCACGGTTGCGGTGTCGGCGGGAATCGCATTCGCTGGGGCCGGAAGCGCCCAGGCCGACGACGACCCCAGCCTGTGCTGGAACGGCATATTCTGGAGCGCCTGCGTGTCGGGACCAGGCTGGGTTGACTGGGACCCGTGGGACACCTGGAATCCTGGACATGGGCCTTGGGATTATCGGCACGGCGGGAAGCATTGGCATTAGCTGGAGCAGTTTCCGGCTCTCCAGCGTGAGCCGTCAGATGCCCGGGTGAAAACGAGGCGCGCCGGCCTGTCTCATCCCGGCCGACGGAGCGGGGCGGCGGTGCAGGACGGCTACCGGCCCCGACAAGCCGCGGACGGCCTCGGCGGCCGCGTGTACGCGATAAGCTCCGCGCATGTCCGAAGAGTCGACATTGCGGGTCGATCTCGCCGCGTGCTATCGCCTCATTGCACATTTCGGCTGGGACGACTTGATCTTCACCCACATCTCCGCGCGCGTGCCTGGCCCTGAGCACCACTTCTTGATCAACCCCTACGGGATGCTCTTCGACGAGATCACCGCGTCGAGCTTGGTCAAGGTCGATCAGCACGGGGAGAAGGTGGATGCTTCGCCGTACCCGGTCAACCCGGCGGGCTTCGTGATCCACAGCGCCGTTCACGCCGCGCGTCCCGACGTTGTCTGCGTGCTCCATGTACACGCGTCCGCAGGTGTCGCGGTGTCCGCTCAGGAGTCGGGCCTCTTGCCCATCTCTCAGCAATCGACCGTCGCGCTTGCCTCACTCGGGTACCACGACTACGAGGGCATCGCGCTGCGCGACGACGAAAAGCCGCGGCTGGTAAGTGATCTCGGCGACAAGACATCGCTCATCCTCCGAAACCACGGCCTTCTGACCGTGGGTCCGACCATCGCCGACGCGTTCCTCTACATGTACTTCTTGCAGCGCGCGTGCGAGATCCAGCTCCTCGCGCAGTCCGGCGGCGGCCCGCTGATCTCGGTGGACAGGTCGATCCTCTCCGGCGTCGAAGAGAACGTGGACGCCGTGCTCAAGGGTGCGGGTGGCGGCCTCGCATGGCCGGGTCTCCTACGGCGGCTCGATCGGATCAATCCCGGCTATAGATCCTGACTCAGTAGTTGCTGTTGCATCTCGACATGAAGGGGCCAGACGCCCCGGCCTGGGTCGACTTACGGGTGCGCAACGCGCTGGTTTCGGGTCGGTAGATCGTCCGCTGGTAGTACAACTCGTCGCGAAGCTCGCGGGTCCGCAGCGATATGGGCTGTTATCGCACTGGTCTGAACCTTGCGTTCACTCTCGAAAGCCCCTTTCTGTGCCGAAACGGCATTCCAGCAGGCCACTACTCGGACTTTCGCTGCCGGAATGCGAGTTCGACGGCGGAGCCGACGTCATCTTCGCGGGTGAGGATCGACTGCGCTGGTGTGCCTGATCGCCCGCGGTGGCGGCATGGCGCAGCGGGCCCAGGAAGCGGCGGCGGCCGCCAAGAAGGAAACCGACGCCTACATCCGTTAAGCTGCCGGACGCTCACCCGCCCGGGAGATCGGGGACGCCAAGTCACTACTGGAGGCGGGGACGATCACCCAGGCCGAGTTCGATGCGCTGAAAGCTAGTGCATTCGGCTAGTTCGACACGGTGCGCAGGATCCAGTCGACGAGGTCAGTCTTGGGGGAGGATTGACCCGATGCGCTATCTGGTACCTGCGAGCCAACGTCGTTCACTCGAGGAGCTCGGCGATCGGCTCGATTTCACCATCGGTGACACGTCTGCGAAAAGATCGGCGTTCTGGGTCATGCTGGCGCTGTCGGGTGTCATCGCGACCTCTGGTGTGGCCGGTGATTCCACCGCGATGGTGATCGGCGCCATGATCGTGGCACCGCTGTCGACGCCGATTCTGGGTGTGGGTCTGGGCATTGCGACGGGGCGCGCCGGTCTGGTGGGCCGAAGCCTGTCGTTGGTCCTGGCCGGCATCATTCTGGTTGTCGTGCTGGGTTATGTTTCCGCGCACTTCATCCCGAATCCCACCAGCATGCTGGGCAATTCACAGGTGCTCGGCCGGACATCACCAACATTGAACGACCTGGTTGCTGCAATGGCGACCGGTCTGGTGGGCGCGGTCGCGGTAACACGTCACGATGTCGGCGATGTCCTACCCGGCGTGGCCATCGCGATCTCACTGGTTCCCCCGCTCGCCGTGGTCGGCGTTTGTCTGGGCTCCGACGCACCGGCTCTTGCGCTCGGCGCTTTCGTGCTGTTCGGATCCAACGCCTTGGCGATGATCATCATGGGGACAGTGGTTCTCGTCGCCACTGGTTATGGACGCGAAGCCGGCTTGGTCTCGGCGCGACACGGACGTGCGTACGCCACGATGGGGGTTGCTCTGGCGGTGGTCGCCATCCCCATGACGGTGAACACCCTCACCTGGGTATGGGCCGGTCAGATTTCCGCTGCCGCACAGGATTGGCTGGCCGAGACGCCAGGCGCCGAGGTACTCGACGTCAACTTGAACAACACCGCCACCGTCGACGTACGCGCGCCGGGCAAGCTTCCTCCGGCGGCAGAGCTGCAAGAGGCCGTGGACGCATTGGTGCCCTGGAAGCCCAAAGTCGTTGTCGTGCATACCGTCGGTAGCCGCATCTCAGAATAGGCCAGGCGCCCGGCTCCGTGGTGCGCGCACGCTGGGCGCCAACCAAGCACACGGGCAGCGACAGAAACGCAACCGACGAGCAATCACTCACCACGAGGTATGAAACCCCGCCACGGCCCCCTGGGTGGTGGTCTCCCCACCCCAGTAGCCGCATCTCGGCTGTGCATAGCCGCATGTCTCTCCAACCAAATACTCATACAGAGGTGGAGAGTGTTGATCTGCCGTTGGATCGACTGCGGCCGTGATCGCTGCTGAGGTTCAGCGCATGCCTTTTTCGGCGAGCTCCCGTTTGAAGGCCTCGATCTCGGGGATGGCGATGATCGTGTCCTCGAGCCATCCGGACATGCCGTGCATCACGCTCGCGTCCTGGTTGGACCCGCCCTTGCTGTCGAGGTACGCCTGATCAGAGACCAGGAAGGGAGCGGGCTCGAAGGCGGCCATCCGCGTGACGATCTGCTGGGGTGTCACGTTGATGACGGTGAAGTCCTGGGTGATCAGGACGGGGCCGTCGTAGCCGGTGCGGATGCCGTCGAGGATCGGCTGTGGGGTCCCCGGGGCGATCATCGAGTGGTAGGAAGACCTCGTCGTTTCCTAGCTCGACCATGAACCCGGCGCAGCCTTGGCCGCGGCGTGCCGGGTATCCGGTTCCCAGCGCGGTGATCCGCATTTCGTTGGCGTCGAGTGGCTCTGAGCCCGCGACGTAGACGTCGGGGTACTCCTTGAGGCCGTCGCCTTCGTCCTCGACCACGACCGGTGTCGTCGTCAGCGGCTGGTCACCGTACGGCTCGGGCAGCTGGCCTGGTGTCGTCGAGGTCGCCTGATCCGAGGACGTTCGACTACAGCCTGCAACGATGCCGGCGCCTGAGGCCGCCAGCGTGGATACGCCTGCGGTGGTCAGGAATCCGCGCCATGACATCCGCTGGATGATGCGGTCCAGAGTTTCTTCTTCGCTGCGAAGAATCTGCAGATCTTCGGTGCTGGTTGACGTCATGGCTACGTCCTCTCGCTCGTCCCATAGCGACGATCCTGCAATGCAGAAGTATACGTACACGTACATGGACGGCAATGCGTTTGAGTGAATGTGGCCGTATGCTAATTTGGTTAGGGGACCCTAGGAAGCCTGGCCTTGCCGCGACGCCGAGGAAAAACCGATGACCGTAGCCGATACACCGCAGACGCGCCGACTCGATGCTGAGCGGGTCGGGCGTCCCGACATCCGAGCTCTGCTCGCGGTGTTATCGGCTGCTTCTCAACTCCAAATGCGCGGCCAGGCCGACCTGCGGCGCATGGACAGCCCATTGAAGATCCACGAGTTCGATGCGCTGGTCGCCGTTGCTGTGCATGGGCCGCTGCGCCCGTCGGAACTCACGCGGAAGGCGTCGCTCGCGCCCAACCCCACGACCGCCTCGTCGATTCTGGCGCGCCTCGAGAAGCGCGGTCTGGTCAAGCGTGAACCGCACCCGGAGGTCGGTGGCGGTGTCATCATCGAAGCGACAGAAGCCGGCATCGAGATGCTCGAGTTCCTCTTTCCCGAAGTGGAGCGCAAAGTTATCAGCTGGTTCGGAGGTCACTTCAGCGATGAAGAACTCGTCTCCCTCGCCGAGAAGCTCGAGCGCATATAGGCAACGGAGTTGTCGAAATTTCTCAGGAGAGCTCGCCGAAAATCTCACCTGTGAGCAGCGGTCGGTGAAGTTGTTGGGGGTTGGGCCGACGTGATCGACGAGCTGCCGATCGGCATTGCGCCGCAGAACGCGCTGGCGACGACCGCACTCGCGGTCGTTGGGCGTGCGCCGAGAACCGAGAGCGACACGGCTGCCTCCTCCTCGGGCGGTCCTCCGTTCGACGAGTGTCGATCGGCAATGACGGGCGAGGCGTCCCGGAGGTGCCGGGCGAGAGCCGAGCGGGTGCAGCCCGGTCGAAACTCCGATCTGGATGCGTCAACAGTTGGGGAAATACTTCTCGAAGGCCATCGGAACGTCGTCTGCCGTCGCATCGCCCCAACATTTCTGATGCGGAAACGCCACGTAGGTGCGCCATTCCCCGCGGATATGGCGGACCATCCGCTGTGAGTCGCCGGGGGTATCCCAGCGGATGACCGCCCATGGGGGTTCGCATTCGGTGATCTCGGCGCGGGCGTTGTGTTGATACTCGGGAAGGTCGAGGTCGTTTGCGATCTCGCTGGCATTGCAGCGCGGATCTGCATCCGTGCTGTCGGAGGCTGTCGCATCGGCAGTGATCGACACCGGGGGAGACCCGCCGTCGGTCGTTTCGCAGGACGTGACGGTCATGACCGCACCGAGGACGATGAAAGCAGCCGCAGCGATCCGAGTGTCCATGGTTTACCCGCCGAGCGCGTCGTCGGGCCCAGGGATCGAACCCGCAAATCGATTCGCCACGGCGTTCATGTGGCCGGTCTGGTCGGGGTCGAGCACCCTGTCAAGCATGCTCACCAGCCGGGAGGTTCGCAGCAGTTCGTCGGGATTGGCGGCGTCTCGGTCCGGTGGCCCCGGCGGCCTCGCACGGTTGACCAGCGGGGTTGATCAGGCCAGCCACCGGGGCCGATTGTGCGGTGGGTTAGTGCTAAAGGGATGACGACGGTGGTCCGCTAGGGTGCGTCCGTGCAAGATCCGCATATGGTATTCCGTGCCGTGTTCGCGCTGAACGCTGTTTTCGCATCGCTTGCATGGTGTATGGCGAGGCCGAACTGGGCTTCGATCCTCGCCGTGGTTGTGTCTGCCGCGCTGTGGCCAGCCGCCAATGAGGTGTTCGAGGGACGCATCCTTCTCACTCTCACCCCTGACAACGGCGTCACGACGTACGACCTGCTTTCCGTGGTGGCGGCCGCTGTCGCGGCTGTCCAAGCGACCAGGTTGATCATGTCCCGGACACG
>NZ_JAIFZS010000026.1 GCF_019710635.1 Mycolicibacterium xanthum
GCTGTGGCCAGCCGCCAATGAGGTGTTCGAGGGACGCATCCTTCTCACTCTCACCCCTGACAACGGCGTCACGACGTACGACCTGCTTTCCGTGGTGGCGGCCGCTGTCGCGGCTGTCCAAGCGACCAGGTTGATCATGTCCCGGACACGGTGACGGCAGATGCCCACCTGGTGTCTCACCCGGCCTGGTCGCCGCCGTCCTCGTCGATACGCATCACACGGGTGCGGGGCGTCGGGGGGAACCACGGGCCGATTCGGCTACCGCCGTGATCTATATATGACGCCGACGCCGCCGAGGGCGACCAGGACTCCCACGCCCAGCAGCACACCCTGCTTCCAGCCAAAGCCCTCGTATCCGCCAACCCCCAGCGGATCGGCCAGAACGGCCACCAGCACAGCCAGGACCCCGACCGCGATGGCGGCGTAACCCACGCTCTTCGTGTTCACCTCAGCCTCGAGGTTTCATCGTTGGCTGTCGCGATCAACTCCACGAGGTGGATCGTAAACGGCCCGGGCACATGTCGGCGCACAAGACACGCGACGGTCATCTCAGCCGCCAGGTGTCGAGAGCGGTCCAGTCGTCGTCGTCGGTGAGCCAACACCCGCGCCACAGCAGCTCTCAGGTTCACACCGCGTTCGTGGTTGGTCAACCGGGGCCAAGAAGTCGTTCACAGACTGAGGTCGCCCGGCCACGCCGAGGGAGTGCTGCGGGGTTTACTCGCTGAGGGTCTTGAGGTGGAACCGGTACTCGCCGGCCTTAGTCTTTGATGATTTCGAATTTGGCCGCCATGCTGCTCCATCCGTAAGTCGGTGTGCCTGATAACCGTTCACGCTAGCAACGGGTATTGCTGCTGGGCGGCGGAAGTGAACGGCCCGCCAACCACGCGGTGAGCCAGGGCGGGCCCTTGGGGTGGCGGCTACCGAGTCGGGCCCCAGATACTGCCGAGACGCGAGCCGTCGTTGGACTGCGACGTCGAGGTGTCCGAACCGGTCTTGCTGGAGGGGATGGGACCGCCGCGGTCGGCATTGGTGGATCGCGACGTCGAGGTGTCCGAGCCAGCGGTACTGGGCTGTGCGGTCGCCATTGCTGCGCCGGCCATGCCCAGGCCGGTCAGAGCGGCGGCGATGGCGAGGACTTTCCAGGGGGCGGGTCGTGTCGTCATGTTGTGCTCCATTTCATTCATCTGGCCCGCGCACTTCGCGGATAAGTCCAGATTCCGGGAGCGACCTGATAGCACGATGGGCTGAAAGTGAGTGCCCTCTCATCTGCCGGGCATTCTGTCCTGTCCGCGTGCGCGTCGGGCGGGACCGCTACAACGCCAACACCGGGGCCGTCTCCCCGTGCCCTGTCCGCGTGCGCGTGGGCGGGACACTTCCCGACCTGCACAACGAAGCCGGCCCGCCACCCTGGGGGGAACGGGTGACGGGCCGACGATTGTGGCTTGTCCTACGTCGCGGGGTCGATTCCGGCCAGTTCTTGGGCGCGGTGTTTCGCTCGGGCCACCTCATCGTCGGACAGGGTGGCGGCGATCCGCTCGGCCAGCGCGACAGCTTCCGCGGCCTGCGCTTCGGTGGGGGCGGTGATGGCGGTGGTGCTATCGGTCATCGCGCTACTTGGTAGCGGTCCAACTCTCGTACTCCACGCAGATGCAGTGATGGTCGCCGTAGGACATGTCGTGGCACGCGCCCTGGCCCAGCGCGGCTTGTTCGCGAGCCTTCGCGGGGTGCGCCTCGGGGTCGAAGTGAACATTCAGGTCGTGATGCTCTTTCGGGTGACCGCAACGCTTGCAGTACTCCGTAATCACCTCAGCCATTTGCCATTCCCTTCCCACGACGGATGTAGTTTTCCGGCCCGATTTCCTCCAAAGTGCAATTCTCGCGCTCGGCGCCTGCCTGGGGGCGAGTATTGCGCTACCGGCTGTAAGTCATGCGCTACTCGTTTGCGGAAAGCAGTGACGGGCCGACGTTTGGTTGCGGTAGTCAGGCGTCGAGCCGGTCGAGCTTGTCGGCGGCCTCGATCAGTTTCAATCCCAGTATCGCGCACCACGTTCTACCTGCGGTTTCTCTACTTCAGAGACCCTCTGGGACCTGTACGGGACCTGACCGGGCGGGCCCAGCAGCGGGTTTGCCAGGCCTCTAGGTGGCTGGTGTCGAACGGGTCTCGTGGGGTAGGTGGTAACCGCTCTTGCGGTTGAGCTTGCTGTGACGGCTGGTGTGGGCCTGGGACGGTTCAATGGGTTGATGGGCCTGCTCGCCGGACCGAATTATCAGGATCGTTGCAGAATGCACTGTGCAGCAGGTGT
>NZ_JAIFZS010000027.1 GCF_019710635.1 Mycolicibacterium xanthum
GCTCGACCTCACTCGACTCTTCGGCCTCACCCCCGGATTCGGCGGGCTCAACGTCGACGTCCTCGCCGACGGCCTCGGTCTCGGCCACCGACTCCTCACCGACGACCTCGGTCTCGGCCACCAACTCCTCACCGGCAGCCTCAACACCGGACTCAGCAGACTCGCCGTGGACGTCGCGCGCCCCGGCCTCATCCACCTCGGCCTCGACGCCCTCAACCAGCGCCTCAGCCTCAGCTTCGCCCTCGACAGCCACCTCATGCACCACCGGGGCATCCGCGACAGCCTCAGCCACCTCGTCACCCTCAACCGAACCCACACCAGCCTCAGGCTCAGCAGACTCGATCACCTCAGCCCCGGATTCAGCGGGCCCAACCTCGACGCCCTCGCCGACGACCTCGGTCTCGGCTGCCGACTCCTCACCGGCAGCCTCAACACCGGACTCAGCAGACTCGCCGTGGACGTCGCCCGCCCCGGCCTCATCCACCTCAGACTCGGCCTCGACGCCCTCAACCAGCGCCTCAGCCTCAGCTTCGCCCGCGACCGCCCCCGCATGCACCACCGGGGCCTCCGCGACAGCCGCAGCCACCTCGTCACCCTCCACCGAACCCACACCAGCCGCAGGCTCAGCAGACTCGCCGAGGACGTCGCCCGCCCCGGCCTCATCCGCCTCAGACTCGGCCTCGACGCCCTCAACCAGCGCCTCGGCCTCAGCTTCGCCCGCGACCGCCCCCGCATGCACCACCGGGGCCTCCGCGACAGCCGCAGCCACCTCGTCACCCTCCACCGAACCCACACCAGCCTCAGGCTCAGCAGACTCGATCACCTCAGCCTCGGGTTCAGCGGGCTCAACCTCGACGCCCTCGCCGACGACCTCGGTCTCGGCTACCGACTCCTCACCGGCAGCCTCAACACCGGACTCATCAGGCGCGGCGAGGATGTCGCCCGTGTCAGCCTCTTCTGGCTTGGACTCCCCGCCCTCATCGCCGTCGGCCCCGGACTCAGCCTCGACATCGTCAACCAACCCCTCGGCCTCAGGCTCAGCCACCTCGGCACCGGCTACCTCAGACTCGGGCTCAGCCTCGGCTTCACCTGCCGCGTCGACCTCGTCCTCGGGGCCGATGTCGGCGGTCAATGCCTCGGCCTGACCAGGCGGCGGCGCGTTCGGTTGGTCATCCGCCGCGGTAGCCTTGGCTGCGGCGACGACGCCGACGCCCGATCCGACCGCGACCTCTTTGACGAAGTCCTCGACCTCGGTCTCTTCGTGTGCCTGGGTGGCCTGCTTGCCTTGCAGACTGGCTGGATCTTCCCGCCCCTTGGGCGCCACCATGATGTAGACGATCGCGCCGATGAAGACGAACGTCGAGGTGAAGGTGTTGATGCGGATTCCCGCGATCATCTGCGCTTCATCGCTGCGCATCAGCTCGATCCAGAACCTACCCAGGCAATAGCCGGCGACATACATCGCGAAGAGCCGACCATGCCCGATCCGGAACCGGCGATCGATGACGATCAGCGCCACGAAAACCAGCAGGTTCCACAGCAACTCGTACAGGAACGTCGGATGGACCACCCGCTCCAGCTGGCCCGTTGACACGCCGTTGAGTGCATCGATCTGGCCGCTGGCGTTCCGACGTTCGTAGATTTCCAGCCCCCACGGCAGCGTGGTGGCCCGACCGTAGAGCTCCTGGTTGAAGTAGTTGCCGATCCTGCCGATCGCCTGGGCCAGAATGATTCCCGGTGCGATCGCGTCGCCGAACGCCGGCAGCGGTATGCCGAGGCGCCGGCACCCGATCCACGCTCCGACACCGCCCAGCGCGACCGCACCCCAGATTCCGAGACCGCCGTCCCAGATTCTCAAGGCGCCCATGAAACCCGCGCCGCCCTCGCCGAAGTACTTCTTCCAGTCCGTCATCACGTGGTAAAGGCGCCCACCCAGCAGGCCGAAAAGCACGGCCCACAGGGCGACGTCGTAGATGACCCCGGGCTGCCCGCCCCGCGCTATCCAGCGACGGTCACCGATCAGCAGCGCGGCGATGATCCCGGTGATGATGAACAGCGCGTAGGCACGAATCGGCAGGAAGCCAAGGTGCCAAACGCCCTGCGACGGACTCGGGATATACGCGAGAACCGTGGTCGTCACGCAGTGATCCTCTGCCGCACGCCGTCGGCGAGTTCTTCGGTCAGCGACCGCAACGCCGGGATTCCGTCCTTCAGAGCCGAGACCAACGCGGAACCGACGATGACGCCGTCGGCGTAAGTGCCGATCTCGGCCGCCTGATCACGCGACCGCACACCCAGACCCACACCCACCGGGATGTCGGAGACCTCTTTGACCCTGCGGACCAGTTCGGGCGCCGCATTGGACACCGCATCGCGCGCGCCGGTCACCCCCATCGTCGACGCGGCGTAGACGAACCCGCGCGAGGCGCGCACGGTCATCGCCAGCCGCTCCGGCGTCGACGACGGCGCGACCAGGAAGATCCGGTCCAGGTCATGCGCCTCGGACGCGGCGAACCAGTCATCGGCCTCATCCGGGATCAGGTCCGGGGTGATCATCCCGAGCCCGCCCGCGGAGGCCAGGTCCCGGGCGAAGGTGTCGACACCCTTGCGCAACACCGGGTTCCAATACGTCATCACGACGGCGCGGCCGCCGGCGTTGCTGATCGCCTCGACAGCGGTCAACGCGTCGCGCACCCGCACCCCGCCACGCAGCGCCACCTCGGTGGCGGCGGCGATCGTGGGCCCGTCCATTCCCGGGTCGGAGTAGGCGATGCCGACCTCGATGACATCGCAGCCACCCTCGACGAGCGCCGTCATCGCCGAGATCGAGGTCTGGACATCGGGAAAGCCGGTGGGAAGATACCCGATCAGCGCCGAGCGTCCCTCGTCGCGGCACGATTCGAAGAGACCTGCCAGCCTGCTCATTTCGCGTCACCATCCAGCAGGCCGAACCACTTCGCGGCCGTCTCCACGTCCTTGTCGCCGCGTCCCGACACATTCACCACGATGATCGATCCGGGGCCGAGTTCGGGCCCCAGCTGCACCGCGCCGGCCACTGCGTGCGCCGACTCGATCGCCGGAATGATCCCCTCCGTGCGGCTGAGCAACGAGAACGCATCCATGGCCTCGGTGTCGGTGATCGGTTCGTAGCGCGCCCGCCCGATGTCCTTGAGCAATGCATGCTCCGGACCGACGCCGGGATAGTCCAAACCGGCTGAGATGGAATGCGATTCGATGGTCTGTCCGTCGTCGTCCTGCAGCAGGTATGAGAAGGACCCCTGGAACGCGCCGGGTGATCCACCGGTGAAGGTCGCGGCATGCCTGCCGGTCTCGACTCCGTCGCCGGCGGCCTCGTAGCCCACCAGGCGCACACCCGGGTCGTCGATGAAGGCATGGAAGATACCGATGGCGTTGGAGCCCCCGCCGACGCACGCGACGACCGCGTCGGGAAGCCGGCCGGCCTGATCGAGGATCTGCGCGCGGGCCTCCAACCCGATCACCCGCTGGAAGTCGCGCACCATCATCGGGAACGGGTGCGGGCCCGCCGCGGTGCCGAAGCAGTAGTAGGTGTCGTCGGCATTGGTGACCCAGTCCCGGAACGTCTCGTTGATGGCGTCCTTCAGCGTCTTGGAGCCGGACTCGACCGGGACGACGGTCGCTCCGAGCAGCCGCATCCGGGCCACGTTGAGCGCCTGGCGCGCGGTGTCCACCGCGCCCATGTAGATCACACACTCCAGCCCGAGCAGCGCGCACGCGGTCGCCGTCGCCACGCCGTGCTGGCCCGCGCCGGTCTCCGCGATGACCCTGGTCTTGCCCATCTGACGCGCCAGCAGGGCCTGGCCGAGCACGTTGTTGATCTTGTGAGATCCGGTGTGGTTGAGGTCTTCTCGCTTCAGGAAGATCCGCGCACCACCGGCGTGCTCGCTGAGCCGCTCCGCCTCGTACAGCGGCGACGGCCGCCCGGTGTAGTGCCGCTGCAGCCGGTCCAGTTCGTCGAGGTAGGCCTGGTCTCCGCGGGCCTTCTCATAGGCGGCGGTGACCTCCTCGATGACGGCCATCAGCGCCTCGGGCACCAGCCTGCCGCCGTACGCGCCGAAGTGGCCGCGGACGTCCGGGTCGTGCGTGGTGGGCTCGGCGACCGCAGCGCTGGCGCGCGGCAGATCGGGCCCGGCGATTCCAGCCACTTAACGAGCGGGTTTCGGGCACGACGGATGCGTGCCGGCGGTGACGAGGTCGGCGACGGCGCTGCGCGGGTCACCGCTGGTGACCAGACCTTCACCGACGAGCACCGCGTCGGCACCCGCACCGGCGTACGCCAGCAGGTCGGCGGTGCCCCGCACCCCGGACTCGGCGACCCGGATGACATTGCTGGGCAGACCCGGCGCGATTCGCCCGAAGCAGTCCCGATCGACCTCGAGCGTCTTGAGGTCGCGCGCGTTGACGCCGATGACCGAGGCGCCGGCCTGCAGGGCACGGTCCGCCTCCTCCTCGGTGTGCACCTCGACCAGTGCGGTCATGCCCAGTGACTCGGTGCGCTCCAGCAGCGACACCAGGACCGGCTGTTCGAGCGCGGCGACGATCAGCAGCAGCATGTCCGCGCCGTGCGCGCGAGCCTCGTGGATCTGGTAGGGGCGGACGATGAAATCCTTGCGCAGCACGGGAATCGAGACCGCGGCGCGGACGGCATCCAGGTCGTCCAGGGAACCGTTGAACCGCCGCTGCTCGGTCAGCACGCTGATGACCCGCGCGCCACCGTCCTGATAGGCCTGCGACAGCTCGGCGGGGTCGGCGATCTGCGCAAGCTCACCGCGCGACGGTGAGGCCCGTTTCACCTCGGCGATGACGCCGATCCCCGGTGCCCGCAGCGCGGCCATCACGTCCAGGGGCGCAGGTGCGCGCTGGGCCCGCTCCTTCACCTCGGCCAGACTGACGACGGCCTCACGTGCGGCAACGTCGGCACGGACTCCCTCGAGAATGGAGTCGAGCACGGTCGCCGAACCCATAGGTGTCGTTTCCCTTTCGCTGAAGGCCGTTTGGTACTTAACGAAGGGTAGTCGCCACCGCGCCACGATCGCTCACCGCCCCTGGTTGTCCGGATCGGCTGGGTCCCGGGTGGGATCGGCCCCCTCGTCGAGCGCGTCCCAGATCATCCGCTCCGACATCGTCGCCGCAGGCTGGTCGGGGCTTGGGGCCGGACGACGGCGGTAGCGCGCGGTCTCGTGGTGCGGGCGCGCGGCCGATCGCATGAGCAGCACGGACCCGGCCAGCGACAGCACGCCGGCGACCAGGGTCAGGATCGCCCCGCCGTAGTGCCGTTCGGTACCCAGCAGATCCGCCACGGGAACGTCGGCCAGCCGGGCGGCGCGCACCGCCACGTCGACGACCACCCACAGGCTGATCGCCAGATAGCCCATCGCCGCGCTCGCCGCCGCGACCAGCACCGCCAGGACGCGCAGCGCCCAGCCGCGTACCGCCAGGGCGGCCGCCGCGGCCGCCAGCACCACCAGGGCCAGCGGGATCAGCGCCGTCGACCAGGCCGAACCGCTCAGCTCCGAGGTCTTCGGGTGCCCGAGCCCGTCGAACGAGCCGACCTGCACCCAGGTCATCCGCGACGCCGCCCACAGCGCCGCCGCCGCGAGTACCAACAGCAGCTGCGCGACCCTGGTCACGGTTCGCTCAGCGTCTCGGCTGCCGCGATGGCGCCCAGCACGGCGCGGGCCTTGTTGGTGGCCTCGTTGTACTCGTACGGGCCGTTGGAATCGGCGACGACACCCCCACCGGCCTGCACATAGGCGGTGCCGTTGCGCATCAACGCGGTGCGGATGGCGATGGCGAAGTCGGCGTTGCCGGCGAAGTCCAGGTAGCCGAGCACCCCGCCGTAGAGGCCGCGGCGGGTCTTCTCCACCTCCTCGATCAGCTCCATCGCCCGCACCTTCGGCGCCCCCGACAACGTCCCGGCCGGGAAGCACGCCGTCACCGCGTCCAGCGCGGTCTTGCCGTCGGCGAGCATGCCGGTCACCGTCGACACCAGGTGCATGACGTGGCTGTAGCGCTCGATGTGGCTGTAGTCCTCGACCCGGACGGTGCCGGGCCGGCAGACCCGGCCCAGATCGTTGCGGCCGAGGTCGACGAGCATCAGGTGCTCGGCGCGTTCCTTCTCGTCGGAGAGCAGCTCCTTCTCCAGGAGCAGGTCCTCCTCCTCGGTGTCGCCCCGCCAGCGGGTCCCGGCGATCGGGTGGGTGGTGGCGCGGCCGTCGGAGACGGTGACCAGCGCCTCCGGGCTGGACCCGACGATGGAGAAGTCCAGCCCGCCGTTCTCGTCGGGCACGTTGAGCAGGTACATGTACGGGCTCGGGTTGGACACCCGCAGCATCCGGTAGACGTCAAGCGGGTCTGCCGGGGTCGTCATCTCGAACCGCTGCGACGGCACGACCTGGAAGGCCTCCCCCGCCTCGATGTCGCCGACCAGCTTGTCGACGATCGCGGTGTACTCCTCCACGCTGCGTTGCGCACGGTAGGTCGGCGCGGGCCTGCCGAACGTCGCGACCGTGGATTTCAGCGGCTCGGCCAGCGCGGTGGTCATCACGTCGAGACGGGCGACCGCGTCGTCATAGGCCCAGTCGACCCGCTCCTCGGTGCCGTTCCAGTTCACCGCGTTGGCGATCAGCGTGATGGTGCCCTCGTGGTGGTCGACCGCGGCGATGTCGGTGGCCAGCAGCATCATCATCTCGGGCAGGCCGAGATCGTCGACGGCCGACTCGGGCAGCCGCTCCAGCCGGCGCACCATGTCGTAGGCGAAATAGCCCACCAGCCCGGAGGACAACGGCGGCAGCCCCGGCAGCGGCGCGGTCTCCAACAGCGCCAGGGTGGCGCGCAGCGCCTGCAACGGGTCACCGCCGGCGGGCGCGTCCTGCGGAATGGCACCGAGCCACACCGCATGGCCGTCGCGGACGGTCAGCGCGGACGGCGCGCCGGCGCCGATGAACGACCAGCGTGACCACGACCGACCGTTCTCAGCGGATTCCAGCAGAAACGTTCCCGGCCGGTTCGCGGCGAGCTTGCGGTACGCCGACAGCGGCGTCTCGCTGTCCGCGAGCACCTTGCGGGTCACCGGCACCACCCGGTGCTCGGCGGCCAGCGCCCGGAAGTCCTCACGCGACGTCGTCGCGAGGTTGGCGGTGGATTGCACCCCGTCATCCTCCCAGACGTACCGTGGTGCTCATGAACAGCATCAAGCAGGGCGACCGGGTGGCCGAGTTCGAGCTCCCGGACCATACCGGGGCGCCCCGGACGCTGACCGGGCTGCTCGCCGACGGGCCGATCGTGCTGTTCTTCTATCCGGCGGCGATGACCCCCGGCTGCACCAAGGAGGCCTGCCACTTCCGGGACCTGGCGGCCGAGTTCGCGGCCGTCGGCGCGAGCCGAGTGGGCATCAGCGCCGACCCGGTCGACAAGCAGACGCAGTTCGCTGACCAGCAGAGGTTCGACTACCCGCTGCTGTCGGACGCGGACGGTGTGGTGGCCGCCCGGTTCGGGGTCAAGCGGGGCCTGCTGGGCAAGTTCATGCCGGTGAAGCGCGTGACGTTCGTCATCGACACCGACCGCACCGTGCTCGCGGTCATCGCCAGCGAGCTCAACATGGACACCCACGCCGACAAGGCGCTCGAGGTGCTGCGCCGGCGCCGGTCGGCGTAGGCCTCCAGGAGGTCAGCCGGAGTCACCGACCGGTTCTACGACGCCTGCAAGTAGGTCCGCAGGTGATCAAGCATGCTCGCTCGGAACCTTTGCATCGACGGGGCTTTCGGGGCGAGGCCGTCTGCTGCGTGGTACATGCCCGGCACCGTCACCAGTTCGCACGGCACCCCTGCCGCCCGCAGCCGCCCGGCATAGGCCACATCTTCGTCGTACAGCAGATCCAGATCACCCACTCCGATCCAGGCGGGTGCGAGACCCTCGAGTTGTTCTCGCCGCGCGGGCACGGCGTATTCCGGCGCGTCGGACATCCGCGGCTCCCGACCGAGATAGGACGTCCAGCCAAACCGGCTCGATGCCGGGGTCCACATGAACCGGCCGCGGCCGGCGTGGTCGGCGCGCAACACGGTGCGATCGTCGAGCATCGGATACACGAGGACCTGCGCCCGCAGGCTGATCCCTTCGTCGTGACTTCGTTGCGCCACCGCGGCCGACAGTCCGCCACCCGCACTTGCGCCACCGACCGCGACACGGCCCGGGTCTATACCGAGTTCGTCAGCGTGATCTCGCATCCACCGCAGCGTCGCCATGCAGTCGTCCAAGGCCGCCGGATACGGGTGTTCTGGGGCCAGGCGGTAGTCCGGGGAGACCACCACGGCACCGATCTCGCATGCGATGGGACCGGTCAGGAACCCTTCGAACTGGGGGGAGCCGAGGACATATCCACCGCCGTGGATCCAGAGCACCGCGGGGCGCGGGGATCCGCCATCGTGCGTGGTCGTCACGACCACCCGAAGCCCCCCATCGCCGACGAAGCGTTCGGCCGTCTCGACCTCGCAGCCCGAGGGGGTCGTCAGCCTGGCGACGAACCGATTCACACGCAGAATGCGCGCGTTGCCCGGAGGGGTTACGAACGGCAGGACGGCGCGGCGCAACTCGGGGCTCACGGCCGCGAGGTCTTCGCGCGCGGACATGTAGCGACGGATCGCAATTCCTGCCGTCGCCAGACCCGCGAGGGCCGCCAGTCTCCTCACTCGGGCAGCTTAAGCCTCATCGCCCAGCAGCAGGTCGGCATCGAAGCAGGTGTGATCGCCGGTGTGGCAGGCGCCGCCGACCTGATCGACCTCGAGCAGCACGGTGTCGCCGTCGCAGTCCAGCCGCACCGAGTGCACATGCTGGGTGTGCCCCGACGTCGCACCCTTGACCCACTGCTCACCGCGGGAGCGCGAGAAGTACGTCGCCTCACGGGTTTCCAACGTGCGCGCCAACGCGTCGTCGTCCATCCACGCGACCATCAGCACCTGACCGGTGCCGCGCTCCTGCACCACCGCGGCGAACAGGCCGTCGGCGTTGCGCTTCAGACGTGCCCCGATCGCCGGATCCAGCGTCATCGCACCGTGATCCCCTCGGCCTTCATCGCCGCCTTCACCTGCCCGATGGTCAGCTCCCGGAAGTGGAACACGCTGGCCGCGAGCACCGCATCCGCCCCGGCCGCCACCGCAGGCGCGAAATGCTCCACCGCGCCCGCGCCGCCGCTGGCGATCACCGGCACCGACACCGCACCCCGCACCGCACGCAGCATCGGCAGGTCGAAACCGGCCTTGGTGCCATCGGCGTCCATCGAGTTCAGCAGGATCTCCCCGACCCCGAGCTCGGCGCCCTGCACCGCCCAGTCGACGGCGTCGATGCCGGTGCCCCGGCGACCGCCATGGGTGGTGACCTCCCAGCCCGACGGGGTCGGCGCGGAACCCGCCGGAACGGTGCGGGCGTCGACGGACAACACGATGCACTGCGACCCGAACTGACGCGAAAGCTCCGAGAGCAGGTCGGGCCGCGCGATCGCCGCGGTGTTGACCGACACCTTGTCCGCGCCGGCGCGCAACAGCGCGTCCACGTCGCCCACCGAACGCACACCGCCGCCGACGGTCAACGGGATGAACACCTGCTCGGCGGTGCGCCGGACCACGTCGAGCATGGTGGCGCGGCCCGACGAGGACGCCGTCACGTCCAGGAACGTCAGCTCGTCGGCGCCCTCGGCGTCGTAGGCGGCCGCCAGTTCGACGGGATCGCCCGCGTCGCGGAGGTTCTCGAAGTTGACGCCCTTGACCACCCGGCCGGCGTCGACGTCCAGGCACGGGATGACGCGGGTCGCCACGTCGCTGGCGGATTTCACAGGTAGTCCTCCGGTTCGCCGGCCGCCGATACCAGCTCCAGCATCTGCTCGTGCGCCCCGGGGGCCGCGGCCAGTGCCGAGGGCGAGCTGACGGTCCACGGCTCGCCCGCGAGGTCGGTGACGATGCCGCCGGCGGCCCGCACCAGCGCCACCCCGGCCGCGTGGTCCCAGATGTGGTGGCCGAAACTGACTGCCGCACCGAGGATTCCGGACGAGACGAAGGCCAGGTCGATGCCCGTCGAGCCGTGCATCCGCACCCGGGAACAGCGCCTGCTGAGGTTGGCCAGCACCTGTGCGCGGTACCGGCCGGGATAGTGTCCGCGCGAGTCGATGTTGAAGGTCCCGATCCCGACCACCGATTCGGCCAGCACGGTCGGCCCCAGCGCAGCCAGCGCGTCGCCGTTGCACCGCACCGGCCCCCCGGCCATCGCGGTGTAGCGCTGCCCGATGAACGGCAGCCAGGTCAGCCCCAGCACCGGCTCACCCCGCCACAGCAGCGCCAGCAGCATCGCGGCCATCGGCGAACCCGCGGCATAGTTGAACGTGCCGTCGATCGGGTCGAGCACCCACACCAGTTCGGCGTCCAGCGATTCGCCGCCGAATTCCTCCCCGTGCACCCCGATCCCGGTCAGCCGGGTCAGCTCGGCCACCACGCGGCGCTCGATCGCCAGATCCACCTCGGTGGCGAAGTCGTTGCCCTTCTTGGCGACCGCCGACTCGGCCCGATGCCCGGCGATGAACTGGCTCGACGCGGCATCGAGCACCCCGGCCGCGGTGTCGAGCAGCGCGGCCAGCTGATCCGGGTCGACGGTCACGAGCTGACGGCGGCGAGTGCCTGGGGCAGCGTGAATCGCCCTGCGTAGAGCGCTTTTCCGACGATGGCGCCCTCGACGCCGCGGTCGGTGAGGGTGGCGATCGCCCGCAGGTCGTCCAGGCTGGACACCCCACCGGAGGCGATCACCGGCGCATCGGTTCGCCCGCACACACCGTCGAGCAGCTCGAGATTGGGGCCGTTGAGGGTGCCGTCCTTGGTCACGTCGGTGACGACGAAACGCGAACAACCCTCGCGGTCAAGACGTTCCAGCACCGTCCAGAGATCGCCGCCGTCGGTCTCCCAGCCACGCCCCCGCAGCCGGTGCAACCCGTCCACGATCTTGACGTCCAACCCGACCGCGACCTTCTCGCCATGCTCGGCCACCACCCTGGCGCACCACTGCGGGTTCTCCAGCGCCGCAGTACCCAGGTTCACCCGGGCGCATCCGGTGGCCAGCGCCGCGGCCAGCGAGTCGTCGTCGCGGATCCCGCCGGAGAGCTCCACCGCGACGTCGAGCTTGCCGACCACCTCGGCCAGCAGCTCCCGGTTGGAGCCACGACCGAACGCCGCGTCGAGATCCACCAGGTGGATCCACTCGGCGCCGTCGCGCTGCCAGGTCATCGCCGCGTCCAGCGCCGACCCGTACTCGGTCTCGCTGCCGGCCTGCCCCTGGACCAGGCGCACCGCACGGCCCTCGATGACGTCGACGGCGGGCAGCAGGATCAATTTCGCAGCGGTCGCATCCACGGCGCTCAACTTAGCGCCCCGATCCAGTTGGACAGCAATTCGGCACCGGCGTCACCGCTCTTCTCGGGGTGGAACTGGGTGGCCGACAGCGCACCGTCCTCGACGGCCGCCAGGAACGGAACATGGTGACTCGCCCAGGTCAGCAGCGCGTCGGGGTTGCCCTCCCACTGCTGGGCGGCATACGAGTGCACGAAATAGAAGCGGGTGTCGGGGCCCAGCCCGCGGAACAGCACGCTGTCGGCCGGCGCATCCACCACGTTCCACCCCATGTGCGGGATGACGGGCGCGTCCAGCCGCACCACCGAGCCCGGCCACTGACCGCAGCCGGTGCTCTCGACGCCGAACTCGACGCCGCGGGCGAACAGGATCTGCATGCCCACGCACACCCCCAGCACCGGACGGCCGGCATCGATCCGGTCGGCGATGATCTTCTCCCCGCCGATCTTGCGCAGACCCGTCATGCACGCCTCGAACGCGCCGACGCCGGGCACCACCAGCCCGTCGGCGGCCATCGCCGCCGCCGGGTCGGCGGTCACCTCGACCTCGGCGCCGACCCGCTCCAGCGCGCGCTGCGCCGAGCGAAGGTTGCCCGAACCGTAGTCCAGGACCACGAGCTTGCGTGTCACAGCGTGCCTTTGGTGGACGGCACGCCACTGACGCGGGGGTCGTACTCCACCGCCTGACGCAACGCCCGGGCGACCGCCTTGTACTGCGCCTCGGTGATGTGGTGCGGATCGCGGCCGTAGAGCGTGCGCACGTGCAGCGCGATGCGGGCGTTGAACGCCAGCGACTCGAAGACGTGCCGGTTGACCACCGTGTGGTACGGCGCCCCGGACCCGGCGATGGTGAACTCCACCAGGTAGTCGGGCTCCCCGGTGTGCACGAAGTAGGGACGGCCCGACACGTCGACGGCGGCGTGCGCCAGCGTCTCGTCCATCGGGATGAACGCGTCGCCGAAGCGCCGGATGCCCTTCTTGTCGCCCAGCGCCTGCCCGAGCGCCTGGCCCAGCACGATCGACGTGTCCTCGATGGTGTGGTGGCCCTCGATCTCGATGTCGCCGGTCGCCTTGACGGTGAGGTCGAAGCTGGCGTGGCTGCCCAGCGAGGTCAGCATGTGGTCGAAGAACGGGACGCCGGTGTCGACGCTGACCTGGCCGGTGCCGTCGAGGTCGAGTTCGACGACGATGTCCGATTCCCTGGTGGTGCGCGCGACGGTGGCGCGGCGCGGGGAACGCACGGAGGTGTCGATCAGATCGGTCACGATGCTCCTATCCGGGCGCTGGCGGCAAGCAGCGCGTCGTTCTCGTCGGCCAGTCCGATGGTGGCCCGCAGAAATCCGGGGATCCCGACGTCGCGGATCAGCACGCCGTCGTCGAGGTAGCGCTGCCACGTGGCGGGGGCGTCGGCGAACTCGCCGAACAGCACGAAGTTGGCGTCACTGGGGATCACCCGGAACCCCATGCCGGTCAAGGCCTCCGACACCCGTTCCCGCTCGGCGATCAGCGTGGCGACGCTGCCCAGGGTGTCGTCGGCGTGCCGCAGCGCGGCCCGGGCGGCGGCCTGGGTCACCGAGGACAGGTGGTAGGGCAGTCGCACCAGCAGCATCGCGTCGATCATCGCGGGGGCCGCGATCAGGTAGCCGAGCCGGCCGCCGGCGAAGGCGAACGCCTTGCTCATGGTCCTGGTGACGACCAGCTTGGCCGGGTACTCGTCGAGCAGCCCGATCGCGCTGGGCTGTGACGAGAACTCGCCGTAGGCCTCGTCGACGATCATCAGGCCACCCGTCATGGCGTCCAGCAGCTGCCGCAGGTCGTCGAGCGAAACGCTCTGGCCCGACGGGTTGTTCGGGCTGGCGACGAACACGATGTCGGGGGTGTGCTCCCTGATCGCGCGGGCGGCGACGGCTGCGTCGAGGCTGAAGTCGTCGGCGCGGTTGGCGACCAGCCAGGCGGTCTGGGTGCCGTCGGAGATGATCGGATGCATCGAGTAGGACGGCACGAAGCCGATCGCGGTGCGGCCCGGACCGCCGAACGCCTGCAGCAGCTGCTGCAGGATCTCGTTGGAACCGTTGGCCGCCCAGACGTTCTCGACGCCGACCGGGATCCCGGTCTGGGCGCTCAGATAGGCGGCGAGGTCGGTGCGCAGGTCCACCGCGTCCCGGTCGGGGTAGCGGTGCAGCTCTCCGGCGATCGCCCGCACCGAGCCGGCGACGTCGTCGATCAGCGCCTGGGTCGGCGGATGCGGATTCTCGTTGGTGTTCAACCGCACCGGCACCGCCAGTTGCGGTGCGCCGTAAGGGGATTTGCCCCGCAGGTCGTCGCGCAGCGGCAGGTCGTCCAGCGTCACCGCGGAGCCGGGGATGACGCCGGAAACGGGTGTGGTCACCTCTCGAACCTCCGGCGCACCGCTTCCCCGTGGCTGGGCAGGTTCTCGGCCTGCGCCAGCGTGATCACGTAGCCCGAGACGTCCTTCAGGGCGGCCTCGGTGTAGTCCACGACATGGATGCCGCGCAGGAACGTCTGCACCGACAACCCACTGGAGTGCCGCGCGCAACCCGCGGTGGGCAGCACGTGGTTGGAGCCCGCGCAGTAGTCGCCGAGGCTGACCGGCGCCCACGGGCCCACGAAGATCGCACCTGCGGCGCGGATCCGGCCGGCCACCCCGGCGGCGTCGGCGGTCTGGATCTCCAGGTGCTCCGCGGCGTAGGCGTTGACCGTCCGCACACCGGCATCGAGGTCGTCGACCAGCACGATCGCCGACTGCGGCCCGCTCAGCGCGGCCGTCACCCGGTTCCGGTGCACGGTCGTCTCCAGCTGCCGGGCCAGCTCGCGGTCGGTCGCGTCGGCGAGCTCCGCGCTGTCGGTGACCAGCACGCTGGCCGCCATCTCGTCGTGCTCGGCCTGGCTGATCAAATCGGCCACGACGTGCACCGGGTCGGCGGTGTGGTCGGCCAGGATCGCGATCTCGGTCGGTCCGGCCTCGGCGTCGATGCCGACCTGGGACCGGCAGATCCGCTTGGCGGCGGTGACGTAGATGTTGCCGGGCCCGGTGATCATGTCCACCGGGGACAGCTCCGCGCCGTCGGTGTCCAGGCCGCCGTGGGCCAGCAGCGCCACGGCCTGCGCCCCACCGACCGCCCACACCTCTGTGACGCCCAGCAGTGCGGCGGCGGCCAGGATCGTCGGATGCGGCAGCCCGTCGTGGTCGGCCTGCGGCGGGCTGGCGATCACCAACGAATCGACGCCCGCGGTCTGGGCGGGCACCACGTTCATCACGACGCTGGACGGGTAGACGGCGTTGCCGCCGGGGACGTAGAGCCCGACCCGATCCACCGGGACCCAGCGTTCGGTGACCGTGGCCCCGGGCGCCAGGGTGGTCGTGGTGTCGCTGCGGTGCTGGTCGGCGTGCACCGCGCGGGCCCGTTCGATCGCCACCTCGAGCGCGGTCCGCACGTCGGCGTCCAGGGCGTCCAGAGCCGCACCGATCTGCTCCGAGGGGACCCTGACCCGGTCAGGGCGGATGCCGTCGAACGAGGCGCCGTACTCGAGGGCGGCCTCGGCGCCACGCTGCGCGACGGCCTCGACGATGGGACGCACCTTCGGTACGACGGTGTCGACGTCGACGCCACCGCGTGGCAGCGCGGCCCGCAGAGCCGCCGCCGACAGCGTTGCGCCGCGCAGGTCGATGCGCCGCAGGAGCCCTGGCGATACATTCACGATGACCATTGTCCCAGAGCAGCACAAATCGGTATCGGAGGCGTCGTGGCCGGTCGACCCAGCAGAAGCAACCACCCCAACAACGCGCCCGGCGTGCCGATGATCTTCCCCGCCTGGTTCGAGCGACTGCAGATCAAGTACATCAATCCGCTGGTGCGCCCGCTGTCGAAGCGGATGCCGGGGCTCGGCGTGATCACCCACCGCGGACGCACCTCGGGCAAGGACTACGAGACCATCGTCACGCCGTACCGCAAGGGGTCGGTGCTGGCGATCGGATTGGCCCACGGCAAGACCAACTGGGTGAAGAACGTGCTGGCCGCGGGCGAGGCCGACATCCGCATCGGCGGTTCCACCTTCCACCTGGTGCAGCCGCGGGTGCTGCCGGCGGGCACCGTGGACCCGTCGCTGCCGAAGACGGCCCGGATCATCGCCAAGCGGTCGGGGGTCTTCGTGGCCGACATCGCCGGGTGACGCTCAGCCGCACATCCCGCTGATCTGCGCACTCAGGTCTTCGGCGTTTCGCAGCCGGGCCGATTGCGCCGGATCGGTGTTGGGCGCCCCGGCGGTGGCCGCCGCGCCGATGTCCATCAGCTGGTCGGCGAACCGGCGGATCTGGCCGGCCAGGTCCTCGGGCGTGGCCGCGCCCAGCCGGGCCAGCAGGTACTGCCCCCCGTCGTAGAGCGCCACCCGGGCGTTGGCGGCAGCGGCCAGCGAACCGGTGATGTCGTCGGCCCCGCCGGGGGGCTCGAGGTTGGTGTTGGTCGCCACCCCGGTGCGCACCGTGAAGAAGGCAGCGCAGATGGCGGACTTGGCGTCCACCCGCTCGGTCTCGGTGTATTCGGGGCTGTCGTCGGGCCGATGCAGCACCGCGAACAGCGCCACCGCCAGGGCTGCCAGGGCCACCGCGAGGGCGAGGCAGGACACCGCACGCCCGGACGACTTCGCCACGGTCTACAGATCCAAGCCCAGGTCGAGGACCCGCACCGAGTGCGTCAGCGCGCCGACCGCGAGGTAGTCCACCCCGGTTCCCGCATAGTCGGCGGCGGTGGGCAGCGACAGCCCGCCCGAGGACTCCAGCTTGGTGCCGGGCGAACGGGAATCGCGGCGCTGAACCGCGATCTGGGTCTGCCAGACCGGAAAGTTGTCCAGCAGGACCAGCTCCACGTCCTCGGCGAGCACCTCGTCGAGCTGCTCCAGCGAGTCGACCTCCACCTCGCACGGTAGCTCCGGGGCGGCGGCGCGCACTTCCCGCAGCGCGGCCAGCACCGAGCCGGCCGCCGCGACGTGGTTGTCCTTGATCAGCGCGGCGTCGCCCAGGCCCATCCGGTGGTTCACCCCGCCGCCGACCCGCACCGCGTACTTCTGCAGGGCCCGCAGGCCGGGCAGCGTCTTGCGGGTGTCGCGGATCTGCGCCGACGTACCCGACACCGCCTCGACCCAGGCCGCGGTGGCGGTCGCGATCCCGGACAGGTGGCAGACCAGGTTCAGCATGGTGCGCTCGGCGGTGAGCAGCCCGCGGGTGGGACCCTCGACGGTCAGCGCGACGCCACCGGCGTCCAGCCGGGTGCCGTCCGGCACCCGGGACTCGACGCGGTAGCCGCCCGGGCCGAGCACCTCGTCGAGGACCATCAGCGCCAGGTCGGAGCCCGCGATCACCCCGGCCTCCCGGGTGACCATCGCCGCGGAGGTGGTCGCGTCGGCGGGAACGGTGGCCAGCGTGGTGACGTCGGGGCCGTAACGCAGATCCTCGTCGAGCGCGCGGCTGATCACCGCGCGAGCCTCGGCCAGCTCGGTGTCGGTCAGTGCCATCAGCTGCCCGCCACCTCGGGGACCAGCGTGCGGCTGAAGGCCTGCGCCGGGTCGGTGGCGGGGAAGTCGGCGCGGTGATGACAACCGCGGGATTCGGTGCGCGCCTGGGCGGCCGCGGCGACGGCCTTCGCCACGGCGGTCAGCGCGGCATCCTCGAAGTCTCGATGCGACTTGATCGTCCGGGCGGGCGCCGCATCCAGCACGTCGACGAGTTCGGCGAGGCCGGTGCCGGTGCGCACGACCGAGGCATGCCGGGTCATCGCGCGCTGCAGCTCGGCACGCGACGCAACGGGACGCTGTGGGGCGGAAGGGGTCACGACACGGCCCGGCCGGCTGGTCTGGGCATGCTCGGCGGCGGCCGCACCGGCCCGCCCGCCGACGACCAGCCCCTCCAGCAGGCTGTTGGAGGCCAGCCGGTTGGCACCGTGCATTCCGGTGCGGGCGACCTCGCCCGCGGCGAACAGGCCGTCGATCGCGGTACGACCGTGCACGTCGGTGACCACACCGCCGCAGCTGTAGTGGGCGCCGGGCACCACCGGGATGGGCTGGCGGGTGGGGTCGATGCCGGCGTCATGGCAGGCCGCGGTGACGGTCGGGAAACGGGCGGGCAGATCGGCGATCCCGCGGGCGTCGAGAAACACGCAGGGGTCACCGGTCTCGGCGAGTCGGGCCTCGATCGCGGCGGCGACGACGTCGCGCGGCGCCAGGTCTCCCATCGGATGCACCCCGGCGGTCACCGGGTTTCCCCGTGCGTCGACGAGTTTCGCGCCTTCGCCGCGCAGTGCCTCGGTGATCAGCGGCCGCCGCCCGGTGCTGCCCTGGTCGAACAGCATCGTCGGGTGGAACTGGATGAACTCCAGGTCGCTGACCGGCAGCCCGGCCCACATCGCCAGCGCCACCCCGTCGCCCGTCGACCCGTCGGGGTTGGTGGTGGCCTGGTAGAGGTGGCCGAGCCCGCCGGTGGCGAGGATGACCGAGGATGCATGGAGGACCCCGAGTCCGTCCCCGCTGAGCACCAGCACGCCGCTGACCGCACCGGCGTCGTCGAGCACCAGTTCCAGGGCGACGTGGTCGCGCCGGATGTCCAGGGTGGCCGCGGCGTGGTTGAGCGTCCGCTGCACCTCGGCGCCGGTGGCGTCCCCACCCGAGTGGATGATCCGGCGCCGGGAGTGCCCACCCTCGCGGGTCAGCGACCAGTGACCGGGTGTGCTCTCGTCGAAATGCGCTCCTTCGCCGACCAATTCGGTGACGGCACGGTAGCCGTCGGCCACGATCGAGCGCACCGCCACCGGATCGCACAGCCCGGCACCGGCCGCGACGGTGTCGGCGACGTGCGCGTCGACCGAGTCACCGTCGTCGTGGAACGCATCGGGCAGCACCACGGCGATACCACCTTGCGCGTAGAACGTGGCGGTCGATCCTTCGCCCTGCGGGGCCTTGCTGAGCAGCACGACGCTGCGCCCGCGCCGGTGCGCCGCCAGCGCCGCTGCCAGACCGGCTACCCCGGTTCCCACGACGACGACGTCGGCGCGCTGGCGCCAGATGCCGGCACCCCCGCAGGACGGGTTCATTCGCCGCCGCCGGGCTGTCCGATCTCGATCATGCGCTGCACGCTGGCCCGCGCCCGCTTCGCGATCTCCGGGTCGACGTCGACCTCGTCGGCGCCTTCGACCAGGCAGCGCAGCAGGGCCGCCGGGGTGATCATCTTCATGAAGCGGCACGACGCGCGGTCGTTCACCGCCTGGAAGTCGACCCCGGGTGCCGCGCGGCGCAACTGGTGCAGCATGCCGACCTCGGTGGCGACGAGCACCTGGCGGGCGCCGGTCTCGCGCGCCGCGTCGAGCATTCCGCCGGTGGACAGGATCTTGACCTGGTCCTCCGGGAACGCGCCCTCGCCGGCCAGATAGAGCGCCGAGGTCGCGCAGCCGCACTCGGGGTGCACGAACAGCTCCGCGTCGGGATGGGTGCGTGCCTGGTCGGCGAGCTCGTCACCGTTGATTCCGGCGTGCACGTGGCATTCGCCGGCCCACACGTGCAGGTTCTTGCGGCCCGTGATCCGCCGCACGTGGGCGCCGAGGAACTGATCGGGGCAGAACAACACCTCGCGGTCCTCGGGAATCGACGCCACCACCTCGACCGCGTTGGCCGACGTACAGCAGATGTCGGTCTCGGCCTTCACCGCGGCGGTGGTGTTGACGTAGGACACCACGACCGCCCCGGGATGCTCGGCCTTCCAGGCCCGCAGTTCGTCGGCGGTGATGGAGTCGGCCAGCGAGCAGCCGGCCCGCTGATCGGGAATCAGCACGGTCTTGGCCGGTGACAGGATCTTGGCCGTCTCGGCCATGAAGTGCACCCCGCAGAAGACGATCGTCTCCTCGGGAGCTTCGGCGGCGATCCGCGACAGCGCCAGCGAGTCGCCGACGTGATCGGCGACGTCCTGGATCGCGGGCAGCTGATAGTTGTGCGCCAGCAGCGTCGCGCCACGCAGGTCGGCGAGGCGGCGCACCTCCGCGGCCCACTCCTCGTCCCCGTCGACGCCGGAGTAGCCGCCGGGACCGTCGACGATCCGTGCGGTCAGATCGTTAGCGGGCATCCGGTCGAGAACCGTCATTTCCGCCTCCTTCACTCCTCGAGGTTTTCGACTTATAATCGAAAACATGGCCCATATTAGCACTGACCACGAGGTGCTGGCCGCGGTGTTCCAGGTTCGCGACCGACAGCCCGCGGACACCAGCGGGAAACCCGCACTTCACGTGCTGTTGTGGCAGCGTGCACTCGATCCCGAGCGAGGTCGGTGGTCACTTCCCGGCGGAGGCCTCGGCGCCGACGAGGATCTGACGAGCTCGGTGCGCCGCCAACTCGCCGAGAAGGTGGATCTACGTGAGCTTGCCCACCTCGAGCAGCTTGCTGTGTTCTCCGACCCTTTGCGGGTTCCGGGCCCGCGCACCATCGCCTCGACGTTCCTCGGCCTGGTGCCCTCCCCCGCCACGCCGGAGTTGCCGGCGGACACCCGCTGGCATCCGGTCAGCGATCTGCCCCCGATGGCCTTCGACCACGGCCCGATGGTCGAACACGCCAGGAACCGCCTGGTCGCCAAGCTCTCCTACACCAACATCGGGTTCGCCTTGGCCCCAAGTGAATTCGCACTCTCGGCGCTTCGCGACATCTACAGCGCCGCGCTCGGCCACCAGGTGGACGCCACCAACCTGCAACGGGTGCTCGAGCGCAGGCACGTCATCACCCGCACCGGTACCACCGCCCGCTCGGGGCGCAGCGGCGGCCGCCCCGCCGCGCTGTACCGGTTCACCGACTCCCGTTACCGGGTCACCGACGAGTTCGCCGCATTGCGCCCACCCGGGTGAGTCGACTGGATTCTTAATGCACTCTTAAGTAACAATGCCGGCATGGACATGGGCAACGCCGCACGGTCATCCGCCGCAGCGTGGATCGGCCAGCCCCACCATGAGCCGCTGCGGCGCAAGGTCCGCCCGGCGGTACCCGCCAAGGACCCGTTCTACGTTCCCCCGGCCGGCTTCGAGCACGCCAGACCCGGCACCGTGCTGCGGTCCCGAGACGTCGAGCTGGCCTTCCTCGGCCTGATCCCGCAGACGTTCACCGCGACCCAGCTGCTCTACCGCACCACCGACCTCAACGGCGAGCCGCAGACCACGGTGACGACCGTGGTGGTGCCGATCGAGCGGACCACCGACGGGCCGACCCCGATCGTGTCGTATCAGTGCGCCATCGATGCGGTGGCCGGCCGGTGCTTCCCGTCCTATGCGCTGCGTCGCGGCGCCCGCGCACTGGGTGCGCTGGCACAATTCGAGTTCCTGCTGATCGCCGCGGCGCTGGCCGAGGGCTGGGCGGTCTCGGTGCCCGACCACGAGGGCACGGCGGGCATCTGGGGCGCGCCCTACGAACCGGGCTACCACGTGCTCGACGGCATCCGGGCCGCGACCAACCACCGCCCGTTGGACCTGCCCGCGGGATCCCCGGTCGGGTTGTGGGGCTACTCCGGCGGCGGGCTGGCCTCTGCGTGGGCCGCCGAGGTGCAGGGCGACTACGCCCCGGAGCTCAACATGGTCGGCGCGGTGCTCGGCTCCCCGGTCGGTGACCTCGGCCACACCTTCCGCCGCCTCAACGGCAGCATCTATGCGGGCCTGCCCGCGCTGGTCGTCGCGGCCCTGACCCACATCTATCCCGACCTGGACCGCGTGATCAACGACCACGCCACCGAAGAGGGCAAGGCCATGTTGGCGCGGATCGAGAAGATGACCACCGCGCATGCCCTGCTGTCTCTGGTGGGCAGGGACATGGCCACGCTGATCGACCGGCCACTCGAAGAGATCCTGCTGACCGACGAGGTCCAGAACGTCTTCGACAGCATCAAGCTAGGCACCAATGCGCCCAAGACGCCGGTGCTCATCGTGCAGGCCGTGCACGACCGGATCATCTCGGTCGAGGACATCGACGATCTGACCGAGACCTACACCAACGGCGGCGCCAGCGTCACCTACCACCGCGACATGTTCAGCGAGCACATGCTGCTGCACCCGATGTCGGCCCCGATGACGCTGCGCTGGCTGCGCGACCGGTTCGCCGGGCGGCCGCTGCGCGCCCACATCGCGCGCACCAAATGGCCGACGCTGCTGAACCCGTCGACCTACCGCGGCATGCTGACGCTGGGTCTGATCACGGCACGGGTGGTGACGGGGCGGCGGGTGGACCGTCATCCGCTGTCGCGATTCGACCAGTAGCGGCCACGACGGGGTACCGCATCGGCGGCCAGGCGCCGAGGTCCTCCCGTGGCGAGGACAGGGCCAGCAGCAGGTAAACCATCGCCGCGGCCGCGGCCGGGCCCAGGATGGTCAGCGCGATCTGCAACGGTGTGGGTCCGAAGAACACCGACGGCGCCTCCACCACGTAGTGCACCCGATGGTCCCCGGACACCGGTGCGGCGGCGATGTCGATCACGCCGTAGCGCACCCGGGCCACCAGTGCCCCGACACCGACTGCGGCACCCGAAGCGGCCAGCGAGCCCACCGCGAGGGCGGCAGCCATCACCGGCCCGCGATGGGCCTGCCACTGCCACACCAGAACGGCGGCGATCACCGCCATCGCCGTGACCATGCCGACCATCAGAGCGGCCGCGGTGAACCAGTGCTCCGACTCGTCGCCCAGGTAGGCCTTGATCCGATCGCCGGCCTTGGTGAGCGCGACGACCCCGTGGATCGGCGGGGCCAACCAGGCCCACAGCGCCCCGAGCAGCGCACCGGCCAGCGCGAGCCCGATGACGACGGTCAGCGCGGCACGTGACCACGACACCCGGGAGGCGGCCGGGTATTGGCCCGGGACTTTCATCGGGCCCGACGGCTCCTCGCCCGAGGGCTCGTCGCTGCCCGACGGCTCCTTGCCCGAGGGCTCGTCGCTGCCCGAGAGGCTCATCGGAACAGCTCCAGCTCCTTGGAATCCACCAGCCCGTGCCTCGAGCACTTCGCCCACCATCCGTCCGGGCGTACCTGCACGATCATCCGGCGACCGCACTCGGCGCAGAATCTGGGCGGTTCGAGGCCGAGCTGAGCCGCGGTCGGCACGGCGCTACCCGCCGGGTCGCCGGTGTAGACGTTGTAGACCCCTGCGCCGACGGGAGCGGGGAGGTCGCGCACCATCACAGGGTCGCGTTGAGGGCCTTGATCGGCATCTGCAGATCCTCCAGCAGCTCCAGGTCGGCTTCGGCCGGTCGTCCCAACGTGGTCAGGTAGTTGCCGACGATGACGGCGTTGATGCCGCCCAGGATGCCCTTCTTGGCGCCGAGGTCACCGAGGGTGATCTCCCGGCCGCCCGCGAACCGCAGCATCGTGCGCGGCAGCGCCAGCCGGAACGCCGCCACCGCCTTGAGCGCCTCGGCCGCCGGCAGTACCTCCAGATCGCCGAACGGCGTGCCCGGACGCGGATTGAGGAAGTTCAGCGGCACTTCGTGCGGATCCAGCGCGGCGAGGTTGGCGGCGAACTCGGCGCGCTGCTCGAGCGTCTCACCCATGCCGAGGATGCCGCCGCAGCACACCTCCATGCCGGCCTCGCGGACCATCTGCAGGGTGTCCCAGCGTTCTTCCCAGGTGTGGGTGGTGACGACGTTGGTGAAGAACGACCGCGCCGTCTCGAGGTTGTGGTTGTAGCGGTGCACACCCATCGCCGAGAGCCGCTCGACCTGTTCGGCGGTCAGCATGCCCAGCGAGCAGGCGATGTGGATGTCGACCTCGTTGCGGATCGCCTCGATACCCGCGGCCACCTGTGCCAGCAGCCGCTCGTCGGGTCCACGCACCGCGGCCACGATGCAGAACTCGGTTGCGCCGGTCTTGGCGGTCTGCTTGGCGGCCTCCACCAGGCTCGGTACATCGAGCCATGCGCTGCGCACCGGGGAGGCGAAAAGCCCCGACTGGGAGCAGAAATGGCAGTCCTCCGGGCAGCCGCCGGTCTTGAGGCTGATGATGCCCTCGACCTCGACGTCGGGGCCGCACCAGGCCATCCGCACCTCGTGCGCCAGCGCCAGCAGTTCGTCGAGCCGATCATCCGGCAACTGCAGCACCTGCAGGGTCTGGTCCTGGTCGAGGCCCTGGCCCCGCTCCAGCACCTGTTCGCGTGCCACCGCCAGAATGTCGCTCACCCGTGCTCCCCTACAACCGTCACTTGAACGCGACGGTCGAACCGTCACTCGAACGCGACGGCCGAACCGTCACTTGAACACGACGGTCGAACCGTCCCTTGAACACCGTTCAGGTTAGGGTACCGGCGTGCAGCTCCACAAACGCGACGTGGTCGAGGCCGCGACCACACTGCTGGACAGCTACGGCATCGCCGACCTGTCGATGCGCCGGCTGGCCCGTGAGCTCGACGTCTCCGCCGGCGCGTTGTACTGGCACTTCGCCAACAAGCAGCAGCTGCTCGGCGCGGTGGCCGACCGCATCCTCGAACCGGTCCACACCCGCCCCGGCGACTGGCGTGACCGGATCATGGGCCTGTGCGGGCAGCTGCGCGAGGCCCTGCTGTCGCACACCGACGGCGCCGAGCTGGTGTCGGCCAGCCTGGCCGCCGGCCAGTCGGCCGTGATGGTCGACCTGCTCGCCGCGCTGGGCGAGGCCGCGACCGACGCCGGGGTGGCGCCCGACAACGCCGAGGTGACCGCGCGCACCGTGGTCTACTACGTGCTCGGCTTCACCGCCGACGAGCAGTCGCGGCTGCAGTGGGACGCCGCGGGCGCCGATGTCGTGCAGCCGGTGTGGACCGAGAACCCGACCGCCCGGTTCGGCTTCGGGCTGGGGTTGCTCGTCGACGGCATCGCCGCGCACAGCCGCGCCGGGGCCTGACCCGCCGGCCCGGCGCCTCAGCGTGGTGCGGCCCCGATCCGAAACTCGGTTTTCGACCCACCGTCCCAGCGGCGCAACCCGACCACGCTGCCGTCGATGTCCGTCGGCCTCCCGGCGATCCGCACGGCGCGGCCCAACACAGCCGGCTCGATTCGGCGCGCCACCGTGACGTGGCCGGTCCACTGCCCCGGCAGGGCGTTGGCCATCGGTCCGGGATGCAGGTAGGGAAGGCAGATCCGGTGTACCTCGGCGTGAATGTCGAGCAGCTCGGGAGTCGGCACCAGCAGCCGCGCGAGCACCATTTTGCCCCGGCCGAACACCACCGGCGCGCCGATCCGGCACGGCACGGGCAATCTGGTCGCCAACGGTGCAAGCAGCGCCTCTACGTCGGGATCGATGAGTTCGGCCACCGTCAGTGTCGTGTGGGGCCGACTCCGCGGTGCCTGACTGGGGATTCCGGCCTCGCGCAGGTCATCCCAGATCCGCCGGATCGATTCCTCCGTGCCGGGATCGAAAACCAGCTCCACCGAGTGGGCCATCAGCCGACGAGGCTTTCGACCCACGACCGATCGAAGGCCAGGGCGCTGATCCGCTCGAAATCGGTGGCGCCCAGTGACCCGATACCCGCGGGCAACGCGGCGCGCACCGGGGCCAGCCGGGCCAGGGCCTCGCGGTTGTCCGTCTCGGCGACACCGGGCCGGGCCGGCCACGCGCCGATCACCAGCCCGGCGCTGGGCACGGCCCGGGCCGCCAGCGCCTCCAGCGTCAGGGCGGTGTGGTTGAGCGTGCCCAGGCCGGGCGCCACCACCGTCAGAACGGCCGCGCCCAGGTCGGCGGCGACGTCCCGCAGGGTCACCCCGCCCGCGCCGATCTCGACCAGCAGACCGCCGGCACCCTCGACCAGGGTCAGCCGTCCGGGCCGGTCCACCCGCGCGACCAGCTCGGCGAACGCCGCACGGCCGGGCAACTCCGCACCGGCCCGCTCGGCGGCGGCGCGCGGCGCCAACGGCTCGGGAAAGCCTGCCAGCCGGTGCAGGTCGGACACCCCGGACAGCCGGGCCACCTCGGCCAGATCGTCGTCGCCGTCGGCCGTCCCGGTCTGCACCGGTTTGCACACCGCGACGTCGATGCCCGCGAGCCGGGCATGGCACGCCAGCGCGGCGGTGGCGACCGTCTTGCCGACGCCGGTATCGGTTCCGGTGACGACGAGGACGCTCACGCCGGTGACAGCACCGCGGTCAGCACCTCGCGGGCCAGCGACATCTCGTCGTCGGACAGCGAGGCGCGGGCGGTCAGCCGCAGCCGGGAGGTGCCGGCGGGGACGGTGGGCGGGCGGAAGCAGCCGACCCGCACCCCACGATCCAGGCACGCCGCGGCCGCGGCCAGCGCGACCTCGGGCTCCCCGAGGATCACCGACACCACCGCCGAGGCCGGAACCTCGGCGACATCACACATCTCGGCCAGCGCGCCGGCCCGGTCGAGCACCCGCTGCGCCCGCCCGGGTTCGTCGATCAGCACCTGCAGCGCGGCGCGTGCGGCGCCGACGGCCGCGGGCGCCAGGCCGGTGTCGAAGATGAACGGGCGGGCCGCGTCGATCAGGTGGGCCCGCACCGCCGCCGGTCCCAGCACCACGCCGCCCTGGCTGCCCAGCGCCTTGGACATCGTCGTCGTCATCACCACGTCGGGCGCACCGGCCAGGCCGACCTCGTGAAGCAGACCCCGGCCGCCGGTGCCGCGCACGCCGAGCCCGTGGGCTTCGTCCACGATCAGCAGCGCGCCATGCCTACCGCACACCTCGTGCAGCTCGCGCAGCGGCGCGAGGTCACCGTCGGCGGAGAACACCGAGTCGGTCACCACCGCGGCGCGTTGCTCGTCGCGGCGCGCCAGCGCCGCCTCCACCGCCGAGACATCGGCGTGCGGGGTGACCACGACGCGGGCCCGTGCCAGCCGGCATGCGTCGACCAGCGACGCGTGGGTCAGCGCATCCGAGACCAGCAGGGAGCCGGGCCCGGACAGCGACACGACCGCGCCCAGGTTCGCCGTGTAGCCCGACGAGAACACCAGCGCCGACTCCGCTCCGACGAACGCGGCGAGCTCGTCCTCGAACGCCTGGTGCAGCTCGGTGTTGCCGGTGACCAGCCTCGAGCCGGTCGAGCCGGCACCCCAGGTGCGCAGGGCCTGCACGCCGCCGTCGATGACGCGGGGGTGCTGGGACAGGCCCAGGTAGTCGTTCGAGGCCAGGTCCAACTCCGCGCCCACCGGCGGGCGGGTGCGCAGCGACCGGCGCAAACCGGCGGCACGCCGTTGCGCTTCGACCTCGTCGAGCCAGGCCAACGGGGCCAGGCGGGACGGCGTACCGACGTGCGTCACGGTGCTCCTCGGCGGTGGTGCGGAACGTTCTTGAACACCGTTCAGGTTAGAGCACGCGCCACCGCGATCATCGCCGAGGTGATCTCGGCCGTCTCCGACCCGGTGCAGATGTAGGGCGGCATGACGTAGATCAGGTTGCGGAACGGCCGCAGCCACACCCCGTGCTCGATAGCCACCGGTGTCGCGATGCCCAGGTCGACCGGGCGGTCCACCTCGAGCACCCCGATCGCGCCGAGCACCCGGACGTCGACGACGTTGGGCAGCGCCGCCGCAGGTGCCAGGCCCGCGGTCAGACCGGCCTCGATGGCACCCACCCGGGCCGACCAGTCGCCGCCGAGCAGCAGCTCCACCGACGCGACGCTGACTGCGCAGGCCAGCGCGTTGGCCATGAACGTCGGGCCGTGCATCAACGCGCCCGGCGGGTTGTCACTGATCGCCGCGGCCACGCGCCGGGTGCACAGGGTCGCGGCCAGCGTCAGGTAGCCCCCGGTCAGCGCCTTGCCGACGCACATGATGTCGGGGCCGACGCCGGCGTGGTCGGCGGCGAACAGGGCTCCGGTGCGGCCGAACCCGGTCGCGATCTCGTCGAAGATCAACAGCACGCCGTGCTCGTTGCACATCCGGCGCAGGTCGACCAGGTAGCGCGGGTCGTGGAACCGCATGCCGCCCGCGCCCTGCACGACCGGTTCGACGATGACCGCGGCGAGCTCGTCGGCGTGCTCGACGAGCCGCTCCTCGAATGCCTCGGCGTAGCCGGGGTCGTAGGCCGACGGCACCGGCGGCGCGAAGACCTGATCGGCCAGCAGGGAGTTCTTCCCGGTCCACAGCTCGTGCATGCCGCCGTCGGGATCGCACACGCTCATCGGGGTGAACGTGTCGCCGTGGTAGCCGCCGCGCCACGTCATCAGCCGGTGCTTGCCCGGTCGGCCGGTGCACCGCCAGTACTGCAGGGCCATCTTGACCGCGACCTCGACCGACACCGATCCCGAATCGCTGAAGAACACGGTCTCCAGCCCGTCCGGGGTCACCTCCACCAGCAGCTGGGCCAGCCGCGCGGCGGGTTCGTGGGTCAACCCGCCGAACATGACGTGGTTCATAGTGGCGAGCTGACGGGTGATCGCCGCGTCCAGCACCGGGTGGCCGTGCCCGTGCACGGCGGTCCACCAGGAGGCCATCGCATCCAGCACCTCGACGTTGCGCCCCTGGTGAACAAGGGTCAGCCGGGCCCCGCGCGCACCCACCGCCACCACCGGCGCGAGCGCCCCGGGGCCGATCGGACTGTACGGATGCCAGATGTGCGCGGCGTCGATGGCGCTGATCTCGGCGGGCGTCAACGCAGACACCTTCGGTAGATTAACCGTCGATCATGTTGACCCTCGCCCCTGCCCGGCCGGCGGCCTCGACCGACCCGGGCCGATCCTCGTCTGCCGCGACGCCTGTCGCCGGCACGCGCATGGGAACCCGCACATCGGGCTTCTACCGGCACGACCTCGACGGCCTCCGGGGCGTCGCGATCGCGCTGGTGGCGGTGTTCCACGTCTGGTTCGGGCGGGTGTCCGGCGGCGTCGACGTCTTCCTGGTGCTGTCCGGGTTCTTCTTCGGCGGGCGGCTGTTGCGCGGCGCGCTCACCCCCGGGGCATCGCTGAAGCCGGTGCCGGAGATCACCCGGCTGATCCGGCGGCTGCTGCCCGCACTGGTCGTGGTGCTGGCCGCCGCGGCGGTACTGACCATCCTGATCCAGCCGGAGACCCGCTGGGAGACCTTCGCCGACCAGAGCCTGGCCAGCCTCGGCTACTACCAGAACTGGGAGTTGGCCAACTCCGCGTCGGACTATCTGCGCGCCGGCGAGGCCGTCAGTCCGCTGCAGCACATCTGGTCGATGTCGGTGCAGGGGCAGTTCTACATCGCCTTCCTGGCGCTGGTCCTGCTGTCGGCGTTCCTGTTCCGGTCGTTCGGCAGGCACATGCGGACGGCGTTCCTGGTGTTGCTCAGCGCGCTGACCATCGCCTCGTTCGTGTACGCGATCATCGCCCACAACGCCGATCAGGCCACCGCCTACTACAACAGCTTCGCGCGGGCATGGGAGCTGTTGGTCGGCGTGCTGGTCGGCGCACTGGTCCCGTATTTCCGCTGCCCGATGTGGCTGCGCACCACCCTCGCGGTGGTGGCGCTGGCCGCCATCCTGTCCTGCGGTGCGCTCATCGACGGGGTCAAGGAGTTCCCCGGTCCCTGGGCGCTGGTACCGGTCGGCGCGGCCCTGCTGTTCATCCTGTCGGCGGCCAACCGGTATGCCGACCCGCATACGCAGGGCCGCATCCCGGCGCCGAACCGCCTGCTGGGCACCAAGGCGTTCATGTCGCTGGGCGCCATGGCGTACTCGCTGTACCTGTGGCACTGGCCGCTGTTGATCTTCTACCTCGTCTACACCGGCAATACCCGCGTCGACTTCCTCGAGGGTTCGGCGATCCTGTTGGTGTCCGGCGCGCTGGCCTGGCTGACCACCCGCTACGTCGAGGACCCGCTGCGTACCCGCAGCGCGGCGACGGCCACCGCGCCGGTCACCTCGGCGCCGCTGCGGGCCCGGCTGCGCAGGCCGACGATCGTGCTCGGCTCCACCGTCGCACTGCTCGGGGTCGCGCTGACCGCGACGTCGTTCACCTGGCGCGAGCACGTGACCGTGCTGCGTGCCAACGGCAAGGAACTGGCCGGGTTGTCCTACAGCGACTACCCGGGCGCGCGGGCGCTGCTCGACCACGCCAGGGTGCCCAAGCTGCCGATGCGCCCGACGGTCTTGGAGGCCGAGGACGACCTGCCGATCTCCACCACCGAGGGTTGCATCAGCGACTTCGACAACGTCAGCGTCATCAACTGCACCTACGGCGACAAGGACGCCGACCGCACCATCGCGCTGGCCGGCGGATCGCACGCCGAGCACTGGATCACCGCGCTGGACCTGCTCGGTCGGATGCACCACTTCAAGGTGGTGACCTACCTGAAGATGGGCTGTCCGCTGACCACCGAGAAGGCACCGTTGATCATGGGATCCACCCGACGTGACCCGGACTGCCATGTCTGGAACCTGAAGGTGATGTCCAAGCTGATCGCCGAGCGGCCCGACTATGTGTTCACCACGTCGACGAGGCCGTGGAACATCAAGGACGGCGATGTGATGCCGGCCACCTACATCGGCATCTGGCAGCAGTTCTACGACAATGACATCCAGGTGCTCGCGATGCGCGACACCCCGTGGATCCTCGACGAGGACCGCGACCCGTTCCGGCCGCGGGACTGCCTCGCCGACGGTGGTGACGCGGTCTCCTGCGGCATGCACCGGTCGGAGGCGCTGTCGGACCGCAACCCCACCCTGGCCTTCGTCAGCCGATTTCCCAACCTCAAGCCCCTGGACATGACCGATGCGATATGCCGTGCGGACGAATGCCGTGCAGTGGAGGGAAATGTGCTGATCTACCACGACTCTCATCACATCTCGGCCACGTACATGCGCACCATGGCCAACGAGCTGGGCCGCCAGATCGCCGCCATCACCGGCTGGTGGACCACCTGATGGCCTCACTCGAACCGCCGTCCATACCCACCGTATGGCCGGGGGCCGCCTACCCCCTCGGCGCGACCTATGACGGTGCGGGGACGAACTTCTCGCTGTTCTCCGAGGTCGCCGAACGCGTCGAGCTGTGCCTGATCGGCAAGGACGGCCGCGAGCACCGCATCGAGCTCGACGAGGTCGACGGCTACGTCTGGCACTGCTACCTGCCCACCGTCACGCCCGGGCAGCGGTACGGCTACCGGGTGCACGGACCGTGGAACCCGTCGGCCGGGCACCGTTGCGACCCGAGCAAGCTGCTGCTCGATCCCTACGGCAAGTCCTTTCACGGCGATTTCGCGTTCACCCAGGCGCTGTTCTCCTACGACCTGCAGGCCGACGACCTGGTCACCGGCGGGGTGCCGCCGCAGATCGACTCGCTCGGCCACACCATGACCAGCGTCGTGATCAACCCGTTCTTCCAGTGGGGCTCCGACCGGGCCCCCAGCACGCCGTATCACGAGACGGTGATCTACGAGGCGCATGTCAAGGGCATGACGCAGTCGCATCCCGGCGTCCCCGAGGAGCTGCGGGGCACCTATGCCGGGCTGGCGCATCCGGTGATCATCGACCACCTCAAGGCGCTCGGCGTCACCGCCATCGAGCTGATGCCGGTGCACCAGTTCCTGCACGACCACCGGCTGCTGGACCTCGGCCTGCGAAATTACTGGGGGTACAACACCTTCGGATTCTTCGCGCCGCAGGCACAGTACGCCGCATCCAAGCATGCCGGCGGCGCGGTCGCCGAGTTCAAGTCGATGGTGCGGGCGTTCCACGAGGCGGGCATCGAGGTCATCCTCGACGTGGTCTACAACCACACCGCCGAGGGCAACCACCTGGGCCCGACGATCAACTTCCGCGGTATCGACAACGCCGCCTACTACCGGCTGCTCGACGGCGACCCACGCTACTACAAGGACTTCACCGGCACCGGCAACAGCCTCAACGCCCGCCACCCGCACACCCTGCAGCTGATCATGGACTCACTGCGCTACTGGGTGATCGAGATGCGCGTCGACGGGTTCCGGTTCGACCTGGCCGCCACGCTGGCCCGCGAGTTCTACGACGTCGACCGGCTGTCCGCGTTCTTCGACCTGGTGCAGCAGGACCCGGTGGTCAGCCAGGTCAAGCTCATCGCCGAACCATGGGACATCGGCGAGGGCGGCTACCAGGTCGGGAACTTCCCAGGTTTGTGGACCGAGTGGAACGGGAAATACCGCGACACTGTGCGTGATTACTGGCGGGGCGAGCCCGCAACCCTGGGTGAGTTCGCGTCCCGGCTGACCGGGTCGTCGGATCTGTACGAGGCGACCGGCCGTCGGCCCAGCGCCAGCATCAACTTCGTCACCTGCCATGACGGCTTCACCCTCAATGACCTGGTGTCCTACAACGAGAAGCACAACGCGGCCAACGGCGAGGACAACCGCGACGGCGAGAGCCACAACCGGTCGTGGAACTGCGGCGTCGAGGGACCCACCGATGTACCGGAGATCCTGGAGTTGCGCGGCAGGCAGATGCGCAACATCCTGGCCACGTTGATGCTCTCGCAGGGCACCCCGATGATCGCGCACGGTGACGAGATCGGACGAACCCAGCGCGGCAACAACAACGTCTACTGCCAGGACTCCGAGTTGTCCTGGATGGACTGGTCGCTGTGCGAGACCAACGCCGACCTGCTCGAATTCACCCGCAAGGTGGTCAAATTCCGCAAGGAACACCCGGTGTTCCGGCGGCGGCGGTTCTTCGAGGGCAAACCGTTGCGCACCAGCGGGCATGTCGGCGACATCGCCTGGCTGAAGGCATCGGGCACCGAGATGACCTCCGAGGACTGGGGCTCGGGATTCAAGTCCGTCGGCGTCTTCCTCAACGGAGAGGCCATCCCGAATTCCAGCGCACGGGGCGAGCGGGTCGTCGACGATTCGTTCCTGCTCTGCTTCAACGCCCACGGCAGGCCGGTGGACTTCGTCATGCCCGAGGGCTACGCCCAGGAGTGGGTCGCCGACCTCGACACCGCCGACCCCACCGGCGCCAACGGGCAGACGATGGCCGCCGGAGACAAGATCTCCGTCGCGCCCCGGTCGCTGCTCGTGCTGCGCAAGACCGCCTGACCGATGGCGGTCCTGTCGACCTACCGGCTCCAGATGCGGGGTCCGGCCAGTGGCGGGGCGTTCACCTTCGCCGATGCCGCCGGGCTCGTCGACTACCTCGCCGACCTCGGGGTATCACACCTGTACCTGTCCCCCATCCTGACCGCCACCGAGGGCTCCAGCCACGGCTACGACGTGACCGACCCCACGACCGTGTCGGCCGAACTCGGCGGTGCCGAGGGTTTCGGGCAGCTCGTCTCCGCCGCGAAGTCGGCGGGGCTCGGCGTGATCGTCGACATCGTGCCCAACCACGTAGGGGTCGACCCGCCGGCGCAGAACCGCTGGTGGTGGGATCTGCTGACGCACGGACGGCAATCGGCGTACGCCTCCTACTTCGACATCGACTGGACACTGGATCCGGACGGCCGAATCGTGTTGCCGGCACTGGGTTCCGACGGTGACGCGGCCGACCTCGTCGTCGACGGCGACTCGTTGCGGCTCGGCGACCTGCGCTTCCCGATCTGTCCCGGCACCGCCGACGACGGCGCTGCGGGCCCGGAGGTCCACGACCGTCAGCATTACCGACTGGTCGGTTGGCGCAACAATGTCTGCGGCTACCGCCGGTTCTTCTCCATCACGTCGCTGGCCGGCCTGCGTCAGGAGGACCGGGCGGTGTTCGACGCCACCCACGCCGAGGTGGGCCGCTGGTTCGCCGAGGACCTGGTGGACGGGATCCGCATCGACCACCCGGACGGATTGTCCGACCCCGCAGGCTATCTGGTTTGGCTGCGGGAACTCGCGGGCCCGGAGGCGTGGATCGTCATCGAGAAGATCCTGGCCGTCGACGAACCGTTGGACCCCAGCCTGCCGGTGGCGGGCACCACCGGCTACGACGCGCTGCGCGAGGCCGGCGGCGTCTTCGTCGACCCGACCGGGGCGGAGGCGCTGACCGCGTTGGTGAAGGCGGCCGGAGTCGACCACTCCGACACCGCGGTCGAGGCCCGTTTACTCAAGGTGGCAGCCGTCACCGGAACCCTCGCCAGCGAATTGGCACGCCTGCGCCGGGCGATCGTGATGGCGGTCGGCGCCGATCACGAGCAGCTCCCAACAGCGGTGTCGGCGCTGCTCAGTCGCATCGGCGTGTACCGCTGCGACTACCTGTCTTTGTCACAGGTGCTGTCGGTCGCGATCGCAGACACCATCGCCGCGGAACCCGAATCGGCGGCCCCGTTGGAGTTGCTGTCCTCGGCGTTGACCCGGTCTGGCGAAGTCGATGCGCGACTGCAGCAGCTGTGTGGCGCGGCCACCGCCAAGGCGATGGAGGACTGCCTGTTCTACCGGGATGCGCGACTGGTGTCGCTCAACGAGGTCGGCGGCGAGCCGGAGCGTTTCGGGGTCAGCGCAGCGGAATTCCATCGTCGAGCCGCGGTGCGGGCCGCGCTGTGGCCTGCCACCATGACGGCCCTGAGCACCCATGACACCAAGCGGGGCGAAGATGTCCGGGCCCGCATCGGGGTGCTGTCCCAGGTGCCGTCGCTGTGGTCGGAGCTGGTGCACGGTTGGCAGCGCAGCACACCGTGTCCGGATGCGACCACCGCGATGTTCCTGCTGCAGAACATCTTCGGCGTGTGGCCCACCGACGGCCCCGTCGACGCCGAACTGCGCGAGCGGCTACATGCCTACGCCGAGAAAGCGACGCGCGAGGCCGGGCTGCACACCGGCTGGAACGACCCGGACACCGAATTCGAGGCCGCGGTGCACACGTGGCTCGACGCGATCCTCGACGGTCCCGTCGCGACGGAGTTGACCGCGCTGCTGGACCGGTTGTCACCCCATGCGCACTCCGATGCCCTGGGACAGAAGCTGATCTCGCTGACCGCACCTGGAATACCGGATGTCTACCAGGGCACCGAACTGTGGGAGGACAGCCTCGTCGACCCGGACAACCGGCGGGCGGTGGACTACAACGAGCGCCGTGCCGCGCTGGCCGACATGACGCACCCGAAGATGCGCGTCGTGTGTGCAGCATTGCGGCTGCGCCGCGACCGACCCGAAACGTTCCTCTCGGGCGGCCACTACCCGGTCTATTCCGCAGGTTCGGCCGCCGAGCACGTCGTGGCGTTCCGGCGTGGCGAGGACGTACTGGTGGCTGTCAGCCGGTGGACCGTGCGGCTGGGCGAAAACGGCTGGGACAACACGGTCGTAGCGATTCCGGACGGTTCGTGGACCGATCTGTTGTCCGGCGTGACCCGGTCCGGCCCCGTCCTCGCGAGCGACCTGTTCGCCGAACTGCCCGTCGCGCTGCTGGTGCGTGCCGATGGCTGATCCCCGACTGCCGGCTCAGCCGGGTGAACACGAATTCGTCGTCTGGGCGCCACGGCCCGAACGCGTCCGACTCGACCTCGATGGCGACCTGTACCCGATGGCCCGTGATGACGACGGGTGGTGGCGCGCCGTGGTCGCCGCCGGCCCGCAGGCCCGCTACGGCTTTGTGCTGGACGACAATCCCAAGGTATTGCCCGACCCGCGTTCTGCCCGCCAACCCGACGGGGTGCACGGGCGGTCCCAGCTGTGGCACCCGCGCGACGGTGCATGGACCGACGACGACTGGCCGGGCCGCTCCATCGAGGGCGCGGTGATCTACGAGCTGCACATCGGGACGTTCACCGCGGACGGCACCTTCGACTCGGCGATCGAAAAACTCGACTATCTGGTCGATCTCGGCGTCGACTTCGTCGAGGTCATGCCGGTCAACGCGTTCGGCGGCACGCACGGCTGGGGCTACGACGGCGTGCTGTGGTACGCGGTGCACGAACCCTACGGCGGGCCGGACGGCCTGGTCCGGCTCGTCGACGCGTGCCACGGCCGGGGACTGGGCGTGCTCGTCGACGCGGTGTTCAACCATCTCGGGCCGTCCGGCAACTACCTGCCGGAGTTCGGCCCGTACCTGTCCGGCGGCTCCAACCCGTGGGGCGAGTCGATCAACATCTCCGGCGCGGGCGCCGACCCGGTGCGGCGCTACATCGTCGACTGCGCACTGCGCTGGATGCGCGAGTTCCACGTCGACGGGTTGCGGTTGGATGCGGTGCACGCACTGGTCGACACCACCGCCCACCATCTGCTCGAGGAGCTCTCGGCAGAGACCGACGACCTAGCCGCCGACGTCGGCCGGCCGCTGTCGCTGATCGCCGAGAGCGACCTCAACGACCCGCGGCTGATCACCCCCCGCGCCGCGGGCGGCCTCGGTCTGACCGCGCAGTGGGACGACGACATCCACCACGCCATCCACTCGGCCGTCTCCGGCGAAAGACAGGGCTATTACCACGATTTCGGCACCCTGCAGACCCTGGCGCAGACCCTGCGGAACGGGTACTTCCACGCCGGCACCTACTCGTCGTTCCGGCAGCGTCGACACGGCCGCCCGCTGGACACCGCCACCATTCCGGCCACCCGGCTGCTGGCCTACACGCTGACCCACGACCAGGTGGGCAACCGCGCCGTCGGCGACCGCCCGTCGCAGAACCTGTCCACCGGCCAGCTCGCCATCAAGGCCGCCCTGGCACTCGGATCGCCCTATACGGCGATGCTGTTCATGGGCGAGGAATGGGCCTCGTCCTCGCCGTTCCAGTTCTTCAGCTCCCACCCCGAGCCCGAGCTCGGCCGGGCCACCGCCGAGGGGCGCAAGCGGGAGTTCGCCGAACACGGCTGGGACGCCGATGAGATCCCCGACCCGCAGGATCCCGAGACCTTCCTGCGCTCCAAGCTGAACTGGGCCGAGGTGACCGAGGGCGACCATGCCCGGCTGCTGGAGTTCTACCGCGCCCTGATCGCACTGCGCCGCAGCGAACCCGACATGGCCGATCCGTGGCTGGACCACCTTCGCATCGACTACGACGAGGACCGGCAGTGGATGGTCATGCACCGTGGCGCGGTGGCCGTGGTGTGCAACCTCGGTGCCGGGCCCGCCGACATCCCGGTGGCCGGTTCGGTGCTGTTGGCCTGGGGCGAGCCGATCCTCGGCGACCGATCCACCCGACTGCCCGGCCACGGCGTCGCCGTGCTCCGCACGCGCGAGAACGGAATCGCGACCGAAGCGCCGTAACATCGCCGGTGCCGGAGGTTCACCGATCACCGGCGCGGTGGTGATCGCGATGGTCGTCACCGCCCGCCTCGTCTACGCCGACACCGGGTGGCAGACGCGCCCAGATGCGGCCATGGCCGCACCGGCGAACCCCGCGACGGCGGCCGACGCCGCGATCGTGACCGGGATCATCTCGAGCGCACTGGTGCTCACCGCGGTCGCCGCCGCCGTGCTGACCGCCGGACAGGGCACGCTGACACTGACCGACTTCGCGGCGCCGGCGGCGATCGCCGTCACCGCGGTGCTGCTGGTGGCGGCGCGGGCGCACCGTGCTCAGGTCAGGTAGCGGTACGTCGGCGACCCCGGCTCGAGCAGCTCGACGTGGCATTCGGAGGCACGCATCCGGGCCAGCAGGCCCTCCAGGTCCGAGGCCGCACCCATCTCGATGCCGACCAGCGCTTCGCCGGTCTCCCGGTTGTTGCGCTTGACGTACTCGAACAGCGTGATGTCGTCGTTGGGCCCGAGCACCTCGTCGAGGAAACGCCGCAGCGCGCCCGGCTCCTGCGGGAAGTCGACCAGAAAATAGTGCTTGAGACCCAGGTGCACCAGCGAGCGCTCCAGCACCTCGCCGTACCGGGAGACGTCGTTGTTGCCACCCGAGATCAGGCACACCACGGTGGAGCCGGGCTCGATGTCGGCGTCGGGTAGCGCGGTGACCGACAGCGCGCCGGCCGGCTCGGCGATGATGCCCTCGTTCTGGTAGAGGTCGAGCATCGCGGTGCACACCGCACCCTCGTCGACCGTCGTAATCGACACCATGTCCCCGGCCGCCGACAGCGCGGCGAACGGCATCGTGCCGACGCGCGCGACCGCCGCGCCGTCGACGAACTGGTCGACGTGCTCGAGGTTGACCGGCTCCCCGCTGGCCAGCGCGGCCACCAGTGCCGCCGCCCCGGCGGGCTCCACGCCGAGGACCGACGTGGTCGCGGTGCGCTCGGCGAGGTAGGTGGTGACGCCGCTGATGCATCCGCCGCCACCGACCGGGACGACCACCAGGTCGGGTTCGGCGCCGAGCTGGTCGAGGATCTCCACCGCGATGGTGCCCTGCCCGGCCATGGTGCGGACGTCGTCGTAGGGGGGCACCAGCGTGGCGCCGGTGCGGGCCACGTCGTCGGCCGCGGCCGCGGCCGCCATGTCGTAGGTCTTGCCCCCGACGATCAGCTCGATGAAGTCACCGCCGTGATAGCGGATCCGGTCGCGCTTCTGCTTCGGCGTCTTGGCGGGCACGTATACCCGGCCGTGCACGGCCATCGACCGGCACGCCAGCGCGAAACCCTGCGCGTGGTTGCCCGCCGACGAGCACACCACCCCGGCGGCCTTCTCTTCGGGGCTGAGCTGCATCAGCAGGTTGTAGGCACCCCGCAGCTTGTAGGAGCGCACCGCCTGCAGATCCTCGCGCTTGAGGTAGACCTGCGCGCCGGTGATCTCCGAGAGCCGATCGCTGAACTGCAGCGGGGTCTGGGAGACCACACCGGAAATTCGCCGAGCGGCCTCGTCGATGTCCGCGGCGCGTAGCGGCGCGGCGGGATCGATGCGGGGGCCATGGCTCAGCTCAGCGGACACCGAACAATGGTGCCACCGCAGGCCCCGGCGGCAAAAACCGGCTCAGCCGACCGGCGTCAGCACGAACACCGGGATCTGGCGGTCGGTCTTGGTCTGGTAGTCGGCGTAGTCGGGCCAGGTGGCCACCGCGCGCTCCCACCAGAGCGCCCTCTCGCCGTCGAACACCTCGCGCGCTTCGTAGTCGCCGGTCGTCGTCCCGTCCTGCAGCTCGACGCGGGGGTGGGCTTTGACGTTGTGGTACCAGACCGGGTTCTTCGGCGCGCCGCCCAGCGAGGCCACCACGGCGTACTCGCCGCCGTGTTCGACCCGCATCAACGGCGTCTTGCGGATCTTGCCGGTCTTGGCGCCGATCGTGGTGAGCAGGATGACCGGTCTGCCCTTGAGCTCGGTGCCCCTGGTGCCGCCGGATTCCATGTACTCTTCGGCGTTTTCGCGGGCCCAATCCAGCGTGCTGGGTTCATAATCTCCGGTGAGAGGCATCTAGCCAGACTAGCGAAATCGCGCACCCAAATTCGGTGTTTCGGCTAGCCGAAATCTTTGCCACGAGCTATCGTCGCTTCATGACCACCGCCGGACGATTCCACGTCACTTCGGTTCCATCCGCGACGGTGTCCATCGCCGGGGTGGCCTGGCCCACCTACAAGGTCATCGCACTGCTGGTCGGCCTGCTGGTCTTCGGCGTGGTCGCCGTCGCCACCATGTCCGCGGGCCCGGCGGTGCTCGCCGGCACCGGGGTCGCAACGCTGGCCTGGATCGCGCTTCGCGTCCTGCCGCACCGGGGCTGATCTCGACATCTTTGATGAAGACCGTCATCAACATCGTCCGCGCGGACACCGACTCGCTGATCGGCGCGACCACGGTGACCCGCCGCATGCATGAGGTCGCCGCCGGACGTGGCGTCTCGCTGGAGGTCTTCGTGTTCGCCGGCGCACAACGGGCGCTGACCGACGAGCGCCGCCCGGACTTCAACGAGGCCGTCGATGCGCTGATCACCGCGGGCATCCCGGTCAGCGCCTGCCTGAACTTCGCCCTCTCCCCCGGCGCCACCGAGGCCCTGGCCAAGCGCGGAATCCAACTCGAGGCCGCCCGGGAGGCCTAGCTGCGCTTCACCGCCGAGCGCGCGACGGTCATCAGCATCTGACCCGGAACCCCGGGGCCGGCACTCAGCGCCCGGTCTGACGCAACACCCACGGCAGCACCGCCAGCGCCGCCGCCTGAATCGCCACGACCACGACGATCACCAGCGCCACCGACCTCGAGTACAGCAGGCCGGTGAGGGCCCCACCGGCGGCAGCGGCGACGCCTATCACCGCCGCGTAGACGCCGTAGGCGGTGGCGCGCCGCGCCGGCTCGACGAGGTCGGCGACGACCGCACGCAGCGTGGATTCCTGGATGCCGACCGCCGCCCCCCAAACCAGCGCACCGGCCAGCACCGGGCCGAGATGGTTGCCGAACGCGAGCACCGGCACCAGCCCCGCCAGCACCGGCAACGCACCCAGCACCCGGGCCCCGACCCGGTCGTACGCCCACCCGGTGATCAGCGCAGCAACCGCGTCGGCGGCCATCGCCGCGGCATAGATGACCGGCACCAACGCCACGGCTACGATCCCGCGCTCCACCTGATGGAAGGACAGCACACCGAATGTGGTGAACCCCGTCATCGTCGCCGCCGAGAAAACCGAGTACACCCAGAACGTCCGCGGCAGCGAGCGGAGCATGGGCTGCGCGACAACCGTCTTGGTGGGCTCGGCGGCGGTGACCTCGTAGCGGGCCGGCTCGGGGACCCGCGCCCGCAGCCAACCGAGCAGGACCAGCACGCCGACCCCCGGCAGCACCAGCATCGCCAACGTGGGGCCGTAGTCGTCGTGGAAGACGACCAGCATCCCCGCCACCGCCAGCGGCCCGGCGATCGCACCGACCTGGTCCATCGCCTCGTGCACGGCGAAACCGCGGCCGCGTCCGGTCACCGCGGTCGCATGGGACAGCAGCGTGTCCTTGGCGGGGCTGCGCACCGCCTTGCCGACGCGCTCGGCGATCACCAGCGTCGCGGCGGCCCACAGCACGCCGACGATCCCGAGGAACGGCACGGTGAACACGGTCAGCGCGTAGCCGGTGATGGTCCAGGCCCAGAACCGGCCGGTGCGATCGGCCAGCGGACCCGAGACCACCCGCAACAGCAGCGCGGCGGCCTCACCGACGCCGGTCACCGCGCCGACCACCACCGCCGATGCGCCCAGCGACGCGAGCAGGGGCCCGGTGATCGACCGGGCGCCTTCGTAGACGACGTCGGCGAGAAGGCTGATGACGCCGAACGTCGTGACGAACCGCCAGGCGCTCAGGCCGACGGGCGGCCGGCGGTCAGCCACCGAGGCAGCCGGGTCCCAGCAGTTCCTTCAGGTCACCCATCAACGCCGACGACGGGGTCACCCGTAGGGACTGATCGAGTTCCAGCGTGGTGATGCGCTCACCGCTGATCAACCGCAAGTGCACCTGGGCGGTGCCGGGATGGCGGGCCAGCACCTGTTTGAGCGCACTGACCTTGTCGACGGTGCACTGCCGGGTCGGCAGGCTCACCGCCACCGGACGGTTGACCTGCGCGCTGGAGAAGTCCGGGACCACCAGTTCGTTGGCGATCAGCGAGATGCGGTCGTCGCGGATCGCCACCTTGGCGCCCACCAGGACGACGGCGTCGTCGGCGATCTCGGCGCCGAACATCGAATACGTCTGCGGGAAGAACAGCACCTCGATGCCGCCGGTGAGGTCTTCGATCTGCGCCGACGCCCACGGCAGCCCGTTCTTGTTGACCCGGCGGTTGACCGAGGCCAGGATGCCTCCTACCCGCACCTGGGTGTCGTTGGCGATGTCCCCGTCCAGGATCGCCGGGATCTGGGTGTCGACCTGCGCGGTCAGCAGATGGGCCACGCCGTTGAGCGGATGACCGGAGACGTAGAGGCCGAGCATCTCACGCTCCAGCGCCAGCTTGTGCTTGTCCTCCCACTCCTCGCCGGGCACCTTGATGGTGAACACGGAGTCCCCGGTGTCGGTCCCCGACCCGTCCGCCCCGCCGAAGAGGTCGAACTGCCCCATCGCCTCGGCCTTCTTGGTGCCGAGCACGGAGTCGACGGCATCGGTGTGCACCAGAAACAGGCCCTTGCGCGGATGCCCGAGCGAGTCGAACGCTCCGGCCTTCACCAACGACTCCGTCACCTTCTTGTTGCACGCGGCGATGTCGATCTTGTTCAGGTAGTCGGAGAAGTCGGTAAACTTGCCCTTCTCGGTGCGGGTGTTGACCAGGGAGGCAACCACATTGGTGCCGACGTTGCGGACCGCGCCGAGTCCGAACCGGATGTCGTCGCCCACCGACGCGAAGTTCTGCACCGACTCGTTCACGTCGGGCGGCAGCACGGTGATCCCCAGCCTGCGGCAGTCCGCCAGGTACACCGCGGCCTTGTCCTTGTCGTCGCCGACCGAGGTGAGCAGCCCGGCCATGTATTCGGCCGGATAGTTCGCCTTCAGGTAGGCGGTCCAGTACGACACCAGCCCGTAGCCGGCGGCGTGGGACTTGTTGAACGCATAGCCCGCAAAGGGAAGGATGGTGTCCCACAACGCCTTGACCGCACCCTCGGAGAACCCGTTGGCGGTCATCCCCTCGTAGAAGCCCTTGTACTCCGCCTCCAGCACCTCGAGCTTCTTCTTGCCCATGGCCTTTCGCAGCGCATCGGCTTTGCCCATCGTGTAGGACGCCACCTTCTGCGCGATGAACATGATCTGCTCTTGGTAGACGATCAGGCCGTAGGTCTCGGACAGGATCTCCCGGAGCGGTTCCTCCAGCTCGGGGTGGATCGGCTTGATCGGCTGGCGGGCGTTCTTGCGGTCGGCGTAGTCGTTGTGGGCGTTCATGCCCATCGGCCCGGGCCGGTACAGCGCCAGCACCGCGACGATGTCGTTGAACTCGGTGGGCTGCATGCGCCGCAACAGATCCCGCATCGGGCCGCCGTCGAGCTGGAACACGCCGAGAGTGTCGCCGCGGCCGAGAAGTTCGTAGGCCTTCGGATCGTCCAGGGTCAACGACTCGAGGTCCAGGTCGATGCCGCGGTTGGCCTTGATGTTCTCGATACAGTCGCCGATGATCGTCAGGTTGCGCAGGCCGAGGAAGTCCATCTTGAGTAGACCGATGGCCTCGCAGGACGGATAGTCCCACCCGGTGATCACCGCACCGTCCTGCGGGCGCCGCCACAGCGGGATCGACTCGATCAGCGGCTCCGAGCTCATGATGACCGCGCATGCGTGCACGCCGGCGTTGCGCACCAGCCCTTCCAGGCCGCGTGCGGTCTCGTAGATGGTCCGCACGTCGGGGTCGGTGTCGATCAGGCCGCGGACCTCCGCGGCCTCCTTGAACCGCTCGTGGTTCGGATCGGTGATACCCGACAGCGGGATGTCCTTGGCCATGATGGGCGGGGGCAGCGCCTTGGTGATCCGGTCGGCGATCGCGAAGCCGGGCTGGCCGTAGTGCACCCGCGCCGAATCCTTCAGCGCGGCCTTCGTCTTGATGGTGCCGAACGTGATGACCTGGGCCACCCGGTCACTGCCCCACTTGTTCGCGGCGTAGCGCAGCATCTCGCCGCGGCGGCGGTCGTCGAAGTCGATGTCGATGTCGGGGGCCGACGGCCGTTCGGGGTTGAGGAAGCGCTCGAACAGCAGCCCATGCGGGATCGGATCGATGTTGGTGATGCCCAGCGCGTAGGCGACCAGCGATCCGGCCGCCGACCCGCGGCCCGGTCCCACCCGGATGTCCACCGAACGGGCGTAGTTGATCAGGTCGGCCACGATCAGGAAGTACGACGGGAAGCCCTTGTCGCAGATGACCTTGATCTCGTAGTCGGCCCGCTCGATGTAGTTCCGGCCGACACCGGACGGGAAGCGCCGACGCAGCCCCGCCATGACCTCGTGCTGCAGCCACGACGCCTGGTCGTGCCCGTCGGGTACCGGGAAGATCGGCATCCGGTCGCGGGGATCCCACACCTCTGCGTAGGACTGCACCCGCTCGGCGATCAGCAGCGTCGAGTCGCATGCGCCGGGCACCTGGTCGTCCCACAGCGCCCGCATCTCGGTCGCCGGCTTCAGGTAGTAGCCGTCGCCGTCGAACTTGAAGCGGTTCGGATCCGAGAGCGTCTTGCCGGTCTGCACGCACAGCAGCGCCTCGTGGTTCTGCGCGGCGTCGCGGGTGACGTAGTGGCAGTCGTTGGTGGCCAGCGGCGGAATCCCGAGCTTGCGGCCGACCTCGATCAGGCCGTCGCGCACCCGGCGCTCGATGGACAGCCCGTGGTCCATCAGCTCGAGGAAGAAGTTGTCGGGCCCGAAGATCTCCCGCCACTTCGCCGCGGCCTCGAGCGCCTCCCGGTCGTGCCCGAGCCGGAGCCGGGTCTGCACCTCGCCCGAGGGGCAGCCTGTGGTGGCGATGATGCCGTCCGCGTGCTCGGCGATCAGCTCGGCATCCATCCGCGACCACTTGCCCAACTGGCCCTCGAACGATGCCAGCGAGGACAGCTTGAACAGGTTCCGCAGCCCGGTGGCGTTCTCGGCCACCATCGTCATGTGGGTGTACGAGCCGCTGCCGGACACGTCGTCGGACTTCTGGCTCGGGTCGCCCCAGAGCACGCGCTTGGTGTCGAACCGCGACGCCGGGGCGATGTAGGCCTCGACGCCGATGATCGGCTTGATCCCGGCGTCGGTGGCGGCGTTGTAGAACTCGCTCGCACCGAACATGTTCCCGTGGTCGGTCATCCCGATCGCGGGCATGTCCAGCCGCTGGGCCTCGGCCAGCATCGGTTTGACCTTGGCGGCACCGTCCAGCATCGAGTACTCGGTGTGGTTGTGCAGGTGCACGAACGAGGGCGGATTCGGACCACTCATAGGGACGCCAGTCTATGGCCGCCCACCGACAGCGCACGGCGTGTCGCGGTGCGTGTCTCCGGTTCTTCGGGTCCCGCGCCGAGCGACGACGCGACGCGCTGTTTCAGCAATCCCGTCTTGCCACTGTGTGTCAATTGCCCGGCAACCCCAGTGAAATCGGTTCCGGCACGGACGAAACCGGCATGTGAGCCATGCGGCGGTGATCCGCCGCGGGTGGCCGCGGGGTCGGCCGCCCCCGGACAACGCGCACCGGCCCACTCCCCCGGTCCATGAGCAAACATGATGGCATTGCCCCCTTCGGGAGCTCGGCGAAGTCGCAAACTTCACCGCGGCAAGGATCCGGACGGGGCGCGGTCGGCCCGCGCGCGTCGCACCGCGTCGACGGTGAACAACGCCAGCGCGGTCCAGATCAATGCGAAGCCCAGCCACCGAGCGGGCGGCATCGGCTCGTGCCCGACCAGCACTCCCCAACTCATCTGCATCGCCGGTGTCATGTAGAACAGCAACCCCAGCGTCACCAGCGCCAACCGCTGCGCAGCGGCGGCGAACAGCAGCAGCGGCATCGCCGTGAGCACTCCGGCCAGGACCATCAGCACCACGTGCCCGCCACCGTGACCGGTGAACGTGCCCTGCCCGTCGAGCTGAACGACGATGACGTAGGCGATGGCGAACGGGGCCGCCAGCCCCGCTTCGACGCCCACACTGACCCGCGGATCGGTCGGTACCGTCTTCTTCACCGCACCGTAGAGCCCGAACGACAACGCCAGGCCGAGACCGATCACCGGAGGCGACCCGACGTTCACCGTCAGGACCACGACCGCGACGACGGCGACGACCAGCGCGCACACCTGCCACCGGTTGAGCCGCTCCCGAAAGACCAGCAGCCCGAGCGCGATCGACACCAGCGGGTTGATGAAATAGCCCAGTGCGGCATCCACGACGTGACCGTTGTTGACCGCGTAGACGTAGATCACCCAGTTGACCGAGATGAGTGCGGCGGCCGCGGTCAGCAGCAACCAGGTTCGCCGGTCGATCGCGCGAAGGTCGCCGAGCCGGCGCACCGCGGCCACCACGACCACCATCAGGACGAAGCTCCAGATGACCCGGTGGGCGAGCACCTCGACCGCACTCGCCGGCTTCAGCAGCGGGAAGAACGCCGGGAACAGCCCCCACATGCCATAGGCGCCGACCCCGAAGAGCAGCCCCTGCCTCACAGCCGGTGGCTGCGCAGGACGTCGAGGGCGTGTTGCAGGTCGGCCGGGTACTCGCTGGCGATCTCCATGCGCCTACCGTCGGCCGGATGGGCGAACACCAGCGAGCTGGCGTGCAGCCACTGCCGCTCCAGCCCCAGCTTCTTGGCCAGCGTCGGGTCGGCGCCATAGGTGAGGTCGCCGCAGCAGGGGTGGTGCAACGCGGCGAAATGCACCCTGATCTGGTGGGTTCGCCCGGTCTCGAGCTCGATCTCGAGCAGGCTGGCCGCCTGGTGGGCTTCCAGCGTGTCGTAATGCGTGACGCTGTGCCTGCCGCCCTCGACCACCGCGAACTTCCAGTCGTGACCCCGGTGCCGCCCGATCGGCGCGTCGATGGTGCCGCTGGATGGATCGGGGTGGCCCTGTACCAGCGCGTGGTAGCGCTTCTCGACGGTGCGCTGCTTGAAGGCGCGCTTGAGGGCGGTGTACGCGCGCTCGGACAGCGCCACCACCATCACCCCGGAGGTGCCCACATCGAGTCGGTGCACGATGCCCTGACGTTCGTGGATCCCCGACGTGCTGATCCGGAACCCCGCCGCTGCCAGACCCCCCAACACCGTGGGACCGTGCCAGCCCACGGTCGCGTGGGCGGCCACGCCGGGTGGCTTGTCGACGGCGACGATGTCCTCGTCGGAGTACAGGATCGTCATGCCTTCGATGTCCACCGGCGTGTTCTCCACCGGGGCCGGCGCATCGGGCAGGCGTACCTCCAGCCAGGCCCCCGCGGTCAGCTTGTCGGACTTGGCCACCCGCACGCCGTCGAGTTCGACCTCGCCGTCCTCGGCCAGTGCGGCCACCACGGTGCGGGACAAGCCGAGCAGCCGCGCCAGCCCGGCGTCCACCCGCATTCCCGCCAGCCCCTCGGGGACCGGCATCGACCGGGTCGTCATTCCTCGCCGGACCGTCGGTCCGGGTCCGAACTGCCGACCGCCTCGCCATTCGCGGGCCCGCCGCCCGGCCCGGTCTCGCCGTCCTCCGGCCGACCCATCCCGGCCGCCCGACCATCGTCCTCGCCGCCGCCCGGCTCGCCTGTCCCGGCCGCCCGACCACCGTCCTCGCCGTCGTCCGGCGTCCGCCTCCCGACGGTGTCGAAGTCGAAGCCGAACAGCGACAACACCACCAGCAGGATCGCCCCGCCGACCACCGAGGGGTCGGCCACGTTGAAGACCGGCCACCACCCGATCGACAGGAAGTCCACGACGTGGCCGCGCAGCGGTCCCGGAGACCGGAAGAACCGGTCGATCAGGTTGCCCATCGCGCCACCGAGGATCATCCCGAGCCCGATCGCCCACCACGGCGACACCAACCGGCGACCCATCCAGATGATGCCGATCACCACACCGGTCGCGATCAGCGTCAGCACCCACGTGTAGCCGGTCGCCATCGAGAACGCCGCCCCCGAGTTGCGCACCAGCGTCCACGTCACGGTGTCCCCGATGATCGACACCGGCTGGCCCGGCGTGAGCAGCGCTACGGCGGCCACCTTGGTGACGATGTCCAGGAGGAGCACCACCCCCGCAACGGCCAGCAGCAGGCGCAACCGGCGGGGCGGCGGCTCCTGCGCGGGCACGTCGCCGGTCGCAGGCTCAACCGGGCTCGACGATTCATCGGTCACGCCACCATCATCGCAGGGCGCCGGTGCGGAAGAATTGCGCCCATGGGTCGCCTCCTCGTCATCGCCACCGGTGGGACGATCTCGACCAGCGCGGACGCGGACGGAGTGAAGCGCCCCACCCGGTCCGGCGCCGACCTCACGGCGGGGCTGGACGTCGAGGTCATCGACGCGATGGCGGTCGACAGCTCCCAGCTGACAGCACGGGACTGGGACCGTATCGCCGACACCGTTCGCAGCGCGTGCGCCGACCCGCCCGACGGGATCGTCATCACCCACGGCACAGACACCATGGAAGAGACCGCGCTGTGGCTGGAGCTGACCCACGACGGCCCGGTGCCGGTGGTACTCACCGGCGCCCAGCTCAGCTCCGATGCACCCGACGCCGACGGACCCGCCAATCTTCGCGACGCGCTCACGGTGGCAGCCGACCCGAGCGCCCGCGGCCTGGGGGTGGTGGTCAGCTTTGCGGGCACCGTGTTCGAGGCGGCCGGCCTGTACAAGACCGCCACCGCGGGGCCGCAGGGCTTCGCCGGGCGCCCGATCGGCACGGTCACGCAGAACCGGTTCGCCCACCAGCGCCGCCTCAAGCCCCGCCCGTACCTCGGCCCGCTGGTTGCCGGCGGGGCACCGCGCGTCGACATCGTCGCGGCCTACCCCGGCGCCGACGGCGTCGCGATGGATGCCTGCGTGGCCGTCGGTGCCCGCGGCATAGTGCTGGAGGCCCTCGGCTCCGGCAACGCCGGGTATGCCGTGATCGAGGCGGTGCGCCGGCACTGCTCCGACGGGATCACCGTCGTGGTGTCGACGCGCGTTCCCGAGGGCCGGGTCAATCCCGGGTACGGACCGGGCCGTGATCTCGTCGACGCGGGCGCCGTGGTGGCGCCCCGGCTGCGGCCGCCCCAGGCGCGGGTCCTGCTGATGGCCGCGCTGGCCGCCGGGACGGCACCGGGGGATGTGTTCGAGCGCTGGGGCTGAGGCCGCGCCGACTACGCGGTGCCCTGGTAGCGCGCCGTCTCCTCGACGAACTCCGGCCAGTCCAGGCTGTCGACCGGGTTGGCCGAGGTCACGGCGGCATCGTCGGCGGCGAAGGTGCGTGCGAAACCCGGGCCGCTGCCGCGGGTCTCGAACCGCACGGTCATCACCCCGTGCCCGGCGCCCTGAATCCAGCCGTGCCCGTGCTCGGTGTGGCGGACGTCGTCGCCGACCCGCCACACCGGGGCGTCGGTCACCCCCTCGGACGCGGTCGGGCGGGTTGTCCCGACATGGGCCGGTTCCTCGGTGGCCGCCAGCTCCAGATCGGGGAACAGCGACTCCTGCTGCACCTCCGACAGGCCCGAGAAGCCCACCCCGACAAGGCGAATCGGTCCGATGTCGACGGGGTCGAGCAGCAGCCGGCGCGCCATCGCGATCAGCGTCGCCGCGTCGGTGGTCGCGTACGGCAAGGTGGCCGACCTGGTCAGGATGCTCATATCGGACTTGCGCAGCTTGACCGTCACGGTGCGGGCCCCGCGGCCGTCCTTGAGCAGCCGGCGATGGGCATGTTCCCCGATCGGCCCGGCCGCCTCGCGAAGCCGGTCCAGCGTGGTCAAGTCCTCCGGAAACGTCGATTCCGCGCTGATCTGTTTGGCCGGCGCGTTCTCGGCGACCGGCCGATCGTCGATGCCGCGCGCCAACCGGTGCAGCGCGGGCCCCACCGTGGCACCGAGGATGTTGGCGACCTCGGTGTCCGACAGCGCGGCGAAGCCACCGATCGTCTCGATGCCCAGACGGTGCAGCTTCTCCTCGGCCACCGGGCCGATCCCCCACAGCTTGCGCACCGGAAGACCGTGCAGCAGCGCAGCCTCCTGGTCACGGGCCACCACCGTGACACCGTCGGGCTTGGCCAGCCCCGAGGCGATCTTGGCGATCTGCTTCCCCGAACCGGCCCCGACCGACGCGACCAGCCCGGTCACGTCGGCCACCTCGGCCCGCAACTGCTCGCAGAACTCGCCGACCTGGGCCGCCGACGCCCCGACCAGCTCGGTGGGCTCACCGAATGCCTCGTCGAACGACAGTTGCTCGAGCACCGGCACCCGGGCTCGCACCGTCTCGAACACCCGCCGGCTGGCCAGCCCGTAGACCACACCGCGCGGGGGCAGCACCACCGCGGGCGCGCCGACCAGGCGCCGGGCCTGATGCATCGGCATCGCCGAGCGGGCGCCGAACACCCGTGCCTCGTAGCTGGCGCCGGCCACCACCCCGCGCCCCCCGAGGCCGCCGACCAAAACCGGACGCCCGCGAAGCGTGGGCCGGGTCAACTGCTCCACGGACGCGAAGAACGCGTCCATGTCCAGATGCAGGACCCAGCGACCCACATGGCGAATCGTAGGCGGCTAGCGTGGCGGGCATGAACGACGTGCCGATCCGCGACGAGTCGATCCGGCTCGGCCAGTTCCTGAAATTGTCCGGTCTGCTCGACACCGGGTCGGACGCCAAGTTGGTGATCGCCGACGGACAGGTCACCGTCAACGGCGACGTCGAGCTGCGCCGCGGCCGTCAGCTGCGGTCCGGGGACATCGTGACGTTCGCCGGGCACGCCGCCCGGGTGGCCTAGCCGCCGATCACCCGATATTGCGCCCGGGGTCGTTGCCGCCGGCACCAGCAAGACCGCAGGAGCAATCTCGACGACCCGCCGATCAGGCCTTGGCGATCGCCACCCGTACGCCGTCGCCGATCATCTCCGCGTCGGAGGGCTCACCGAACTCGAAGCTGGTCGCCAGGATCTCGCCGGCGATCAGATCCCGATGGGTGCGGGCCCACAACTCGTGCGGCGCCGGCACCGACATGACAACCGAAATCCGGTCCGACACATCCAGACCCGTCGACTTACGGAGTTCCTGAAGCTCCCGGATGCGGTCCTTGGCCCAGCCCTCGGCCTCCAGCTCGGGTGTGACCGTTCCGTCCAGCACGACCAGTCCTGCGCCGTCGGGCAGCGCCGCGGTGAACTCCGGATCGGCCGCCACCAACTTGGAGGTGAACTCCTCGGGGAGAAGGACCGCGGGCCCAGCCTCCAGAGTGCCGTCGCTTCTGAGCACGCCCTGGCCCGCCTTGACCGCCTTGATCGCGGCCTGCACATCCTTGCCGATACGCGGTCCGGCGGCTCGCGCGTTGACGGCCAGCTCGAAGCGGCCGTGCGCGGCGATGTCGTCGGTGAGCTCCACCGCCTTGACGTTGAGCTCGTCGGCGATCAGCTCGCGATACGGCGCAAGACGCTGCGGATCATCAACAGCCACAGTGAGTTTCGGCAGCGGTAGCCGCACACGCAGCTTCTTGGCCTTCCGCAGCGAGGACGCCGCCGAGGCCACGTCGCGCACCAGGTCCATGTCGGCGACCAACTGCGGGTCGGCCGGCAGTGACCCGGCTTCCGGCCAGTCGGTCAGGTGCACCGACCGCTGTCCGGTCAGCCCACGCCAGATCACCTCGGTGATCAACGGCAACAGCGGGGCGGCCAGCCTGCTGGTCACCTCGAGCACCGTGTGCAGCGTGTCGATCGCGTCGGGGTCCTCTTCCCAGAACCGCGAACGTGACCGCCGCACATACCAGTTCGTCAGCGCCTCGGTGAACTGGCGCAGCTGGTCACAGGCGCGCGAGATGTCGCATTCGTCCATTGCGGTGGTCAGGTCGTCGCGCAGCGCGGCCAGCTTGGCCAGGATGTAGCGGTCCAGCACATTGGACGAATCGGTGCGCCACCCCCCCTTCTGCGGGGCGTAGAGCGCGAGAAAGCTGTAGGCGTTCCACAGCGGCAGCAGCACCTGGCGGGCGCCCTCGCGGATCCCCTGTTCGGTGACGATGAGGTTGCCGCCGCGCAGGATCGGGGATGCCATCAGGAACCAGCGCATCGCGTCGGAGCCGTCTCGGTCGAACACCTCGGTGACGTCGGGGTAGTTGCGCAGTGACTTGCTCATCTTCTGGCCGTCGTTACCCAGCACGATGCCGTGCGATACGCAGGTTCGAAACGCCGGGCGGTCGAACAGCGCCGTCGCGAGGATGTGCAGCGTGTAGAACCACCCACGGGTCTGCCCGATGTATTCGACGATGAAGTCGCCCGGGAAATGTGCTTCGACCCCCGGTGCCCCTGCGAACCATTCGGCGTTCTCGAACGGGTAGTGCACCTGCCCGTAGGGCATCGACCCGGAGTCGAACCACACGTCGAGCACGTCCTCGATGCGCCGCATGGTGGCCTTGCCGGTCGGGTCGTCGGGATTGGGCCGGGTCAACTCGTCGATGTAGGGCCGGTGCAGGTTGTCCGGCCGGACACCGAAATCCCGCTCCAGCTCGTCGAGGCTGCCGTACACATCGATCCGCGGGAAGGCCGGGTCGTCGGACTTCCACACCGGAATCGGCGTGCCCCAGTAGCGGTTTCGTGAGATCGACCAGTCCCGGGCGCCGGCCAGCCACTTGCCGAACTGGCCGTCCTTGACGTGCTCGGGGTACCAGGTGATCTGCTGGTTGAGCTCGACCATCCGGTCGCGGAACTCGGTGACCTTGATGAACCACGACGACACCGCCCGGTAGATCAGCGGGTTGCGGCAGCGCCAGCAGTGCGGATAGGTGTGCTCGTAGCTGTCGTGGCGCAGCAGCAGTGCACCGTTGGCCGCCGCGACGCCCGCCCCGTTCTTGAGGTCCCGGATGATCTGCGGGTTGGCGTCGAACACGTGCTGGCCCTGATAGTCGGCCACGGTGGCGTCGAAGCGGCCCTTGGAGTCGACCGGGGTGACCGCGGCGATGCCGGCGGCCTGCGCGGTGAGCATGTCGTCCTCGCCGTAGGCCGGCGCCATGTGCACCAGGCCGGTGCCGTCCTCGGTGCTGACGAACTCGCCGGGCAGCACCTGAAACGCGTTGGCCGAGTCCATGAAATACGGGAACGGTGGAACGTAGTGCACGCCGAGCAGGTCGGCACCCGAGTAGGTGCCCAGCACTGTCGGCTCCTCGCCGAGCTCGCGCGCGTAGGCGCCGAGCCGTGCTTCGGCCAGCACGAGACGGCGACCGTCGGCCTCGACCGTCACATAGGTGACCTCGGGGCTCACCGCGACCGCCTGGTTGGACGGCAGTGTCCACGGGGTGGTCGTCCAGATCAGCAGGTAGGCGCCGACGAGCTCTGGGCGCGGCCCACCATCGACCCGGAAGCCGACTGTGAGCGCCGGGTCCTGCCGGTTCTGGTAGACGTCGTCGTCCATCCGCAGTTCGTGGCTCGACAGCGGGGTCTCGTCGTTCCAGCAGTACGGCAACACCCGGTTGCCCTCGTAGGCCAGACCCTTGTCCCACAGCTGCTTGAACGCCCAGATCACCGACTCCATGAAGCCGATGTCGAGGGTCTTGTAGTCGTTGTCGAAGTCCACCCAGCGGGCCTGGCGGGTGACGTAAGTGCGCCACTCGTCGGTGTACTTGAGCACCGACGCGCGGCAGGCGTCGTTGAACTTCTCGATGCCCATCTCTTCGATCTGGGCCTTGTCGGTGATGCCGAGCTGACGCTGCACCTCGAGCTCGGCGGGCAGTCCGTGGGTGTCCCAGCCGAACCGCCGCTCCACCTTGTACCCACGCATCGTGCGGTAGCGGGGCACGATGTCCTTGACGTAGCCGGTCAGCAGGTGCCCGTAGTGCGGTAGCCCGTTCGCGAACGGCGGTCCGTCGTAGAACACGTATTCCGGTGCGCCGTCGCGCTGCGCGACGCTCGCGCGAAAGGTGTCGTCGCGCTCCCAGTAGTCCAGCACATCGATTTCCAGCGCCGGGAAATCGGGTGCGCCGGCGGCCGGCTTCGGATATGCGGTCACGAGTGTCTCCCGGTGCCTCAGGTCGTTCAGGCACGGGGACGAACGCCGCGCAGGTGCGCGAGCGCCGCGGTACCACCCCGCTTGCGCACCCGGTACCGGTGCGCCGCTCTCAGGGCGATGACGGGCCCACCCGTCCGGCTCTACTGGGCCGCGGTGCCGGGCAACGCCCGCCCCGCGACTGTTCTTCCGAAGGCTCCCCGGTGATGGCCGGATCCGTGCCGATGCCCGATAGTCTAGCGGGCCGGTGACCTCATCCGAGAATCACAGCGGGGTGGCGGCGTCCGACGTGATCCCGATCAGCGCCGGGCCGAACTGCTCGGCCATCTCCTCCACCGAGTAGCGGTCCAGCCGGGCCGTGTCGTAGATCCAGTCGCTGTGCAGCGATCCGCCGATCCGCCTCACCCGCACCTGCAGTGCGTGCCCGGTGGCGGGTGCCGCGGCGGCGTCGGCGGCGTCGATGCTGAGCAGGATCTCCGATTTCGCCGACGGCTGGCCGGCGGCCGACCCCAGCGCATTGTGTGCACCCTGCAGCATCTCGGTGGGCCCCATCGGCAGGCCGGCCGCGCAGATCAGCGAGACCGGGTGACACTGCCACCGATGGCCACCGGTGACGTCGACGGCCACCACACCGTCTCCACGGGCGCGGCCGAACGTCCGGCCCAACGCGGCCAGCACAATCTCCTCGGGCGTCACGCCGAGCCATTCCGCGGCGCCGTCGATCTCGTCATTCAATTCGCTCGACAACGGGCTGCTGAAATTCCCGAAGAGAACGCCTTCGCCCTCCGAGGGGCCGTGATCGAACACGTCCAGCGATACCGGTGCAGCGACGACAAACCAGTTTCTGGCCTCGTCAGCCGTGTATGGAGCGACCATGCAGCTAACCGTAGCGCGGTTGTCCCAAGACTGGGAGAACAGTCCCAAGACTGTGACGGCAGTGTCAATTACGACTATGTTAGCTGTTTGCCCGGAGGGCTCGCCGCGTACCGGAACGTGGCTATGGTGTTGATGTGCCACCGACGGATGAAAACGGCAGACAGCTCAAGACGCTGCTCGACTACCTACTCGACGGTGAGATCGACGCCAAGGACCTGTTCGACGCCCTCGGCATTTCCAGCAGCACCTATTACCGGCGCATCGAGGAGCACGACTACCCGAACGCCGAGGCGCTTCGCCGCGTCGCCGACCGGTTCGGGCTGAGCTACCCCGACCTGCAGATCCGGTTCGGGTTGATGAGCCGCCAGGAGGTCTGGCACTACGTCCAGGCAGCCGGGGAGTCCGCCGGATCCGCCCGGGCTTCGACCGTCGGCGACACGACCGTGGCCACGCCGATCGCCCGAGGGCAGCACGCTGGTGTGGTTCTTCGCCTGCGCCTGCGGCGCCGGCTTCGCGCTGACCTCTGCGTACTCCCGGCGCAGCAAGACGACATGGTTCACCCGCGCGAACAGCTGAGCGGGCACCCGTCCGCAGTGCGGACGATCAGACCGCCGCGCGGGTACGGTCGCCGAACTGTGCGCCGTGCTCGCGCACCGGGCGGTAGCCGTTGCGGCGGGCCAGCGCCGCGCCACGGCGGATCAGTGCCGCGGTCGCGACGAACCCGGCCTGGTCGGCGACCACCAGCGGCGTGAGCAAGCGGTTGTGCACATAGCCGAAGGCCAGGCCGGTCTCGGGGTCGGCCCACCCCAGTGACCCGCCGAGGCCGACGTGGCCGAAACCGGGCAGCACGCCGGGGATCGGCAGGCCGTGGTAGCCCAGGTGGAACGACAGCGGCATGACCACGCCGTGGTCCGGCCTCAGGCTCGGGCGCCCGACCAACGCGGCCGCGGTTTCGGCAGACAGGAACTGGGTTCCGTCGATGCGGCCGCCGTTGGCGATCGCGCCGTACATCCGGGCCAGGCCACGGGCCGTCGCGACCCCGTTGGCGGCCGGGATCTCCCCGTCCAGCAGCGGGATGTCGCCCTGGACCATGGCCTTGACCCCGGGAAAGTACATCGCGCCGAACGCCGCCGAGAACGGCAAGCCGGCGAGGTGCGGCGCCATCAGGTTGAACACCGGATTCTGCAGTCGGGTCTGCGGTCCGATGATCTGCGCGCTGTGGGTGGGTGCATGCACCGGGGGGCGGCCCAGGTGCAGCCCGTCGGTGTTCAGCGGCTCGGCGATCTCGGTGCGCATCAACTCGCGCATCCCCACGCCGGTAACCGACCGGGCCAGACCGGACAACAACCAGCCGAAGGTGAACGCGTGATAGGCCGGCCGGCCGTGCAGCCAGCTGATCGGTGCGGCGGCGAGCCTCTCCTCCATGCCCAGGTGATCCATCAGATCGGCCTTGGACACCCCGTTGAGCTGCGAGAGGCCGGCGCGGTGGCGCAGCGCGTCGCGCACGGTGATCGATGCCTTGCCGTTGGCGCCGAACTCGCGCCAGTACTCGGCGACGGGTGCGTCGTAGTCGATCAGCCCCCGGTCGGCGAGCCGGTGGATGACGGTCGCGGCCACCCCTTTGGTGGCGGAGAACACCATGGCGCCGGTGTCGGCGGTCCAGCGTCGTTTGCCCTTGCGGTCCGACCAACCGGTCCAGATGTCGACGACCGGCTCACCGTTGAGGTAGACCGACAATGCGCCGCCGCCGAGGCGTCGCCACGGGAACATCTGGGAGAACGCGCGGACCGCGCAGGAGAAGTTCTCGTCGGCCGCACCGTGAACCCCGCGGGGCAGCGCCCCGCCACCGGTGCCGGATGGGAGCGCTGCGCTGCGCTCCGGGTTGTTGACGCCCGTCACAATGCATTGAATTTACTCCGCGGGGCAGCAAAGAAAGCAGGTGTTACCGATTTGTTAACCGTTCGGCACCGTGGACCAGTCGACGGCCGCGAGGATCTGTTGAGCAGCAAGCGCCGGCGTCAGTTCGCCGTCGCGCACCTGCTGCTCGACACCGGCCCGGATCTCGCGGACGCCGGGACTGGACATCACCCGGTCGAGCACGGCGTCGCGGACCATCGCCCAGGTCCATTCCACTTGCTGGGCGCGTCGGCGAGCGTCGAACTCCCCCGCCTCGGTCAGCACATCGCGATGCTGAAGCACGGTGTCCCACAGTTCCGACAGGCCGGTGCCCTGCAACGCGCTCATCGTCAGAACCGGTGGCCGCCAAAGTGTTTCGCGCGGATAGATGAGCCGGATGGCACCGGCCAGCTCGCGGGCGGCCGCCTTGGCCTCCACCGCGTGCTCACCGTCGGCCTTGTTCACCACGACGATGTCGGCCAGCTCCAGCACGCCCTTCTTGATCCCCTGCAGCTGATCGCCGGTGCGCGCCAGCGTCAGGAACACGAAGGTGTCGACCATGTTGGCGACCGTGACCTCGGACTGCCCGACGCCGACGGTCTCGACGAGGATGACGTCGTATCCGGCGGCCTCCAGCAACACGATGGTCTCGCGGGTGGCCTTCGCGACCCCGCCCAGCGTGCCCGAGGTCGGCGAGGGCCGGACGTAGGCGTCGGGGTGCACGGCAAGCCTGGCCATCCGGGTCTTGTCGCCGAGTATCGAGCCACCGGTACGGGTCGACGACGGGTCCACCGCCAGCACCGCCACCCGGTGGCCGTGCTCGATCAGGTACATGCCGAGCGCCTCGATGGTGGTCGACTTCCCGACGCCGGGAACACCGGTGATCCCGACCCGCGCCGCCGCCTCCGGCTGGGGGTACCGCCCGCTTGCGGGAGAGAGCTCGAGCAGCAGCTCCTGCGCCTTCTGCCGGTGATCAGCCCGGGTCGACTCGACCAGCGTGATCGCCCGGGCCAGCGCCGAACGGTCACCGGCGCGGACCGCGGCCGCCAGCTCACCGACCGTCTGCGACATCTAGCTCAGCTGGTAGCCGAGGCGTTCGGCCAACTTCTCGAGCAGACCGATCGCGGCGTCGGCGATCACGGTGCCGGGCGGGAAGATCGCCGTCGCCCCGGCGGCGTAGAGCTCGTCGAAGTCCCCGGGCGGGATCACCCCACCGACGACGATCATGATGTCGGGCCGGCCCACCTCGGCGAGGGCGTCGCGCAACGCAGGCACCAGCGTCAGGTGCCCGGCCGCCAGCGAGGACACGCCGATCACGTGCACGTCGTTGTCCGCGGCCTGGCGGGCCACCTCCTCGGGCGTGGAGAACAGCGAGCCGACGTCGACGTCGAAGCCGATGTCGGCGAACGCGGTCGCGATCACCTTCTGGCCGCGGTCGTGCCCGTCCTGGCCCATCTTGGCCACCAGGATGCGCGGACGCCTGCCGTCGGCCTCGGCGAACTTCTCGACCAGTTCGGTCGCGGTACTCACATTTCCGGCCTTCCCGACCTCATCGCGGTACACCCCGGCGATGGTGCGGATCTCGGCCTGATGGCGGCCGTACACCTTCTCCAGCGCATCGGAGATCTCGCCGACGGTGGCCTTCGCGCGCGCAGCGTTGATCGCCAGCGCCATCAGGTTGTTGCCCAGACCGTCTCCCCCGCGAGCGGGAGGTGCCCCCACCCCCGCCGCCTCGTGAACGCCTGCGGCCCTGGTCAATTCGGCAAGTGCCGCTTGGGTCGCGTCCTCGTCGCGCTCGGCACGCAGGCTGGCCAGCTTCGCGATCTGTTCGGCGCGTACCCGGCTGTTCTCGACCTTGAGGACCTCGATCTCGTGATCGCTGCCGTTGGCGGCAACCTGGTACTTGTTGATGCCGATCACGGTCTGCGCACCCGAGTCGATCCGGGCCTGGGTGCGCGCGGCCGCCTCCTCGATGCGCAGCTTCGGGATGCCCTCGCTGATCGCCTGGGCCATCCCGCCGTGCTCGGCGATCTCGCGGATGTGGGCGCGGGCCTTCCCGGCCAGCTCGTGGGTCAGCCGCTCGACGTAGTAGGAGCCACCCCATGGGTCGATGGGCCGGGTGGTGCCGGACTCCTGTTGCAGCAGCAGCTGGGTGTTGCGGGCGATGCGGGCGGAGAAGTCGGTGGGCAGCGCCAGCGCCTCGTCGAGTGCATTGGTGTGCAGCGACTGGGTGTGCCCCTGGGTGGCCGCCATCGCCTCGATACAGGTTCGGGCCACGTTGTTGAACGGATCCTGCGCAGTCAACGACCAGCCCGAGGTCTGCGAATGGGTACGCAACGACAGCGATTTCGGGTTCTCGGCGCCGAACTCGGCGACCAGCTCGCTCCACAGCAGCCGGCCCGCGCGCAGCTTCGCGACCTCCATGAAGAAGTTCATCCCGATACCCCAGAAGAACGACAGCCGGGGGGCGAACTTGTCGATGTCCAGGCCGGCGTCCTGCCCTGCCTTGAGGTACTCGACGCCGTCGGCCAGCGTGTAACCCAGCTCGAGATCCGCCGTCGCGCCGGCTTCCTGGATGTGATAGCCCGAGATGGAGATGCTGTTGAACTTCGGCATCTTGGCGCTGGTGTAGCCGAAGATGTCGGAGATGATCCGCATCGACGGCTTCGGCGGGTAGATGTAGGTGTTGCGGACCATGAACTCCTTGAGGATGTCGTTCTGGATGGTCCCGGCCAGTTTCTCCGGCGGCACGCCCTGTTCCTCGGCGGCCACCACGTACAGCGCGAGGATCGGCAGCACCGCACCGTTCATCGTCATCGACACGCTCACCGCGGACAGGTCGATCCCGTCGAAGAGCTGGCGCATGTCCAGGATCGAGTCGATGGCCACGCCCGCCATCCCGACGTCACCGGCGACCCGCGGGTGGTCGGAGTCGTAGCCGCGGTGGGTGGCCAGGTCGAACGCCACCGACAGGCCCTTCTGTCCCGCCGCCAGGTTGCGGCGGTAGAAGGCGTTGGACTCGGCGGCCGTGGAGAACCCGGCGTACTGGCGGATGGTCCACGGCTGGTTGACGTACATCGTCGGGTACGGCCCGCGGATGAACGGCGGCTCCCCGGGGAAGCTGTCCAGCGGATAGCCCTGCGCCACCGCCTCGTCACGGTCGGCGGCGGTGTACACCGGCTTGACCTCGATGCCCTCCGGGGTGACCCAGTCCAGCTGCTCGGCGGTGTAGCCGTGGGCCGCGGCTGCGGCGGCGGTGAGATCGGCGACGGCTTCGGCCGTCGGTGCATCGGGCGCGGGCCCGCCCTGCAGGGGCACCTCGGCGAAGCTGGCGATCCCGGCCGGGGTGCCGGTCGGAGCCACACCGGCGGCGACATTGGATGCCGGAGCCGCACCGGCGGCGACATCAGATGTAGTCATATGGATCACGCCCCCAATCGGGTGAGCAGGGTCGACAGCGCATCGACCGCGTCGATCTTGGCGGTCAGATAGCCGTCCGGTTTGGTGGCGGCCGCTGCCACGGACTTGTCGGGTCCGGCCAGGTAGACCTGTTCGACCCCGGCGTCGTAGGCGGCCGCGACGACGTCGGAGGCTTCCGCGCCGTAGCGGGTGTCGGTGCCGCAGATCACCGCGATCTTCGGCCCGCCGGCGGCGGCGACCGCGGCGGCCACCCCGGCGACATCAAGCGAGCCGGGGTTGACCGCCTCGATGCCACCGGAGGCCAGCAGGTTGGCGGCGAACGTCGCACGAATGTTGTGCTCGGCCAACGGGCCCAGCGGCAGCAGCAGCACCGCGGGCCGGGCGCCGTGGGCCGCCAGATAGGCGTCCGAGCGGTTGCGCAGCTCCTCGAAGGCCGCCGCGTAGAACTTCACGTCCGGTCGGGTGTCCGTCTGTGCCAGCGGCGGTTCGGACAGATTCGGAAACTCGTTGATCCCGGTGACGGCCGTGCGGCGGTGTCTGATGTCGGCGTCCCGAGCCGAGGCCACCGCCGCGATCTCCGCGGTGAGGAATCCGGTGGCCGCCGAGAACCCGCCGCGCGACTCGATGGCCTGGAAGTTCCTCCACGCACCCTGCGCCAGCTCGGCGGTGAGATCCTCGATGAACCAGGAGCCCGCTCCCGGGTCGAGGACCCGTCCCAGATGCGATTCCTCCAGCAGCAACAGCTGGGTGTTGCGGGCGATCCGGCGGGAGAAACCGGCCGCCATGCCGGCCGCACCGTTGGGGATCGCGGCGTCGAACGGAACCACCTCGACGGTGTCGGCTCCGCCGACCCCGGCACCGAAAGCCGCCAGCGTGCAACGCAGCATGTTCACCCACGGGTCACGCTGGGTCATCATCGGCCAGGCAGTCGTCGCATGGACGGTGGCCGCACCGGCCTCCGGAGCCCCGGCGACCTCGGCGACCCGAGCCCAGAGTTGGCGGGCCGCACGGAATTTGGCGATCGACATGAACTGGTCGTCATCGGCGGCGAACCGGAAGCTGATCTGGCGCAGCGCATCGGCGACGTCCAGGCCGGCGGCGGTCAGCACACGCAGGTACTCCACCCCCGCGGCGATCGCCCCGGCCAGCTCCCAGGAGGCGTTGGCACCCTGCCCGTTGAGGAGCGGACCGTCCACGGTGATGGCCCGCACCCCGCCGCCGAACCCGGTGAGTTCGGTCGCGAGCCCGATGACCTCGTCGAGCGGCGGCGAGGACGTCGCCGCGTCCAACCCGGAGATCAGTGGGTCGGCGCCGAAGTCGATCGACAGCCAGGCCCGTTGATCGGCATCCAGCCCGGCCAACAGCGACAGCACGGTATCGGCCGCGGCGCGGTAGTCGGCGCCGGCCGCCAGCACGATCGGCACGAGGTCGAGGTAGACGCCCTCGAGTAGCGCCCGGAGTCCGGACACGTCGACCCCCGCGGCCCCGACGACGAGCCGCAGCCCACTCACTCCGTCGGACAGCGCGCCGAGGACCGCGGCGTTGTCCCGTTCATGGAGGTCCGTACCCGCCGGGAAGCTTTCCACGACCTTCCAGCCCGACAGCACGTCGCGGGTGGCGTCACCGCCGCGGGTGAACGGAAACCGACCGGGCAGCGGAAGCTCGGGCCGGGCATCCAGCGCGGTGTAGAGGGGACGCACCGCGAAGCCTTCGTAGGTGGGGGTGTCGAGCAACCGTTCGGGCTCGGCGGGCAGATCCGCGGGGTCGCGCCGGCTGCTCTTCGCCAGCACGCCGGCCACTGCGGAGCGCCAGCGCTCGCGATCGGATTCAATGACGCTCGAGGACACTCGCGACTCCTGGTTATCGCCTTGTCTGACCAAGTGTGACTAGACCACCCAAGACATGAGGCTAAATGATCGCCGTCGCGCCAGTGCGCGGTGGTCGTCACGCCGATGCGTCGTAGTCACCGTGATGTTTGACCACGCCACCGGGGGCCACGGCCACGCCCCGTACTGTTGTGAGGCGTGAAAGCCGTCGTCAGCTCGCTGCGCACCGTTCGGGCGGCGGTGACGACCACCCTCAGGTCGGTTCCGCCGACCCGGCTGGCGGCGGTGACCACCGCGATTGTGATCCTCGTCGCAATCGCGGTGTTCGTACCGCTTCCCACCGCGGTGCAACTGCGGGACTGGGCCACCTCGGCCGGGGCGTGGTTCCCGCTGGTCTTCTTCGCGGCGCACGTCGTGATCACGGTGTTCCCGTTCCCCCGGACCGCGTTCACGCTCGCGGCGGGTCTGCTGTTCGGCCCCTATCTGGGCATCCCGATCGCGGTGGCGGCCAGCACGGTGAGTGCACTGATCGCGGTGGTGCTGGTACGTGCGGCAGGGTGGCAGCTCAGCCGCTGGATGCACCACCCGCGCATCGAGGCGATCGACGCCCGGCTCCGCGCCCGGGGCTGGGCGGCGGTGCTGGCCACCCGGCTCATCCCCGCGGTGCCGTTCTCGGTGCTCAACTATGCGGCGGGCGCCTCGGCGGTGCGGATCCTGCCCTACACGCTGGCCACCGTCGTCGGCCTGCTCCCGGGTACCTCGGCGGTCGTGATCCTCGGCGACGCGCTGACCGGCAACGTCAGCCCGCTGCTGTTCGTGGTGTCACTGGGCACCGCCAGCCTCGGAATCGCCGGGTTGATCTACGAGATCCGCAGCCACCGCCGCGACACGCGACACCACGCCGATCAGATCGAGTGCGCGCCGCCGCTTCGCTCGGGCGGGGGCGGCGGTACCGGCGGAGCACCGAGTTGTGCCGTCGGCGCTGCGGGCGTCGACGACGACAGGTAACCCGGGCCTGCGACGGGTGTGCGCGCCTCGGCTTCGGCCTTGGCCACCGCCTGCGCGATCGCCGGGTCGGTCTCGGTGGAGAACCAGTCGGCGACCTCGTCGGAGTCGTCCTCGGGCCGGGCCAGATCCTGCTCGACCGGTGACGGGGTGTAGCGGAACACGCCGTCTTCGCCGGGCGCACCGAGCATTTTGGTGAAGCCCTGCAGCGCCGCGCCGAAGTCGCTGGGCACCAACCACACCTTGTTGGCCTCGCCCTGGGCCATCTGCGGCAGGGTCTGCAGATACTGGTAGGCCAGCAGCTCCGGCGTCGGGCGGCCGGCCTTGATCGCGGCGAAGGTCTTCTCGATCGCCTTGGCCTGCCCCTGCGCCTGCAGGTAGGCCGCGGCGCGCTCACCCTGCGCCCGCAGCATCCGGGACTGCCGGTCGGCCTCGGCGGCCAGGATGGCGGCCTGCTTTGCGCCCTCCGCGGCCAGGATCTGGGCCTGCTTCTGCCCCTCGGCCTGTTTGATCGCGGCCTCGCGATTGCCCTCGGCGGTCAGGATCATGGCGCGCTTCTCGCGGTCCGCGCGCATCTGCTTCTCCATCGAGTCCTGGATCGACGGCGGCGGGTCGATGCTGCGCAGCTCGACGCGAGCCACCCGCAGCCCCCACCGTCCGGTCGCCTCGTCGAGCACCCCCCTGAGCTGATTGTTGATCGAGTCGCGCGAGGTCAGGGTCTGCTCCAGCGTCATGCCGCCCACCACGTTGCGCAGCGTCGTGGTGGCCAACTGCTCGACGCCGACGATGTAGTTGCTGATCTGGTAGACCGCCGCCTGTGGGTTGGTGACCTGGAAGTACACCACCGTGTCGATGTTCACCGTCAGGTTGTCCTCGGTGATCACCGGCTGCGGCGGGAACGACACCACCCGCTCGCGTAGGTCCACCCGCGCCCGGATCTTGTCGACGAACGGCAGCAGCAGCGTCAGCTGCCCCGACACCGTCTTGCTGTAGCGGCCCAGCCGCTCGATGACGGCGGCCTCCGCCTGTGGGATCAGGGCCACCGACTTGGCGACCACCACCACAGCGAACAACACCAGGACAGCCAGCAGCACCAGTCCTGCGACTGCACCCTCCATGACGGGCTCCTTCCTCGGCGAACTCGGGCTAGACGATCTTGGACACGACCGCGGTGGCCCCATCGATATGCACGACGGTCACCTGATCGCCGGGTTCGTAGACATCGTTCTCGTTGAAGGGCCTCGCCGTCCATACTTCGCCGTCGAGTTTCACCTGCCCTTCATGGCGGGCGACCCGGTCGAGCACCAGCGCGCTCTTGCCCTCCAGCGCCCTGGCCGGCTCCGGCATGCCCTTCCCGGACAACATCCGCCGGCGCAGCGCCGGACGGACACCGACCAGCAGCAGCACCGAGGCCAGCAGGAACACCACCCCGTCGACCACCAGATTGTCGAACACGAAGCTGGAGCCGACCGCGGCCAGGGCACCGCCCGCCAGCATCAGCAGGAAGAGGTCGCCGGTCAGCGCCTCCGCGCCGGCCAGCGCCAGTGCCGCGATCAGCCAGATCAACCAGACGGGCATGCCATCACCCTATCGTGCAGCCGACTGGACGAGCTGCGAACAACTACACTGCTGCCATCATGTGGAGTCCCAGTGTTTCGCTGTCGGTGTGGGCCAACGCCTGGCTGGCCGGAGCCGCCGCGCCCGATGACGTTCTCGACGCGTTATCCCAGTGGACAGCAAGACATTCGGTGACGGCCTACGATTCGGTGGCCGCCCGGCGCACCGGGCTTCCGTGGCCCGATCTCGACGACGCGGGCCCGGTGGCGCTGCTGCAGACGATGCGCACCGCGGCGGGTCCGGCCGGGTCGCACCCGATCCTGGCGCTGGTGCTGCCGGTCCCCGGCGACACCCGGGGCCTCCCGCCGGGCACCCAGTTCGGCAGGGACGCGATCGCCGCAGGTGAGGCGATAGTCGTCGGACGGCCGGACGCCATGGTGGGCCTGGTGCCCGACTTCGAGTACCCGGACGGCGATGCCGAGTCCGGCCACGCCGAGACCTTCGATCCGCAGCTGTGCTCGCTATCGTGGACGGTGTATTCGCTGGACTCCGCGCCCACCGCCGAACATTTCGACCTCGGCGAGGCGGAGTACGCGTTGCGCGATGCCGTCCGCTCGGCCGCCGATGCGCTCGGTGCGCTGCGGGCCGGCGCCACCGGTGGCGAGATCGCCGACCCGCGCAGGCTGGTGGAGCAGGTACTGGACTCCACGCTGGCACATCGGCTTCCCGATCACGCTCCGACCCGCGCGGTGCGGGTGCTGGAGAATGCGGCGCACGTCGACGCGATCATCACCGTCAGCGCGGGATTGATCCCGAGCGGGCTGCAGAGTTCCTCCGAGGTCGAGCTGGCCAGCGACGCGCTGCGCCCGCTGACCGCCGTGGTGCGTTCGGCCCGGCTTGCCGCCGTGGATTCGATCCTACAATCCGCCTGGCGCGGTTAGGGATTCAGACCGAGCAGGCCGGCGTGCACGGTGTGCCGTTGATGCTGGAGCCGAACCCGGGGACCGGATCCTGCGCCACGATCCGCGCGGCCGGCCGGCCCAGCCGGACCTCGTCGAGCAGATCGAGCACCAGCCGGGCGAACCGCGGCTGGGCGTTGGGTGTCGACGCTCGCGCCATCGCGATGCCGTACCCGGCCGCCTGCGCTGCCAGCTCGTTGTCCAGATCCCACACCACCTCGATGTGGTCGGCGACGAAACCGACCGGGCAGACGATCACGGCCTCGGTCCCGCCCTGCGCCAACGCATCCAGGTGGTCGCCGATGTCGGGCTCCAGCCAGGGCACCTGCGGCGGGCCGGACCGCGACTGCCAGACCTGGTCGTAGTCGGCGTAGCCTGCGGCAGCGGCGACCAGCCGGCAGGTGTAGCCGACCTGACGCTGGTAGAGGTCGGGACCGCAACGCGAGGCGGCACGCAACGGGATCGAGTGCGCGGTGAACACCAGCCGCGCCCGCTCGCGCAGGTGCTCGGGCAGCGTGGCCGCGGCGTCGCCTATCGCCTCGGCGAACATCGCGATCAGCAGGGGGTGGTCGAAGTACTGCCGGAGCTTGATCAACTCGGGCGCCTCCGGCCCGGCTGCCGCCCGTCCCCGTGCGATGTCCTCCTGATACTGGGCGCATCCCGAGTAGCCGCCCCAGGCCGACGTGGTGAACACCGCGGCTCGCCGAATCCCGTTGTCCCGCATGTGCACAACCGTTTCCTCGACGTAGGGCTCCCAGTTGCGGTTGCCGAAGTAGATCGGCACGGCCTGGCCGCGGCGCGCCAACTCGGCCTCGATCTCGATGATCAGGTCGCGATTGATCCCGTTGATCGGCGACACGCCGCCGAAGTGCAGGTAGTGCTCGGCCACCGATGCCAGCCGCTCGGCGGGGATGCCGCGTCCGCGGGTGACGTTCTGCAGGAACGGCATGACCTGCTCGGGCCCTTCGGGACCGCCGAACGACAGCAGGAGCAGCGCGTCGATGCGCGTCACAGCAGCTGGGTGCTGGCGCCGCCGTCTGCGTAGATGATCGTGCCGGTGGTCGCGGGCAGCCAGTCGGACAGCAGCGCACACACCGTCTTGGCGACCGGGGTCGGGTCCTTCATGTTCCAGCCCAGCGGGGCGCGCTGATCCCAGCCCTCCTCGAGCAGCTGCATCTGCGCTCCGGCCTCCTCACCCAGCGCGCCACCCACGATGGCGCTCATCGCCAGCGTCCGGATCGGTCCCGCCGCAACGAGGTTGGAGCGGACACCGACCTTGCCCGCTTCCCGCGCGACGAATCGGTTCACCGACTCCAGCGCGCTCTTGGCGACCGTCATCCAGTTGTAGGCGGGCATCGCGCGTGTCGGGTCGAAGTCCATGCCGACGATGCCGCCGCCCGGATTCATCACCGGCAGTACGGCCTTGGCCAGCGATGCGTACGAGTAGGCCGAGATGTGGATGCCTTTGGCGACATCCTCGTAGGGCGCATCGAAGAAGGGGTTGATGCCCATGCCGGTCTGCGGCATGAAGCCGATGGAGTGCACGACACCGTCGAGCTTATTACCCTCCCCGATCTCGGCGGTGATCCGGTCGGCCAGCGTGTCCAGATGCTCGGTATTCTGCACGTCGAGCTCCAGCAGCGGCGCCGGGTTGGGCAACCGGTCGGCGATCCGGCGGATCAGCTTCATCCGGTCGAACCCGGTCAGCACCAGCTCGGCGCCGGCCTCCTGGGCGACCTTGGCGATGTAGAACGCGATCGACGAGTCGGTGATGATCCCCGTGACGAGGATGCGCTTGCCTTCGAGAAACCCTGTCATTTCAGTCCTTTGCTCCTAGTGAGGCGGTGCCGTCTGGGGTCTGGTGAGCCGGTGTCGTCGGGGGCCTGGTGGCCCTGTGCCTTCTGGGGCCTGGTGGCCCTGTGCCTTCTGAGGGCTAGTGGCCCATACCCATGCCCCCGTCGACCGGGATCACCGCGCCGGCGATGTAACTCGCATCCTCGGAGGCGAGGAAGCTGACCGCCCCGGCGACCTCTTCGGCGGTGCCGACGCGCTTGGCCGGGATGAAGTCCAGCGCCCCGGCCTGGATCCGCTCGTCCAGCGCGCGGGTCATCTCGGTGTCGATGTAGCCGGGGGCGACCACGTTCGCGGTGACACCGGCCTTGGACAGTTCCCGGGAGATCGAGCGGGCCATGCCGATCAGACCGGCCTTGGCGGCCGCATAGTTCGCCTGGTTGCCGATGCCCCACATACCCGACACCGAACCGATGAAGATGATCCGGCCGAACCGCTTGCGCTGCATGCTGCGGGAGGCCCGCTGGGCCACCCGGAACGCTCCGGTGAGGTTGGCGTCGATGACGTTCTGGAACCTCTCCTCGGTCATCCGCATCAGGAATGCGTCCTGGGATATGCCGGCATTGGACACCAGCACCTCGACCGGCCCCTGATGCTCCTCGACCTCCTTGAACGCGCGGTCGACGGCAACGCTGTCGGTCACGTCGCAGACGACGCCGAACAGACCCTCCGGGGCGCCGGAACCGCGGTGGGTGACCGCCACCTTGTGACCGTCGGCGGCCAGGCGCTGCGCGATCGCCAGGCCGATCCCCCGGTTGCCGCCGGTCACCAGCACCGAACGGGAGACGAACGGGGGCCGCCCGCCCACTTTCGCCTCGGCGGTGTCGGCGGAATTGTCGGTCTCAGCGTCCGCAGTGGTCATGCCGCCAACTTAGTGCCTGGCGATCATTCTCAATAAACCGCCTTGGCCTCAGTTGGGCAGTCGCCGGTTGATCAGCAGAGCCCCCAGCGCCGCGATGGCCAGCACCAGCGCGCCCAGACGCAACCAACCCACGCTCGCGTCGCCCCTGATCGTCTCGTAGCCGATCTGCTCCTGCAGGTTGGTGAACACCTGCTTGAGCTGCTCGAGGCTGGCCGCGGTGAACGCGTCCCCGCCGGAGAGGTCGGCGATCTTCTTGAGCATCTCGTCGTCGACCGGGACCGGCTGGCGCTGATCGTTGATCTCGACGTAGCCGTACGGGGTGCCGAACGACACTGTCGAGATCGGCACGCCCTGGTCCTTCGCCGTGCGCGCCGCGGTGAAGGCGCCCTTGGGGTTGTCCGGGTTGGACGGCACGGTCTCCTTGCCGTCGGACATCAGCACGATGCGCGCGGGCGGCGGCTCGTCGCCGCCCCCGATCACCGCACCCACGGTGGCGATGGCCTGCAGCGCGGTGAAGATCCCCTCACCGGTCGCGGTGCGGTCGGCCAGCTGCAGCTTGTCGATCGCGTTCTTGGTCGCCTCCCGGTTCGTCGTCGGCGACACCAGCACCGTCGCCGTGCCCGCGTACGCGATCAGGCCCAGGTTGATGCCGGGGGTCAGCTGACCGGCGAACTGCTTGGCGGCCTCCTGCGCGGCCACCAGCCGGTTCGGCGCGACGTCGGTGGCCCGCATCGACTGCGAGACGTCCATCACCAGCATCACCACCGCACGGTTGCGCGGAATGCGGACGTCGTGGGTCGGACCGGCCATCGCGATGGTGAACAGCACCATCGACGCCACCAGCAGGATCGCCGGCAGATGGCGCCAGCGGCTGGGCCGGCTGGGGGCGACGCTCTCCAGCAGCTCCATGTTGGCGAACCGCAGTATCCGCTTCTGGCGGGCCGCCTGCACCACGACGTAGAGCGCGATCAGGCCGAGGATCACCAGGAAGAACAGGAAGAACCACGGATGTTCGAAGCCGGTCAGCGACATCGGCCCGAGCAACGGTAAAGTCATGTGCTACTTGTCATTTCGTGTTTTCGCTCATGGTCTGGGCAGCTCATCGGGGCCTTCTGCTCTTCGCGCAAGCGCTCATCGCCGCCTTCTGCTCTTCATCGATGGCTCCTCGCCCGAGGGCTCGTCACGGCGCAAGCGCTCCTCGCCCGAGGGCTCGTCACGGCGCAAGCGCTCATCGCGCCGCCGCCAGGGCACCGCGGCGGCGGCTCGCGACGAACCGGACGACGTCGGCGATCCAGTCCCGGTCGGTCCGCAGGGTCAGCAACGGCGCGTCGCACCGACGAAGGGTGCGGGCCACCTCGGCCCGGTGTGCGGCCGCGGCCCTCTCGAAGTCGGTCCGGAGCTGCTCGTCGATGCTGAACTCGCGGGTGCGGCCCGTCTCGGTGTCCTGCAGGATGACGTCGCCCACCGCGGGCAGCTCGATGTCCCGCGGATCGAGGATCTCGATGCCGAGCACCTCGTGCCGCCCGGAGATCGCGCGCAGCGGGCGCATCCAGTCGATCGGCCCGAGGAAGTCGCTGATGATGACCGCCATGCCGCGGCGGCGCTCCGGCCGGCGCAGAGCGTCGATCGCCGCGGCCAGGTCCCCGCGCACGCCCGTCGGTGCCCGCGGCGTCGTCGCGATCGCCCGCAACAGCTCTTGTTCGTGCATCCGCCCGGACAGCGCGGGCACCCGGCGCATGGTGTCGCCGTTGGAGATGACCGCCCCCAGCCGGTTGCCGCCCCCGCTGTTGAGGAACGCGATCGAGGCCGCCGCGGCGACGGCCAGGTCACGCTTCTCGCATCCGGTGGTGCCGAAGTCCAGGCTGGCCGACATGTCGACCACCAGCCAGGTCTCCAACTCGCGGTCGGCGATCATCTGGCGCACGTGGGGTGCGGTCGTACGGGCGGTCACCGACCAGTCCATCCGACGCACGTCGTCGCCGGGCTGATAGATCCGCGACTCGCCCGGCTCTGTGCCGGGACCGGGCAGCAGCCCGAGGTGGTCGCCGTGCAAGACGCCGTCGAGCTTGCGGCGCACCGTCAGCTCGAGCTTGCGCAGCGCCGCCGTCAGCGCCGGGTCGCGGATCTCCCCGCGCTGCAGTGACGGCAGGTCGACGTTGTGGCTGGACCTGTTCGGCCCGGGAGAACCTGTGGGTGATCTCACGAAGTGCGCCCGCTACCGGCTCAGCGCCCGCCCGCCGCGGCCGCCGCCGGGACGGCCGGGGGCGCCGCAGGCCCCTGCTGCGGAATGGCGTTCACCTGCGGCAGCGCCACCGTCTGCATGATGCGGTTGACCACGGTCTCCGAGGACACCTCGTCGGCCAGCGCGTCGTAGGTCAGCACCAGGCGGTGCCGCAGCACGTCGGGGATGACCTCGACGACGTCCTGCGGGATCACGTAGTCGCGACCGCGGACCAGTGCCAGCCCGCGCGCAGCGGCGATGATGCCCAGCGACGCACGCGGCGACGCGCCATAGGCGATCCACGCCCTGGCGTCGGGCATCCCGAACTTCTCCGGCTCGCGGGTGGCGGTGACGATGCGGACCACGTAGTCCACCAGCGCGTGGTGCACGAACGTGTTGGCGGCGACCTCCTGCAGCCGCTGCAGGTCGTCGGTGGTCAGGATCGCCTTGGGCTCCGGCGGCTTGACGCCCATCCGGTAGATGATCTCGCGCTCCTCCTCGGGCGAGGGGTAGTCGACGTTCAGCTTGAACAGGAACCGGTCACGCTGGGCTTCGGGCAGTTGGTAGACGCCCTCCTGCTCGATCGGGTTCTGCGTGGCCATCACCAGGAACGGGCTGGGCAGCGGGAACGTCTTGCCACCGATGGAGATCTTGCGCTCGGCCATCACCTCGAGCAGCGCGGACTGCACCTTGGCGGGTGCACGGTTGATCTCGTCGGCGAGCAGGAAGTTGACCACCACCGGGCCGAGCTCGATGTCGAATTCCTCGCGGCCCTGGCGGTAGATGCGGGTGCCGATGATGTCGGTGGGCACCAGGTCCGGGGTGAACTGGATGCGTGCGAAGGTGCCGCCGACGACCTTGGCGAACGTCTCGACCGCCAGCGTCTTGGCCACCCCGGGCACGCCCTCGAGCAACACATGCCCCTTGGCGAGCAGGCCGACCAGCATCCGCTCGACGAGCTGGTCCTGGCCGACGATGATGCGCTTGACCTCGAAGATCGCCCGCTCCAGGGTGTGCACGTCGTGCTGCAGGCCACCGTTGGACAGCGCCGAACCGGCCGGTCCGGAGTTCGGGGCGGCGTGCGCACCGGTATACCCCAGCGCCGGAGCCTGCCCGGGAAATCCTCCAGGACCCTGCGGCGGCCCACTCGGTGCGGTCATCAACGTTCCTTCCACATGCGCGGTACCAGCTGGTGTGTGCGGCGCCGGCCCGATCATGGCCGTGCGCTCGCCGTCAACTATTCCAGGCGCCCCGAGATCCGTCGACGTCGCCCGGGGTTGGCCGGGGCGCGCGCCACCATTCACCAATTGTGCTCAGGTTTAACTCAGATCACACTCAGGTTCGATGATGCGTGCCGCATTCAGGATTCGATGATGCGGACCGCGTACGGCTGTAGGCCGGCGGTCCGCACCGCGCTCACCGAGACCTTGCCCGCGCTGCTCGCGGATTCGAGCATCTTGCCGCCACCGAGGTACATCGCCACGTGCTGGCTACCACCAGGGCCCCAGAACAGCAGGTCACCCCGCTTGGCCTGGGACACCGGAACCTTGCGGCCGGTGTCGTACTGGTCGCCGGAGTACTTCGGGATCAGCACGCCGACCCCGGCGTAGGAGAACTGGGTGAACCCGGAGCAGTCGAAGCCGACGGTGTTGGCGCCCGAGTCGACGCCGCGGCTGGGGCCGGACGGCTTCCCGCCGCCCCACGAGTACGGCACGCCCATCTGGCTGCCGCCGCGCCGGATGGCGTATTCGATGGCCGCCGGACCACGGACGCCACCGGGGGCGACGCTGGTCGCATCCTTCGGCGCCAGCCCGATGCTCTGCAGGAACTTGTGGCCCAGGTTCATCGTCACCTGGGTGGCCTGCGCGGTCGCGGCCAGCGACGCGTTGGCGATGGCCAGCGGATCACCCGGCGCGCCGGCACTGATCAGCTTCGGCAGCGTGGGATCCCACTGCCCGGCGTCGGGCTGGGCAACGGCCGGCGCCGCCGAGCCGATGAGCAGCCCGACGGCGGTGAGGACCGCGCCGACGACGCGACGCAGCCTCATCACCACTCGATCATCCGGGTCACGTACGGTGTCATGCCGCTGGTGCGCACCGGCGAGATCTTGACCACCGAACCGGTGTAGGGCGCCTCCAGCATCTGTCCGTTGCCGAGGTACATCGCCACGTGCTGACTGGCGTTGGGACCGTAGAAGATCATGTCGCCGCGGCGCATCTGCGACGACGGCACCTTGCGGCCGGCGTTGTACTGCGAGCCCGAGTAGTGGTCGAGCTTGATGCCGACGCCGGCGAACATGTAGAGCATCAGGCCCGAGCAGTCGAAACCGACGGTGCCTGCGCCCTGGTCGATGCCACGGCTCGGTCCGGACGCGTTGCCGCCGCCCCAGGAGTACGGCACGCCCAGCTGCGACATGCCGCGCCGGATCACCAGCTCGGTGGCCTGTGATCCGTAGACGGGGGGAATCGCGCCGTTGGTGATGCCGGTCTCGGTGGGCAGCAGCCCCAGGCTCTGCAGGAACTTGCGACCGAGATTCTGGGTGACCTCCACCGACGTGTTGATGATCGTCAGCACCGCGTTGATGATCTGGATCGGGTCGCCGCTGGCGAACGCGCCCGGAATCTGGGGCAGCGTCATGTCCCAGGCGGTGTCACGGTTGCCGGTGGCGGGGTCGACGTCCCAGTCCGGGTTCACCCCGCCCGGCGACGGGGCGGCCGCCGACGAGCGGCCGGCTCCGGGTGCGGCTCCGGTCGGCTGCGCGGGTACGCCCCCGGGCTCGGGCGCGGCCAGCGTGCGCGCCTCCGCCAGCTTGGCCTGGGCCTGTTCTCGCTCGGCGACCAGCCGATCGAGCTCGGCCTGCTGCGTCTTGAAGGTCTCCTGGGCGCCGGTCAGCGCCGCGACCGCGTCCTGCTGGCTGTTCTCGGCGGCGGCCACGGCGTCGTCGGCCTGTTGCTTGGCCAGCCGGGCCGCGGACGCCTTGTTGACCTGTTCGGTGCGGGCGCGCTGAAGGTCACCCATCACCTTCTGGGAGCTGATCGACAGCGTCTGTGCGGTGGCCGCGGTGTTGAGGATGTCGGCGGGATCCCCGGCGGTCAGGTAGGAGCTCGACGGGCCGTTGACGTACATCGCCGACGCGAAGGTGTCGAACCGCTCCTGCGCTGCGGCGATCGCGGTGTTGGCATCCTCGACCCGGCGCGCGCTGGTATCGACCTCCTGGGCGGCGGCCGCCGCGTTGTCACGCGCGGTCTTCACATCCAGGATCGCTTTGTTGACGCTCTCCTGCTTCGACTGGATCGCCGCGCCGAGGTCCTGCAGCTTCTGGTTGACGTCGGCGACCTCGGTCACCAGTTCGGCGACGGTGTCGGGGCTGGCAGGCTGCGCGTGGGCGAGGCCCGGCTGCAGATTCGGGACCGTCATCAACATGCCGAATGCCAGGGACACCGCGCCCAGCCGCGAAGCGGAGGCGCCGCCAGGGGTGCGTCTCATCGGACTCGAAATCTCCTAAGGCTCCACGCGAACGTGCCGGCAGATCTTCCGGCGCCTCCGGACAGAAGAGCACAAAGCCACATAAAGCTCATCTGTAACAACAGGCACCGAGTGCACCGTATGTCACATCTGACGCTAATGAAACTTTAGTAACAAATTACAACGATGTAATTGGCGATAGCGTTATCAAAAGGAGATATTTGAATTTGCGAGAGACGCGCGCATCGCTCAATCAATGCTGCCAGAAGGCGATTCCGAAGCAGCCGCCCGTTTGCCCCAATTCTGCAGCAGGCGCGTTGCGACCACCGCCGACAACACCCCGATAACGACGACAATCGTGAATGGCGTCCAGGCAAAGTGCGGGTCGTTCAACTCGCCGAGAAAATTCTCCGCGGACTGCAGCGGGTTTCCGGTCTCCGCGATGTCCTCCCCCGCCTCGAGCGTCACGCGGTCGAACGCGGTGCTGTAGGTGCCGGCGAAGGACGGGCTCATCGCGAGCACCGTCGACCCGGGGTTGGCCTGGCCGACCTCGGTGGCGATGTCGCGCAGCGGGGTGTCGATCGGCGGGTTGAAATCGATGGCCACGATCTTGAGGTCGACGCCCTCGGCGCGCGCCTGGTCGACCACCTGCAGCAGCCCCGGGATCTGATCCTGGTAGATCGGTGCGACGCTGACACCGTCCTCGGCGACATCGGCCTGCACCTGGTTCATGTCGATCTCCGGCGGGATGTACGCCGGCAGGAACGGGATGAACTGCGGTCCGATCACATGAGCACGGTACGCGACCGGCCCGTCGCCGACGGCGACGACACGGTCACGACACGGTCGCCCGACGGTGACGACGCGGTCGGTCGGGAATGCGGGTACCCGTTGAGGTGGCAGTACGGGCGACCACCGACAAGACTGGTAGGACACCCTGGGTTATCTTGCAGGACAAGCGTACTGTTAGGGTCGGAAACCGCCGCCGACACAGCCCGTCGCGGCGACGAATACAGCCGGGAGTTGATGTGAGCAGCAAGAATTCATCCCTGAACTCGTTCGGAGCGCGCGACACGCTCACGGTCGGAGACAACAGCTACGAGATCTACCGCCTCGACGCGGTTCCCGGCACCGAGAAACTCCCCTACAGCCTCAAGGTGCTCGCGGAGAACCTGCTGCGCACCGAGGACGGCGCGAACATCACCAAGGACCACATCGAGGCGATCGCGAACTGGGACCCCGGCGCCGAACCGAGCATCGAGATCCAGTTCACCCCCGCCCGCGTGCTGATGCAGGACTTCACCGGCGTGCCCTGCATCGTCGACCTGGCCACCATGCGCGAGGCCGTGGCGACCCTCGGAGGCGACCCGGAGAAGGTCAACCCGCTCTCGCCCGCCGAGATGGTCATCGACCACTCGGTGATCCTCGACGTGTTCGGCCGCGCCGACGCCTACGAACGCAACGTCGAGCTCGAATACGAGCGCAACGGCGAGCGCTACCAGTTCCTGCGCTGGGGCCAGGGCGCGTTCGACGACTTCAAGGTCGTCCCCCCGGGCACCGGCATCGTGCACCAGGTGAACATCGAGTACCTGGCCCGGACGGTGATGGTCCGTGACGGGGTGGCGTACCCGGACACCTGCGTCGGCACCGACAGCCACACCACGATGGAAAACGGCCTCGGTGTGCTGGGCTGGGGCGTCGGCGGCATCGAGGCCGAGGCGGCGATGCTGGGCCAGCCGGTCTCGATGCTCATCCCGCGGGTGGTCGGCTTCAAGCTGACTGGCGAGATCAAGCCCGGCGTGACGGCCACCGATGTCGTGCTCACCGTCACCGACATGCTGCGCAAGCACGGCGTGGTCGGCAAGTTCGTCGAGTTCTACGGGCAGGGCGTGGCCGAGGTGCCGCTGGCCAACCGCGCCACCCTGGGCAACATGAGCCCCGAGTTCGGCTCGACTGCGGCGATGTTCCCGATCGACGAGGAGACCATCAACTACCTGCGGCTGACCGGGCGCACCGAGGAGCAGCTCGCCCTCGTCGAGGCCTACGCCAAGGAACAGGGCATGTGGCACAACCCGGATCGCGAGCCGGTGTTCTCCGAATACCTCGAGCTGGACCTGTCCACCGTGGTGCCGTCGATCTCGGGTCCCAAGCGCCCCCAGGATCGCATCGAGCTCTCCGACGCCAAGAACGCGTTCCGCAAGGACATCCACAACTACGTGGAGGAGAACCTCCCGACACCCGAGACCAAGCTCGACGAGGCGGTGGAGGAGTCGTTCCCGGCCAGCGACCCGGTGTCGCTGTCGTTTGCCGACGACGGGGCGGTCGACGTGATGTCGGCGGCCAACGGTGCCGACGGCAGGCCGAGCAAGCCCGTGAAGGTGGTCTCCGAGGAGCGCGGTACGTTCGTGCTCGACCACGGCGCGGTCGTCGTCGCCGGCATCACCTCGTGCACCAACACCTCCAACCCGTCGGTGATGCTCGGCGCGGCGCTGCTGGCCAAGAAGGCCGTCGAGAAGGGGCTGACCACCAAGCCGTGGGTCAAGACCAACATGGCCCCCGGCTCGCAGGTCGTCACCGACTACTACAACAAGGCCGGACTGTGGCCCTACCTGGAGAAGCTCGGCTACTTCCTGGGCGGCTACGGGTGCACGACCTGCATCGGCAACACCGGGCCGCTACCCGACGAGATCTCCAAGGCCATCAACGACAACGACCTTTCGGTGACCGCGGTGCTGTCGGGCAACCGCAACTTCGAGGGCCGCATCTCCCCCGACGTGAAGATGAACTACCTGGCCTCCCCGCCGCTGGTCATCGCCTACGGCATCGCGGGAACCATGGACTTCGACTTCGAGAACGATCCCCTGGGCTTGGATAGTGAAGGCTCCGAGGTCTATTTGAAGGACATCTGGCCGACCCCGGCCGAGATCCAGGAGACCATCGCCTCGTCGATCAACCGGGATATGTTCACCGACTCCTACGCCGACGTGTTCAAGGGCGACGAGCGCTGGCGCTCGCTGCCCACCCCGGAGGGCAACACCTTCGCCTGGGACGAGGCCTCGACGTATGTGCGCAAGGCGCCCTACTTCGACGGCATGCCCGCCGAACCGGAGCCGGTCACCGACATCAAGGGCGCCAGAGTCCTTGCACTGCTGGGCGATTCGGTGACCACCGACCACATCAGCCCGGCCGGCAGCATCAAGAAGGGCACCCCGGCCGCCCAGTACCTGGAGGCCAACGGCGTGCAACCGAAGGACTTCAACTCGCTGGGGTCGCGGCGCGGCAACCACGAGGTGATGATCCGCGGGACGTTCGCCAACATCCGGCTCAAGAACCAGCTGCTCGACGATGTCTCCGGCGGCTACACCCGGGACTTCACCCAGGATGGCGGGCCGCAGTCGTTCATCTACGACGCATCGGTCAACTACAAGGCGGCCGGCATCCCACTGGTCGTGCTCGGCGGCAAGGAGTACGGCTCCGGCTCGTCGCGCGACTGGGCGGCCAAGGGCACGGTGCTGCTCGGCGTCAAAGCCGTCATCACCGAGTCCTTCGAGCGCATCCACCGCTCCAACCTGATCGGCATGGGCGTCATCCCGCTGCAGTTCCCGGCGGGTGAGTCGGCGGCCTCGCTGAAGCTCGACGGCACCGAGGTCTACGACATCACCGGGATCGAGGAGCTCAACGCCGGCAAGACGCCCAAGACGGTGCACGTGACGGCCACGAAGGAAGACGGGTCGAAGACCGAGTTCGACGCGGTGGTGCGCATCGACACCCCGGGCGAGGCCGACTACTACCGCAACGGCGGCATCCTGCAGTACGTGCTGCGCAACATGCTGAAGTCCTGAGAAAAGTTCAGTCGGGCGACGAACGCTTGCGTGGGGAGGGTGTGACCCGATGCCCCGGGTGACCGACGATCATCTGGCGGCTCGCCGCCGCCAGATCCTCGACGGTGCCCGGCGGTGTTTCGCCGAGCACGGCTACGACCGGGCCACCGTGCGGCGCCTCGAGCACACGATCGGGCTGTCGCGTGGGGCGATCTTCCACCACTTCCGCGACAAGGACACGCTGTTCTTCGAGCTGGCGCGCGAGGACGCCGAGCGGATGGCCGAGGTGGCGGCGCGGGAGGGGTTGATCCAGGTGATGCGCGACATGCTCGCCGCCCCGGAACAATTCGACTGGCTCGCCACCCGGCTGGAGATCGCCCGCAAGCTGCGCAACGACCCGGCGTTCAGCCGGGGCTGGGCGGAACGGTCCAAGGAGCTGTCGGCGGCCACCGCCGAACGGTTGCGCCGCCAGAAGCAGGCCGGGTTGCTGCGCGACGACGTTCCCGCCGAGGTGCTGCGCACCTATCTGGAGCTGGTTCTGGACGGCTTGGTGGCGCGGCTGGCGTCCGGTGACGATCCCGAGAAGCTCAGCGCGGTGCTCGACGTCGTCGAGGCATCGGTCCGCCAGGAGTGACGTCAGGGCCTGCGGCGGTGATTGGGGCCGCCCCTGCTGCGCATCGTGGTGCCCGACTCTCGCAGCATGCTGTGGATCGAACCGTAGGACCGGCCGGTGGACGCCGCCAGCGACCGGATGCTCGCCCCCCGCTCGTACGCGCTGCGGAGCTCGGTGAGCAGCTGGTCTCTGGTCTCGGTGTTCTTCATCGGCGCCTCCCACGTTGTGCACCGACCTCATACCCAGCCTAGCGGGCGTTGACACCCCTCAGGCGAGCTCGATCAGATCCCGGTACTCCTCGGACCAGAAATCCTCGGTCGCGTCGGGCAGCAGGACCACCCGCTGCGGATCCAGTGCCTCGGCGGCGCCGGGGTCGTGGGTGACCAGCACCACCGCGCCGACGTAGCTGCGCAGTGCGTCGAGAACCTGCTCCCGGGATGCCGGGTCGAGGTTGTTGGTCGGCTCGTCGAGAAGCAGCACGTTCGCCGTGGAAGCGACCAGGCCGGCCAGCGCCAGCCGGGTCTTCTCGCCGCCGGACAACGTGCCGGCCGGCTGGTCGAGCTGTGGTCCGGTGAACATGAACGCCCCGAGCAGACCACGCAGGTCCTGTTCGCCGGTGTCCGGCGCGGCGTGCCGGATGTTCTCCCAGACCGTAGCGCCGTTGTCCAGGGTGTCGTGCTCCTGGGCGAAGTAGCCGATCTTGCATCCGTGCCCGGGCTCCAGTCCCCCCGCGTCGGGGGTCTCGACACCGGCCAGCAACCGCAGCAGCGTGGTCTTGCCCGCACCGTTGAGGCCGAGCACCACCACCCGCGAGCCGCGGTCGATGGCCAGATCCACCCCGGTGAACACCTCCAGCGAGCCGTAGGTCTTCGTCAGGCCCCTGACCACCAGCGGGGTCTTTCCGCACGGAGCCGGCGTGGGGAACTTGATCCGCGCCACCTTGTCGGCCACCCGCTCGGCGTCCAGCGCCGCCATCATCCGGTCGGCGCGGCGGAGCATGTTCTGCGCCGCGACCGCCTTGGTCGCCTTGGCGCCCATCTTGGCGGCCTGGGTGCGCAGCGCGGCGGCCTTGCGTTCGGCGTTGGCGCGTTCGCGCCTGCGCCTGGCCTCGTCGGTGGCCCGGGCGTCGAGGTACTTGTGCCAGCCCATGTTGTAGACGTCGGCCTCACCGCGCACCGCGTCGAGGAACCACACCCGGTTGACGACGTCGGCGAGCAGGTCGACGTCGTGGCTGATGACCACCAGTCCGCCGGCGTGGTTCTGCAGGAAACCGCGCAGCCACCCGATCGAGTCGGCGTCGAGGTGGTTGGTGGGCTCGTCGAGCAGCAGCGTGGTCGCCGAGCCCGCGGCGCCGCCCGCGTCCTCACTGGCGGCGAACAGGATCCGGGCGAGTTCCACGCGGCGGCGCTGACCGCCCGAGAGCGTACGCAACGGTTGGGTGAGCACCCGCTCCGGCAACCCCAGGCTGGCGCAGATACGGCCCGCCTCGCTCTCGGCCGCATAGCCGCCGAGGGCCGCGAAACGCTCCTCGAGTTGGCCGTAACGACGCACCGCCTTGTCCAGGGCGGAGTCGTCGGCCACCTCGGCCATCAACACCTGCTGCTTTTCCAGGTCCGCGAGCAGCGTGTCCAGGCCGCGGGCCGAGAGCACCCGGTCGCGGGCCAGCATGTCGAGGTCGCCCTCACGGGGATCCTGGGGCAGATAACCCACCTCCCCGGTGCGGGTGATGGTGCCTGCGTACGGTTCGCCTTCGCCGGCCAGGATCCGCATCGTGGTCGTCTTGCCTGCGCCGTTGCGGCCGACCAGGCCGATCCGGTCACCCGGCTGCACCCGCAGCGCCGAGCCCTCGATGGACAGCAACGTGCGCGCGCCGGCGCGGACCTCGAGGTCCGTTGCGGTGATCACGCTCGTCTTCCCTGCCTACTTGTCGTCGGTGAATTCCGGTGTCCGGTTCTGCGCGCGCGCAGCGACCGCTTCTTCGAAGTTGCCGGTGAGCAAACGAATGAAAAGCTGTCCCAGACCCTCGGCCTGCATGTGCCCTTCCAGGCTAGCGGCGTCCAGTCCACTCCATAGTGTGCGCTTGGTCAACTCGACCCCCGGCCGGGAGAACGACGCGATGCGCTCGCCCATCTGCAGGCAAACGTCGAGCAGGTCGGTGTCGGGCACCGTACGGGACACCAGCCCGATCCGTGCGGCCTCCTCGGCGTCGACGTCCCGGCCGGTCAGCATCATCTCGAAGGCCCGCGATGTGCCGATGGCCCGCGGCAGCAGATACGACAGCCCCAGCTCGCTGGCCGTCAGCCCGTTGTTGATGCCCGCAGCGCGGAAATAGGCGCCGGCGGCGGCGACCCGGATGTCGCAGGCCAGCGCGAGACACAGCCCGCCGCCGATGGCCGCGCCGTTGACCGCGGCAATGACCGGCTGGTGCATCCGGCGCAGGCCCAGGATCACCTCGTCGAGCACCCTCATGGAGCGCAGCGCGAAGGTCGGCCTGGTCAACCCTTCGACGTGTGGCACCGCTCCGGCCGACTTGTGGTCCGCGCCCGATGAGAAGCCGCGGCCCGCGCCGGTCAGCACGACCGCGCGCACCTCGTTGTCGTAGCTCAGCTCACCGAGCACCTGCTGCAGAGGCACCATCACGTCGAAGGCCATCGAGTTCATCCGCTCGGGACGGTTGAGCGTCACCAGCGCGACGTGCGGTGTCGGTCGGTCGACGAGAACGAAGCGGGAATCCCCGGTGTGCGTGGTCACGGCAGCACGCTATCGCGCGCTCACCCCGCGATGAGGCCGTCAGGCCTGTTCGGGTTCTCCCTGCGCGGCGATCGCGGCATCGATGTCGAACTCCTTGATCTTGGCCACCAGGTCCTCCAGCGCCGCCGGCGGGAGGGCACCGGCCTGGTTGAACACCAGCTTGCCCTTCTTGAACGCCATCAGCGTCGGGATCGAGCGGATGTCCGCGGCGGCGGCGAGCTGCTGCTCGGCCTCGGTGTCGACCTTGGCGAACACGACGTCGGGGTGATTCTCCGACGACTTCTTGTAGGTCGGGGCGAACGCCCGGCACGGACCGCACCACGACGCCCAGAAATCGACCAGGACGATCTCGTTGTCGTTGATGATGTCGTTGAACTGCTCGGCAGTGATGTCTTGGGTAGCCACGTAACTGCCAACGTCGCCGGCCGGTGCTGTGTTCCCCGGGTCCTCCGGTGGCCGGGACGATCAGCCGGGCGACGCGGCGAGGTCGGCGTTGGCCAGCAGCCGGCGTTGCCGCCCGGGCCACCAGAGCAGCTCCGCCGCAAGCGCTGTGAGGTAGATCCCCGACGCGACCAGATCGCCCCATGAACCGAAGACGGCATCCCATCCGGCGGCCGCCACCGCGACGACGAGGACGACGAGCAGCAGCCACCGCAGCGGGCGCGCATCGTCGGCGGCCTCGTGCAGTCCCCGGGCGCACTCCGCAACCGACGCCGAGAGCCGGGCGTCCGGGACGCGTTCGCCGCGGCGGGCGGCCCGCACCACCGCCACCCGTTGCGCAGCGCTCAGGCGCGCCGATCCCGGCCAGTACCGCGTCATCCGCCGAGACATCAAGAGACCGAAGCACCCACCGACGATCACGGCCACGATCAGCCCGCCGACGACGAACCCCGAGTCCAGCCAAGCGAGAACGCCCACGGTCAGACCGCTTACCGCACCGATCGTCAGCGCGCGCCGTACCCCGCCACCCCGCCACACGACGGCGGGAAGGGTGACCACGAACGAGTCTTTCCCGGCCGCGGCGCGGTTACCGGTACTCGGGGTTGACGAAGTCGTACCGGCACCCGGCATCCCAGCCCGATCTGAGGTTGCCGTACGCGGGCATCCCGCCCGCCGACTTGAGCATGCGGGCCAGGTGCATCAGGTTCCACGTCATGAACGTGGTGTTGCGGTTGGTGAAGTCGTTCTCCGGCCCGCCCGAGCCGGGATCCAGATAGGACGGCCCCGGTCCGGCCGCCCCGATCCAACCCGCGTCGGCCTGCGGCGGGATCGTGTAGCCGATGTGCTGCAGCGTGTAGAGCACGTTCTGCGCACAGTGCTTCACACCGTCCTCGTTGCCGGTGATCAGGCAGCCGCCCACCCGGCCGTAGTACAGATACTGTCCGTCCGCGTTGAGCAGATGCGACCCGCCGTAGAGCCGCTCGTGCACCTTTTTCATGACCGAGCTGTTGTCGCCCAGCCAGATCGGGCCGGCCAGCACCAGGATGTCGGCGGCCAGCACCTTGTCGAAGATCGCCGGCCAGTCGTCGGTCGCCCAGCCGTGCTCACGCATGTCCGGCCACACGCCGGTCGCGATGTCGTGGTCGACGGCCCGCACCACGTCGACCCCGACACCGTGCTTGGCCATGATCCCGGCGCTGATCCCGATCAGCCCGTCGGTGTGACTCATCTCCGGTGAGCGTTTGAGGGTGCAGTTGATGAACAACGCACGCAGGCCACTGAAGTCGACATCGATATCGATATCGGTCACGGAGCGCTCCTGTCCAATTCACCTCTGCCGCGCCGGAAGAACTCCGCGACGTCCGACGTGAGCGCGTCCACGTCGTGCGCCGGATCCAGGGCGAGCAACGCCCCGAACGGGGCGTTCCAGAAAGCACCGTTGCGCTGCTTCCACGGGCCCACATACGCATACGGCCCGGGGTGGTGGTCGTCGCCGGCCGAGACGCCGTAGTTCACCTCGTCGGCGCTCACCGCGACGTCGAAATGCTCCGGCCAGAGGATCGGATGCTGTTCGGGCAGAAACTGTTTCAGCGCGTAGCCACCGGCGTACAGACTGCGGTAGAGCAGCTCGGCGGCCGCGGCGTCGATATCGAGGATCGCGCCGTCGGGCAGTGCGTCGACGATCTCGTAGACGCCTTCGGGCGGGCCGGGATCCACCCCGGACGCCCGGGCCAGCTCCACGACCGGCCCCGCGAGCGGCGCCGACCCGTCCGGCCACACCAGCGCGCGGCCGCGGACCGACATCGGCAGTGCGGTGCCCGAGAAGCCGTCTGGGCGAACAGCCAGCCTGATGGTCCCCGCCGAGCGGTATTGCGGGCCGGCGATCAGGCTCTCGGCGACCCCGCGCAGCTGTCGGCGGGTGTCGGCGTACACGTGCTCCCAGCCCTGGGCCATCCCGGCTCCTCTCCGGCGTCTGGGTCTGCAGTGCCGCGACCGATGCACAGCGTTACACGGATGACCCCGCCCGCACGTGGAGATGCGATCCTTGACGACGTGAATCGCCCGTCGGTCCTCGTCTTCGATGTGAACGAGACGCTCATCGATATCGAGGCCCTCGCACCCGGATTCGAGGCGCTCTTCGGCGATCGCTCGGTACTGCGCGAATGGTTCGCACAGCTGGTGCTGTACTCGATGACGGTGACGCTGTCCGGCCAGTACGTCGACTTCGTCACCCTCGGCCGGGCGGTGCTACGCATGATCGGCGACATCCACGGCGTCGTGGTGACCGACGAGGATGTGGATCGACTCGCCCGCCGGATGCGGACCCTGCCAGCACACCCCGACGTCGCCGAGGGCCTGGCCCAGTTGCAGTCGCACGGCTACTGCCTGGTCACGCTGACCAACTCACCGCCCACCGCCGCGGGGGCGACGCCGCTGGAGAGCGCAGGCCTGGCCGGGTTCTTCGAGCGTCAGTTCAGCGTCGACGCGCTGCGGGTGTTCAAACCGTCCCCGCCGCTTTACACCGGGGTCGCCGCCGAACTCGGGGTCGCTCCGGCGGACTGCATGATGGTCGCCGCGCATGTCTGGGACACCATCGGCGCGCAGGCAGCGGACATGTCGGGCGCGTTGCTCACCCGGCCGGGAAACGCGGTGTTGCCGGTGGCCGAGCAGATGCGCCCGACGGTCGTCGCCGCCGATCTCGTCGAGCTGGCCGAGCTGCTGAAGTAGGCGGTGCGCCCAGCGTGAACGTACTGCGAGAATCCGGGAGGAGTTTCGCAGTGTGTTCACACTCGGCGACATCTAGACGGTGAAGCCGAGCGCCCGCAGCTGCTCGCGGCCGTCGTCGGTGATCTTGTCCGGACCCCACGGCGGGTTCCACACCCAGTTGATCTTGATCTCGTTGACCAGACCCGCACCCACGAGCGCGGTCCGGGACTGATCCTCGATGACATCGGTCAGCGGGCAGGCCGCCGATGTGAGGGTCATGTCGATCAGCGCGACCGGCCCGGCGTCGCCGTTCTCGACGCCGACGCCGTACACCAGACCCAAGTCGACGACGTTGATCCCGAGCTCAGGGTCCACCACGTCGTGCATGGCCTCCTCGATCTCGGCCAGCAACTCGTCGTTCGGTGCAGCGTTGTCACTCATGAACTCTCCTCCGAAACCTCTGCCCCCGATGCGCCGGCCTCCGCCAGCGCCGTACCCGATGCGCCGGCCTCCGCCAGCGCCGTGCCCGATGCGCCGGCCTCCGCCAGCGCCGTGCCCGATGCGCCGGCCTCCGCCAGCGCGGCCTTGAACGCGGTCCACCCCAGCAGCGCGCACTTCACCCGCGCCGGATACTTCGCCACCCCGGCGAACGCGATGCCGTCGCCGATCACGTCCTCGTCACCCTCGACCCGGCCCCGCGACGACACCATCTCCGAGAACGCCGCCACCGTCTTCAGCGCATCCCCGACGCTCTGCCCGATCACCTGATCGGTGAGCACCGAGGTCGCGGCCTGGCTGATCGAACAGCCCTGCCCGTCATAGGACACGTCGGCGACGGTCTGGCCGTCGTCGGACAGTGTGACCCGCAACGTCACCTCGTCGCCGCACGTCGGGTTGACGTGGTGCACCTCGCCGCCGAACGGCTCGCGCAGGCCGCGGTGATGAGGATGCTTGTAGTGATCGAGGATCACTTCCTGATAGATCTGCTCGAGCCTCATCCGTCCCTGCCGAAGAACTCCACCGCCCGGCGCACCCCGGAGACCAACCGGTCCACCTCGTCGAGGGTGTTGTACACCGCGAAGGACGCCCGGGCGGTCGCGGCGATGCCGAACCGGCGGTGCAGCGGCCATGCGCAATGATGACCCACCCGCACGGCGACGCCCTCGTCGTCGAGCACCTGACCGACGTCGTGGGCGTGGATGCCGTCCACCACGAACGACACCGGCGAACCGCGGTCGGCCATCGAGGCGGGTCCGACGATGCGGACCCCACCGATCTCCGACAAGCCCGCCAGCGCGGCGGCGACCAGTTCCCGCTCGTGGCCCTCCACCGCCGGCATGCCCAGCGCGCCCAGGTATCGGGCGGCCGCCGCCAGGCCGACCACCTGTGACGTCATCGGGGTGCCCGCCTCGAAACGCTGTGGTGCGGGCGCGTAGGTGGAGGCCTCCATCGTGACGGTCTCGATCATCGAGCCGCCGGTCAGAAACGGCGGCAGCGCGTCGAGCACCTCGCGCCTGCCGTAGAGCACGCCGATGCCGGTGGGTCCGAGCATCTTGTGTCCGGAGAACGCGGCGAAGTCGACGTCGAGGCCGTGAAAGTCCACCGGCTGATGCGGCACCGACTGGCAGGCGTCGAGCACGGTCAGCGCCCCGACCGCCCTCGCCCGCGCCACCAGCTCGGCCACCGGCGCCACCGCGCCCGTCACATTCGAATGATGGCTGAACGCAACGATCTTGACCCGTTCGTCGAGGTCGAGCGACTCAAGGTCGATCCGGCCGTCAGGGGTCACCCCGTACCAGCGCAGCGTCGCCCCGGTCCGCCGGCACAACTCCTGCCACGGGATCAGATTGGCGTGGTGCTCCAGCTCGGTCGTGACGATCACGTCGCCCGGCCCGACGGCCCGGTCGAACCGGGAATCGCCGACGGTATAGGACACCAGGTTGATGGCCTCGGTTGCGTTCTTGGTGAACACCAGCTCATCGGGGTCCGCGCCGACGAACGCCGCGATGCCCTCGCGGCCCTGTTCGTAGGCGTCGGTGGACTCCTCCATCAGCTGGTGCGCCCCGCGGTGCACCGCACCGTTGGACGTGATCAGGAACTCGCGCTCGGCGTCGAGGACGGCCAGCGGCTTCTGCGATGTGGCACCCGAATCCAGATACGCCAGCTGGTTGCCACCGCGCATCACTCTGCTCAGGATCGGGAAATCCGCCCGGATCCCGGTGACGTCCAACGTTTGTGCGGCGGTCACGTCAGGCTCCAGCGGCGGCGGCCTGCGTGAAGCGCTCGTAGCCGTTCTCCTCGAGTTCGTCGGCCAGCTCGGGGCCGCCGGACTCGATGATCCGGCCGTCGACGAAGACGTGGACGAACTGCGGCTGGATGTAGCGCAGGATGCGGGTGTAGTGGGTGATCAGCAGCACGCCGCCGTCCTCTGCCTCGGCGTAGCGGTTCACGCCCTCGCTGACCACCCTCAGCGCGTCGACGTCCAGACCGGAGTCGGTCTCGTCGAGGATGGCGATCTTCGGCCTGAGCAGGCCCAGTTGCAGGATCTCGTGGCGCTTCTTCTCGCCGCCGGAGAATCCCTCGTTGACGCTGCGTTCGCCGAACGACGGGTCGATGTCCAGGTCGGCCATCGCGGCCTTGACCTCCTTGACCCAGTGCCGCAGCTTGGGCGCCTCACCCCGCACGGCGGTGGCGGCGGTGCGCAGGAAGTTCGACATCGACACCCCCGGCACCTCGACCGGGTACTGCATCGCCAGGAACAACCCGGCGCGGGCGCGTTCGTCGACGCTCATCTCCAGCACGTCCTGGCCGTCGAGGGTGATCGAGCCCGACGTCACGGTGTACTTCGGATGGCCGGCGATCGCGTAGGACAGGGTCGACTTGCCGGACCCGTTCGGGCCCATCACGGCGTGGGTCTCCCCCGACTTCACCGTCAGGTTGACCCCCTTGAGGATCTCTTTCTCCTCGCCCTCGGGCGTGTGCACCGAGACGTGCAGGTCTTTGATCTCCAGAGTGCTCATGGTCAGAAAGTTCTCGATTCGGTAATGGCTAGTTCTCGTTCAATTGCTTCGGTCAGGCGCTCCCGTACCGCGGGCACGGCGATCTTGGCGATGATCTCGCCGAAGAACCCGCGCACCACCAGCCGGCGGGCCTGCTCCTCGGGGATCCCGCGGGCACGCAGATAGAAGATCTGCTCGTCGTCGAAACGTCCGGTGGCACTGGCGTGCCCGGCCCCGACGATCTCGCCGGTCTCGATCTCCAGGTTTGGCACCGAATCGGCCCGGGCACCATCGGTGAGCACCAGATTGCGGTTGACCTCGAAGGTGTCGGTCCCGGTGGCTTCGGCGCGGATCAACACGTCGCCGATCCAGACCGTGTGCGCGTCGGGCTTCTTCGAATCCGGATCACCCTGCAGCGCCCCCTTGTACAGCACATCGGACTTGCAGTTCGGGTGCGCATGGTCGACCAGCAACCGGGACTCGAAGAACTGGCCGTCGTCGGCGAAGTAGGTGCCGAGCAGCTGTGCCTGCCCGCCGGGCGCGGCGAACCGCACCGTCACCGAGGTGCGCACGACGTCGCCACCGAGGGTGACGTTGACATGCCCCAGTACCGCGTCGCGGCCCACCTTCGCGTGATGGGCACTGACGTGGACCATGTCGTCGGCCCAGTCGGCGATCCAGATCACGCCCAGGCCCGCGGAGTCACCGACGATGATCTCGACGTTGTCGGCATACGTCCCACTGCCGCGCAGATCCACGACGACGATCGCGCGGGCGAACTCCTCGACCCGGATCTGCAGGTGCCCGTAGGCCACCGCCCCCTCGCCCGGACCGGTGACGGCGATCTCGATCGGCTCGGCGACCTCGGTCTCACGGGCCACCGTCACCACGGTGGCCGAGTCGAACGACGAGTAAGCCTGGGCCGCAACACGATCGGTGGGCACTCCACCCTGGCCGAGCCGCTCGTCGTGGCGGCCGACGGTCTGCACCGTCACCCCGGGGCGTTCGGTGACCGTGATGCCGGCGGCACCGGTCGCGACGGCCGACCCGTCGTGCAGCCCGCGCAGCCGCTTCAGCGGGGTGAACCGCCACAGCTCGTCACGGCCGCCGGGGACCTCGAAGGCGTCGACGTCGAACGAGGCGAACAGCTCGCCCTTGTTCAGGTTGAGCGCCGAGCCGCCCTTTGCCGCACCCTCGGCGGCTTCGGTCAGATTCGAACTCACTAGCCCACCGCGCCTTCCATCTGCAGCTCGATCAGGCGGTTGAGCTCCAGTGCGTATTCCATCGGCAGTTCCTTGGCGATCGGCTCGACGAAGCCGCGCACCACCATCGCCATCGCCTCGTCCTCGGTCAGGCCGCGGCTCATCAGATAGAACATCTGGTCCTCGCTGACCTTGGACACCGTCGCCTCGTGACCCATCGTGACATCGTCCTCACGGATGTCGACATACGGGTAGGTGTCCGAGCGGCTGACCGTATCGACAAGCAGCGCATCGCATTTGACGCTCGACCTGGACCCGTGTGCACCTTTGTTGACTTGGACCAGGCCACGGTACGACGCCCGTCCGCCGCCTCGGGCGACCGACTTGGACACGATGTTGCTCGACGTGTGCGGTGCCAGGTGCAGCATCTTGGCACCGGTGTCCTGGTGCTGCCCCTCGCCGGCGAAGGCCACCGAGAGCACTTCACCCTTGGCGTGTTCGCCGGTCATCCAGACCGCCGGGTACTTCATCGTGACCTTGGAGCCGATGTTCCCGTCGACCCACTCCATGGTCGCGCCTGCCTCCGCGCGGGCGCGCTTGGTGACCAGGTTGTAGACGTTGTTCGACCAGTTCTGGATCGTCGTGTAGCGGCACCGCCCGCCCGCCTTGACGATAATCTCGACAACCGCCGAATGCAGCGAGTCGCTCTTGTAAATGGGAGCAGTGCAGCCCTCCACGTAGTGCACATACGCACCCTCGTCGACGATGATCAGGGTCCGCTCGAACTGGCCCATGTTCTCGGTGTTGATCCGGAAGTAGGCCTGCAGCGGGATGTCGACGTGCACGCCGGGCGGCACGTAGATGAACGAACCGCCCGACCACACCGCCGTATTGAGGGCCGAGAACTTGTTGTCGCCGGCCGGGATCACCGTGCCGAAGTGCTTCTTGAAGATCTCCGGGTGTTCGCGCAGCCCCGAGTCGGTGTCCAGGAAGATGACGCCCTGGGCCTCCAGGTCCTCACGGATCTGGTGGTAGACAACCTCCGACTCGTACTGGGCGGCGACCCCGGCCACCAGTCTCTGCTTCTCGGCCTCCGGGATGCCGAGTCGGTCGTAGGTGTTCTTGATGTCCTCGGGCAGGTCCTCCCAGGACGCGGCCTGCTTCTCGGTCGAACGCACGAAGTACTTGATGTTGTCGAAGTCGATCCCGTCGAGGTCCGAACCCCACTTCGGCATCGGCTTCTTGTCGAACGTGCGCAGCGCCTTGAGGCGGATGTCGAGCATCCATTCCGGCTCGTTCTTCTTCCCCGAGATGTCGCGGACCACCGCCTCGGACAGCCCCCGCTGAGCGCTGGCGCCCGCGACGTCCGAGTCCGCCCAGCCGTAGCCGTACTTGCCCAGGGAGGCGATCGCCTCCTCCTGGGTCAGGACCTCGGCTGCGGTCCCGGCCTCCGGTGTGAGTGTCATTGCGACACACTCCTTCTGCTGTCGTGGTGTCTCCGGTGCGGGCTGTGCGCCGGAGGATCGTTCTCGGTCGCGCGCGTGTCGGTCGTCACCGCCCCGCCGGACTCAGCGGGACGTGGGTGGTGCAGGCACAGTCGCCGTTGACGATGGTGGCCAACCGCTGCACGTGGGTACCCAGGACCTCGGCCATCGCCTGCTGCTCGGCCTCGCACAGTTCGGGGAACTCCTCGGCCACATGCGACACCGGGCAGTGATGCTGACAGATCTGCACGCCGCTCGCCGGACCGCCCACGCGCGTCGTGGTGGTCGCGTATCCGGCGTTGCTGAGTGCCCCGGCGATCCGGTCGGCGGCCGCCTCGACGTCGTCGTCGGCGTCCGATGCCGGCTCGACACCGGAGAGGATGGCGTCGATGCGCCGGCGGGCGAAGGTCCGGATGGCCTCCTCCCCACCGATCTCACGCAGCTGACGCATCGCCGCCGAGGCGAGATCGTCGTAGGTGTGCTCCAGCTTCGCCCGGCCTGCAGCGGTGAGCTGGTAGCGCTTGGCGGGCCGGCCCCGGCCCTCCTGCTGCCAGGCGGCCGCGGCGTTGGCCTGCGCGTCACCGGCCTCGATCAACGCATCGAGGTGGCGACGCACACCGGCGGCCGACAGGCCCAGTTGTTCGCCGATGCGGCCCGCGGTGGTCGGCCCGGACTCCAGCAGCAGCTGGATGATCGCGCCCCGGGTGTGACCGTCGGCAGCGTGCGCCGGCGCCGGGGTGGGCACGGCCGATCGCTGCTCGCCGATTTTCACAACACCAGTGTGACGCAATTCCGCAGACGGGTCCAGGAAGGGCACCCTTAGCGGTTGAGTCGGATTGCTCACATCGACTTGTCCGGGATTGGCGGGCAATTCCGGCAGCTACGCTGCCAACGTGGCAGCCCGCCTCCGTTCCCTCAGCACGTCGATCGCCGGCTGGCACGGCGACGAACGCGCGGTCGGGACGCCGCTGAACGACGCCGAGCTCATCGCGATGCGCCGGACCAGGCTCTTCGGCGCGACCGGCACGGTGCTGATGGCGATCGGGGCGCTGGGCGCGGGTGCGCGGCCGGTCATCCAGGACCCGACGTTCGGGGTGCGGCTGCTCAACCTGCCGTCACGAATCCAGACGGTGTCGTTGACGATGACCACCACCGGTGCGGTGATGATGGCCCTGGCCTGGCTGATGCTGGGCCGGTTCACCCTCGGCAGGCGCCGGATGACCCGGGGCCAACTGGACCGCACGCTGCTGCTGTGGGCGCTTCCGCTGCTCATCGCGCCGCCGATGTACAGCAAGGACGTCTACTCCTACCTGGCACAGAGCGAGATCTCGCTGCAGGGCAACGACCCCTACCGGGTCGGCCCCGCCCCCGGTCTGGGCCTGGACCACGTGTTCACACTGTCGGTGCCCAGCCTGTGGCGGGACACGCCGGCACCGTATGGACCGCTGTTCCTGTGGATCGGTCGCGGCATCTCGGCGATCACCGGCGAGAACATCGTCGAGGCGGTGCTGTTCCACCGGGTCGTGGTACTCATCGGCGTCGGGCTGATCGTATGGGCGACGCCCCGGCTCGCGCGTCGCTGCGGGGTCGCCGAGGTGAGCGCGCTGTGGCTGGGCCCCACCAATCCGCTGCTCTTCATGCACCTGGTCGCCGGGATCCACAACGAGGCGCTGATGCTGGGCCTGATGCTGACCGGCACGGAGTTCGCACTGCGCGGCATCGCCGGCCTGCGGGCAGGCAACCCGCTGCTGCCCCGGCCGCCGGCGTGGCCGCGCTCCCGCGAGCAATGGCGGCCCTGGTACCCGCTGGGCATGTTGCTCGCCGGCACGGTGCTGATCACGATGTCCTCGCAGGTCAAGTTGCCCTCGCTGCTGGCGCTGGGGTTCGTGGCGATGGCACTGGCCTGCCAGTGGGGCGGCACCCTCAAGGCCTTCATCACGGCCAGCACGTTGCTCGGCACGGTGTCGCTGGCGGTGATGGCCCTGATCGGCTGGGCCAGCGGCCTCGGCTTCGGCTGGCTGTTCACCCTCGGCACGGCCAACGTGGTGCGCAGCTGGATGTCGCCGCCCACGCTGCTGGCGCTGGGCACCGGGCACGTCGGCATCCTGCTGGGCCTCGGTGATCACACCACCGCCGTGCTGGCGCTGACCCGCGCCATCGGCGTCATCCTGATCGCGGTCATCGTCACGTGGTTGCTGCTGGCGGTACTGCGCGGCCGACTGCACCCGGTCGGCGGGCTCGGCGTCGCCCTCGGCGCCACGGTTCTGCTGTTCCCGGTGGTGCAGCCCTGGTATCTGCTGTGGGCGATCATCCCGCTGGCCGCATGGGCGACGCGTCCGGGTTTCCGGGCCGCGGTCATCGTGGTCACGCTGGTGGTCGGCATCTTCGGGCCGACCGCCAACGGCGACCGCTTCGCGCTGTTCCAGATCGTGCTGGCGACGCTGGCCAGCACGCTGATCGTGCTGCTGTTGATCGCGCTGACCTACCGTCGGCTGCCGTGGCGGGCGCTGCCCGACCCCGACCCCAGCGGCACCGGCGACCCGGCCGACGGCCCGCAGGCGGACCCGCTACCACCACCGGCACCACCGGCTGCCAGGACCGACGCCTACGCTGAATCCCCGTGACCGTCCGCCCCTCCACACCGGTGCTGCTGCGCGGGGTCAGCAAGCAGTACGGATCCACCACCGCGGTGTCCGGCCTGGACCTCGAGGTCGGGGCCGCCGAGGTGTTCGCGCTGCTGGGCCCCAACGGCGCAGGCAAGACCACCACCGTGGAGATGTGCGAGGGCTTCACCAAACCCGACACCGGCTCGATCGAGATCCTCGGCCTGGACCCGGTCACCGACAACGCCGAGGTCCGCACGCGTACCGGCGTGATGCTGCAGGGCGGCGGGGCCTACCCCGCCGCGCGGGCCGGCGAGATGCTCAACCTGGTGGCCGCGTACTCCGCCGACCCGCTGGACCCGCAGTGGCTGCTGGACACCCTGGGGCTCACCGAATCCGCCCGAACCCCCTACCGGCGGCTGTCCGGCGGACAACAACAGCGGCTGGCGCTGGCCTGCGCCGTGGTCGGCCGCCCCGAGCTGGTGTTCCTGGACGAACCGACCGCCGGCATGGACGCCCACGCACGCATCGTGGTGTGGGAGCTGATCGACGCGCTGCGCCGCGACGGCGTGACCGTGGTGCTGACCACCCACCAACTCGCCGAGGCCGAGGAACTGGCCGACCGCATCCTGATCATCGACCACGGCAGGGCGGTCGCCACCGGAACCCCTGCGGAGCTGACCCGCGACGGGGCGGAGAACCAACTGCGCTTCCGCGCGCCGCGCAAGCTGGACCTGACGCTGCTGATCTCGGCTCTGCCGGAGAGCTATCGGGCGGTCGAGGCCGCTCCGGGCGATTACCTGGTCGAGGGGCACATCGATCCCCAGGTGCTGGCGACCGTCACCGCATGGTGCGCCCGCCTCGACGTGCTGGCCACCGACATGCGCGTCGAGCAGCGCACCCTCGAGGACGTCTTCCTCGACCTCACCGGACGGGAGTTGCGTTCGTGACCGAGAACCGATTCGCGCCGGGGACGTTCACCCCCGACCCGCGGCCGGCGCCGGTACCCGACATGCTGGCCGCACAGTTCGGCCTCGAGCTGAAGCTGCTGCTGCGCAACGGTGAGCAGCTGTTGCTGACGATGTTCATCCCGATCACGCTGCTGGTCGGGCTCACGCTGCTGCCCCTCGGGTCGTTCGGCACGAACCGGGCCGCGGTGTTCGTCCCCGCCATCATGGCGCTGGCGGTGATCTCCACCGCCTTCACCGGCCAGGCCATCGCGGTGGCCTTCGACCGCCGCTACGGCGCGCTAAAGCGGCTGGGCGCCACCGCGCTGCCGGTGTGGGGGATCATCGCCGGCAAGTCGATGGCGGTGGTCGCCGTCGTGATCCTGCAGTCGATCCTGTTCGGCGCGATCGGCGTGGCGCTGGGCTGGCGGCCGCCGATCACCGGACTCGCGCTGGGCGCGGTGATCATCGCGCTGGGCACCGCGGTGTTCGCCGCGCTCGGGCTGCTGCTGGGCGGCACCCTGCGCGCCGAGATCGTGCTGGCCGTTGCCAACCTGCTGTGGTTCGTGTTCGCCGGGCTGGGCGCGCTGACGCTGGAGGGCGGCATGCTGCCGGCCTCGGCGGCGTGGGTGGCTCGGCTCACCCCGTCGGGCGCGCTGACCGAGGGACTGTCGCAGGCGATGGCGCTGTCAGTGGACTGGTTCGGGATCGCTGTGCTGGCGGTGTGGGGCGCCGTCGCGGCGGTGTGCGCGTTGCGCTGGTTCCGGTTCACCTGAGATATCGAGGCCCGGCAGCAGATATTCGAGCTGACCGACCTCCTCGATGTTGTGCCTGACCCACGCACGGGCCTTGTCGTCGGGAAAACGGCGACGGATCACCCGGTTGGCGGGGGCCATCAGCCGGGAACGGGCGCCGAGGTCCATGACCGTGACGTAGTGCGCACCATCGTCGCCCGCCGACCAGGTGTGCTCGAGCTGGAAGACCGCGATACCGGCGATCCGCAGCACCAGCCGGATGCCTGTCTCGTCGAGCTTCTCCACCCGCGCGACCTCGTCGACGAGGTACTCGGGCCGCGCACCGAACGCCTCCACCATGTGAAAGCGTGCGCCCTCGGCAGCCCCGCCCCCGCGCGCCGGCCGGGCCAGTTCCCACCGCACGTGGTCGATCGGATGCCACGCGAGATAGCGGTCGACGAGCCGCCCTCCGTAGCGGATGGTGCCGTCAAGATGGGTGAACCAGTCGAGCAGCATCGCGGGCGTGACACCGGCCAGCGGCCGGTGGTCGATGGTGATGCGACGACGGCAATGCGGGTGCTCGCTGAACTGCACCGTCGCGGATTCGACCGGGCGCATCGGATACAGCACGGGCACGGACACGGTAACCTCCAAGATACGTATTGGTTTCTTATTTGGATGAACCGTACGACGAGGCATTAAGATACGCAACAGTTTCTATACTTCTTCTTTTTTCGATGACGAGGGGCAGCGATGATCCGCAGGCGGGGCGCCGAGCTGGATGCCGCCATCCGCGCTGCTGCCCTGGATCTGCTCGCGGAGCACGGCCCTGACGGAGTGACGATGGAGGCGGTCGCGATCGCGGCGCGCACCAGCAAGCCGGTTCTGTACCGGCGCTGGCCGGACCGGCGTGCGCTGTTGCGCGACACGCTGCTCGGTGTCGCCACCGGGGCGATCCCTGTCGCCGACACCGGCAGCTATCGCGGGGACATGCTCGCGATATTGCGGGGATGGGCAGCTCTGTTCACCGGCGAGCGCGCGGCGCTGATGCGTTCGATCGTCGCCGCGGCGGTGGCCGATCCCGAGCTGCAGGAGGCTTTTCGCACCGATGTCATCGGCTGGCGCAAGAGCGAGATGAACGCACTGCTGGCCCGCGGCATCGAGCGCGGTGATGTACGTGCCGACGTGCCGATCGAGCTGGTGCGCGAGCTCGGCCAGAGCGTGCTGTGGCACCGGCTGTTGATCACCGGTGACCCCATCACCGACGACGTCCTGGTGCAGCTGGTCGACGAGGTGCTGATACCGGTCGCCCGCCCCTACTACGGGACGTAGTTCGGCAGCCTCTACCATCTCAAGCGTGCCCGCCGGACGATTCCTACCCAGGCTGTTCGTCCGCGCCGTCGACCTCCTGCCCGAACCGAGCCTGCGGGTTCAGCGCCTCGTCGCCGCGGCGGTGATCCTGACCCAGGGCGGCATCGCGGTCACCGGGGCGATCGTCCGGGTCACCGCCTCCGGGCTGGGCTGCCCCACCTGGCCGCAGTGCTTTCCCGGCAGCTTCACCCCGGTCCCGCACCCCGAGGTCGCCGGGATCCACCAGGCCGTCGAGTTCGGCAACCGGATGCTGACCTTCCTGGTCGTGCTGACCGCGACCGCCGCCGTCATCGTGGTGACCCGTGCCCGACGCCGGCGGGAGGTGCTGGTCTACGCCTGGCTGATGCCGGCCTCCACGGTGGTCCAGGCGGTGATCGGGGGCATCACCGTGCTCACCGGGCTGCTCTGGTGGACGGTCGCGATCCACCTGCTGGCCTCGATGACGATGGTCTGGCTGGCGGTGCTGCTGTACGTGAAGGTCGGCGAACCCGACAACGGGGTGAGCGTGCGTCGGGTGCCTCGACCACTGCGGCTGCTGACCCTGCTCAGCGCCGTCACGCTGTCGGCCGTGCTGGTGACCGGAACCATGGTCACCGGGGCGGGCCCGCACGCCGGGGACAAGAGCATCGACCGGCCGGTGCCCCGGTTGCAGGTCGAGATCACCACGCTCGTGCACATGCACTCCTCGCTGCTGGTGGCCTATCTGGCGTTGCTGGTCGGACTGGGTTTCGGGTTGGTGGCGGTGCACGCCCGGCGCGCGGTGCTGAGCCGGCTCGGCGTGCTGGTGGCACTGGTCGCCGCCCAGGGCATGCTGGGCGCGGTGCAGTTCTTCGCCGGCGTACCCGCGGTGCTGGTGGCGTTTCACGTGGCCGGAGCCGCGGCCTGCACGGCGGCCACCGCGGCGCTATGGGCGTCGATGCGAGAACGGACCGAGCCCGAACTCGTCGAGAGCTGATTCCACGCCGAGCGCGAACAGGCGCTGCTGGCGGTGCCGGTCGGCGGCGCCGAGTTGGCGCCACCCCAGCGACGGTTCGACCAGTTCGAGCTCGAGCAGGCTGGGCGAGTCGGCGCCACCGAGCACGTCGACCCGCGCGTAGAGCAGGTCGGCGGGACGGATGCCCAGGCGCGCGCCGGCCGCCGCCAACGCCGCATGCCCGACGTCCCAGAGCTCGAAGTCCGGATCGGCCGGCGTCAGGCTCTCCTCGGCATAGGTGCCCGACGCGTCGAACACCGGCGCGGTGCCCGGCGGGGGCAGCATCGGGCCCTTGGTGAACGCGTGCGACTGCTCGCCACGCAGAAAGACCAGCGCGGTCTCACCGTCACCGACGCGTGGGTCGTAGGGCTGCACCAGCGCCGTCTGCCCGGTGGCCTGCAGTTCCGCGGCATGCCTGACCGCCCGGTCTGCTTCCGAGAACCGCAGCGCCCCAACCGAACCCGCACCGACCGCCGGCTTGACGACGACCTCACCGCCGGCCCCGAAGACCGGGATCTCGACCCGCTCGCCCGGCGCGAAGAACGCGCTCGGCACGGTGGGAACACCCGCGGCGGCCAGCTCGGCCAGGTAGCGCTTGTCGGTGTTCCAGGCCACGACCTCCGGCGCGTTGAGCAGCCTGGGCACCCGCCGGGTCCAGGCCAGGAATTCGTCGAGCCGGTCGATGTAGTCCCACGCGGCCCGCAGGATCACCAGGTCGGCACGCTCGGTGTCCGGGTCGTCCCAGGACAGCCAGCGGGCGTGCAGCCCGCGATCGCGCAGGGCGGGTACCAGGCCGGCGTCGTCGCCATCACCCTCCGGCAGCGCCGGGCAACCGGCGAACACGATCCGCGGGTGGAAGAGGTCGGGGCGGGCGAGTTTCATGACGGATTCGATGCTAGCGAGAAGGCATGATGGCGGTATGTACGCCATCGAAGTCGCCGAGACCGGCGGGCCCGAGGTCCTGTCCTACGTCGAGAAGCCCAAGCCCGAACCCGGGCCCGGCCAGGTGTTGATCCGGGCGGAGGCCATCGGCGTGAACTTCATCGACACCTACTTCCGGTCGGGGCTCTATCCGCGGCCGCTGCCGTTCGTCGTCGGCAGCGAGGTGTGCGGCGTCATCGAGGCCGTCGGACCGGACGTCGCCGCCCTGACCCCCGGCGACCGGGTCGTCACCGACAAGTCGCTCGGCGCCTACGCCGAATACTGTCTGGCCCCGGCGGATTTCGTCGCCTATGTGCCGAACGGAGTGCGGCCGGAGGTGGCCGCCTCGTCGCTGCTGAAGGGCATGACCGCGCACTATCTGCTGAAGTCGACCTACCCGGTCGCACAGGGCGACACGGTGCTGATGCACGCGGGCGCCGGCGGCGTCGGCCTGATCCTGACCCAGTGGGCCACCAGCATGGCCGCCAAGGTGATCACCACGGTGTCCACACCGGACAAGGCCACGCTCTCCCGCGAGGCCGGCGCTATCGAGGTACTCGACTATCCGAGCCGGGAGGACGGCGGCGCCGCGGAATTCGGCGCGCGCATCCGGGAGCTGACCGACGGCAAGGGGGTGGCGGCGGTCTACGACGGGGTGGGTGCGTCGACGTTCGAGGCCAGCCTGGACAGCCTGGCCGTGCGCGGCACACTCGCGCTGTTCGGCGCGGCCAGCGGACCGGTCCCGCCCGTCGACCCGCAGCGCCTCAACGCGGCCGGCTCGGTCTACCTGACCCGGCCGAACCTCGCCCACTACACCCGAACGGCCGACGAATTCTCGTGGCGGGCGGGCGAACTGCTCACCGCGATCGCCGACGGCACGTTGACGGTCACGGTGAGCAACAGCTATCCGTTGCGCGACGCCGAACAGGCCCACCGCGACCTGCAGGGTCGCAAGACCGTGGGATCGGTGGTCCTGGTCCCCTGGTAGCTGCCGGAATCTGCCCGGACGAAGTTGTCCGGGGTGACCGGCACGGTCATACCGTCAGCAGGGCGGGAAGGGCGAGCGCGGAGTCCACCGCAAGGGCCAGGAACACCGCGGCCAGGTAGTTGTTCGACTGCAGGAACAGCCGCAGCGGCTTGACCGGCTCACCGCGGCGGACGCCCGCATAGAGCTGGTGGGCCATCACCAGGAACCAGGCCCCGGCCAGGATCGCCACCGTGGCGTACAGCCAGCCCGCGGCCAGCGCCAGCACCAACGTGGCCGCCACGGTCAGCCAGGTGTATACCAGGATCTGCTTTGTCACCTGCTGTTCGGTGGCCACCGCGGGCAGCATCGGCACGCCGGCGGCTTTGTAGTCTTCCTTGTAGCGCATGGCGAGCGCCCAGGTGTGCGGCGGTGTCCAGAAGAAGATGATGAGGAACATCACCAGCGCGGGCCATTGGATGGTGCCGGTGACCGCCGACCAGCCGATCATCACCGGCATGCAGCCGGCCGCCCCGCCCCACACCACATTCTGCGATGTCCGGCGCTTCAGCAGCAGCGTGTAGACCAGCACGTAGAACGCGATCGTGGCACCCGCCAGATGCGCGGAGAGCATGTTGGTGGTCCACCACAGCCAGAAGAACGACGCCACCGACAACGTCAGTCCGAACACCAGTGCGTGGCTGCGCGGCACCGCGGCGCGGGCCAGGGGCCTGCGTTCGGTGCGCTTCATCACCTTGTCGATGTCGGCGTCGGCGACGCAGTTCAGCGTGTTGGCGCCCGCGGCCGCCAACAGGCCACCGACCAGGGTGTTCAGGATCAGCAGCGGGTCGACGGTGCCGCGATGGGCCAGCAGCATGGCCGGGATCGTGGTGACCAGCAGGAGCTCGATGACGCGGGGCTTGGTCAGCGCCAGATAGCCCAGCAGCGCGGTACGGACCCGGTTCGGCGATGCGTGCGCGGAATCCCCCGAGGCGTCGTCGACGAGGTGGCCTCCGCGAATGTTCACGCAACCAACTCCTCAAGTACACACACGTGCGACGCCGTCAGCTTCTACTACAGAGGATGGTAGACCGCCGAGGTGGGTACCCGGAACCGCAGGGTCGATTCCGCGCCCATGCGCTCTGCGTCGGCGAGCCGATCCACACTAGGGTGGTTGATGCGGATCGACTCGCCCCGCCTATCCAAGGAGTGCGCCTCGTGACCACGCTCGAAGAGATCAACGCCCTCACCCGGCCGAATCACCCGGAGGACTGGACCGAGCTCGATTCCCGTGCGGTCGACACCGTCCGCGTGCTGGCCGCCGACGCCGTTCAGAAGGTCGGCAACGGCCACCCGGGCACGGCGATGAGCCTGGCACCGCTGGCCTACACCCTGTTCCAGCGCCAGATGCGTCATGATCCGAGCGATGTGCACTGGCTGGGCCGCGACCGGTTCGTGCTGTCGTGCGGGCATTCCAGCCTGACCCTCTATATCCAGTTGTATCTGGGCGGGTTCGGGCTGGAGTTGTCCGACATCGAGTCGTTGCGGACCTGGAAGTCCAAGACCCCGGGGCATCCCGAGTTCCGGCACACCGCGGGGGTCGAGATCACCACCGGCCCGCTGGGTCAGGGGCTGGCGTCGGCGGTCGGGATGGCGATGGCGTCGCGGTACGAACGTGGCCTGTTCGACCCGGACGCCGCGCCCGGCACCAGTCCGTTCGACCACTTCATCTACGTGATCGCCTCCGACGGCGACATCGAGGAGGGGGTGACCAGCGAGGCGTCCTCGCTGGCCGGCACCCAGCAACTGGGCAACCTGATCGTGTTCTACGACAAGAACCAGATCTCCATCGAGCACGACACCGACATCGCGCTCTCCGAGGACGTCGCGGCCCGCTACCGGGCCTACGGGTGGCATGTCCAGGAGATCGAGGGCGGCGAGAACGTCGTCGGCATCGAAGAAGCAGTGCAGGCGGCCAAGGCGGTCACCGACAGGCCGTCGTTCATCGCGGTCCGCACGATCATCGGCTATCCGGCGCCCACCAAGATGAACACCGGTGGCGTGCACGGCTCCGCGCTCGGCGATGAGGAGGTCGCCGCGACCAAGAAGATCCTCGGCTTCGACCCGGACAAGACCTTCGAGGTCAGCGAGGACGTCATCACCCACACCCGCGGCCTGGTGGCCCGCGGAAAGCAGGCCCACGAGGCCTGGCAGCAGGACTTCGACGGCTGGGCCGCGCGAGAACCGGAACGCAAGGCGCTGCTCGACCGGCTGCTGGCCCAGGAACTGCCGGAGGGCTGGGATGCCGACCTGACCTACTGGGAGCCGGGCTCCAAGGCCGTCGCGACCCGCGCCGCGTTCGGCCAGGTTCTCAACGACGTCGCGCCGAAGCTGCCCGAGCTGTGGGGCGGCTCGGCCGATCTTGCCGGCAGCAACAACACCACCATCAAGGGCGTGAAGTCGTTCGGCCCGCCGTCGATCTCGACCGAGGACTTCACGGCCGACTGGTACGGCCGGGTGCTGCACTTCGGCATCCGCGAACACGCGATGGGCTCGATCCTGTCGGGGATCGTGCTGCACGGCCCGACCCGGGCGTTCGGCGGTACGTTCCTGCAGTTCTCCGACTACATGCGGCCCGCCGTGCGGCTGGCCTCGCTGATGAACATCGACACCGTCTACATCTGGACGCATGACTCGATCGGCCTCGGCGAGGACGGCCCGACGCATCAGCCCATCGAGCACCTCGCCGCGCTGCGGGCCATCCCGAACCTGTCGGTGGTGCGGCCCGGCGATCCCAACGAGACCGCCTACGCGTGGCGCAGCATCATCGCGCGCGGCAGCGGTAGCGGCCCGGTCGGTTTCATCCTCACCCGACAGGGAATACCGGTGCTGGAGGGCACATCCGCCGAGGGCGTGGCCCGGGGTGGGTATGTCCTGGGCGGGGACACCTCCGAGGCCCCCGACGTCATCCTGATCGCCACCGGTTCGGAGTTGCAGATCGCGGTGGAGGCCAAGAAGTCGCTGGCCGACAAGAACATCACGGCACGGGTGGTGTCCATGCCCTGCATGGAGTGGTTCGAATCGCAACCCAAGGAATACCGCGACAGCGTGCTGCCGCCCAGCGTGTCGGCTCGCGTCGCCGTCGAGGCCGGGATCGCGCAGTGTTGGTACAAGCTCGTCGGCGACACCGGCGAGATCATCTCCATCGAGCACTACGGCGAATCAGCCGACGACAAGACACTCTTCCGCGAATTCGGCTTCACCCCAGGGGCAGTGGTGGCCGCGGCGGAACGCACCATCGCCAACTAGCCGAACGACAACCGTAAGGACCTGACCATGACTCAGAACGCGAACCTGGCGGCGCTGTCCGCCGCCGGCGTATCGGTGTGGCTGGACGACCTGTCCCGGGAGCGCCTGCAGACCGGCAACCTGCAGGAGCTGATCGACACCAAGTCGGTCGTCGGCGTCACCACCAACCCGTCGATCTTCCAGGCTGCACTTTCCAAGGGCTCCGCCTACGATGCCCAGCTCGAGGAGTTGGCCGAGCGCGGCGCCGATGTCGATGCCACGATCCGCACCGCGACCACCGATGACGTCCGCAACGCCTGCGACGTGCTGGCCAAGCAGTACGAACTCTCCGACGGCGTCGACGGCCGGGTGTCCATCGAGGTCGACCCGCGGCTGGCGCACGACACCGACAAGACCATCCTGCAGGCCATCGAGCTGTGGAAGATCGTCGACCGGCCCAACCTGTTGATCAAGATCCCGGCGACACTGGCCGGCCTGCCGGCCATCACGGCCGTCATCGCCGAGGGCATCTCGGTGAACGTGACGCTGATCTTCTCCGTCGAGCGGCACCGCATGGTGATGGACGCCTACCTGGCCGGTTTGGAGAAGGCCAGGGACGCCGGCCACGACGTGTCCCGGGTCCATTCGGTCGCTTCGTTCTTCGTCTCCCGCGTCGACACCGAGATCGACAAGCGGCTCGAGGCGATAGCCAGCGACTCCGGAAAAGATGAAGCGCTGGCACTGCGCGGTAAGGCCGGTGTGGCCAACGCCCGATTGGCCTACGCCGCCTACCAGGAGGTCTTCCTCGGCGGTGAGCGCTATGCCGCGCTCAAGCCCGCGGGCGCCCGGGTGCAGCGACCGCTGTGGGCCTCGACCGGAGTCAAGAACCCGGACTACTCCGACACGCTGTACGTCACCGAGCTGGTCGCGCCGGACACGGTGAACACCATGCCGGAGAAGACACTCGACGCGGTCGCCGACCACGGCGTGGTCACCGGGGACACCGTCACCGGCCTGGGGGCGGCGTCCCAGGAGACCTTCGACGAACTGGCCGCCGTCGGCATCGACCTGCCCGACGTGTTCAAGCTGCTCGAGGACGAGGGCGTGGAGAAATTCGAGAAATCCTGGCAGGAACTACTCGAGGCCACCCAGGGCCAACTCGACGCCGCCAAGAAGTGACCCAGCGGCCATGACGACACCGTGGCGGAACCCCCTGCGGGACAAGCGCGACAAGCGGATGCCCCGCATCGCCGGACCGTGCGGTGTGGTGATCTTCGGCGTCACCGGAGATCTGGCCCGCAAGAAGCTGATGCCGGCGATCTACGATCTGGCCAACCGGGGGCTGCTGCCACCGTCGTTCGCACTGGTCGGGTTCGCCCGGCGGGACTGGGCCGACGAGGACTTCGGCCAGATCGTCTACGACGCGGTCAAGGAACACGCACGTACCCCGTTCCGGCAGGAGGTCTGGGACCGCCTTGCCGAGGGGATCCGGTTCGTGCAGGGCACCTTCGACGACGACGACGCGTTCCAGCGGTTGGCCGAGACGCTGTCCAAGCTGGACGCCGACCGCGGAACGGGCGGCAATCACGCGTTCTACCTGTCGATTCCGCCGAAGGCCTTCCCGGTGGTCTGCGAACAGCTGCAGAAATCGGGGCTGGCCCGCCCGCAGGAGGATCGCTGGAGCCGGGTGGTCATCGAAAAGCCGTTCGGCCACGACCTCTCCAGCGCACGGGAACTCAACGCGGTGGTCAACAGTGTGTTCCCGGAGGATTCGGTGTTCCGCATCGACCACTACCTGGGCAAGGAGACCGTCCAGAACATCCTCGCGCTGCGGTTCGCCAACGAACTGTACGAACCGATCTGGAACTCCAACTACGTCGACCACGTGCAGATCACGATGGCCGAGGACATCGGGCTGGGCGGCCGGGCAGGCTATTACGACGGTATCGGTGCCGCACGCGACGTGATTCAGAACCACCTGATCCAACTGCTGGCGCTGACCGCGATGGAGGAGCCGGTCAGCTTCAGCCCGCACGAGCTGCAAACCGAGAAGATCAAGGTGCTTTCCGCGACCCAGCCGATGGAGCCGCTGAACCTGACCACCGCTCGGGGCCAGTACGCGGCCGGCTGGCAGGGCAGCGAGAAGGTCCCCGGGCTGCTCGAGGAGGCCGGCTTCTCGACGGACTCCACGACCGAAACGTTCGCCGCGATCACGCTGCAGATCAACACCCGTCGCTGGGCGGGGGTGCCGTTCTTCCTGCGGACCGGAAAACGGCTGCCGCGCAGGGTGACCGAGGTCGCCCTGGTGTTCAAGCGCGCTCCGCACCTGCCCTTCGACTCCACGATGACCGAGGAACTCGGCAAGAACGCGCTGGTGCTGCGCATCCAGCCGGACGAAGGAATCACCATGCGGTTCGGCTCCAAGGTGCCGGGCAGCACGATGGAGGTCCGCGACGTCAACATGGACTTCTCCTACGGATCCGCGTTCGCCGAGGACTCGCCGGAGGCCTACGAACGACTGATCCTCGACGTGCTGCTCGGCGAGCCCTCCCTGTTCCCGGTCAATGCCGAGGTCGAATTGTCCTGGGAGATCCTCGATCCGGTGCTGGACCACTGGGCTTCCGGAGGGCGGCCGGAGCCTTACGACGCCGGGACGTGGGGTCCGCCCTCGGCCTTCGAGATGGTGCACCGGCTCGACCGGGAATGGAGGCGGCCGTGATGAGCGCTCGCGCGAAGAACCGAGGACACCGATGATCGTCGAACTCCCCGATACCTCGGCCAGCGAGATCAACAAGAAGATCATCGGTCTGCGGGAAGAGGGCGGCGCCCTGACGCTCGGCCGGGTGCTGACCCTGGTGATCGCACCCGACACCGAGGAAGCGCTGCAGAGCGCCGTCGACGCAGCAGTCTTCGCCAGCCGCGAACATCCCTGCCGGGTGATCGCCGCGCTGCCCGTCGACGGTGATGCGCCGAAATCCCGGCTGGACGCCGAACTTCGGGTCGGTCACGACGCCGGAGCGGGTGAGGTCGTGGTGCTTCGCCTGCACGGCGAGCTCGCGGGCCACCCCGCCAGCGTGGTGCTGCCGTTTCTGCTGCCCGACACCCCTGTGGTCGCGTGGTGGCCGACCACGGCGCCCGAGGTGCCGGCGCGCGATCCTCTGGGCAGGTTGGCGATTCGGCGGATCACCAACGCCACCAACGCCACCGACCCACTGGCCGCGATCAAGAGCCGGTTGGCCGGCTACTCGCCCGGGGACACCGACGTGGCGTGGAGCCGGATCACCTATTGGCGCGCGCTGCTGGCCTCGGCCATCGACGAACCGCCGTACGAGCCGATCGAATCGGCGGTGGTGTCCGGCCTGAAATCCGAACCGTCGCTGGACGTCCTGGCCGGGTGGCTGGCCAGCCGCATCGACGGACCGGTCACCCGCACGGTGGGCACGCTCAAGGTGGAACTGCATCGGGCCGTCGACAGCGTCACCCTCAGCCGCCCCCAGGACGGTGTCACCGCGACGCTGAGTCGCACCTCGCGACCGGTGGCACTGGTGCCGCTGGCCCGTCGCGACGTCCCCGAATGCCTGGCCGAGGAGATGCGCCGGCTGGATGCCGACGAGATCTATCACGAGGCGCTGGCCGGGATCGGGAAGGTGTCTTACCAATGAGCCCAACCGTCGAGGTCTATCCGGACACCGAGGCATTGGTGACGGCCACCGGCGACCGACTGGTCGAGGCGATCATGTCGGCGATCGCCGAGCACGGTAAGGCCTCGGTCGTGCTGACCGGTGGCGGCACCGGTATCGGCCTGTTGCGCCGGGTCGCAGAACGCGCCGGTGAGATCGACTGGTCGAAGGTGCACATCTACTGGGGCGATGAACGTTTCGTCCCGTACGACGACGACGAGCGCAACGAGAAACAGGCCCGTGAGGCGCTGCTGGACCACATCGACATCCCCGCGGTGAACGTGCACCCGATGGCCGCCTCCGACGGCGAGTTCGGCGACGACCTCGACGCCGCTGCCGCCGGCTACGAGCAGCTGCTGGCCGAGACGTTCGCCGACCCCGCACCGGATTTCGACGTGCACCTGCTCGGCATGGGCGGCGAGGGGCACATCAACTCCCTCTTCCCCGACACTGCGGCGGTGCGGGAGACCGAGCGGTGGGTGGTCGGTGTGACCGACTCCCCCAAACCTCCGCCCCAGCGGATCACGTTGACCCTTCCGGCGGTGGCCCGCTCACGTGAGGTCTGGCTGGTGGTCTCCGGCAGCGCCAAGGCCGACGCGGTCGCCGCCGCCATCGGCGGGGCCGAGCCGGTCGACGTACCGGCCGCCGGCGCGGTGGGCCGGGACGCCACCGTCTGGCTGCTCGACGAATCCGCCGCAGCCGGAATCCAACCCCGCTGACAGCACCGCGTTCACCGCAGTGTCCGGCGGCGGGGATCGCCTGCCGCGAAAGCGCGAAAGTAGGACGCGCCCGGGCAAGGAGCGGTTCCCCGCGCTGCGCGGGCACGTCATACTTGCCGCATGGCAGACAGAGGTGGCAGACCAGTCCGGACCGGCGGGGAGCGGATCAGGAAGCTCGCTCAGGCGGCGATGAACGCCGACGTGACCGTCGAGCAGGTGGACACCATCCTGGCGGGCCTCAGCGAAACCCTCGAGGATCTCAACAACTCCACCGTCAACCTCGACGCCACCCTCGAACGGTTCAACGACACCATCAACCGGATCAACGAGCTGGCCCCGCGACTGCACGGCGTGGTCGACCGGATGGAGGGCATCGTGGCGCGCGTCGAACGGATCGTCGACATCGGTGAATCCGTGATCTCCCCGCTGACCGCCACCGAACAGGCGGTCCGCGGGGCGGTCAACAAGGTTCGCCGCACCGCGGGCCTGTGACCCGCGCTACCCGCTGTTGCGCAGCGCGGTCGCCAAACCGCTCATGGTCAGCAGGATGCCGCGCTGCACCAGCTCGTCCTCGTCGCCGGACCGGTAGCGGCGCAGCAGCTCCACCTGCAGGTGGTTGAGCGGTTCGAGGTACGGGAAGCGGTTGAACACCGACCGCGCCAGCGACGGGTTGTCGGCGAGCAGGTCCTCGTGGCCGGTGATGAGCCTGTGCATCCGGATCGTGCGTTCGTGCTCGTCGACGATCTTGTCGAACACCCGGTGCCGCAGGTCCTCGTCCTCGACCAGTTCGGCGTAACGCGCCGCCAGACCCAGATCCGACTTGGCCAGCACCTGCGCCATGTTGGACAGCACGGTGGCGAAGAACGGCCAGCGCCGGTACAGATCCTGCAGGACCTTGAGGCGCGCATCCTGGTCCGGGCCGTCGGCGATCCACTCCTCGAACGCGGTGCCGGTGCCGTACCAGCCGGGCAGCATGATCCGCGACTGGCTCCACGCCAGCACCCACGGGATCGCCCGCAGATCTGAGATCTTGGTGGTCGGCTTGCGCGAGGCCGGCCGACTGCCGATGTTCAGCGCGCCGATCTCGCTGACCGGCGTGGAGGCCTTGAAATACTCCACGAAGCCGGGCGTCTCGTGCACCAGCTCGGAATAGGCGCGCTGGGCCCGCGCCGCGAGGTCGTCGAGCACCTCGTAGGCCGGGCCTGCGGCGTCCCCGAGTCCCTCGACGTCGAGCAAGGTCGCCTCCAAGGTGGCCGCCAGCAGGGTCTCGAGGTTGCGGTGGGCGATCCTGGGCTCGGCGTATTTGGCGGCGATGATCTCGCCCTGCTCGGTCAGCCGCAGCGATCCCTGCACCGCGCCGGGCGGCTGGGCCAGGATCGCGTCGTAGCTCGGCCCGCCGCCGCGACCGACGGTCCCGCCGCGGCCGTGGAACAACCGCAGCCGGATCCCGGTCTTGCGGGACATCTCGACGAGGTCCAGCTCGGCCCGGTACAGCGCCCAGTTGGCGGCCAGGTACCCGCCGTCCTTGTTGGAGTCCGAGTACCCGAGCATGATCTCCTGGCTGTCGCCGCGGGCGGTGACCATGGCGCGATACAGCGGCAGGTCGAGCACCGCCTCCATGATCGCCGAGCCCCGCTGCAGATCGTCGATGGTCTCGAACAGCGGCACGATCCCGACCGGGGCATAGACGTGTTCGGACGAGACATCCACCAGCCCGGCCTCTTTCAGCAGGATCGCGGCCTCGAGCATGTCCGACACCGACTGGCACATCGAGATGATGTAGTGGGGCACCGCCTGCGGCCCGAACACCGTCACCGCCCGCGCGGCGGCGTGCACGATGTCGAGTTCCTTGCGCGCGAGCTCGGACAGTTCGGCGTGCGGCCCGATCAGCGGGCGACGGGTGGCCAGTTCGGCGGTGAGCACCTCGACGCGTTCGTCCTCACCGAGCGAGGCGTAGTCGGGGTGCACGCCGGCCCAGGCCAGCAGTTCGGCGACGACCTCCTCGTGCATGTCCGAGTTCTGCCGCATATCCAGCCCGGACAGGTGGAACCCGAACACCCGCACCGCTTCCCGCAACCGGGCCAGGCGGTCGTCGGCCAGCACCGCGCTGCCCTTGGAACGCAGCGATTCGTCGATGACGTCGAGGTCGGCGAGCAGCTCGGCCGGCGTGGCGTACGGCTCCATACCGAGGTCGAGCTCGTGCTCGGGCTGGTGGTCGAGGATCTGCCGCGCCGTGGCGGTCAGCCGCGCGTGCACCACCCGCAGCGCGCGCCGGTACGGTTCGTCGTCGCGGGCCCGCTCGTGGCAGGCGTCGGCCAGTGCGGCCAGCGCCGAGGTGATGTGCACCAGTCGCACCGACATGGACAGCTCCTGCTGCAGTGCGGTGAGCTCGGCGAAATAACGCGCGAACGCGGTGTAGGCGGCGCTGCCGGTGGCCAGCCGCACCACGTCGGCGGTCACGTTCGGGTTGCCGTCCCGGTCGCCGCCGATCCACGAGCCGGGCCGCAGGATCGGCTCGGGCAGCAGGTCGGCGTCCGGCCAGCGCGCCCGCAGCGCCGCCTCGACCTCGGCGTTCACCTGCGGGATCACCTCGAAGAAGGCGGCCGGGTAGTAGCGCAGGCCGGTCAGGATCTCGTCCTGGATCTTCAGCCGGGACAGCCGGATCAGCGCGGTCTGCCACAGCGTGAGGATGTGGCGGCGCAGCTCGCGCTCGATGTCGCGACCGTCCTCGGTCTCGGTCTGTCCATGCAGCCGCATCCGCATCAACTGGGTGATCTGGTGCTGGGTGTCGAACACGGTGCGCCTGCGGGTCTCGGTCGGATGCGCGGTGATCACCGGGGACACCAGCGCGCCGACCAGCGCGTCGGCGACGGTCTCGGCGTCCAGGTCGGCCTCGTCGAGCTTCAGATAGGTCGCCGCCAGGCTGCTGTCCTGGGGCGGCTTCCCCGCCGCCTCGTGGACGGCCCGGCGGCGCTCGCGATGGATGTCCTCGGCGACGTTGGCCAGCAACGCGAAGTGGGTGAACGCCCGGATGACGTGGATGGCCTGGTGCACGTCGATGCCGTCGAACAGCTTGGCCAGATCGGCGCGGTCGATCTCGGAGCGCCGCACCCGGAACGACTCGACCCTGGCGCGTTCGACGACGTCGAACACCTCGTCGCCGTTCTGCTCACGGACCGTCTCGCCGAGGATCGACCCCAGCATGCGGATGTCCTCCCGCATCGGTTCGGAGGCCTCCCGACCCACCTGGGTGCGGAAGACGGAACCGATCGGTGCCAACGCTACATCGGGAGATTCAGCCATCCCTCAAGTATTGAGGCCAAGCCGAAGGGTCGCATGACGAGCACTCCGTGGCCGGGCTCACGCCATCGCGATGATCAGCAACACCCAGGCGATTGCCAGCACGATGCCCGCCGCGGCACCGGCGATCACCGGACCGACTCCGTTGTAGCGCTGCGGCGGCGGCCCCAGCGACCCGCGGCTGAACGTCCACAGCGGCACCTTGTACTCCAGCTCGACCAGCTGGCCGGGGTGCACGAACACGGTGAACTCGGCCGGGCCGACCCGGCGCGGGATGGCGTAGGGCACGAACACCTGCACGTGGTACTGCCCGGGCCAGGTCGGATAGATCACCCGTCCCCATCGCGGCACCCCCATGGGGTAGCCGTTCAGCAGCACCTTCGGTTTGACCAGGGTTTGACCAGCGCGAACGCCCACGACAGCGGGAAGTACCCGGTCGTGATCGCGATACCCTGCCCGGGCGGCTGCTGCGGGTTCAGCCGTACTTGATCTGTAGGGCCATACCGATGATCGCGACGACCCAGATGCCGGTCACGAACAGGGTGAGCCGGTCCAGGTTCTTCTCCACCACCGTGGACCCGGACAGGCTGGACTGCACGCCGCCACCGAACAGGCTGGACAGACCGCCGCCCTTGGCGCGATGCAGCAGGACCAGGAGCACGACCAGCACACTGGTCACGACCAGGATGATCTGCAGGGCCAATTCCATGGCGGTCAGCCTACACGGAGGTGATTTCGGCGTGAAAATCGGCGTCAGCGCCGACAATCACGCCGAAATCGCTCAGGGCAGCGGGCCGCCCGCGGCGATGGCCGACAGCGTGGCGAACTGCTCACCGTCCAGCGAGGCGCCGCCCACCAGCGCGCCGTCCACGTCGGCCTGCCCGACGATCTCGCCCACGTTCTTGGCGTTGACGGACCCGCCGTAGAGCACCCGCACGCCGGCGGCCAGCTCCGGTGACGCCAGCGCCCCCAACTCCTTGCGGATCGCGCCGCACACCTCCTGCGCGTCGGCGGCGCTGGCCACCCGGCCGGTGCCGATCGCCCAGACCGGCTCGTAGGCGATCACGGACTGGCCGATCCGCTCGGTGGACAGCCCGGCCAGCGAGCCGCGCAACTGCTCGACGTTGTACTCCACGTGGTTGCCGGCCTCGCGGACATCGAGGTGCTCGCCGATGCAGATGATCGGGGTCAGACCGTGCTTGAACGCGGCCAGCGCCTTGGCGGCGACCAGCGCGTCGTCCTCACCGTGGTAGGTGCGCCGCTCGGAGTGCCCGACGACGACGTAGGAGCAGCCCAGCTTGGCCAGGAACGCACCGCTGATCTCGCCGGTGTAGGCCCCCGAGTCGTGCTGGGACAGATCCTGCGCGCCGTACGTCAGCCGCAGCTTGTCGCCGTCGACCAGGGTCTGCACGCTGCGCAGATCGGTGAACGGCGGAATCACGGTCACGTCGACCTTGTCGAAATACTTGTCCGGCAACGAGAACGCGATCTTCTGCACCAGGGCGATGGCCTCGAAGTGGTTGAGGTTCATCTTCCAGTTGCCCGCGATCAGCGGTTTACGGGACACGCGTGCTCCTTAATGTGCGATCGGTTGCGATCCGGATCAGTCGAGAACGGCGATGCCCGGAAGGGTCTTGCCCTCCAGGTATTCCAGCGACGCTCCGCCGCCGGTGGATATATGACTGAAACCGTCCTCGGGCAGGCCGAGTTGGCGCACCGCGGCCGCCGAATCGCCGCCACCGACGACGCTGAACGCGCCCTTCTCGGTGGCGCCGATGATGGCCTCGGCCACCCCCTTGGTGCCCGCGGAGAACGCCGGGAACTCGAACACCCCCATCGGGCCGTTCCAGAAGATGGTCTTGGCGTTGGACAGCAGCGCGGTGAATCGCTTCACCGACTCCGGGCCGATGTCGAGGCCCATCTTCGAATCGGGGATACGCTCGGCGGCCACGGTCTCGGGCGGTGAGTCGGCGGCGAACTTCTCCGCGACCACGATGTCCACCGGCAGGTGGATCACGTCGCCGTATTTTTCGAGCAGGTGCCTACACGTATCCAACATCTCCTCCTGCAGCAGCGAGGTGCCCACCGAAAGCCCTTGCGCAGCAAGGAAGGTGAAGCACATGCCGCCGCCGATGATCAGGCTGTCCGCCTTGGTCGCCAGGTTCTCGATGACGGCCAGCTTGTCCGACACCTTGGAACCGCCGAGCACCACCGCATAGGGCCGTTCAGAGGACTCGGTGAGCTGGGCGAGCACCTTGACCTCGGCACCGACCAGCGTGCCCGCATAGTGCGGCAGCAATTTGGCTACATCGTAGACCGAGGCCTGTTTGCGGTGTACGACCCCGAACCCGTCGGACACGAAGGCCGCATCCTCACCCACCAGCTCGACGAGCGCCTTGGCCAGCGCCGTGCGCTCGGTCTCGTCCTTGCTGGTCTCGCGTGGATCGAAGCGGATGTTCTCCACCAGCAGGATGTCGCCGTCGGTCAGTCCTTCGGCACGCGCCAGCGCGTCGGTGCCGACGACGTCGCCGGCCAGCTGCACGTGCCGGCCGAGCCGCTCGCCGAGGTCCTTGGCTACCGGGGCCAGCGAGAACTTCGGGTCCGGCTCGCCCTTCGGCCGGCCCAGGTGCGCCGTCACCACGATCTTGGCTCCGGCATCCGAGAGCGCCTTGAGCGTCGGAAGCGACGCGATGATGCGGCCCGGATCGGTGATGTGGCGGACCCCGTCCTCTCCCGAGTCCAATGGGACGTTGAAGTCGGAGCGCACCAGCACGCCCCGACCCGCAACGCCTTCGGCCAGCAAGTCGTCGAGTGACTTGACGCTCATCGTGCTAGAGGGACTTGCCGACCAGGGCGACCAGGTCGACGAGGCGGTTGGAGTAGCCCCACTCGTTGTCGTACCACGACACCGTCTTGGCCTGCTTGTCGATCACCTTCGTCAGCCCGGCGTCGAAGATCGAGCTGTGCGGATCGGTGACGATGTCGCTGGACACGATCGGTGCGTCGTAGTACTTCAGGATGCCCTTCATCGGCCCCTCGGCGGCGGCCTTCATCGCGGCGTTGATCTCGGCCGCGGTGGCCGTCTTCTCCAGTTCCACGGTCAGGTCGGTGCACGAACCGGTGGGGATCGGCACCCGCAGCGCGTAGCCGTCCAGCTTGCCCTTCAACTCCGGCAGCACCAGCCCGATGGCCTTGGCCGCGCCGGTGGAGGTCGGCACGATGTTCAGCGCGGCCGCGCGGGCGCGACGCAGATCCTTGTGCGGGCCGTCCTGCAGGTTCTGGTCCTGGGTGTAGGCGTGCACGGTGGTCATCAGGCCCTGGATGATGCCGAACTCGTCGTGCAGCACCTTGGCGAACGGGCCGAGGCAGTTCGTGGTGCAGGACGCGTTGGAGATGATGTTCTGGCTGCCGTCGTACTTGTCGTCGTTGACGCCCATCACGATGGTGATGTCTTCGTCGGTGGCCGGAGCGGAGATGATGACCTTCTTGGCCCCTGCGTCGAGGTGGCCCTTGGCCTTGGCCGCGTTGGTGAAGATGCCGGTCGACTCGACGACGACGTCGACGCCCAGGTCGCCCCACGGCAGCGCCGCCGGGCCCTCCTTGACCTCGAGCGCCTTGATCTTGGTGTCGCCGATGACGATGGTGTCCTCGCCCTCGAGGCTGATCTCTGCGGGGAACCGGCCCAGGATGGAGTCGAACTTGAGCAGATGCGCCAGGCTGGCGTTGTCGGTGAGGTCGTTGACGGCCACGATCTCGATGTCGGTGGCCTTGCCTTCGGCCTGCTGGACCGCCAGGGCCCGGTATAAGTTGCGGCCGATGCGGCCGAATCCGTTGACGCCAACCCGGATGGTCACTTGTCTCTCCTCGTGGTTCGAACTTCTCGGGACAACTCGGCAACCAGCCTAGTGCGTTCGGTGCTCGGCGCGCGCGGCAGTCCAGACCGTCTCACAGCGTGGCCAGGCTCTGGTCGGTGTAAGGGTTGCCGAGCCATCGGCGGCGCAGCCGCTGCAGCGTGCCGTCGGACTCCAGCGCGCTCAGCGCATCGCCGATACGGCCGAGAAGGTGGCCATCGTGCGCGGCGACGGCGATCGCGACCGGATCGGTAGACAGACCCTTCTGTACCACGTCGACGCCGGTGAGCGGCTTGGTCGATTCGGTGAGCGCCGGTCCCTGCCCGAACACGGCGTCGCACCCGCCCGACGTCAGCGCCGACAGCGCCGCGCCGATGCCGCCGTCGAAGGTCTCGACCGCGCCCACCCGGCCCGCGGCAGCCAACCGTTGGGCGAGCGGCCGGCCGGCACCGGTGGCGCACACCCCGACCGTAAGGCCGGCCAGGTCGTCGACGGAGCGCACGTGCGGGTGCCGTGCGGTGTCGACGGCCAGTGCCTGCCCGGTGATCAGGTACGCGGGCGTGAACGCGACCACCCGCTGCCGCTCCACGGTGACGGTGATCCCGGCTGCGCAGTCGCAGGCCCCGGCGCACAGCCCGTCGATAACACCGCCGGCATCCGCGCCGGCATATCGGATGAACTCGGCGGATTCCCCCAGCCGCTCGGCGACGGCGGTCATCAGCTCGACGTCCAGGCCGGTATCGCCCGGCATTCCGTTGAACGGCGGGTCCGGGTATGCGATCCCGACACGCAAGGTGCCCACCCGAGAACGGTACCCAGCACCCGGTTGGCTGGCGATACTCGACCCATGACCGTCCGGGTTATCCCGGCCGTCGCCGCATCCGCGAGCCTGCTCGGCACGATGGTCGGCGGTCTCGCCACCTTGCGCACGTCGAAAGTGGCGCACGAGCGCCGGAGCGCCGCCGACGAGGAACTACGTTCGACCTGTTGCGGGACGCGACGAGACGGTTCGTCGCCGCGACGACCGAGATCTCGGTGTCGGACCACGAGTTCGATCCCGTCGACCAGAAGGCGATCGACGCACTGCTCGACCTGTAGGGGTTAAGCGTCCTCGAGCAGGTCCGGTGTCACAGCGGACTCGGTGTCGGGGATGCCGTCCTGCTTGGCCTTGCGGTCGGCCATCGACAGCAGCCGCCGGATCCGGCCCGCCACAGCGTCTTTGGTCATCGGCGGGTCGGCGAGCCGGCCAAGTTCCTCCAGCGAGGCCTGCCGGTGCGCGACGCGGAGGTGACCCGCGGCGGCCAGGTGATCGGGCACCGAATCGCCCAGGATCTCCAGCGCCCGTTCCACCCGCGCGGCGGCGGCGACGGCGGCGCGCGCCGACCGGCGCAGGTTCGCGTCGTCGAAGTTCGCCAGGCGGTTCGCGGTGGCGCGCACCTCGCGGCGCATCCGCCGCTCCTCCCACGTCAGCCTGGTGTCCTGGGCGCCCATCCGGGTCAGCAGGGCGCCGATCGCCTCACCGTCGCGGACCACGACGCGGTCGCTGCCGCGCACCTCGCGGGCCTTGGCACTGACGCCCAGCCGTCTGGCCGCGCCGACGAGCGCCAGCGCGGCCTCGGGCCCCGGGCAACTGACCTCCAGGGACGACGAGCGCCCGGGTTCGGTCAGCGAACCGTGCGCCAAAAACGCTCCGCGCCAGGCCGCCTCGGCGTCGGCCACGCTGCCACCGACGACCTGGGCGGGCAATCCCCGCACCGGCCGGCCGCGCAGATCGAGCAATCCGGTCTGACGGGCCAGCGCCTCACCGTCCTTGGCGACGCGCACCACGTAGCGGGTGCTCTTGCGGATGCCGCTGGCCGACAGCACATGCACCACGGCGTTGTACCCGTACAGGTCGTAGATGTCCTTGCGCAGCCGGCGCGCGATGATGCCCAGGTCCACCTCGGCCTCGACGACGACCCGGCCGGACACGATGTGCAACCCGCCGGCGAAGCGCAGCAGCGCGGCCACTTCGGCGCGGCGCGCGCTCACCGAGTTGACCACCAACCGGCTCAGTTCGTCCTTGACCTCGGCCGTCATCGCCACGGGTGGTCACCTCTCGGTCCGTTGACTGTCGGTGTGGGCACGGTGGGCGATATCGCCTCGGCCGTTCCGCCGGAAGGCGTGCCCTGTCCGAGAACGCCCTCCAACGCCGCGGCCAGCTTCGCGGGGTCATGTAAAGGTGTACCAGGTCGGGAAACGTCAGCAAATTCAACGCGGGCATCGAGGATGCCGGCCGTGCGGCGCAACTGGTCCCGCTCACGTTCGCTGGGCACCCGGCTCGAATCGACGATGATGTTGTGCATGGTGAAACCGGGTGCGTGCTGCGCCAGCACGTGGATGTGCCGCTCGACCGAGACGCCCGCGGTCTCCCCCGGTTCGGCGACCAGGTTGAGCACCAGCGCCCGGCGTGCGGCGGTAGCCTGCAACGCGGCCGCCAGGTCGGGAACCAGCACGTGCGGGATCACGCTGGTGAACCACGAGCCCGGACCGAGCACCACGAGGTCGGCGTTCATGATCGCGTCGATGGCCTGCCTGGTGGCCGGCGGATCGCTGGGCAGCAACCGGACTCTGCGCACCTTGCCCACCGTGGTGGCGATCGCCACCTGGCCGCGGATCGCCCGGCTCACCCTGGGATCGGACTCCAGCCCCGAGACGTCGGCCTCGATGCCGAGCCCGACCGGGCACATCGGCAGCACCCTCCCCTTGACCCCCAGGATGCGGCCGAGTTCGTCGAGCGCGGCGACCGGATCGGCGAGCACCTCGTTGAGGCCGGCCAGGATCAGGTTGCCGATCGGATGGCCGGCCAGCGCGCCACTGCCGCCGAACCGGTGCTGGATGATGGTGGCCCACAGTCGACCGTGCGGGCTGTCGGAAGCCAAGGCCGCCAACGCCATTCGCAGATCACCGGGAGGCACCACGTCCAGTTCGCTGCGCAGCCGACCGGACGAGCCACCGTCGTCGGCGACGGTCACGACCGCGGTGACGTGTGAGGTGATCCGGCGCGCCGCGGACAGCGTCGCATAGAGCCCGTGTCCACCACCGAGCGCAACGATGCGCGGACTCACCTGTCCTCCTCGCGTGCGGAGAAACTCATTCGCGACCCAGATCCCGGTGCAGCACCCGCACCGTCAGCGCCGCATCCTGCAACCGCTCGGCCAGGGCCTCGGCCATCGCCACGCTGCGGTGCTTGCCGCCCGTGCAGCCGATGGCCACGGTCATATAGCGCTTTCCCTCCCGGCGGTACCCGTCGATCACCACGTCCAACAGCTGATGGTAGGAGTCGAGGAACTCGACCGCGCCGGGTTGACCGAGGACGTAGTCGCGCACCGCCGGATGTTGGCCGGTGTGCGGGCGCAGTTCGTCCACCCAGTGCGGGTTGGGCAGGAAACGCACGTCCATCACCGTGTCGGCGTCCATCGGCAGCCCGTACTTGTAGCCGAACGATTCGACGGTGACGTTGGTGCTGGCCACCGTCTCGCCGGCGAACGCGCGCTCGATGCTCTCCCGCAGCGCGGGCACCGACAGTGCAGACGTGTCGATGACGAGATCGGCGCCGGCGCGCACCGGGGCCAGCATGGCCCGTTCGGCGGCGATCCCCTCCGCCAGCGTCTGGTTGCCCTGCAACGGGTGGCTGCGCCGGTTCTGCTCGTAACGCCGCACCAGGATGTCGTCGGAAGCCTCCAGGAACAGCACCCGCGGGGTGATGTTGCGGGTGGCCAGCTCGGTGCGCACCCAGTCCAGGTCGCCGGTGAATCCGCGGGACCGGACATCCATCACCACCGCCAACTGGGTGATGCGAGAACCCGCGGCCAGGCCCAGCTCGACCATACTGGCGATGAGCTCCGGCGGAAGGTTGTCGGCCACGTACCAACCGAGGTCCTCGAGCACCTTGGCTGCGGTCCCGCGGCCGGCACCGGACAGGCCGGTGACGAGCACGACGTCGATTCCACTGCCACCGCCTGCAGAATCGAGATCGCCCTCGCCGCCGGCTCCCCCGCGCAGTTCCTCGTGCATGCCCTGTTCTGTCATCCCGACACTCTGCTCCGATCATCGCTGATCGCCTCCGTGAGCGCTTCCGATTCGGCCTGCGATTCCGCCGTGCCGACGGTGCCCAACGCGTCCAGCACCGCACGCGCGGTCGCCTCGCCGATTCCCGGAACCGCCTTGATCTCCTCGATGCCGGCCTCCCTGAGCCGGGCCAGCGAGCCGAAGTGGGTCACCAGGGCCTTGCGGCGGTGTTCGCCGAGCCCCCGCACCGAGTCCAGCGCCGAGGCGGTCATCCGCTTGGACCGCTTGCTACGGTGGTAGCCGATCGCGAAGCGGTGCGCCTCGTCACGCACCCGCTGTAGCAGGTACAGCCCGTCGTTGTTGCGCGGCAGGATGATCGGTTCCGGTGCCGAGCCGTGGTAGCCCGGCACCCACACCTCTTCGAGCCGCTTGGCCAGCCCGATCACCGCGACATCGGTGATCCCGAGTTCCTCGAGCACCGCCGCGGCGGCGTTCACCTGCGGCGCACCCCCGTCGACGACGAAGAGGTTGGGTGGGTACGCGAAGCGGGCCGGACGAGCGCTCGCGCGAGGACCTTGTTCCGGACGCGCGCTCGCGCGAGGACCAGGTTCCGGCTGCTCGGCGGGCGGCACGGCGGAATCCTGACCGTCCCGCAGGTGACGGTGGAACCGGCGGCGGGTCACTTCCGCGATCGAGGCGACGTCGTCCGAGCGCCCGTCACCGGCGGCCTCCCGGATGGAGTAGTGCCGGTAGTCCGACTTCTTGGGCAGCCCGTCCTCGAACACCACCAGCGAACCGACCACGTCGGTGCCCTGCACGTGGCTGATGTCCACGCACTCGATCCGCAGCGGGGCGTCCTCCAGCCCCAGCGCATCCTGAATGCTCTGCAGGGCGGCGCTTCTGGCGGTGAAGTCGCCGGCCCGCCGCAGCTTGTGCTGGGCCAGCGCGTCCTGCGCGTTGCGCTTCACCGTCTCGGCCAGGGCCCGTTTGTCACCGCGCTGGGGCACCCGAAGCGTCACCCGCGACCCGCGCAACTGCGACAGCCAGGTCTCCAACTCTCCGGCGTTCTCCGGCAGGACCGGGACGAGGACCTGGCGCGGAACCGGGTTGGTCGCCTCGTCGGCCGCTCCCCCGAGTTCGGCCTGGTCGCCGTAGAACTGGGTGAGGAACTGCTCGACGAGGTACTCCAGCGTGGATTCGCCCGGCTCACCGGACTTCTCGATCACCCAGCCGCGCTGACCCCTGACCCGTCCGCCGCGCACGTGGAACACCTGCACGGCTGCCTCCAGCTCGTCCTCGGCGAAGGCGACCACATCGGCGTCGGTGCCGTCGCCGAACACCACGGCCTGCTTCTCCAACGCCCGCCGCATCGCCGAGATGTCGTCGCGCAGCCGGGCGGCCCGCTCGAAGTCGAGCCCGGCGGCCGCCTCGTTCATCCGCTGTTCCATGTCACGCACCAGCCGGTCGGTTCGGCCGGCGAGGAAGTCACAGAAATCTCCGACGATGCGCCGGTGCTGCTCGGCGCTCACCCGGCCGACGCACGGGGCCGCACACTTGTCGATGTAGCCGAGCAGGCACGGCCGGTCAATCTGCTTGTGTCTCTTGAATACTCCCGACGAACAGGTACGGGCCGGGAACACCCTGGTGAGCAGGTCCAGCGTTTCGCGGATGGCCCAGGCATGCGAATACGGACCGAAATACCGCACGCCCTTGCGGCGCGGCCCGCGGTAGACCATCAATCGCGGGTACTCCTCGTTGAGGGTCACCGCGAGCACCGGATAGGACTTGTCGTCGCGATAGCGGATGTTGAACCGCGGGTCGAACTCCTTGATCCAGTTGTACTCCAGCTGCAGTGCCTCGACCTCGGTGGTGACCACCGTCCACTCCACCGCGGCGGCGGTCATCACCATCTGCCGGGTACGTGGTGCCAGGCCGGCCAGGTCGGCGAAGTAGGAGTTCAGCCTGCTGCGCAGGCTCTTGGCCTTGCCGACATAGATCACCCGGCCGTGCGGGTCGCGGAAGCGGTACACACCCGGCTCGACGGGAATCGACCCGGGGGCGGGTCGGTACGTCGCTGGATCGGGCACGGGTCCCAGGTTACTGCCCGCCGCCGACGGGCCCGACCGACGACCGTCGAGTCGGCTCAGCGCGCGGCGGCGTCGCGCAGGTGGCGCTGCACGACGGCCCGGACCCGGTCCATCGAGTCGACCGCGCGGCCCTTGTCCACCGCCTGGATCGCCATCACCGGCACGTACTCGTCGTCGGGCAGGTCGATCCTGGCCCACCGCGCGCCGGTCGGGAACGACACCCCCACCACCTGGTCCCATGGAATCAACCGGTATCCGAGCAGGTTTCGAACCGCGACCCCGGCAGGCCCGGCGCGCAGCCGCGGCCGGGCGAACAGGCAGACGACACCGGCGATCACGGCACCGAGCAACGCGATGGCGACCTGGTCGGCGGTGCGGAAGTACACCCCGGTCGAGGAGATCTTCAGCAGCGCCCCCACCACCACGTGCGCGACCAGGATCAGCGCCGCGGCCCCGTAGGCGAAGTAGGGCGTCAGGTGCGGCCGGACCTCGACGTCCCAGCGGGAATCGGTCATGAACCCGACCGCAGCCGACGCAGGGTCAGCGCCGTCGACAGCGCCGCGGCCGCCGCCTGGGCGCCCTTGTCCTCGCCGGAGTCGGGCAGCCCGGCGCGGTCGAGTGCCTGGTGTTCGGTGTTGGTGGTGAGCACACCGTTGGCCACCGGCGTCGAGGCGTCCAGCGACACCCGTGTGAGCCCCTGCGTGACGGCATCGCACACGTAGTCGAAATGCGGTGTCTCGCCGCGGATCACCACCCCCAGCGCCACCACCGCATCATGGGTTTCGGCCAACGCCTGCGCGACGACCGGGATCTCGATGGCGCCGAGCACCCGCACGACGGTGGGTTCGGGCACCCCGGACTCGACCGCGACCCGGCAGGCTCCGTCGAGCAATGCGTCGCAGATGGTCTCGTGCCAGGTGCTGGCCACGATCCCCAGCTTCACCCCCGACGCGTTGATGGCGGGCAGGTCGGGCGCGCCGGCCGCCGGACTCATACCGCGCCGCCGAACTCTCCGGGCAGCGCTTCGTCGTAGTCCTCGAGGCCGGCCAGGTCGTGGCCCATCCGGTCGCGCTTGGTCATCAGGTAGCGGATGTTCTCCGCATTGGCGCGCACCGGCAGCGGCACCCGTTCGATGATGTGCAGGCCGTAGCCGTCCAGGCCGACCCGCTTGGCCGGGTTGTTGGTCAGCAGCCGCATCGAGCGCACCCCGAGGTCGCCCAGGATCTGCGCGCCGATGCCGTAGTCACGGGCGTCGGCGGGCAGCCCGAGCTTGAGGTTGGCGTCGACGGTGTCGTCACCGGCATCCTGGAGCTGATAGGCCTGCAACTTGTGCATCAGGCCGATGCCCCGGCCCTCGTGGCCGCGCATGTACAGCACCACGCCGCGGCCCTCGCGGGCCACCATCGCCAGCGCCGCGTCCAGCTGCGGGCCGCAGTCGCACCGGCGCGAGCCGAACACATCGCCGGTCAGACACTCCGAGTGCACCCGGACCAGGACGTCGTGGCCGTCGCCGTGCGGGCCGGCGATATCGCCCTTGACCAGCGCCACGTGTTCGACGTCCTCGTAGATGCTCGAGTAGCCGACCGCGCGGAACTCGCCGTGCCGGGTGGGGATGCGCGCCTCGGCGACCCGCTCGATGTGCTTTTCGTGCTTGCGCCGCCATTCGATGAGGTCCGCGATCGAGATCAGCGCCAGGCCGTGTTCGTCGGCGAAGATCCGCAGCTCATCGGTCTGGGCCATGGCGCCTTCGTCCTTCTGGCTGACGATCTCGCAGATCGCGCCCGCGGGCTGCAGGCCGGCCAGCCGGGCCAGGTCGACGGCGGCCTCGGTGTGGCCGGGCCGGCGCAGCACCCCGCCGTCCTTGGCCCGCAGCGGCACCACGTGCCCGGGCTTGGTGAAGTCGTCGGCGACCGCCATGGGATCGGCGAGCAGCCGCATCGTGGTCGCCCGGTCCGACGCCGAGATGCCGGTACCGACACCTTTCCTGGCGTCCACGGTGACGGTGTAGGCGGTGCCGTGTTTGTCCTGGTTGACCGCGTACATGGGCAACAGATGAAGGCGGTCGCAGATCTCGCCGTCCAGCGGCACGCACAGGTAGCCGGAGGTGTACCGGACCATGAACGCCACCAACTCGGGTGTGGCCTTCTCCGCGGCGAAGATGAGGTCGCCCTCGTTCTCCCGGTCCTCGTCGTCGATGACGACCACGGCCTTGCCTGCGGCGATGTCGGCCACCGCCCGCTCGACCGAATCCAGCCTCGTCATCCTCACCACCTTGCCGGTCCCCGCGCCGGGACCACGTGTCGACGCCTTTAAGTATGAACCACGCGCAAGAGCCGGTTATTGCCGCCGGTGCAGGGCAGACCGAGGGGGCTCTCGATACAGCCTCCGCTAGGCCGACTGGCGGTTGTCGCTGGTTCGTCCGGAAACTCCGAACCGACGCACATGACGGTGAACGACGCGGGTTGGGTTGCTCGGCGATTCTCCGGGCGAGACGAAGTGTTCCGCCGCATTCCGACCCCGCATCTTGCAATATCGACGGATGAGGTTCCATTCGAGCACGACCGACTCGACTGCGGCATCGACGAGCCGCCCGTCACCTGGCGCCGCCCCCTGCCCGGGGATCCGAACGGAGGATCGATGATGTCCACCCAATCCGGCACCAAGACGCTGTATCCGCCGGAAGGATTCGGCGCGCCGAAGAATCGGCACGGCCACGCGGACAAGGCCGACGTCGGTCTGCCCGTCGGAACCGAGGTGTTCTCCGCCGACAATCACATCACGATCGCGTACGACATCTTCTACGAGAGGTTCCCCGACAGTCTCAAAGAGGAGGCTCCGCGGATCTGGTACGACGACGGGGCGTACCACATCGGCGTCAAAGGGAAGTCCTTCCTGTGGGACACCTTCAGCGCGGTGGTGATGCAGTACGACGACCTGCCCGGCGCGGCGAGCAACAACATGGAGGCCCGGATCCAGGAGCTCCGCGAGGATGGGATCGACAAGGAACTGGCGTTTCCGAACGCCATTCTGGCGCTGTTCCACTATCCCGACAGGGAGGTGCGCGAACTCGCCTTCCGGGTCTACAACGAATACGTCGCCGAGCTGCAGGAGCAGTCCAACGGCCACTTCTACGGTGTCGGGCTGATCAACTGGTGGGATCCGCAAGGAGCCCGACGGACGCTGTCCGAGCTGAAATCACTGGGCCTCAAGACATTCCTGATGCCGTTGAACCCCGGCGTGGACACCGACGGCAACCCGATCGACTATGCGAGCACGGCCATGATCCCGGTCTGGGACGAGATCGAGGACGCCGGCCTCCCCCTCACCCACCACATCGGAGAGACGCCGCCGAAGATCCCATCGGAGTTCAACAGCATCGTCGTCAGCATGATGACCAACATCGATGGATTCCGAGAGGTTTTCTCCAAGTACATCTTCGGCGGCATCCTCGATCGAAACCCCGGGTTGCGGATCGGTTGGTTCGAGGGCGGGATCGCGTGGGTGCCCTGGGCCCTTCAAGACGCCGAACACCTGGTGGCGTCTTACCAGCACATGTACACCTACCAGCTCCAGCACGACATCCAGTACTACTGGGACACGCACATGAGCGCATCCTTCATGGTCGACCCGCTGGGGCTGCAGTCCATCGACCGGATCGGCGCCGACAAGGTCTTCTGGTCTTCGGATTATCCGCACAACGAAAGCACGTTCGGCTACTCGGAGAAGTCACTGGCGGCGCTCGTCGACGCTGTCGGCCCACAGGTGGCCGCCCGCATGTGCAGCGACAACATCAAAAATTTCCTGGGTATCTCCGACTGAAACACCCACGAGAGTCCCGAGCATGTCGTTCGGCACGGGGTCGGTCTTCAGGCGAGACCGACGGCGCGTTGCGGGACCGCAGGCACCACGACCAGGCCGGGCCGGCGTCTTCGAGGCCATTTCTGCGGTCAGAGCCGTTTTCTCCGCCATCAGCCGTTCAACATTTTTGACGGTTAGCGGTGAGGCCAACCGTGTAGGTCATCGAGGTAGCGAAGGTTGCCGGCCAACCGTATGGGTATCCGAACACATGTGGCAGCTAGCGCGCCGACCACACCTGCTGGAACTTGCCGCTTGTCGGGTCGATGGCGGGCGGTTCGGTCGCGTGTTCCACGGCGATACGTGCGGTCCCCTGAGCGGCGAAGAACGCCCCCAGCCGCCCGTCGACCGCACGCCACACGTGGGCGGAGTCGGCGTCGGATGACATCTCCAGTCGCACCGTCAGGGTCCGCGGGCCGGTGCGGATGGCCTGGCACCGATGCACACCGGGGGTGTCCTCGATCACCGCTACCAGCGCCAGCGGCAACACCGTGACCGCCGTCCCGTCCGGTGCGTCGAACGACAGGGGGTCGCTGGTACGGCCTTCGACCGTGATCGCCGGCAGCCGATTGCCGCACCTGCACGGCGCGTCGGCCACTTTCACCCGGTCGCCCAGGTCATAGCGGATCAGCGGCTGCACCCGGTTGGCGAGGTCGGTGACCAAGACAGTATGGGAGACAACGCCCGCCGCGACCGGCCGGTAGTTCTCATCAACCGGCTCGAACAGATACCAGTCGCTATTGACATGGAACAATCCGTGCCGGCATTCCATCGCCAAGGCGGGGAATTCAGCTGAAATGTAATGGTTCTCGATCGGGCAGCCGAACGTCGACTCGATGTCGGCGCGAAGCGCGGCCGTCAGCTGCTCGCCTCCGGTGATCGCCAGCAGGGGCCGGATCATCAGCCGGCCGGCCCGTTGTTCGCCGGCCAACAGGGCCAACGCACTGGGGTATGCGTCAAGGACCGTGGGCTGAAACTCGTTCATCTCCCGCACCAGATCCGGCAACGGCCGCAGCACCGAGAACACGCGCACACGGTTGGCCAGAAAGCTGCTGCGGCGGCGGACAGACGTCAACGCAGCGGAGGCTCCGACGTGCCCACCGGTGACGAACAGGGCCGCCACCCGCAGCCCGCGTCGCAACACCCCGCACAGAAGGTTCCATCGAGCGATGAACCGCCACTCGCCGCGGCGGCCCACGAACACGAACAACGCCGACGACGCATCATCATGAATCAGGATGGCCGGCTCCCCGCTCGTTCCCGACGTCGTCCCGACGTGGTAGCGGCCCAGGTAGCGGGCTCCCAGCAGCGAGCGATCGGACAGGAAGTCCCGCCGCAGCGAAGCAATGGTGATGTCGGGGTCGGTCACCCAGTCGTCGAAGTGCACCATCAGGTCAGGCTTGGACACGACCGGTAAGGACGCCAGATCCACCGGCCCGGCCGGGACGTTTCGGTACAAGTTCCGGTAGTACGGTGACGCTGTCCGGGCATGCCGGAAGAGTGCCTGTAGCCGCTTCTGTTGGCGGCGGGAGATCGCCGCATCGTCACCGCGCCGGAAACGCCAGGCCTCCCAGGCGATCAGAGCCACGCGAACCGTTGCGCGAAGTGGCCTTGCTTGTTGTCGTGGGGATGTCAGTCGCATGTGCTGTCCGGCTTGCCCGACCTCACTATGCTCGCCGGTGATGTCGAGTCGCAGGAACGAACGCACGTTGTAGAGGCGGAGCGATCGCCGTGACCGCGCCGAAATCAGCGGTGCCGCCTCTGCGAACGGAACGAGTGTTGGCGACGTGGCGTCATAGCGCTTGCCCATGTGTTCGACAGTGCATCCGCCCGACGCCGTCACGTTGGCGCACCAGTCAGTTGGGCCGTAGGGCCGTGGGATGTAGAAGCGGCTACCGGCCCGCTCGACGACGACCGGGGTCGCGTAGGACCGTCCCGAGGTTCGGCCTTGGTGGTGGATCACAGACGCGTACCGGTGGGCAGACCCGGCCGGTTTCATCATCACCGGGTTGAGCACGGCTCGGTTGAAGCGCCGGATGGCGTTGATCGCCGGGCGTATCTGTAGGCGGAAGACGACGATCAAGACCGCCTCGAGCGCCATCAGCATCAGCACAACACGGACCAGAACCCGTATTGCATGGGGTGCGGTTGTTGCGTGCTTCTTCATCGCATACTCCATCAAACCGCGGATAGGCCTCAGACCGTAGTGCTCACCTCGGTTGCCTGTTGAACATTGGAGTGGGCGATGAGGCCCCGCGCAGCACCTGTTCGTGGGCCGCCGGCACCGCCCGCATCGCCTCGGCATCGGCTTCCCACCGGCGGGTCGACCTCCACATCGGTGAACAGGAACGTCACCACCCCCGACGGCGTCACCGCAGGACCAGCGGACACCCCCGCAGAATGCCACACCGGACCCACTCTGACCTGGCATATCGCCGGTAACCGTGTAGGTCATATGGTCATCGCAATTACGGGTCGGGGGCGACCATAGTCGGCGACTGGGAAATCGACCTGCACGGCACGGCCGGATACCACGCCTCGCCGTCGCACTCCTCCGCGCCGCCGACAAGCTCGACCAGCTCGGCTGACCCCGGGTGGTGCCGATCGGCACCTCGTGCGCAACAATCTCGCAGAGTTACAGCAGCTTTGTCCGCCTTCCGTCACGGCTCGGGCATGGCCGTGCGCGTGGGACTGGACGGCCGACCGCTTGCTTTCCTGGCCGATAGCAAAACCTTCCCCCTCGGAAGACAACCGTGGCTTCTGGGCGATTACTGAAGCACCCCTCGACGAAGGAGCATTTTCCTCACCAGACCACGAGAGGAATCCACGATGATTGAGGTGACCCGCCCCAAACTGAACCGCTTCACGTACGCAGCGATGCTGCTCGGCGCCATGGCCGTTGCCGGGACCCCGCTCGCTTATCCAACCATTGCGACCGCCGCACCCAACAACAGCGGGACGTGGGACATAGAACGATACGACGAATGCATGAAAGGCGGGCCGATCGACTCTCGGGAGGACCAGTACAGGCACGAGCGCTTTTGCTGCGGCCAGTCTGGCGGAGTGTGGGACGGAGCCGATTGTGTTGCCCCGCCAGCCAGCCCGCAGGGCTCACGGCAGCTTGCGGGCAACTTTCACATCCCATCCGACATCGCCACCGCACCCACAGTGACCAAAGATCCGCCGCAGCCGATTCAGGTTCCATCCGACTATGCAAACGCGCCGATGGTGAGCCAAGCCCCTGGATGATGGGTCGCGCCCGCGCCGTAGCTGGCGATGGTCTGCGGTGACTTCTCTCGGCCTGCAGGGCGAGTTTCCGCGACCGCGACAGCAAGGTCGGACGGGCTTAGCGGCATGAACAGAAATGTTGTTTGACGTATGCATTGTGCTACCCCGAGTTGGGCGTGTTAGGGCGCGTCATCGCTGGTAGAACCGTCTTCATGTGAGAGCAGCCGTTCAACGTATTTGGCGATTAGCTGTGAGGCCAACCGTAAAGGTCATCGAGGTAGAGCACGTTGCTGGCCAACCGTATAGGTGTTGTTATGTTTGACCCCGCCAACACGGCTACGGCCCTGAATCGCCGACTCCGGTGAGATCGACACCCTCGAAACGTGTTCGTGGCTCTGCGGTCTCTCACGGCCGAGGGAGAACATCACGGAGTCGAGGCAGAGGCCACCCGACAAGAACACCCCCGGTCGATGGCCGGGGGTGCCTCGTTTGGCTTATCTTTCCCGCTAACCGGTGAGTTCGATGTTGTCCTGCCCAATCCTCACCGTGACGGACAGTTCACCACCCAGTGCCGCAACATAGGACTGAAGCGTGCCGAGTTCCGTATGTGACAGGTCGCCGCGCTCAAGCTTGGATACCCGAGCCTGAGACACGCCCATCCGTTCGGCGATGTCACTCTGCCGAGTCATGCCCAACGCCTTTCGGACTTCAGCGAGGCGATGCGCACGCACCACTTCTTCAGCCTCCTTGCGAGCGTTCTCCGCACGCTGCGGATCAAGCCGTCCCGAGGCAATTGCTTCAGCGCGAACCTCACGCCAATTCCTAGCCATGTCACTCACCTCCTGTTTCCGTTTTCAGCCAGTTCTCGTATCGCCGCTCTGCTATGGGGATGTTGTCCGGATACCACTGCTTCCAATTCCCAGCCTTGTCCCCGCTAACCAGGAGGACAGCTCGTCGTTGTGGGTCGAATATGAACAGCACCCGGATGCTCGTGCCAGCGGGACGCAATTCCTTCATATGGTGGTACTTCGACCCCTTCACCCGGTCCACAATCGGACGCCCCGCCATGGGGCCGTTCGCTTCCAGGTAGTCGATAGCACCGCTCACGGCCTCAGCACTCTCCTGGTCGAGGGACATGAACCACTCGTCCACCTCCTCAACCAGGATGACTTCCCACACCACATTAGTATAACGCTGACGTTTTACACAACAGGTCAGGGCCCGATTCTTTGCCGGCGACGACTATCGAGTACGTGTCTTGACGACTGGTTTGACTCCCCAGGCGGCCGAATGCTGCTCGTCCACTCAGCTTGGCCCGGTGGCGGACCTATGACGGCGACGAGTTCGCCGACGAACCCTGAGTAGCCCCGCCAAGGGAATGTCAGCCAGGGTGTGTGAGGCTGGAGCGGGCCTGGTCGATCTGGTCGTAAGCGTAGGTCACGATGGCGGCGGTGGTCATCGTCTCGCCCTTGCGGGCGAGCGATTCGTAAGTTCGGTCGCCGAGAACCTCACGCAGGTGGGCGATCGTGGTGCTGATCTCGGGGACCCAGGCGGCGGTGAGGCGATCGAACGCGAAACCGGCCGCGATGGCCGCTGATTCGTGGCATTCGATTCGGTCGAGAAACCCAGCGAGGATAGCCAGCGGCACACGGATCGAGGTGGTGTCGCCTGAGTCGCGGTAGTTGCGGATCGACAACGAGAAGTAATCGAGTGCGGCCAACGGGTCGCCGTGGTCGGCTTCGAGGCGGCACAGGCTGCCTGCCACATGCGACTCGTTGGCACGGTTGCCGCTGTCCTGGGCGATCACCAAGCCCCGCCGCATGTCCTCCAGCGCGCGGACAGGATCGCTGTCGCGGTAGGCGAAGCCGCGGGCGAGCAGTGCATAGGACAGCGCGTGCGGGTTCCGGGTCTCTTCGGCGGCGTCGATCAGGCCGGTCACAGCCGCCTGCGCCTCGTCAAAGTTACCAGCGATCGCCAAGGACAGAACGAGGGATGCCCAAGTGAGGGTGTGGGTGTCGCGACCACGTGCGAGCTGGGTGCGGCACCATTCGGCCGCCCGTTCGGGCTGGCCGATGAACACGAACGCAGCCCCAAGCTTTTCCTCGAGGCCGAACGGCACCTCGCCGCGGCCAGCACTGACCACCGTCTGACCGGCACTGCTGTAGCGGAGAGCGGCTTCGGGTCGTCCGGCCAGGCAGCACTGCGACGCCGTCACATACAGGTATGCGAGCCGGGGGTGGTCGACTGTGCGGGCGGGCTCGATCAGTTCTTCGGCCCAGGCGATGGGCTCGTACCTTTCGACCCACAGTCCGAGGAACGCCGCGTAGGTGGCGATGGTGACGGCCACGTCGAGATCGCGCTGATCGGCGGCCCAGCGAAACGCGGTGCGTAGATTGGCCAGCTCGATCGTGAACCAGTCGTAGGCCGCACGCTGTCGGGGGCTGTCCCACACGGCTATTACATCGGCTTCGCGCCCGGCGAAGTAGCGGGCATGCGCATTTCGCGCTTCCGCCGCCTCACCACTGGCCATGAGTTGTTCTTCCGCGAACTGGCGGATGGCCTCCAACATGGAGTAGCGGGTCCGCCCCGAAGACCGGTCAGCGACGAGAAGCGACTTACGCAAAGGCATCCGGCAGGTCCAGCACGACGAAGTCGTCGGATTCATCGAAACCGGCTACCGCACAGTCGCTTTCGAGGTCGAATCCGCCGGCGAATACTGAGCACCGGGTCAATAGCGACTTTTCGGAGTCCTTGAGCAGGTCGTATGACCACCCCACCGCTTGGCGCAGCGTGTGATGGTGGTGCAGGCCGCGCCGGGAGCCCACCAGCAGCCGAAACCGCTGATCCAGCCGATCCCTGACCTCACCGGCCGTCATCGACGCCATCCGCGAGGCCGCCAACTCGATGGCCAGCGGGATCCCGTCCAGGCGTCGGCAGACCTCCACGACCGCTACGGCTTCGTCGGGCGTGGACGCCGAGAAGTGTTGCGCCACGCTACGAGCACGCTCAGTGAACAGCGCCACCGCGGCAGACTCGGTTCCCGCCGCCACGTCCAGCGAGGGCACAGTCCACACTTGCTCGTCGGCGATGCCCAGTCCTTCCCGGCTGGTGGCCACAATCTTGACGGTCGCCGAGGCCGCCAGGATGGCCTCGACCAGATCGGCGGCAGCTTCGACGACGTGTTCGCAGTTGTCGAACATCAAGAGCCGCACCCGGCCCTCCAGCGCCGCCGCAACTGACTCGCTGACGCTCTTGCCCGGTTGTTGGGTGATACCCAGCACCGCAGCCACCGCATCAGACACCGCCGCCGGATCGCCGACGCTGGCGAGTTCGAAAACCCACACCCCGTCCGGGAACTCATCCACTACCTGGGCGGCGACTTCCAGCGCCAGGCGTGTCTTGCCGACCCCACCCACCCCCGTCAGGGTCACCAACTGATGCTCGCGCAGCGTCGCTTTCACCTCGGCGACTTCGGACTCGCGCCCGACAAGGCTGGTTTTCTGAGGCCGCAAGTTCCCCGGTGTCACATCCAACGCCCGCAGCGGCGGAAAGTCGGTGCGTAACCCCGGCGCTTGAACCTGGAACACCCCGACCGGAGTGGACAAGTCCCGCAACCGCCGCGGCCCCAAGTCCCGCAGATCAACCCCGCTGATCAACCCCGCTGATCAGCCCCGCCGTCGACTCGGCCACCAGAACCTGACCGCCGTGCCCGGCGGCCATCACCCGTGCCGCCCGATTGAGCACCGCACCGAAATAGTCATCGCCGCGTAGTTCGGCTTCGCCGGTCGCGATGCCCATCCGCACCGGCAACTCCAGACTGTGCTGCGCAGTGATCGCCGCATCGACGGCACCCTGCGGCGAGGTGAACGCGGCACACATCCCGTCGCCGGTGTGCTTGAACACCCAACCGCCGTGCGCCTCAACGGCCTGGCGCAGCACTTCGTCGTGGGCGGCCAGCGCCGCCCGCATCTCCTCAGCGTCGGCTTCCCACCGACGGGTCGACCCCTCCACATCGGTGAACAAAAACGTCACCACCCCGACGGCGGTGCCGCAGGATCAGCGGACACCCCCGCAGAATGCCACACCCGACCCAGTCTGAACGGGCGTATCGCCGGTAACCGTATAGGTCATCAGGTCATCGCAACTACGGCGCATCTGCGCTGCTAGAGCCGTACTT
>NZ_JAIFZS010000028.1 GCF_019710635.1 Mycolicibacterium xanthum
AAAACGTCACCACCCCGACGGCGGTGCCGCAGGATCAGCGGACACCCCCGCAGAATGCCACACCCGACCCAGTCTGAACGGGCGTATCGCCGGTAACCGTATAGGTCATCAGGTCATCGCAACTACGGCGCATCTGCGCTGCTAGAGCCGTACTTCTCGCCCAGCAGCCGTTCAACGTATTTGGCGATCACGTCGACCTCGAGGTTGACGGGCGCCCCGACCTCCGCACCGCCGAGCGTGGTCAGCTCGAGCGTGGTCGGGATCAGCGACACCTCGAACCAGTCGGGGCCGAGCCCCGACACCGTCAACGACACCCCGTCGACGGTGATCGAGCCCTTCTGCACCACGTAGCGCGCCAACGCGACTGGTAGCGCGATGCGTACCACCGTCCAGTGCTGAGACGGGGTGCGGGAGATGACGTGGCCGGTCCCGTCGACGTGACCCTGCACGATGTGACCGCCGAGCCTGCTGCTGATCGCCGCGGCGCGCTCCAGGTTCACCCGCGCGCCCACGCCGGCGCCGCGCAGGCTGGACCGGTCGAGCGTCTCGGCCATCACGTCCGCGGAGAACGACCCGTCGGCCAGCACCTCCACCACGGTCAGGCAGACCCCGTTGACCGCGATCGAATCCCCGTGCCCGGCATCCGAAGTGACGATCGGCCCACGAATGACCAGCCGGGCGGAGTCGCCGAGGTCCTCCCGGCCGACGATCTCGCCCAACTCTTCGACGATTCCGGTGAACACGCCGTCCAGCCTAGAGGGCCCGCCCGCCGACGCAGCCAATCGCCCCGATCTATCGCGAGCCGACGAAAGCGCAGTTCAGCAGCCATGCTTGCCAGTCCGACGCGGGCCGGTGGACTCCGGCCACGGTCCGGCACCCTCTAGGATGCAGGCATGCAGACCCGCCTGTTGGCGATCCTCGCCGCCCTTGTCGCAGTCGTCACCCTCATCGCGGGGTGCTCCGGATCGTCCTCCAAGGACGGCGGCGCCGAACTTCCGGACGCTGCGACCCTGCTGAAGGACTCCAGCCAGACAACCAGCACCGAGAGCAGCGCGCACCTCCGGTTGGCGGTGCAGGGCCAGATCGCCGAACTGCCGGTCGAGTCGATCGAGGGCGACCTGACCCAGACGCCGACGGTCGGGGCCAAGGGCACGGCGGACATCATCTTCCTGGGCCAGCGACTCCAAGGCGTCCAGTTCGTGGTGGCCGAAGGCGACCTCTATGCCGCGATCACCGCGGGCGGCGCCCTGTCGAACTTCGGTCCGGCCTCCGACATCTACAACGTCGCCGCGATCCTGGATCCCGACGCCGGGCTGGCCAACGTGCTGGCCAACTTCTCCGACCCCAAGGCGGACGGACGCGAAACGATCGAGGGCGTGGCCACGGTGCGCATCACCGGCATGGTCAGCGCCGACGCCGTCAACAAGATCGCGCCGCAGATCGCCGCGACCGGCCCGGTCCCGGGTACCGCGTGGGTCGCCGAGGACGGCAACCACGAGCTCATGCAGGTCCGGCTCGAGCCCAGTCCCGGCAACAGCGTCACGATGACGCTGTCGAAGTGGGGCGAGCCGGTGACCGTCGACAAACCCGCGGTGTGATGCGCGGCACCTCGGCTGCCGGCACGGCGGCGTCGACGCCGGCATCCGCCAACCGCCGGATCGCCATCGGCGCGGGCAGCCTGGCGGTGGTGCTCGGCGCGCTGGACACCTACGTCGTCGTCACGCTGATGACCGACATCATGCGCGACGTCGGTATCGGCGTGAATCAGATTCAGCGGGTCACCCCGATCATCACCGGCTACCTGCTCGGCTACATCGCGGCGATGCCACTGTTGGGCCGGGCCTCCGACCGGTTCGGCCGCAAGACGCTGATCCAGGTCAGCCTGGCCGGCTTCGCGGTCGGTTCGGTGATCACCGCGTTGTCCACCGACCTCACCATGCTGGTCGTCGGGCGGGTGATCCAGGGCACCGCCAGCGGTGCGCTGCTCCCGGTGACGCTGGCGCTGGCCGCAGATCTGTGGGCGGCCCGCAACCGGGCCGCCGTGCTGGGAGGTGTCGGCGCGGCGCAGGAACTCGGCAGCGTGCTCGGCCCGATCTACGGCATCGCGCTGGTCTGGGCGTTCCAGCATTGGCAGGCGGTGTTCTGGGTGAACGTGCCGCTCGCGCTGGTCGCCATGGTGATGATCCACTTCAGCCTGCCCGGTCGGGCCCAGACCGACGATCCGCAGAAGGTCGATGTCGTCGGCGGTGTGCTGCTGGCCATCGCGCTCGGCCTCGCGGTGGTCGGCCTGTACAACCCGGCACCGGACGGCAAGCACGTGCTGCCCAGCTGGGGTCTGCCGGTGCTCATCGCGGCGGTGGTGGCGGCGGTGGCGTTCTTCGTCTGGGAGAAGTTCGCCCGGACCCGGCTTCTGGACCCCGCGGGGGTGCATTTCCGGCCCTTCCTGGCCGCACTGGGCGCCTCGCTGACCGCCGGCGCCGCGCTGATGGTGACGCTGGTCAACGTCGAGCTGTTCGGCCAGGGTGTGCTGGGCCAGGACCACACCCAGGCCGCGTTCCTGCTGCTGCGTTTCCTGATCGCGCTGCCGATCGGTGCGCTGCTCGGCGGCTGGCTGGCCACCCGGGTCGGCGACCGGATCGTGGCGTTCGTGGGTCTGCTGATCGCCGCGGGCGGCTACCTGCTGATCTCCAGGTGGCCGGCCGACCTGCTGGCGGCCCGGCACGACCTCGGCTTCGTGCAGCTGCCGGTGCTCGACACCGACCTGTCGATCGCCGGTCTCGGGCTGGGGCTGGTGATCGGCCCCCTGACCTCGGCCACCCTGCGGGTGGTGCCCGCCGACCGGCACGGCATCGCATCGGCGGGCGTCGTCGTCGCGCGGATGATCGGCATGCTGATCGGCATCGCGGCGCTGTCGGCATGGGGGCTGTACCGCTTCAACCAGCACCTGGCCAGCATCCCCGCCGATCCGAACGCCAACACGCTCGCCGAGCGCCTGGTCGCCGAGGCGGCCAGGGTCCGTGAGGCCTACGTGCTGCAGTACGGCGAGATCTTCACGATCACCGCGATCGTGTGTGTGGTGGGCGCACTGCTCGGCCTGCTGATCAGCGGGCGCGGGGAGCACGCCGACGAGCCGGAACCCGGGGGTCCCGGCGACGCTCAGCAGCGCTCGAGCCCACGCCCCATCAGCTGAGGCTCCTCGACCGGTGCGGCTTGCTCAGCGGTCAGGCCCCGCCAGACATTGCAGATCATGGCCTTGATGCCTCGGGGACCGATCGGACTGTTGCTGAGCCAGTCCTGCAATGCAGTCATGCTCGTCGTCCTTTGCTCGTGCTTTCCAAGCGCAAGTCGTCGGTGAAAGCGCGATATCCGGGCCGGAGAATCACTCCCCGGCGCTGGCACAAGTGTACCGATCCCGGAGGGCGCCAGACGGCGCCGCCGCACCGCCGAATCGGTGTGATGACAACCACGAAGACGCAGGTCAACGGGTTGCGTCACGCCCCGGGTTCAGGCCGGCACCAGGCTGAGCAGCACGTCGGGGCCGACGGTCCGCACACCGTCGAACTGCCAGCGCTGAGCCTGCGCGATGCTGGGCACACCGACGTCGTCGACCGCGGTGATCGGCCCGCCCAGCAGGATCGGCGCCACGTAGGCCAGGATCCGGTCGATCACGCCGGCCCGCAGGAATGCCCCGGCCAGCGTGGGCCCGCCCTCGACCAGCACGTCGGTGCGGTCCGAGAGCGCCTTCATCACCTCGTGGGGATCGCGGGTGCGGATCACCATCGTCCGCGAGTCGTCGTTGAGAACCCTTGCATCGGGCGAGATCTCACGCTCACCGACCACGACCCGAAGGGGTTGGCGGTCGGCGAGGCTGCCGTCGGGGAGACGCGCGGTCAGTACCGGGTCGTCGACGAACACCGTGCCGGTGCCGACCACGATGGCGTCGGCGGCCGCCCGCCTGCGGTGCACGTCGGTCCTGGCGGCCTCGCTGGTGATCCATTGACTCGAGCCGTCGGCGGCGGCGCTGCGGCCGTCCACGCTGGTGGCGAATTTCCATGTCACATGCGGTAATCCGGTGCGCTGCTTGTGCAGCCACTCACGCAGCGGACCGCCCGCCACGGCCTGCGTGAGCACCCCCGGAATGACCTCGACACCGGAGTCCGCCAGCCGGACGGACCCACCGGCGGCGACCGGGTTGGGGTCGCCGACCGCGAACGCCACGGTGGACACGCCGGCCGACAGTAGGGCATCCACGCACGGCGGGGTGCGGCCGACGTGATTGCACGGCTCCAGGGTGACGACCGCGGTGCCGCCCGACGCCCGCTCTCCGGCCCGCCGCAACGCCAGCACCTCGGCGTGCGGTCCACCCACCGGCTCCGTCGCGCCGACCCCGGCGATCTGCCCGTCGCGATCCAGGATGACGGCTCCCACAGGCGGATTCGGGTAGGTCCGCCCTTTGACCTGCTCGGCCTGCTCGATGGCCGCGGCCATCGCGGCGTCGAGGTTCACAGCGCCAGGTGCGCCGACGCCGCGCCGGCCTGCTTGCGCAGCGCTTCGACGGCCGCCGCGGGATCGGCGGCGCTGTACACCGCAGATCCGGCCACGAAACAGTCCACCCCGGCCACTGCCGCCTGCTCGATGGTGTCGGCGTTGATGCCGCCGTCGATCTCGATCAGGATGGTCAGCTCCCCCGCATCGACCAGACGGCGGACCACGGCGACCTTGGGCAACACCTCGGCGATGAACTTCTGCCCGCCGAACCCCGGTTCGACCGACATCACCAGCAGGGTGTCGAACTGCGGCAGGATCTCCAGGTAGGGCTCCAGCGGGGTGCCGGGCTTGACCGACAGGCCGGCCTTGGCGCCGGCCGCGCGGATGTCGCGGGCCACGCCGACCGGGTTGTCGGTGGCCTCGGCGTGGAACGTCACGTTGTAGGCCCCGGCCTCGGCGTAGGGCGGCGCCCACCGGTCGGGGTTCTCGATCATCAGGTGGCAGTCCATCGGGATGTCGGTAGCCTTGAGCAGCGATTCGACGACCGGCAGCCCCAGCGTCAGGTTGGGTACGAAGTGGTTGTCCATCACGTCGACGTGCAGCCAGTCGGCCCCGTGGACCGCGGCGGATTCGTCGGCCAGCCGTGCGAAGTCGGCAGCCAGGATCGACGGGGCGATCATCGGCGCGGGCTTGGCGTCACGGTGCAGCGGTCCGGGCATGGGTTCAGCCTATCGGTGCTCAGGACGCCGCTTCGGACACCCGCAGCGCCGCCGCGAACATCGCGTCGGTTCCGTGCCGATGCGGCCAGAGCTGGGCCGAGGGGCCGTCGCCGACATCGGTGGCGGGCGCGAACAGCGCCGTGGTGTCCAGCGGCGCCACCGGGTGCCTGCGCACGGCGTCGGCGATCACCCCGGCGGTCTCGGCGAGATGCGGCGAGCATGTCGCGTAAAGCACGACACCACCGGGCCGGGTCAACCGGATCGCCGACGCGAGCAGCTCGCGCTGCAGGCGAGCCAGTGCGGGCACGTCGCCGGGCCGGCGGCGCCAGCGCGCCTCCGGCCGCCGCCGCAGCGCGCCCAGCCCGGTGCACGGTGCGTCGACGAGGACCCGGTCGAATCCCGGGGTCAGGCCGGGATCCCGGCCGTCCACCCGGAGCACCTCGACGGGCAGGCCCGCGGTGTTCTGCTCGACCAGATCGGCCCGCCCGGGGACCGGCTCGACCGCGGTGACGGTGGCGCCCGCGGGCTGTCCGAGCGCGGCCAGCAGCGCCGTCTTGCCACCGGGCCCGGCGCACAGGTCCAGCCAGCGCCCATCGTCGGGCCCGTCCAGCGGTGCGACGGTCAGCGCCCGCGCGACCAGCTGGCTGCCCTCGTCCTGCACCAGCGCCGCTCCGTCGCGCACCGGCGCCAGCGCGCCCGGGTCGCCTTCGCCCAGATACACCGCGTACGGCGAGTACCGACCGACCGTGCCACCCACCTGCTCTGCCAGCTCCGCCGCGGTGAGCACGCCGGGGCGCGCCACCAGATGCACCTCCGGGCGCGCGTCGTCGGCGGCCAGCAGCGCCCCCAACTCCCCGGCCCGTGCGCCCAGCGCGTCGGCGAAGGCCTGCGCGATCCAGCGCGGGTGGGCATGGGTGAACGCCAGGTGCCCGACCGGATCCGAGCCCGCCGCCGGGGCCAGCTCGGCGACCCAGTCCGATTCGTCGCGCCGGGCGATGGCCCGCAGCACACCGTTGACGAATCCTGCTCGCGCGGTATCGAACTCGATACCGGCCTGCTCGACGGTGGTGGACACCGCGGCGTGGTCGTCGACACGGGTGCGCAGCAGCTGGTAGGCGCCCAGCCGGAGCAGATCCAGCAGCACCGGGTCGATCCGGTCGACCGGCCGGCCGGCGGCGGCGGCGATGACCGCGTCGAGCAGGCCGCGGGTCCGGCAGGCACCGTAGGTGAGCTCGGTCGCGAACGCCGCGTCCCGGCCGGTGATCCGGCGTTCGCGCAGCAGCGCCGGCAGCGCCAGGTTGGCATAGGCATCGCGCTCGGACACCGCCCGCAGGACGTCGAACGCCGCCCGACGGGCCGGGTCGAGCGGGGTGCGCCGGGTGGGCCGCCTGCCGCCGGGGCGCGTCATCGGGCCCACCCGCTCTCGTCGAGCCGGGCACCGCGCGCCCAGTCCGCGGCGTTCATCGCCTTCTTGCCCGGTGGCACGACGGTGCCCAGCCGCACCGGCGCCGAGCCGGTGCCCACCAGCACCTGCCGCTTGTCCGCGCGGATCTCCCCCGGCTGCAGGCTCACCTCGGTATCGGTCGGCACGGTGACGGGCCCGAGCTTGATGCGCAGTTCGCCGACCATCGTCCAGGCGCCCGGGTTCGGTGTGACCGCACGGATCCGGCGGTCCACCACGTGCGCCGGCAGATCCCAGCGCACCCGGGCATCCTCGACGGTGACCTTGGGGGCCAGGCTGACGCCGTCGGCGGGCTGCGCGACCGCGGTGAGCCGCTGCTCGGCGATGCCGTCCATCGTCGCCTCCAGCAGCTCGGCGCCCGAGTCGGCGAGCCGCTCGAGCAGATCACCGGCGGTGTCGGTGGGGCGAACCGTCTCGGTGACCACACCGAACACCGGACCCGAGTCGAGGCTGCGCTCGATCTGGAACGTGGTGGCTCCGGTCACCGTGTCGCCGGCGGCCAGCGCCGCCTGCACCGGCGCGGCCCCCCGCCAGGCCGGCAGCAGCGAGAAGTGCAGGTTGACCCAGCCGTAGGCCGGGACGGCCAGCAGCGCGTCGCCGAGCACCGCGCCGTAGGCCACCACGGCGCAGCACTGCGGGGCGAGTTCGGTCAGCTCGGCGACGAATTCCGCGGAGTTCGGCCGGGCCGGCCGCAGGATCGGGATGTCGTGCTCGGCCGCCAGCTGGGCAACCGGCGACGGCGCCGGGCGACCGCGCCGTCCGGCGGCCGCGTCGGGCCGGGTCAACACCGCGACGACGTCGTGTCGCGGCGATGCGATCAGCCGCCGCAGCGACGGCAGGGCGGGTTCCGGCGTACCGGCGAAGACGAGACGCACCGCGCCAGTCTAGGGAGCGCTAGCGCGGTGTCTGGTAGTACTCCTTGTCGGACACCCCGGTCATCGGCCCGACGAACATCCACGGGATCGTGGTGAGCAACCGGTTGAGGCCGGCCACCGAGTCGTTGTAGTACTGCCGGGCGAACGCCAGCTTGTCCTCGGTGTCGGCGAGGTTGCGCTGCAGGTCCAGAAAGTTGTTCGACGAGTTCAGCGCGGGGTAGGCCTGCCCGAGCGCCAGCACCGGGGCCAGCGCGGTGTCCAGCTGCTTCTCGGCGGCACTGCGCTCGGCCACCGACGACCCGCCGGTGGCCGTGGTCAGCGCCGCCCGCGCATCGGTGACGTGGTCGAGGATGGCCTTTTCGTGGCTGGCGAACGTCGCGACAGTGTGCACCAGGCTGGGGATCAGCGCCGCACGCCGGGTCAGCTCCACGTCGATGCCCGAGAGCGCCTCGGAGACCCGCACGTCGGCGGAACGGATCTTGTTGTAGCCCAGCACGAATCCGATCAGCACCAGCACCGCCAGCGCCAGCCCCACGGCCAGCAGGAAACTCACCATGACCCACCTCCTCCTCCGCCGCCGCCACCGCCGCCGCCACCGCTGCTGAATCCGCCCCCGCTGCTCGAGGAGCTGGACCGCTGCGAGGCGGTGTAGGCCCCGATCGACGAGGACAGCGCCGACTCGAAGCTGTCGAAATCACCGCCCCCAGAGCCCCAGAACGAGGACGAGGACGAGGAGCTCGATGTTCCGTACCACTGTGGTTGCGGTGCAACGGTTCCGGTGGACTCCTGGTACTTCTTGGCCCACAGCGCCGCCGCGCCGGCAGCGACCGCGAACGGCACGTAGGCCGTGTAGAGGTCCTTACGGGCCGAGAAGTCGAAGCGGGTCTCGGCGGAGTCGGTGGCCAGCATCCGGTGGAATCCGCCTGCCCGCGACCACAGTTCGCGCCCCGCGGCGGTGCGCCGGGTCCCGATGCCGGGCCGCCACGAGCGAGCCGAGCAGGCGAAGAACGCGATGAACGGCAGCGCCCACATGGTGGCCGGGAAGCCCCAGGTGAAGAACGCGCAGATCATCAGGATGAAGGCCAGGCCGTTGGCGGCCCGCAACCAGAGCTCGCGCTTGCGCGCCACCATCAGCCCCGAGCCGAGCGCCCACTGCTGGACCGCCTTGCCCATGTCGGTCTTGGCCTTTTCGAGCTTCTTGCCCGAACTGACGGTCTTCTTGGCCTCGAACTCCGATCCCGGCTTCATCACCTTCAGCGCCGAGGCGACCGCGATGCTGACCGGGTCGACATCGGCCCACGAACCTTGTTCACCGATGGATCGCACATTCCATTGCTTGTTGCTGACCTGTTGCAGGGTGATGAGCCCACGTTCGGCGAGATAGAACAGCGTGGCGGTGAGCCCGTGGCTGGGCACCGCCTCGGTGCGGATGTACTCCACCTGGACCGGGCCGAGCCCGGGCGGCGGCGCGTACTGCAGCGGGAAACCGGGCGGGCGCTCGGTGACCGCGCGGTACCAGAGCAGGGCCGCCAGCGCGAACAGCACCGTGAGCCCGACCATCCAGGCCACCCCGGCCACCGACTGCCCCAGGACCCGATCCCACGAATAGGACCACGGCAGGCTCGCGCGCGGCGGGGTCGGGACGTCCACCCCGGCACGCACGGTGACCGGGGTGCGCGGCGACAGCGAATCCGCCGAGATCGACAGCCGGTGACCGCTTCGCGACACGTCGTCGCAGCGCCTCCCGACGCCGAGGCCGACCGAACACTGCACCCGCCCGACCTCACCGGGCAGGGTCACGGTGATGTCGGCGCGGCGGATGTAGTTGTTCCAGGCCGGCGCGATCACGTTCCAGAAGAACACCGACGGCGATTCACCCGGCCCGTCGGTGGATCCGGCGAACAGTCGGCCGCTCCCGGTGTCGCCGGGGTCGAGCACACCCGGGATCGTGTAGCGGATCTCGAAGACGTGGTCGCCGTAGCTCAGGGTGCGGTCGGGATCCCCGATCTTGGCGACCCGGAACCGCTCACCATCCTCCCAGAGCAACTCGGTGGGCACCGGGCGCCCGTCCAGCAGCACCGAGGTGATCCGCGGTTTCTGCCGGATCCGCGGATCGTTCGGGTTGGCCACGTCCCAGTACCGGAAGATGCCGTGCCGGCCGCTGGGGAACTCGGCGTCGATCGTCTCGACCGCGGTCAGGTCGCCCGCGGCGTCGACCACGATGTCTACGCCATAGTGGTTGAACACCACCGGGTCCGACGGCGCCGAGCCCGTCGAACCGCCCTGGAACACCACCGGCCACAGCAGCCCGAACGCGATGACCGCCAGCGCGATCAGCCGCTTGATCACACGCCACATCGCCGTCTCCTGTCGGGCACCCGGGTGGTGGACACACTGCGTCGCGCATCACCCTATGTGCATGGGGTCGATCTGCACACGAACCGGCTCCTGATCGTGGCGCGCGCTGGCGACGGCGATGGCCCGCCGCAGCGCGGCCGCCAGCGCCAGGCCGCGGTCCCTGGGCACCCGGACCAGCATCCTGTCGACCGTCTGCTCGACCGCGACTCCCGCGGGCCTGCGGGCAGCGCCGGGCAGTGCGACGGGACCCAGCACGTCGGCGCCGTCGGGCAGGTCCACCGTGGCCAGCAGTGCGGCCACCGCGCCGGGGTCGCCGTCGACGGCGGCCATGTGCACCGCCGGGGGTAGGCCGACCTCGGTGCGGGAGTCCAACTCGGCCTCGGCGTGGCCGACCGGATCCCACCTGATGAGCGCCTGCACGGTGGGGATCGCCGACTCCGCGACCACCACGACCGTGCCGCCCAGGTCCCGGCGGCGGACCAACGCCGATGCCGCCATCCAGTGCCTCAGGGTGTCCTCGGCGGCGCGCAGATCCTGCCTGCCCAGCAGGGCCCAGCTGTCCAGCAGCAGCGCCGCGCCGTAGCCGCCGTCGGCGACCGGCTCCACGCCGGGGGTAGCCACCACCAGGGCCGGGCGCTGCGGCACCGCGGCGACCACGTTCTCACCGCCCGAGGTGACCACCGGAACGCCGGGAAACGCCCTGCCGAGTTCCTCGGCGGTGCGCCGGGCGCCCACCACGACCGCGCGCACCGCATCGGAGCCGCACCGGGTGCAACGCAGCGCCGGCTCCTCACGGCCGCACCACCGACACAGCGCACCGGGCGCGTCACGGCCCGGCAGCGACAGCGGCCCGGTGCAGTGCCTGCAGCGCGCGATCGTGCGACAGCGCGCACAGGCCAGCGCGGGCACGTAGCCACGCCGCGGAACCTGCACCAGCACCGGAGCGTCGTCCCGCAACGCTGCGCGCGCCGCGTCGAGGGCGACGGTGGGCAGCCGCGCGGTCCGCGCGGCCGGATCGCGTTCCTGGGCGTAGGCACTGTCCTCCAGCGCAACGACGCGCGGTGCGCGCTCCCGCACCGTCTGTCTGGAGGCGGTCAGGTCGTGCGCCCAGCCGCTGCCCACCAGCGACTGCGCCTCGGCAGTGCGGGAGTACCCGCCGATCAGCGCCGCACAGCGAACCTGGTGGGCACGCAGCATCGCCACCTCCCGGGCGTGCGGGTACGGGGAGCGCGGCTCGACCAGCGAGTCGTCTCCGTCGTCCCACATCAACACCAGACCCAGCTCGCACACCGGCGCGAAAACCGCACTGCGCGTACCGATCACCAGCCGTGCGCTGCCACGCAGCGCCGTCAGCCACCGGCGGTAGCGCTCGGCGGGCCCCAGCCCGGCCGACAGCGCGACCACCCGGGATCCGTCCACCTGCGCGACGGCTGCGGCGTGCAGCAGGTCGACGTCGCGCTGATCGGGCACCACCGCCAGCACACCGCGCCCGGCATGGACGGCCACCGCGGCAACCTCGGCCAGCCGTTGTGGCCAGGACTCCCCCGGCAGCGCCTGCCACACCGCACGAGCGGCCCGCCCGTCGCCGAGCGCCGCGATGAACTGCGCGCCGCCGTTGTAGGCCGACCAGGCGGCGGTGTCGACGGGTTGCGGGAACAGCGGCTCCAGCGACGGTGGTGGCCGCTTCTCGACCGTGGCGTGACGTGGGGGCACCGCCAGCCGGAGCACGTCGGCGCGGGTGCCCGCGTAGCGCGCGGCGACCGCGTCGACCAGGCGGCGGATGTCGTGGGTCAACACCGGTTCGGCGGAGACCACCTTCTCCAGCCAGCCCAGTTTGCCGACATGGTCGGTGTCCGAACGCCTTTCCAGGATGAAGGCGTCGACCAGCCTGCCGTGGAAGCGGACCCGGACCCGGCAGCCCGGTTGCGCGTCGTCGGACTGCTCGGCGGACACCAGGTAGTCGAACTCGCGGTCCAGGTGCGGCACCGACAGCATCGGCAGCACCCGGGCCACCGGCTCGTGTTCGGCGGCGCGCCTGGTGATCGTCACACCGCAGGTGTAGCAGACGGTACGGACGCCCGGCCGAACAGCAACCCGGCGGTGATCAGCAACAGCGAGGTGGCGTACACCCACCAGATCGGCACCGCGAGGACCTCCGATCCCAGCACGAACCGGCCGACGCCGATCATCGCGTCGGACACCGCGAAACACACGGCCCCGGCCGCGGTCCAGGGTGTCGGCAGGTCGGCGAGCAACGCCGCGCACACCATCGCACCCAGCACCGCGATGTAGAGCGTGACCGGGACGGCCATCCCGTCGGCGAGCAGCCGGGGCCAGAACCACACCAGCAGCGCGGCGCAGGCGGCGAGGGTCAGCGCGGCGGCGCCCACCCGCGTGGGCGTCATGGTGGCCAGCGGCACCAGCGCGGCCAGAAAGCACAGGTGCGCCAGCAGGAACGCGGCCAGACCCAGCACGAACGACGGCTCCCACCACGGCATCGCGAGCAGGAAGTCACCGGCCGCGGAGAACACCAGGGCGGCCACCAGCCAGCGCCGCTCCCGCAGCCGGGGGTGGGTCAGCGCGGCCGCGGCCAGCAGCACCGCGGCCAGCGCCTTGACCGCGGGCTGCAGGGTGAACCGGCCGGTCAGCTCGGCGCCCGCGGGCAACTGCAGCGCGGTCACGACGAGGAACACCCCGTAGCCGGCCGCGACCGCCGCCGCGGCCGTCCACAGCGCCCTGCGCAGAGATCCGGCCCGGGCCGCCGCGTTGGTTGTCGTCATGGGCAGAACCTACAAAACCGCCCCGTTGCGAGCCGGCTACCCTGCCTGGCATGATCACCGGCCCCACCGAACTCGACGCAGTCCTGCGCAAGGTGCTGTCCGCCGTGCCGTTCCGGCTGACCACCGACGGCGGGGCGGGCGCGGCCAGGCGACGCTTCGAGGAGCTGCCGCGCTCCCCGCGGTGGTCTTCATCCACGGCGGCGGATGGTCGGTCGGCGACCTCGACACCTACGACGGCACCGCGCGGCTGCACGCCGCGGTCGCCGGGGCGGTGGTGGTGTCGGTGGGCTACCGACTGGCTCCCGAGCATCCCTACCCCGCCGCCGTGCACGACGCCTGGGCCGCGACACAGTGGGTGCTGCGGGAAGCCGGCCGGATCGGCGCCGACCCCGCCCGGGTGGCGGTGGCCGGCGACTCCGCGGGCGGCAACCTCGCCGCGGTGATGTCACAGCTGGCCCGCGATGCCGGCACCCCGCTGCGGTACCAACTGCTCTGGTATCCGTCGACGACCTTCGACACCGCGCTGCCGTCGTTCGCCGAGAACGCCGACGCGCCGGTGCTCGGTACGGCGGCCTGCAAGGCCTTCACCAGGTGGTATCTCGACGGCTCCGGAGTGGACGTGACCAGCCCCCCGGCCACGCTGGTGCCCGCCCGCGGCGAGCTGGCCGGGCTGCCCGCGGCCTACATCGCGGTGGCCGGCCACGATCCGCTCCGCGACGACGGGGTCCGCTACGCCGAGCTGCTGACCGCCGCCGGGGTTGCGGTGGAATTGCACAACGCCGAGACCCTCGTGCACGGCTACCTCGGCTACGCAGGGGTGGTGCCGGCCGCGACCGAAGCCGCCGAACTCGGGCTACGAGCCCTGCGTGCCGCGCTAACGTGAAGCCATGACCGATCCCGCGACGACACGGCCGGGCATCGATCCGGAGCTCAATGCGCTGCTGGAAGCCTTCCCGCTGCACTTCACGGTCGAGGACGGTGTCGAAGTGGCCCGGCAGAAACTGCGGGCGCTGGCCCCGCCTCCGGAGTCGTTGCCGCCGATGCGCATCGAGGAACGCACCGTCGGTTTCGGCACGATCACCGATATCCCGGTGCGGATCTACTGGCCGCCGATCGAACAGCACGAGGACCTTCCGGTGGTGATGTACTACCACGGCGGCGGCTGGTCGGTGGGCGACCTGGACACCCATGACGGTGTCGCCCGCGCCCACGCCATCGGCGCCGAGGCGATCGTCGTCTCCGTCGACTACCGGTTGGCGCCCGAGCATCCGTTCCCCCGGGGTGTGGACGACGCCTGGGCCGCCCTGCAGTGGCTGGGTGAACACGCCGGGGAGCTGGGCGGCGACCCGTCCCGCATCGCGGTGGCGGGCGACTCGGCCGGGGGGAACCTCTCGGCGGTCGTTGCGCAGTTGGCCCGCGACAACGGCGGGCCTGCGCTGACATTCCAGCTGCTGTGGTATCCGTCGACCACCGGGGACATGACGTTGCCGTCGATCGCCGAGAACGTCGATGCGCCGATGCTGGACCGCGACGTCGTCGACGCGTTCCTGCAGTGGTATCTGCCCGCCGATCTCGATATGGACGATCCGGCGTCGCTTCCACCGACACTCGCCCCGGCGAACACCGCGGATCTGTCTGGGTTGCCCGCCGCCTACATCGGGACCGCCGAGCACGACCCGATCCGTGACGACGGCGCGCGCTACGCCGAATTGCTCAGTGCTTCAGGTGTTTCCGTCGAGCTGCACAACGCACCCACGATGGTCCACGGGTTCGTCAACTTCGCCTCGGCGGCCCCGGCGGCGGGCGAGGCGACCGAGCGCGGGCTCGCCGCACTGCGGGCGGCCCTGCGGCCCGGATGACCGGGCGCGGTGCGGTTTCCACCGTCCACCCAGAGGTCTGATGACTCTCACCGATCGCGAACCCGACTGTGAAACCCTGATAGTCGGCGCCGGGTTCTCCGGCATCGGCGCGGGCATAGCGCTCGACCGGGCCGGCCTGCGCGACTACGTGATCGTCGAGGCCGGTGACCAGCCGGGCGGCACCTGGTACTGGAACACCTACCCGGGCGTCGCCGTGGACATCCCGTCGTTCTCGTATCAGTTCTCGTTCGAGCAGAGCGACTCCTGGTCGCGCACCTACGCCCCGGGACGCGAACTGGCGGCCTACGCCACCCACTGTGTCGACAAGTACGGCCTGCGGGCCAGAATCCGTTTCCGGACCACCGTCGTGGGCGCGGACTTCGATGAAGAGCGACGGCTTTGGCGGGTCATCGTGGACTCGCCCGCCGGGCGTGCCGAGATGACGGCCCGCCACCTGATCAATGCCAGCGGGGTGCTGACCGTCCCGAAGCTGCCCGACGTCGCCGGGGTGGATTCGTTCGGCGGCCACACCATGCACACCGCGCGCTGGGACCACGGCGTCGACCTGCGCGGCAGGCGGATCGCGATCATCGGCACCGGCGCGTCGGCGGTGCAGGTGATCCCCGAGATCGCGCCGATCGCCGAACACCTCACGGTGTACCAGCGCACCCCGATCTGGTGCTTCCCCAAGGCCGACGTACCGCTGTCCGGGGCCGCGCGGTGGCTGATGCGGCTGCGCGCCGGCCGCGCGGCGCAGCGCCTGGTCAGCCAGGCCTACGTGGAGCTGACCTTCCCGCTGGCCGCCCAGTACTTCACCGTGAACCCGATGGCCGGGCGGATGGATGCCGCCGGTCGCGCATACCTGCGCCGGGAGGTGCACGACCCGGTGGTGCGCGAGAAGCTGACGCCCCGCTACGCGGTGGGCTGTAAACGCCCGGGATTCCACAACACGTATCTGTCGACGTTCAACCGCGACAACGTCGAGCTGGTGACCGAGCCGATCGACAAGGTCACCGGGTCCGGTGTGGCCACCACCGACGGCACCCTGCGTGAGGCCGATGTGCTGATCCTGGCCACCGGCTTTCAGGTCATGGGCACCGACAACCTGCCCACCTTCCCGTTGACCGGTCCGGGCGGGCGCTCGCTGGCCGGGTTCTGGGACGAGCACCGGCTGCAGGCCTACGAAGGGGTCAGCGTGCCCGGGTTTCCCAACTTCTTCACGGTGTTCGGACCGTACGGCTACGTCGGCTCGTCGTATTTCGCGCTGATCGAGGCCCAGACCCGCCACATCGTGCGTTGCCTGACGGCCGCCCGGGCGCGCGGGGCCACGCTCGTCGAGGTGCGCCGGGAGGCCAACGACCGCTACTTCGCCGAGATGATGAGCAAACGTCACCGCCAGATCTTCTGGCAGGACAGCTGCCGGCACGCCAACAGCTACTACTTCGACAAGCACGGCGACGTGCCGCTGCGACCGGCCAGCACGCCCGAGGCCGCCTGGCGCAGCCGCCGGTTCCCGATCGACGACTACGCGTTCACCACGTAGCCGTGAACCCGGTCAGCCCGGCTGACCGCGGTCGCCGTGCTGACCTTCGTGCCCGAGATCCGGCCGCAGGGCCACGCTGCGCGAGTGCCGATCGTGTGCGTCGTCGCCCTCATCGACCGGCCCGGCGCTGCCGATGTCCGACGGGTGCAGCTGCACCACCGAGCCGACCGCCCGGCGCAGCCCGGGGGGCCCGTCCGCCCGCAGGAAGTCGCTGACCCGGCCGGCCCGGTAACGCAGCGGCGCGCCGATGAACTCGCCGAGCACGGCCCCGCTGCCCAGTGCCAGCGCCACCGCGGCGGCCGCCACCAGCTGGGTGAGCCCGTCACCGAACTCCTCGTCGACGGCCAGGTCGAACACCGCACGGAAGACCGCCAGACCCGGCAGCATCGGCATGATGCCCGCGGTCGCCGTCACCAGGGCGGGCGCCTGCCGCCGGATCGAGATGAGCGTGGCGAGCACACCGACGCCCACCGCGGCGATCCCGGTCGCGACGACCTGGCCGAAACCCGCCGTGCCCAGGCCGATCAACGTCAGCTCGGCGATCCCGGCGACCGCACCGGCGGTGAGCGCCGAACGCAGCGGGCCGTAGCTGGCGACCGTGAAGCACACCCCGGCCAGTGCGGCACCGAGCACAGCGAGCGCGATCGGCAGCGGCCGGTAGGGCACGATGAAGCTCTGGGTCGCGTCGACGTGCAACTCGATACGCACGCCGACGAGCTCGGCGACCTGCAGCCCGGCCAGGATGCCGACCACGATCCCCCCGGTCAGGAACAGTGCCTCGCCGAGCCGGGTGACCGCGGTGATCATGTATCCGGTCACCGCGTCCTGCATCGCGCCGACCAGCGTCATCCCTGACAGCAGCATCACGATCCCGGTGGCGACCAGTGTCGTCGGACCCTGGCCGAAGAAGTAGTAGGCCCCCACCGCCACCAGCGTCGCGATCATCGCCCCGATCACGTGCTGGAAGAAGAACGGCGTGCGGACCTTGTTGAGCAGCCTGCCGGCCCGGTCGATCGCCGCCGCACTGAGGGCCGCCAGCACACAGGTGAGCCAGTTGCCGCCGAACAGCATCGCGATGCCCAGGCCGAACCCGGCCCACCCGACCGTCGCCAGCCAGCGCGGATACGGGTGCGGGCGTTCGGTCAGCTCGTCCATGGCCCGATGGGCCTCGTCGACCGTGACCCCACCCGAGGTGATGCGCCCGACCAGCCGGTCCAGCTCGGCCACCCGGGTGTAGTCGGTCGACCGGGCGTGCACCGCCCGCACGATCGTGATCGGCGGACTGTCTGCGGTCGGCGGAGCGGACACGAACACGGTGGTCACGAAGATGTCGACGACGCAGTCGGTGAGCTGATAGGCCTGCGCCACGTCCTGGGCGGTCGCCACCACATCCGCGGTGCCGGCACCGGAGGACAGCATCACCTCGGCCAGCCGGATCGTCAGGTCCAGCACCTTGCGGGTGTGCAGGTCACCCATCGCGTTGCCGGCGCGGCTGCGCTGGCCGGCCAACGGCGCCGGATCACGCCGTCCCCGTAACGCGAACTGCAGGCCCCGGCTGATCCGGTCCGGGCCGTTCGATCGATCTCGCCCCATCGCCCCGCCAGGATACTGCCGCCCGGCGGTGCCAAGGCGGTCGCCCGAGATGCGGAAGCTAGACCGCGGCCTTCAGCTCGTCGACCTTGTCGAGCTGCTCCCAGGGCAACTCGATGTCGGTGCGGCCGAAGTGGCCGTACGCGGCGGTCGGAGCGTAGATGGGGCGCAGCAGATCCAGGTCGCGCACGATCGCCCCGGGCCGCAGATCGAACACCTCGCCGATGGCCTTCTCGATCTTGACCGGGTCGACGGTCTCGGAGCCGAAGGTCTCGACGAACAGGCCGACCGGGGCCGCCTTGCCGATCGCGTAGGCCACCTGCACCTCGACGCGCTGCGCCAGACCCGCTGCGACGACGTTCTTGGCCACCCAGCGCATCGCGTACGCGGCCGATCGGTCCACCTTGGAGGGATCCTTGCCGGAGAACGCTCCGCCGCCGTGGCGGGCCCAGCCGCCATAGGTGTCGACGATGATCTTGCGGCCGGTCAGGCCGGCGTCGCCCATCGGGCCGCCCAGCACGAACTTCCCGGTCGGGTTGACCAGGATCCGCGGGTTGGAGGTGTCGAGGGTGTCGTGCCCCAGCTCGGTGAGCACGGCGTCGATGACATGCTGCTTGATCTCGGGGGCCAGCTGGTTGTCCAGGTCGATGCCGTCGGCGTGCTGAGTGGACAGCACCACCGTGTCCAGCCGCACCGGGGTGGTGCCGTCGTACTGGACGGTGACCTGGGTCTTGCCGTCCGGCCGCAGATAGCCCAGGGTGCCGTCCTTGCGGACCTCGGTGAGCTTGCGCGACAGCCGGTGCGCCAGCGCGATCGGCAGCGGCATCAGCTCGGGGGTGTCGGCGATCGCGTAGCCGAACATCAGGCCCTGGTCGCCGGCGCCCTGCGCGTCCAGCGGATCGGTGCCGCCATGCACCCGGGTCTCGAACGCGGTGTCGACGCCCTGGGCGATGTCGGGCGACTGCTTGCCGATCCCGATGTTCACACCGCAGGTCTCGCCGTCGAAGCCCTTGTCGGAGCTGTCGTAGCCGATCTCGAGGATCCGCTCGCGCACCGTGTTGGTGATATCGGCGAACGCGGCCTTGGCGGTCGTGGTCACCTCACCGACCACATGCACCTGGCCGGTCGTCACCAGCGTCTCCACCGCGACGCGCGACTTCGGATCGTCGTGAAGCAGCGCGTCGAGCACCGAGTCGCTGATTGCGTCGCAGATCTTGTCGGGGTGCCCTTCGGTCACCGACTCACTGGTAAACAGCCGAGCTTCACTCACGTTCGATCCCTTTCCATTCGGGCGCGCCCGAATCGGTCACTGCGTCACACATGACAGCTACCTGGCGCACCCAAACGTGTGCCCCCGTTGCGCGCAACTCTTACGCGCATCTTGACGTTGTGCCGGGCCTACCCCGCACCGGTGTGCAGGAAAGCCGCGATCGCGTCCACAATACGGCTGGCGATCAGCGTCTTCGAACCGTGCTCCAATGCCGACTCGGTCCCATCGGCCGAGAGCAGCCATCCGTCGTTGTGATCGACCTCGAACGCCCGGTTCTCCCCGACCGCGTTGACCACCAGCAGATCGCAGCCCTTGCGCCGCAGCTTGGCCCTGGCGTGAAACAACACGTCACCGTTGGCATCGCCGGTCTCGGCGGCGAACCCCACGATGGCCCGCATGTTGGGCAGCTGCCCGTCGGCGCGGCCGCGTACCGCACCGGCGAGGACGTCGTCGTTGCGGATCAGCTCGATCGTCGGCTCGCCCTCGCCGGCCGGGCCCTTCTTGATCTTGTTGGTGGCCTGGTGCGCAGGCCGGAAATCCGCGACGGCCGCGGCCATCACCAGCACGTTGGCGTCCGGGGCGTGCTTGGACACCGCGTCGCGCAGCTGGGCGGCCGAGCCGACGCGCACGACGTGTACCCCGGCGGGGTCGATCAGCCCGGCGGTATTGCCCGCGATCAGCGTGACCTCGGCGCCGCGCTGCGCCATCACGCGGGCCATCGCGTAGCCCTGCTTGCCGGAGCTGCGGTTTCCGATGAACCGGACGGGGTCGATCGGCTCCCGGGTGCCCCCGGCGGTCACCAGCGCCTTGACGCCGGCCAGGTCGTAGGGCAGGGCATCGCCGCGCACCAGCAGCAGCTGGGCCAGCGTGCTGATCTCCTCGGCCTCGGGCAGCCGGCCGGGACCGGTGTCGGTGCCGGTCAACCGGCCCGCCGCGGGCTCCATGACGATGGCGCCACGGCGGCGCAGGGTGGCCACGTTCTCGACGGTGGCCGGGTGGTACCACATCTCGGTGTGCATCGCCGGCGCGAACAGCACCGGGCAGCGCGCGGTCAGCAGCGTCGCGGTCAGCAGATCGTCGGCGCGGCCGGAGGCCGCCCTGGCGAGCAGGTCGGCGGTGGCCGGGGCGACCACCACGAGGTCGGCGGCCTGCCCGATGCGTACGTGCGGGACCTCGTGGACGTCGTCGAACACCCCGGTGTGCACCGGATTGCCCGACAGCGCCTCGAATGTGGCGGCACCGACGAATCGCAAGGCGGACTCGGTGGGCACCACCCGCACGGAGTGACCCGCCTCGGTGAGCTGACGAACCAGCGTGGCCGCCTTGTAGGCGGCGATGCCACCGGCGACGCCGACGATGATCCGCTTGCGCTCCACCGGGTGCCCCGGTTACTCGCCCTCGGTGTGCTCGAGCAGGTCGTCGTGGATCTCGCGCATCGCGATCGACAGCGGCTTCTCCTGCAGGCCCGGCTCGACGAGCGGCCCGACGTACTCCAGGATCCCGTCGCCGAGCTGGTTGTAGTAGTCGTTGATCTGACGGGCACGCTTGGCGGCGTAGATCACCAGCGCGTACTTGCTCGACGCACGGTCCAGCAGTTCGTCGATCGGCGGGTTGGTGATACCCAGCGGCGTGTCGTAGGAGGTGGCGGCGGACGCATCGACGTCCAGGGCGGCCAGCCGCGTGTCGGCGTGCGGGGTGCTCACGTAAAAGATCTCCTGGCGCTTGGCGGTTCGGGTTGAACGGGGCTCGGGGAAGCCCGTGCGGGGCGGCGATCAGGCCCGCATCAGGCCGTGATCAAACTTGGTCTCGCGGCCCCGGCGTGCGGGCCACCAGCAAGGATACCAATTCGGCGCACGCCGATTCCAATTGCGTGTTCACGACCACATGATCGAAGTCGCCCTGGGCGGCCAACTCCGCCCTGGCGGTCTGCAATCGGCGGGCCCGTACGTCCTGGCTTTCGGTGCCCCGACCGATCAGCCGGCTCTCCAGGGCTGCCCAGCTCGGCGGGGCCAGAAAAACGGTGGTGACCTCGGGCATCGCCTGTTTGACGGCTCGGGCACCCGCCAGATCCACCTCGATCAGCACCGGGCGCCCGGCGGCCGCGGCGGCGCGCACCGGCGCCGCGGGCGTTCCCGACCGGTGCAGTCCCCCGTGGATCTCGGCCCACTCCAGCAGCGCACCCGCATCGATGAGCTGCTGGAATCGTTCGGCCGTCACGAACGAGTAATCCACCCCGTCCACCTCTCCCGGGCGCGGGGCCCGGGTGGTCACCGAGACGCTGAAGTGCAGGTCAGCGACCCGTTCCCGAAGGCAGCGGACGACGGTGGACTTTCCGACGGCAGACGGGCCGGACAGCACGACGACGGGTGCCTGTGGGCGCCCTGAGCTGTCCGGCCCGCTGCCTTCGCTCACCGACCTCCCTTACGAGAAGTCGAACTTTTCCAGCAGGGCCTTGCGCTGACGATCGCCGAGGCCGCGCAGCCGGCGCGTCGGCGCTATCTCGAGCTCGGTCATGATCTCCTGCGCCTTGACCTTGCCCACCTTGGGCAGGGCTTCCAGCAGCGCAGACACCTTCATCTTGCCCAAGACCTCGTCGGTCTCGGCGTCCTTGAGCACCTGCTTGAGGTTGGTGCCGCCGCGCTTGAGCCGGTCTTTGAGCTCGGCTCGCGCTCGACGTGCGGCAGCAGCCTTCTCCAACGCTGCCGCGCGCTGTTCGTCGGTCAACTGGGGAAGGGCCACGGGTTCCTCCGTCTCATCACCATCAACTGATTTGTATCGGCTGGTCATGGGATTCCAGAACCAGCCAGCGTGGACGACCGTACCCACGCGGGCTGACGAAAGCTAACCCCACCCCCGGGTTCGGTGGTCAAAAGCCCAGCGTGTAGGGCGCCGCCCGATGCCCGCCGATGGCCGTCGGCGGTGGCCCGGCACGCCCACAGGAACCCCGATTGCACCCAAAAGCCCTGCATATCAACGGTATTCGCGGTGCATGCGAACGCGCACCGAGCGGAACCGGCCACAGCGGGCTGCGGGCGACCCCGTGGTGGGGTCGTGCGGACAGAAATTTTCGCTGGTCACCGCGCGTCGGGCGTGTCGCGGGTAGCGGTTGAGCACCACGGATTCCGTAGCACCCGTAGCGCGCAAGCGCGGATCCGTGGCCGGTACCTCGGGTCGGCGCGGCCGGCGCACAGGTTCGCTGAACAGCGTTCGGCGGGTCGGGGACCTCGACCGCCGCCACGTAGCCGGGACGGTGCCTGTACCTGAATTAAAGCTTCTGACCTGCGCATCTGCGGTGACGGTGGCCATCGGAGCGGCCGCGGCCGGCGTTGCGGCGGCTCAGCCGGCCGGGCCGCCATGCCGACCCCGGGATTGCCGGAGTCCAGACCGACCGGCTCCGCCGGATGATCCCGCCGTACCCGCCCCGCAGCGCCGTCCGGGCGGATCAGCCACTCGACGACCTGGGTAGATGCGGGGTCGATCCCCAGTTCGAGGCGCACACACCGACAACCCGGGGGTCCCGGTTCGCCGGGGCAGCGGATTCCGCTGTGACCGGGCGGGGCGACCTGGTTGACGACGTCGTCCCACTCGACGAGGTCGTCGGACGTCACGACCGGTCTTGCAGGTAACCGACGGCCTCGCGGATCCGCTCGGCGGCGTCGCGCAGTGCCACCGGCGCCGGGCCGGCCCGCAGCACCTCGCGCGACACCGCAGGCAGCAGCTGGCCGGGCAGTGCGCCCCCGAGGCCGCCGAGCGCCTCGGGGCGCCCGCCCTGGGCGCCCACCCCGGGCACCAGGACCGGACCGTTGAGCGCACTCACGTCGGGCGGGTCGGTGAGCGTGGCGCCCACCACGACCCCCACCGATCCGGCCCGCTGCCCCGCGTTCACGGCGGCGGCGGCGTCGACGATCGACTGCGCGACGGTGCGGCCGCCCCGCCGCGCACCCTGCACCGAGGCTCCCTCCGGGTTGGACGTGGCGGCGAGCACGAACACGCCACGGTCGTGCTGCCGGGCGGTGTCCAGCAGCGGCTGCAGCGACCCGAAGCCGAGGTAGGGCGAGGCCGTCACGGCGTCGGCGGCCAACGGCGACTCACCGGCCCACGCGGCGGCGTAGGCGGCCATCGTCGAACCGATGTCGCCGCGTTTGGCGTCGGCGAGCACCAGCACCCCGGCGGCACCCAGCGCGGCGATGGTGCGCTCGAGCACCGCGAAACCGGCCGACCCGCAGGCCTCGAAGAACGCCACCTGCGGCTTGACCACCGCGAACCCCTCGAAAGCCGTGACGCAGGCCTCGGCGAACCGCGCCAGCCCGTCGGCGTCCACGCCGAGGCCCCAGGCCCGCAGCAGCTCGGGGTGCGGGTCGATGCCCAGGCACAGCGGACCCCGATCGGCCATGGCGGCGGCGAGACGCTCCCCGAAGCCGCCCACGGTCAGGACCCCAGCGTGCTGTGCAACTCCTGCAGCGACATCACACCGATGTCGCCGCGGATGCCCGCCTCGATGCCCTGGACCGCCGCCGATGCGCCCTGGACGGTGGTCACGCACGGGATGTTGACCGACACCGCCGCCGAACGGATCTCGTAGCCGTCGATGCGCGGCCCCGAGTTGCCGTAGGGCGTGTTGATCACCATGTCGACCTCGCCGGCCCGGATCGCCTCGAGCGCCGAATGGGCCGGCCTGTCCGGGCTGGGCTCCTCGAAGTGTTTGCGGACCTCCTCGCACGGAATCCCGTTGCGTCGCAGCATCTCCGCCGTCCCCTGGGTCGCCAGCACCCGGAAACCGAGGTCGGCAAGCCGCTTGACCGGGAACACCAACGAACGTTTGTCGCGGTTGGCCACCGAGACGAACACCGTGCCCTCGGCCGGCAGCGAACCATAGGCCGCGGTCTGGCTCTTGGCGAAGGCGGTGCCGAAGTCGTGGTCGATACCCATCACCTCGCCGGTGGACTTCATCTCCGGGCCGAGCAACGAGTCGATCTGGCTGCCGTCGGACTTGCGGAACCGGTGGAAGGGCAGCACCGCTTCCTTGACCGCGACCGGCGCGTTGCGCGCGGTGGTCGCGCCGTCGCCGGTGCGAGCCAGCACACCCTCCTCGCGCAGCTCGGCGATGGTGGCGCCCAGCATGACCCGCGCGCACGCCTTCGCCAGCGGGATCGCGGTGGCCTTGGAGACGAAGGGCACCGTGCGGGACGCTCGGGGATTGGCCTCCAGCACGTACAGCACGTCGTCCTTGAGCGCGTACTGGACGTTGAGCAGGCCGACCGCCCCGACGCCGAACGCAATGGCCTCGGTGGCCCGCCGCACCGCCTCGATGTCACTGCGGCCCAACGTGACCGGGGGTAGCGCGCACGCCGAGTCGCCGGAGTGGATTCCGGCCTCCTCGATGTGCTCCATCACGCCGCCGATGTAGACCTCGGTGCCGTCGCAGAGCGCGTCGACGTCGATCTCGATCGCGTCCTCGAGGAACCGGTCGACCAGCACCGGATGTTCCGGCGACAACTCGGTGGCCCGCTCGATGTAGCGCTGCAGGTTCTCCTCGTCGTAGACGATCTCCATGCCCCGGCCACCCAGCACATAGGACGGCCGCACCAGCACCGGGTAGCCGATGTCGGCGGCGATCCGGCGGGCCTGCTCGAAGCTGATGGCGGTGCCGAACCGGGGCGCGGGCAGGCCCGCGGACGTGAGCACCTCGCCGAAGCGGCCACGGTCCTCGGCCAGGTCGATGGCCTCCGGCCGGGTGCCGACGATGGGCACCCCGGCCTTCTCCAGACGTTCGGCCAGCCCCAGCGGGGTCTGACCGCCGAGTTGCACGATGACACCGGCAACGCCCGGGCCACCCTGTCCGGAGGCCTGCTCGGCGTAGTAGATCTCCAGTACGTCCTCGAAGGTCAGCGGTTCGAAGTACAACCGGTCGGCGGTGTCGTAGTCGGTGGACACCGTCTCGGGGTTGCAGTTGACCATCACGGTCTCGAACCCCGCCTGCGTCAGCGTCGTCGCGGCGTGCACACAGCTGTAGTCGAACTCGATACCCTGCCCGATCCGGTTGGGGCCCGAGCCGAGGATCAGCACCTTCGGGCGTTCGGTCTGCGGGGCGACCTCGGTCTCGGCCCCGGGATCGAGTTCGTAGCTGCTGTAGTGGTACGGGGTGCGGGCCTCGAACTCGGCCGCGCAGGTGTCGACGGTCTTGAACACCGGGTGGATGCCCAGCCGCTGACGCAGTGCCCGGACCCCCATCTCGCCGGCCAGTTCCGGTCGCAGCGCGGCGATCTGACGGTCCGACAGCCCGTTGTACTTGCCGCGGCGCAGCAGGTCGGCCTCGAGCACGGGCGCGTCGATCAGCTCGGACCGCAACTCCACCAGCCCGGCGATCTGCTCGACGAACCACGGGTCGACACCGGACGCCTCGGCCACCTCGTCGACGGTGCCGCCGAGGCGCAGCGCGTATTCGATGTCGTAGAGCCGGCCGTCGGTCGGGGTGTGCAGCCGGGCCAGCACCTCGGCCAGATCCCCCCCGGGGTCCGGCCCGGTCCAGAAGCCGGCCCGGCCGGTCTCCAGCGACCGCATCACCTTGCCCAGCGCCTCGACGAAGTTGCGGCCTAGCGACATCGCCTCGCCCACCGACTTCATCGTGGTGGTCAACGTCGTGTCGGCACCGGGGAACTTCTCGAACGCGAACCGCGGCGCCTTGACCACCACATAGTCCAGCGTCGGCTCGAAGCACGCCGGGGTCTCCTTGGTGATGTCGTTGACGATCTCGTCGAGGGTGTAGCCGATCGCCAGTTTGGCCGCGATCTTGGCGATCGGGAAGCCGGTGGCCTTCGACGCCAGCGCGCTGGACCGCGACACCCGCGGGTTCATCTCGATGACGATCAGCCGGCCGTCGGTGGGGTTGACCGCGAACTGGATGTTGCAGCCACCGGTGTCCACCCCGACCTCGCGCAGGATGTCGATGCCCAGCGTGCGCATCGTCTGGTACTCCCGGTCGGTCAGCGTCATCGCCGGGGCGACGGTCACCGAGTCACCCGTGTGCACACCCATCGGGTCGAAGTTCTCGATCGAGCACACCACCACCACGTTGTCGTGGCCGTCGCGCATCAGCTCGAGCTCGTATTCCTTCCATCCGTAGATGGACTCCTCGATCAGCACATTCGCAGAAGGCGAAGCGGCAAGTCCATCGCCGGCCATCCGCTCGACGTCCTCGGCGGAGTAGGCCATGCCCGAGCCGAGGCCGCCCATCGTGAAACTCGGCCGCACCACCACGGGCAGGCCGAGGTCGGCGACCGTCTCGCGCACCTCGTCCATCGTGAAACAGACTCGGCTGCGGGCGGATTCACCGCCCACCTTGCTGACGATGTCCTTGAACTTCTGCCGGTCCTCGCCGCGCTGGATGGCCTCGAAATCGGCCCCGATCAGCTCGACGCCGTACTTCTCCAGCGTGCCGTTCTCGTACAGCTTGACCGCGGTGTTCAGCGCGGTCTGTCCGCCGAGGGTGGCCAGCAGCGCGTCGATCTTGTTGCCCCGCTCGGCCTGCTGGGCGATCACCTTCTCGACGAAGTCGGCGGTGATGGGCTCGACGTAGGTGTGGTCGGCGAACTCCGGATCGGTCATGATCGTCGCCGGGTTGGAGTTCACCAGGCTGACCTGCAGACCCTCGGCCCGCAGCACCCGGCAGGCCTGGGTGCCGGAGTAGTCGAACTCGCAGGCCTGCCCGATGATGATCGGGCCCGACCCGATCACCAGGACGTGGTTGAGATCTGCACGACGCGGCATCTATCCCCTCCTGTTCGCCGAAATGGCATTCCGGCAGAAAAAGTGCGAGAAGGAGCCTGCTGGAATGCCATTTCGGCACATCTCAGGCATCTCGGGCATCTCAGGCATCCTTACCGTCGGCCATTAGGTCGACGAACTGGTCGAACAGGTACTCGGCGTCATGGGGTCCGGCGGCGGCCTCCGGGTGATACTGCACCGAGAACGCCCTGCCGTTGCTCAGCCGGACCCCCTCGACCACACCGTCGTTGGCGCAGGTGTGGCTGACCTCGGCGCGACCGAACGGCGTGTCGAACCGTTCACCGGCCTCACCTTCCAGAGCGAACCCGTGGTTCTGCGCGGTGATCGCGACCCGGCCGGTGGCATGGTCGATCACCGGGACGTTGATCCCGCGGTGGCCGAACACCATCTTGTAGGTGGAGCGGCCCAGCGCGCGGCCCAGGATCTGGTTGCCGAAGCAGATGCCGAACAACGGGATTCCGGCGTCGATGACCTCTTTGGTGACGCGGACCAGATGATCGGCCGTGGCCGGATCACCCGGCCCGTTGGACAGGAACACCCCGTCGGGCTTGTGGTCGACGATCTGCGCGAAGGTCGCCGCGGACGGCAGCACCAGACTGCGGATGCCGCGGGCGGAGAAATTACGGGGCGTGTTGGTCTTGATCCCCAGATCGAGGGCGACCACGGTGAACCGTTGCTCCCCTTCCGGTTCCACGACGTAGGTGGCATCGGTGCTGACCTCGCCGGCCAGGTCGGCGCCCAACATGGACTCCTGGCCACGCACCCGGGTGACCAGCCCGTCCACCGGCGTCTCGGCCGCCGGCCCACTGAACACACCGGCCTTCATCGAGCCCCGGCTGCGCAGGTGACGCACCACCGCCCGGGTGTCGATACCGGCGATGCCGACGATGCCCTGGCGCACCAGCTCGTCATCGAGGGTGCCGCTGGCACGCCAGTTCGAGGCCCGCGGGGACGGGTCGCGCACCGCGTAACCGGCCACCCAGATCCGGTCGCCACGGCTCTCGCTGTCCTCGAGGTTCCACCCGGTGTTGCCGATCTGGGGCGCGGTGGCGACCACGATCTGACGGTGATAGCTGGGGTCGGTGAGGGTCTCCTGGTAGCCCGACATTCCGGTGGAGAACACCGCCTCGCCCAGCGTCTCGCCGACCGCCCCGAAGGGCCGGCCGGTGAAGATCCGGCCGTCCTCGAGCACCAGCAGGGCCTTCTGTCCCGTCATGCGACCTCCTCCGGGAGCCATTTCGTGTAGTCCCCGCGGTCATCGGCGCGGAATCCGGTGTCGATCTCGGTGCCCGACGGCAGCCGCCAGCGGATCGCCAGGATGCCCTCGCCGGGCACGACCTTGCCCGCCAGGCCGCGCTCGGCGCGGATGCCGGCGATCGCGTCGTCGGGGATCCAGATGGGCCCGGCGCCCGTGCGCTGCAGCATGATCCCCTCCGGATAGCGGGTCAGCACGGCCTTGGCGCGAAAACCGAGATCGGCGGCGGCGACCCGGTCGTTCCAGTTCGGGACCAGCGTGCTGCCGACGTAGAGCCCCTTGGTGGGCGGCACGATCACGGGTCCGACGGTGTCGGGCAGCGCGGGCAGCGTGCCGACGATGGCGGCCTGGCGTTCGGTACGGCGCCGCCATCCGCGCATCATCGCCTGAATCAGCACCGCGATCGCCACCACCAGCACGATGGCCATGACGAGCGATGCCACCAGCGTCGGGGTGTTCACTCGCCGACCTTTCCGTCGCGGGCGGTGATCCGCCCGCGCAGCAGCGTGGCGGTGACCACGCCCGGCAGTTCCATGTCCTCGTAGGGCGTGTTGTCCGAGCGGCTGGCCAGTTCCGGGCCCTGCACCGTCCAGCGCGCCGCGGGGTCGACCACGGTGAGATTCGCCGGCTCCCCGACCGCCAGCGGCCTGCCCTGGTCCGGCAGACCGACGATGCGGGCGGGGCTCTCGCTCATCACCCTGGCGACGTCGCGCCAGGTCAGCAGGCCGGGTTCCACCATGGTCTGGACCACCACCGACAGCGCGGTCTGCAGGCCCAGCATGCCGGGGCGTGCGTTGGCGAACTCGCACATCTTCTCGTGCTCGGCGTGCGGTGCGTGATCGGTGGCCACGCAGTCGATCACGCCGTCGGCGAGGGCCTGTCGCAGTGCGATGGTGTCGCTGGCCTCCCGCAGCGGCGGGTTGACCCGGTTTCGGCCGTCGTAGCTGTCCAGCCGGGCATCGTCGAGCAGCAGATGGTGCGGCGTCACCTCCGCGGTGATCGAGATGCCCTGCGCCTTGGCCCATCTGAGCAGTTCCACGGTGCCCGCGGTGGAGGCGTGGCAGATGTGCACCCGGGCTCCGGCGTCGCGGGCCAGCAGCGCGTCGCGCACCACGATCGACTCCTCGGCCGCGCGGGGCCACCCGGCCAGGCCGAGGCGCGCCGCGTTGGGCCCCTCGTGGGCGACGGCGCCGACGGTCAGTCGCGGCTCCTCGGCGTGCTGGGCGATCAGCACGCCCAGTCCGGTCGCGTACTCCAGCGCGCGGCGCATCACCAACGGGTCGTCGACGCACACGCCGTCGTCGGAGAACATCCGCACCCGGCCCACACCGGCAGCCATCAATCCCATCTCCGTGAGCTGCTTGCCGTTGAGCCCGACGGTCACCGCACCGACGGGATGCACGTCGACGAGGCCGACCCGCTGACCGCGGTGCCACACGTGGTCGGTGACCACCGCCGAGTCGGCCACCGGATCGGTGTTGGCCATCGCGAACACCGCGGTGTATCCACCGAGGGCCGCTGCGGCCGAACCGGTTTCGATGTCCTCGGCGTACTCCCGCCCGGGCTCGCGCAGGTGGGTGTGCAGATCCACGAACCCCGGGAGCAGGATCTGCTGGTCGGCGTCGATGACCTCGGCGCCGTCGGGCGCGGCCAGCCGAGCGCCGATGTCGGCGATCTGACCGTCGTCGACGAGCACGTCGACCGCGTCGCCCTCGCCGTAGGGAACCACGCCACGGATCAGTACCGTCATGCGCTGATCGCCTCCACTTCGGCCCCGACGAGCAGGTGGAACAGCACCGCCATCCGAACATGCACACCGTTCGAGACCTGTTGCAGCACAGCAGATTGCGATGAATCTGCCACCGAGGACGCGATCTCCATGCCGCGCAGCATCGGGCCGGGATGCAACACCACCGCATGGTCGGACAGCATCGCCTGGCGCTTGTCGGACAGGCCGTAACGCACCGAGTACTCGCGCGAGGACGGGAAGAATCCGCCGTTCATCCGCTCGGCCTGCACGCGCAACATCAGCACCGCATCGGCCAGCGCCAGCTCGGCGTCGAGGTCGTGCGACACCGTGACCGGCCATCCGTCGACGCCCACCGGCAACAGCGTGGGCGGCGCGACGAGCACCACCTCCGCACCGAGCGTGGACAACAACGCGACGTTGGACCGGGCCACCCGGCTGTGCAGGACGTCGCCGACGATCACCACCCGCCTGCCCTCGATCGCGCCGAGTCGCTGGCGGATCGTCAGCGCGTCCAGCAGCGCCTGAGTGGGGTGCTCGTGCGTGCCGTCGCCGGCGTTGATCACCGACGGGCCACCGCGTTCGTCGAGCGTCCAGGCGGCCAGCTGCTGGGCCGCACCGGAGGCCGGGTGGCGCAGGATCAGCGCGTCGGCCCCGGCGGCGCGCAGCGTCAGCGCGGTGTCGCGCAGCGATTCACCCTTGGCCACCGAGGATCCCGACGCGCTGACGTTGATCACGTCGGCGCTCATCCACTTGCCCGCCACCTCGAACGACACCCGGGTGCGGGTGGAGTTCTCGTAGAACATCGTGATGATGGTGCGCCCGCGCAGGGTGGGCAGCTTCTTGACCTCGCGGCCGATCAGCGCCTCGGCGAACCGGTCGGCGTTGTCGAGTATTGCCGTCGCGTCGTCGCGGCTCAGGTCTGCCGCGGCCAGCAGGTGCTTCACCTCGTGGGGCCTCCGTGCGGTGCGATCCGGACTCCGTCGTAACCGTCGTCCTCGCTGAGACGGACCTTGACGTTCTCGCTGCGTGAGGTCGGGACGTTCTTGCCGACATAGTCCGCGCGGATGGGCAGCTCACGGTGGCCACGGTCGACGAGCACCGCCAACTGCACGACCCGTGGCCTGCCCAGGTCGCGCAGGGCGTCCAGCGCCGAGCGCACGGTGCGGCCGGAGTACAGCACGTCGTCGACGAGGACGACGAGCGCGTCGTCGATGCCGCCCTCGGGGATCGACGTCTCGGCAAGCGCCCGCGGCGGCTTGCTCATCAGGTCGTCGCGGTACAGCGTGATGTCCAGCGCGCCGTGTGCGACGTCGGCGCCGCTGAACTCGGCGATATTGCGGGCGAGTCGGCCGGCCAGCGTGACGCCGCGGGTCGGAATTCCCAGCAGGATGACGCGGGGACCGCCGGAACCGTCCAGTGCGGTCTTCTCGATGATCTGATGGGCGATGCGGGCAATGGTGCGACTCACGTCCGCCGCGGACATCAACTCCCGGTCAGTGGTGGCAGCCACGTGTAACCCGGACCTCCTTCTCCGCCTCGCCGGACGGTCGTTAAAGGATGGCCAAACCGCGCAAAGGCTACCACTGCGCGGGCCCGGAGGGCAGCCGGCGGTCTGGATTCCTGTCCCGCGAGCCGCTGACCTAGTCTGGCGCGATGAACCTCGACCGCAACAAGGCGTCCATCGTCGAGGCGGTCGATGCCGGCCTGCTGGCCGGCGCGGTCACGCTGGTGTGGCAGCGCGACGCTGTGCTGCAGGTCAACGAGCTGGGCTATCGCGATGTCGACGCGCGGCTACCGATGCAGCGCGACACCATCTTTCGCATCGCCTCGATGACCAAGCCGGCGACGGTGGCGGCCGCCATGTCGCTGATCGAAGAGGGTCGGCTTTCGCTCGACGACCGGGTGTCGACGTGGTTGCCCGAGCTCTCCGACATGCAGGTGCTGGTCGACCCTCTCGGACCACTGGACCGCACGGTGCCGGCCGAGCGCCACATCACCGTCGACGACCTGATGACCCACCGCAGCGGTCTGGCCTACATGTTCTCGGTGCTCGGCCCGATCTCGGACGCCTACCGCAAACTGCCCACCCGCCAGGATCAGGATCGCTGGTTGTCGGAGCTGAGCGCGCTGCCGCTGGTCCACCAACCTGGCGAACGCCTCACCTACAGCCACGCCACCGACGTACTGGGCATCGCGCTGTCCCGTATCGAGGGCAAGCCGTTGAGCCAGGTGCTCGACGAACGAATCCTGGGCCCGCTCGGAATGAGCGACACCGGGTTCAGCGTCGGTGCCGGGGGCCGCCGCCGGGCCGCCACGATGTACCAGCTCGACCGTGACTGCTCCCTGCGCGACGACGTGATGGGACCCGCACCGATCGTCGACCCGCCGTTCTGCACCGGCGGCGCCGGGCTGTGGTCCACCGTCGACGACTATCTGCGGTTCGCGCGGATGCTGCTCGACGACGGCACGCTCGACGGCGTGCGGGTGCTGTCGCGGCGGTCGGTCGAGTTGATGCGTACCGACCGCCTCACCGACGAGCAGAAGCGGTACGACTTCCTGGGTTCGCCGTTCTGGGTGGGCCGGGGCTTCGGCCTCAACCTGTCGGTCGTGACCGACCCGGCACGGTCTCGCCAGCTGTTCGGACCCGGCGGGCTCGGCACGTTCTCCTGGCCGGGCGCCTACGGCACGTGGTGGCAGGCCGACCCGTCGGCCGACCTGATCCTGATCTACCTGATCCAGAACCTGCCCAACATGAATGTCGACGCCGCCGCCGCGGTCGCGGGAAACACCTCGCTGGCCAAGCTGCAGACCGCGCAGCCCAGGTTCGTCCGCCGTACCTACGAGGCCTTGGAGCGGTAGCGGCCGGTTTGTCGGGGGTCGGGTGTAGCGTCGGGTTCATGTTCGAAAGTGTGTTCGATATCGATCCGGGGGCTGGTGAAGCCGACCTGCGTGACCTGGTCGAACGCTGCGAACGGCTCAAGTCGGCCGCGGCCGCCGCGCAGGCCCGCGCGACCGCGTTGTGGGCGGCCAAACGCCGCGCCG
>NZ_JAIFZS010000029.1 GCF_019710635.1 Mycolicibacterium xanthum
CCAGCCGCTCACAATCAGCGTCGCGCGACAAGGCCTCCAAACCCGGCAACGAAACACCGATCAAGACCCATTAGCGCGCGGGTCTGTACGCCGACACGCCGCGAAGTGCGGGCATTTTGCGCGCGTTCGTCGCCGACGAGAGCACACTTCTGCACATGGACTTACACGGCAAGGCCGCCGTCGTCACCGGTGGTGCGTCGGGAATCGGACAGGCCCTGGCATACGCGCTGGCCGCCGATGGCGTGCGCGTCGTCGTCGGCGACCTCGACGAGGCAGGCGCCCACGCAACCGCGACGTCGATCCGGGAGTCCGGCGGTCAGGCGATGGCGCTGCGCGCCGATGCGGCCGACACCGAGGACATCGAAGGACTGCTCACGCTGGCCGCCAGCGAGTTCGATCCGGTCGACATCTACGTCGCCAACGCCGGCGTCATGGGCGCGCCGTCGCTGGGCGGCGAGGCCGACTGGGACTTCGTGCTCAACGTCAACCTGCGCGCCCACATCCGGGCGGCCCGGCTGCTGATCCCGCATTGGCAATCGACCGGATCCGGCTATTTCGTGTCGGTGGCCTCGGCGGCAGGCCTGTTGACCACCTTGGGCGCGGCCGGGTACTCGGTCAGCAAGCACGCCGCCGTGGGGTTCGCCGAGTGGCTGGCCATCACCTACGGAGACGACGGGATCGGGGTCAGCTGCGTGTGCCCGCTCGGGGTGGAGACGCAGATGATGCAGACCATCCGCGAGACCGACGATCCGGACGCGCGGCTGGGGGCATCGTCGATCGAGCAGTCGGCCGGGGTGATCAGCGCGGCCGACGTCGCGGCCGCCACGATCGAGGCGGTGCGCTCGGGGACGTTCATGGTGATGCCGCACCCCGAGCTGCTGGAGATGTACCGGCACAAGGGCGCCGATTACGACCGGTGGATCGACGGCATGCGCCGCTACCAGCGGACACTGCGGCAGCGCTGAGCGGCGACGAGCGCGCGGGATCTGCCGCGCGGCACGGCGTGTCGGCGTACAGACCCGCGCGCTCGCGCAACAGAGGCCACAGGGGCCCCGCGCAACGGAGGCACGCGCTAGAGAGGCCTGAGCGCAAGGTGGAAGTCCTTGGGCATCAACGTGAGCCGCTCGGCGACCTGCAACTGGTAGTCGGGATCCGCGGTCATCTCGTAACGGCGGAGCAGCACCGCGAGCAGCAGCACCGCCTCGTGTAGCGCGAACTGCCGCCCGATGCAGGATCTCGGCCCGGTACCGAACGGTTTGTACAGTCCGGCCGGCCTGGCCCGCACGTTCTCCGGCGCGAACCGGTCGGGGTCGAACGCGGCCGGCTCCGGGCCCCAGCGCGGATCGCGGTGCAGCGTCATCGTCAGCGCCAGCGCCCAGTCCCCTTTGCGCATCAGGTGTACACCGGCGAGGACGGTGTCCTCCCGCGCCTCCCGGTAGAACGCCGGCACGGTCGGGTGTAGCCGCAGCGCCTCGTCGAACACCCGCCGCACGTAACGCAGCTTGGCGATGTGCTCGAAGTCAGGCCGCTCGGCATCGCCCCATACCTCGTCGACCTCGGCGCGTGCCCGCTCGGCCGCACCGGGATGCTGCGACAGGAAGTAGAGCGCGAAAGACAATGCGCCCGAAGTGGTTTCATGTCCGGCGACGAGGAAGTTGATCAGCTGGTAGCGGATGTTGGACGGGTCCAGGTCGGAGACCAGCATCAGCTCGAGCAGGTCGTCGTGGTGGCCGAGACCCCCGCGCATCCGCTCGGCGACGATCTGGTCGGCCACCGCGTGCATCGCCGCGGCATGCCCACGGACCTTACGTTCGGCGCGCCGGGCCACGAACTTCGGCAGGAACGTCTGGCGCAGCGCGCCGACCTGGTCGCAGCCCTTCAGCCCGGCCACCATGTGCTCGACGAACGGGTGCGTCTGCTCGGATTGAAAGCAGCCGAACGGATGTCCGGCGGCGCACCGCCCGATGGTCTCCAACGTGGTGCGGGTGGCGTCGGCGGAGACGTCGACCGTCTCGCCGCGGGCGGCCCGGTCGTCCCACCGCGCGGTGAGTTCATCGGCGACGTCGAACATGATCGAGTGGTAGCGCCGCATCGCCTGTTGGCTGAAGGCGGGCATCAGGATGTCGTGGGCCTTCTGCCAGTTCGGTTCGTCGTTGTAGGCGGTGAACAGGCCGTCGCCGCCGAGCAGTCGCAACGCCTCGATGTCGGGGCCGACGTGCTTGCGGAACCGGGACTCGTCACAGAGTTCGACCACCGCGTCCGGGCCGGCGGCGACGACGTACTGTGCTCCCAGAAAGCGGAACTCGAACACCGGCCCGAGGTCGACCAGGGCCGTCATCGACTGTGACGGGCTGTCGGCCTTGAACGCCAGCACGTCGCCGAGCACCGGGATGCGCCGTCCCGGATGCGGCAGCGGAGGCAACGAGCGCAGGCGATCGGCGGTCGTGCCGGTCATGTCCCCAGCCTCCGCCGCTGTTATACATGTGTCAAGTAGTATCCCCCGCATGACCGACTCCCGACGGCGGCTCTCGCCCGACGACCGCCGCAACGAGCTGCTGGCGTTGGGCGCCGAGGTGTTCGGCCAGCGCCCCTACGACGAGGTGCGCATCGACGAGATCGCCGAGCGCGCCGGTGTCTCCCGGGCGCTGATGTATCACTACTTCCCCGACAAGCGGGCGTTCTTCGCCGCGGTCGTGCGCGCCGAGGGCGAACGGCTGTTCGAGGCCACCAACCCTCCGCGCCTACCGGGTCAGACGCTGTTCGGGCAGATCCGCGCCGGTGTGCTCGCCTACCTGCGCTACGACGAGGAGCATCCGCACGGCGCGTGGGCGGCCTACATGGGGATGGGTCGCGCGGACCCGGTGCTGCGCGGCATCGAGGACATCGACAACGACCGGCAGGCCAACCGGATCATCGACCGCGTGGGTGCCGCGGTCGGCGAGGCGCTGGACGCCAAGGTCGAGCGGGACCTGCGGGCCACCGTCTACGGGTGGCTGGCGTTCACCTTCGAGATGTGCCGGCAGCGGCTGATCGACCCGTCGCTGAACGCGGACCTGATCGCCGATATGTGCGCGCACGGCCTGCTCGACGCGGTCGGGCGGGTGCCGGGCATCCCGGCGGCACTGGCCGCCGCGGTGTCACCCGACGCGCGGTGACCGGGGCGCGCGGCGGCAGGGGCGCGCGGTGGCAGGGACGCGCCGTGATGGAGCGCGAGCGCGCGCTGTTGCACGGTTGGCGCGGCGCGCCGCCGTGCAAACACGCGCACCCGGGTGAGGGTCACATCTCCGGGACGGGGCGGTTACACCGGTTGCGGAAGTCCATGGTGGGCTGCCGGATGGCCTGCAGCTCGCCCTTGACCTGAGGATTCTGTTCCAGGAACTCCGCCAGGGCGACCTTACGCTGATCGGGCTCGAGGTCCTGGATGGTGCTGAAGAAGGCGTTGACCGGGGGATGGGTGTACAGGTACGCCGTCATCCCGGCCATCACCCCCGTCATGACTCCCGCCAAGTCCGCCGACGTACAGTTCGGCGGCTCCGCAGGCTGTGCGCCGGCCGGCGCGGCGGCGCCCAGCAGCACGGCACCGGCACCGAGTGCCACCGCGATCGCACGGCGCGCAGAGATCCAATCACCCATGTCGTTCTCCTTCAGATCAGTTCAGTGCCGTCGTCAGCCGCGTCCCGGCCGGTGGCCGATTCCCGGGCGTCCCAGATCGATGCCGAAGCCGATACCCCACACGTTGTTGCAGCCGTACCAGTCATTGCTGCACGGGTAGGGCACATACGGCCCGCTCGACCCGCTGGGCCCCTCTCCGGTGTCCGCTCCGCGGACCTCGCCCTGCGAACAGATGGTCGTCCCACCCGAACTGGTGCAGTCGGCGGCAGCCGTCGGCGCAAAGGCCAGCGCGGGGAGGATCAGGACGGGCGCCAGAAGTGCATACGCCAACCGCATCATTCACTCCATCCTGCTTCGGTGTGGCGGGTTGTTCTCCGTCCCCTCGATCCTAGACCCGGCACCGTGGTATGAACCCCCGTCGTGACGACCGATATTCCGTCTGGCGAGCCGATATCGCCTACCCCGGGTCAATGGTCCGGCATTTCGAACCCTGCCGCGCCGGATGAGCGTAATGTTCAAGGTGCCCGGGGCCACCGTGGTCGGCCACCCTAGCGGTCGGCCACCGCGTGACCTCGGGCGCTTCTCGTCTCAAGCGGACCGTCCGGCGAAAATCGTTCGCCCAAGAGACTTTTCAATGCTCGTACGCCCGCGGCGTCGGATCGGGACAACCTGTTCACAGCCTGTACGGAGTCGGCTGCCAGGAATGGGCTACAGCTCACGAAGCGAAGCCTTGCTTAGGTCACGCCCGCTGGAACCGGCGCCGCACGCGCGCCGGGGTGGCCGAGCGCGTGCCGGGGTGACACGATCGCGCGCTGGTCCGGCGCGAGCGCGCGCTGTTGCACGGCTGGCGCGGCGCGCCGCGGTGCCAACACGCGCGCTCGCGCCAGGTTCCCAGTGGTAGGTAATCAGCGGCAGGTACCCGGCGGCTGGTACCCAGGTGTCGGACCGGGTTGGCACCATGGAGGGATGTCCGGCACCACCGACCCGCTGAGCCGCTTCAGCGCGCTCACCCGCGAGTGGTTCACCGGCACCTTCGTCGCGCCGACGCCCGCCCAGGCGCAGGCCTGGAACGCCATCGCCGACGGGGACAACACGCTGGTCATCGCCCCGACCGGGTCGGGCAAGACGCTGGCGGCGTTTCTGTGGGCGATCGACCGACTCGCGGGCGCGGACGCCTCGGGCACCCGGGTGCTCTACATCTCCCCGCTCAAGGCGCTGGCCGTCGACGTGGAACGCAACCTGCGCACGCCGTTGACCGGGATTTCCCGCATCGCCGAGCGCACCGGCCAGCAGCCGCCGAAGATCAGCGTCGGCGTGCGCTCGGGCGACACCACACCCGCCAAGCGACGCGAGCTGATCACCAAACCACCCGACATCCTGATCACCACCCCGGAGTCGCTGTTCCTGATGCTGACCTCGGCGGCCCGCGACACTCTGGCCGGCGTGCAGACCGTCATCGTCGACGAGGTGCACGCGGTGGCGGCCACCAAGCGGGGCGCGCACCTGGCGCTGTCGTTGGAGCGGCTGGACGCGATGTTGGAGAAGCCCGCGCAGCGCATCGGGCTGTCGGCGACGGTGCGTCCACCCGAAGAGGTGGCCCGGTTTCTCACCGGAGCCGGCGGGCCGGCGACATCCAGGCCAGGAGCCGGCGGGCCGGCGACATCGAGCCCAGGGGCAATCCGGCCGGCGACCATCGTCGCGCCGCCGGCGGCCAAGACGTTCGACCTGGCCGTGCAGGTCCCGGTCCCCGACATGGCCAACCTCGAGGACAACTCGATCTGGCCCGACGTCGAGGAGCGCATCGTCAACCTGATCGAGGCGCACCGGTCCTCGATCGTGTTCGCCAATTCCCGGCGGCTGGCGGAGCGGCTCACCGCCCGGCTCAACGAGATCCACGCCGAACGCACCGGCGTCGAGCTCGGGGCGCGCAACCCGACCGTGGCCGGCGGCGCGCCCGCGCACATCATGGCCAGCGGCCAGACCTATGGCGCCGAACCCGTGCTGGCCCGCGCGCACCACGGCTCGGTGTCCAAGGAGGCCCGCGCCGAGGTCGAGGACGCGCTCAAGAGCGGACGCCTGCGCGCTGTCGTCGCGACGTCGAGCCTGGAGCTGGGCATCGACATGGGCGCGGTCGACCTGGTGATCCAGGTGGAGACGCCGCCGTCGGTGGCCAGCGGCCTGCAGCGCATCGGTCGGGCCGGACACCAGGTCGGCGAGATCAGCCAGGGTGTGCTGTTCCCCAAGCACCGCACCGACCTGATCGGCTGCGCGGTCAGTGTGCAGCGCATGCTGGCCGGCCAGATCGAGACCATGAAGGTGCCGGCCAATCCGCTCGACGTGCTGGCCCAGCACACCGTCGCGGCGTGTGCGCTGGAGCCGGTCAACGCCGATGCCTGGTTCGACGTCGTGCGGCGCAGCGCCCCGTTTGCGACGTTGCCGCGCAGCGCATTCGAGGCGACGCTGGATCTGCTGTCGGGCAAGTACCCGTCGACCGAGTTCGCCGAGCTGCGACCGCGCATCGTCTACGACCGCGACACCGGAACCCTGACCGCCCGGCCCGGCGCGCAGCGACTGGCGGTCACCTCCGGCGGCGCGATCCCCGACCGCGGACTGTTCACCGTCTTCCTGGCCTCGGATTCCGAGAACCCCTCGCGGGTGGGTGAACTCGACGAAGAGATGGTCTACGAGTCGCGGCCCGGCGACGTGATCTCGCTGGGCGCGACGAGCTGGCGGATCACCGAGATCACCCACGACCGGGTGCTGGTCGTACCCGCCCCCGGCGAGCCGGCCCGGCTGCCGTTCTGGCGCGGCGACGGCGTCGGACGGCCCGCCGAGCTGGGCGCGGCGATCGGCGCGTTCACCGGCGCCCTGGCCCGGCTGGACCGTCCGTCATTCGAAACGCGCTGCCAGGAGGTTGGTTTCGACGCGTTCGCCACCGACAACCTGTGGCAGCTCATCGACGAGCAGCGTGCCGCGACCTCGTCGGTGCCGTCGGACACCACCCTGGTGGTGGAACGCTTCCGCGACGAGCTCGGCGACTGGCGGATCATTCTGCACTCGCCCTACGGGTTGCGGGTGCACGGGCCGCTGGCGCTGGCGGTCGGCAAGCGGCTCTACGACCGCTACGGGATCGACGAGAAGCCCACCGCGTCCGACGACGGCATCATCGTGCGGCTGCCCGACACCGACGAATCCGCGCCGGGAGCCGACATCTTCGTCTTCGATCCCGACGAGATCGAGCCGCTGGTCACCACCGAGGTCAGCGGCTCGGCGCTGTTCGCATCCCGGTTCCGCGAGTGCGCCGCCCGGGCGCTGCTGCTGCCGCGCCGCCATCCCGGCAAGCGCTCACCGCTGTGGCATCAGCGCCAACGCGCCGCGCAACTGCTCGACGTGGCGCGCCACTACCCCGACTTCCCGATCGTCCTGGAGGCGGTGCGCGAGTGCCTGCAGGACGTCTACGACGTGCCGACGCTGACCGCGCTGATGGGCCGTATCGCCTCGCGCCGGGTTCGGTTGCTCGAGGTCGAGACCGCGACGCCGTCGCCGTTCGCGGCATCGCTGCTGTTCGGCTACGTCGGCGCGTTCATGTACGAGGGCGACAGCCCACTGGCCGAACGGCGTGCGGCCGCACTGGCTTTGGATCCCACGCTGCTGGCCGAGCTGCTGGGCCGGGTCGAACTGCGTGAGCTGCTCGACGCCGAGGTGATCGCCTCAACCGAGCGGCAGCTGCAGCACCTGGCGCCGGACCGGTTGGTTCGCGATGCGGAGGGGGTGGCCGACCTACTGCGCATGCTCGGCCCGCTGACCGCCGGTGAGGTCGCTTTGCGTTGCACGGCCGCCGATGTCGGCGGCTGGCTCGAGGGGCTGCTGTCGGCCAAGCGCGCGCTGCCGGTGTCGTTCGCCGGACAGACGTGGTGGGCGGCGGTGGAGGACATCGGCCGGTTACGCGACGGGGTCGGCGTCGCGGTGCCCGTCGGGGTGCCGATGGCCTTCCTGGAGCCGGTCGTCGACCCGCTGGGCGAACTGCTTTCGCGGTACGCCCGCACCCGCGGGCCGTTCACCACCGCCGACGCCGCCGCCCGGTTCGGGCTGGGGCTGCGGGTGGCCGGTGACCTGCTGGCCCGGCTGACGGTCGACGGGAAGCTGGTGCGCGGCGAGTTCACCGATGTGCCCACCGATGTCGCCGGGGTCGAGCAATGGTGCGACGCCGAGGTGCTGCGCATCCTGCGGCGCCGCTCGCTGGCTGCGTTGCGCGCGCAGATCGAGCCGGTGTCCACCGCGGCGCTGGGCCGGTTCCTGCCGTCCTGGCAGATGCTGGGCACCGATGCGGTATCCGGGGTCGACGGCCTGGCCGCGGTGATCGACCAGCTGGCCGGGGTGCCGATGCCCGCCTCGGCGGTGGAGCCGCTGATCTTCGGCCAGCGGGTTCGCGACTACCAGCCCGGGATGCTCGACGAACTGCTCGCCTCCGGCGAGGTGCTGTGGTCTGGGGCGGGGGCGCTGTCGGCCTCCGACGGCTGGGTGGCCTTCCATCCGACCGATACCGCGCCGCTGTCGCTGTCTGCGCCCGATGGTCTGGAGTTGGCGGACGTACACCGGGCGGTCTTGGACGCGTTGGGCGGTGGTGGGGCCTACTTCTTCCGCCAGCTGGCCGTCGACGGCGTGGCTGGTGATGAGCTCAAAGAGGCATTGTGGCAACTGATCTGGGCCGGTTACGTGAGTGGGGACACGTTCGCCCCGGTGCGTGCCCTGCTGACGGGGGCGCGGGGGCAGGGCTCACGCCGGCCGTCGGCACCATCACATCGGCACCGGCGTGCGCCGCGGCTGAGCCGCTACAGCCTGAGCTCCAGCGCGCTGTCGCACCGTGACACCGACCCGACGGTGTCGGGCCGGTGGTCGGCCTTGCCTTCGGCCGAAACCGACACCACGGTGCGGGCGTCGTTCCTGGCCGATCAGCTGCTGGCCCGCCACGGCGTGCTGACCAAGGGCGCGGCGGCCGCCGAGAACGTGCCGGGCGGGTTCGCGTCGCTGTACAAGGTGCTGACCGCGATGGAAGAGGCCGGCCGTTGTCAGCGTGGCTATTTCGTCGAATCGCTGGGCGGGGCGCAGTTCGCGACGGCCAGCACCGTGGACCGGCTGCGGGCCCACGCCGACAGCATCGACGACCAGCGTGGCGCACTGCGTGCAGTCGCCCTGGCGGCCACCGACCCGGCCAACCCGTTCGGTGCCGCGCTGGCGTGGCCGACCCGCGAGGACGCCGACACCGCGCATCGGCCCGGCCGTAAGGCTGGGGCGTTGGTGGTGCTCGTCGACGGGGCGTTGGCGTGGTTCGTCGAGCGCGGCGGACGGTCACTGCTGAGCTTCACCGACGACTCCGAGACACTGAACGCCGCCGCGGCCGCGCTGGCCGAACTGGTAACCCGGCAACGGGTTCCGGCGCTGCTGGTGGAGCGCATCGACGGAGTCCCGGTGCTCGAGAACCGGGACTCGGCAGTGGCCGAAGCACTGGTGGCGGCGGGATTCGCCCGCACGCCACGCGGGCTGCGACTGCGCTGATGCCCGAGGGCGACACCGTCTTCCGCACCGCGGCCAAGCTGCGTGAGGCGCTGGTCGGCAAGACCCTGACCCGCTGCGACGTCCGGGTGCCGCGCTACGCGACCGTCGACCTGACCGGACACACCGTCGACGAGGTGCTCACCCGCGGCAAGCACCTGTTCATCCGGGTCGGGCCGGCCAGCATCCACTCACACCTGAAGATGGACGGGGCATGGGTGATCGGGCGGGTGCGCTCGGCGCCGCACAAGGTGCGGATCGTGCTGGAGACCGACGGCGCCCGCGCGTCCGGCGTCGACCTCGGCGTGCTGGAGATCCTCGACCGGGCCACCGACACCGACGTCGTGGCCCACCTCGGCCCGGACCTGCTCGGCCCGGACTGGTCGGCCGAAACCGCCACCGCCAATCTGATGGCCGATCCCGACCGCCCGCTGGCCGAGACGCTGCTGGACCAGCGGGTGATGGCCGGAGTCGGCAATGTCTATGCCAACGAACTGTGTTTCGTGTTCGGGCTGCGCCCCGGCACCGCCGTCGCCGAGGTGGCCGACCCGCACCGGCTCGTCAGCCGCGCGCAGCAGATGTTGTGGGCCAACCGGTTACGTCTCAATCGCACCACCACCGGCGACACCCGGCCGGGCCGCGACGTATGGGTCTACGGGCGGGCCGGGCTGCCCTGCCGGCGCTGCGGCACCGTCGTCGAGACGGACCGCTCAGGCGACCGGGTCACCTTCTGGTGCCCGTCCTGCCAGCGCTGACACTCCCGCCTTCTCGCCGAAACGGCACGCCCGCCTTCTCGCCGAAATGGCATTCCAGCAGGGAATTTTCGAGTTATCCACAGCCTAGCTGCGATCTCGGCAGCCGAGGCGGTTTATGTCGGTGCCCGTGCCCACGATCCGGTCATGGACGAAATTCTCATCGGCACCGAGGCGGTCGCGAACGGCGTGGTGACCCGCCACCAACTTCAGCGCTGGTATCGGCCGGTCTTCCGCAACGTTCACGCGCCCGTTGACCATCCGCTCACGCTGCGGGACCGCACCGAAGCCGCGTGGCTGTGGTCGTCACGCAATGCCGTCGTCACGGGGCTCGCCGCGGCGGCGCTCTACGGATCGCGGTGGATCGATGACGACGTCGACATCGAATTGATCCACGCCTATCCCCGGCAGCCCCGAGGCATCGTTACCCGCAACGATCGGATCGGCGGCGACGAGTGGGCGGAGGTCGACGGTCTGCCGGTAGCCACGCCGGCACGCACCGCATTCGACCTCGGACGGTTCCAGCCCGACCGGGTGGCACGTCTCGATGCACTGATGCAGGCGCGTCCGTTCTCGACCGAGGACGTCATGCTGCTGGCAAAGCGCTACCGTGGTGCGCGAGGCGTGGCACTGCTGAAGGCGGCCCTACCCCTGGTCGATGGCGGGGCCCAGTCACCGATGGAGACGTTCTGGCGGCTGCTCGTCACCGATGCAGGATTTCCCCCGCCGACTACCCAGATTCCGGTGTTCGACGAATTCGGCCAGCACGTACGCACACTCGACTTCGGCTGGGAGAAGTTCAGAGTCGCGGTCGAATACGACGGCGAGCAGCACCAATCCGATCGCGGGCAGTACCTCAAAGACCGTTGGGCCCTGCCCGCTTTGGCCCGGCTGGGCTGGAACGTCATCGGCGTCGTCAAAGAAGACGACCCCGTCACCGCCCTGCAACGACTCCACCGCGCGATGACCGCCCGTGGCTGGCGCGGCACGGTGCAGATCCCTCGCTACGCCTACCGGCGCCACGACTGGTCCTGACGCCCACCCCGCCGAGCACCGGCCCGCCCTGAGCGCCGGCCCGCCCGAGCACCGGCCCGCCCTAAGCGCCGAAATGGCATTCCAGCAGCCAAAGTTCGAGTAGATACCTGCCGGAATGCCAGTTCGCGCAATCGGGCGCTAGCGACCCGGGCCTACCGACCCGGCAGTGCCAGCCGGACGATCTTGCGCACCACGGTCGCGAACTGTCGCGGCAGCGGCCCGGTGTTGTAGGGCACGCCGTAGCGGCCGCAGATGTCGCGCACCTGCACCGAGATCTCCGCGTGCCGATGCGCGGGGATGTCCGGGAACAGGTGGTGCTCGATCTGGAAGGACAGGTTGCCCGACAGGATGTGGAACAACCGGCCGCCGGTCAGGTTCGCCGAGCCGAGGATCTGCCGGAAGTACCACTGCCCCCGTGATTCGGCCTTGGTCTCCTCGATGGAGAACTCCTGCACGTCCTCGGGGAAGTGGCCACAGAAGATGATCATGTACGACCACACGTTGCGCATCAGATTGGCGGTCAGATTGCCGGCGAACACCCACAGTGCGAACGGCCCGGCCAGCAGCGGGAAGGCGACGTAGTCCTTGAGCGTCTGCGTCTTCGTCTTGTCCCAGATGCCCCGCAGCACCTCACGCTTGTCGGCCAGCGAGATCTCGCCGTTGCGGATGCGCTCGGTCTCGAGTTCGTGCAGCGCGACGCCGTACTGGAACAGCACCATCAACAGGAACGCGTACACCGGGTTGCCGAGGAAGTACGGCCGCCACTTCTGGTCTGCGCTCATTCGCAGGATGCCGTAGCCGATGTCGCGGTCGAGCCCGACGATGTTGGTGTAGGTGTGGTGCATGTAGTTGTGCGAGTGCCGCCATTGCTCGGCGGGACACGCGGTGTCCCACTCGAATCCGCGGCTGGAGATGGCCGGATCGCCCATCCAGTCGTACTGGCCGTGCATGACGTTGTGGCCGATCTCCATGTTGTCGATGATCTTGCTCAGGCCCAGCATCGCGGTGCCGGCCAGCCAGAACGGCGGGAAGATGCCGCCGAACAGCAGGGCCCGGCCGCCAACCTCGAGGGTGCGCTGCGCCTTGATCATCCGGCGGATGTAGGCGGCGTCGCGCTCGCCGAGGTCGGCGATGACGCGGTCCTTGAGCTCATCGAGTTCACGGCCGAACGCCTCGGCCTGCTCGGGGGTCAGTGTGACGGTCTTGCCGGCGACGGTCTTGGTGATCGTGCGGGCCGGGGCGGGAATGGTGGTGGTCATGGTGGTTACCTCTCTTCCGCCGAGATGGCAGCCAGGCTGGGCATCACTCGTGATTCCGCTGCTGGAATGCCATTTCGGCGCATCGGGGGGATGGATTCAGAGGGCGACGTCGACGTCGCCGACGGGTGCGGACACGCAGATCTGCACGTCCTCGGCATCGGTGGACGACACCGAGCCGGTGATCACGTTGCGCACCGCACCGCTGGTCTTGCGGCGCGTGCAGGAGAAGCAGATACCCATCCGGCATCCGCTCTCCGGGGCCAGGCCGGCCGCTTCGGCCTGGGCGAGCAGCGTCGTCCCGTCGTCGGTGACCTCGAGGCCGCTGTCGGTGAAAGTGACCCGCCCGCCGGATGTTTCACCGGAGAAGACAGGTGGCACGAAGCTCTCGGCCGCCGCGTCGGGGTACACCGCCCGGACGGCGTCGACCAGTGCGGGCGGCCCGCACACATCGACCCGGGTCTGTCCGGCGTACCGCGCAGGTCCCAGTTCCGGACCGAAGCGGCCGGGCAGGTCGGAGCCCTCGGGCGATCGGGTGTATCCGTGCAGCACCGTCACATTGGGCATGGCGGCGGCGATCTCGGCGAGCTCCTCGCGGTAGCAGGCCTCCTGCGCGGAGCGCGCGTAGTGCACGAAGACGATCTCCCCGGTGTGCCGCCGCGCCTGCAGGGTGCGCAGCATCGACATCACCGGGGTGATCCCGCTGCCGCCGGAGATCAGCAGGATCCGGCCGGCCGGTGCGTCGGGCAGAGCCAAGTCGGGCAGGGTGAAGTCGCCGCCGACGGAGTCGAGGCCGACGACCATGCCGACCCGGGCGTGCTCGACGAGGTAGGTCGAGACCAGCCCGCCGTCGTGGCGGCCGATCGTGAGCTCGATGAACCGGCTGTCCTCGGCGTTGGCCGGTGAGTACGGCCGGGTGCGGCGACGCCCGTCGATCTCGACGGACAGGTTGATGTGCTGGCCGGCGCGAAAACCGGTGAAGGCGCGGTTGGGTGCCAGCGTCAGCGTGACGCTGCGCGGCGTGGCGCGTCGCACCCCCACCACCCGGGCGCGGGCCTCGCCGCGCGTCCAGGTGGGGTCGACCAGCTCGGTGTAGCGGTCGACGCCGTGCGGACCGGTCAGCAGGTCCAGCAACGCGGACCGCCGCTTGGTCAATGTTTGAGTGAACATGTGTATACCGTGCGCCGCGATTGCCCAGCACGTCAACGGATCGATCCAGGTTGTGGTAGGTTTCACATAGTGAACAGTCGTACGCCCAGCTCACGTTCGGGCCGGTCCAGCCGGTCCAGGTCGAGGGATTCCGACGAGCGGCTGTCCCGCGAGGAGCGCAAGGAGGCCACCCGGCGCGCGATCGTCGCCGCCGCGCTGCACCTGCTCGCCGAGCAGAGTTTCAGCGCGCTGAGCCTGCGAGAGGTCACCCGGGAGGCGGGCATCTCCCCGGCGGCGTTCTACCGCCACTTCGAGTCGATGGAGGCGCTCGGGCTGGTGCTGATCGACGAGTCGTTTCGCACCCTGCGCGACATGCTGCGCGGTGCGCGCGCCGGCAAGCTCGATCCGACCCGCGTCATCGAGTCCTCGGTCGACATCCTGGTCGACGGTGTGCAGGCACGCCGTGAACACTGGCGCTTCATCGGCCGCGAACGCTTCAGCGGCGTGACCGTGCTGCGCTACGCGATCCGCACCGAGATCCGTTTGATCACCTCCGAGTTGGCCATCGACCTGGCCCGCTTCCCCGGCCTGAACACCTGGAGCACCGAGGACCTCAACATCCTGGCCGGGGTGTTCGTCAACTCGATGATCGTCATCGCCGAATCCTTGGAGGACGCGACCGATCCCGCCGCGGTCGCCGAGATCAAGCGGATCGCCGTCAAACAACTCCGGATGATCACCATCGGCGTGGCGGGCTGGCGCAGCAGCTAGCGTGACGGGCATGGCGCCCGTTCTGGAAATGACACATCCGCGGCCCGAGATCGCGGTCCTGGCCCTCAACCGGCCGGACAAGCTCAACGCGCTGTCCTACGAACTCGTCGAGGACCTGCACCGCACGCTCGACGCGGTCGCCGCCGACAACGTCTGCCGGGTCGTCGTGCTGACCGGCGCGGGACGCGGGTTCTGCTCGGGGCTGGACCTGTCGGCGCCCAGCCCGCCGGAGGCCGGCGGCGGCACCGAATTCCCCCGCTCGGGCATGCGCTGGCAGGAGCGCATCGCCGACCTCACCGCCAAGATCCACCGGCTGCGTCAGCCGGTTATCGCCGCGGTCAACGGCGTCGCCTACGGCGGCGGGTTCGGCATCGCGCTGGCCTGCGACCTGCGCATCGCGGGACCCTCGGCGAAGTTCTGCACGCAGTTCATCAAGCTCGGGCTCGGCGGGTGCGACATCGGCGTCAGCTACACCCTGCCCCGCATCGTCGGCGCCGGGCCGGCGTTCGACCTGATCCTGACCGCGCGCGCCGTCGACGCCCAGGAGGCGCTGCGGCTCGGGCTGGTGTCCCGGCTGGTCGACGACCCCGTTCAGGAGGCGCTGGACGTCGCCGAAACCCTCTGCGGCTACGGCAAGTTCGGCGTGGAGTCGACCAAGCAGGTGCTGTGGGCCAACCTCGACGCAACCAGCCTCGAGTCGGCGCTGCACCTGGAGAACCGCAGCCAGATCCTGGCGTCGACGAGCGGGGAGATGCGCGAAGCCGCCTCGGCCGTGCTGCGCAAGACCTGACCGACCCTGTGCCGAAATGGCATTCCAGCAGAAAAAGTGCGAGAAGGCGCCTGCTGGAATGCCAGTTCGGCGAAAGGCCGGGCCGAAAGGCCGGGCGGTAGCCTGGGCTTTCGGCGGGGGGTAGCCCGGGCTTTCAGCGGGGGGTTCCGCCGCCGTCGACCATGATCACCTGGCCGGTCATATAGCTGCCGGCGTTGGACGTCAACAGCAGTGCCGCGCCGACCATTTCGTCGGCGTTGGCCAGCCGGCCCAGCAACGTGTCGCCCACCATGCCGTCGATTGCCTCCCGCGGGTTCTTGCGCATCATGTCGGTGTCGACCGGCCCCGGCGCCAGCGCGTTGACCCGGATTCCGTCACCGACGAGCTCGGCGGCCATCGAGCGGGTGAACGACATCAACGCGGCCTTCATCGACGCGTAGATGGACAGCATCGGCGCGAAGATGAACGCCCCGACGCTGACCATGTTCAGAATCGACGCGTGCGGGCTGGCCTTCAGGTGCGGCAGCGCCTCCTGCACCAGCATCACCGGCCCGCGCAGGTTCACCTCGAAAGACTTGGTGAGCGCGTCGACGGTGATGTGCCCCAACGGCTGGGCCAACGGGTTGGCTGCGTTGTTCACCAGCACGTCGATCCCGCCGAACACGGCGACCGTGCGCTCGACCAGCGCGGCGAGGTCGTCGACGTCCCCGAGGTGCGTGGGCACCCCGATCGCCTGTCCGCCCAGGTCACGCAGGTGCTGCGCCGCCCACGCGCACGCATCGGGCTTGCGGCTGGCCACCACGACATGCGCACCGGCCAGCACATAGCCCTCAGCCAGCGCCAACCCGATGCCGCGCGTACCGCCGGTGACGATGACGGTCCGGCCCGACATGTCGAACAGCCGATCGAACTGTGTGCGGTCCATCAGATGCAACCGCCGACACTGATCCGGCGCCCGACATCGGCGCAGACGGCGACGTCGGGCCGATAGCCGTAGCCGTAGCCGTAGTCATACGCCGGCGGCGGCGGCGGAGGCGGAGGCGGAGGCGGAGGGGGCGGGGGCGGTGGTGGCGGCGCCCCGGGTGGCGGTGGGGGCGGCGGCGGCGGTGGTGGGGGCGGCGGAGGAGGCGGGGGCGGCACGTAGTTCATCTCCCACAGCGGATCCGAACACCCGGTGACGTCGACGTGCACGCCGCCGATGGATCCGCATATCGCGTGCGCGGGCGGGGCGGACACCACGGCGGGGCCGAACCCGCCCAGTACGACCGCCACCGCCGCGACGAGCCATGTCTCGCGCAACTCTGCTCCTTCGGCTATCCGGCGGCCCTCGCCGCCGACCACGATTGTCGCAGCCGGCGGCCGATCCGGGGGCTGAACGCGTCCCCCGTGCCCATATACCCGGCGGACTCCGCGGCCTCGGCGAGTTTGCCAGTTCTGGACGTGCGAGCCCGCGGTGCGGGTATCGCCACAGCACGGCGGCGCCACCACTACGGCCGGCTCGGGAACCCACTTCGTAGCGGTATCAGCCGTACCCCGGCAAAGTCGGCTGCCCGGCAGATCGCCTGCCCGGCAGCACCCCCAGCAGCCCGGCGACTCGGTCAGCGAACCGCCGGCCGATGTCGTAGATTTTTGTGCGCAGTGTGCGCTCAGATCGCAAAGCGTGCGCCGAGGGGATTTGCGATCTGAGCGCAGACTAGCCCGACGCGAGCCGCCGGGAGCTGTCGAACCGGCGCCGCGTCCCGGTCAACGGGTCGACGAACTCCAGCGTCTTGGCCAGAAGTCTCAGTGGGCAGGAGAAGTCGTCCGCCGCCACCTCCACAACCTTCGGGTACAACGGATCTCCGGTGATCGGAAGACCCAGCGACGCCATGTGGACCCGCAACTGGTGGGTCCGTCCGGTCCGCGGTGTGAGCCGGTAGAGTCCGGCGCCCAGCTGTTCGACCAGCGTCTCGGCGTTCGGCTCCCCCGGCTCCTCGATCGCCTGTAACGAGCCGCGCCGCTTGATGATTCGGCTGACCACGGTGCGGGGGAAAGCGAGGTCGGCAGCCGAACTCGAGTGCGCCAGGTACGTCTTGCGCACGCGCCCCGCCGCGAACATGCTCTGATAGGCGCCGCGCACCTGCGGACGCACCGTGAACAGCAGCACCCCGGCGGTGAGCCGGTCCAGCCGGTGCGCCGGGCTCAGCTCCGGCAATCCCAGGTCGCGGCGCAGCCGTACCAGCGCGGTCTGAACGACGTGACCGCCGCGTGGCATGGTGGCCAGGAAGTGCGGCTTGTCCACCACCAGGATGTCGTCGTCGCGGTGGATCACCGGAACGTCGAAGGGTACCTCCACCTCGTCGGGCAGGTCACGGTAGAGGTACACCACCGCCCCGGCGGGCAGCACGGTCGTCGCATCGGCCACCGCGCCATCGGCGCAGAACACTTCGCCGGCAAGAACTTTCGAACCGGCACCCCACCGGCGCTGGAATTCCTGGTGAACATTGCCACCGTGCATCCGCACCCGGGACGGCCCGATGCCCTCGAAGCCCGGGCGAATCGGCAACGCATCGGCGGGGCGGTCCATCCGGGCTCAGTTCAGCGGCACGGGTTCGAGGATCTCCGCGCGGGCCTCCGGCGCGGCCGCTCGCAACGCGTCGGCGGAAGCGTCGTCGGGCTGCCGTTGCGAGAGCACCTCGGCCTCCACCCGGGCCAGGTAGGTCGCCACCTCGCGGTCGATGTCCTGTGCGCTCCAGCCCAGCACGGGCGCAACGACTTCGGCGACCTCACGGGCACAGTCCACCCCACGGTGCGGGTACTCGATCGAGATCCGCATCCGGCGGGCCAGGATGTCCTCCAGGTGCAGCGCCCCCTCGGCCGCCGCGGCGTAGGCCGCCTCGACCTTGAGGTAGACCGGCGCGTCGGTGATCGGCGCCAGCAGTTCCGGACGGTCCTCGGCCAGCTGCAACACCTCGCCGATGAGCGAACCGTAACGGTCGAGCAGGTGGCGCACCCGGTACGGGTGCAGACCGTAATACGCTCCCACGCTTTGGGTTTGATTGACCAACGCGAAGTATCCGTCGGCACCCATCAGCGGCACCTTCTCGGTGATCGAACGCGCCACCCGGGTGGGGACGAACTCGGCCGCGGCGTCGATCGCGTCCTCGGCCATCACCCGGTAGGTGGTGTACTTTCCGCCCGCGATCGCGACCAGCCCCGGCGCGGGCACCGCCACCGCGTGCTCGCGGGACAGCTTGGAGGTCTCCTCGCTCTCGCCGGCCAACAACGGACGCAGACCCGCGTACACGCCGTCGATGTCGTCGTGGGTCAGCGGCGTCGCCAGCACGGTGTTGACGTGGCCCAGGATGTAGTCGATGTCGGCTTTCGTCGCGGCCGGGTGCGCGAGGTCGAGGTTCCAGTCGGTGTCGGTGGTGCCGATGATCCAGTGCGTGCCCCACGGGATGACGAACAGCACCGACTTCTCGGTACGCAGGATGATCGCGACCTCGCTGACGATCCGGTCGCGCGGCACCACGATGTGCACTCCCTTGGAGGCGCGGACCCGGAACCGGCCGCGCTGCCTGGACAGCGCCTGGATCTCGTCGGTCCACACCCCGGTCGCGTTGACGACGACGTGGCCGCACACGTCGGTGACCGCGCCGTCCTCGGAGTCGCGCACCCGTACCCCGGTGACCCGGTCGCCCTCCCGCAGCAGGTCCACCACCTGCGACGACGTGCGCACCACCGCACCGTAGTGGGCCGCGGTGCGCGCCACCGTCATCGTGTGCCTGGCGTCGTCGACGACGGTGTCGTAGTAGCGGATGCCGCCGATCAGCGCCGAGCGCTTCAACCCCGGCGACAGCCGCAGCGCCCCGGCGCGGGTCAGATGCTTTTGCGCCGGAACCGATTTGGCGCCGCCGAGCTGGTCGTAGAGCATGATGCCGGCCGCCACATACGGCCGTTCCCACCACCGGTTGGTCAGCGGGAACAGAAACGGCAGCGGCTTGACCAGATGCGGGGCCAGCGTCGTCAGCGACAGCTCGCGCTCGTGCAGCGCCTCGCGCACCAGGCCGAACTCCAGCTGTTCGAGATAGCGCAGGCCGCCGTGGAACATCTTGCTGCTGCGGCTCGAGGTGCCCGACGCGAAGTCACGGGCCTCGACGAGGGCCACCTTGAGCCCACGCGTCGCGGCGTCCAGCGCGGCACCCGCGCCGACCACGCCGCCGCCGATCACGACGATGTCGAACTGCTCGCTGCCGAGCCGCTCCCAGGCCCGGCTGCGCTGCTCGGGGCCCAGGAATGTCTGGCCGTTGCCCGGCGCGGGGATCGGGTCACTCACGCTTACCGACTCCTCGTTTGTTACTCGTCAGTACGGCTGTCGGTCCCAGGTTACGTGTCCGTCCCGCTCCTCGCGTGCGCACGTCCTACTCGCTCCCCGCGTGCGCACGTCCCGCCTGCTCCTCGCGTACGCGCGTCCCGCGTACTCCCCGCGTGCGCAGTCAGTCGAGATCGTCGCGTGCCATCAGCCGCCGCGACGCCTCGACGATCGAGCCCGACAGCGACGGATACACCGACAACGTCTGGGCCAGCTCCGACACCGAGATACGGGTCTGCACGGCCAGCGCGATCGGCAGGATGAGCTCCGAGGCGATCGGCGCGACCACCACGCCGCCGATCACCACCCCGGTGGCCGGGCGGCAGAAGATCTTCACGAAACCGTGCCGCAGCAGGCTCATCTTGGCGCGGGCGTTGGTGTTCAGCGGCAGCGTCAGGGTGCGGGCGGGCACCTCGCCGCTGTCGATCGCCGTCTGCGGGATCCCGACCGCGGCGATCTCCGGGCGGGTGAACGTCGCCGAGGCCACCGTGCGCAGCCGGATTGGGGCGACCCCCTCGCCGAGCGCGTGGTACATCGCGATCCGGCCCTGCATCGCGGCCACCGAGGCCAGCGGCAGCAGGCCGGTGCAGTCCCCGGCGGCGTAGATCCCCGGCGCCGGGGTCCGCGACACCCGGTCCACCGGGATGTAGCCGCCGGGTTTGAGCTCGATGCCGACCCGCTCCAGCCCCAGGTCGGCGGTGTTGGGAACCGATCCGACCGTCATCAGCGCGTGGCTGCCCTCGACGACGCGGCCGTCGGCCATGGCCACCCGCACACCGGTGTCGGAACGGGTGACCGACTCGGCGCGGGCGTTCTTCACCAGCGTGACACCGCGCTCGGCGAACACCTGCTCGAGCACCGCGGCCGCGTCGGAGTCCTCGTGCGGCAGGATCTGGTCGCGGCTGGCGACCACGGTGACCGTCACCCCCAGCTCGGTGTAGGCGTTGCAGAACTCCGCACCGGTCACGCCCGAGCCGACGATGATCAGGTGCTCGGGCAGCTCGGGCATGTCGTAGACCTGGCGCCAGGTCAGGATCCGCTCGCCGTCGGGCACCGCGTTGGGCAGCACCCGAGGGCTGGCGCCGGTGGCGATCAGCACGATGTCGGCCTTGAGCACCCCGACCTTGCCGTCCGGGGTGGTGACCCGCACCCGGTGATGGGCCATCCCCGAGGTGTCGTCGACCAACTCACCGCGGCCGCCGAGGATCGTCACACCCGCGTTGAGCAGCTGGCTGCCGATGTCGGCGGACTGCGACCGGGCCAGCGTCTTGACCCGGTTGTTGATCTCCGCCAGCGAGATCGGCGCGGCGTCGATGCCGATGTCGAAGCCCAGCCCGCCGGCGCGGCGCAGCTCGGTGCGCACCCCGGTGGAGGCGATCAGGGTCTTCGACGGCACGCAGTCGTAGAGCACGCAGGCCCCACCCAGCCCGTCCGGGTCGACGACCGTCACCTGCACGACGTCGCGTCCGTGGGCGGCCGCCACCAGCGCCGCCTCGTAGCCCGCCGGCCCTCCGCCGATGATCACGATGCGAGTTGCCACGGTGTCAAACCTATTGCACCGGCGCGGCTGCGGCGTTCGGATGCCGCGGAGAGGCGGACATGTCAGCCATCACCACACGATGCCGTCTAAGCTTCTCGCGTGCCGATCTACGCCGCCTACGGGTCGAACATGCATCCCGACCAGATGCTGGAGCGGGCCCCGCACTCCCCGATGGCGGGAACCGGCTGGTTGCACGGCTGGCGGTTGACGTTCGGCGGCGAGGACATCGGCTGGGAGGGCGCGCTGGCCACCGTCGTCGAGGATCCCGACTCGCGGGTGTTCGTGGTGCTCTACGACATGACCAAGGACGACGAGCTCAACCTGGACCGCTGGGAGGGCTCCGAGCTGGGCATCCACAAGAAGATCCGGTGCCGGGTGGATCGCACCTCGTCGGACACCGACACCGACCCCGTACTCGCCTGGCTGTATGTGCTCGATGCCTGGGAGGGCGGGGTCCCGTCGGCCCGCTACCTCGGGGTGATGGCCGATGCGGCGGAGATCGCGGGCGCCCCAGCCAGTTACGTGCACGATCTGCGGACCCGCCCGGCCAGCAACATCGGCCCCGGCGCGTAGGTCCTCAGCGCGACGCGGCGCGCCCGAAGCCGCGATACTTCCATCCGGCATCGGTCCACGTCGCGGGGTCGAGGCAGTTGCGGCCGTCGATGATCTGACGTTGCCGCACGACGCCGGCCAGACTGTCGGGGTCGAGATTGCGGAACTCGTCCCACTCGGTCAGCACGAGCACGACGTCGGCGTTCTCGCACGCGTCGAGGACCGATGCGGAGTAGCCCAGGGTCGGGAACAACATCCGCGAGTTCTCCATCGCCTTGGGGTCGTAGACGCTGACGGCTGCGCCCCGCAGTTGGAGCTGGCCTGCAACATTCAACGCCGGTGAATCGCGCACGTCGTCCGAATTGGGCTTGAACGCCGCTCCGAGGACGGCCACACGGGACCCGAGCAGCGTTCCGCAGCTCTGTTTGGCCATCTCGACCATCTGTGTCCGCCGGCGCATGTTGATGTTGTCGACCTCGCGCAGGAACGTCAGGGCCTGGGCCGCGCCCAATTCACCGGCACGGGCCATGAAGGCCCGGATGTCCTTGGGCAGGCAGCCGCCCCCGAAACCCAGACCGGCGTTGAGGAACGCGCGACCGATACGTGTGTCGTATCCCATCGCGTCGGCCAACGTCACCACGTCGGCGCCCGCGGCGTCACACACTTCGGCGATGGCATTGATGAAGGAGATCTTCGTGGCCAGAAAGGCGTTGGCCGAGATCTTGGTCAACTCGGCGGTGGCCAGGTCGGTGACCAGGAACGGCACACCTCGCTCGAGAAGATCTCCGTAGACCTCCCGGGCGGCGGCCTCCACCCGCGGGTCGGCGCCATCGGCCACCCCGAGCACCAGCCGATCCGGTTCCAGTGTGTCCTTGATCGCGTGCCCCTCACGCAGGAACTCAGGGTTCCAACCCAGCTCGAGCTGATCTCCCGCGGGTGAGAGCGATTGCGCGCGGCTGCGCAGATCCGCGGCGGTACCCACCGGCACCGTGGACTTCCCCAGAATCACCGACGGACGGGTGATCACGGGAGCCAGCGACGCGATCACCGAATCGAGGGCCGATGTGTCCGCGGCGAACTCCCCGCGCCGCTGCGGCGTGCCGACCGCGATGAAATGCACGTCGGCGAATTCGGCGGCCTCCGCAAACGACGAGCTGAACTGCAGCTTGCCCGCACCGATCATCTCCCGGGTCAGCTCCTCGAGACCCGGCTCGTAGAAGGGCATCTCCCCCGAGCGCAGCTTGCTCACCTTGGCCTCGTCGACGTCGACCCCGAGAACGTCGTGCCCCAGCCTCGCCATGCACGCGGCATGGGTCGCGCCCAGATATCCGGTACCGACAACCGAGATCTTCACCCGCCCGAATTCCTTCCACCCCATCGGTCGCTCCGCAAACCTGCGCGACCGGACCACCGCACCCTACAACGCAGCCCTGCGCCGCACCCGCCGAGGCTCAGGGCTTCTTCGGCGCGAGCGCGCGCGTCTGTACGACGACGCGCCGCCCGCGCCGGCATTTCGCGCGCGTTCACGCTGCCCGAGCGTGACGAAGTTGCCCGTCGATGCGGGCCACCAGCTCCCGGCTGCGCTGCCGGACGTCCTCGAACACAATCGGCACCACCGCCCAGCCGACATCCATCAGCGCGTTCTGCCGCCGACGGTCGGCCAGCAACGCGTCGGCACCCGAATGCCAGGCCACCCCGTCGTACTCGGCGGCGACCCGGAACTCCGGCCAGGCGAAGTCCAGTCGCCGCAGGTCACCGTTGCCGTCGACGATCTCGTACTGCAACTGCGGGACCGCCAGCCCACCGTCGAGCATGACCAACCGGGCCTCGCTCTCCATCGGCGACTCGGCGCGGGCGTCGGCCAACGCCAACAGGTCACGTACCGCGACGATCCCGCGGCGGCCCTGCTGCTCGACCGCTGCGCGCCACAGGTCGGGCAGACCGCAGGTGCCACTGCGCAGCGCCGCGTCGAGAGTGGCCAGCGCTCGGGGCCGGCGCAGGCTCCGGGCCCCCTCAACGGCGGTCCAGGCCGGCGTGGTGGCCCGCCGGCCGTCGACCATGATCAGCGGTGCGCCATCGCGGCGGTGCACGACCAGCCCGTCGACGCTGCGCAGGGCGTGGCGGACCGGGTTGAGCACGTGCAGATCCGGCGGCTGCTCGGTGTCGAAGCCGTGCATCGCGGCCGCGGTGCCCAGGCAGACCGCCACCCGGGTGCCGGCCGCCAGGTCCAGGCCGCGCAGCCGCAGTTCGTCGGTGGGTTCACCCAGGCAGTAGATGCCCTGCCACATGCGTTCCAGCACACCGTAGTTCGCGGCCCGCTCCAGTCCACGCCGGGACAGGTGCTGCAGGATCTGACCGCTGGTCGCCACGCCGCCCTGGGTGTCGAGCAGTCGGATGAGTTCGTCGTTCATGACGGCCATGCTGGGGCCGCGGGACGTCAGTTCGACTCGGCGTAGAACAGGTCGGGCGAGATCTGGGGATCAGGTGGCAATTGGGGATAGCTCGGGCGGCGCGAGCGCGCGCAAAATGCCGGCGCGAGCGGCGCGTCGTCGTACAGACGCGCGCGTTCGCCGAACGAGGGAACGCTCGCCGAACGAGGGAAACCCTAGGCGTGGGCGACCAGGTTGACCAGCAGGCGGACCCCGACGCCCAGGGCGCGCTCGTCGAGATCGAACGTCGGCTGGTGCAGGTCGAGTTGACGCCCGTGACCGCTCCACACGCCGAGGCGGGCCATCGCGCCCGGCACCTCTTCGAGGTACCAGGAAAAGTCCTCACCGCCGCCGGACTGCAGCGTCTCGGCGAGCACGTCGGGGCCGATCGCCTCGATCGCGTGGGTCAGGATGCGGGTGGACACCTCTTCGTTGACCACCGGCGGCACCCCACGCCGGTAGTGCAGCACGTACTCGATGCCCAGCGGCGCCAGCAGCGACGAGACTGCTTCCTGCACAATGGCTTCCAGCGTCAGCCAGGCTTCCCGGCTGGCGGTGCGGATGGTGCCGGCCATCGTGCCGGTCTGCGGGATCGCGTTGGCGGCCACCCCGGCGTTGACCGCGCCCCACACCATCACCGTGCTGTGCCGGGGGTCGAGGCGCCGCGACAGCACCCCGGGCACCCCGGTGATCAGCGTGCCCATCCCGTAGACTAGGTCGCCGGTCAGATGCGGACGCGACGTGTGGCCGCCCGGCGAGTGCAGCGTCACCTCGATGTGGTCGGCCGCCGACGTGATCGGGCCCGCCTTCACCGCAACCTTGCCCGCCGCCAGGTGCGGGTCGCAGTGCAGCGCGTAGATCCGCGACACCCCGGTCAGCACGCCGGCGGCGATCGCGTCGATCGCACCGCCGGGCATCAGTTCCTCGGCCGGCTGGAAGATCAGCCGCACACCGACGGGCAGCTCGGGCACCGACGCCAGCGCCGACGCGGCGCCGAGCAGCACCGCGGTGTGCGCGTCGTGACCGCAGGCGTGGGCGACGTTGGGCACCGTCGACGCGTACGGTGCGCCGGTCCGCTCGGCCAGCGGCAACGCGTCCATGTCGGCCCGCAACGCCACCCGGGGACCGTCGTCGGGACCGATATCGCAGGTCAGGCCCGTTCCCCCGGGCAGCACCTTGGGGTTGAGCCCGGCGTCGGCCAGCAGCGAGGCCACAAACTGGGTGGTGGCGAACTCCTGGTGGCCGAGTTCGGGATGCATGTGGATGTGCCGGCGCCAGCCCACCAGGTCGTCGAAATGCGCGGACAGCCAGCGCGCGGCGGCATGCGACAACGCATCGCTCATGACGCCCGCCTCCGCCGCTGCGCCTCGAGCACCCGGTCCCGCTGCGCGGGGGTCTGCGCCAGCTCCACCACGGTGCGGGCCAGCATGATCGACCCCTCGACGACGGCCTTGTCGGCACTGGGACCGGCCGCGGCCGCCGCAAACGCCGGCTGATGCACCGACGCGCCGCCGGCGTCGATCCCGACGATCGGATGGATGCCGGGCATCGCGTGGGTGACGTTGCCCATGTCCGTGCTGCCCAGCGGCAGCGCCGCCTCCACGTCGACCCCGACCGGGGTGCGGCCGACCCGCACCATCTCGGTGCGGAACGTCTCGGCCAGCCAGCCGTCGGGGGTCAACTCCAGATAGGGCGGCTCGGTCTCGGCGACCTCGTAGTCGCAGCCGGTGGCGATCGCGCCGGCCAGGAAGCAGTCCGCCATCCGCCGTTCCAGGCTGCGCAGGCCTTCGGTGTCGTTGGCCCGCATCGTGTAGTGCAACTGCGCCCGTTTCGGGATGATGTTGGTGGCCTGCCCCCCGTCGGTGACGATCCCGTGCACCATCTGCCCCGGCGCCATCTGCTGGCGCAACACCCCGATGGCCACCTGGGTGACGGTCACCGCGTCGGCGGCGTTGACCCCCAGGTACGGGGCCACCGCCGCGTGCGCCTCCCGGCCCAGGTAGGTGACCGCGACCTGGGACAGCGCCAGCGACCGGGCCCGCGCGATGTCCAGCGGGCCGGCGTGCAACATCACGGTGGCGGCGATGTCGTCGAACACGCCGGCGTCGAGCATCAGCACCTTGCCCCCGCCGGCCTCCTCGGCCGGGGTGCCCAGCAGCACGACGGTCAGGTCGAGGTCGTCGGCCACCTCGGCCAGCGCCAGCGCGGTCCCCACCGCGGAGGCGGCGATGATGTTGTGCCCGCACGCGTGGCCGATCTCGGGTAGCGCGTCGTACTCCGCGCACACCCCGATGACCAGCGACCCGCTGCCGTAGACGGCGCGAAACGCGGTGTCCAGACCCGCCGGTGCGGCGGTGACGTCGAAGCCGCGCTCGGCGACCAGTGCCTGGGTCTTCGCGCAGCTGCGATGCTCGTCGAAGGCCAGTTCGGGCTCGGCGTGGATGGAGTGCGACAACGCGATCAGATCGGCGCTCCGGCGCAACACCGCCTCCTCGACTGCGGCGGACGCGGTGGCTAGGGGCATCCTCGCAGTATCTCACCGTCGGCATCGGGGCATCCAAACGACGGCGCTTGGCCGGTTTCGGTACCCCAACTACGCTGCCTTTCTGTGAGCGACGACCCGCAGGTTCGCGCCGCCGAGGCGGCCGCCGAACTCCGTGCGCGCACCGGTGTGGACAGCCACGACGTCGCGGTGGTGCTCGGGTCGGGATGGGCTCCCGCCGCCGCGCAACTCGGCGACCCCACCGCGGCCGTCCCGATGGCCGAACTGCCCGGCTTCACCCCGCCGTCCGCCGACGGCCACGGCGGCCAGATGCTGTCGCTGCACGTCGGGCCGCACCGGGTGCTGGTGCTGCTCGGCCGCATCCACGCCTACGAGGGACACGATCTGGGTCACGTCGTGCACCCGGTGCGCACGGCGTGTGCGGCCGGGGTGCGCACGGTGATCCTCACCAACGCCGCCGGTGGCCTGCGTGCGGACCTCTCGGTCGGCCAGCCCGTGCTGATCAGCGACCACCTGAACCTGACGGCACGATCACCGCTGGTGGGAGCCCAGTTCGTCGACCTGGTCGATGCCTACTCGCCGCGGCTGCACCACCTCGCCCGCGAGATCGACCCCACCCTGGCCGAGGGCGTCTACGCCGGTCTGCCGGGTCCGCACTACGAGACCCCGGCCGAGATCCGGATGCTGCGCACCCTCGGCGCCGACCTGGTCGGCATGTCGACGGTGCACGAGACGATCGCCGCCCGCGCCGCCGGGGTGGAGGTGCTGGGGGTGTCGCTGGTGACCAATCTGGCCGCCGGGATGACCGGAGCGCCGCTCAGCCACGCCGAGGTGCTGGAGGCCGGCCGTCAGTCGGCCACCCGGATGGGTTCCCTGCTGTCCTCGGTGATCGCGCGGCTCTGAGCGCCGAACCGCCGCGTCGCGCGCACCACGGCGCGGGCCAGCAGCGGGGCGGCGAACAGCATCATCAGGATCCGCACCACCTGCGCGGCGATGATGAACGTGACGTTGGACCCGGTCTCGACGGCGGTGGCCAGCACCGCGTAGACGCCGCCCGGACTCGTCGCCAGGTATCCCTCGAGCGGGGTCAGCCCGGCGGCGCGGGCCAGCAACACCCCGAGCCCGGCGGTGACCAGCCCGAGAACGACGATCAGCGCGATCGCGGCGGGCAGCACCCGGCCCACCGCGCGCAACGAGTCCCGGGTGAACGCCAGCCCGGCCTGCCAGCCGATCAGCAGGTAGCCGGCCTGCACCAGCAGCACCGGCACGCTGAGGCCGAACGAGAAACCGCCGAGCTCCAGCGCGACGGTCAGCGCCAGCGGGCCCAGCAGCCCGGCGCCGGGCAGCCTGATCCACCTGCCGACTGTCCCGCCGACGAGCACCAGCACCACGAGCATGCCCAGGCTCAGATACCAGGGGGCGCCGGACTCCTGCTTCAGCGTTTCGGCCGACCGGGTCTTGTCGGCGTGGTAGACCAGCGTGACGACGACCGGCATGGACGCGGTGATCAGCGCGACCCGCAGGTACTGCAGCACCGCGACGACGCGGACGTCGCCGCCGAGTTCACGGGCGATCGCCACCAGCCCCGAAGCCCCACCGGCCACCAGCGACAGCGACCCGGTCAACGGGGTGACGTCGCGGCGCAACCCCAACAGTGCGCCCGCGGCGACGCTGAGCACCAGCGTGGACAGCGCGACGCCCAGCACCAGCGCCCAGTCGTCGCCGAGCGCGCCCAACGCGTCGTCCTGAACCATTGTGCCGATGTAGACGCCGAGCACTCCCTGGGCGGCCAGGCCCAGCGGCCGCGGCACCCGCGCGGGCCCCAGCGACATCAGCGCCAGCACGATGCCCACGACGAGCGCGGCGAACAGCGCCGCCGACGGCACACCCAGCATCGTCAGCGGGGCGGTGACCGCCACCGTCACGACCAGGAGCACCGCCCACCGGGACAGCTGTCGCATCCAAATCATCTCGATTCCCAGTATGTCGCTCGGCTCCTGCCCGGGCCCGCCGGCGCGGGACCAGTCCGGGCCCGCCGACTCGGGAGCGGTCGGTGGGGACGGTCCTGCCCCGGCCCGCCGACTCGGGAGCGATCTGTGGGGACGGTCCTGCCCGGGACCGCCGGCGCGGGAGCGGGCACACTGGTCGGCGTGATCTCGCAGCCCACGCGCGACGTCGTGCAGGAGTGGATCGCCCACGACCCCGATCCGGGCGCCGCCGCCGAACTCGCCGCCTGCAGCGACGACGAACTCGCCGACCGCTTCGCCGGCCCGTTGACGTTCGGCACCGCCGGCCTGCGCGGACCGCTGCGGGCCGGGCCGAACGGGATGAACCTCGCGGTGGTGCTGCGCGCCACCCATGGGGTCGCGCGGGTGCTGTCCGACCGCGCGCTGGCCGGCGGCCACGTCGTCGTCGGCTACGACGCCCGGCACCGCTCCGAGGAATTCGCCCGCACCGCCGCGGAGGTGTTTGCCGCCCAAGGGTTCTCGGTGACGCTGATGTTCGCCCCCGCACCCACGCCGGTGGTGGCGTTCGCGGTGCGCGGCACGGGTGCTGCCGCCGGGGTGCAGATCACCGCGTCGCACAATCCGCCGTCGGACAACGGCTACAAGGTGTACTTCCCCGACGGCCTGCAGATCGTCTCGCCCACCGACGCCGACATCGAAACGGCCATCGCGGCCGCGCCGCCGGCCGACGAGATCCCCCGCACCCCGGTGAGCGTCTCCGGCGTCGCGCAGGTACGTGACTACGTCGAACGCGCCGCCGCCGTGCGCCGCGGCACCGGGTCGGCTCGGGTGGCGTTGACGCCGATGCACGGTGTCGGCGGCGAGTTCGCCCTCGATGCGCTGGCACTGGCCGGATTCAGCGACGTCTATGTGGTGCACGATCAGTTCGAGCCCGATCCGGACTTCCCCACCGTGGCGTTCCCGAACCCCGAGGAACCGGGCGCGGCCGACGAACTGCTGGCGCTGGCCGCCGAGTGCGGCGCCGAGGTGGCGATCGCACTGGACCCCGACGCCGACCGGTGCGCGGTCGGGGTGCCGACGGCCACCGGCTGGCGGATGCTCTCCGGCGACGAAACCGGTTGGCTGCTGGGCGATTACCTGCTGTCGACGTGCGCGGATCCGGCGACCGCGGTGGTGGCCAGCACGGTGGTGTCGTCGCAGATGCTGGCCCGCATCGCGGCGTCCTACGGGGCCCACCACGTCGAGACGCTGACCGGGTTCAAGTGGCTGTCCCGCGCCGACGAGGACGTGCCCGGCGCGACGCTGCTGTATGCCTACGAGGAGGCGATCGGCCACTGCGTGGACCCCGCGGCGGTGCGCGACAAGGACGGCATCAGCGCGGCGGTGCTGGTGGGCGACCTGGTCGTCGCGTTGCGTGGGCGGGGCCTGACGGTCCCCGACGCACTCGACGAGCTGGCCCGCCGCCACGGCGTGCACGACACGGTCGCGGTGACCCGCCGGGTGGCCTCGTCGGCCGCGGCCGCCGCATTGATGGCCCGGTTGCGCTCAGCGCCTCCCGCGGAACTCGCCGGATTCGCGGTGACGGTGACCGACCTCGCGCCGCGCACCGATGCCCTCGTCTTCGCCGGAGGCGACGACGACGTCGCGGTGCGGGTGGTGGTGCGGCCGTCGGGAACCGAGCCGAAACTCAAGTCCTACATCGAGATTCGCTGCGCCGGCGAACTCGCCGCAGCACGCGCACAAGCCCGCCGGGTGCGGGACACGGTGGCCGCGGCGGTGCGGGGGTTCTGACCCGCGTTCCGCGCTCTCACCCTCGTGGCCGAAGCCGCTCGGGCATCGGTCGAAATCCTCGTCGACCGGGTCCAGGATCTCATCTGTGTTCAAAATGGTCGGGGTCGTCGTGGCAGGACGAAGTACGTCACGATCGCCAGGGCCAACGGCACGAGGGTGACCGCCAGCATGGTGAGCCGGACACCGTTGGTGAAGTCCCAGTCCAGCGTCAATCCCGAGGCCTGCTGGACGAGGTTGGGGTCGAATATCGACACGCCCGGGCTGTGGGCCAGCGAGCTTCGCACCGCATCCACGGCATGCTCGGCCTGCTGGGCCGACAGCCCGCGAGCCTCTGCGTCGGCCAGCCATTGCCGATGAAAGAAGACGTTGAACAACGCGATGTAGACCGTCGGTCCCAGCGCGTACCCCGCTGTCCCGAAGGTCGAGCGCATGGCCGCCACCGACCCGGCGGTGTCGGGTGTGGCGTAAGACAGGATGGTGTCGGAGGCCGGGGTGGAGGCAAGGTAGGTGCCGAGGTTGAGCAAGAAGGTGGCCAGTACCAGCACCCACAGCGCCATGCTGGGCGTGGCGCTGATCACCATCACCAGACCGCTGGCGGCCAGCACCCCCAGACCGGTGATCAACACCGGGCGGGCGCTGTATTTGGTGACCAGATGCCCGGCCAGAATGCTCACCCCGGCCAACAGCACGGTGCCCGGCAGATACACCAACCCGATCGTCGTTGCCGACAACCCCAGAATGATCCCGCCGAACTGGCCCAGCACGACACTGAACCCACTGCAAAGAAAGTTGAAGGTCAACACCGAGAGCACCGCCACCACGAACCCGGGCCGAGCGAACAGCGCGAGGTCCAGAGCCGGGTGTCGGGCCCGCCGTTCATGGCGCACGAACACCGCCAGGGCCAGCCCGGCACCCAGCAGCGGAAGCCAGGCCTGCGCAGATGTGAACCCGGTTTGCGCTGCGCCCAGTCCGTAGATCACGCCCAGCAGCGCCAGCCCAAACAGACTGACACCGACGATGTCGAGCCCGCGCGGCGGCTGGCGCGGCGGCTCGCCCACATACCGGGCAATCAGCACCAATGCGACCAGTGCCAGCCCCGGTGTCACCAAAAACAGTCCCCGCCAACCCAGAATCCCCACCACCCACCCGCCGATCAGCGGGCTCACCCCGTACAAGAGGGCATCGGCGGCCATGACAATGCCGATGGCCATCGGCCGGATCGTCGAAGGCACCGACACCGTCAACAGGGCCAACGACAGCCCCGCCAGCGCGGTCAACGCCACCCCGTCGGCCACCCGCAGCACCAGCAGAAACGGGTAGTTCGGGGATAGCCCGGCCAACAACTCGACCCCGATGTGGGCCAGCAGCCCATAGACCAGTAGGCGTTTGAGCCCGTAGATGTCGCCCAGGTTTCCCACCGCCAACACCGCCACGGCCACCACCATCGTCGCCACGCTGGCCAAAAAGCCGAGATGACCCGGCGGAACGTCAAGCCCCCCACTGACCGCCGCAAGATTCAACGTCAGCAGCGCCGGATCCACAAACGGGACCGCGAAGGCAATCGCCAGACCCAGCGCGGCGAAAACCATTCCCGCCGTCATCGGCGGACGATCTACATCCCCGCCGGTAGGGCCATCGGGCATGGCACATTCTGACACCCCAGCCCAAAGCCGGCCTGACCCCAGCTACAGCTAGCGCGGCCCGAACTGCCGGTCGCCGGCATCCCCGAGCCCCGGCACGATGTAGGCGATGTCGTTGAGGCCGGCGTCGATCGTCGCGGTGTACAGCGTCAGATCGGGCGCCACCTTGTCCAGCGCCGCGATGCCCTCCGGTGCGACCACCACACAGACGATGGTGATGTCGACGGCGTCGCGGGCGTAGAGCAGCTCCAGGGTGTACACCATCGAGCCGCCGGTGGCCAGCATCGGGTCGAGCACCATCACCGGCTGGGTGCTCAGGTCGGCGGGCAGCGACTCCAGATACGGCGTGGGCCGATGGGTCTCCTCGTCGCGGGCCACCCCGACGAAGCCCACCTGCGCCTCCGGGATCAGCGCGTGCGCCTGTTCGACCATGCCCAGCCCGGCCCGCAGCACCGGCACCAGCAGCGGGGGCTTGGCCAGCCGCGCGCCGGCGGTGTTCGCCAGCGGGGTGCGCACCTCGATGGTGTCGACCGGCAAGTCCCGGGTGGCCTCGTAGACCAGCATCATCGTGAGGTCGCGCAGCGCGGCGCGGAAGGCCGCGTTGTCGGTGCGCTCGTCGCGCAGCGTGGTCAGCCGCGCCGCGGCCAGCGGGTGGTCGACAACGCGCACGTCCATGGATCCCGACCTTATCGGGAACCGACCGGCGTCTCGCGGCGTCCTATCCGTATGTTCGCCCGCCTCAGCGCCGACGCCGACCTGATCCGCGCCCACGGCCGCACGCTCGGGGACCGTGCGGTGCAACTGCGGGACGCCGCGGCGGCACTGGCCGGTGCGGGCGACGACGCCGCGGCCGCCTTCGGGGCGGTCGGGGCGCGGTTCCTGGCGGCGCTGAGAAGCGCGGCCGGCCGTGAAGCACAGGTGGTCGGGGCGCTGAGCGACACGCTGGAGACGGCTCGGGGCGCAGCGTCGGACTCCGCGCGGGCCTATGAGGCGGCCGACGGGGCCGCCGGTGACCGCATCGCCGGCCGGCGCTGATGCCGGGTCCGGTGACCGCGGCGCTGACCGCGCCGATCCGGCAGGTGCAGTCGCTGGTCGGGCCGGGATGGTCGGCGGCCGGCGACCCCGCTGCCGCCCTGGCGGGGGTGCGTGACCTGCTGGCCGGCCTCGCCGACGCGGGCCGGTCGGCACGCGCCGGGCTCGGATCCGGATGGTCGGGCGCCGGAGCCGACGCCGCCGCCGAGTTCGTCGACCGCACGGCCGCCGCGATCGACGACGCCGCGCAGCGCACCGCCGGGCTGGGCGGGATCGCCGGCGACGCGGCCGGCGCGGTGGCCCGGGCCCACCGGCGGCTGCAGGACGTCGTCGACGACTTCGAGGCCCGTGCGGCCGCATTGGAACCCCGGGTGGACGAGCTGGGCGTCGCCCGTGAACTGCTGACCGAGGCCCGCGACGCGCTGGCGCGCGCGATCCGGGTCGTCGAGGAGCTGCTGGACGAGCTGGACCGCCACGGTGGCGCGCTGGACCGCGACGGTGCCGCTGGGCTGCCTTCGCGGGTCGGCGGTCCTGGAGTTGACGGAGCCGCACCGGGCCCGGGTGGCGGGTCCGGGAGCGGCTCCGGCTTGGGGGGCGGGTCGACGGGCTTGGGAGGCGGGTCCGGCTTGGGCGGCTTGGGCAGCGGCTCCGGCTTGGGCGGCTCCGGCTTGGGCGCTTCACCCGGCTTCGCAGCGGGCAGCGACTGGGGCGGACTCGGCGACCTTGCCGGATTCGCCCGCGCCGACGACGCCTCGGCGGTGGATGCGGCGTCGTTCGGCGACGGGGTGGCGGTGCGACTGCCCGACGGCACCCTGGTGACGGCTCCGAACGCCGTGGCGGCCAGCGCGGTCCGGCATGCGCTGACCCAGCTCGGCGTGCCCTACCGGTGGGGCGGCACCACCCCCGGAGTGGGGCTGGACTGCAGCGGGCTGACCCAGTGGGCGTATCACCAAGCGGGCCTGGACCTTCCGCGGCTGGCGCAGGAACAGGACGTCGGCGCAGCCGTCGCACCCGGCGCGGTGCTGCCCGGCGACCTCGCGGTGTGGGACGGGCACGTGGCGATGATCGTCGGCGACGGCCTCATGGTGGAGGCCGGTGACCCGGTGAAGCTGTCGCCCATTCGGACCACCAACGCGGGTGAAGGTTTTCAGGGCTTCTGGCGCCCAACGGCGTGAGAGGGCCCTTTCGCCGTCGCCGTCTCCGCCGAAATGGCATTCCAGCAGAAAAAGTGTGAGAAGCGACCTGCCGGAATGCCATTTCGGCGACGGGGTCAGCGCATCTCCTCGGCCCACTGAATATGGCCCTCGAAACCGTGCGATGTGGCGATGGCGCGATAACGGTCTCGATGGTCGCGGTAGCTGACGTCGTCGCCGTGCGCCTGCGCCACTAGCGCCCGCAGGCGCGTCAGCCAGATCTCGCGAATGGCCAGACCCTCGTCGGCAGGCGCGGCGGCCAAACGGTCGATCGCGGCGTTGGCTTCCGCCCGGTCACCATCGGTCCCGCAGTCCAGCAGCGTCTCCACCAGAACACCAGTCGCGGGAACGCCCCAACCCAGCGGTTGTCCCTCACGGAAGAGATGGTCGACAGAGGCACGCATGAGCTGCAGGGCCTCATCGCGATCTCCACGCCGGGCGTTTTCCCGCGCCACGTACACGTTGACGAGTGGTCGGTCCCCGAGGTTATGTCGCTGGTGTTCGAACACGTCGGAGACCTCTGCCAAGAGCTTCTGTCCCCGGTCACGATCCGCAGCCGATGAACGGTGCACCAGCGCGACGCCCAGCGCCATGTGGGCGAAAGCCAGCGCCATGTCGTTGCCAGATCGCTCAGGGATCCGAAGCGCATCCTCAATCTCGCGCACCGCGCGATCGTCGGCAACCAGCGCGCCACTCGAGATTCCCGGGAAGTAAACCAGGACGCCAACCGCAGCGTATGTGAGTGGGTCAGTGCCCTGGGCCATGGCCAGGCCATGGCGCAGATCCTCGCGCCATTCTGAACGACCTAGGTAGCAGCGGGCCATAGCCCGCGACGTGAAGGCGAGCGCAAGGGGGGACCCGAAAATGAAATTGCCCTTCACTGGGTCACCGCCGGCCAGGTCGATGACCCGTTGTGACCACCGCAGCACGACAGGCCACTCACCGCACTCGAACTTGGCGTAGATGGCCGGGTAGGACAGCCCCACCATCAAGGTCGGATCGTCGAGCGACTCGATGAGAGACATGGCTTCCGATGCCAGGCTCGACGCCTTGCGCACCCGGCCTTGATATGCGTGATCCATCACCATCCCGGTCATGGCGATGGCTAGCGACGCCTTGTCCCCTGCCGCAGTGCACAACTGCCGCAATTCGTCAAAGTGGGGGTCAGCAAGATTCACACGAACTCGATAGGCCGTCCCGCACAACATGGTGCGCGGGGCGATGCGCATCGTTTCTTGGTTCGGGTCATCTTTGGGCAATCTGTCGGCGATCGTTCGAGCGCGCTCCCAGCTGCGCCGCGCTGCCATGATGTCGCGGCTGGTCGCCCACGCTGCCGCGCGCATGTGCCAGCTATAGGCGGCGTGCAGATCTCCGGCGGCCTCGAGATGTTCGGCGATTAGCGCTGCGTTCTCCTCGGCGGAGGTTGGGTCACTCGATTCGACTGCAACCGCGACGCGCCGGTGCAACTCGGCGCGATCCGACTTGAGCTGTGACTCATAGGCCACCGAACGAATCATCGGGTGGAGGAACACGTATTCGGCTTGCGCGGAAACACCGACCTGATCGATGAGCTGGGCCGCCAGCAATTCACCGACTACGGGTTCGACGCCGACTGCCGTCAGGACGTGCAGACCGAACCGCGAGCCGACCACTGCCGCCGCGCTCAGCGTACGTTTGGCTTCCGGGTCGAGCCGATCGATCCGCGCTGCGATCGTCGCCTGGAGCGTGGCAGGCACACTGACCTCGCCAATCTCGGCCGTCGACAGATATGCACCCGGTTCGCCGCGCAGCACGCCGCGCTCGGCCATTTCGCACACCATCTCCTCGACAAAGAATGGATTCCCGGCGGCTCTCCCGGCGATCTTCTGGCCCAGCGCACCAACCGAGCGGTCAGGGCCGAGCAACCCCGCGACCAATACCGCGGTTTCTGAATCACTCAGGGGCGCAAGGGCAACGGTGTGAGCACCGGCCACTCGGGTCAACGCGCCGTGATACTCGGGTCGGTAGGTGACCAGCACCAGCGAGGGCGTCTGCGGGATCACGGTGAGGAATTCGGCCAACATTGACTCGCTGACCTCGTCCATCCAGTGGGCGTCCTCGATGACATAGAGCGCCGGGGTATCGCGGGCCAACAAGGCGGCGTTCACCAGCGCGGTCAGCCGCCGCCGACGCGCATCCGGGTCGATCTTCGGCAGCTCGATATCGGTATCGGCAACACCGAGCAGATCATCGAACAGCACCAAGTCCTCGGGCTCCGCTTCGGGAGCCTGTGCCCGTAGCCGCGCTCGGGCGGCAGCCGGGTCAAGCCCCTCAGCGCCGGTAGCAGCGCGCAACAACCGTGCGACGGCGTGGAAGGGGACTTGGTTGGTGTGTGACTCGCAGAAGGAGGTGAACACCTCCACGCCACGCCGACCCGCCACCGCCGCCACCTCGCGCACCAGACGGCTCTTGCCGATGCCGGGTGAGCCGACGACGCCGACCACCGCGCCGTGGCCATCGATTGCACGGTCCAACAAGCCGTCAACGGCGGACATCTCCCACCGCCTACCGACCAGATTCGACTCCGGACGACCGACAGCGCGATGCCGTTCGCCGACGCCCAACAGGCGATGGGCGGCCACCGGCCCGTCAGCACCCTTGACGCGAACCAACTCAGCCTCGCCCAAGACCGCTGCGCCGTCGGCCAGTCGCGCGGTGGACGCGCTGAGCATCACTCCACCCGGCGGCGCGATCGACTCCATCCGTTGTGCCATGCCGACCTGCTCCCCCACGGCGGTGTAGCCGAAGGGACCAGAACCGATGTCACCGGCGATCACCTCACCGGAGTTCAAGCCCACCCGAAGCGACAGCTCGACACCGTCGCGGTCCCTGACGTCGACCGCAAGCCGTTTTGCCTCCTCCTGGATGCCCAACGCCGACAAACACGCCCGAACGGCATGGTCCTCCAATGCAAGCGGCGCGCCGAACACCGCCATGACGCCATCTCCGGTGAACTTGTCCACCATGCCCCCATAGCGTTGGACCACCGCTGCGCAGCGGTCGGCCAGGCTGGCCATGATCTCGCGAAGCCGTTCCGGACCGACCGCTGCGGCAATGTCCATCGAGTGGACCACATCGGCGAACAGCACGGTCACCTGCTTGTACTCCGCCGAAGCGGGAGACAGCCGGACTCGTGCACCGCATTCGCTACAGAACCTGGCTGCCGCGCTCAACGCTGTGCCACACGAACGACAGGATGTACCCCCGGCCGTCGGTGCACCGCTGCCGTCAGCGTTGTCCACGTCATTATCGTGTCACTGCTGGTCAGAGCTGGCTGCCATATCGCGCTCGAATCGCTGACGGCCTGTTTCGCCCGACTGCGCACCGACAGCGACTCCGGTGGGGATCGGCACCTCTATTGACACCCGGATGAAGCCGGCGACCGGTGCAGCTCTCGCCCATTCGGACGTCGAACGCCGGGCAGGGATTTCAGGGCTTCTGGCGCCCGACGGGGTGACCGGGCCTTTTCGCCGTCTCCGCCTTCGCCGAAATGGCATTCCGGCAGGAAAAGTGCGAGTAGGGACCTGCCGGAATGCCATTTCGGCGGGGGTCACGGCAGGTCAGCGGCCCACTTCATGTGGCCCTCGAATCCGAGCTCGGATGCCCTGACGCGGTAGCGGTCCCGGTTCTCGAGGTAGTTCTCTTCGTCGCCGCGGGCCCGGGCCAGAAGCGCCCGCATCCGGAGCAGCCACACGGCACCAGCCCCACCTGCGACCTCGTCGGGCAGCTTCGCCAACCGTTCGATCGCAGCGTCGGCTTCCGCTGTGTCGCCCTGGCCGCCGCGTCCCAACAGGGCCTCGACCAGCACCGCGGTCGCCCTGACCACGTGAACCACCTGCCCTTCGAAGAACAGGCTTTCCAAGGCTTTCCGCATTGCAGGTATCGCATCGGAGTAGTTCCCGTTTCTGGCCCTTTCTCTTTCGATACACATCTCGAGCACGGGGAGGTGGGTGACCATGTATCTCCGCTCGCGAGACATCTCACGGACCTCCGCCACCATTTCCAGGCCACGCAGCCGGTCGCCCCGGGCGTCTCGTTCCAGCAGCATGACACCGAGCGTGGACTTCAAGTTTCCGACCAGCGTGTCCTCGCCGGTCGCCAGGGCGAACCGCAGTGCGTCCTCGATCTCGCCGACGGCGTCGTCATCGGGGCGAAGGACGCCATGCGGTACGGCGTCGAAGTACTTCCACGAGAGGACTGCGGGGCGTGTGATCGGCCCGGTCCGAGCGGCCACCACGGCGGCGTCGTCCAGGTCCCGGCGCCACCCGTCGAGACCCAGCCACCACCGGGCCATTCCGCGGAATACCAATGCCAGGGCCCTCATCGGCGACTCGGATTCCGCAGTGCGCGAATGCGGATCACCGTCCTGCGGCTCGACGACCTTTTGCGCCCAGCGCAAGACGTCCTGTGCATGGCCAGTCTCGAACCTGATCGACGCCGCCGCCGATGCCGCGCCGATGCTCAGTGCCGGATCTGCGACGGACTCCAACAGGCTCATCGCTTCGGCCGCGAGTCTGGACGCCTCGAGTTGGTGCCCGCCGAACCCCTGCTGTAGGGCCAACGCGGTCACTCCGATCGCGAGCGCCGCATTATCACTGCTGCCTCTGCACAATTCGCGCAGCTCCGCTACGAGCGCGGGCACCATCGGCTCCTTGCGCCGCCACGCGGTGCCACACAACTTGGCCCTGGTGGCGATGCGCATCGCGGTGCGCTGTGGATCGTCGTCGGGCAGGGCATCCGCAATCTGGCGGGCGCGATCCCAGCTGGCCCGCGCCGCCGAGATATCGCGCGTCGTCGACCACCGCCCCGCCCTCATGTGCCAGCGGTAGGCGTCGCGCAATTCACCTGCGGCCTCGAGGTGTTCGGCGATCAACGCCGCATTCTCGTCTTCGGCACCGGGCTGGTCGGCGGCGATGATCGCGGCGAGGCGCCGGTGCCATTCGGATCGGTCTGCCTTCAGCTGGGATTCGTACGCGACGGCACGAACCAGTGGGTGGTGGAACGCGAACTCCGCGCTCGGCATGAACTTCACCTGGTCGACCAGCTCCGCCCGGATCAGTTCGCCCAGATTCGGGTCGATGCCGAGGCTCGTCAAAAGCTCTGGCCCGAAGCGTAATCCGATCACGGATGCGGCGCTGAGCGTTCGCTTCGCCGACGGCCCGAGCCGATCGATGCGTGCACCGATGGTGGCTTGAACGGTACCGGGCACGATCACCTCGGCACTGCCGGGACAGGTGTAGTTGCCGCGCTCACCCGTCAACACCCCGCGCTGGGCCAACTCGCGCACCATCTCCTCGGCGAAGAACGGGTTGCCGGCCACCCGGGAGGTGATGGCCGCGGCGATCGCGTCGTTGGAGGGATCCGGCCCGAGCAACTCGGCGATCAACGACGAGCTTTCCGACTCAGCCAGCGCGGCAAGCGCAATCGTGTGCGTCCCATGCAAACGGCTGAGCACTCCCTCGTACTCGGGACGATAGGTGATGACCGACATCGCGGGCGTCTGGCTGATGGTCGCGAGCACATCGGCGATGATCGATTCGCTCGCCTCGTCGATCCAATGTACGTCTTCGATCACGTACAGGACCGGCTCGGTGCGGGTCAGATTCGCCGTGTTGAGCAATGCTGCGAGCCGGCGCCGACGCGCGTCGGGATCGATCCGCGGCAGCCTGACGTTCGGATCGGCCACTGCGAGCAGATCGTCGAGGAGCAGCAGATCATCGGGGTCGGCATCGGGAAGCTGTCGTCGCAGCCGGGAGCGCGCGGCCGCGTCATCGAGGCCGGTCACCCGGGCGGCGGCGCGGAACAGTCGCGCCGCCGCGTGGAACGGGATCTGGCTGGTGTGGGATTCACAATGCGTCGAGACGACCTCGACGCCTGAGCTTTTCGCGACCTCGACGGCCTCTCTCACCAGTCGGCTCTTGCCGATTCCGGACGGTCCCACCACGGCGACCACCGAGCCGCGTCCGTTCGCGGCACGCTGCACGAGTCCGGACAAGAGTTGCAGTTCGAGCTCGCGCCCGACCAGGGTCGAACGAACAGGGGCAGGCTTCTCGTACTCGGGCGCAAAGCCCAGCAACCGATATGCGGGGACCGGCGCGGCCGCTCCCTTGATGTTCACCAGCTCGGCCTCGGCCAGCAGACAGACACCGCCGAGGAGCCGAGCCGTCGATGCACTGAGCATCACCCCACCCGGCGGTGCGACGGACTCCATCCGCTGTGCCATGCCGACCTGATCGCCGATCGCGGTGTAGCCGATCGATACCGAACCGATCTCACCGGCGATCACCTGGCCGGAATTCAGGCCGACGCGCAGCCGCAACTCGACGCCGTCTCGCCGAAGAACCGCGGCTGCCAGTTCCTGCGTCGCGTGCTGAATATCCAGCGCGGCCACGCAGGCACGGACTGCGTGATCCTCGAGTGCCAGCGGGGCGCCGAACACCGCCATGATGCCGTCGCCGGTGAACTTGTCCAGCGTGCCGCCGAGGCGCTGCACGACCGTCTTCGCGAGGTCCACCAACTCGGTCATGATCTCGCGCATCCGCTCCGCGCCCACCCTGGCGGCGATGTCCATCGATCCGACGACGTCGGCGAACAACACCGTCACCTGCTTGTACTCGGCGGGGCGGGCCGGGTGGGCCGCCGGCGCACCACACTCGCTGCAGAACTTCGCGCTCGCCGCCACCGCTGTGCCGCAGGAAGCGCAGGACCGATCCGCGGCGGTCAACGCGCCGCTCCCGTCCCCCGGGCCGGTCACACAGCCATCGTGACACCCACCGGTGAGACGTGTCTGCGATATCGGACCTGCACCCGCCTGGCCCCTCTCCGCCGAAATGGCATTCCAGCAGAAAAAGTGCGAGTAGGGACCCACCGGAATGCCATTTCGGCGGGGATGGCGGGCGGGTCGCGGCGGGGGCAGTCGAGCGCCCGGGGCAGGTCGTTAGGCTGTGCCGCATGGCTGCTGACATCGTGCCCATCCAGCTCAAGCTGACCGAGGGCGACGTGTACACCTTATGGGCGCCGCGCTGGCGCGCCGACGGAGACGAGTGGGAGGCCTTCCTCGGCAAGGACGAGGACCTGTACGTCTTCGAGTCCGTCGCCGACCTGGCGGCGTTCGTGCGGACCAACACCGACAACGACCTGGCCGACCACCCGGCCTGGGAGAAGCTCACCGAGGCCAACGCACACACGCTGGTCCCGTCCGAGGAGCACGTCCACGACCTCGCGGGCTTCGAGGAGCTGCTGAGCGACAAGCCGACCGAGGACGGCGTCAAGGAGCTGCACGGCTCGCTCGCACTGGTGTCCTCGATCGGGTCGGTGTGCGAACTGCCTGCGGTCACCAAGTTCTTCAACGGCAACCCGGTGCTGGGCACCGTCGGCGGCGGGGTGGACGCGTTCGCCGGCCGGGCCGGGCGCAAGCGCTGGGCCGAGATCGAGAAGACGATCGCCCGCGGCTGGGACAACGTCATCGAGGCCATCGACGCGATCATCTCCACACCCGAGGTCGATGCCGTGGCCGTGGAGAAGGCCCAGGCCGAGCTCGACGAACCCGCGCCCGAACCGGACGAGGACGACATCGTCGACGAGGTGGTGATCGACGACATCGTCGACACCGACGAGGAGGCCGACGAGCTCGCCGCCGCGGCCGAGCAGAAGGTGCTCGGCAGCGACGAGGACTTCTGGGCGCGGGTGGGCATCGACCCGGTCCGGGTGATGACCAGCCGCGGCAGCTTCTTCACGCTGCGGTGCTACCTCGACGATCGGCCGATCTTCCTCGGCCGCAACGGACGTATCAGCGTGTTCCCGTCCGAGCGGGCGTTGGCCCGCTATCTGGCCGACGAGCACGATCACGATCTGTCGGACCTGGCGACCTACGACGACATCCGCACCGCCGCCAACGACGGGTCGTTGCGCATCGACGTCACCGAGGACAACATCTACGTCCTGACCGGGATCGTCGACGACCTTGCCGAAGGGCCCGACGCGCTGGACCGCGATCAGCTCGAGCTGGCCGTCGAGTTGCTCCGTGACATCGGCGACTACGCCGAGGAGACCAGCGTGGACGCCAAGCTCGCCGAGGACACCGAGTTGGGCCACGTCATCGCCTACGTGCTCGATCCCTCGTCGGTGGACCGGCCGAGCGCCCCGTTCGCCGATGCGGTCGCTCAGTGGGAGTCCCTGGAGACCTTCGTCGAGTCCCGCCTCCGCCAGGAGTGATTCGGGTGTAGTTCGTCACGCTGCGGTTGACGAACGACACCGAACTCCCTAGCCGATCAGGACGGCGTAGCGGGGCTTGATGACCTCGTCGATCACCGCCAGCCGTTCGTCGAACGCGATGAACGCCGACTTCATCGCGTTGATGGTGAACCGCTCCAGGTCGCTCCAGCCGTAGCCGAACGCCTCGACCAGCCGCAGCATCTCCATGCTCATCGTGGTGTCGCTCATCAGCCGATTGTCGGTGTTGACGGTCACCCGGAAACGCAGCCGGGCCAGCAGGTCGAACGGGTGCTCGGCGATGCTGGCCACCGCGCCGGTCTGCACGTTGGAGCTCGGGCACATCTCGAACGGAATCCGCTTGTCCCGCAACAGCGCTGCCAGCCGACCGAGGTGGGCCGTGCCGTCCGCGTCGATCTCGATGTCGTCGACGATGCGCACCCCGTGCCCGAGCCGGTCGGCGCCGCAGAACGCGATCGCCTCCTGGATGGACGGCAGGCCGAACGCCTCGCCCGCGTGGATGGTGAAGCGCTCGTTGTTGCTGCGCATGTACTCGAACGCATCGAGGTGACGGGTGGGCGGGTGGCCCGCCTCGGCGCCGGCGATGTCGAAGCCGACCACCCCCTTGTCCCGGAACCGGACCGCCAGCTCGGCGATCTCCAGCGAACGCGCGGCGTGGCGCATCGCGGTGACCAGGCAGCGCACCACGATGCTGTGCCCCTCGGCGGCGGCCGCCTTCTCGCCGTCGGCGAAACCGGCCAGCACCGCGTCGACGACCGCGTCCAGCGACAGACCGCCGTCGATGTGCAGTTCCGGGGCGAACCGGACCTCGGCGTAGACGACGTTGTCGCGGGCCAGGTCCTCGACGCACTCGTAGGCCACCCGGTGCAGCGCGTCGGGGGTCTGCATGACGCCGACAGTGTGCGCGAACGGCTCCAGGTAGCGCTCCAGCGACCCGCTGTGCGCGGCGGTCTTGAAGAACGTCGCGAGCTTGTCGACCTCCGTCTCGGGCAGCTGGTCGTAGCCGTACTGGGCGGCCAGCTCGATCACCGTCGCGGGGCGCAGGCCGCCGTCGAGGTGGTCGTGCAGCAGCGCCTTGGGGGACTGCCGGATGTTCTCCAGTGTCAGTGGTGTGGTCACTGATTCCTCCCCTGGGTCAGACGATCCGGTCGATGATGAGCGGACGCTCCGCCGGTGCTGCGTCCCCGACGTCATACGCGCCGTCGAGTTCGGACAATGCTGCCCCGAAACGCTCCGGAGTGTCGGAGTAGAGGGTGAACAGCGGCTCGCCGGCCGCGACCGGTTCGCCCGGTCTGCGGTGGATGCGCAGGCCCGCGCCGAACTGCACGCGCTCGCCCGGCGCCGAGCGGCCCGCCCCGAGCCGCCACACCGCCAGACCCACTGCCATCGCGTCGATGTCACCCATCGTGCCACCCCGCGGCGCGCTGATGGTCTCGGAGTGCGCACCCAGCGGCAGGCCGTCGGCCGACAGCGCCGCCACGTCCCCGCCCTGGGCGGCGACGAGGTCGCGGAACCGGTCCATCGCCGATCCGTCGCGCAGCGTCTGCGCCGGGTCGACGGCGTCCAGCCCGGCGGCGTCGAGCATCTCTCGGGCCAGGGCCAGCGTCAGCTCCACGACATCGGCCGGCCCACCGCCGGCCAGCACCTCGAGCGACTCGACGACCTCCACCGAGTTACCGACGGTACGCCCGAGCGGGACGTTCATGTCCGTCAGCAGCGCCCGGGTGTCCAGGCCATGCTCGGTGCCCAGGTCGACCATCGTGCGAGCCAGCTCGCGCGACTCCGCCTCGGTGGCCAGGAACGCCCCGGACCCGACCTTGGTGTCGAGTACCAGCGCACGGGTGCCCTCGGCGATCTTCTTGCTCATCACCGAGCTGGCGATCAGCGGCAGCGACTCGGTGGTTCCGGTGACGTCGCGCAGCGCGTAGATCTTGCGGTCGGCGGGCGCGAGCTCACCCGCGGCGAAGATGGCCGCGCCGAGATCGCGCAACTGTTGCCGGATCTGGGCCTGGGAGATCTCGGCGGTGAACCCCGGGATGGACTCCAGCTTGTCCAGCGTGCCGCCGGTGTGGCCGAGCCCGCGCCCGGCGGCCTGCGGCACCGCCCCGCCGCAGGCCATCACCACCGGCACCAGCGGGATGGTGATCTTGTCGCCGACCCCGCCGGTGGAGTGCTTGTCGACCAGGGCCAGCGGCCGGCCGTCGCGACGCAGGTCGGTGAAGTCCATCCGCTCGCCGGAGTCGACCATCGCGGCAGTCCACCGGGCGATCTCGGCGGTGGTCATGCCCTTCAGGAAGATCGCCATCAGCAGCGCCGACATCTGCGCGTCGGCGACCCGGCCGTGGGTGTAGGCGTCGATGACCCAGTCGATGGCGGCGTCGGAGAGCACCCCGCCGTCACGTTTGGTCCGGATGACCGTCGGAGCGTCGAAGGACGCGACACCCGGCCCGGGAGCGTCGAAGGACGCGACAGTCGACCCAGGAGCGTCGGACGACGAGGGGACGTCGAAGGACGAGGGGACGTCGGAGGTCATGACGGCCGGACCCGGGCCAGGTCGTCGGGGCCGAACGCGTCGGGCAGCAGGTCGCCCAGCGGCTTGGGGCCGTCGGGATGATCGATGAGCATGTCGGGTCCCCCGTGTTCGAGAAGCACCTGCCGACAGCGGCCGCACGGCATCAGCGCATTGCCCGTGGCGTCGACCACCGCCAGCGCGACCAGTCGGCCGCCGCCGGTGGAATGTAGCGCGCACGCCACAGCACACTCGGCACAGAGACCTAGGCCATATGAGACATTCTCCACATTGCAGCCGACCACCAGTCGATGGTCGTCGACCAGCGCCGCCGCCCCCACCGGAAATCGCGAATACGGTGCATATGCGCTGCGGGACGCCTCGATTGCCTTGTCCCTCAGTAACTTCCAGTCGATATCGATCGTCACTTCCACCTCGCTGAGCACACTTCTGAATGCATTCCGAAATCCCGTCCGTCGCCGCCCGGTCCTGGATAGGTAGACCTAACTAAGCCTCGTGAGCACCCTGATCGGCTCCACGCTAGTTCGATAACCCGCACGTGGGGGTTTAGAGTCGCCCCGAGGTTTGGGGCAGGGGTCCGGGCCGTGCCTGTTGGGGCCAGTGTGATCCCGCCGCGAGCGTCCACCGATGGCGTTGGAGGCCAGATGAGCACTCAGACACCGAGTCTGACACCGGGAAGCGGCGAAGCACCCGCGCCCCGGTCGAGTCGGCGCACCTTCTACCGCGGCGACCCGGGCATGTGGTCCTGGGTGCTGCACCGCATCACCGGCGCCACGATCTTCTTCTTCCTGTTCGTCCACGTGCTGGACACCGCGTTGGTGCGGGTGAGCCCCGAGGCCTACAACGAGGTCATCGACACCTACAAGACCCCGATCGTCGGCCTCATGGAGGTCGGCCTGGTCGCCGCGGTGCTCTACCACGCGCTGAACGGGGTGCGGGTCATCCTGATCGACTTCTGGCAGCACGGCCCCAGGTACCAGAAGCTGATGCTGTGGATCGTCGCCGGCGTCTGGCTGGCCGTGATGATCCCGGCGCTGGGCGTGCTGGGCATGCACATGGTGGAGCGGTTCCTGTGACCACTTCCGAGCATTCGAAAGGACGGGCCGAGAACCCGTACGACCACATCAGCGATCGCGGCGGCCCCGCGCCGGTGCTGCAGACCAGCTACGACCGGCCCGCCAGCCTGGACAACCCGCGCGCGCCGCGGCGCGGCGGCGGAATGCCCAACTTCGAGAAGTACACCTGGCTGTTCATGCGCTTCTCGGGCATCGTCCTGGTCTTCCTGGCGCTGGGCCACCTGTTCATCATGCTGATGTGGGACGACGGGGTGTACCGCATCGACTTCAACTACGTCGCGCAGCGCTGGTCCTCGCCGTTCTGGCAGACCTGGGACCTGCTGCTGCTGTGGCTGGCCCAGCTGCACGGCGGCAACGGGATGCGCACCATCATCGCCGACTACAGCCGCAAGGACTCCACGAAGTTCTGGCTCAACACGTTGCTCGCGCTGTCGATGGCGTTCACGCTGGTGTTGGGTACCTACGTGCTGCTGACCTTCGACGCGACCATCTCTTGATTCTCTCCAGGGAGCCACGACAGTGATTCAGGAACATCGCTACGACGTCGTCATCGTCGGCGCGGGCGGCGCCGGCATGCGCGCCGCGGTGGAGGCTGGCCCCCGCGCCCGCACCGCGGTGCTGACCAAGCTCTACCCGACCCGCAGCCACACCGGCGCGGCCCAGGGCGGCATGTGCGCCGCGCTGGCCAACGTCGAAGAGGACAACTGGGAGTGGCACACCTTCGACACCGTCAAGGGCGGTGACTACCTGGCCGACCAGGACGCCGTCGAGATCATGGCCAAGGAGGCCATCGACGCGGTGCTCGACCTGGAGAAGATGGGGATGCCGTTCAACCGCACCCCGGAGGGCCGCATCGACCAGCGCCGGTTCGGCGGGCACACCCGCGACCACGGCAAGGCCCCGGTGCGCCGGGCCTGTTACGCCGCCGACCGCACCGGCCACATGATCCTGCAGACGCTCTACCAGAACTGCGTCAAGCATGACGTCGAGTTCTTCAACGAGTTCTACGCGCTGGACATCACGCTGACCGAGACGCCGTCGGGCCCGGTGGCCACCGGCGTCGTCGCCTACGAGCTGGCGACCGGCGACATTCATGTCTTCCACGCCAAGGCAATCGTCTTCGCCACCGGCGGTTCGGGCCGGATGTACAAGACCACCTCCAACGCCCACACGCTGACCGGCGACGGGCTGGGCATCATCTTCCGCAAGGGACTTCCGCTGGAGGACATGGAGTTTCACCAGTTCCACCCGACCGGCCTGGCGGGCCTGGGGATCCTCATCTCCGAGGCGGTGCGCGGCGAGGGCGGGCGGCTGCTCAACGGCGAGGGCGAGCGCTTCATGGAGCGCTACGCGCCGACGATCGTCGACCTGGCGCCGCGTGACATCGTGGCGCGCTCGATGGTTCTCGAGGTGCTCGAGGGCCGCGGCGCCGGCCCCAACAAGGACTACGTCTACATCGACGTGCGGCACCTCGGCGAGGACGTGCTGGAGGCCAAGCTGCCCGACATCACCGAGTTCGCGCGCACCTATCTGGGCGTGGACCCGGTCAAGGAGCTCGTCCCGGTGTACCCGACGTGCCACTACGTGATGGGCGGCATCCCGACGACGGTCAACGGCCAGGTGCTGGCCGACAACACCACGATCATCCCCGGCCTGTACGCCGCGGGCGAGTGCGCGTGCGTGTCGGTGCACGGCGCCAACCGGCTGGGCACCAACTCGCTGCTGGACATCAACGTCTTCGGGCGCCGCGCCGGCATCGCCGCCGCGAACTACGCACTGGGACACGACTTCGTCGACCTGCCGGAGAACCCCGCGAGCATGGTGATCGACTGGGTCGGCGACATCCTCTCCGAGGCCGGCAACGAGCGCGTCGCCGACATCCGCGGCGCGCTGCAGCAGTCGATGGACAACAACGCCGCGGTGTTCCGCACCGAGGAGACGCTCAAGCAGGCGCTGACCGACATCCACGCGCTCAAGGAGCGGTACTCCCGAATCACCGTGCACGACAAGGGCAAGCGCTACAACAGCGACCTGCTCGAGGCCATCGAGCTCGGCTTCCTGCTGGAGCTGGCCGAGGTCACCGTCGTGGGTGCGTTGAACCGCAAGGAATCCCGCGGCGGGCACGCCCGCGAGGACTATCCCAACCGCGACGACACCAACTACATGCGCCACACCATGGCCTACAAGGTTCCAGGGGGTGGGAGCGAAGCGACTGGGGGGACTGGTCAAGCCCCGGGCCTGCTGGCCGACATCCGGCTGGACTACAAGCCCGTGGTGCAGACCCGGTACGAACCGATGGAACGGAAGTACTGATGACGATCGCTCCCGAGGCCCAGACCAAGGATCCCGAGCTGCCGCCGGTGCCCGACGGCGCGGTGATGGTGACGCTGAAGATCGCCCGGTTCAACCCGGACAACCCCGACGCCGCCGGCTTCCAGAGCTTCCGGGTGCCGTGCCTGCCCAGCGACCGGCTGCTGAACCTGCTGCACTACGTGAAGTGGTACCTGGACGGGACGCTGACGTTCCGGCGGTCCTGCGCGCACGGCGTGTGCGGCTCGGATGCGATGCGCATCAACGGTGTCAACCGATTGGCGTGCAAGGTGCTGATGCGCGACATGCTGCCCAAGAAGGCGGGCAAGCAGCTCACCATCACGATCGAGCCGATCCGCGGCCTGCCGGTGGAGAAGGACCTGATCGTCGACATGGAGCCGTTCTTCGACGCCTACCGCGCGATCAAGCCCTACCTGATTACCACCGGCAATCAGCCGACCCGCGAACGGATTCAGAGCCAGACCGACCGGGCGCGCTACGACGACACCACCAAGTGCATCCTGTGCGCGTGCTGCACCACCAGCTGCCCGGTGTACTGGAACGAGGGGTCCTACTTCGGCCCGGCCGCGATCGTCAACGCACACCGGTTCATCTTCGACAGCCGCGACGAGGGTGCCGCCGAGCGGCTGGACATCCTCAACGACGTCGACGGGGTGTGGCGCTGCCGGACCACGTTCAACTGCACCGAGGCCTGCCCGCGCGGCATCCAGGTCACCCAGGCGATCCAGGAGGTCAAGCGCGCGTTGATGTTCGCGCGCTGACGAAGGCGGGCGAGGCACGAGCCCGACGAGGAAGCACGCCATCCAGACCCGCGCGCTGACGAAGGCGGGCGAGGCACGAGCCCGACGAGGAAGCACGCCATCCAGACCCGCGCGCTGACGAAGGCGGGCGAGGCACGAGCCCGACGAGGAAGCACGCCATCCAGACCCGCGCGCTGACGAAGGCGGGCGAGGCACGAGCCCGACGAGGAAGCACGCCATCCAGACCCGCGCGCTGACGAAGGCGGGCGAGGCACGAGCCCGACGAGGAAGCACGCCATCCAGACCCGCGCGCTGACGAAGGCGGGCGAGGCACGAGCCCGACGAGGAAGCACGCCATCCAGACCCGCGCGCTGACGAAGGCGGGCGAGGCACGAGCCCGACGAGGAAGCACGCCATCCAGACCCGCGCGCTGACGAAGGCGGGCGAGGCACGAGCCCGACGAGGAAGCACGCCATCCAGACCCGCGCGCTGACGAAGGCGGGCGAGGCACGAGCCCGACGAGGAAGCACGCCATCCAGACCCGCGCGCTGACGAAGGCGGGCGAGGCACGAGCCCGACGAGGAAGCACGCCATCCAGACCCGCGCGCTGACGAAGGCGGGCGAGGCACGAGCCCGACGAGGAAGCACGCCATCCAGACCCGCGCGCTGACGAAGGCGGGCGAGGCACGAGCCCGACGAGGAAGCACGCCATCCAGACCCGCGCGCTGACGAAGGCGGGCGAGGCACGAGCCCGACGAGGAAGCACGCCATCCAGACCCGCGCGCTGACGAAGGCGGGCGAGGCACGAGCCCGACGAGGAAGCACGCCATCGGGTCCGGCGCGCTGACGAAGGCGGGCGGGGCTACAGCTGCGACTCCAGCAGATCCGCGCCCCGGGCCACTCCTCCGGTCGCGGCGAACCCGGCCGACACTGCGGCGGCACCGTCGGTCATCGTCATCGCCTGCTGCGCCGCCGCGCGCAGCCTGGACACGGTGAGCCGCCGCGCCGGCAGGCGGGTACCGCACCGGGCCATCTCCACCCGGCGCGCGACCTCGAACTGATCGCGACCGAACGGCACTGCGCAGACCGGGATCCCGCGCCGCAGCGCCTTCTGGGTGATCCCCATGCCGCCATGGGTGATCACACACACCGCCCGGTCGAGCACCAGCGAATGCGGCACGAACCGGGCCAGCGTGAGACCGGGACGCCGGGTCACCTCCGCACCCCCGCCGGCGGGGCTGGTGGCCACCACGTGCACGGGTTCACCGGCCAGGGCCTGCACCGCGGCACCAACCAGCGCCTCGTCGGCCTGGCGCACCGAGGACGTGGTCACCAACACGATCGGGGCGTCGATGTCGTCGAGCCAGGCCGGGCGATCGGCCGGCGGGTCGAAATCCGCCGGCCCGATCATCGCCACCGAATCTCCCCAATCGGTGCCGGGATACTCGAACGGCTTTCCGGTGGTCACCAGCATCGCCGGGGCGCGGCGCAACAGTGCGTCGGCAGTGTGCACCGGCGGCAGCCCCAGTGAAGCGCGCACCGGGGCCATCCCGACGCGGAACGGCCGGTCGAACACCACCCGGGTGACGCTGCCGACGCCCCAGTCGCGCAGCCGGCCCGCCGGCCCGGGCATCGGCTTCTTGCCGGCGCCGAACGGCGGCAGACCCGCGGCCCGCAGGTAGGGGATGAACGGGGAGAACACCGTCCACGGACGCCGGCCCGCCTCGGCGGCCGACATCGCACCCCAACAGTTGGCGTCGACGACCACCAAGTCGGGATCGACCGTCTGTACCGCGCGGGTGAAGTCGCCGATCTCGAGCCCCGCGCGCTCGGTGAGCACCCGTACGGCGTTGCTCGCCGAGCGCAACACGCTGGGCGACTCGGCATCCCGCACGGCCTCGATCCGGCGGTCCACCGGCTCGGCTTTGAAACCCAAGCCCCGGCACAGGTCGACACCGTCCGCCAGCGTCCGGGTGTGGATCTCGTGGCCGCGGGCGGCCAGCTCGCCCAGCTGGGCGCAGAACGGGAACAGGTGGCCAATGGCCGGCGCGGTATACGCGAGCACTACCGCCATTGCGCACCCATCCGATCCGGGCGCGGCGCCGAATGACTGTCATGACATCGATGGACACCCGGGACATGGTGGTACTTCTCGACGACGCGGGGACGACGATCGGCACCGCCTCGAAATCGGAGATCCACCACGGGTCGACGCCGCTGCACCTCGCCTTCTCCTGCTACCTGTTCGACGATGCCGGGTGGGTGCTGCTGACCCGGCGCGCTGTCAGCAAGAAGACGTTCCCGGGGATCTGGACGAACTCGTGCTGCGGCCATCCCGCCCCCGGCGAATCGATCGACGCCGCCGTACGGCGCCGGGTGAGCGAAGAACTCGGCGTCGGGATCACCGCCCTGCGCTGCGTCCTGCCGGACTTCCGCTACGTCGCGGTGGCCGCTGACGGGATCGTCGAGAACGAGGTCTGCCCGGTGTTCTGCGCGCGGGTCACCGGGCCGGTGCGCGCCGACCGCGAGGAGGTCGCCGACTACACCTGGGTGCCGTGGGATCACCTGCGCGCCGCCGCGGGGCTCGGCTGGGCGATCAGCCCGTGGGCGGTCAAGCAGGTTCCGCTGCTGGCTGCAGAAGGGATCGGACAAGGCTGTCAGGACCTCAGCTCGTAGAGTCGCTCGGCGTAGGCCAGGTCGTCGCGCCAGAGCCTGGTCGCAGCGTGACTCATCAGCGGGCGGGTCAGTGGCGAAGCCACCAGCCCCTTGCCGAAGTGGGGCCGGTCGGAGTGCGCGATCACCGCCTCGACGACGGCGGTGCGGGGCCGCCCGTCAGGACCGACACCGACGGGTGTGGCATGGGTCTCCACCACGCTGCTTCGCCCTTCACCCTCCACGATGCGCATCACCACGGTGCGCGGACCCGGTGTGGTGAATTCGGCGATGACCGGCACCCCCAACCGGCCGATCCGGAACGTCACCTCGACGACGAACTTGTCGAGTTCCTCGGGCAGGTCGGCATCGACGGGCGGCGCGCTGAGCACCCGCAGCCGGGTGAACGAGTGCGGATGGAACCAGGCGCCGTGCCACGGATCGAGCCGGTTGGACACGATGTCGCGCGGCTCGCACACCCCCTCGAGCCGGGTGACCGCTGCAATGGCCGGCGCGGGCGGTCGGACCGGCGCGATCGGCGTCGCCGACGGGGCCACGTCGGCGGGCCCGTCGACGCGCACCCAGCACAACACGCCGTCGTCGTGTGCCGGGTAGGGCTTCCACGTACCGTGCCGACGCCGGCCCAGCCGCAGGCCGTGCCACGGGCACACCAGCTCGCCGCAGTCCACGGAGGCCAGCGCGAGATCGGCTCCCAGGTGCGGGCAGGCCCGCGGCGCGACCTGCAACGCCCCGTCTGCGGCCCGCCACGCCACCACCTCGCGGCCCGCCACCGTCGTCCCCAACGCCGCGTCGGTGACGTCCGAGCTGGCCGCGAAGACGAACCAGTTGCCGCCCGGCCGGTGCTGCGCGCGGGCGTAGGCCGCCTCGATCACCGCGGGATCGGCGTCCTGCCAGGTCGGGGCCTGGGCCGCCCAGTCCATCGGGGCGAGCACCTCGAACGGCCACGCCTTGGACAGCGAACCGGCCAGCCTGTCCCGCCAGCGCGAGACCGCGCTCACCGCGCGGCCCCGGCCAGCCGGCGCAGCAGCGCCGAACGGCCCCGGTTGGGCACCGTCTGCAACGGGTGACCGGCCAGGCCGAACCCGCCGAGCAGCTGGTTGGCCGCGCTCCAGCCGGTGGTGGCGGCGCGTTCCATCAACGCCACCGGCGCGTCGACGCGGATGCCGTCGCCGGCCAGCACGACCCGCGGGTCGGGGGTGTCCACCGTGGGCCGGCCGGCGAAGTCGCCGGGCGCGAAGCGCGGGCAGTCGGCGTGACGCAGTAGCCGCTCGTCGACGATCGTCGCGTCGACGGTCTCGGGGTAGAGCTCGTGCATGCGCTCGAGCAGCGCCTTGCGCACGATGTCGTCGCTGTCCTCGTCGGATACCGAGTAGGCGTGCAATTCGACCACCGAACCACCCGTGCGGGCAGCCCACTGCGCGGCCTGGGCCTCGTAACGGTCGACCACGCTCACATTGTCCAGGGGTTCCCGCCCTCCTGTCCCGACGAACGGGGCGCGGTCGGAGCGCACGGCACGGTCCAGCCACAGCCGCAGCACGACGAACGGCGGCGCGGTGCCCATCGCGGCGACCCGATCGCGCCACGGCCCGTCACCCAGCGACGGCGAGGACGCCACGATGCTGCGCAACCCCGCGACATCGGTGGCCAGCACCACGGCATCTGCCTCGAACTGCGGACCCGTCGTCGTGACGGTCACCCCGCGCCCGCTCGACACCGTCTGCACCGTGATCCCGGTGTGGAACCGCGCACCCAGCCCCTCCAGATAGGACCGCAACGGATTCCACAGTGCGACATCGAAGTTCGCGTTCGCAACGTCGAAGATCAAACCTTCGCTGGAACCCAGGAAATAGATGTGGAACATCGTGACCAGTTCACCGGCCGACAGCGCCTCCGGCCGCGCGAAGAAGCTGCGGGCGAACACCTCGAACGCCAGATGCCGGGCCGCGTCGGGGAAGTTGATGTCACGCAGGAAGGTCGCGGCGTCGCGGTCGTCGAGCAGCTCGTAGGTCTGCGGCACCGACACCGCCGCCAGCGGCGCGGCGGCCCTGGCGTCCAACCCCAGCAGGTCGCGCAGCGTGAACGTCGGGCTGCGCAGCGCGAACACCAGGGCGTTCAACGGCGGCGTGGTGGGCAGCCCCCGGAACGTGTCGGTGCGACCGGCGCCGTCGATCAGCGGGTAGTCCTCGACCGGTGTCAGCGCGCTCAGCCGGCTGTCGCTGCGCCGCAACAGCTCCCGCAGGTTGTAGTACTGCCGGAAGAAGGCGTGGAAGCCGCGGTTCATCGCCGCGGGCGAGCCGTCGGCCAGCACATCGGGCCAGCCGCCGACCCGACCCCCGAGGTAGCCGTGCTGCTCCACGACGTCCACGGCCACACCACGTTCGGCCAGCCCGGTCGCCGCCGCCAGGCCGGCGATGCCGGCACCGACGACCACGACGCGCGGGCGCGGTTCGCCCTCGGGCGCCCGCAGTAGCCCGGGCGCGCCGGGAATCGTCTGTCGGCGCCGGTCGAGACGCTCGGCGGTCACTGCCGCTCCCCCGCCCGGATCCGGCCCCGCTCCCCCGCCCGGATCCGGCCGCGCTCCCAGAGCAGGAGCACCGCAGTCACCAGCGCGAAGCCGAACAGGAAGTCCTCCACCGGGATATCCCACGGGAAGCGCACCCCGCTGAAGTGGTCGTCGCTGTAGAGCACCAGCGGCGCCGACAGCTTGGTCAGCCACCCGTCGACGGGTATCTGGAAGCCCATCACGATCACCATCGAGATCCAGTACGCGGGACGGCGGAACAGCCCGGTACGCAACACGGCAAGTTCCAGCACGCACACGAGCACCACCGCCAGCACCACCGGCAGCGTATAGCCCAGGCCGATCATCGGATGTCGCTCGTCTCTTCGTTGTTCTGGACGGCCTTCCCGCGCTGCCGGCGCAGCGCCGACAGGATGGTGTCGACGGCGTTGTAGGTCAGCAGGCCGCACAGCGGGATCACCACGAAGAACAGCACCTCCTCGAGCGGCAGGTCCCCGGGGGCGATCACGCCGGTGATGTAGAGCGGGTTGTACCACCACACGTCCGCGGCGACGGCGATGACGTCCCACACCAGGAACACCGCGGCGACCGGCAGCAGCGCCGCGGCCAGCAGGCGCGGGCGGCGATACACCCCGGCCCCGAAGAATTCCAGTGGCGCGGTGATGAGCAGACACGCCCCGAGAACGATCAGGTACTGCCAGCGATCCACCCCTCACACACCCCCGTACCGGATCCGGTTGACCCATGCCCCGGCCAGACCGGTCACCGCCACCGCCAGCCGCCGCGGCTTACCGACGGTGGCCCGCCGGCCGAAGATCTCGAAGTCGACGGCTTCGATGCTGTCGAGGATCTCCGAGTACAGCGTCAACGCGGCCGCCACACACGGCCGCGACGCAGGTGCCAGCTCCTGGATACCGGGCCGGGCCTGGTCGTAGACCGCGCGGGTGATCGCGTGCTGCTCGGCCAGTGCCGCGCGCACCCGCACGTCGGTGCGCCGGTTGGCCCGACACCACGTCAGCAGATCGCGGTCCACCCCGTGGGCGGCCAGCTCGTCTGCGGGCAGGTAAACCCGGCCACGGGACAGGTCCTCGTCGATGTCACGCAGGAAGTTGGTCAGCTGGAACGCTTTTCCCAACGCCGCCGCATACGGCGCCGCCTCCTCCCGCGGCCCCGCCGTGCCCAGCACCGGCAGCAGCTGCAGACCGATCACCTCGGCCGAGCCATACATGTAGCGCTCCAGCGACTTTCGGTCCGGATAGTCGGTGACGGTCAGGTCCATCCGCATCGACGCCAGGAAGTCGTCGAACAGATCCCAGCCGATGTCGTACCTGCGCGCCGTGTGCACCACCGCGGTCAGCGTCGGGTTGTCGTCGCCGCGCCGATTCTGCACCAGGCTGTTGAACAGCCGGGTGGACAGCTGCTGCAACTGCTCGGCGCGCTGTTCCGGACTGCGGGCGTCGAAATCGTCGAGGATGTCGTCGGCCCCGCGGGCGAACCCGTACAGGGCGTGCACCGCGGGACGCTGCCGTGGCGCCAGCAGCCGGGTGGCCAGGAAGAACGTCTTGCCGTGCCGGGCGTTGACGGAGCGGCAGTGCTCGTAGGCCGCACGCAACGACGGTTCCCGGACGCCGGCGGCGTCGAGCTCGGTGCTGATCATGAGCGGTTCACCTCTGATGTTGGGCGAGGGGCAACGACACCGGTGACCCGGTCGGCGGCCAGCCGGCCGGACAGGATCGCGGTCGGGACCCCGACACCGGGGACCGTCGAGGAGCCTGCGAGCACGACATTGTCGATGCCGCGGACGGTGTTGGCGGGCCGGAACGGCCCGGTCTGGGCGAAAGTATGCGCCAGCGCGAACGGTGACCCGGCCGCCATGCCCTGCCGGCGCCAGTCGGCCGGGGTGACCACGTGCAGGATCTCGGCGTCCTCGGCGACCCCGGGCATCCGGGCGCGGACCACGCCGAGCATCCGATCCACATAGCCGGCTTCGGCCGTGTTCCAGTCCACCGTGCCGACATCGGTGTTGGGCGCCGGGGCCAGCACATAGAGCAGGTCACGACCGGCCGGGGCCAGCGACGGGTCCCCGGCGGTCGGGCGGGTCACCAGCAGCGACGGATCGCCCATCACCCGGCCGTCGTCGATGATGTCGGAGAACGTCTGGTGCCAGGCGTGTCCGAACAGGATGGTGTGGTGGCCCACCCCGGGGTCGACCTGTGCGCATCCGACGTGGGCGACCACCGCCGACGGCGCGGCCCGGTGCCGCAGCAACCGCCGCGGTGTGCGGCCGAGCATCCGGTAGGTGTCGGGCAGCTCGGTGGTGAGCACGACCGCGTCGGCGGGCACTCGCCGCCCGTCGACGGTGCGCACCGCGCTCACCCGCGATCCGGCGAACTCCAGATCGGAAACCGTTGCCCCGTAGACGAACTCGACGCCGGCATCGGCGGCGGCCGCGGCCATCGCATCCGGCAGTGCCCGCATCCCGCCGCGCGGGAAGTACACGCCGGCCACGGTGTCCATGTAGGCGATCACCGCGTACACCGCCAGCGCGCTCTGGGGCGGCACCCCGGCGTAGAGCGCCTGGAAGGTGAATACCCGCAACAGCCTTTCGTCGTGGATGAACCTGCGCATCAACGGTTCCCACCGGCGGAAGGCGCCGAGGGCGACGAGGCGGGCCAGCTGGGGGGTCAACAGCGACAACGGGGAGTCGAAGTTGGCGGCGATGAAGCCGTCGAACTCGGTGCGGTACAACGTCGTCAGCCACTCCCGCAGCCGCAGGTAGCCGTCGGCGTCGGCGCGTCCGGCGAACCGTTCGATCTCGGTGGCCATCGCCGCGGCGTCGGTGTGCACGGTCAGCGCGCTGCCGTCGGCGAAGCCGGCGTGGTAGGCAGGGGCGACCGGGTCCAGCGGCAGACAATCCGGTAACGAACGCCCGACGGCGGCGAACGCGTCATCGATGATGTCGGGCATGGTCAGCACGGTGGGGCCGGTGTCGATGCGATAGCCGGCGATATCGGCGCGGCCGACCCGGCCGCCGGGATGCTCGCCGCGCTCGACGACGGTGACCGCACGACCGCGACCGGCCAGCTGCAGTGCCGCCGACAGGCCCGACAGCCCGGCACCGACGACCACGACCCGGTCGGTTCTTCCGCTGACGGTGCGCATCAGGCGGCCCGCTGGGTGCAGGCGACGGCCATGTCGGCCAGCGCGGCGCGGGGCCGGTCGTCGAGCGCGACCCGCTCGAGGTGGCTCAGTGCCTCGGCGTGCCGGTCGGCGATGAGGTCTTCGATGCGCTGTACCGCGCCGCTGGCCACGATCAGGTTGCGCCAGTGTTCGACGGCCGCGGCATCGATCTGCGGGGCGGCCATCAGGTCGGCGAGCTGGCGGCGCAGCGGGGAGTCGGCCAACTCGTAGGCGGCGACGATGACACTGGTGGCCTTGCGGTCCTCGATGTCTGTGCCGGCGGACTTTCCGGTCAGCGACGGGGTACCGAACACCCCGAGGATGTCGTCGCGCAGCTGGAACGCCTCACCGATCGCCGACCCGTAACCCGACAGCGCGTCGAGCACGCTACGCGGGCACCCGGCCATCGCCGCGCCGAGCTCGAGTGGCCGGCGCACGGTGTAGTTGCCGGACTTGCGGCGCAGCACGTCGAGCACCTGGTCCAGCGTCGGGTAGGTCTGGCAGCTGTTGACCAGATCGCAGAACTGGCCGATCGCCAGCTCGGTGCGCATGGCGTCGTAGCGGGGCCACACCCGGGCCAGCGCGGCGTCGCCGACCCCGCTGCGGCGCAGCATCTCCTCAGCCCACACCAGGCACAGGTCGCCGAGCAGGGTCGCCGCGGACTCACCGAACCGTTCCGGGGACCCGGCCATCGCCCGGTCGCGATGCCACCGGGCGAACACCACATGTGCAGCCGGCCGGGACCGGCGCATCGGTGAACCGTCCATGACGTCGTCCTGCATCAACGCAAACGCATGCAGCAGCTCCAGGCTGGCCGATGCCCGCAGCGCCGCATCGTCGTCGGCGGCCCCGCACAGCCAGCCCAGATACATGAACGTCGAGCGCACACACTTGCCGCCGTCGAGGAAACTGCACAGCAGCCGGCCGGCCACCCCGATACCGGCGTCATCGAGCCGGGCCGCGCACTCGTCGCGCACGAACCGATCCACGTGTTCGCGCACCGCATCGCGCACGTCGTCGCGCCATGCCGCCAGGCCGACCGACGATCCACCCCACCCGTTCTTCGTCATCAGACGCGCCCCCGATCGCTCTCCCCTGTCCAAACGACCGCTCCTTCTGTGATGTTCCCCTCGGCCTTTCACATCGCTATTCGGAGCAGTAATCCGATTGGATGGGTGACGCGCTGATCAATTTCGGGCGGCGTGCCGGCCCGGGGGTCGCCGGGTCAGCGCGGCCGGCGCCCACCAGTTCCACCGACCCATCAGATGCATGAACGCCGGCAGCAGCACCATCCGCACCAGGGTGGCGTCCACCAGCACGGCCAGCGTCAGACCCAGGCCGAACATCCGCATGAACGAGACCTGCGCGGCGATCAACGCGCCGAACGAGATGGACATGATCAACGCCGCAGCGGTGACCACCCGCCCGGTGTGGGCCAGACCCAGCGCGACGCTCTCGTCGTTGTCGGCCCGGGTGCGCCCGCCGGCCAGCCAGAACTCGCGGATGCGGGCGAGGATGAACACCTCGTAGTCCATCGACAGACCGAACGCGATGCAGAACAACAGCACCGGCATGTTGGCCACCAGCGTCCCCGTCGGTGTCGTCCCGAACGCGCCGAGGTGACCCTCCTGGAAGATCCACACCAGCGCGCCGAACGCCGCGGTCAGCGACAACACGTTGAGGATCAGCGCCTTGATCGGAAGCACGACGCTGCCGGTCAGCGCGAACAACAGGACGAACGTGATGGCCGCGATGATGCCCAGCACCAGGGGTAGCCGCGCTCCGATAGCGGCGACGCTGTCACGTTTGACCTGCGCGATTCCGGTGACCGCGACGTCGCGGCCGCCCGGGCCGGCCAACGCGCGCAGTTCGTCGAGTTGATTCTCCGAGGCCTCGGAGAACACCGCCGCGGTGCTGCCGACGGTCAGGAACGCCGCACCGTCGGCGGTTGCGGCCGCACCGGACGGCGGGCCGACCCGGGCACCGCCGGCGTAGGTGCCGCTCGGCGCGCTGACCGTCGACACGTCGGCGATCCGGGAGGCAGCCAGCGCGTAGTCCTCGAAGTCCCGCGGACTCAGCCCGGCCGCGTCGGGCACCACCACGGTGATCGCGGCCTCGGAGTTGTCGGAGAACCGGGTGCGTAGCGCGTCTCCGACCTGATGGGCCGACGCCGTGGACGGCAGCACCCGTTCGTCGGGCAGCCCCCACTGGACCCGTAGGAACGGCAGACCCAGACACAGCAGCGCCGCGGTGCCGGCCAGCGCCACCGCCACCGCCCGCCGGGTGACGAACTTCGTCGACCGGTACCAGAACCGTTGCTGCACCTCGGTCGGCTCGGGCCGGCGACGCAGCAGCCGGCGGACGTCCATCGCGTCGAGCCGATCACCGAGCAGCATGATCGCCGCCGGGGTCACCACGATGGCCGCCACCGCGCACAGCGCCACGGTGGCCACCCCGGCATAGGCGAACGACTTCAGGAAATACATCGGGAACAGCACCATCGCCGCCATCGACAGCGCCACCGTCAACGCCGAGAACGCCACGGTGCGTCCCGCGGTGATCATCGTGGTGATCAGCGCCCGCTCGCGCTCGGCGCCGGCGGCGACCTCGTCGCGGAACCGGCTGACGATGAGCAGCGTGTAGTCGATCGCCAGCGCCAGCCCGAGCGCCGTGGTCAGGTTCAGCGCGAAGATCGACACGTCAGCGCCCAGTGCGATCAACCGCAGCACCGACATCGACCCCACGATCGCCAACGCGCCGACGGCCACCGGCAGCGCCGCGGCCGGCAGGCCCTTGAAGACCCACACCAGCACGAGGAAGCTCAGCGGGATCGCGATGGCCTCCATCAGCAGCACATCGCGCTGGGTCTGGGAGTTGATCTGCGCGTACACCATCGCCGATCCCCCGGCGCTCACCTCGACACCCTCCAGCCCGGCCACGATCGTCGCCTCGACGTCCTCGGCGAGCGCGCGGGCGGTCTGCGGGGCTTCGTCCTCACCGCCGAGCAACTCGGCGATGATCAATCCCGTCGCACCGTCCTCACTGCGCAGGGCTGCCGCGGCCTGCGGGGGTGAGGTCCAGGCGGAGACGACGTCGACGACGTTCGGGTCGGACTCGAGCCGCTCGACGATCTGGCGGGCGGGGGGCGCGGCGGCAGGGTCCGGCCCGGTGAGGGTGAACACCAGCTGTAAGTCGCCACGACCGAACGTCTCGGCCAGGATGCCCGTCGCACGGGCGGATTCCGACGTCGGATCCTGGAACCCGCCTGCGGTGAGGCTGTTTGCCACCGGGATCCCGAACACCGCCGCTGCGGCCATCAGCACCGCCGCGGCCGCCACTATCCGACGAGGCGCAGCGATGGCCAGCGCGGCGATTCGATGCAGCAGGGTGGACCTCACCTCGGGTTCTCGCGGTGTTCTCGTGCCCGATCTCGCGGTGTTCTCGTGCCCGAAGCGTCCGTCATTCCGCCACAGCGGGCAAGCCGCCGAGCTGAATCGTCAGGGATGCGTCAGCCTTCGGCCACCCTGGGCGGCCCTGGTCGAGCACGGGACGTATCCGGGGTGTCCCGGCACCGTCGCAGCGAACCGCCCGTCGTTCACCCACCGCGGGCCGACCGGCCGGCTCGCCAGAGCGGAAGGTGGATCGGAGAAAGCCGCGCTCGCCGGGACTTTCGATGCCACCGTGGACATGGTGGTGGTCGTCCGAGAGGAACTGCCCGACGGCCACCCCGGCCGCGCCGAATACCGGCGGTCGCGCGCATCCTCGCCCGCGTGCACTTAGCGCTTGGTGAAAATCGTTCGGTGCCAGGCCTTGTCGACCACGCCGGTGATGTCGCTCATCACGTGCTTGATGGACAGGTACTCCTCGAGCGAGTACTGGCTCATGTCCTTGCCGAAACCCGAGGCGCCGAACCCGCCGTGCGGCATCTCGGAGATGATCGGGATGTGGTCGTTGATCCACACGCAGCCCGCGTGGATCTCCCGCGACGCCCGCTGCGCGCGGTACACGTCACGCGTCCACGCCGAGGCGGCCAGGCCGTAGGCGGTGTCGTTGGCCTGCCGGATGGCGTCGTCGTCGTCGGTGAACGGGCGCACCGTCAGCACCGGCCCGAAGATCTCGTCGCGCCACACCTCGGCGGACTCCGACACGTCGGTTATCAGCGTCGGCCGGTAGAACGACCCCGGCCCGTCGGGCGCCACCCCGCCGGTGACGATGCGCCCGCCCTCGGCCGGTGCCCGCTCGACCATGCCGGCCACCTTGGCACGGTGCGCCAGCGAGATCAGCGGGCCCAGATCGGTGTCCGGGTCGCCGGGCTCACCGACGACGATCTTGGCGAACACCTCCTCGACCCCGGCGACGAAGTCGTCGTACAGGCCGGCCGACACGATCGCCCTGGTGGCCGCGGTGCAGTCCTGCCCGGTGTTGATCAGCGCGCCGGCCGCCGCACCCTGGATCGCGGCATCGAGATCGGCGTCGTCGAACACCACGAACGGCGCCTTGCCGCCCAGTTCCAGCTGGGTGCGATGGCCGTGCGCCGCCGCCGCGAGCATGACCTTTCGCCCGACCGGCGTCGACCCGGTGAAGGTGACCATGTCGACGTCGGGATGGCCGGCCAGCCGGGTTCCCACATCCACCCCGGCACCGGTCACCACGTTGAACACGCCGTCGGGCAGACCGGCCTCGGAGGCCAGCCGGGCCAGCGTCAGCGTCGTCAACGGGGTGATCTCGGCCGGCTTGATCACCACCGAACACCCGGCGGCCAACGCGGGCAACACCTTCCACACCGCCATCTGCAGCGGATAGTTCCACGGCGTGATGGTGGCGACCACCCCGACGGCCTCGCGGCGGATCGACGAGGTGTGGTCGCCGGAGTACTCGGCCGACGCCTTGCCCTCGAGGTGACGGGCGGCACCGGCGAAGAAGTCGATGTTGTCCACACTGCCCGGTACATCGAACTCGGTGGCCAGCCGCACCGGCTTGCCGGTCTGGCTGACCTCCTCGGCGACCAGGGTGTCGGCCGCCTCGTCGGCCAGCTTGGCCAGCTTGGCCAGCACCGCCGAGCGCTCGGCGGGGGTCGCACCCGCCCACTGCCGCAGCGCGCTGCGAGCCGACGCGACCGCGGCGTCCACGTCGGCCGGCTGGGCCAGCGCATACTCGGCGACGGGCGCCCCGGTGGCCGGGTTGACCAGCACGTGCGGGGCGCCACCCGTCTGCACCGGCGCGCCGTCGATCCAGCTGCTGGCCAGGCGGGGAGTGACGGTCGAAGAGGGAACGACGCTCATTCCTCCACGCTATCGCGCGCTGCCGGGCATGGCTACGCATTCCGGCAGCCCCGACAACCCGCTACGCGCGATTTCATGGTCGTGGTTGCCTGCCGCGACGGATTCCGTGCACAATCACAAGCATGGCTAACCCGGGGGCTCCGCATTCGGTCGGCCCCGCCTCGTTCCGAGTCAACCAGTCCCGGCCGGGCGCCGCGTTCCAGCTCGATGACCTGTCCAAGGCCATCATCGAGAAGCTGCAACAGGACGGCCGGCGCTCCTACGCGGGCATCGGCAAGTCGGTCGGGCTGTCCGAGGCCGCGGTGCGCCAGCGTGTCCAGCGCATGGTCGATGCCGGGGTCATGCAGATCGTCGCGGTCACCGATCCGATGCAGCTCGGGTTCGCCCGGCAGGCGATGATCGGCATCCGCTGCACGGGGGACACCACCAAGATCGCCGAGAAGCTCGCCGCGATCGATTCCGTCGACTACGTGGTCCTGACCGCCGGCTCCTTCGACGCCATCGTCGAGGTGGTCTGCGAGGACGACGACGGACTGCTCGAACTGCTCAACACCCAGATCCGCGCGCTACCGGGAGTGATAGCCACCGAAACCCTGGTTTACCTGAGACTTGTCAAGCAGCAATACAATTGGGGAACACGATGACAACCACCGATACCGTGCAAGAGATTTCCGCCGAACTGGGCACCAAGGCCAACCGCCACCTGTGGGGGCACTTCGCCCGCCACGGCGCGGGCATCACGCCGCCGATCATCACCCGCGGCGAGGGGGTGACCATCTGGGACGACAAGGGCAAGAGCTATATCGACGGGCTCTCAGGCCTTTTCGTCGTGCAAGCCGGCCACGGCCGACAGGAACTCGCCGAGGCCGCGGCCAAGCAGGCGGAGAAGCTTGCGTTCTTCCCGCTCTGGTCCTACGCCACCCCGACGGCGATCGAGCTCGCGGAACGGCTGGCGAACTATGCCCCGGGCGATCTGAACCGGGTGTTCTTCACCACCGGCGGCGGCGAAGCGGTCGAATCGGCCTGGAAGCTGGCCAAACACTATTTCAAGCTCACCGGCAAACCCGGTAAGTACAAGGCGATCTCGCGTTCCATCGCCTATCACGGCACCCCGCACGGCGCGTTGGCGATCACCGGCCTGCCGACGTTCAAGGCGCCGTACGAGCCGATCACGCCGGGCGGGTTCCGGGTGCCCAACACCAACTTCTACCGTGCCCCGGCGCCATATGACAAGGACGAGAAGGCATTCGGCCAGTGGGCGGCCGACCGGATCGCCGAGGCGATCGAGTTCGAAGGCCCCGACTCGGTGGCCGCGGTGTTCCTGGAACCCGTGCAGAATGCCGGCGGGTGTTTCCCGCCGCCGCCCGGGTACTTCGAACGCGTGCGGGAGATCTGCGACGAGTACGACGTGCTGTTGGTCTCCGACGAGGTGATCTGTGCGTTCGGGCGGATCGGTTCGATGTTCGCCTGCGACGACTTCGGCTACGTGCCCGACATCATCACCTGCGCCAAGGGCATGACCTCGGGGTACTCGCCGATCGGCGCGATGATCGCCAGCGATCGCCTCTTCGAGCCGTTCAACGACGGCAAGACCACGTTCACCCACGGCTACACGTTCGGCGGACACCCCGTCTCCGCCGCGGTGGCGCTGGCCAACCTCGACATCTTCGAGCGCGAGGGCCTCAACGACCGCGTGAAGCAGAACGCCCCGGCCTTCCGCGCCACGCTGGAGAAACTGCTCGACCTGCCGATCGTCGGCGATGTCCGTGGCGAGGGCTACTTCTACGGCATCGAGCTGGTCAGGGACAAGGCCACCAAGCAGGTGCTCGACGACGAACTCAGCGAATGGCTGTTGCGCAGCTTCCTGTCGACGGAGCTGTTCGAGTCCGGCCTGTACTGCCGGGCCGACGATCGCGGCGACTCGGTGATCCAGCTCGCGCCGCCGCTGATCAGCGGCCAAGCCGAGTTCGACCAGATCGAGCAGATCCTGCGCAGCGTGCTGAGCCGGGCGTGGGACCAGCTGCAGACCCGCGGCGACGCCTGGCACTGAGCGGGGCCACGACCACCCGCAGGCCCACGCTCGTCGCGCGGCGCTGGCTGGGCGGCTCTTGGCTGGGCGGCTCCGGCTGGGCACCTTCGACCCCATGCGGTGCCCAGGCTCCGCCCGGATGTAGCTCTTGCGCCGAACTGGCATTCCGGCAGCGGATTTGCGAGTGTGGGCCTGCCGGAATGCCATTTCGGCGAGACTCGGGGGCGTGTTTTCACGCGCATCGAGACCACCCGTCGACCCGGTGAGGTGGCAGGCGCCGCCGATCGAGCCGCTTCCGCAGTTCCCGGCGCCGGTGCCCACGCTCGTCCGCATCCCCGGCGGTGAGCCGGAAGACATCGTCGTCGACGCCGACGGGCAGCTGTGGACCGGCGCGCTGGACGGCGGCATCGTGCGGTTGGCGCGTGACGGCGGCACGACGGTCGTCGCGAACACCGGTGGTCGCCCGCTGGGCCTGTCCTTCGCGGCCGACGGCCGACTGCTGGTGTGCGACAGCCCGCGGGGTCTGCTCGCGGTGGACACCGGCACCGGCCGGATCGAGACGCTGGTCGACCGCATCGGCGGGCGTCCGCTGCAGTTCTGCTCCAACGTCACGCAGACGGCCGACGGCGCCGTGTACTTCACCGAGTCCACCAGCGCGTTCACCGTGGCCCATTACCTCGGCGCGATCCTGGAGGCCCGCGGCCGCGGCGCGCTGCACCGCCTCGGCCCGGACGGCGCGGTGACCACGCTGTTCGACGGCCTGTACTTCGCCAACGGGTTGACCCCCACCACGGACGGCTCGGCGCTGGTGTTCGCCGAGACCCAGGGCAGGCGGCTGTCGAAGTACTGGTTGACCGGGCCTCGGGCCGGGTCGGTGACGCCGCTCGTCGAGAACCTGCCGGCCATGCCGGACAACCTGTCGACGGGTGCCGACGGGCGGATCTGGTGTGCGATGGTGACGCCGGCCAACCCGCTCGCCGACCGACTGGCCGCCGGGCCGCCGGTGTTGCGGAAGGTGGTGTGGGGGCTGCCGGATTCGCTCAAACCCAAGCCGGAGTCGGTGGTGTGGGCCGTCGCGTTCGACCCGGACACCGGGGACGCCGTGGCTGGGCTGCGCACCACCCATCCGTCGTTCGACATGGTGACCGGCCTGGTCGAGGCGGACGGCCGGCTCTGGATGGGCAGCATCGGCGGCCCATACCTGGGCAGCGTCGACCTCGCCGACACCCGCCTGTAGCGCGCCAGCCGTCTGGTTTCTGCCAGCGGTCGTTCAATTTCTGCCAACGGAAATGATGCCGGTGAGCTGCGGGTTTTACCGATCAGATCGGACAAGATCAGCACACGAAGTCGAAACCGCGCGATTCGCTCCACGGCTCCGACCTGACACAGGGAAGAGCAACCACCATGAAGAACATCACCTTCACCATCACCGCCGTAGCCGCCGCTCTGGGCGCCGCCGTACTGGGGCTGGCCGCCCCGGCCGCCGCCGCCCCCAGCGCCGGAGGCAACGCCGACGCGACCATCAGCCAGCTCGAGGACCAGGGCAACCGGGTCATCGTCAACCGGCTCTCCGACACCCCGCTGTCGCAGGCCACCGTGGTGGGCATCCAGCCCGGCGCCGACCTGCGCGGCCAGGTCTGGAGTTCCGATGACGACTCCATCCGGCAGAACGTCATCACCGGCAAGGTCTACTACGTCGACGTCAAGTAACGAAGCGAGAAGTACATCGGGACACAGATGTCCGATAGCGCGCACCGCCGCGCACCAGGGGCGCCCCGCAAGGGGCGCCCCTTCGTCATGCACCCAACGTGAACTCAGCGCGAAGAATCCGCTCGAAATTCGCAGTGACCGCACGCTCGGAGACAAGTAGTGACCGCGCCAGACCGGCGGCAAGCAAAGCAGTGACCGCACGCTCGGCGACAAGTAGTGCACGCACAACGGGGCGCCCCACCAGGGACGCCCCTTTGTCGCGTAGGCCTTTGTCGCGTAGGTCTAGACGCTGTGCAGGTGGGGTGCGTCGGACTCCAGCCTGGACTGAAACGACGGGTGCCTGCGCATGGCCGCCTCGAGCTCGCACGCGCGCCGCTGGGCCGCCCGCCAGGCGGGATGGGATTCCAGACAGACAACATTGGCGGCGGTATTCGTCGTCACCTTCATCGCCCTCCGCTCAACTCGAGATATCTTCAGCCTGCTCGGCGCACCTAGCGATTGCGTCAGAGTCACCCGTGAACTTCATGAGAAATGCCCCGCCGAGCGGGGCAGTAAACACCCCGGGAACAGAGCCGCGAGGACCTACCCACGTCAGTCACATTTGAAACACTGACCACACCAGTCACCGCGTGGCTCCCTGATCCGAACGGCCGGATCGCCTAATCTTCGCCTCGATGGGGACCTTACGGAACAACTGTGCTCGGGTGTCTGCGCTGCTCACGGCGCTGATGCTGGGCCTGGCGCCGGTGGCGGCGGCCGAGCCGGACGCCGCGGTGGACGCCAACACGTGTCCGTACCGGGTGACGACCCCGCCGGCGGTCGACTCCTCGGAGGTCCCGGAGGTCGGCGATCCACCCGCCCCGCTGCCGGTGCCCGCCAAGCCGTTGGGCGGCGACGCGCTGTCGGGGTGCGGCATCATCACCGCCCCCGGAACCCCGCCGGTCCCCGGCGACGTCTCCGCGGAGGCCTGGCTGGTCGCCGACCTCGACACCGGCGACATCATCGCCGCGCGCGATCCGCACGGCAGGCACCGCCCGGCCAGCATCATCAAGGTGCTGGTCGCCATGCAGTCGATCAGGGACCTGCCGCTGCACAAAGTCGTCCCCGGCACCGCCGACGACGCCGCCTCCGAGGGCAGCAAGGTCGGTGTCGGCGAGGGCGGCTTCTACTCCATCAACGACCTGCTGCACGGGCTGCTCATGGAGTCCGGCAACGACGCGGCACACGCGCTGGCCATGCAGCTCGGCGGCATGGACGCCGCGCTGGGCAAGATCAACGTGCTGGCCAACAAGCTGGGCGGGCGCGACACCCGGGCGGCCACCCCGTCCGGACTGGACGGTCCCGGCATGAGCACCTCCGCCTATGACCTCGGGCTGTTCTACCGCTATGCGTGGCAGAACCCCGTCTTCGCCGACATCGTCTCCACACAGTCGTTCCCCTTCCCCGGCCGGGGCGACTCCGGGTATCCGGTGGAGAACGACAACAAGCTGCTCTACAACTACCCCGGGGCCCTGGGCGGAAAGACCGGCTACACCGACGACGCCGGCCAGACGTTCGTCGGCGCCGCCGAACGCGACGGCCGCCGCCTGGTGGCGGTGCTGCTGAAGGGCACCCGCCAGCCGATCGCCCCCTGGGAGCAGGCGGCCCATCTGCTGGACTACGGCTTCGCCACCGCGCCCGGCACCAAGGTGGGCACGCTGATCGAACCGGACCCCTCGCTCGTCGCCCCCGAACCCGACGCCGCCGCAGCGGCAACCACCACGACCGCCAACGCGGTACTCCCCGACGTCGACGCGATGCCGGTGCGCGTCGGCGTCGGCGTGATCGGCGCGATCGTCGTGTTCGCCCTGATCATGGGTGCGCGGGCGATGAACCGCCGCCCCCAGCACTGACCCGGATCAGCGCCCACGCCGGCGCGAAAGCACCAGCGCCCCAAGGGCTCCCACCGTGACGGCCACCAAGGCCTGCGCCGGCCCGAGTCCGGGCCGGGTGATGATCCGGTTTCTGATGACGGCCGGTCCCGGCGCCGGGAGGATTTCCTCGCCCATGTTCTCCGGCGTCGTCGCCGCCCACGCGGTGGCGAACAGCACCAGTCGCGACGTGATGTAGGCGAACACCATCAGGCCCAGCACCGGGCCGAACGTCGCACCCGCGGGTCCGCTGACCACCCGCTGCAGGTAGATCGACCCGACCGTCTTGAAGATCTCGAAGCCGACCGCCGCGATCACCGCCGCCTGCATGCTGCTGCGCAAGCTCACCGACTCGCGCGGCAGGCGCGCGATGATGTAGGTGAACAGCAGCCACGAGACCAGCAGCGAGACCACGATCGAGGCGACCTGGAGCAGATGCGTCAGCCCGCTGGTATCGCCGAATCCCAACCAGTGCAGCACGCCCTCCATCACCGACGTGTTGCCCAGTGCCGTCAGCGCGACGGTGACGACCATCACGACAAACACCGACAGCAACGCCAGCAGATCCGACAGCTTGGTCTTGAGGAAGCCCGGCTTCTCGTCGCGGTACCTGCCCCACATCTGGCTGAGCGCCTCGCGCAGATTGTTCATCCAGCCCAGACCGGCCCAGGCCGCGGTCGCCAGGCCGATGATGCCGACCGAGGTGCGCGACTGGATCGCCGAATCCATCAACTCGATGACCTGCTTGCCGAGATCACCGCTGATGGTCTCGCTGATGCGGCGATGGATCTCGTCGAGCAGCTCAGGCTGGCTGGCCAGTACGAAGCCGCCGATGGCGAACCCGACCATCAGCAGCGGAAACAGCGCGAAGATCGTGAAGTAGGTGATCCCGGCCGCGTAGAAGTCGCCCTTGCAGGTGTTGTACCGCTGCTGGGCACGGATCACGTGGTCCAGCCACGGCAGCCGGGCCCGCAACCGGGCCAGGATGCCCGGCTTGTCGTCGGAATCGCTCGCTGGTGGAGCGGTCATCCGATCCCCCGTGTCTGCTAAGTCGTTCCCGGCGACGGCGGTGCAAGAAACCCTAGCCGGTCGTATACCCGGCGCAACGTCAGTCCAGACACCTCACGTGCCCGCTGCGCCCCCTGAGCCAGCACGCTCTCCAATTCGGCCGGATCGTCGAGCAATTCGTCGACCCGGCTCTTGATGGGCGTGACGAACTCGACCACCGCCTCGGCGGTCTCCTTCTTCAGGTCGCCGTATCCACGTCCCGCGTAGCCCTCGACCAGCTTGTCGACGTCGGCGCCGGTGACCGCCGACTGGATGGTCAGCAGGTTGGACACCCCCGGCTTGGCGTCGGGATCGAAGCGGATCTCACGCTCGCTGTCGGTGACCGCGGAGCGGATCTTCTTCGCCGTCCGCGCCGGGTCGTCGAGCAGGCCGATCAGACCCGCGTCGGTGGCGGCGGACTTGCTCATCTTGGCGGTCGGGTCGGCCAGATCGTAGATCTTGGCGGTGGCCTTCGGGATCATCACATCGGGCACCACGAACGTGTCCGGGAACCGGGCGTTGAACCGCTGCGCGACGTCGCGGGCCAACTCCAGGTGCTGGCGCTGATCCTCGCCGACGGGCACCAGGTCGGTGTCGTAGAGCAACACGTCGGCGGCCTGCAGCACCGGGTAGGTGAACAACCCGACGGTGGTGGAATCGCTGCCCTGCTTCTGCGACTTGTCCTTGAACTGCGTCATTCGCGAGGCCTGGCCGAAACCGGTGAAACAGCCCAGCACCCAAGCTAATTCGGCGTGAGTGGGCACATGGCTCTGGACGAAGACGGTGGCTCGCGCGGGATCGACGCCCAGCGCCAGGTATTGCGCGGCCGTCACCAGTGTGCGCCGGTGCAGCACCGCCGGATCCTGCGGGATCGTGATGGCATGCAGGTCCACGACGCAGAAGTAGGCGTCGTTGTCGTCCTGCAGGGCGACCCACTGGCTGACCGCCCCGAGGGCGTTGCCCAGATGCAGGGAGTCCGAGGTCGGTTGCACACCGGAGAAGACGACCGGCTTGGCTGTGTTGCTCATGGTGGGGCTCATTCTCCCATGCGGTGATTTCGGTGTAGTCCGTCACGGCAGGCGTGACGGACTACACCGAAATCACTGGTAGTGGACGGTCACTGGGGCGTGGTCGGACCAGCGCAGCGCGTAGGCGGCGGGTCGCTCGGTGCGCGCGGCGCCGACCCGGGCCGCCAGGCCGGGCGAGGCCAGCTGGTAGTCGATGCGCCAGCCGGCATCGTTGTCGAACGCCTTGCCGCGCCACGACCACCAGGCGTACGGGCCCGCGACACCGGGATGGACCTGCCGCACCACGTCCACCCAGCCGGTGTCCAGCAGATCGGTGAGCCACTGGCGTTCCTGCGGCAGAAATCCCGCCCTCTTGACGTTGCCCCGCCAGTTCTTGATGTCGTTCTCGGTGTGGGCGATGTTCCAGTCGCCGCACAGCACCGCCTCAAGGGGCCCGGTCAGCAGCACCGCCATCCGGTCGGCGACGGCCGCCATGAAGCGTTCCTTCTCCAGCTGCCGGTCGGTCTCGGCCTCACCGGTCGGGAAGTACACGCTGGCCACCGTCACCCCCGCGGTGTCTACCTCGAGGTAACGGCCGTGCGTGGCGAACTCCGCTGCCCCGCAACCGATCCGGATGTCGTCGAACTCGGTGCGCGACAGCACCGCCACGCCGTTGCGGCCCTTGACGTGCGGGGTCGCGGACGCCAGGTGCCAGCCGTCGGCCAGCGCGGGCGCCAGCGCGTCGGCCAGCTGCTCGTCGTCGGCACGAGTCTCCTGCAGGCACACCACGTCGGCGTCGGTCTCCTTCAGCCAGGGAAGCAGGCCGAGGTTCTCCGTCGAACGCTGTTTGACCGCGGCGCGGATGCCGTTGACGTTGATGGTGCTGACGATCACGGTCCACGACTTTAGCGGGGATGTGCGCGATACCGGCGGTACCGCATTGGTTTGCGATACCGCCGGTACCACCTTAGTGTCGGGTTCATGGCACCACGAGAGCCGATACACCTCGGATCGGGCGAGCCGATCCTGCTGTTGCATCCGTTCCTGTGCTCCCAGAACGTCTGGACCGGGGTGGCCGCCCGGCTTGCCGGCGCCGGCCGCTTCGAGGTGTTCGCCCCGACCATGCTGGGTCACCACGGCGGGCACCGGTCACCGTCCTGGCTGCTGCACACCCAGATGCTGGTCGACGACGTCGAACGCCGGCTCGACGAGCTGGGCTGGCAGACCGCCCACATCGTCGGCAACTCGCTGGGCGGCTGGGTCGCCTTCGAGCTGGAGCGGCGCGGCCGGGCCCGCACGCTGACCGCGATCGCCCCGGCGGGCGGCTGGTCGCAGCACTCGCCGGCCAAGTACGAGACCGTGCTGAAGTTCGTGCTGGGCGGGCCGGCACTGATCGCCGCGCGCCTGCTCGGCCCGCGCATCCTGGACCTGCCGTTCGCCCGCCGGCTGGCCACGCTGCCGGTCAGCGGCCCCGCCGACGGACCGGACGACGCCGACCTGCGGGTGCTGGTCGAGGACGCCACCCACTGCCACGCCTACCTGCAACTGCTGGTCAAGACGTTGCGCCTGCCCGGCCTGCTGGAGCTGGCCGGCCTCGGTGCCCCCACCCAGCTGGTGGTGTGCGAGAAGGACAGGGTGTTCCCCGCCCCGCGCGGGCACCGCTATTTCCTGCACCACATGCCCGACACCGCGCAGGTGGTGGAGCTCGACGGCGTCGGCCACATCCCGATGCTGGAGGCGCCCGACGTGATCACCGACCTGATCGCCCGGTTCGTCGACGAGCATTCCTCGCCGCATCGCGCGATCGGCTGAGCCGGAACCCGGGCGGGCTCGAGCCCGGGAATCCGCACCGAATGTGAAGTCATCTTCACGCCCGGACGCGAGCGTGAAGGTAGCTTCACACCCGCGCGCCGGGAGCTGCTGTTCGGGCCGGTCAGGACGACCCACTGGCACCGTGGCAACCCCGTGCGCTAGGCTTCGACTCGGTCATGAGTGCCAGCGTCAAGCCCCGGCTTGCTGGCCGGCAACCCTCCAACCGCGGTGGGGTGCCCCGGGTGATGACCAGGTTGAGTAGCCACACCGGCTACGCGGCAAGCGCGGGTCCGCCGTGAAACGGGCCCCTGAGTAGACGGGGAAACCTGATGGCGAGGTCACCGATGCGCTGTTGTTGTCAGTAGCGCACCGCGATCCCCTCACTGTTCAGACCCCGCTTTTCCCGGAGGAAACACCGATGAGCGAAACCGAACCCGCCGACCCCACCAGCGGCTGGGCGTTCGAGACCAAGCAGGTCCACGCCGGGCAGACGCCCGACATCGCCACCAATGCGCGGGCCCTGCCGATCTACCAGACCACCAGCTATACGTTCAACAGCACCGAACACGCGGCCGCGCTGTTCGGGCTGGCCGAACCGGGCAACATCTACACCCGCATCATGAACCCGACGACCGACGTCGTCGAGCAGCGCATCGCCGCGCTCGAGGGCGGCGTCGCCGCGCTGTTCCTGGCCTCGGGCCAGGCCGCCGAGCACCTCGCGATCCTCAACCTGGCCAACACCGGGGACCACATCGTGTCCTCCCCGCGGCTCTACGGCGGCACCTACAACCTGTTCCACTACACGCTGCCCAAGATCGGCATCGAGGTCAGCTTCGTGGCCGACCCCGACGACCTGGAATCGTGGCGGGCCGCCGCGCGCCCGAACACCAAGGCGTTCTTCGGCGAGACCATCTCCAACCCGCAGAACGACATCCTCGACATCCCCGGTGTGGCCACCGTCGCCCATGACGTCGGGGTCCCGCTGATCGTGGACAACACCGTCGCCACGCCGTGGCTGGTCCAGCCGCTGAGCCACGGCGCCGACATCGTCGTGCACTCGGCGACCAAGTACCTCGGCGGGCACGGGTCGGCGATCGCCGGGGTGATCGTCGACGGCGGCACCTTCGACTGGACCAACGGCCGGTTCCCGGGCTTCACCACCCCCGATCCCAGCTACCACGGCGTGGTGTTCGCCGAGCTGGGCGCCCCGGCGTTCGCGCTCAAGGCCCGGGTGCAGCTGCTGCGCGACCTCGGCGCGGCGGCCTCCCCGTTCAACGCGTTCCTGATCGCGCAGGGCCTGGAGACGCTGAGCCTGCGCATGGAGCGCCACGTGGCCAACGCCGGGCAGGTGGCCGAGTACCTGGCCGGACATCCCGACGTGGTCTCGGTCAACTACGCGGGGCTGCCCACCTCGCCGTGGTACGAGCTGGGAAAGAAGCTGGCGCCCAAGGGAACCGGCGCGGTGCTGGCCTTCGAGCTGGCCGGCGGCATCGAGGCCGGCAAGGCGTTCGTCAACGCGCTGACACTGCACAGCCACGTGGCCAACATCGGCGACGTGCGCTCACTGGTGATCCATCCGGCGTCGACGACGCATCAGCAGCTGTCCGCCGAGGAGCAGCTGTCCACCGGCGTCACCCCCGGCCTGGTCCGGCTCGCGGTCGGCATCGAGGGCATCGGCGACATCATCGCCGACCTCGACCGGGGCTTCACCGCGGCCAAACCCTTCAGTACCGCCGAGCGCACCGACCCGCGGACCGTGGTGTCGTTCTGAGGATTGTGACGTGACAATTGTGGACGTGGTGGCCGACGATCGCTTGACGCTGCCGCCCGAGGGCGAGATCGGCGTCATCGACATCGGCCGGCTCGAACTCGAGAACGGCGCCGTCATCGACGACGTCTCGATCGCGGTGCAGCGCTGGGGAGAGCTGTCGCCGAACCGGGACAACGTCGTGTTCGTGGCACACGCGCTCACCGGCGACTCGCACATCACCGGCCCCGCCGGACCCGACCACCCGACCCCCGGTTGGTGGGACGGCGTGGCCGGGCCCGGGGCGCCGATCGACACCGGCCGCTGGTGCGCGATCGCGACGAACGTGCTCGGCGGCTGCCGCGGCTCCACCGGCCCCAGTTCGCCGGCGCCGGACGGCAAGGCGTGGGGTTCACGCTTCCCCGCGGTGTCGATCCGTGACCAGGTGACCGCCGACGTCGCGGTGCTCGACCGGCTCGGCATCACCGAGATCGCCGCGGTCATCGGCGGGTCGATGGGTGGGGCCAGGGCCCTGGAGTGGATGCTGATGCACCCGCTCAACGTGCGCGCCGCGCTGGTGCTCGCGGTCGGCGCCCGGGCCACCGCCGACCAGATCGGTACCCAGAGCAGCCAGGTGGCGGCCATCCAATGCGACCCGAACTGGCGCGGCGGCGACTACTACCACACCGGGCGCGCCCCGGACCTGGGTATGGAGATCGCCCGGCGGTTCGCGCACCTGACCTACCGCGGCGAGAACGAGCTCGACGACCGGTTCGCCAACGACGCCCAGACCGGCGAGGACCCGGCGATCGGCGGCCGCTACGCGATTCAGAGCTACCTGGAGCATCAGGGCCGTAAGCTGCTGGCCCGCTTCGACGCCGGCACCTACGTCTCGCTCACCGACTCGTTGTCCAGCCACGACGTCGGCCGCGGCCGCGGCGGTGTCGAGGCCGCGCTGCGCGCCTGCCCGGTGCCCGCGATCGTCGGCGGCATCACCTCCGACCGGCTCTACCCGCTGCGACTGCAGGCCGAGCTGGCCGAGCTGCTGCCCGGCTGCGACGGCCTGGACGTGGTGGACTCCCAGTACGGCCACGACGGCTTCCTGCTGGAGACCGACGCCGTCGGCAAGCTGATCCGCCGGACGCTGGACCTCGCCTCCCGGTGACCGGCACCCCCGAACAGCGGTCGCGGTCGTTCGGAGCCGAGGCCGCGGCCTACGAGCGCGGGCGCCCGTCGTATCCGCCGGAGGCGATCGACTGGCTGCTGCCCGACGGCGTGCTCGACGTCCTGGACCTCGGCGCCGGCACCGGCAAGCTGACCACCCGGCTGGTGGAGCGCGGCCTGGACGTCGTCGCCGTCGACCCGATCCCGGAGATGCTCGAGTTGCTCAGCGGCTCGCTGCCCGACACCCCGGCGCTGCTGGGCACCGCCGAGGAGATCCCGCTGCCCGACGACAGCGTGGACGCGGTGCTGGTGGCCCAGGCCTGGCACTGGTTCGACCCGGTGCGCGCCGTCGAGGAGGTGGCCCGGGTGCTGCGGCCCGGCGGCCGGCTCGGGCTGGTGTGGAACAACCGCGACGAACGGCTCGGGTGGGTCAAGGACCTGGGCCGCATCATCGGCCACGAGGTCGACCCGTTCAGCCAGACGGTCGACCTGCCGTCGCCGTTCGCCGACCCCGAACACCACCGGGTGGAGTGGACCAGCTACCTGACCCCGCAGGCGCTGATCGACCTGGTGGCCTCGCGCAGCTACTGCATCACCTCCCCGGAGCGGGTGCGCACCCGCACGCTGGAGCAGGTGCGCGACCTGTTGGCGACCCACCCGGCGTTGGCCAACTCCTCGGGGCTGGCGCTGCCCTACGTGACGGTCTGCATCCGCGCCACGTTGGGTTAGCCGCGCGCGAGCGTGCTCCCGCGGTCGCGCCGAGCGTGCTCCCGCGGTCGCGCCGAGCGCGGGTGCGCGACAAGTCGCGGGCAGTGTGGCTAGCTGGTCCCGAGCGGGTCGATGGTCCAGGCGATGTAGAGCATCGCGGCGCTCACCGACGCCGTCGTGAGCACGTCGATCGTGCGGGTGCGCACCGCCAGCAGCCCGACCCGCTCCTCGGGCAGCGACAGCCGCAGGGCCGAGGCGGCCCCGACACCGATGGCCATGATCAGCGCGCCGCGCCGCCAGTAGCCCAGCGCCACCAGCCCGAACGCGGCGACCAGGAACAGGCCCACCAGCAGAATCGGCCACTGGCGCACCATCTTGCGGGTGAACTCCCTGACGGTCACGAGGCCGCGGCGGCCTCGACGCGCTCGACGACGTTGGTCAGCAGAAACGCCCTGGTCAACGGTCCGACACCACCCGGGTTCGGGGACACGTGTCCGGCCACGTCCCACACGTCGGGCGCCACGTCGCCGACCAGCTTGCCGGCGTCGTCGCGGCTGACCCCCACATCGACCACGGCGGCGCCCTCACGCACCATCTCCGCGGTCACCATGTGCGGCACGCCGGCGGCGGCGACGACGATGTCGGCCTGCCTGGTGAGCTGGGGCAGATCCCGGGTGCCGGTGTGGCACAGCGTGACGGTCGCGTTCTCCGAGCGGCGGGTCAGCAGCAGCCCCAGCGGGCGGCCCACGGTGACCCCGCGGCCGATCACCACGACGTGCGCGCCGGCGATCTCGACCTGATACCGGCGCAGCAGGTGCACGATGCCGCGCGGCGTGCACGGCAGCGGGGCGGGCTCGTTGAGCACCAACCGGCCCAGGTTCATCGGGTGCAGGCCGTCGGCGTCCTTGCCCGGGTCGACGCGCTCCAGCGCGGCGTTCTCGTCGAGGTGCCGCGGCAGCGGCAACTGCACGATGTAGCCGGTGCACTCCGGGTTGGCGTTGAGCTCGTCGAGCACCTCGTCGAGCGCGGCCCGGCTGATGTCGGCGGGCAGATCACGGCGGATCGACTTGATGCCGACCTTCGCGCAGTCGGCGTGCTTGCCGCGCACGTAGGCCTGCGACCCGGGGTCGTCGCCGACCAGCACGGTACCCAGTCCGGGCGTCCGGCCCGCCGCCGCCAGTGCCGCGACCCGCGCGGTCAGGTCGACGAAGATCTCGTCGCGCGTTGCCTTGCCGTCCAAAGTGATCGCACCCACGGCAGCCATTCTGACAGGAGGCGTGGCAAGCTCCAGACATGACAGTCCCACATGATGTGTTCACTGCAGCGAAGCTGGGCCCGGTCACGCTGCGCAACCGCATCATCAAGGCCGCCACCTTCGAGGCGTCCACGCCCGAGGCGCTGGTCACCGACGACCTGATCACCTACCACCGGCTGCCCGCGGCGGGCGGGGTCGGCATGACGACGGTCGCCTACCTGGCGGTTTCCCCCGGCGGCCGCACCGAGGGCAAGCAGATCTACTGGCGGCCCGCGGCGATCCCGGGCCTGCGGCGGCTCACCGACGCTATCCACGCCGAGGGCGCGGCGATCAGCGCGCAGATCGGCCACGCCGGCCCGGTGGCCAACGCCCGGTCCAACAAGGCGACCGCGCTGGCCCCGGTCCGGTTCTTCAACCCGTTGGCGATGCGCTTCGCCCGCAGGGCCACCCGCGACGACATCGACGACGTGATCGAGGCGCACGCCGCGGCGGCCCGCTTCGCCATCGACGCCGGGTTCGACGCCGTCGAGGTCCATCTGGGCCACAACTATTTCGCCAGCGCGTTCCTCTCACCGCTGATCAACCGCCGCACCGACGAGTTCGGCGGGTCGCTGGAGAACCGGGCGAAGGTGGCCCGCGGCATGGTGCGGGCGGTGCGCCGTGCCGTCGAGAAGGCCGCCGGGAAGGCCGGCAACCCGATCGCGGTGACCGCCAAGCTGAACATGGCCGACGGGGTGCGCGGCGGTATCTCCACCGAGGAGGCGCTGCAGACCGCGAAGTGGCTCGAGGAGGACGGCGGCCTGGACGCCATCGAGCTCACCGCGGGAAGCTCGCTGGTCAACCCGATGTACCTGTTCCGCGGCACGGCACCGATCAAGGAGTTCGCCGGGGCCTTCAAGCCGCCGCTGCGCTGGGGCATCCGGATGACCGGCAAGAAGTTCCTCCGCGAGTACCCGTACCGCGAGGCCTACCTGCTGCGCGACGCCAAACTGTTCCGTGCCGAGTTGTCGCTGCCGCTGATCCTGCTCGGCGGCATCACCAACCGCGAGACCATGGACCTGGCGATGGCCGAGGGCTTCGACTTCGTCGCGATGGGTCGCGCGCTGCTCGCCGAGCCCGACCTGGTCAACCGGATCCAGGCCGACGGGGCGACCCGTTCGCTGTGCACGCACTGCAACGAGTGCATGGCCACCATCTACAGCCATACCCACTGTGTCGTCACGGGGTCACCGGTCAGCTCGCCGGGATGAGCGCCCGGGCGCAGTCGACGACGATGGCGTCGGCGCCGGCCGGAATCGCCTGACCTGCCCGCAGATGCCGCCGGACGACCGCGTATGGCACGTCGAGCAATGCGGCGCTGCGCCGGCCGGCGTCGTCGGGGATCCCGGCGAGCGCCGTTCTCAGCCTGCGCTGCAGGCTTTTCCGCCGGCGGCTGATCGGCTCGGGCCAGTCAGCGAGGTCCAGCGCGTCCGGCCCGGCGAGCAGCACCTGCGCCGCCACCGGGTTCTCCCGGCACCACGTCACGACGTGCAGCGCGCCGGCGACGCACCGCTGCTGGGGCTCCTCGGCGCTGGCCAGCGCCTCCACCAGCCCCTGCTGGAACTGCTCCTCGGTGCGCACCCAGAGTTCGCCGCACAACGCCGACCGCGTCGGGAACCGGTGGTAGACCGAGCCACTCGGCGCACCGGTGGCACGCGCGACCGCGGACATCGTGACCGCGGCGGGCCCGTCGGCGGCCAGTAGGTCGGCAGCGGCGTCGAGCAACACATCGACGGTGTATCGGGCGGGCCGCGGCATTGCTCCACCCTAAAGTAGCGAACACCCTCTAATATCCCGTCAGGCCCCGCGCGACAGCATGATTGCCGTCACACGGCGCTATTCGACTTCCTCGCAGCCGATCTCGCCGCCTGGGGTGCGGGCGGGGTGCGCGACGCGCCCGCGGCACCCCGGCGGAGCCCCGCGCGGCCGACCGGGCGCCCGACGGGTGCCTATCGTGCGGGGACGGTCCCGCGGGGCCGAGCGGTCCCGGCGGCGGGTCGGTGGGCGCGCGGACGCCGTGGCACGGCCTCCGCCCGGACCGGTACCGATAGCATGGCTCGCGATGAGCCGACCTGCACCCCCTACGCTCACCGTTCGCCATGACGGTTCCGCGCGCTCCTTCGCGCCGGGCAACGACGTCGTCGTCGGCCGCGACCTGCGCGCCGACGTGCGCATCGCCCACCCGCTGATCTCGCGTGCCCACCTGGTGCTGCGTTTCGATCAGGGCCGATGGATCGCCATCGACAACGGCAGCCTCAACGGCATGTTCATCAACGGTCACCGGGTGCCGGCCGCCGACCTGGCCGACGGGATGCAGATCCACCTCGGCAATCCGGACGGGCCGCTGCTGGCCTTCGAGGTCGGCCGCCACCAGGGCGCTGCGGGCCGCCCCCCGTCGACCACGTCGATCCCGGTGACCCAGCGGCCCAGCACCACCTGGCCCAACCAGCCACCGCCACCGGTGAGCCAGCCGCCATTCCCCCCACAGCCCTACCAGACCGGACCGCGCCCGCATGCCGGCGCACCCGGCGCCCCACCGCCACCGGCACCACCCCCACCACCGGCACCGGCCCCACCACCACCGCCGGCACCGGCCCCGCCGCCGCCGTCCAGGCCGATCTCCGCCCACCAGCCCATCTCCTCCCCCGCGATGGAGTCGGTGACGGTGATGGGCCCGGCCGCCGCACCGCGGTCCGGCGACGGAAACCTGGCCACGAGCATGCTCAAGATCCTGCGGCCGGGCCGGCCGCAGGAGGCCCCCGCGGGTTCGATCCGGATCGGCCGCGCGGGCGACAACGACATCGTCATTCCCGACGTGCTGGCCTCGCGTCACCACGCCACGCTGATCCCGGCCACCGACGGCACCGCCGAGATCCGCGACAACCGCAGCATCAACGGCACCTTCGTCAACGGCGCCCGGGTGGACACCGCCGTGCTCGGCGAGGGCGACACCGTCACGATCGGCAACGTAGACCTGGTCTTCCGCGGCGGCACCCTGGTCCGGCGCACCGAGACCGCCGCGGCCACCGCCACCGGCGGCCTGGACGTGCACAGCGTCACCTGGACCATCGAGAACAACAAGACGCTGCTGGACAACATCTCGATCGCGGCGCGCCCCGGCACGCTGACCGCCGTGATCGGCCCGTCCGGTGCGGGCAAGTCGACGTTCGCGCGCCTGGTGGCCGGCTACACCCACCCGACCACCGGCACCGTCAGCTTCGAGGGCCACAACGTCCACGCCGAGTACGCCTCGCTGCGGTCCCGGATCGGGATGGTCCCGCAGGACGATGTGGTGCACGGTCAGCTGACCGTGAACCAGGCGCTGATGTATGCCGCGGAGCTGCGGCTGCCCCCGGACACCACGAAGGAGGACCGGGCCCAGGTCGTGGCCCAGGTCCTCGAAGAGCTCGAGATGACCCAGCACGCGGACACCCGGGTGGACAAGCTGTCCGGCGGCCAGCGCAAGCGCGCCTCGGTGGCGCTGGAGCTGCTGACCGGGCCGTCGCTGCTGATCCTCGACGAACCCACCTCCGGCCTGGATCCCGCGCTGGACCGGCAGGTGATGACGATGCTGCGCCAGCTCGCCGACGCCGGCCGCGTGGTGCTCGTCGTCACCCACTCGCTGACCTACCTGGACGTCTGCGACGAGGTGCTGCTGCTGGCTCCCGGCGGCAAGACCGCGTTCTACGGGCCGCCCGGCCAGATCGGGCCGTCGATGGGCACCACCAACTGGGCCGACATCTTCAGCCACGTGGCCGGGGATCCGGAGGCCGCTCAACAGCGCTACCTGGCCCAGCACGGTCCGCCGCCCCCCGCGCCGGCCACACTCTCGCCGTCCGACCTCGGCACACCGACCCGGACCAGCCTGCGCCGCCAGCTGTCGACGATCGCGCGGCGCCAGATCCGGTTGGTGGTGTCCGACCGCGGCTACTTCGGCTTCCTGATGATGCTGCCGTTCATCATGGGCGTGCTGTCCCTGTCGGTACCCGGCGATGTGGGCTTCGGTGTGCCGGTGCCGGCCACCCAGGGTGGCGCCGCCCCGAACGAACCCGGCCAGATCCTGGTGATGCTCAACGTCGGCGCCATCTTCATGGGGACCGCGCTGACCATCCGCGCGCTGATCGGTGAACGTGCCATCTTCCGGCGCGAGCAGGCGGTGGGCCTGTCCACGACGGCCTATCTGATGGCCAAGGTGTTCGTCTTCACCGCGTTCGCGATCATCCAGTCGTTGATCGTGACCACGATCGCGATCCTGGGAAAGGGCTGGGGTCCGGGCGCGGTCGACCGCGGCGCGGTGATCGGCAACCGCAGCGTGGAGTTGTTCGTCGACATCGCGGTGACGTGCGTGGCCGCGGCCATGGTCGGCCTGGCGCTCTCGGCGCTGGCCCGGTCCAACGAGCAGATCATGCCGCTGCTGGTGGTGGCGATCATGAGCCAGCTGGTGTTCTCCGGCGGCATGATCCCGGTGACCGACCGCATCGTGCTCGACCAGCTGTCCTGGGCGACGCCGGCGCGGTGGGGCTTCGCGGCGTCGGCATCGACGGTCGATCTGATCAGGCTGGCGCCCGGCCCGTTGACGCCCGATGACCGGCACTGGGAGCACACCTCCGCGGCCTGGCTGTTCGACATGGCGATGCTGGCCCTGATCAGCGTGGTGTACGTCAGCTTCGTGCGGTGGCGGATCAGGCTCAAGGCCGCCTGAGGTCAGGAGGACACCATGGCCTCGTCCGACACCGACGACGCCGACGGGGCGCAGCGCGCCGCGGCGCGGAAGGCCGCGCTGGACGAGTTGCTGCAGTGGGGCGTGGACCGGTTCAGCGTCGAGGGTGCCGCGCAGCGCTGCTCGGTGGGTGTGGACTTCTTCCGGCAGCAGTGGCCCAACGAGCGGGACCTGATCATCGAGGCGCTGCTCGAGTACAGCGAATCGACGATCACGGTGCCCGATACCGGCTCGCTGCTCGACGACCTGACCGTGCTGACACTGTCGGTGGCGGCCTTCCTCAACGACCCGATGGGACGGCGGCTGCTGCGCATGCTGGTGGTGGACAGCCGATCACAGGCCGTCGACGAGGAGACGCGGGCACGGTTCTGGGCCACCCGGCTGTCGACGCTCGAATCCATCTTCGACCATGCCGGCGAGCGTGGCGAGCTGCGTCCGAACGTCAAGGTGTTCATCGCCATCCAGATGCTGATGTCCCCGCTGCACACCTACGCCCTGTACACCGACGTAGAGATCGCGCCCGAATACTGCCGGGTGGTCGCCGAGATGGTGGCCCGGGCGATCGGTCGCTAGCCACCCCGGACGTCCAGGCCGTGCGCCGCGGCGAAAACCAGCGCCTGTTCGACGTCGACCTTGGCGCCGCGCAGCCGCGCCGTGGTCCACAACGTCGGGTCGGTGCGTGCCCCGCGCAGATCGGCGCCCTCCAATCGGGCGTCCTGGGTCCGCGCGCCGGTCAGGTCGGCCCGCGCCAGCACCGCCTCGCGAAGATCGGCGCCCACCAGTCCGGCCTCCCGCAGCCGGCAGTCGGACAGGTCGAGCCCGCGCAGGTCCGCCGCGCCCAGCACGGCCAGCGTGAAATCCACCTCGACCAGGGTCAGGGGCCGCATCCGGCACTCGACGAACGTCGAACCGAGGAAACTGCAATGACGAAATATGCTGTGCCACAGAGATGTTCGCCGAAACATGCAGTTACGGAAGGCCGAGCCGACGTGCTCGGACTCGGCGAGGTCCGCCCCGGAGAAGTCGCACTCGGTGAACACCACCCGCTCGGTGCGCAGCCGGCTCAGGTCCTCGTCGCGGTAGTCCCGGCCGACGAACTCCCGGTCGGACTCGCGATCGGACTCGCGGTCGTTCATCCGGTCAGCCGCCCACCGCCGACAGCCTGCTCAGTGCGTACTCGGCGATGGCGATCAGCGCGGTCTTGGCCGACTCGCGGCTGCGCGCGTCCACGGCGATCATCGGGACACGATCGGGCAGTGCGAGTGCCTTGCGCACCGCGGGCAGCGGATAGCGCGGCGCATCGTCGAACTCGTTGACCGCCACCAGGAAAGGCAGATCACGCGCCTCGAAGAAGTCGACGGCGGCGAAACTGTCGGCCAGCCGGCGCGGGTCGACCAGGATGATCGCACCGATCGCGCCGCGGACCAGGTCGTCCCACATGAACCAGAACCGCCGCTGACCGGGTGTGCCGAACAGGTACAGCACCAGGTCGTCGCCGAGGCTGATGCGGCCGAAGTCCATGGCCACGGTGGTGGTGGACTTCTGCGGGGTGGATTCCAGCCCGTCGACACCGGCCGAGGCGTTGGTCACCAGCGCCTCGGTGCGCAGCGGCACGATCTCCGACACCGCGCCGACGAAGGTCGTCTTGCCGGCGCCGAAGCCGCCCGAGATGACGATCTTGGTCGACGCCGCACGCCCGGAATCAGAGTGCTCTGAGGCCACGCAGCGTCCTTCCGATCAGTTCCCGTTGTTCGTCGGCCGTGGAGGCCTCGCCCAGGGTGGCGTGCACCCGCACATAACCCTGCACCACCAGGTCCCCCACCAACACCCGCGCCACGCCGAGCGGCAGTGAGAGATGCGCCGCGATCTCGGCGACGGACGGCCGGTCGGCGCACAGCGCCAGGATCTGGCCACGGACGTCGTTGTCCGGCCACCGCGGCGGGTGCGGCGACGGAACCGTCCCGACCGGCGCCTCCAGCGCAAGCGGCACCCCGGCATCGGTGCGACCGGAGGTCAGCGTGTAGGGCCGGACCAGGCTGGGCTCGGCGGCACTGCTGTCGGCGGGGTGGTCCATCCGCCGCTCACGAGTGCTGCGGGGTACGGCGCGTGGCCTGGACGACGGCTCCCACGCGTTCCACCAGGATCGCCATCTCGTAGCCGATCTGACCGATGTCGCAGTTGCGGGTGGCCAGGGTGGCGAGGTTGGACCCGTCGCCGATACGCATCAGCAGCAGGTAACCGTTCTCCATCTCCACCACCGACTGCAGCACGTATCCGCCCTCGAACAGTTGCGCCGCACCCGTGGCGAGGCTGGCCAGCCCGGAGGTGACCGCGGCGAGCTGATCGGCGCGCTCCCCTGGCATGTGCTCGCTGGCCGCCATCAGCAGACCATCGGCGGACACCAGGACCGCGTGGGACACCCCGGAAACCTCGCGAGCGAACCTGGACACCAGCCAGTCGAGCGAATCCCGCTCCGTCATTCGGCGTCGGCACCTCCGGTTTCGTGAGCCCTCGCCCGGGCGGCGTGCACGCCGCCGAAATGCCGGCCGATGCTGGACCGCACCGCTTCGGGATCCCGTGCCGGCATCCCATGGGCGCCGGGGCCGGGCTCGACGGCCGATGGTACGCGCCGCTCGCCACCGCCGGCCCCGGCTGCGAGGTCCTCCGCGTGCCCGGGCACCAGCCGCGCCCCCGGCTGGCGCACCGGCAGTCCCTCGGCGGTGTGATCGAGCACCGGCGCACTCTCGGCCGCCTCGGCGGCCGACCAGCCGTGATCCCACACCGACTGCCAGTCCAGGTCGGTGCTCCGGGACAACTCGTGGGGATCGACCAGCCATTCGGAGAGCATCTTCTGGTAGATCGCGTCGTCCGGGTCGGCGGAGTCTGCCCGGGCATGCCGGGCGTTGCCCGGCAATTCGGGACCCGCAACGGGCTCGGCCCTGGGGGCGAAGAATGCGGCGACGCCGGAACCCGCCGGCGATTCCGGAGATTCGACGGGCTGGGCCGGCTCACCCATACCGCTGGCGCCCGGCCGCCGCTGCGGGAGCAGCTCACCGACCGGCGACGGTGCCATTCGTCCGGCGGGCGGCGGGGTCGACGGCGGTGTGGCGGCGGGCGCCGGTACCGGCGCCGCGGCCTGCGGGCCCGCCCCGCCCGGGGTGCTGACGAGCAGACCCGCGGGCAGGTACACCCCGGCGGTGATTCCCGAGCCGGGTTGGTCGGCGACGGTGGCGCGCATCCGCACCACCAGCCCGTGCTGGGCGGCCAGCCGGCCCACCACGAACAACCCCATGTGCCGCGCGGTGTAGGCGTTGACCTCGCCGCCGGACTGCAGGCGGGTGTTGGCCACCCGCAGGTCGGACTCGGTCATGCCGAGACCGGTGTCGGCGACCTCGAGCACCAGGCCGCCGTTGCCGGTGTGCACCGCCGACACCCGCACCTCCGATGTCGGCGGCGAGAACTGCAGCGCGTTGTCCAACAACTCGGCCAGCAGGTGCACCACGTCGCCGGCGACCGCGCCGGCGACGGCGCTGCCGGGCAGGTCGACAGCAACGACGCGGGTGTAGTCCTCCACCTCGGAGGCCGCGGCGTTGACGAGCGCGCTCGACGGCACCGGCCCGGCCTGCTGGCGCGGGATGCGCGCGCCGGCCAGCACGAGCAGGTTCGAACCGTTGCGGCGCATCCGGGCGGCGAGGTGATCGAGACGGAACAGGCTCTCCAGCCGGTCGGGATCCTCTTCGTTGCGCTCCAGCCTGTCGATCAACGACAGCTGCTGGTCCACCAGCGACCGGTTGCGCCGTGACAACGTCTCGAACATGTCGGTGACCTGCAACTGCAGCTGCGCCTGTTCACCGGCGAGCAGCACGGCCCGCTCGTGCAGTTCGTCGACGGCGTGCGCGACCTGCCCGACCTCCTCGGAGGTGTACACCGGAACCGGCTGCACCGGGACGATCGTGCCGTCGGTACGGACATGCTCGACTTCGCGGGCCAGGTCCTCGTGGGCGACCTTGAGCGCGCTGTCACGCAGCGTGCGCAGCGGCCGGACCAGCGTGCGGGCGACCAGCGTGACGAGCAGCAGCGCGATGACGATCGCGGCGACGACGAGGGCTGCGTCGCGCAGCGCGGTGAAGCGGGCATCCCCGGCCTGCTGGTCGACGGTCGCCGGGATCGAGTGGGCGGTCCGGGCGATCACGTCGTCGGCGATCTCCCGGGTGATCTGCTGAGACGCCAGCAGGTCGGGGTTGCCGACCAGCACCGATGCCGGGTCGGACAGCACCGACAGGCGTTTGACCATCTGCGAGCGCAGCGTGGCGGCCGGATCGGTGGCGCCGCCGAGGAAAGCGCCGATCGCCGACACCGTCTGCGGTTCGGTGCCCGCGAGCGTGACCATCGACGAACGCAGCACCGGTTCGGGGAGTTCGCCGCCCCGATTGACGAGCATCTGCTGCATCGCCATCTGGCCGCGTGCGCCGACCGCACGCGACAGCGCTTCACCCTGTTCCCGGACGGCCTGATCGTCGGTGCCGACCAGGCCGGTGATCGCGGTCTCGGCGGTGATCAGCAACGGCGCATACGTCATCACCCGGCCGCGCAGGTCGATCGTGTCGGCCGTGATCTTGTCGATCAGGTCCTGCCCGTAGTCAAGCAAAGTATTGGTGGCCAGCCTGGTGCTGTCGTCCACATCGGTGTCGGCAAGCCGCTGTTCCAGCACCGATCGGCTGGACCCGAGCGCCGTCAACGCGCTCCGAGCGTCGCCGCCTTCGGTGGTGGTGACCATCGCGTCCTCGAGCGCGCCCATGTAATCGGCGACCGCCGGCACCATCTGGGCGCGCTCGGCAGCCTGCCGCAGATCCGCAGCCTCGGTGGCGCTGCTGTAAATCCGCAGCCCACCGAACACACAGGCCAGCACGAGCGGGACCGCGACGATCGCAAGGACTTTCAGGCGCACCGGCCAGTTGGACAGCGCCAGGCGCGCAGGCCGTTTGTTGTGCTTCATCGGCTGTTTCCCCGGTCGGCGCAGCGCGCACGGGCGGTTGATCGGGCGTCGTTCATTGAGCTTTCCTGCTGATGGCGCCTCCACTGCGGCGGGCATGCGTGCCTGGCAATTGGACGAGTATGCCAGTCCCATCACCCGGTTTCCACAGGTCACACCGAACGGTGTGGGCCCGCGAACCCGCCAACCGGCCGGCGTCGACAACGCCGGCAAACACTGTCGCGAAGGCGACCGGGGGCGGCGACCGGGGGCCGGAATCATGCTGGACACGGCATGGGAGCGGGTGCCGCACGTTGCGACGGCCGCGGTCGGCGTGGCGCGCATCATGGGGACGCGGCTGACCGCCGGCCGGGCCTGACGCACGACGGCAACTGGCCCGGGAGGCCCGCCGGCAACAGCGGCTGGAGAACGCCTACGTCGACCTGCTAGACGTCGCCGAGAGGGTCGGGCACTGGGCGCAGATGTCCCGGCCGGCGGCGACACCGAGGCGCGCGCGAAGTTTGCCGAGCTGCGGCCCCAGGAGCAGACCGCGCGCGAGGCGATGGGCGATCAGGTCGCCGTGGAGCTCGGGCACCGTTCGCGGGGCGCACCGGCCTGAATGGGCTGGCGGCAGGCCGCCCCGGCGGGTGCTGATCGTTGCCACGGCAGACTGGCACAGCGCACGGGATTCGGCAGAATGGGCTTTTCGTTCCCACATCCCATTTGAGGCGGATGCATTGTTTCGGGTGCTGTTTTACTCACCGCGGATAGCGCCGAACACCGGCAATGCGATCCGCATGGTCGCCGGCTCGGGGTGCGAGCTGCACCTGGTCGAGCCGCTCGGCTTCGACCTGTCCGAACCCAAGCTGCGTCGCGCCGGGCTGGACTATCACGACCTGGCGTCGGTGACGGTGCACCCGGACCTGGCCGCCGCCTGGGCGACGGTGCTGCCGGCACGGGTCTTCGCCTTCACCGCGCACGCCACAGCGTCGTTCGCCGACATCGCCTACCGGCCCGGCGATGTGCTGATGTTCGGCCCGGAACCCACCGGGTTGGACGAACGAACGCTGGCCGATCCGAACATCACCGCTCAGGTGCGCATCCCGATGCTCAGTGGACGGCGTTCGCTGAACCTGTCCAACGCCGCCGCCGTCGCGGTCTACGAGGCCTGGCGCCAGCAGGGCTTCTCCGGCGCGCAGTGAGCCGCCGTCTCGATCACCAGCGGTCCCAGTGCGTCAACTGCTCGGCGGGCAACCGCTTGGCCGGCCGGAAGTCGGTGCCCCTGGTGTAGGCGATCGGGAACAGACCGGCCTGGCTGTAGTCGTCGTAGGGAATGCCGAGCAACTCGGCCGCGCGCTGCTCACCGTCGCCGAGCAGGTGCAGCGTCGTCCACGCCGAGCCGAGGCCACGCGATCGCAAAGCCAGCATGAAACTCCACGCGGCCGGCAGCAGCGACCCCCAGAATCCCGCGCTCTTACCGGACGGGGTGTCGTCGGGCTTGCCCTGCAGGCACGGGATCAGCATCACCGGAACCTCGTGGAGGTGCTCGTTGAGGTACATCGCGGAGTCGGTCACCCGCGGGCGCTGGTCGTCCCGGATGTCGCCGGTGGTGGGCTTGGGCGCCGCCAGATAGGGGGTGGCGTTCCTCCGGTAGATGTCGGCGAGGGCCTTCTTCTCGTCCGGGTCCTCGACGAACACCCACTGCCAGCCCTGGTTGTTGGATCCGGTGGGTGCCTGCAGTGCTATCTCGAGGCATTCCATCAGCACCTCGCGCGGCACGGGCCGGTCCAGATCCAGCCGCTTGCGCACCGACCGGGTGGTCGTGAGGACGTCGTCGGCGGACAGGTTCAGCGTCGAGGAGGCCATCCCGTCAAACTACCGTCGCGGTCGCGGGCGGTGAGCGTGCGCAAATGCACGCGACACTCCGCGCGGAGGTGTACAGACACGCTCGCTCGCGGACGGGAGATGCCCCCGGCTCGCTCGCGAGGCGGTCAGCGGAAGTCGCGGGACTTCGAGGGCACCCGCATGCTCAGCGGACCCATCCGGTCGGCGATCACCGTCACCGCTCCGGTCGCGTTCTGCACGATGCCCCGGATCACCAGCGCCGGGGCCGTCTGCGCCAGCCGGCGGTGCCGCGACCACACCCCCGGCGAGCACAGCACGTTGACCATCCCGGTCTCGTCTTCGAGGTTCATGAAGGTCACCCCCTGCGCCGTGGCGGGCCGCTGCCGGTGGGTGACCGCCCCCGCCACCAGGACCCGGGTGCCGTCGGGCAGGCTCAACAACCGGTCGGCGGGAACCACCCCCAGCGCATCGAGGTCCTCGCGCAGGAACTGGGTCGGGTAGCTGTCCGGCGAGATGCCGGTCGCCCACACATCGGCGGCCGCCAGCTCCAGCTCGGTCATGCCGGGCAGCGACGGGACATGCGAGGCCGATCCGACCCCCGGCAACCGGTCCGGCCGCTCGGCCGCCGCCGCACCTGCGGCCCACAGTCCTTCCCGCCGCTCGATGCCGAAACAGCCCAGCGCCCCGGCGGTGGCCAGCGCCTCGGTCTGCGGCACCGACAGCTGCACCCGCCCGGTCAGATCCAGCAGGGAATCGAAGGGCCCGTGGGCCTTCCGCTCCTCGACCAGACGCCCGGCCAGCTCGTCGCCGATGTGGCGGACGCTGCCGAGTCCCAGCCGCACCTGCAGACCGTGGTCCTCCAGCGTGGCGTAGGACAGGCTGGCATTGACATCCGGGCCCCGCACAACGACGCCGTGCCTGCGCGCATCGGCGACCAGCGACTGCGGCGAGTAGAAACCCATCGGCTGCGCCCGCAACAGCGCGGCGCAGAACGCCGCGGGGTGGTGCAGCTTGAACCACGACGAATAGAACACCAACGATGCGAACGACAACGAATGACTCTCCGGGAAACCGAAATTGGCGAACGCCTCCAACTTCTCGTAGATCCGTTCGGCCACCTCGCCGGTGACGCCGTGCAGTTCGCGCATCCCCTCGAAGAACCGTCCACGCAGCCTGCGCATCCTCTCCGTGGACCGTTTCGACCCCATCGCACGGCGCAACTGGTCGGCCTCGGCGGCGGAGAACCCGGCGCAGTCGACCGCCAGTTGCATGAGCTGTTCCTGGAAAAGCGGAACTCCCAATGTCTTTCGCAGTGCCGCCACCATCGACGGGTGATCGTAGGTGACCGCCTCCTGGCCGTTGCGGCGCTTGATGTACGGGTGCACCGAGCCACCCTGGATCGGCCCGGGCCGGATCAGCGCGACCTCGACCACCAGGTCGTAGAACACCCGCGGCTTCAGCCTGGGCAGCGTGGCCATCTGGGCCCGCGACTCGACCTGGAAGACCCCGACGGAGTCGGCGCGCTGCAGCATCTCGTACACGGCGGGCTCGGACAGATCGAGCCTGGCCAGGTCCACGTGGATGCCCTTGTGCTCGGCGACCAGATCGATGGCGTAGTGCAGCGCCGAGAGCATCCCCAGCCCCAGCATGTCGAACTTCACCAAACCGATTGCCGCGCAGTCGTCCTTGTCCCACTGCAGCACGCTGCGGTTCTCCATCCGCGCCCATTCGACCGGGCATACGTCGGCGATCGGGCGGTCGCAGATCACCATGCCTCCGGAGTGGATGCCCATGTGCCTGGGCAGGTCGGCGATCTGCATGGCCAGATCCACCACCTGATCGGGGATACCCTCGAGATCGGGCGAGTCGGCCAGACCGTTCCACCGGCTGATCTGCTTGCTCCAGGCATCCTGCTGCCCCTGGGAGAACCCCAGGGCCCGGGCCATGTCGCGCACCGAGCTGCGCCCGCGGTAGGTGATCACGTTGGCCACCTGCGCGGCGTACTCGCGGCCGTAGCGTTGGTAGACGTACTGGATCGCCTGCTCCCGCAGGTCCGATTCGATATCGACGTCGATGTCGGGCGGGCCGTCCCGCGCAGGCGAGAGGAACCGTTCGAACAGCAGCTCGTTGGCCACCGGGTCGACGTTGGTGACCTTCAGCGCGTAGCAGACCGCGGAGTTGGCCGCCGAGCCCCGGCCCTGGGCCAGGATGTCGTTGAGCCGGCAGAACCGGGTGATGTCGTGTACCACCAGGAAATAACCCGGGAACCCCAACTCCTCGATGATCGCCAGCTCGTGCTCGATCTGGGCATACGCCTGCGGTGCCCGATCCGGCGGGCCGTAACGCTCCCTGGCGCCGTCGGCGACCAGGTGCCGGAGCCAGCTGATCTCGGTGTGCCCGTCGGGCACCTCGAACGGCGGTAACCGTGGCGCGATGAGCGCCAGACCGAAAGCGCACTGTTCACCGAGTTCGGCCGCCGCGCTCACCGCCTCGGGGTGCGCCGAGAAGACCCGCGCCATCTCCTCACCCGATCGCAGATGTGAACCACCCAGCGGCGCAAGGTAACCCGCAGCGTCATCGATCGAGTTCCTGGCCCGGATCGCCCCCATCGCCATCGCCAGCCGCCCCCGGGCCGGTGCGGCGAAGTGGGCGGCGGTGGTGGCGACGACGTCCAGCCCGAACCGGGCCGCCAGTGCGGCCAGCGCGGCGTTGCGTTCGTCGTCGAGCGGATGACCGTGGTCGGTGAGCTCCACGCTGACCCGGTCGCGGCCGAACCGCTCCACCAGATCGGCCAGCGCCGCCGCGGCCGCATCCGGCCCGCCGGAGGAAAGAGCCTGACGGACATGGCCTTTGCGGCAGCCGGTGAGGATGTGCCAGTGTCCGCCCGCAGCTTCCGTCAAGGCGTCGTAGTCGTAGCGCAGCACGCCCTTCTCGCCACCGGCCAGATGGGCGGCGGCCAGCTGCCGGGACAACCGACGATAGCCCTCCGGCCCGCGGGCGAGCACCAGCAGATGCGGCCCGGGCGGGTCTGGTTGGTCGGTGCGGCTGCCGCCGCCCAGCGACAACTCGGCGCCGAACACCGTGGCCATGTCGAGTTCCCTGGCCGCCTCGGCGAACCGCACCACCCCGTAGAGCCCGTCGTGATCGGTCAGCGCGATGGCCCGCAGCCCCAGCCGGGCAGCCTCCTCCACGAGTTCCTCCGGGGTGCTCGCCCCGTCGAGAAAGCTGTAGGCCGAGTGAGCGTGCAGTTCGGCGTAGGGCGTCGATTCGGCGGCCGGCGCCGGCCGGTCGAGGTCCGGGGGCCGGTACCGTCCCCGCTCGCGCGACCAGGCCGGGCTGTCCCCGCCGTCGCCCGGGTGCTCGGCGGGCCGACCCGACCTGCCATCGTCGGCGGGCCGACCCAACCTGCCATCGTCGGCGGGCCGACGCAACCTGCCATTGAGGACGCGCTCCATCTCCGACCAGCTCGGCGGACCGTTGTGCCAACCCACCTCGAGAGTCTATCGAACAAATGTTCGATCGACCAGATCGGGCGCAGCCGCTCAGGCGGTCCTATCCGGTGTCCGGCCAGCGGTCGCCGGGGCCGCCCACGGCGTCGCCGTCCTCGCCCAGCGTCGGGCGAAGGACATAGCGGACCTGGTTGCCCCCGGCCATCTTGGCCTGCTCGATCGCGGTGGTGGCGATGGCGATCAACTCGTCGACCACCTCGTCGGGCGGCTCCGCCGCCAGCGGCGGCAACGGGGTGCAGACCACGCCGATGCTGGCGGTGAGCCGTTGCGGGGTCGTCGAGATCGAACCCCGGATGCGTTCCACCAGCGGTGAGGCATCCGCGGTGGTGAACGTGTCAGCGATCAGGAAGTCGTCGTCGGCGGCGTGGGCGACGATTGCGTTGTGCCGCACGGTTTCGCGCAGCGCCTGGCTCACCGTCACCCGGGCCCGGTGCCCACCGCGCGCACCGGAGAGCCCGAGCACCAACGAGAAGCTGTCGATGTTCACCGCGATCACGACCAGATACTGATCGGCACTGCGGCTGCGCGAGGCCAGCAGCGTGGCGACCCCGCGATAGAACGCGTCGCGATGCAGCAGGCCGGTGATCTGCTCGATGTCGCCGCGATGGGTGTCCGGCCCGGCCAGCCTGACCGCTGCCCGGCAGGCAAACGCGATGAACAGGTTGAGCACCACCACCACGCCCACCGCGCTCACCGCCAGTGCCGGATCGGTCGGTGCCAACCGCACGAACAGCACCGCCAACACCGCGACCGCCACCGTCCAGACGAACGCCAGCAGCTTCGGGGTGTGGAAGCACAGGACGTATGCGGTCACCATCACATAGGTAGACATGCCCAGGAATCCGGTGACCGGACTGGACACCATCAGCGAAGACACCCCGATGCCGAGCGAACCGGCGAACACACAGAACAGAGACTGCGCCCGCGAGGGCCAGTACCGCCGCAACCACAGCATCGCCATCCCCAGGCAGCACACCCCGACCGTGACGGCGACGATCCGCGCGACGGTGTCGTGCGGACCGAGGCGACTGGCCAACAGCGTCACCGGGATCAAACCGAGAGCCACGATGCACGCCGCCACCAGCCGACAGGTGGCCGGTTGCAGGCCCCGGGCGGACAGCAACGCAGTAAACCAGTAGTACCGGTCGGGGCACCACAACCCTGCGCCGACCGGCCTGGCGGGCGATCGCCGCGAACCATCAAACATCCGCGCACCTCTGGCGTGAGCAAATCCGGACCAGATCAAACCTCCCCGCCAGCCGAAGGCTACCAGCGCAGCAAACAATTTCACAGGGGCGGGAACCAGCCGGGGAAGAGCGGGCGGTCAGCGATACTCGGCGGCGCCGTCCTCGAGCACAAGACGGGCGTTGGAGCCGTCGGGGCCGGCGGCCGCGGTGCGGAACACGGCCCGGCCCGGTTCCATCCGCCAGATCGACGTCGTCAGCGTCTCACCGGGAAACACCGGCGAGGTGAACCGGGCCGAGATCGCGGTGAGCTTCGACGCATCGCCCCCGCCGAGCTCGGCGACCAGCGCCCGCCCCGCGACGCCGTAGGTGCACAACCCGTGCAGGATCGGCGTCGGAAACCCGGCCAGCTGGGCGAACCACGGATCGCTGTGCAGCGGGTTGCGGTCGCCGGAGAGCCGGTAGATCAGCGCCTGGTCCTCGCGGGTCGGTAGCGCCACGCCGGCGTCGGGGTCCCGGTCGGGGATCTCCGGCGCCGCCGGACGCTGCCCCGGCCGGCCACCGAAACCACCCTCCCCCCTGAGCACCAGCGTCATCAGCGTTTCGACGACCGGCGCGCCGGTGTCGGGATCGCTGCCGGTCGCCTTCAGCATCACGATCGCGTTGCGGCCCGCACCCTTGTCCTGGATGTCGGCCACCTCGGCGACCACGCTGAGCCGGCCCGCCGGGGGTAACGGCGCGAACAGCCGAACGGCCTCCGACCCGTGCAACATCCGGCTGAAGTCGAACGAGCCGATGTGGGTGGCCGCGGCGAACGGGGAGCACGCGATCACCGCGTAGGTCGGCAGCACCTGCTGCTCCACATCGTGGCTGTTCTCGGTGGTCAATGCCAGGTCGGCGGTGCCCGCGCCCACACCCAGCGCATAGAGCAGCGTGTCGCGGTCGGTCCACTCGAACAGATGCGGCGACGTGGTCGCGCCGATGGTGTTCGGATCGATGGGCATGATCGCGAGGCTATCCGGTGTTGACCTGCGCCCGTGGACAAGTGACCATGACACGCATGCGCTATGTCGTTACCGGCGGTACCGGGTTCATCGGCGGCCGTCTGATCACCCGACTGCTGGCCCTACCGGGCACCGAGGCGGTGCACGTACTGGTGCGCCGCGACTCCCTGGGCCGCTTCGAACGTCACGCAGTGGACTGGGACAAGCGGGTGTCGCCGCTGGTCGGTGACCTCACCTCAGCCGACCTCGGGCTGACCGGGGCGGCCGTCGCCGAACTCGGCCGCATCGACCACGTCGTGCACTGCGCGGCGATCTACGACATCACCGCCGCGGAGCACCGCCAGCGGCTGGCCAACGTCGAGGGCACCCGTGCGGTGATCGGGCTGGCCCGGGCCCTGGACGCCACGCTGCACCATGTGTCGTCGATCGCCGTGGCCGGCACCTACCGCGGGGTGTTCACCGAGGACGACTTCGACGTCGCCCAGGACCTGCCGACGCCGTATCACCGCACCAAGTTCGAGGCCGAGCAGCTGGTGCGGACGACGCCGGGACTGCGGTACCGCATCTACCGGCCCGCCGTGGTGGTCGGCGACTCCAGGACCGGCGAGATGGACAAGATCGACGGGCCCTACTACTTCTTCGGACTGCTGGCCAAGCTCGCGGCGCTGCCCAGCTTCACGCCGATGGTGCTGCCGGACACCGGACGCACCAACATCGTTCCGGTGGACTACGTGGTCGACGCGATGGCCGTGCTGATGCACGCCGACGGCCGGGACCGGCAGACGTTTCATCTGACCGCCCCGAAGACCATCGGCCTGCGCGGCATCTACCGGGCGGTCGCACCGGCCGCCGGGCTGCCGCCGCTGGTGGGGTCGCTGCCGCGGGTGGCCGCCGCCCCGGTCCTGCAGCTGGGCGGGCGGGCCAAGGTCCTGCGCAACATGGCCGCGACCCAGCTCGGCATCCCCGGCGAGATCCTCGACGTCGTCGAGCTGGCGCCGACCTTCACCTGCGAGCGGACCGCCGAGGCGTTGCGGGACACCGGGATCGCCGTACCGGAGTTCCGCACCTACGCACCGCGGCTGTGGCGGTACTGGGCACGGCATCTGGACCCGGAACGTGCCCGCCGCGACGACCCGGCCGGCCCCCTGGTGGGCAAGCACGTGATCATCACCGGCGCCTCCAGCGGCATCGGTCACGCGTCGGCGATCGCGGTCGCCGCCCGGGGCGCGACGGTGTTCGCGCTGGCACGCAACGGCGAGGCCCTTGACGGCCTGGTCGCCGAGATCCGGCGGTCCGGCGGCGACGCACACGCCTTCACCTGTGACGTCACCGACTCGGCGGCCGTCGAGCACACCGTCAAGGACATCCTCGACCGGTTCGGACATGTCGACTACCTGGTCAACAACGCGGGACGCTCGATCCGGCGGTCGGTGTCGGCCTCCACCGACCGGCTGCACGACTACGAACGCGTGATGGCGGTCAACTACTTCGGGCCCGTCCGGATGGTGCTCGCGCTGCTGCCGCACTGGCGCGAGCGCCGCTTCGGGCACGTCGTCAACGTCTCCAGCGCCGGTGTGCAGGCCAACAGCCCGAAGTACAGCGCCTACATCCCGAGCAAGGCGGCGCTGGACGCGTTCGCCGAAGTCGTCGGCACCGAAACCCTTTCCGACCACATCACGTTCACCAACATTCACATGCCGCTGGTGAAGACGCCGATGATCACCCCCTCCCGTAGGCTCAACCCGATGCCCCCGATCTCGGCCGAACACGCCGCAGCCATGGTGGTGCGCGGCCTGGTGGACAAGCCGGCCCGCATCGACACCCCGGTCGGGACGCTGGCCGACATCGGCACCTACTTCACGCCCCGGCTGTCGCGCCGGGTACTGCACCAGCTCTACCTGGGTTACCCGGACTCGGCGGCCGCCCGCGGCGTCAGCGAGCCGCGTCCGGCCGCGCCGAGCTCCCCGGTTCGCCGGCCCGAGCGGCCGAGCCGGCCGGTGCCCGCGGTGCGGGTGCCGCGCCCGGTCAAGCGCGCGGTGCGGTTGGTGCCCGGCGTGCACTGGTGAGCGGCGTGCCGCAGCCTGTCTTCGTCGACGTCGACACCGGCGTCGACGATGCGATGGCGCTGGCCTACCTGTTCGGCAGCCCGGACGCGGAGTTGGTCGGGATCGCCTCGACGGCGGGAAACGTCGCCGTGCACCATGTCTGCCGCAACAACCTTGCACTGCTGGAGTTGTGCGGGATCACCGGGGTGCCGGTCTCGAAGGGCTCCGACGTACCGCTGACCGCGCCGCTGCGCACCGCCGAGGACACCCACGGCCCGCAGGGGCTCGGGTACGCGCAACTGCGCCCGCCGGCCGGCGCGCTGACCGACCACGACGCCGCCGAGGCCTGGGTGCGGGCGGCCCGCGCCCACCCCGGCGAGCTGGTCGGGATCGCCACCGGGCCGCTGACCAACCTGGCCCTGGCACTGCGCGCCGAACCATCACTGCCCAGGCTGCTCAAGCGGCTGGTGATCATGGGCGGGTCGTTCGACTACCGGGGCAACACCACGCCGGTGGCCGAATGGAACACCAGCGTCGACCCCGAGTCGACCGCCGAGGTCTATGCCGCCTTCGCCGGGGCGGCGAGCCTGCCGATCGTGTTGGGGCTCAACCTGACCGAGGACATCGCGCTGACACCGGCGCTGCTGAACCGGCTGGCCCGGGAAGCCGGAACGTCGTCGGCGACGATGTCCGCCGACGACGTGCGCGGGACCGCGTCGGGCGCGTCCAACCCGCTGATCCGGGTGCTCGAGGACGCCATGCGGTTCTACTTCGAGTTCCATCACGACCAGGGCGAGGGCTACCTGGCCCACCTGCACGACCCGCTGGCCGCCGCGGTCGCGCTGGACCCCGGGTTGGTGGGCTGCCGCGCCGCGGCGGTCGACGTCGAGCTGACCGGGACCCTGACCCGTGGCATGACGATTGCGGACTGGAGTGGGCACTGGGCACGGGAACCCAACGCGCTCATCGGTGTCGACGTCGACCCGGCGGCGTTCTTCGACCGGTTCATCGGCCGGGTCGCCGCGTTCGCCCGGCGGCTCGGTCATTCTGGTCATTCTGGTCATTCATAGACTCCCTCGACGTACCACCGCCGCTGCCGGAAGCACAGCAGCAGGGCCTGGGCCGGGTCGGAACCGACGAGCACCTGCGCCCGCGCCGATCTGCCGCCGGCGGCATCGGGATCCCACCACCGTTCGTCCACCGGCCACGGCCCCGCCCACCAGGACAGCCGGCCGTTGCGCCCCGGGGCCTGCAGCCGGAACGGGTCGGCCGAGAACAGGCCCCGCGCGGTGACCCGCACCGGGGTGTCCTCGGCATCGAGCAGCTCCACCGGATCGTCGAGCAACACCGTCGGCGACGGCTCGGGCAGCCGCCCCGGCCACGGCTGGTCCGGATTCGCCCGGGGCACAAGCTCATCCCCGAGCGGGGCGAAGGTGATGCGTTCGGCGGGACCCCGCCCGCCGCTGAGCACCGGCACCCTGACGGCGTCGGGACCCAACAGGCCCTGCACCCGCACGAGGGCACGGCGAGCGCGCAGCCGGTCCTCCTCCCCGACCCCGCCCCACAGCGGCAGCTGCAATGCCTCGGCCGAGACCACCTCGACCGGTCGGAGCCGCAGTACCGCGATCGGCCCGCTGGGCCGGTCCTGCTCCTGGCGCCGGTTCAGCCAGCCGTCCAGTTGCCAGCGCACCCGGTCGGCGGTGGCATCCTCGGTCAACGGCTCGGCGCAGCGCCAGACGCGTTCCAGCTCTTGCCCGTTGACGGTCTCGGCGTGAATGGCCAGCCGGGTGCACCCCACCCCGGCACCCTCGAGGCTGCGGTGCAGCACGCCGGCCAGCGAACGCCCGGCGAAGGCCGCCGCATCCACCCGGTCGATCGGTGGATCGCAGTTCATGACCGCATCGAGGTCGGCGTCCGGGTCCCGGCCCGACGGACCACGGCTCGACTCGCCGCGCGCCATCCGGTGGGCGGCGATGGCGTCGGCGCCGAACCGGGAGGCCACATCGCTTCGGGGCAACTCGGCGAACTGCCCGATCTTTCTGATCCCCATGCGCCACAGCAGATCTGCCAGATCCGCCCGGCTCGGCGGGGCCAGGCTAGGCTCGGCGGCCAGCTGCCGGATGGACAGTCCGGACAGGAACGCCGCATCCCCGCCGGGCTCGACGATCCGGCCGGCCCGAGCCGCGAAGACCGCGGTGGCCAACTGGTCGGCGATGCCGATCTGACATTCGACGGCGGCCGCAGCGACGGCGTCGACCAGGCTCTCCGCCGCGGCCTGCTCGGAACCGAAGTACCGGGCCGCGCCGCGCACCGACAGAGCCAGCAGACCGGGGCGCAGCACCTCGGCGCGCGGCACCAGGTCGTCCACCGCCGCCGTGACGTGTTCGAAGAACCGGGCGTCGCGAGCCGGGTCGGCGGTCGCGACGAACAACTCCGGACAGCGGGCCTGCGATTCCCGGCGCCGCAGCCCGCGGCGCACCCCGGCTGCGCGCGCCGCCGCCGAACACGCGATGACCCGGTTGGCCAACGTCACCGCCACCGGTGCCGTCGGGGGCACCCGGGCGGCGGCCGCCGCGGCAACGGCCGGCCAGTCCATGCACCAGATCGCCAGCACCCGGGATCCGGACACGTCAGCCTCCCAGCGCACGGGCGGGACGCACGGAACGTCCCCGGGCATGCATGGTCAACCGGACCCGGCTGATCCGCCCGCACCCCGGCAGCGGTGTCACGCCCCGCCCACCGGCGATCTCGTAACCACTGACCCGGGCCTCCAGCCGCGCGGGGGCTCCCTGCCAGTCCCCGTCGGCGACCAGTAGGGTGCATCCGCGTTGGCGGGCGCGCGCCGTGACGACCCCGGCCCTGCTCGCGGGCACCGTGCGGCCGGCCAGGCCGAGCACGATCAGATCCATCCCGTCCATCAGGACCGCGGCCACCTCGACCGGATCGACCCCGGGTTCGGGGATGACGGCGATCCTGCTCAGGTCGGCCCCCATCTCCACCGCGGCGAGCAACCCGACGTCGGGCCTGCCGATGATCGCGGCGTGGCCACCCTCGGCCGTCACCGCCGCCACCAGACCCAGTTCCAGTGACCTCGCCCCCGAAAGCACCGCGACCGTTCCCCGCGGCAACGAGTCGGGGAGCAGTTCAGCCAGTGGTTCGGGCAGCGATCCGGGGTTGGACAGCAAACATTCGCGGGCGGCTGGAAGCTCGGGTGGCGCGGTGGCCGCCCGACGGCTGCCGCCAACCTTCCCGGACACCGACGCGATCTGTCGCCGAAGCCGTTCTACCTGTTCAGCGCGTTGAACGGGGCCCCGATCCAGGTTCTCCGCAATGGCCACAACAGCACCTTTCACACCACCCGAATCATGGATCACCACCGTATTCGAATATATGTTCGATTCCTTCAGTAAACACCCCGCCGGCGACGCTCGTCAACCGGAGAATTCGCCACTCACAAACGGTGACACTGACAAATGTCGCGACCGCCACGTTGGCGTCCTCGACCGGGTCGAGGGCCGAATCGGTGGTGGGGGGCATCCCGGCACCGGCCGTGGACGTACGCGGCGACATCGCAGCACAATGACGGTCATGGACAACGTCGCGTTCCGCACAACCGCCAACGGACCTGCCGTGCTGTCCACGATCGGCGGCGCGCTGAGTTCACTGGGCTACTCGGTCATGCCACACCCCGATGGCTGGGGCGCACGTGCCGAGGTCGGCTCGGCGGCGGCCCGCGCGCTGGCGGGCGGATTCGCCCGCCGGATGATCGTCGAGTACCGGGTCACCCAGGGCGACATGCCCGGCACCACGGCTGCGGTGATCACCCCCGCGATGACGGGGATGGGCGGCGGCCTGATCGGCATGAACAAGGCCAAGAAAGAGATGGCGAGCATCCAGCAGACCGTCGGCGCGGCGCTACACCAGGCCGCCCTGCTCGTCGGCTGAGCGGACCCACCGCCGGCGGCTACACACCCAGTGCGGGGCCGATGGTGGTGTTCCAGGACTCCTGCATCTCCGACTCGAACAGACCCCAGGTGTGCGAACCGTTGGGCCGCACCACATAGGTGATCGCGACGCCTGCCGCCCCGGCTGCGTCGGCGAAGGCCCTCGTGCTGTCGGCGACGATGCGCTCGATGAAGCCTCCGGTGATGTTCGGCCCGAAACCGACCGGCAGCCGGTCGACCTCACCGACGTCGCCGCTGCCCGATGCGCCGACGTAGACCGCGACGCCGTTGAGCTTCGCGACGTTCACGGTGGGATCGTGGGCGAGCCACAGCGGACCGCCGAAGGGCCCCTACATGGCTTCGGCGCTGGCACCGCCGCCCATCAGAGTCAGCTGAATCTGCTGAGGGTCGCGCGACGGGTTGAGCAGGCCGCTGTACGACCCCACCGCCTGGTACTGACCGGGTACCTGAATGGCATAGTCGACGGCCGTCCCGCCGGTGCTCGACAACCCGCCGACCGCGTTCTTGCCGTTGGTGTTGTATTCCTGGTTGATCAGCGGCGGAAGCTCTCTGGTCATGTACGTCTGGTACTGCTTGCCGGGATCGGCGATCCAGTCGGTGTACCAACTGAACTGGCCACCGAGCGGTGAGACCACGTTGACGTTCTTGTTCGCAAAGAAGCCCTGGATGTCGGTCATTCCGAACCAACTCTTGGTCCCCGGCGCCCAGGAGCCGCCGGGATCGAGGTTGTCGCCACCGTCGATGCCGGGTAGCAGGTAGAAGGTGGGTGAGCCCGACGTGGGCGATTTGTAGACGTCGTTGACGATCACCTTGTTCATGGCAGGCGAGTACACCGAGACTTTGTCCCAGCGGTCGTTGACGTGCTCGATGCCGGTGATGTGCGCACCGGCCGGGGGCTGCGCCCCCGCCACCGGGATCGTCACCAATGCAACGAAGTTGAATACGATTGCTACTGCTACAGCAAGGACGTTGCCCCCGCGCCTGTGGCTGATCACCGGCTGATCATAGACACATGACCGCAATCTCGGCGGCCGGTCGGTTACACCGGCTGCGCGGTGGCGATCCGGGGCCGGCCCTCACTCCCACTCGATGGTGCCGGGCGGCTTGCTGGTGATGTCGAGCACCACCCGGTTGACCTCGGGCACCTCGTTGGTGATCCGCGTCGAAATCCGTTCCAGCACTTCGTAAGGAACCCGCGTCCAGTCCGCCGTCATCGCGTCCTCGCTCGACACCGGCCGTAACACGATCGGATGGCCATACGTACGGCCGTCGCCCTGCACACCCACCGACCGGACATCGGCCAACAGCACCACCGGGCACTGCCAGATCTGGTGGTCCAGCCCGGCCGACGTCAGCTCCTCACGGGTGATCGCATCGGCCCGGCGCAGCGTGTCCAACCGTTCCGCGGTGACCTCACCGACGATGCGGATCCCGAGTCCGGGCCCCGGAAACGGTTGGCGCGCAACGATCTCCTCGGGCAGCCCCAACTCACGGCCGACGGCGCGCACCTCGTCCTTGAACAGCAGCCGCAACGGTTCGACGAGTGCGAACTTCAGATCGTCGGGCAGGCCGCCGACGTTGTGGTGGCTCTTGATATTGGCCGTGCCCGCGCCGCCGCCGGACTCCACCACATCGGGGTAGAGCGTGCCCTGCACCAGGAACTCGACCTCGCCCTCGGCGACCCCGAGCGCGTCGCGCACCGCGCCCTCGAACGCCCGGATGAACTCCCGGCCGATGATCTTGCGCTTGCCCTCGGGGTTGGTCACCCCGCTCAGCGCCTCCAGGAACCGGTCGGCGACGTCGACGGTGACCAGCTTGGCGCCCGTCGCCGCGACGAAGTCGCGCTGCACCTGCGCGCGCTCACCGGCGCGCAGCAGCCCGTGATCGACGAACACACAGGTCAGCCGGTCGCCGATGGCGCGCTGGACCAGGGCCGCGGCGACCGCCGAGTCGACACCGCCGGACAGGCCGCAGATCGCGCGGCCCGCACCGATCTGCGCACGCACCTGCTCGACGAGGGCGTCGGCGATGTTGGCCGGGGTCCAGGTGGCGTCGATCCCGGCGAACTCGTGCAGGAACCGGCTCAGCACCTGCTGACCGTGCGGGCTGTGCATCACCTCGGGGTGGTACTGCACCCCGGCGAGCCGTCGGCTGCGGTCCTCGAAGGCCGCCACCGGGGCACCCGCGCTGGTGGCCACCACGTCGAACCCGGCCGGCGCGGCCGTCACCGCGTCACCGTGGCTCATCCACACCGGCTGGGTCCCGGGAAGATCTGAATGCAGTTGACCGCCAGTGACTTTGAGCTCGGTTCGGCCGTACTCGCTGGTGCCGGTGTGCGCCACCGTGCCGCCGAGAGCCTGGGCCATCGCCTGGAACCCGTAGCAGATGCCGAACACCGGCACGTCGAGGTCGAACAGTGCCGGATCCAGTTGGGGAGCACCGTCGGCGTAGACGCTGGCCGGGCCGCCGGAGAGGACGACCGCCCGCGGGTTCCTCGCCCTGATCTCCTCGACGGTGGCGGTGTGCGGAATGACCTCCGAGAACACCCGCGCCTCGCGGACGCGCCGGGCGATCAACTGCGCATACTGCGCACCGAAGTCGACGACCAACACGGGACGGGGGGCTGCAGATTCCACCCGGTCAGTTTAGTGGCTGCCCCTGCAGGGCCTCTGGATCGTCGGCGGGCCGGGCCGCGCGCCGTCGGCGGGCCGGGCTGCGCGCCGTCGGCGGGCCGGGCTGCGCGCCGTCGGCGGGCCCGCACTACCCTGTCGAACCGACCGGCTCGATCGGGATGCGCAGGGCCCCCGGCGCGTCGGCGGGCACCACCGGGTTGGCCGGCGTGATCGGGGCCAGCCGCCGGTAGGCCTCGCCCTGAGCCGGACGCAGGTCGGTCTCCCCCTTGTTGGGCCACAACGCCGCGGCCCGCTCGGCCTGCGCGGTGATCGACAACGACGGGTTCACCCCGAGATTCGCCGAGACCGCGGCACCGTCCATCACCGACAGCGTCGGATAGCCGTACACCCGCTGATAGGGGTCGATGACACCGGTCTCAGCGCTGTCGCCGATCGCCGCACCGCCGAGGAAGTGTGCAGTGAGCGGGATGTTGAACAACTCGCCCCAGGTTCCGCCCGCGACGCCGTCGATCTTGGCGGCGATGCGGCGGGTGACTTCGTTACCGGCCGGGATCCACGACGGGTTGGGCTCACCGTGTCCCTGCCTGCTGGAAAAGCGGTGGAAGCCGAGCCGGGTGCGCTTGGTGAACGTGGTGATCGAGTTGTCCAGGTGCTGCATCACCAGCGCGATCACGGTGCGCTCGCTCCACCGGCTCGGGTTGAGCAGGCGCAGCATGGCCTTCGGATCCGCCCCGGCGATCTGCAGCAACTGCTTCCAGCGCGGCACGTCGGTGCCCTGCGGCCCGGCGCCGTCGGTCATCAGGGTCTGCAGCAGACCCATCGCGTTGGAACCCTTGCCGTAGCGCACCGGCTCGACGTGGGTGTCGGGCGTCGGATGGATCGACGACGTGATGGCCACGCCGTGGGTGAGGTCCATGTCGGGCGAGACCTCCAGTCGCCCGGCGCCGACGATCGACTCCGAGTTGGTGCGGGTGAGCACCCCCAGCCGGTCCGACAGAGCGGGCAACCGGCCGGTGTAGCGCATCTTGAACAGCAGCCGCTGGGTGCCGAACGTCCCCGCCGCCAGCACCACGTGCGTCGCGGTGTAGGTGCGCCTGCGGCGGCGCAGCCAGCTGCCGGTCCGCACGGTGCGCACCTGCCACAGCCCCTCGGGCCCCTGCGCGAAGTCGGTCACGGTGCTCATCGGAAATACCTGCGCCCCAGCCTTTTCCGCGAGCCCGAGGTAGTTCTTCACCAGAGTGTTCTTCGCCCCGTACCGGCAGCCGGTCATGCATTCGCCGCACTCGATGCAGCCGGTGCGGGTCGGGCCGGCCCCGCCGAAGTACGGATCGGGCACCGTCTTGCCCGGGGTCTTCTGCCCGTCGGGGCCGAAGAACACCCCGACCGGCGTCGGCACCCATGTGTCGCCGACCCCCATGTCGTCGGCGACCTCCTTCATGATGCGGTCGGCGTCGGTGAAGGTCGGATTGGTCACCACCCCGAGCATCCGCTGGGCCTGGTCGTAGTGCGGCATCAGTTCCGCGCGCCAGTCGGTGATCGACTTCCACTGCGGGTCGTTGAAGAACGGGTCCGGCGGGACGTAAAGCGTGTTCGCGTAGTTCAGCGAACCGCCGCCCACCCCGGCGCCGGCCAGGATCATCACGTTTTTCAGCAGGTGGATTCGCTGAATACCGAACAGGCCCAGCCGGGGTGCCCACAGGAACCTGCGCAGATTCCACGACGTCTTGGCGAACTCGTCGTCGGCGAAGCGGCGACCCGCTTCCAGGACGAGCACCCGGTAGCCCTTCTCGGTGAGCCGCAGCGCGCTCACGCTGCCGCCGAACCCCGAACCGATGATGACGACGTCGTAGTCAGGCTTCATCGGCCCAGTATGAACTTACCGGCCGGTAACTTGCTAGACAGGCTCGCCTAAGAAACCGACCCGCGGGCCCCGTGTGAAGTTACCTTCACGCTGGCGCCCGAGCGTGAAGGTAACTTCACAGGCGGGCGAGGGGGGGCCGGGTCATGAGCGCCGGCGGTGCCCAGACTGTCGGTCAGGGTCGGCACACTCTCGCCATGGGGGAACCATTCATCGGCAGCGAGGCCATCGCGGCCGGCATGTCCTGGGGTGAGCTGCAGCGCAACCACACCCGCATCTTCCGAGACGTCTACATCGACGCCGACGCCGGGATCACCGCAACAACCCGCGCGTATGCGGGATGGCTGTGGTCCGGGCGCCGGGCAATCGTCGCAGGCCTCTCAGCGGCGGCACTGCATGGGAGCGCATGGGTTGACGCCGGCGCAGCGGTCGAGCTGATCCACGGCAACCGGCACCGACTGTCCGGTCTGCGGGTCTTTGGTGACCGCCTGCAGGACGACGAATGGCAAGTGATCGACGGGGTGCCGGTCACGACGCCCGCTCGGACCGCGCTGGATCTGGGCTGCCGGCACCCGCGCGTCGAGGCGACGGCGGCCGTCGACGCGCTGGTCAGAGCCACCGGCCTCGACCTCGCCGAGCCTCGATCGCTGGTCGCGAGATATCCCGGCCGCCGCGGCATCGCCAAGGCTTGGCAGGTGCTCGAATCGGCCGACGGAGGTGCACAGTCACCGAAAGAGACGTATGTGCGACTACTGCTGACCGACAGCGGCCTACCGCGGCCGCAGACCCAGATCCCCGTGTTGGGGGACACCTGCTCGGTGGTCGCCTACCTCGACATGGGCTGGCCGGACCTCATGGTCGCCGTCGAGTACGACGGTGAACAGCACCGCACCAAGCGATCCCAGTACAGCTGGGACGTCAAGCGGCTGGAGATCGCCCAGCGCCGTGGATGGCTGATCGTGCGCGTACTGGCCGACGACAAGCCACCTGACATCCTGCGGCGGGTGCGTGCCGCTCTCGCGTCCCGGCGCCCAACCCCGCGGGCGCGTCGCCCCGCGTGAAGTTACCTTCACGACGGCGCCCGAGCGTGAAGGTAACTTCACATTCGGGCGGCGACGGGACATTCGGGCGGCGACGGGGCAGTCGGCAGCACGGGGCAGTCGGCAGCACGGGCAGGCGCGGCGGGGCCGCGGTCGGCGACCCGGCCGCGGGTGCCCGGGCCAACGGCCCGGGTCAGTTCCCGACCGTGAGCCCCACCTTCTGGAACTCCTTGAGATCGCAGTAACCGGCCTTGGCCATCGACCGGCGCAGGCCGCCGACCAGGTTGAGCGAGCCGAACGGATCGTCGGACGGCCCGTTCAGCACCCGGGCCAGCGACGGCCGCTCACCGACCGCGACCTGCAGCAGCGCGCCGCGCGGCAGGGAGGGATGTGCCGCAGCCGACGGCCAGAACCAGCCACCGCCCAGCGCCTCGGCGGCCGAGGACAGCGGGGTGCCGAGAACCACCGCGTCGGCGCCGCAGGCGATCGCCTTGGCCAGATCCCCGGAGGTGTGGATGTCGCCGTCGGCGAGCACGTGCACGTAGCGTCCACCCGTCTCGTCGAGATACTCGCGGCGGGCCGCGGCGGCGTCGGCGATCGCGGTGGCCATCGGCACGCTGATGCCCAGCACCTCGTCGGAAGTGGTCACCCCCGAGGTCGATCCGTAGCCGACGATGACGCCGGCCGCCCCGGTACGCATCAGGTGCAGGGCCGTGCGGTGGTCGAGCACCCCGCCGGCCACCACCGGAACGTCGAGCTCGGAGATGAACGTCTTGAGGTTGAGTGGCTCGCCGTCCGAAGCCACCCGTTCGGCGGAGATGATGGTGCCCTGGATGACGAGCAGGTCGATCCCGGCAGCCACCAGTGTCGGGGTCAGCGCCCGCGCGTTCTGCGGGCTGATCCGCACGGCGGTGGTGATCCCGGCATCACGTATCTGCCCGACCGCGGCCCCGAGCAGATCGGGATCCAATGGCGCGGAATGCAATTGCTGCAGCAACCTTATCGCCGCAGATGGGTCGGGCTCCTTCTCCGCGGCCGCCACCACCTCGGCGATCCGCGCACCGACATCGGCATGGCGGCCGATCAACCCTTCGCCGTTGAGCACCCCGAGCCCGCCCAGGCGCCCCAGCTCGATCGCGAACTCGACCGACACCAGCGCGTCGGTGGGGTGGGCGACGACCGGGATGTCGAACCGGTAGGCATCCAGCTGCCAGGTGGTCGACACATCCTTCGACGAGCGCGTGCGCCGCGACGGAACGATGTTGATGTCGTCGAGTTCGTAGGTCCGGCGGGCCGTGCGGCCCATGCCGATCTCGACCATGTCACGCATGCGTTCCCGTGCTTTCTGCTTCCTCGCGCGCAGCGCTCATCAGCGGGTGGTGTAGTTCGGGGCTTCCACGGTCATCGTGATGTCGTGGGGATGGCTCTCCTTGAGCCCGGCCGCCGTGATCTGGACGAACTGCGCCTGCTGCAGCGCCTCGATGGTCGCCGAACCGGTGTAGCCCATCGCGGCGCGCAGACCCCCGGTGAGCTGGTGGATCACCGTCGACAACGGACCGCGGAACGGCACCCGGCCCTCGATCCCCTCCGGCACCAGCTTGTCCTCGGAGAGCACGTCGTCCTGGAAGTAGCGGTCCTTGGAGTAGGACGCGCGTACGGCACCCGCAGCGCCCCGGCCCTGCATCGCGCCCAGCGAACCCATGCCGCGGTAGCTCTTGAACTGCTTGCCGTTGACCAGGATCAGGTCCCCCGGCGACTCCGCCGTGCCGGCGAGCAGCGAGCCGAGCATCGTCGTGGACGCACCGGCGGCCAGCGCCTTGGCGATGTCACCGGAATACTGCAGGCCGCCGTCGGCGATGACCGGCACCCCGCGCGGCGCGCAGGCGGCGACCGCCTCGAGGATCGCCGTGATCTGGGGCGCACCCACACCGGCGACGACCCGCGTGGTGCAGATCGACCCCGGGCCCACCCCGACCTTGACCGCGTCGGCACCGGCATCGACCAGCGCGGCCGCGGCCGCGCGGGTGGCCACGTTGCCGCCGACCACCTCGACCCGGTCACCCACCACCGCCTTGAGCCGGTGCACCATCTCGAGCACACCGCGGTTGTGGGCGTGCGCGGTGTCGACGACCAGCACGTCGGCGCCGGCGTCGGCGAGCGTCATCGCCCGCGTCCACGCGTCCTCGCCGACACCGACCGCGGCGCCGACCAGCAGCCGGCCGTCGCTGTCCTTGGTGGCCAGCGGGAACTGCTCGGTCTTGACGAAGTCCTTGACCGTGATCAGCCCGGTCAGCTTGCCGTGGCCGTCGACGATCGGCAGCTTCTCGATCTTGTTGCGGCGCAGCAGCCCGAGCGCGGCCTCGGCGGACACCCCCTCCTGGGCGGTGATCAGCGGCGCCTTGGTCATCACCTCCGACACCGGCTTGGACTGGTCGACCTCGAAGCGCATGTCGCGGTTGGTGATGATCCCGACCAGCGCGCCGGTGTCGTCGACGACCGGTAGCCCGGAGATCCGGAACCGTGCACACATCGCGTCGACCTCGGCCAGCGTGTTGTCCGGCGAGCAGGTCACCGGGTCGGTCACCATCCCGGCCTCGGACCGCTTCACGGTCTCCACCTGGCCGGCCTGCTCGGCGACCGGCAGGTTGCGGTGCAGCACGCCCATGCCGCCGGACCGCGCCATGGCGATGGCCATCCGCGCCTCGGTGACGGTGTCCATCGCCGAGCTGACCAGCGGCACCTTCAGCCGGATCTTGCGGGTCAGCTGGCTCGAGGTGTCCGCGGCGCTGGGCACCACATCGGACGCGGCCGGCAGCAGCAGGACGTCATCGAACGTCAGACCGAGCATCGCGACCTTGGTCGGATCGTCTCCGCCGGTGGGCACCGGCACGGCGATCGGGACGCTGCTTTCGGCGATCGACACGGGTAAGCCTCCAGTAACAGATACAGCCAGGCGAGAGAAGCGACCTGAGAGCAACATCCTATCGGGATCCCGATCGCTATCGGGATCCCGATCGGCGCCACGCTCGCCGTTCATGTTCCCCACGACGTGCCGCCGGAGCGCTGGCGCGATTCGCGGGAGGCTGCGTAGTCTGGGAACCGTGCGAGACCACTTGCCACCAGGACTGCCGCCCGACCCGTTCGCCGACGACCCGAGCGATCCGACGGCGGCGCTCGACGCCCTGGAGCCCGGTCAGCCGCTTGACCCGCAGGAGCGCACGGCTGTCGAGGCCGATCTCGCCGATCTCGCGGTGTATGAGGCGCTGCTGGCGCACAAGGGAATTCGCGGGCTGGTCGTCTGCTGCGACGAATGCCAGCAGGACCACTACCACGACTGGGACATGCTCCGGGCGAACCTGTTGCAGCTGCTCGTCGACGGCACGGTCCGCCCGCACGAGCCTGCCTACGATCCCGAGCCCGACTCCTACGTCACCTGGGACTACTGCCGCGGCTACGCCGACGCCTCCCTCAACGAGGCCACGTCGGACTCCGACGGCTATCGCTGACGGCCGAATTCACCGGTAGCGCCCCGACCTACTCCCCCGCCCCCGGTAGCACCGGCGTCGTCGTGGTCGTCAGCGGCGCCAACGACTGCGTCTGAGCCGGCTCCTGCTGTTCCTGGACCGTCGGCTGCGGCGTGGCCGCCGCGGTCGGGGTGGTCAGGACCGGTGTCGGGGTGGGCGTCGGCTGCGGAGTCGGCGTCGCGCGCGGTGCCGCCGAAGTGGACGGCGCCGGCGATGGTGCGGCCGCCGCCGACGTCGACAGTTCCGCGGCCACCGTCGTCGTGGTCGTCGTGGCCGTGGTCGAGGACGGCGCACGCGTCGTGGTCGACGACGCGGACGGCGCGGAGGTGGATGACGACGTCGCACTCGGCGGCGAGGTCGCCGCGCTCGGGGAGGTCGTCTCGGATGCCCCAGCGGGCGCCTGTGAGGTGACCGGGGTGGTCGCCGACGGTGACGGGCCCGGCGCACTCGTGGTCGGCGACGGGGCGGTGCTGGTCTCCGAGGGTCCCGGCGTCTCGGAGGCCGGCGTCGTCACCGACGTGGTGTCATCAGGAGCCGAAGTCGTCGCGGGAGCCGAGGACGTCTCGGACGCCGACAGTGTGCCCGGGTCGAACACCACCGACGGCAGATCCGGGAAGCTCGGCAGCGGCGCGCCCGGTGGCACGGTCGCGGCCGGGTCCTGGGCCTCCACCTTGACGGTCAGCTCCTGCCACTGGGTGACCAATTCCTGTTTGCTCTCGATGTCGTTCACCGTGGCGACGGTGGTGGTGACGGCCTCCAGCCTGGCCTGGGCGGCCTGCCAGTCCCCCTGGTCGATGAGCTGCTGAACCTCGGCCATCTCGGTCTGGGCGGCCAGGATGACGGCATCGTCGCGCATCGTCGCGGGCTCGCCGAACAGCATCGTGCGCAACCCGTAGAGCGCGTCACCGGGTCCCGCTCCGGCGACGATGGCCCCGAACCCGCCGAGGAACAGCACCGCGGCGGCCGCCGAACCGACCACCGCCAGCGACAGCCGCCTGCGGCGTCCCGACGATGCGGCGCGGTCCATCGCCTGCGCGGCCTGCTCCGGCGTCACCACCGCCGACACCGGGGTCTCGCGAACGTCGTCGCGCCAGCCCGCCAGCAGATTCGCCAGCTCGGCCTCGGCGTGGTCCGTCGGGTACGCGGGCTGCCGGGAGGCCAGCGCATCGAGGAACTGATCGGAGCGATTGATCTCGTTGAGCGACGGATCCCCGCCGTTGGAAGTCCAGCGTCCGAAATCAGGCATGGTCCCGCCCCGTCGCCGTGATCTCCGCCTTCAGCTTCGCGAGCGCACGATGCTGGGCGACCCGCACCGCCCCAGGGGTGCTGCCGACCGTCTCGGCGGTCTCCTCCGCACTCATCCCCACCACGACACGCAGGATCAGGATCTCGCGCTGCTTCTCGGGCAGGATCTGCAGCAGTGCCGCCATCCGCGCCGACGATTCGGAGTCGATGGCCAGCTGTTCCGGGCTCGCCTCACCCGACGAGCGCTCCGGGACGACGTCCATCGGGTCGGCCCGGTTCCGGGACGCCGAACGATGCGCGTCGGCAACCTTGTGTGCAGCGATGCCGTAGACGAAGGCAAGGAACGGCCGTCCCTGATCCCTGTAGCGCGGCAGCGCCGTGATGGCGGCCAAGCACACCTCCTGTGCAACGTCATCAGCTGACAGACCGCTGCGTTCCGTGGCCCCCACCCTCGCCCGGCAATACCGGACGACAATGGGACGGATGGTCTCCAGCACCTCCCGGAGCGCATCCCGATCGCCGGCCACAGCCTCAGCAACGACAGAATCGAGACGTTCTCCCGAAATTGTCATCGTGGGCGATATCTCCAGCGTTACGTGCGGGACACATCCCGGTTGGGGAGGTGGTGCCGCCCTGCGGGCGGCCGAGCCGTGCCGCGGGGCGCGGCTCAGCTAAACAATAACGACCGCGACGGGCGCAACCGGGTTAGCGCGGACGCCACACGCCGCCCCGTCTGATCACAGTTTCGGATGATTCGTCGCGGATGGCGCAGATCTCCGCCGCCGGACGCCGCCCGCTCCCGATGTCGGCGAGCAGACAGGCCGCGGCCCACCGCAGCGGCACCAGCCCGGCAGGCCCGGCCTGGTCGAGCGCGTCGTCGGCGGCCAGGCGCGCGCCATCGCCGTCGCCGGCGCAGCAGCGGGCAGCGGCCAGGACCACCCCGGACTTGACGCGGTGCCGCACCGAACCGAACTCCGTGGCGAGGGCGACGGCCCGCTCGGCGTGTCCGACCGCCGCGTCGCCGTCGGCGCCGACCATCGCCAGCTCGGCCGATACCCAGGCGAACCGGATCGGCAGCCGCTGCGCGTCCGCGCGGGCGACGAGTTCGGCGGCACGTTGCAGCGCACGCTCCGACGCGGAGCACCGCCCGACCCCCAGCGCGTCGGCCGCCAACCCGATCAGCGCATCCGCCGCCGCCTCGGGATCCCCGGCGGACCGGGCCAGCGCCTGGCCGTCCAGCGATCGAGCACGGTCATGCCACCCGAGCTGACGCAGAAACGACGCCCGGGTGCTGGCGGCCAGCGAGGCCAACGGGCCATTCGGCCCCAGGCGGTGCAGCTGGTCGAGGTCGGCCAGCGCGCTGGCGTAGCGCCCCTGGCCGCCCGCGGCCACCGCACGCAGCCACAGGTCGCCGGCGCCGACCGCCGGCGGAAGGGGCCACTTCGCAGGGTTGCTGCCGAACGCCACGTCGTCGAGTCCAGCAACGGCCGGCGCGGAGCTGGTGCTCATCGGATCGGCACGCTACCAAGTTGAACGTGTTTTCAAAATCACGTCGGTTAACAGTTTATGGAGGACATGTTAACTCCATGTCAACTGCCTACTGAGCGGCAGGAAATGGCCTATCGACACCGGATGAACTGATCAGCCAAAACGCGGCGGCTCGTCACTTTGCATCCATCTGCCATAGCATCGAACTCGCTGCGGACGCGTCACTTCGATGAACGGGATGTTAATTTTCCGCCGGCGATTATGCGGTTCCGCACAGTCCGAGACTATTGACGGAAATTCCGAAGCCCTTCTACGTTGTGTGCACGAGTGGTCATCGGCGACTGCGCTCGGATCTGTTCCACGACTCACGCATCCAGTGAGCGACCGAAATGGATGTGTAGAGAGGGGTTTTCCAGTGCCACAGCCGCAGCAGCTACCGGGACCGAACGCCGACATCTGGGATTGGCAGATGCAGGGCCTTTGCCGGGGAGTTGATTCCTCGATGTTTTTCCACCCCGATGGCGAGCGTGGCCGGGCCCGCGCGCAGCGGGAGATGCGGGCCAAGGAGATGTGCCGGCGCTGCCCGGTGATCACCCAGTGCCGCGCCCACGCACTCGCCGTCGGCGAGCCCTACGGAATCTGGGGCGGCCTCAGCGAGTCCGAGCGCGAACTGCTCCTCAAGCGGGGCATCCGCCGCACCGCCTGACCGTCAACCGAATACTTCCGACAGCACCCCGGGCGATCCGTCGACCCGGGGTGCTGTCGCATAGGGGCCGGCCGCGGCGCGGACATCAGCGTCCGTGGTGCGGCATCATCCCTCCCGGGCCCATCATTCCCCCGGGGTCCATCATCTGCTGCATCATCGCCGGCATGCCATCGCGGACGAATCCGGTGACCTCCACGGCGTGATCGCGGATCGCAGCAACGAGCGCCGGATCGCCGGCGGTCTCTTCGGCGATCACGCCGTTGGCGGTAAAGGTCAGTCGTCGCTGGTAGCCGTCCGCGCCGCGGAACAACGTCGGCAGACTCGAGCTCATGCACATCACCTCGTCGCCCTGGTCCATCCGGGCATACATGTTCGACACATGCGCCTGAAGCTGCGCGACAAGGTCCGGCGCGCTCGATTCGGTGGTGGTGCGGACACCGCCCGGAATCAACTCGACAACGCGATCGATCTCCTCATGCCGGCTGAACATCGCCAGGTAGGTCCGCCGGTCGGCCGGGTCGATACCCATCATCCCGCCGCCGGGTCCCTGGGTCAGCCGGACCGCGGTCCCGGTCGCACCGGACGTCGTCCGCCGCGCAACGCCGAGTCCCACCGCGCCGCTCGCCGCGAGCGCGCCGAACGCCGCAAGCGCGACGCGACGGCTCATCAGTCGTGCCATGTCTTCCCGTTTCACCCGATCTGCCGGCCGTCGGTGGATCCGTCGACCACGGGCCGCCGATCCCCCTCGGTCCGACGATTCCGCAGGCCTCAGCCGTCCACTAGGGGCTTTGTGCCCGCGTCCCGGTCCCGTCCCGCTCCGACTCCTGCGCGAGCGTGAAGTAGCTCTCCTCTTCCTGGACGAAGTGCAGGCGAAGCAGCGCATACAGCCCGTACAGGCACGCCAGCAGGTCGTCGACCTGCTCGGGCTGGATTGCGCCTTCGGACCGGGCCAGGCCCACATGGGCAGCGATGCGATCGGCGAGACGCTGAATCTCGGCGTGGGTGCGACTCATCGTGGCGGTGGCCTCGCCGCTGCCCAACGGGCGGGCCAGCGCCGGGTACAGCTCGGTCTCTTCGGCGAGTTCATGAGGCACGATCCGGCCGGTGATCAGGGCCTGCGCGGCGATCAGGGACTCCAGCGCTCCGGCGTCGGCGCCGCCGTCGACCAGCCGGTCGGCGCTGTCACGAATGATTCCGAGGGTGTCGCGCAACTCGTCGTGCTCGGCGGAAAACCGGTTCAGCATCTCTTTGGTGCCGGTGGGCAGCGCCAATTCGGTAGCGGGATTACCGCGCAGAGCCCGAAGCGCGTTGAGGATCACCGCGACATCGATGCCCTCCTGCAACAACGCACCCGCCGCCGGCGGCAACCATCCCAGCGCGGCGACGCCCATCGCCAACAACGACAGCGCCATCCCCACCACGGCGCTCTGCACGGCGATACGACGCGACCAGCGGGCCACGTCCATCGCATCGGCCAGGCGGTCCACCCGATCGGTCGTCAGCACCATGTCCGCGGCCTCCGACGACGCACTGGCTCCCCGGGCGCCCATCGCCACACCGATCGTCGCGGCCGCCAGGGCAGGAGCGTCGTTGATGCCGTCACCCACCATGACGGTGACGGCGTGCTCACACTCGGCCCGCACCGCGGCGACCTTGTCGGCCGGGCTCTGCTGGGCGAAGACCTCATCCAGTCCCAGCACGGTGGCCACCTCGCGGGCCGGCTCGGGGCGGTCACCGGTGAGCATCACCAGCCGCTTGACGCCGGCCTCCCGCAGGCGCCGGATGGTGCGGGGGGCGTCCCGGCGCAACGGGTCCCGCAGCAGCACCGCACCGATCCGCCCGCCGTCGACGCACACCCAGGCGATCGCGGTGCCGTCCAGGCGGGCCCGGTTGATCACGCCACGGGCCCAGGCGCCCGACGTCGCATCGTCGGGCAGCTTGCCGACCGCGATGCGACGTCCGGCGACGGTGGCGGTGACACCCCGACCGGGTTCTTCGAGCACTTCTGTCGGCACCGACAACGGCAGGCCACGGCCGAGGGCCTCGGTGACGATGGCCTCGCTGAGCACATGGGGAGAGAGCTGATCGACCGACGCCGCCAAGCGCAGCACCTCGGTGGCATCGCCACCGGGGGCGGCGACCACGTCGACGACGACCGGGCGCCCCATGGTCAGCGTGCCCGTCTTGTCCATCACCAGGGTCGTGGCCTGCCCGAGGTGTTCCAGCGCGCCGGCGTTGCGGATGATCACGCCGACCCGCGAGGCGCGTGACAATCCGGAAACGATGGCCACCGGCGCAGCGAGGAGCAACGGGCACGGGGTGGCCACCACCAGCACCGCCACCGCACGCGTGGCCGATCCGCTCACCGCCCACGCCGCCCCGGCGAGCAGCAGCGCCAGCGGCAGGAACCATGCCGCATAGCGATCGGCCAATCGCACGATCGGCGCATTCTCCGCGCCGGCCTGTTGGGCCAGTCGCACGATGCCTGCGTAGGTGCTTTCGTCCGCCGTCGCCGTCGCCCGGATCTCGAAGGCCCCGCCGGCGTTGACGACACCGCTGCGGACCGGTTCGCCCACTGCCCGCTCCACCTGCAGCGGCTCGCCGGTCAACACGGATTCGTCGAGGACCGCGACCACGTCGGCGACCCGGCCGTCCACCGGCACCACCTCGCCGGGTCCCACGACCAGCAGGTCGTCGACGGCCACAGCGCCGATCGGGACAACGCTGACCGTGGCACCGATACGCCGGCGCGCGAAACGGGGGGCCCGCTCGAGCAGGGCCCGCAGATCACCCGAGGCCCGCCGGGTGGCGGCCGCTTCGAGCGCACGGCCGCCGGCCAGCATCACCGCGATCAACGCGCCGGCCAGGTACTCGTGCACGACGAGGGTGCCCACCAGCGACAGCACCGCGATGACGTCCACCCCGAGCCGCCCCCGGCGCAGCGCCACCACGACCCACACCACCGCCGGAATCACGGCGAACACCGTCCCCGCGATCCAGCACCAGTCGGCGACCTGCTGCCGGCCGGCCAGCCATGCGATTCCGCCGCCGGCGAGCGCACCGACCGTGACCACCACCAGAGCGGGTTCGACAAGCGCGCGAATCGGGATCAGCCACCTGGCCGCCATCGCACGCCAACCTGTGAACACGACCAATCCTCTCGCACCAGACCGCTGCGTATCAATTGGACTTGTGGGCACCGGGCAGCGGCTAGGGCCGCAATACCCCGATGTGACCATTCGATGCCCACGCGCGACAGCAACGACCACGTCTTGCAGCGCCGTCTGTCACGGCATCGCCCGCAGAACCGGCCTTGCCTGCCCGGTCCTCTCCAACGCGGCGAGTGTCTCGGCCGACGGAGTCACCGCGAGCAGGGCCACCACACCGTCGAGCAGCGAGCTGACGTGCACCGCGTAGGACGGCAGCGGCGCCCCGGACACGCGGGCGCGGTGACGGTCGGCGCACGCGTGCACACACATCGCCGACACCTGGTGGATGCGGTCGTCCCGCAGCGGTTGCGGCACGTGGCCGATGAGCGCGCCCACCCGGTCGACGTAGGCCTGATGCGAGCGCTGGTGCGCCTCGGGCAGTGCGGCCAGCGGGCTCACCGACCACTCGTACCGCAGCACCTGCTCCAAAAACGGCAGATAAAAACAGGTTTCATCTTCTGCGAGCTCGATCAGGGGTAGCTGGTGCGCCTCGACCACCGCGCGCAGATCGCCGGCGGGCACCCGCGCTTGCAGGAGTTGCCTGCGGCGGGTCAGCTGCTCCAGCCGGTCCAGCAGGATGGCGCGGACCAGGCCCTCCTTGGAACCGAAGTGGTACTGCACGGCCGACTTGTTCGCCATACCGGCCTCGGCGCCGATCCGGCGCAGCGGCACCCCGTCGAGGCCGTGACGCGCGAACAGTCGCTCGGCGGTGAGCACGAGTTGTTGCTTCGCCGAAGGCCCGACCGGGACCGCAGACGACGTGGACATGTACCCAGAATTTCACACTGGACGTTTTAAGGCTATCGACTTAGAGTTCAGGCGGACAACTTCAGAGGGGCAGTCATGAGCACCGAGGCCGAACCCGCCTTCCGCGACGTGATGGATGCCGACCCGCTCACCGCGCAGATCTGGAAGCGCCCGGGGCTGAGCAGGCGGAACCGCCGGTTCGTCACCCTCACGTGCGTGTGCGCCACCGAGCCCACCGAGGTGATCAACGAACACGTCTACGCGGCCCTGGCCAGTGGCGACATCTCCTACCCGGAGCTGCTCGAGTTCGTGCTGCAATTCGCCGTGTACTGCGGCTGGCCCAGAGGCTCCGAGGCGGAGGTGGCGGTCAAGACCCAGTACGCCCGGTTGGCCGCCGAGCGCGGCGAGGACATCGCACCGCTTCCCGATCTTCCAGTCGAATCGCTCGGTCCCACCGATCACGAACAACGCCTGGCCGAAGGGGAGCGCTGCTTTGTCGACATCAGCCTGCTGCCGGCACCCGCGCGGGATTCGCCATACTTCCAGGCCGGCATCCTGGGCTTCGTCTTCGGCCACCTCTGGCGGCGCCCCGGTCTCGGCCGCCGGGAGCGGCGGTTGATCACCGTCGCCGCGGCGGGTTTGGCCGGCGCGATCGGCCCCATCTACTCCCATGTCGGATCGGCGCTGCAATCCCACGACATCGGCCGCACCGAGATGAACGAGGCGATCCTGCAGTTCTCGGCATACCACACCTTCGCCAAGGGCAGGGTGCTGCAGAAGGTCGCCGACGAAACCTGGCAGCGGATATCGCCCGACGACCCGGAAGAAGGCTGAACCGTGACGACGATCGACGGCGCCACCGCGCTGATCACCGGCGGTGGCAGCGGAATCGGCCGAGCCACCGCGCTCTCGCTTTCCGCGCGCGGAGCCCGGATCGTCGTGGCCGAGGTCGACACCGAGCGCGCCGAATCGGTCGCCGCCGAGATAAGGGAAGCCGGCGGCCAGGCCGAGGCGTTCGTCTGCGACGTCGGTTCGGAGGAAGCCTTCTCCGATCTCGCCGAGTTCGCCAAGGACCGGTTCGGCGGCGTCGACATCGTCATGAACAACGTCGGGGTGCTGACCTCCGGGCGTCCCGATCACCTGCCCGTCGCCGAGTGGGAACGGATCATCAACATCAACCTGATGTCCGTCGTCCGCAGCAATGCGATCTTCCTCCCCCTGCTCATCGCGCAGGGGCACGGCCACATCGTCAACACCGCGTCGTTCGCCGGCCTGTACACCTACTCGTTCGACCGGATGCCGTATGCGGCGACCAAGGCGGCGATCGTGCAGATCTCCGAGGGGCTGCGCCTCTACCTCGCCCCGCAGGGCATCGGCGTCACCGTCCTGTGTCCCGGCCCCACGCTGACCAACATCGTGTCCACCATGCCGCCGACCTTCGGGCCGCCGGTCCAAACCGGTTATCCCGGTGAGCAGTTCGGCGTGCTGATGCCCGATGTGGTCGGCGAACAGGTCGCCGAGGCCATCGCCGACGACACCTTCATGGTGTTCACCGACGACCAGGTTCGCGACGTGCTCGTCGAGCGGGCATCGGACTGGAACGCCTTCATCGCCAAACAAACCGCCAAGATGGTCGAGGCCGCGGCGAAACAATGAGCACACCGCCGAGCGTGCACGTCGACGTCACCGGGTCGATCCCCCTGGACGGCGAACACCACATCGCGACCTGGGCCTTCCCTCCGCAGGACGCGGCCGACGGTCCCGTGCCACTGCTGTTCTGCCTGCCCGGCGGCAGCTACACCAAGGCGTACTGGCACCTCGAGGTGCCCGGCCGGCCGGGCTACAGCTTCGCCGAACACCTTGCCGCCCAGGGCATGCTGGTGATCGCCGTCGACCACATCGGCGTCGGTGAGAGTTCCGGGCACCCACGCGCCGCCGAGCTCACCCCCGACGTCGTGGCGGCCGTCAACGCGGCGGCGCTGACCAAGCTGCGCGCCCGCGCGGCCGACGGGAGCCTGCTTCCCGGCCTGCCGCCGTTGCCGATCGGCCCGGTCGTCGGTGTCGGGCACTCCATGGGAGCGATGCTGGCGATCTTCCAGCAGTCTCTGCACGAGAGCTTCGACACCGTCGTGTCGCTCGGCTACGGGACGTCGGGTCCCATCGTCACGTTCGGCGACGACACCCCGGTCGGCGCACCGACTTTCGAGTCGATCATGGGCCCGGCCCGCTCCGGCGCCTTCGACACGCCGTTCCAGGCGGACCGGACCATGCCCGCGTTGCGCGAGCATTTCTACGCCGACGACGTCCCCGAGGACGTCATCGCGGCCGACGATCTGACCAGCACCACCCTGCCCGGCGTCACCGGGCCGCTGTCCATCGTCCCGTTCATCGCGACCGACCACGCCGGCCGAATCCGCTGCCCGGTGTTCGTCGGGTTCGGCGACCGCGACTCGACGCCGTGTCACCGCGACGAGACCAGGCCGTTCTATTCGTCGCGCGACGTCACCCTCTACGTGCTGCCGAAGTCGGCGCACTGCCACAACTCCGCGGGCACCCGGCACCTGTTGTGGGACCGACTCGCCGGATGGATCCGGTCACTGCCCGGGTGACGGTGCGGGCCGGCTACTGGCGCGACATCGCTACCCGCGCCTCGGCCTTCTTGGTCTCCTCGGGATCCTCGTGCGAGGTCTGCGCCAGACTCACCTTCACGGTGTGGATGGTTCCGGTGAACGGGTACGGGGGCGCATAGCGCGTCGTGATCGCCGACCCGGGATTGCGCCCGACCGAGGCGCCGCCGCCGATACCCAGCGCGAGGGGGACGGTGACGTCGAAGTCGGCCTCGCCGACCGGGACGTCGTCGACGAGCAGCTGCGCACGGCCCGGAGTTCCCTTGCCGTTCATCAGGTCCGGGGCGCCAGTCGGCTCGAACCGGTACTGCAGTGCGTGGCGGCCCGGCGCGATCGGCGTGCTGGAGCCCACGTGGAGTTCCTTGACGCCGACGTAGTTGTGCACATAGTTCAGCGTGCCGTCCTGGACGAACAGCGTGTACCCGCCGATGCCGCTGCCGTGACAGAACAGCACACCCTGGTCGCCCTCGGCGATCTCGGCGTCCACGGTGATCGTGTGCCCGCGGTTGAGGACCTTGGCCGCGACGTTCTCCGGAACCACCTGGGTGTCCGGGAAGTACACGAACTCGGTGCGGGCCGGCGTGATCTGCGGACGCTCATCGGCGAACCGCATGGTGCCGCGGCTGTCCAGCGGCAGCACGTTGTACTTGCCCGCCTCGGTGTACCACATCGCGATCATCTCGATCAGCCGCGGCCGTTCGTGCTCGGCGAGGTCGACGGTCTCCGCCGGGTCGACGTCGACGTGGTAGAGCTCCCAGCAGGTCGCGTCGATTTCCCGCAGCCGCTCGTCGGTGAGCTCCAGCATGCCGAAGCTCACCCCGGCCTCGGTGAACGAGGCGCCGGGGAACGGGCAGACCGCGCGCCAACCGTCGTGGTAGAGCGAACGATGGGCGAACATCTCGAAGTACTGGGTGTGGTGTCTGGTGGGGGCGTCGGCGGCATCGAAGGTATGCGCCATGCTCACCCCTTCGATCGGGGACTGGGTGACCCCGCGCACGGCGGCCGGAGGCTGCAGGTCCAGGGCCTCCAGGACGGTGGGCACCATGTCGATGGCGTGCGCGTACTGGTGGCGCACTTCGCCCTTCGCGCCGATGCCGGCCGGCCAGTGCACGATGAAGCCGTCGGCCACCCCGCCGCGGTAGGTCTCCCGCTTCCAGCGCCGGAACGGGGTGTTTCCGGCGAACGTCCATCCCCACGAGTAGTGGTTGAAGTACTGCGGGCCGCCGAGGTCGTCCAGGGCGGCGAGGTTCTGCTGCAGATCGTCGGGAACGTTGTTGAAGAACTTGTTCTCGTTGACCGAACCGTGCGGGCCGCCCTCGGCGCTGGCGCCGTTGTCGGAGATCAGCATGATCAGCGTGTTGTCCAGCTGGCCGATGCCCTCGAGGTAGTCGAGCAGACGACCGATCTGGTGATCGGTGAACTCGAAGAACCCGGCGAACACCTCCATCATCCGCGCGTACAGCCGGCGTTCGTCGGCCGAGAGGTCGTCCCACTGCGCGACGTCGGGGTCGTGCCGGGACAGCACGGCGTCGGCGGGCAGGATGCCGAGTTCCTTCTGCCGCGCGAACACCTTCTCGCGGTAGGCGTCCCAGCCGTCGTCGAATTTGCCCCGGTACTTGTCCGACCACTCCTTGGCGACCTGGTGCGGGGCGTGGTTGGCGCCGGTGGCGAAGTACATGAAGAACGGCTTGTCGGGCGCCACCTGCTTGAGGTCCGCGACGAACCCGATGGCCTTGTCGGCGAGATCCTCGGACAGGTGATAGCCCTCTTCGGGCGTCTTGGGCGGCTCCACCTGATGGTTGTCGAAGACCAGGTCGGGGTAGTACTGGTGGGTGTCGCCGCCGAGGAAGCCGTAGTAGCGCTCGAAGCCCCGGCCCAGCGGCCACCTGTCGTACGGACCCGCGGCACTGACCTGCTCGGCGGGGGTCAGGTGCCACTTGCCGACGCAGTACGTCGCGTAGCCGTGCTGAAGCAACATCTCCGACAGAAAGCCGTTCTCGAACGGGATCGCGCCGTTGGACCCGGGATAGCCGGTAGAGCCCTCGGTGATGCACGCCATCGCGTTGGAGTGATGGTTGCGGCCGGTCAACACGCACGACCGCGTGGGCGAACACAGCGCGGTGGTGTGCATGTTCGTATAGAGCAGGCCGTTGGCGGCGAGCCGATCGAGGTTGGGTGTGTTGATCGGCGACCCGTAGCAGCCGAACTGGCCGTAACCGGTGTCGTCGAGCACGATGAACAACACGTTGGGCGCGCCCGGCACAGCCCGCTGAGGTGCCGGCCACGCCGGGTCGGATTCACTGATGGTGCGGCCCATCCGCCCGGGAAACGCGGTTCCGGGGCGGTACTCCGTCATGCTCATATCGCTGCTCCTCGTGGCGTACCGACAGATTCGGTCATGCTGACGCCCGACCCGGACGATGACGGTCATCGGGTGAAACCATGGTATTCCCGGGCACTTTGGCCTCTGCCACCGGCCATACTGGGCAATTGATCGCGACAGCACCGGCCGGCCGCGGGCGCAGTCGCGGATCCCGGTCCGATCGAGGGAAGAGCCACCTGCGATGTTCCACCCACTTGAGCTGACCACCGACGACGGTGAACTGCTGACCGACCTCGAGTCGATCAACAGATTTCTGGCCTGGCAGCACTCGAAGGTCTGGCCGCTGGACCTCGGCGATCTGCCGCCTGAGGTTCGCGTTGCGCTGGACACCGAGAACACGACCAGTCGGCAGGCGGAGTTGGTCCTGCGGCATTTCCTGCTCCCGCGGGACCGGCTGCTCGGGCTCATCGCCGAGTGCGGTCGTGAGCCGCAGGTTCCCGGTGGCGGTGCGCTGGAAACCCACGTGCTGCCCCACGACTACGACTATCCGCACCTGTTCGAGATCCACGCCGGTGACCGCATCACCACCTACGACGTCTTTCACTCCAACCGCGCCGAGGACGGCACCGGGGTCGACGAGATCGTCCAGATGCTGCGCGGACAAGGACTACTGATGCGGCATCGGCTGCCCGACGGTGCCGAATGGAGCCTGCGGATGAGCTGCCCCGGCCCGGAGCAGGGGTGGTTGTCGACCTACGAGGGAAGCCACCCTCACATCGGCAGCCCCGCCGACGCCGCGGCCGGTTCCAAGTTCCTGGTGCAGGTGATCGGTCCGCCGATCTGGACGATGGAATACCTCGACTGACGCCGGGTGAGCAGCATGACATCGCCGTCGCTCAGGTCGCACGGATCCAGGGTTGGCAGTTCCGCGACTCGAAGGCCTGGACGGTCTCATTGATGTTCGCGTACATCGGGCCGATGGACATGTTCGTCGCGACGACATGGTCCTTGTTGTCATCCGGCGTGCTGTAGGTGAACCACAGGCACATCGAATCCTGAGTCGGCACATCGTTGATCCACACCCCGAACGTCGACGCCGTCCCTGCTGTCCGGTAGAGGCCCGGTGCCACGTCCTGACCGACGAGGAAGAAACCGTTACCCGGGATCGGGTCCAACGGGCCGGCACCGGCTGGCGGCGCCGACCCGATCACGGCCGCGGTGACAACCAGCCCGGCTACTGCGTGACGCAGAGGCATGAGGGGCATGTTTCCTCCCCTGCTGTTCGCGATGCTGCGTATCAGCCTATGCCGCTTTCCCGAACGCAGGCACGGATTGCTCGGCAAATGCGCCGAACACTCGACCGCTGCCGAGTACGCTCCAATCGCTGAGAGGTGGTTCGGGTAGTGGGGACCGACGCACACACACCATTGATCTGGTGGATTCGCGGTGCTGTTGCACTGGTGTTGGCGATCGCCGTGGTCGACTGGCTGAACTGGTCGGCCGGCATAGCTCCGTTGACCTGGATCAATCCGGACTGGCCACAGATGATGCCCTGGAGTGCGGCGCTTCTTGCCGGACTGGGAGTCGCGATCCTGTTGCAGTCGGGACGACCGTCCCGCGCCCGGGTATGGGCAGGACGCTTCCTGGCGGCCTCGGCCGGCGCCGTTGCGGTGGTGTTCGCCGCGGAGTACGCGAGGGGTGTGCCGTTCGGTCTGGACCGCATTTTGTTCCCCGGTGCCGTGAGCGCACTGGAGCAAACGTGGCCCGGCCGTCCGAGCCTTCAGGCGGTGGTATCACTTCTCGCGCTAGCGGGGGCGGTCGTATTGCTGAGACTGGAGCGTCGCTGGGCCACGACGGCCTGGCCGTTGTGCATCGCCGCTGCTTCGGCTCTGCCCCTGATCGCCCTTGTGACCGCCTTGTTCGACGCGGCCGAGATGCTGGGAGCATCGCCGTCGATCGGCATCAATGCGGCGACCGCCGCGGGGATCGTGCTGCTCGTCAATGCCGCCGTCGCTGTCCGCCCGGACCGGCAGCCGGTCGCCTGGCTGGTGGCCCGGCCCGATCGCAGGATGCTGGTGCGCCTGGTCGTGACGCTCCTTCTCGTGCCGATCTGGGTCGCCATCTGGCGGCTGGTGTTGCTGGCTTTCGGCTTGGGCGGCGACCAAGTGTGGGTGCTGTCGGTGACACTGGCCACCCTTATCCTCGGAGTCCCGTTTTTCGTGTTGAGCAAGCGTGTCCAGCGACTGATGGCCGACCAGTTGGTACAGACGCAGGAACGAGCGGAGATCGAGCGTCAGCGCGCCCAGGCGGTAGAACGGTACCGAATACTCGCCGAGAACGCCGTCGACGTCGTCGTTCACCTGCGGGACGGCCGGCCGGTGTGGGTGTCTCCGTCGATCCGAGACGCGTTCGGCTGGCCCGCCGAGCTGTGGATCAACAGCGACTTCGTCCCCCGCATCCACCCCGACGATCTCGAGGCCGTCTTCGGCGCGCTGGCCGAGAACGCCGCGGGCAAGGCGGCCGTCGCGCGCTTTCGGGTCGCAACCGCCGACGGTGACTACCGCTGGGTCGAAGGTCACGGAAAGCCCTATTCCGACGCCGAGGGCACCACTGATGGGGTGATCGTCGCGTTGCGCAGCATCGACATGCAGGTCGAGGTGGAGCGCGAACTTCAGCAGGCACTCGACTTCGCCATCGCGCTGGCCGGGGAGAAGTCAGACTACGTGGCGACGGTCAGCCACGAGATCCGCTCACCGATTCACGCCATACTCGGCTTCGCCGAGCTGCTGGAGAATCAGCTGTCTTCCGAGGGCCGCAACGAGGCCGCGGAATGGTCCCGCCGGGTCCGGATGGAGGCGGAACGCCTGACGCGGCTCCTCGACGATCTCCTCGACCTCGCACGCCTGGACGCCGGCAGCACGAAGCTGGCCGCCAAAACGTTCCGGCTTCGGAAGATGGTCGACGAGGTCATTCAGATGTCACGGCTGAAGGCTGAGGCGAAAGGCCTGCGGCTCGAATACTCGGTCGACCCGACCATCTCGGACTGCCGCATCGGAGACGCCGACAGGCTCCACCAAGTGCTGCACAACCTCGTCACCAATGCCAAGAAGTTCACCCGCGAGGGCCGCATCGACGTCGAGGTGTCGCCGGCGGGTGACGGTACCTCCGACGATCTGGTCCGTTTCGCGGTCACCGATACCGGGCCCGGCATCCCCGCCGAACAGATCGACCGCATCCTCGAGCCATTCGCGCAGGTGTGGGGTTCCGATGCAGACGCGGGCAGCGGCCTGGGGCTGGCCATTTCCGACAGGCTGGTCAAGGCGATGGGCGGCAACGGGCTCGAGATCGCCAGCCTCGAAGGTCACGGATCGACATTCCACTTCACCGTCCCGCTGCCGGAGACGGAGCCACAGGCGGCCGAACCCGGCCGCGAGATCGAACCCACCGAAACCGGCTCTCACAGAACCATCCTCGTCGTCGACGACAACGCGACGAACCGGATGCTGGTGGAGGCTCAGCTGACGAAGCTCGGATACGCCTGCGAGTCGGCCGCCGATGGGGCCGAAGCCGTGAACCGGATTGCGTCGGGCGGTATCGATGCGGTGTTGATGGACTGCAACATGCCGGTCATGGATGGATACGAGGCGACCCGCCGCATCCGGGCCGGCGAACGCGGTACCGGCGCCCACCTCCCCATCCTCGCGCTCACCGCGTCCACGGTCGGCTCCAACCGCGACGCCTGCGAAAGAGCCGGGATGGACGGCTTTCTCGGTAAGCCGTTGCTGCTGTCGACTCTCGCCGCGGAAATCGGTCGCCTCGTCGGTGCGGCCCAGGCGGACGGCAGCGGTTCATCGGCCGAGGCCGGCAGTCCCGGTCGGACCACCGACGATGCTCCCGTACTCGACGAGGCGCGGGTCGATCGGCTGCTCGACGAACTCGGGGCCGTCGCGCTGCGGACAGTCGTGGCCACATTCGTCGACGAAATGCCAAGGCGGCTGGAAACATTGCGTGAGATGGCGGCGAAGCTCGACGCGGACGCCGTACGCCGTAGCGCCCACGCCATACGCTCCCCCAGCGCGATGCTCGGCGCGACCGCGCTGGCCGCCGAGCTAAGAGCAATCGAGGAGTCCGCCGACCCGGTCTCCCTGGTGTCGGACAAACGACTAGACAAACTGATCGATGCCAGCATCGAAAAGTTGCGGGCCAAGCTCGGCCAACCCGTCGATCTCGGAGGAGCCCCATGAAAGGTGTGCTGTTCAACGCTGTCGAAGAAGCCGTGACACGCGAGTGGGGCGAGGAGATGTGGGACGACCTGCTGGTCAGCTCCGGCCTCGAGGGGGCGTACACCGTACTGGGCAACTACCCGGACGCCGAGTTGGTCGCGCTGGCCGATTCGGCAGCCGATCGGCTCAACACGTCGGTCGACGACGTCCTGCGGACGCTCGGACGGCTCACTTTCAAACCCCTGATGACTCGCTATACGAGTTCGGTCGAGGTTCCGACCTCGCTCCGCGAGTTCCTGCCGAACGTCAACGACGTGATCCATCCGCAGGTGCTCAAGCTCTATCCAGGAGCTTCGGTGCCGCGATTCGCGCTGCGCGAGAACGGAGACGACCTCGAGCTGGACTACCTGTCGGTCCGGCGGATGTGCACGCTGGCCGAGGGGCTGGTTCTCGGGGCCGCCGATCATTACGGTGAAAACGTGGTCGTAGACCAGCCGTGCTGCAAGCACCGGGGGGATTCGCGCTGCACCATCCGCATCAGAGGCGCGAGTTGAGCGAGACCGCCGACCGCTCGGCGACCGAGCGGCTCGAACGTCGCCTTGCCCGCGAGAGATCGGCGCGGCTGCAGGCGGAGGCCATTGCCGAGCGGGTTGCATCCGATCGCTGGGAGCTCCGCCAACAGCTCGAGGAAAAGCTCGCGCTGCGAACATCGGAGCTCGAGGCGGCGCGGCGGGCGGCCACCGCAGCGGTAGCCGAACGAGAGCGCTGCCTGTCGGCGGTGTCTCACGGCCTCCGGACCTCGCTAACCGCGCTGTTCTTCCTGGCCGAGTCGCTGTCAGAAGACGAGCCGATGAGCGCTCAACAGATCGGCGAATTGAGGAATCTGCTCTCGGACATGCGATCTGTCATCGACAACACGGCGTGTCTGTTGAACACGGCGGGTACCGACTACGCGCGGGAAGACCTCGCAAGCAACGGATCCGGATTTCAGATGCCGCTGGCAGGCATCGTCTCGGCCTATGAAGGGGGTTGGCAACAGGTCGCCGCACGTTCGGGCAAGCTGTTGATTCTCGATATCGAAACCCCCGCCGGGCAGGCGTACACAGGCACGGCGGATGATGCGAATCAGTTCGTGCTCGGGCTGATCCGCGACCGGCTGGACACCTCCGCACCGGTAGTCGAGCTCCATCTCACCGTCCGCTCCGGTGCGCTGGAGCTCAGATAGAACGGTCGGGCGACCCTCAGCGGCCCGCGACCCGAAAGCCGACCCCTCGGACTGTCTCGATCCGACTGGTACCGCCCGCCCTGTCGATCTTCTTTCGCAGGTTGCCGATGTGTACATCGACAACATGGTCGTCTCCGAACCAGTCCGGACCCCAGATCGCGTCTCGTAGCATCTCGCGCGTGTGGACGACCTTCGGGCGTGCGGTGATCGTGTCGAGAAGGTCGAACTCCTTCTTGGTGAGCGCCACCTCTTCGCCGGCCACTGTCACCCTTCGGGCTTCTGGCTCGATCCGAAGATCCCCGAACACCCGCTCACGGACGGCGGGATCGTTCATCGGAGTTCGGGCTCGTCTACCCACGGCGCCTATTCGCGCCGACACCTCCCTGGGGTAGAAGGGTTTCGTGACGTAATCATCGGCGCCCATCGACAGCCCGACGACGCGGTCTACTTCGTGATCCTTCGAGGTCAGCATGATGACGTGGGCGTCGGAGAACGCCCGCAACTGTCTGCACACCTCCAGTCCGTCGACCTCGGGCAGGACCACGTCCAGCAGAACGATCTCCGGCTGAAACGACGAGACGAGTTCGAGGCCGACGCGTCCGTTGTCGGCAACCTCGACCTGGTGGCCGTCCTGGACCAGAACCGCCCGCAGCGTCGCCACCACTTCCGGTGAATCTTCAACGATGAGTACCCGCACACTCCCAGTGTGCACTGATCGCCGGACGTTCAAGGGTCAATGGTGGGCGGGTCGGCGGATCGTCCCGTTCCGGGTGACTGGCGACCGCTTCTGATACACCGGTTCCGGAGCGCCCCAGGCTGATCGGCGCATCCGGCGTGTGCTGCGGAAGGTAGTCAGAAGGTTCGCGTCCATGTCGGGATCACCCCTTACTGGTCGTTTCCGGTTGAACCGGTTGGCCGACCGTCGGCTTCATCACTCAAAGTAGGGAGGCAGATGCAAGGTCGACGGCTGCCAGCGGTCAAGATCGGCTCAAGAAGCGAGTCCGGCGAGACGAGTCCGCTGGGCGGTCCGATCGCCACCCGCACCCGCAACGGACGGTGGTCGGAACCGACGTCGCCGAGCACCTCGGCGTGCTCGACCTGCAGGTCGCTGGTGACGAGCACGTGATCGATTTGGCTGTGAGGCCGGTGCGCGGGAAAGCTGCGCCCGCGCGCGGGCCGCTGCCAATTCCGGAAACTCAGTCCGGTCAGTGGGCCCCAGAGGTTGAAGTCTCCGCAGACCACCGATCTGGTGGATCCACGTAGCAGCCGGGCCAGGCGGCGGTGATGAAGTGGTGCGAGCGGGAAATAGTGAGTCGCGTGGACCGCCGTCACCGAGATCGGCTCCGCACGCCCGGTGTTCACCCCCACACGCAGCGCAGAACGGCGTCCGGCGGCGTCCAGCGGGGTTTTGCCGATGTCGATCGGCTCCGGGTTCGTCAGCGGAATCCGGCTGGCTATCGCGACGCCCCACCACCCGGTACCGTCTGCCGGTTCCGGGCAAACATCGGGGTTCGGCGACAGGCCGGCTCGGGCCAGCCGAAGCTCCGCCAGCTGATAGCCGTCCTTGTGGAGCTCATCGATCCATCCGCCTCCCCCATCGGGCCACCAGACCTCCTGCAGGGCGATGACGTCGGCGTCCAGGGACCTGCATGCGTCGACCACGTCGAACGGCTCGCCGTCGCTTCGTAGGCCGTAGTGCGCGTTTAGGCTCGCAATTGACACCACTTCGGGTATGCGTGCGATCACAGCGGACGGACCAGCATGAATTCACCGGTGAACCGATTGCGCACGGCGGCGTAGTTGCCCACTCGGTGCAGTTCGCCACGCCACAGTAGTCGGTCGACCCAGTTCCCCACCGCGGCGACGCCATCATCGTGTCGGGCCTGCGTGTCCACGATCATCGTGCTGCGCGCCCGGTCCGAGTGCGGGCGCCCTGCCCGGGCAAATACTTCATGAACCGCGAGTTCCTGCCGGTCCGGCCGGTTGCCGGGTCAGCCGACCCAGTCTGTTTGGTCGGCAAGGAGTTCCACACGCCTCCCGGACGAAGAAACCGCCTGAGGTCGGCCTGGTCGATGGTGCAGGACGCCGCGGAATTCTCGTCGGGCAGCAACACCCGGACCGAAAAACCGTTCCTCCTGCCACGCGTGGCGATGTTGGTGACGGCGGCCAATCCCGCCCCCGAAAGTTCCTGCACGCCCGTGAGATCGAGGATGACACTGGTGCTGCCAGCCTCGACGGCCAGCGTGAAGTTGTCCCTGAGCCTCATCGCCTCGACCGCACCGACGACGGGTTGGGAGCTGAGGATGGTGACGCTCACGCCGCACCCGCCGGGATGGGCTGTTGCTCCGCCGTCTCGATTGGGTTCAGAGCGTCGTAGCGTCCGGACAACTCGAGAATGACGCGGGCCGCGATACTCGGCTCGGCGAGAACCATCTCACCGCCGTGGTCGATACACCGCAACCTGGCCTCGATCAGGGAGTCCATCCCGGCCCGGTCCATGTATCGAACCACGGACGCGTCGACCACCAGCACGCTTCCCGCCGCGATCGGCAGACCGATCGACGACTCGAACTCAGCGACCTCGTGGATGTCGAAGCGATGTGGCAGAACGATATTGTGGACGCCCCTCGGGGCGGATAGCGCCGGCCGGTCGGCGACTGACATCGAAGTTGTCATCGTGCAAATACCTCTTGCTGCTTGCTTCCGGTTGTTTCGGTAGGCCGGTCGTCGGCCTCGCCACTCAACGTAGGGAGCCAGATGCAAGGCAGCAGGCTGGCAATCGTCAGGATCGTCTCAAGAAATCACACCCCGTCGTCTTCGCGTACCCGGCCGATGCCGGGCCCCACCAACCACCGATGCCACCACACCCGAGTTCGGTGTGGTGGCATCGGTGGTGCGTCGCCGACTGTGTGATCCGCAGACACCCGATCACGCCCGGCCGGAAGCCTCCTGGAGATGTGCGAGATGCCAGTCGGCAACGTCGGCAAGCGGGATCCCGCACGCTGCGGCCCTGTTCGCCTCCCCCATCGCTATCATCCTGTCGGGTTCGTCGAGAAGAGCCTGCAGCGCCAAGGCGAGGTCCTCTGCGTCGCCCGCGTCGAAAGTGACAGCCGCGAACCCTTCCTCGCGCACGCATTCGGCCAGGTCTCCGATGTCGGGCAGCACTACCGCGCACCCGTACGACCCGGCCTGGTGCAACACCCCCGAAGAGCCCGTCGTACTGGTGTACGGGAAGACGGCGACGTCGGCCGCGCCGAACACGCCGGGGACGTCTTCCTCGGGCACATACCCGGTGAAACTGACGCCCGGCAGACCGCGGTACTTCTCCTTGACGCCCGCCAGATAGCCGACCGCGTTGTGACTGTCGGTGCCGGCGATGACGACCTCGGCGTCGATCCCGCGCGAGCGCAGGATCTCATGGGCGTCGAGGAGGACCTCGACTTTCTTGTAGGTGCCCCACTTGCCGAAGGCCAGCAGCGACGGCGCGGCGTCACGCCCCCGCTCGATGGGATCCGGCTCCTCGAAGCTCCCGTGAGGTGCCAGGTAGACGTTCCTCGCGCCGTACTTCGTGCGCAGCACATCCACGTATTGGGGCATGGTGACGCAAACCTTGTCTGCGACAAGGACCAGTCGCGTCACCAGACGACCGAGGAAGGACAGGATCCTCGTCAGCACCGGGTTCGACGAGAACCCGGCCTGCTCGAGGTCGACGGTGTCCACCAGGTTGTGCAGCAGGACCACCGATGGCGTTCCGCTGACGCGAAGCAGCAACGGCAGCAGGAGTCCCAAGGCGGCGGCCACCTTGCCGGCCCCGAAGCTGGTGAAGTGGGCGTTCACCAGCACCACGTCTGCTCGCGACGCCCGGACCGCCCTGACGATCCTGACCGGATTCAGCAGCGAGCCATACCGCCAGGCCGGCACCGCCCTCGCGTTCCCGGGCAGGTCGGTGATCGGAGCCGGCACGTCGTCGTGCAGGATGACCAGCTCGCCCACCTCGGGCTTCGCCCCGAGGTGGCGCGCCAGGTGATAGCCGTACTCGTTCAGGGTGGTCTGGCTCGGCGGATATGCGGTGACCAGGCCGAGTCGCAGTCCGTCAGGACCCGCGGCGGTGGTGTGGACGGCTTGTTCGATCGCTTTCATTGTCTTCCTGGTCTCGACTGGGGTGCTACGACCCGATGAACGGTGGTTGTGCGCTGCGCCGGACATGTCAGGCGGCAGCGGTGGCGATCATCGCGGCGGCGTAGTGGCCGCGGAGGGCGCGATACCGCAACACGGCGACGTCGCGCAGAAAGCGCAGCGATTCGCGCCCCGGGCTGACCTTGGAGCCCGGAGCCTCGATCCAGTGGACCGGGATCTCGTTGACCGCGATGTCCCAGCGCTGGGCCAACCAGAGGATCTCCAGGTCGAACGAGAAACCGTCGACGCGCGAGGACCCGAACAGCGCCTCGGCCGATTCGCGGGTGAACAGCTTGAAACCGCACTGGGTGTCTTTGATCCGCACGCCTGTGGCCTTCCGAACGCCGCCGCGCAGTGCCGCGCTGATCAGACTGCGACGCCGGCCCCGGCCGCGTTCCTCAGCCCCGTCAGCCGCCCTGGACGCCACGGCGACACCGGCCCCGTTCCTGATGGCATCGAGGAGCCTGTCGAACTCCTCGATCGGAGTCGACATGTCGGCGTCGCTGAACAGCACGTAGCGGCCGCGCGCCGCGCGCACACCATCACGAACAGCCGCGCCCTTGCCACGGTTGATCCCTGGCTCCAGCACCGTCACGTTGGCCAGGTTCAACGATCTGACCAGCTCGGCGGTGCCGTCGCCGCTGCCGTCGTCGGAGACGATCAGTTCCCATGTGAGCCCGGAGGAACACAGGTGCGCCGAGATCGCGCCGATCGTCGGCACAATCCGGTCGCTTTCGTCGTATGCCGGGACAACCACCGAAACATCTAGTTTCCCAGTCACTTTGGTGTCACGCCAAACCTGAAAATCGGAGTAGGTCATCGCCAGGGGTCCTTTCGTGTCGGACCCGAACGTATTGCCGGCGCTTCAAGAAGCCCGGGGGCGCGATGTCAAGTGATTCTCAAGTTTCGGGGTGTGTTTGCGGGCGGCCGGGTCCGGACTCCCACGGCTGCCGCGGCGCGGTCTCGTCAACCTTGACCACTTCTTGAGAATTCTGAGGGCACCCGCTTGACCGCGGTCCCCGAGCATGGGATGCGTGACAATTACCGAATCCCCAACCGCGGCCCGGAAACTGCACGCCGGCACGAGCGCCGCCCGCCAGCAGCTCAACGGCACGCTGATCCTCACCGTGACGATTCTCGGGGTGAGCGCGTCCAACTACCTGCTCAACCTCTTGTTCGCCCGCTTCCTCAGTCCTGCCGACTTCGGCGATGCCAACCTGGCGGTCAACCTGGTTCTGGTGGCTGCCGCGGCCGCCGCGACCCTCCAACTGCTGTCGGCCCGCAACAACGCGATCGGTGGCCCGGCAGGCGTCGAGGCCCGCCGCAGACTGACGCGCTGGGCATGGGCTGTCGGCGGCGCCGTCGGGTTCGCGCTGGTGCTGGGTTCGCCGGCCCTGGCCCAAATCTTCGACACGTCCACGCCCCTGGTGTTCGCCGTGATCGGTGTCGGGCTTCCGGTATACCTGGCGCAGGCCGTCATGCGCGGGGCGCTTCAGGGCGACCTACGACTGGGACGTCTGGCGGCCAGCTATGCCGCTGAGGCCGCCACCAGGGTGGTGATCGCCCTGGTGATGCTCGCACTGGGATTCGGGGTGGTGGGGGCCGCGGTGGCGATCTCGCTGTCGTTCGTGGCATCCGGGGTCACCGCCCGCCACCGAGTCAGCGCTCTCCACAGCAGGCGGGCCGACATCACGCCGAGGCCGGGCGGGGTGGCCGCGGTATCTGTGGCCGCCACGGTCCTGCTCGTCGGCCAGGTAGTCATCGCCAACGGGGACGTCGTGTTGGCCAAGGCAGTCATGAACCCCGAGGCGGCAGGCACGTATGCGGCCGCCGCGATCATCGGCCGAGCCCTGTATTTCTTGTCCTGGGCGGTCGTGCAGAGCACATTTCCCGTTGTCGCGCGCGCCACCGGTCCCGAAGAACGGCACCGGGCGTTGGTGCGGGCGCTGGCCATGGTCGTGTCAATCTGCGGAGTCGGGGTCGTCGGACTCGCGTTGCTGGGCCACCGTGTCGCCCCTATTCTGCTGGGCGACGGCTACGCAGACGCCGTCGATCTGCTCGTCCCGTACGCGCTGGCGACCGCGCTGTTCGCCGTGGCCAACCTGGTCGCGAGCATCGATCTCGCCAGCGACCGCTGGCTCGCTCCTGGTGCCCTGCTTCTCGGAGCCGCACTTCAGACGTTTCTCCTGATCAGCTTCGGCGCCACACCGATGGCGATGACGATGGCACAGGTCGTCGCCATGATCGTCACAACGGTGCTGGTGGGCGTGGCTCACCTCTGCGACAATCGGACCGACCGGCAGTTCTCCCAGCCAGTCGAGACGGCCGACGAGCACGGAGGTCGATAAGATGACCGCCACGCACAAAGCTGCCGGGTCAACGACCGCCGACCTCGCCCGCACGCAGCACCGGCGACGAAGCGTCCTCTTCCTGGGAACCCATGGCCAGTCCAACGTGGGCGACGAGCTGCTTCTCGACACCTTCCTCACCGAACTCGGTTCGGACAACAGGTATTCGGTCAATTCCTATGACCCGCAGGTCACTACCGCACAGCTGTCCGACCGTTTCGATGTCACGGTGTTCGACACCGGCAGCGACCGCGTCGGGCTGCTCCGCAACCTGTGGCACTGCGACGTCGTCGTGTTCGGCGGTGGAAACATCCTCAAGGAGCTCTACAGATCGGTGGGCCGATGGAGGTATGCGACGCTCACCATGGTCCTCGGGGTGGTGTCGCTGGCCCGCCTGATGGGAAAGCCCGTCCTGATGGCCAACGTCGGGATCGGACCGGTGGAATCCGCGCCCGGCAGGTTGTTGGTGCGGGCGATCCTGCGACTGGTCTGGCTGATCTCGGTGCGCGACGCGGGTTCCCATCGATTCGCCCTGTCCGTCGGTTGCCCGGCGCACAAGCTGCGGCTCGTGCCCGATGCCGTGTGGGTACGCGAACCGGATTGGCTTCGCAGCCCACTCGATTCGGCGGGAGGCAGGAACGGATCGCCGCTGCGCGTCGCCGTCAATCTGAACAAAGACGTCGACGTCGCCGACGAGTGGGATCAGTTCCTGGATCGGCTCGTCGCCGCGCTGAGCGAGGTCGCCGGCGCGCGCGACGTCGAGTTCCACGCACTGCCCATGCAGTGCGGCTTCAAGCGCGGAACCGACCTCGAGGTGCTGCAGGAGGTGTTCGGACGCCTCGACGCTCCGACGCATATTCATGCGCCAGCCGATCACCAGGAGGTCGCCGCGATCGTCGCCGGTTGCGACCTCGTGGTGAGCGAGCGCCTGCACGCCATCATCCTGTCGGTCGTGATGGGATGCCCCGTGGTCGCACTCCCGTACGACGTCAAAGTGCGTGAGCTCGCCGCCCAACTCGGAATGGAGGACCGGTCCTTCGACGTCTCCGCCGACCTCGACGCCGGCGCCCTGGCCGCGGCGATCCTGCGCGCGGTCAACCCCCTTGAGTCGGAGCGTGACCGGATGGCTTCGGTCGCGGCCGCCAAGCGCCACGAGTCCGCTGCCGGATTCGCGGCCGTGCGCTCCTGGGTCGCGGCCCCCGCACGAACATGGGATCTGCTCAGCGCGTGACGACCGACGCCGAGTCCTCCGGAGGCGCCGCGCCCGCCGGGACTCGGCATGTGCAGAATGGTCCCGCCGGACGTCACCGCGCACTCTTCGGCGCAGATCGATACGCCCACCAGCGGGTCGCCCTGGTGGTCTGTGCTCTGTACTTCGTCGCCAGCTTCGTGGTCTTCCGCGACGTGGCACTCGCGATCCCGGACATCCTCGCCGGCACGCGGGTGCTCGTCGGCGACGAGCTGGTTCCGTTCTTCAACCCCAGCAGCCAGTTGTTCGAGCAGGCGTTGGGCGAATTCAACGAACTGACCAACGGATACGAGTTCCGGGTCAGGTACTCGTTCCTCACGACATGGCTGCGGTACTACACGGTGCTGCCGTTCGCCATCTTGCTCGTGCTACCAACCATCGTCAGCGCCGCCTACCTGACCACAGCGTGGTTCATCCGACGGGCTTTCCCCTCCCTGTCCGCGACCGCCGTATACCTCGCGACCGGCGCACCCACCGCCGTGATCTACATGATCATGATTTACGCCAAGGTCACCCACTTCTACACGTTGGTGCTGGGCCTGTGCCTCATGACGATCAGCGCCTTCCTGATGCTCGACGCGATGCTGTTCAGGGACTCGCGCTGGGGCCGCCGGATGATCGCTGCTTGCCTTGTGACACTGCTCAATCCGGCCGTTCACTACCTGGTTCTCTTCGCCCTGTTCCTCGGGCTGGCCGTGCTGACGCTCGTCCTCGGTGAGACGGCCAAGTTCGTCCGCTCCGGCAACGTCAGGAGGTGCTGGGCGTCGGTTCGGGTGCCGGTGCACGCCCGCCGTACCCAGCTCGGCGAATTTCTCCGATCCGACAAACGATACGCCAGACTCCGATCGCTGCTGGTGAAGCTGAACACCACGACGACCATGAAGTGTGGCTGGTCGCTCGCCGCGCTGGTGGTGTTCGCGCTGATTCCCTATGCCCTGTTCGTGAAGTTCGTCGCGCTGCGGGGGGTGGCCGACCTCTCCGAGACCGTGCCCGGTGACTACTATTTCATCCGCGACGCGTCGGTCTCGCTGGTTCACATCCTGTCCTGGGACCTGGCCGGGATCATGGACAAGATCAACTTCGGCGATTACCTCGCCAAGGTCCCCCGGGTTTCGAACATCGTCTACACGGCTTTGATCCTCGTCCCGATCGCGGTGCCCGCGGTGCGCCGGACGTTGCTGGCCGGCCGACCGCAGCGCCAGCTCTTCGGTGTCATCTACGTCAACGTGACGTTCGCGGTGTGGGCCACCGTCGGCTATGGCGACCCGACCTGGTTTCCGACGTTCCACCGTTCCATTGCCGCGCTGACCCGTTCGGTGGCGGAGGTCAACGCCACCGCCGGCGACATCACCCTCTCGCTTGCGTCCACTGTCGTACAGGTTCTGCGCTTCCCTCACCGTTTCCAGTTGATCCTGTTCATGCTGGGACCACTGTTGCTCGCACTCCCCATCGCGTGGGCCCTCGGGGCACTCGGCCGGAGACTTCAGGCACGTACCAGGAGGCGCAGCACGTCTGTCGTAAAACTTGGGAAGCAACGGAAGCGGCGATCTGCCCGGGGCTCGGCTATGGTGCCGGTGGCGCTCACTCTCGTACTGAGCCTTCTCCTTTTTGCGCCGCTACTGTCCAACGCGACGTACCGCTCGGCATATGGCAGCGGCGACTTCGACGACTTTCTGTCGGCCTACCCCCTACAGGACCTCGGGGACCTCAAGGACCAGCTGGAGAAGCTGCCGAAGGGCAAGACCGTCGTGTTACCACCGACGGAGACGGCCAAGCTGGTCGTCGGTCCAGACCAGGTCCCGCACAAATTCATCGACAAGTTCTACATCTACTACCTGGACCAGCCGAGCTTCTACTACGGCCTGACCGGCGACAAGAAGAACAAGTTCGAATTCTTCCTGCTACTGAGAGCCTTGTATTACAAACAGGATTGGTGGGTCGATATCGCCCGCGACATGGGCTTGGAATACCTCGTACTCAACAAGCAGATCGAGAACAACCGGGGCGTCGGCGCGGAGTACCTACCGGACATCGAGAGCTATCTGAGAGAGGGCCTCGAAGCGGTTCCACAGCAGGTGAAGCGGCTCTACGAAAACGACAGTTTCGTGCTGTACAGACTGAGCGATCCCGCACCGCCGGACCGGCCGGTGCTGCTCTTCGACACGTCCTGGAACGGGTTCCTCAACACCGTCTTCGACCGGCTCGATCTGAGTCGATGCTATGACTTCCAGTACATTTCGGACTTCGCCGGTACCGCGGGCGGGCAACCGATCAACCTCATCACCGCAAACCCGGAGGAGGCCGCGCTGGATATCTGGTCGGTGGACCACCCCAAGAGCTTCTTCGCGCCGACTCCGACTGGCAACGCATTCAACTCCGACGTCGTCACCTCGGCCTACTATCTCTCGCCCATGTTTCGACTCTTTCTGATGTTCTCCTTCACCAAGTTCAACCGCACAGAGATGGTCACCCCGGGCATCTTCGGCACCCTGTCCGGCTCCTTCACCGGATTGCCCAGGGCTACCCGCGTCAAGATTCCCGTTCGTGTCCCCGAGGCGGGCCGCTATCGGGTGCTGATGCGCGTCGCCGCGACCGCCAACGACGTCACCGTGACGTCGAAGTCCCTGGGCCTGGACCGGAGCCTCGAGATGCGTTCGCCACCCGATGCCCTCCAGTTCTTTGGCAAGGACGTCGTCTACGACCCCAATCGCGTACCCACATCCGTGTCGGAGCTGTCGATTCCGCAGTTGCAGAAGCTCGTTCCCGACGAGCTCATCCCGGTGAATCTCCGCTACGCATACCAGGACCTAGGGGTGGTGGCGGCCGACGCGGGCTCCTACGCCGTAGCGATCGACAAGCACGACGACAACCCCATGCTCCTCGAGGGTCTGCTGCTGGTTCCGGAAGACGAGTACCGGGACAGGAGTCTGCCGACATCGGTGCATGTGGTCGAGAACGCCAATGACCTCGGCTGTTCCGAGAGGTCGGAGGTCCGGTCTGGAATCATCGAGTCGGCAGATCCCGTCGGGGGCAGGGTGAACGAGGGGCCGACCTTCGAACAACTCCTGGAGCTCCTCGGCGGCATGGACGACCTCAAGACCGCCGAGCCCGGCGGCATCGGTGGCCGCTGGCTGCACCTTGCGGCGACGATTCTGCTGGTGCTCGGTGCCGTCGCGATCGTCCGCCGACACATCCGGCGCGACCCGGACGCCGATCGGTGAGCGAAGCGTGTGGCGTTTCGCTCGGGTTGCTTCTGTCCATGCCCGTGAGCGCCGGAACAGCGCGGGGCCGCTACTCCAGCCAGGGCCCAGGCCGGTGCCCTATCGGATGTTGCACCCGGTGCCGGCGTTGTGGCAATGGTCGCCGCTACGGCATGGTCCGCAACCGCACGGGCAACTGATGACGGCGCGCGGACGCGGGCCCGGCGGGGGCACCGGGTTCCGGTACCCGTCGTGATCGCGTCGGGGCCTGCCTGGCCGGTTGGGTCGTCCCACCATGGCTCCTTCTCCTTCGGTTCCGTCGCCCGGGAAGCAACCTCGCGCCAGACGGCCGGGCGGTATGCCTCAACGATGGCACAAACCGGTGACCAGCATCCGGGTATCGAGCGACTATCCGTAGGAGTCGACCGACCCACCGCAGGCCGGAAACGGTCATTCCCTGACGAGAGCACCCCCGGCACAACAGGGGGTGCTTCATCGTTCAGGATCAGTGATGGTGATGCCCGTAGCCGTGGCCATGACCGTCGTCTTCGGGCTCCTCCGGCTTGTCGACGACCGCGGTTTCTATTGCCTGCGAATGCGGGCATTCTGCTCGGCATGCGTTGGCAAAGCCCGTCAACCGTGCACGGCAATCGCAGACGATGGCAGGACGACCGCGTTGGACGTCGTACGGATTGGGCAAGGCGATCTTCTACTCTCACCACCATGCCGATCACTACAGCGGCACCACCGCGATCGTGGACCCGGAGGATGTCACGGCGGGGAGGGCCGACATCTATGCCTGGCGGAACTTCGCACCCGAGCGGGAGAACGAGTTCGGTGAGCTGATCGCCCGGCAGAGCATGGGCGCGGGGCACTACGGCGGGGCTTTCCTGCCGCCCGAGGAGAGGCACCACCACGGCATCGGCTGCCTGCCGACCGGCGGTACCGCCGGGTTCATCCCGCCGACCAAGCTGCTTTCCGAGGACACCACGCTGACCACCGAGTACTGATCGTCGACGACGGACTGGCACCCGACTGTGAGGCGGTCGTCGAAGCGGGCGTCGATGAACTGCGGCCGGGCGGGCAACCTCGCACAGTCTCCGGCGAGCAGACGACATGGCCCACCCTGGCCGCGCTGCTCGACACCGAACCGACACCGTTCCGGATGCACATGCGGTAGGCCGATCACCGTCAAGCACATGCTCAACGTGCACCCGATGGGCTACCGTGCGAACTACCTACGACGAGGTGGTGTCGGGTGGAAAGCCGTGAGCTGGCGCGCCAGCGGACCTGCACGCTCGACGAGTCACTGCTCGTCGATCCGGAGGAATCAGAACGGCCCGTCGTCGACTTCCTCAGAGCCACGCCGGGCCGGATAGCGACGTTGGCCATCGTGCTGGTCGCGGCTCTGCTCGCTCTCGGCTTGATCGCGTCGAAGGCCGTTTCCGACCAGCGGGAGGGGCTGGAGACCCTCCACTCGCGCACCGAACCGCTGGCCGACGCAGCACAGCGGATCTTCGGAGCCTTGTCGTTGGCCAACACGACCGCGGCCGACGCATTCCTGGTCGGCGGCGTCGAAGCGCACGACGTCCGCGATCGTTACGACGCCGCGATCGGGCAGGCGTCCGCTGGTCTGGTCACCGCCTCTAACGGCGTGTCGCCCAACGATATCCATTCGCTGACACTGCTCACCGACCTGTCCAACCAATTGGCGGTGTACACCGGAGTAGTGGCCACCGCACGCGCCAACAACCGTGCCGACAGCCCGGTCGGTGTCGCCTACCTGAGCGAATCGTCGGCGTTGATGCGGCACTCCATCCTGCCGAGCGCCGAGCGGTTGTACCGGACGCAGGCGGACGCCGTCATCGCGGCGGAACGCCCCGCGGGATCGACACGGGCTCTGATCGCGGCGGCTGTGCTCGTCCTTGTCATGTTGCTGGTCGGGCAAGCGTTGCTGGCCCGAAGCAGTCATCGTCGGCTCAGCCCCGGCCTGGTGCTGGCGTCGGTATTGACTGCAGGCCTCGCGGTGTGGCTGACCGTGGCCGGGCTGGCCTCGGCGTACGCTGCGGCCGGCGCACGGACGGAGGGAAGTGAGCCGCTGGACATCGCGGTGACCGCGCGGATTCTCGCCCAGCAGGCCCGCGCGGACGAAATTCTCGGACTGCTCGAACGGGGCTCCGACCCTTACTCCGACATCAAATTCGGTGGACGGACGGCACAGATCGGGTGGCTGCTCGACGAGCATCCGGTTGCCGGAGCCGGCGATGCGCTGCGCGGCTGGATACGTTCCCATCAGGAGATCGCCGACAAGCTGGCCACCGGCGACTATTCCGGCGCCGTGGCTATCGCGCAAGGTGGCGGGCGCGAGTACTCGACCGCCCAGTTCACCAGGCTGGACGCCGCGTTGGAGCAGGACATCGCGCGGCTGCGCGAACGGCAGCGCGACGGCATCGCACGCGCCCATACGGCGCTGAACGCCCTTCCGGCGGGCGCCGCGGCTGTCAGTGTGTTCGCGGCAATTGCAGTTGTCGCCGGTATCGCCCCGCGACTGAGCGAGTACCACTGATGCGCGCCAACGCGCTGCTCTTGCTGTCGGCGACCCTGGTGGCCGCCTGTACCACCGTCCAACCGCTGGTCGAGGTGTCCCCCTCACTGACCACGCTTCCGACGCCCAGCGGCGCCACGGTCGCGCCGAGGTTGGCCGGAGCGGCGGCCGAGAACTGCGACGCCACGGCCAGTCTGCGCCCGTCCACCGAAGCCGGCCCGACTGTGGAGGCGATCCGGCGGCGAGGCCGGCTGATCGTCGGCCTGGATCAGAACACCAACCTGTTCAGCTTTCGGGATCCCGTGTCCGCAGATTTGCACGGTTTCGATGTGGATATCGCCCGCGAGATCGCCCGGGACGTGGTCGGCGACCCGGACAAAGTCGAGTACCGGCTGCTGACGTCGGCGGAGCGTATTGACGCGCTGACGAGCGAGAACGTCGACATCGTCGTCAACGCAATGACCATCACCTGCGCTCGCGCCGAGGAGATCGCGTTTTCCACCGTGTACTTCGAGGCGGACCAACGGCTGTTGGTGCCGAAGAATTCGCCGGTGCAGGGCCCGGACGACCTGGCCGGAATGACCGTGTGCGCGCAGGTGGACACCACCTCGCTTGCCACCGTCGGCCGGGTCGCGCCGGCGGCGACCCTCCTCGGCGTGCAGAACATGGACGACTGCCTGGTCGCCCTTCAGCAGGGTCAGGCGGACGCCGCCAGCACCGACGACGCGATCCTGGCCGGCATGGCCGTACAGGATCCCAACCTGCACATCGTCGGCCCGAGCCTGGAGGCTGAACCATACGGCGTCGGCGTCAACAAATCTCAGGAGGATCTGGTCCGCACCGTCAACGCCAGCCTGGAACGTATCCGACGGGACGGGACGTGGCTGGCGCTGCACCGGAAATGGCTCAGCGTGCTCGGCCCGGCGCCTGATCCACCGGAACCGAAGTACCGGGATTGACATGGCTCGAGACGAGGGCACGCGCGCCGTCCTGGTGACCCCATCTGAGCCGGTCAAGATCGAGGCCACGCGGCCACGGCTGCGCACCGGAGCGCGCCGTATCGGCGATGGCCTGGTGGAGGTTCCGGTTCGGCAGGACATCGAGCCGGTCAGCGCGATCCTCACCAATCCGGTTCTGCCCGAATCGAAACGGGACTGCAGCAGCTGCGGGCTTCCAGTCGGGCGCGGTGTCGACGGCCGGCCCGGGCCCAGCGAAGGTGTGTGCCCGCACTGTGGCACGCTGTTCTCGTTCTCGCCACAACTGGAGACCGGTGAACTGGTCGCCGGGCAGTACGAGGTTCAGGGCTGCATCGCCCACGGCGGCGTCGGCTGGGTGTATTTGGCGATCGACCGCAACGTGAGTGATCGATGGGTGGTGCTCAAGGGTCTGCTTCACCCGGGTGCACAACAGGCGCAGGCGATCGCCATCGCCGAACGTCAATTCCTGGCCATGGTGAACCATCCCGGCATCGTCAAGATCTACAACTTCGTCGAACACCCCGGGTTCGACGGCCGCCCGATCGGCTACATCGTGATGGAGTACGTCGGCGGCACCACGCTGGAGGCCATTCTGGCCCAGCAGCAAGAGGCGACGCCCGCCGGCGAACCCAAGCCGATGATGCCGGTCGAACAGGCACTCGGCTATGTGCTCGAGGTGATGCCGGCGCTGTCCTACCTGCACTCGCTGAGCCTGGTGTACAACGACCTCAAGCCGGAGAACATCATGGTGACCGAGGACAATGTCGAGTTGATCGACATGGGCGCGGTATCGGGCATCGGAGACTTCGGATACATCTATGGCACCAAGGGATTTCAGGCGCCTGAGATCGTCCGCACCGGCCCTGCGGTGGCGACCGACATCTACACGATCGCCCGAACGCTGGCCAAACTGACGGTCGACCTGCCCAACGACCGCTTCGCCGAGACCCTGCCGGGCCCCGGCGATGTGCCACTGTTCCAGCGCTACGAGTCGTTCCACCGGCTGCTGGAACGGGCGACGAACCCTCTTCCAGCGCAGCGATTTTCATCCGTCGACGAGATGGCGACCCAGTGCAAGGGGGTGCTGCGCGAAATCCTCGCCGAGCAGACGGGTGTGCCGCATCCAGGGCCGTCAGCCCTGTTCAGCACGCCACGCCACACGTTCGGAGCCGATCTGGTGCTGCAGCGCACCGATGTGTTCGTCGACGGTCGCCGGCACGATGTTCGACTGAGCGCGGGCAGCGTCGCCCGCGCATTGCCCGCACCGTCTGCGACCGAGGATCCGGAATGCGATTGGCGGATGGACTGGGACGACGGGATTACCGCGCTGGAGTCCGGGGTTCCCCGGGCCGCACTGGCATGCTTCCAGCGGGTGGTGGCCGCGCTACCCGGGGAAGCCGCACCGAAGCTGGCGTCGGCCGCGGCGGCCGAGCTGATGCTCGAGGCCGGTGACCTACCGGACGCCGAAAAATTGCACAGGTCGGCCGAGCGCTGCTACCGAACGCTGTGGCGCACCGACCACTCCATGGTGAGTGCGGCGTTCGGCCTGGCCCGCCAACTCGCTGACCGTGATGATCGAGCCGGCGCGATCGCGGTGCTCGACCAGGTTCCGTTGACCTCCCGCCACTACGCCGAGGCCCAGCTGACGTCGGTGGTCATCCTGCTCGCGGGGATACCGGTCGACGACATCACCGAGGCCGACCTGCGCGATGCGGCGCAGCGCGTCGGGCAGTTGGCCGAGACCGAGCCGCGTGCGCTGCAGATGCGCGCACTCGTGCTCGGCACCGCGCTCGACTGGTTGCGGTCCGGCGCCCGGCCCGACGCGGCACCGATCTTCGGCCACCCGTTCGACCAGCAGGGCTTGCGCGCGGGCACCGAGGAGGCCCTGCGGGAGCTGGCGCGGCATGCGCCGCGGCGGCGCCATCGCTACACCCTGGTCGATCTGGCGAATTCGATCAGGCCGCCGAGTTGGCTATGAGCCGATACAGCCGCCAGCACAAGGAGGCTGACCGTCCGTGACGTCGAATGATGTGCGATCCGTCCGTTGGAAACGCTACTGGGACAAACATTCACAGTCCTACGACCGGCAGATGGCACTCTTCGACCGCCACCTGTTCGGAGACTCCCGCATGTGGGCCTGCGGTCGGGCGACCGGCGAGGTGCTGGAAGTCGCCGTCGGAACGGGACTCAATTTGGAGGCCTACCCGCCAAGCGTCACGCTGACCGGCATCGACTGGAGCGACGCGATGCTCGACATCGCTCGCAGACGTGCAGCCGAGCTGGGCCGCGAAGTCACGCTGCGACAGGCGGATGCGCACAAACTTCCGTTCGACGAGGCCTCATTCGACACCGTCGTCTGCACCTTCGGGCTGTGCGCGATTCCGGACCACACCAAGGCGATCGGCGAAATGGTGCGGGTGTTGCGCCCCGGCGGAAAGCTCATCCTCGTCGACCACATCGAAAGCAGCTCTCGGCTGGCGCGCGGTGCGCAGCGCTTCCTGGAGGTCTTCACCGTTCCCCTCGGAGGTGAGCACTTCCTACGCCGCCCCTCCGTACACGTGCGAGCCGCCGGCTTCGACGTCGAGCAGGCCGAGCGATTCAAGCTGGGGCTGGTCGAACGCCTCGTCGCACGCTAACCCATTGCCACCGAGGAATGGTGACGACGAAGCACCCGCACCAGCATCAGGAAGCTCGGCCGCACGAGAACACCCCCGGCCCAACAGGACCGGGGGTGTTTCGTCGAACGTCACTCAGTGATGGTGATGGCCGTGGCCGTGGCCATGACCGTCATCCTCGACCTCTTCCGGCTTGTCGACGACCGCGGTCTCGGTGGTGAGGACCATCCGGGCCACCGAAGCGGCATTGACCACCGCAGAACGGGTCACCTTCACCGGGTCGATGACACCGTCGGCGATCAAGTCGCCGTAAACCAGCGTCGCGGCGTTGAAGCCGTGACCGGCGGGCAGCTCGGAGACCTTGTTCACCACGACCGAACCGTCGAGTCCGGCGTTGGTGGCGATCCAGTACAGCGGCGAGGACAGCGCCGACGTGAACACGTCGACACCGAGCGCCTCGTCACCGGAAAGCGACTCGCGCAGCTTGGCCAGGCCGGCACGCGCCTGCACCAGGGCCGCACCGCCACCGACGACGATGCCCTCCTCGACGGCCGCCTTGGCCGCAGCCACCGCATCCTCGACCGCTTCCTTGCGCTTCTTCAGATCGGTCTCGGTGGCAGCTCCGACCCGCAGGACGGCGACGCCGCCGGCGAGCTTGGCCAGCCGCTCCTCGAGCTTCTCGCGATCCCAGTCCGAATCGGAGGCCTCGATCTCGGCACGCAGCTGCGACTTGCGGCCCTCGATGGCTTCGTGGGTACCCCCGCCGTCGACGATCACGGTGCTGTCCTTGTCGACCACCACGCGGCGCGCGGTGCCGAGCACGTCCAGTCCGGCCTCACGCAGCACCAGGCCGACGTCGGGGTTGACGACCTGACCACCGGTGACGACCGCGAGATCGTCGAGGAACGCCTTGCGTCGGTCGCCGAAGAACGGTGCCTTGACCGCGACGGCCTTGAGCGTCTTGCGGATCGCGTTGACGACCAGCGTCGAGAGCGCTTCGCCCTCAATGTCTTCGGCGACGATCAGCAGCGGCTTACCGGCCTCGGCGACCTTCTCCAGCAGCGGGAGCAGGTCGGGAAGCGAGCTGATCTTCTCGCGGTGCAGCAGCACCAGCGCGTCCTCGAGAACCGCTTCCTGCGAATCGAAGTCGGTGACGAAGTACGCCGAGATGAAGCCCTTGTCGAAGCCGACGCCCTCGGTGACCTCGAGCTCGGTGTTCAGCGTGGAGGACTCCTCGACCGTGACGACGCCGTCGGTGCCGACCTTGGTCATGGCCTCGCCCACCAGTTCGCCGACCTGCTCGTCACGCGACGACACGGTGGCCACCTGCGCGATGGCCTTCTTGTCGTTCACCGGGGTGGCGGCGGCCAGCAGGGCCTCGGACACCGCGTCGGCGGCCTTGCCGATACCCGAACCGAGTGCGATCGGGTTGGCGCCGGCGGCCACGTTACGCAGGCCGGCCTTGACCATGGCCTGGGCCAGCACGGTCGCGGTGGTGGTGCCGTCGCCGGCGACGTCGTTGGTCTTGGTCGCCACCGACTTCACCAGCTGGGCACCGAGGTTCTCGAACGGATCCTCGAGGTCGACGTCACGGGCGATGGTCACACCGTCGTTGGTGACGGTCGGTCCGCCGAAGGCCTTGGCCAGCACGACCATGCGCCCACGCGGACCAAGGGTCACCTTGACCGCGTCGGCGAGCTTGTCGACGCCCGCCTCCATGGCGCGACGCGCGGTTTCGTTGAACTCAATTTGCTTACTCATAAATGTCTTTCCCTAGAGACGGGTATGACGCGCGCCGCCCCGGACATCACCCGCATATGCGGGAACGTCCGGGGCGGAACACGATTCGCTTACTTGGAGACGACAGCGAGAACGTCGCGCGCCGACAGGATCAGGTACTCCTCGTTGTTGTACTTGATCTCGGTGCCGCCGTACTTGCTGTAGATGACCACGTCGCCCTCCGACACATCCAGAGGAATCCGCTTCTCGCCATCCTCATCCCAGCGGCCGGGGCCAACTGCGACGACGGTGCCTTCCTGCGGCTTCTCCTTGGCGGTGTCGGGGATGACCAGACCGGAAGCGGTCGTGGTCTCGGCCTCATTGGCCTGTACGAGGATCTTGTCCTCGAGTGGCTTGATGTTAACGCTCGCCACGATTGGAGCCCCTTCACTGATGTAGGTGTGTGTATTCGGTCGCCGGATCCTGCCCTCGCGCCGTCGTCGCGGGTGCCGACACGGGGGTGACCCGGCTGCCATCTAGCACTCTATACATGCGAGTGCTAGCACTCAAGGGTGGGTCGGTGCCCAATGCGTGAACGAGGGGCATATCCGTGGTGGATATGCCCCTCGTTCGCCCTGGGCTTAGTGAACGCTGCTCGATTGCCCGCTCAGCGGACGCTGCTCGATTGCCCGCTCAGCGGACGTCGACGTAGTAGACCTTGCCGGTGATGACGTTCTGCCGGATGGAGTCGCCGTCGGCGCTCCAGACCTCATCGCGGATGTCGGGGCCGGGCTGGACGCCGACCACGGTGGCCTGCGACAGCGGGGCGTCGGAGAGCCGGTTGACGATGACCCGGTTGCCCTGGTCCTCGAGCTGGCTGATGGTGGCATCGGCGTTGCCTCCGGCGCTGGGGGCGGCGGCGGCCGGGGCGGCCAGGCCCAGGACGGCTCCGGTCAGGGCGGCGGCTGTGGCGGTGGCGATGGTGATGTTCTTCATTTCGGTGCTCTTCCCTTGTCGGGTCGGAGCCGTGGAGCGAATCACGCGGTTTCGACTTCGTTTGGCGATCTTGTCCGATCTGACTGGTTAAACCCGCAGCTCACCGGCATCATTTCCGTTGGCAGAAATTGACCGACCGCTGGCAGAAACCACGCGCCCATCGTGTCGTACCCCCGATCTATACTCGAACACGTGTTCGATGGTTCACTTCCCGGTCCGGCCGAGTTGGCCGCTGCGTCCGACGCCGAGCTGATCGACGCACTCACCGGCTGGGCCCGCGCCGCGGCCGCCGCCGAGGCCCGCAAACTGGCCGCCGCCGCCGAACTTCTCCACCGCCGCCAGGCCGAAGAAGACAACCCCCGGCGGGCCTGCGACGCCGTCGACGGCGCGGCCGCCGAGATCGCCGCCGCCCTGACCCTGCGCCACGGCCGCGCCCTGACCCAACTCGACCTCGCGGTCACCCTGCGCGACCGCCTCCCCAAAGTCGGCGCGGCGTTCCTGGCCGGCCAACTGAGCACCACGATGATCACCACCATCCACTTCCGCACCGAACTGGTCGAAGACCCACACGCCCTGGCCGCACTCGACACCGCACTGGCCGACCGCGCCGCCGCCTGGGGCCCCCTGTCGCAATACAAACTCGACCAAGCCATCGACATCTGGGTCGAACGCCACGACCCCGACGCCGTACGCCGCACCCGCGACAACATCCGCGGCCGCTACCTGAGCATCGGCAAACGCGACGACGCCACCGCCACCACCACCGTGCACGGCCGCCTCACCGGCCCCGACGCCGCCCTGCTCAACACCCGCATCGCCGCCATGATCCACGCCGTATGCCCCGACGACCCCCGCACCC